>NZ_JACLHY010000004.1 GCF_014397245.1 Arenibacter arenosicollis | reverse complement strand
TACTCTAATATTCCTTCTGGTAATATTAAACTTAACAAGGATAACTCAGTGCCTTTATTCATCAATGTAATTTAAAGCACAAAGAAAATTATTTTTCTCTTTAGACCCAACTTTTGAGATTGATCCAAAAAATGTAGTCGATCTGTAAAGGAAAGAACTCAATATTTTTAGGATTTCCCAAAAGATAGATTAGAAAATTCCGGACTTTTCAATAAATATTTAAAACTACAAACGTGGGGTAGCTTTTATATATGGTCAGTTGAGTCTAGGCATTTTTGAATTCTTAAGTGATACCTTTCATTACTCTTTTAACCAGGTCCAGCGCTTAGCCCAGTCCATTAAGACATGGCTACGCCATTTAAGTACTGTCTTAGCACCTTGCCATTCATTATCGAACAATTGTGGGTCAGTGGAGTCCGTATACCAATTTGCCCCTAGCTTATAATCACTGGGCAAAGGTTTTCCCGGCCACAGGTTATTTACCACCAATTGACCTTTATGCTCCGGGAATCCTGGAATATCTGAAGTAATCTTGTAAGTTAATGTTTCCGACTTTTTAGGTGCATATCTGATCGCAAATTTACCATCACCAAGATAAAATCCTGGCCATTTTTGTTCGCCAACTCCTGCATGTACCGTCATTGTAAAACAAGTAGAATCTAAAGGAATGCTTATTTTTGGACCATCTAACTGATATTCTACAATGGAATATACCGAAACGGTATCGGCAAGGGTCGTATTTCGCTCATATACAAACCTTGGACTATGACTGAATTTTTCAAATCTACCTCCCCAGTTGTCAGCCAGAGGATTGTTAGGGTCTCCGTTCATTACATAAAGAAGTGAGGGTGTATCTCCCATTTTAATATCCCCTTTATAATAATTCTTAAAATCTTTGCCCAAATATCCGCCCCCGCTTATGTAGTTTTCGTAATATTTATCGCCTTTTAAACTATCTTGTACATTGCTGTCACTAAAAAAACCTCTGTATGTAGCATTGGCCTCAATGAACCAAAGCTTAGGGAATTTTTCTGCAATATAGGCATAGCTATTTGTGCTCCATTTTTTATTGGGACCCCCGATCCAATACACTTTAATTGCATTCTGAATTTCAGGAGCGTCATGTAAAGCCTGGGCCAGATCATCAAGTCCTCCCCATACGAGAACCCAAAGAGGCCTATTGCTTTCTTTTTTTGCACAAGTCACGATCCAATCAGAGCCTTCGGTCGAAGAGTCGAAGCCCTTATAGGGAGCAGCACCTTTTCGTCCTTGCTTGGTGACAGCCCGTAACGAATCCGGCAAAGGAAATTCCGCACTATGCTTTATTAACTTGGGCAGATCCTTTTCGTACAAAGCGATCATGTCTAGGATATTTTGTTTCGTTCCAAAACCATAAGAGGGAGAAGAAACCAATCCTTCGGTTTCAAATAGGTCGCTATACATTAAAAAATGAATCATGGATTGATTGTCATCCGGATCTGTGCCACCTATATCGGTACTGATAAGAATTCTAGGTTTAATTACAGTTTGCTTACTGTTTTTAGTGGCACAACTTTGTAGAATTAAGAAGGTAAGTATAAAAATTAGTTTATTCATGGTCGTTTTATTTTATTCCCAATTCGTGGGTACCGACTAATTTGGAAGTACCGTAACAATTACACGCTTGTATCTTGACAATGGAGGGGAGCCCTTGTCCGTTAGCTTTAAAATGAAATGAATTGTTTCTTTCTTTTCTACTTTCGGGGCCCTAAGATTTACAATATGAACATTCTCTGCACCTAAATCTATTTTTGCTTTAAATGAACCTTCTTCTGGATAATGGAACCACAAATAACTTAGATTATCACCATCAGGGTCGGTAGAATTAAATGCATCCAGGCTAAAGGCTTCGCCCGACTTTACCGTTAGGCGACTAGAATGGGTTAATTCGGGAACTGGTGGGTGGTTGGCTTCCTCATATGTTTTGGTACACCAATCCATACGGGCGGCAAAATCATTTTGAAAATCTTCCCTCCAGCGCCATAACGTTACTTTGTTATCTTTGAATGTAATGGTATCCATTTTAACGGAACGGCCATATTCCTTAGAAACGTAGGGGGTGTAATTATCATCCGCATTGGTCCAAATTGCCCTGGTCTCAGGAGCAATTTTTACAATGGAGCTCCCTTCTTTTGTTTTTGAGAAATCGGGCTTGTACAATTCATAGCGTCCTCCCCAGGCACCCCATTCCGGATGCTCAGCTTCGTTAAGTCCATTGGGTATTAACGATAAAAATGCTGGTGTGTCTCCCTCTACGCCCCATGCAACATCTGGGTATTCGGCACCTAGTGGCCCATGATTTTGTTGAATGTTTTGGGCTATCCAGGAATTACTGATCAAACTGTTGTCTATTCCTTTTATATAGCTGTTGATTCCCGTCCAGGTGGCAGTGCCGTAATAATCTCCCGGACTAACGATATAAAAAAGCTCAGGAAAATTGTTCCTTATCCAAATACCACTATCATCTTGGTCAGAGATGGTATAGACTCGGAGTTTTGAGATAATTCTTTGGGCCTCCTTCTTGCTTTTAGTTTTCCGAATTTGGTCAAGGGATTGGGCCAAAGTATTGACACCACCCCAAACTGAAATCCACAACGGGCGATCATCTTTTTCTTCCAATGTTTTGATTATCCACTCGGAACCCTCTGAGTTTTTTCCGTCGCCTACGCCTTTCATGCCATATTCCGGAAGGCCGTTTTTAATAAGTGATACCAATGCTTCCGGTTTGGGAAAACCAGCTTCATGCTTTAAAAGGTTGGGATGCACTTTGCCATAGGCCTGAATAACCTTTTCTATAGATTCTGGGGCTATTCTGTGCTGTAACCAACAAGAGGTCGTAGCCACAATTCCCTTTATGTCAATTTGGTTGGAATACAAAAGCAGACGCACCAAAGACTGCGTATCATCTGGGTCTGCTTCAATGTCGGTTAAAACAATTACTCTGTTTTTTTGATTTATTTGGGCATAAGTTGTGGTATAGTATACCAAACAAAAGGAAATAAACAAATAGAATGTTTTCATATTGAAGTTTTAAGGGTATTCCAAATATAGACTATAAAGTTATCTTGAAACTCGGGCAAAAAAGCCCGGCATGTTTATTAATTCCTTGATAGCTTAGTGTTCGCCAACCATTCCGGATATTTTTTTAATACTTTTTCTGGTGCATTTGTATACCAACCATAACCGTTCCTTCGATTGTCACTTATGTCTGCCAGTGAGTTTCTTTTGACACCATCCCGACTACAAAAATATATGGTGCTGGTTTCTAAATCATAAAAGCGTCCCCATAAGGTGGGGGCATTTTTATCTTCGACAACAATTCTATTCTTTCCCCCGTCTTTTTTGATTTCCGTTTCTATTTTTATACCCTCAATTCGGTTCTTTTCAAACCATTGTACCGCGCCGTTTACAGAAGTAACAATTTCTTTTGAAGGATTATCTATGTCCATCAATAATAGTACGATACCCACAGATTCGGAACCACTAAACGAAGGAAGCTCATAACTACGGGCTTTTGCCGGAGCAAGTGTCACCGAATCATGCTGGGCACACCATACTGTGGGTTGGCCCTTATATATGATTTGGGTATCAAGAAAACATTGAATGCCCTTCTCATACGCCTTTTTGGCTTTTTCCCTCTTGTCGGCACTTAATTGAAGTGATGTATATTCTTTGTTATCCGAACTAATCTTTTTTAGAAATTTCATAATATTGACCATAGCATCATCGTTATAAGTGATATGGCCAGAATAAGCTACACTTCCTGGGCGTACGGGAAAAAACTGTGGCCATCCGCCATTTTCGTATTGAGCAGCAAAGATGTAATTGAGCCCCTTTTCGAAAGCTTGTTTATACTGATTGTCCCTAATTTGTGTATGTACTTTGGCAAGAAAGTTCAGTTCAGTAATAGTTGCCCCGTTATCGAAAGTTGCTCCAATTTCAGCCTTGTTGTTGTTATAATAGGATTTCTCTGATTCAGAAAATGCATGATGGTAGTCTTTGTTTTTTTCCCATCCTCCGATTTCCTTCTGACTTAGTATTAAATTTTTTGCAACCAATTGCGCTTCGTTAGATCCATACCACTCCAAGGGCATGCCGGTGGCAACATCCCCCCATCTCATACTGAGATAGTCAGAGGCTTTATTTTGAGCAAAACCCACAGTTGTGGTTAAGGTCAATATTACTAATGTAATTAGTTTAACAAGTTTCATGATATTATTTTTTAATTTTAATTTTTGTCTACATCCTTTAAACAGTTATTTCCGAGTATTTTTTTTGAATTCGGAAATAGGTCATCTAATTGTACCACTCGATTATGCGCGTTGAAACCGGATTTGTTGTTTCAAAATTATTCGAGGTGTTATGCCAACTATGAACCCAGCATCGTCCAGTCCATTTTCTATATTCGTAAGTGCAAACAACCTAGTTTATCCTCCTGAGGGATTGAATATGATGGCTACTTACGAAAAAGGTAAAAAATAAAACAATCGGATATCTGTCTTTCCAAGTGCTAAGATATGCTCGCAATTATACACATACTTCCTATATTTGAATAAATACCTATCATTTTCCTATATGTTAAAGCATTTCGATGAAAAAAGAGAAGATTTAAGCCCCTATGGTCTTACCTGTGAAGTTTGGCGCCCTAATGTCATGAGAAGGCCCGATAGGCATAATGAAATAGAGATTAATTATTTACCGGAAGGATCAATCACCTATTTGATCCATGACAAAAAAATACTTGTTGAAAAGGGAAGCTTTGTAGTATTCTGGGCATTGCTACCACACCAAATCGTTGACTACAATGGCGATGCGCCATACTACGTAATCACTATTCCCTTTGCGCTGATATCGCAGTGGAATATGTCCAAATTATTTTTGGATACACTTTTTAAGGGTCGGATACAAATGTTTGAAATTGTGCAGAATCTCCAAATAACAACAGCCTTGTTTAAACAATGGGTACTTGACCTGGATAGCAAAATGCCCTATCTAAATGAGGTTTGCGCCCTTGAAATTCAGGCCTACTTAAAGCGACTTATGTTTCAAAAATCGAATAATGACGATATGGAACTCAAGATGGAACTGCCCCCAATGAACCTTGTAGAGCAAATGGCCATATTTATTGCCCAAAACTTCACAAAACCGATTAAAGTCACGGATGTGTCCCATGCAGTAGGAATCCATTCCGATTATGCCAATGCCATTTTTAAAAAGACTTTTGACGTATCTTTATCCTATTACCTAATTCAGCAACGGGTATTGTTTGTACAAAGAAAACTCTCCATCACTACTGATCCCATTACTTCCATTGCTTATGAAGCCGGTTTTAACTCCATAAGCAGATTTAATGCCAGTTTTCTGAAATTCGTTGGCATGACACCAAGGGAGTATCGCAAAATATTCCAGACCGGCTTATAAAGTGAACACTTTTTTCATACGGGTCTTTGAGCAACATTAAAACGATGGAATGTTCGCCTTCGGGATTTGATTTGGTATTCGATTTTAATTTGTTTTGTCCAATTGCCGATTTGTGGCTAATTTTTATTTTTTATATAACTTTGAGCTATTTCAATGTAATGTGATTTTCCATGTATTAGCAGATAATACCAATTTAAGTCACGCCTCTTACATATATTTCAAGGCCGAAAAAGAAACTAACGCATTTTTCGGATAATTGAAAATGGATAAAGCGCTGCTTACGGACTTAATTATTGTATTCGTCTTACTATTGGGAATAAAATAGTGGAATTGTGTTTTATTGGTGAAGCTGTGAACTTGGAGGATATCTTTTGAAGAGAAGGGTAATAATTTATATTTAAGGACCTAATAATAAAATTTAAATATTTATATGGAGACTAGGACGATATTAAAAGTAGTGTTGATATTCATGTTGTTTACATGTGATGCCATTTCTCAGAACCGTATAACCGAACTCAACGCCTATTGGAATGAGGTAAAAGAAGTTGTGGAAGCGGGGGATGTTGAAGGGTACGGTGCAACCTTCCATGAAGATGGTATTTTGGTGTCAGATACTGGCAAGATTTGTTATTCCTTGCAGGAGGCATTAAAAAAATGGCAAGATGGACTGGAAAAAACAAATAAAGGCCTTACTAAAGTGAATTTGGATTTTAGGTTTTCCGAACGGACAGGAGACATAACCACGGCATTTGAAAGAGGTATATTTAGACATGAATTACTGGAAGAGAATGGCAAGCGAACAGAAAGATTTATCCATTTCGATGCCCTCTTGATGAAAAAGGATGGGAAATGGCAAATAATGCTTGAACACCAAAAATTACCTGCTACCAAAGAAGAATGGCTAGCCTTGAGTAAACTGTAGTGTAGATAGAAAAGTCGATCCGTCATATAAATTGGAAATTTGGGATCGATTAATGTATTTAAGGAACTATTTCTGTTTCAGGGCATGTGAAAAACTTCTTTTAAATCTTTTGACATGGGGCTATTGTCTTCATTAGTTTCCATTATAGGCGCCATATGCGTCCACCACTTTTTACAAATTTCGGTATCGGCAATTCTCTTCCATTTTTCCTCGGATTCCAATTCTGCATAACCGAATAAGACATGGGTTTCACTATCGAAAAAAATACTGTAATTATGAACCCCGTGATTTTTTAGTACCTCTTCCAGTTCTGTCCAAATTGGATTGTGTCTTTTGGTATATTCTTCTATTTGGTCTGGATAGACCTTCATTTTAAATGCTTTTCGAATCATAGTCTACTCAATTATACTTAGTCCTTCAGGGGCTTCGATTTCTGTTTTTATGGTTCCATCTGTGTTCATCGTATGGCTTACTTTTAGTACTCCGTATTTTGTAGGGAAACTTCCTTTTACCCTTTCAAGGTCTCCCAGATGGGGTTCAATTTTAACCTTTTCGCCTCCCTCCAACACATTGATTCCCAAAACATGTTGGCTTAGCCAAGAGGTTGGTCCGCTCGCCCAGCCATGACACAGACTATGTCGGTAGCCAACGTAGCAATAATCGCCAAAGTCGCCATGAATATCATATTCGTTGGTTGGGGTGAGTTCATCTATTCTACCGCTATTGGCAACATCCAGCACGTTAAATTCCTCCCAAAATGTGGTAGCTCCCAAATCCAACATTCCGCCCCAATAATCACGGATTAGTTTTATGGCTCCATCATAATCTTGGGCCTTGGCCATGGCCTCCAATATATAGTACCCATAAAAAGTGGACATGCCCTGTAAACCATCTTTGGTCAATATCTCCCGATTTATTTTTTCGGCGTCCTGAAGATTTGAAAGCGCTAACAAAGCCGCGGCCTGTTTGGTGGTATTATTTTTTGGACTGTGTTTTTTTAGTTTTTTGGCCACTTTTACGTATTTTATTTTTAGATCCTCCCTACCAAAAATTGCCATCATCTCCGAACCGGCCTCAAAGGTCATGACCATCATGGCCTGAAGCCCTGCATGTATGGCTTCGGGTTTTTCACTGGTAGGCCAATCCAAAAAGCGATGTCCGTTTAAAATCTCTTTGTTGTCTTTGTCGATGAATGTGCTCAATTGGTCCAGCAAAGAGATCATATAGGTTTCCTGTTCCTTTAGATAGGAAAGGTTCCCATGGTAATCATAGATGTTCTTATGAATTAGTAGCCACCACATGGAGTAGGAGCTAATGCCGTTCATCCATTGAGGAAGGGGGTGTTGGTCACGGGCCAGGTCTAAACTTTTGTTAACGATTTCGTGGTTTCCGAAAACGGTATTGATCGTCATTACTTCCGGATGCATATCGCCCACCCAAACCAAGCGGTCGCGTTTTATGCCGTCCCATAGGAAATTCTGCATATTTAGCTGTACGGTATAGGCCCCGGTGAGCCAGATTTCGTTCAAGCGCTCATCATTACTTTCAAAACTGCCTAAATACGGAATATCCCTATAAACAAAGGCGGCATTTATAGACTTTATGGGAAGGTCTATACCTGCGTCCACTACATCTACACGCAAAAATCGAAACCCGGTTTCGCCAACTTCTATACTTCCCAACCAAGGGACTTCAATAATAAAATCGCGTAGGGAATGCTCGTTGGTCGCATTTTGCTTTCCCCCAATATCGGACATTGCTTCCCCGACCGATTCACCAAATCGCAAGCGCAACTTTACAGGTGTTTTGCTTTCGCGGATTCCTGCTGAAATTTTGATTCCTCCATGGATCTCTTTGCCATAATCCAATAGTATGGCAGGTTTAGTATCTGCTGTACTTATCAATCTAAATAGGTTTTCTTCATTCACGGCCACCTGCCCGTTTCCTTTTTTCAAAAGGGTTTCGGCATTTCGTATGGATTCCGCCGAATCATCTGACTGCCAAACAATCCTTTGGGGCGTTAAATAGGTTTTGATCATTTCCGAATGTTGCGCCTTGTCATCATATTCCTCTCCAAATACAGGGGGCAATTGTCCAAAGCCAAATTGTAGGTACAACAGTGAAATCAATAATGGCATTATGTTTTTCATTTTTTTTAATTGGGTTAACACAAAGTCAATAAATCCTATTTTTCGTAAAAATAGGATTTGAAAAAAGTCTATCTATCCTGTACCGTGCTGCAATTCTTCATAGATTACCGCTCCAAGGCTATTGGGGAAACTTAAAACAGCACAGTACAGGATGGGTTTTATTCGAATGGGTGTTAATATTGTGGTATAAGACCAAATTTTGATTTATATAATTTTTAAGGCAAATAATCGATGAAGAACAGACTTGCGCTCCTTTGTATTACCCTCTTGATAGTTGGCAGTTCCTATTGCCAAAATGAGGATTCAAAATCCCTTACCGTACTTGAACCTAGGGTAGAATACCACGAAAACCCTGAAGGCCTCGATGTTAGACAACCTCGATTCAGTTGGATTTTAAAAGGAGAAGGTCGAAATAGGGTACAATCAGCATATCAAATTACGGTGGCTTCCTCAAAGGAAAAACTTTCGCAAGACCAAGCGGATATTTGGGATAGCGGTAAGGTTGTTTCCAACCAGACCAATCAGATCGTATACCAAGGGATTCCATTGGTGTCCGCCACCAAATATTATTGGAAGGTGCGTGTGTGGGACGAATCGGATATGGTATCCACATGGAGCAACCCCGCCTATTGGTCCATGGGACTTTTAAAATTTGCCAATTGGCAAGGACTCTTTATAGGTCATGATGTAGGTTATAATAAAGCCGATAAGTATGATAGTCTATACCTTCCACCTGCCCGCTACCTGCGCAAATCCTTTAGCTTAAACAAGAAAATAAAGAAAGCAACGGCCTATACAACGGCCTTGGGTCTTTATGAACTGCGCTTGAACGGCAACAAGGTCGGGGAGGCTAATTTTTTGCCGGGATGGACGGACTATAACAAACGCTTATACTACCAGACTTTCGATATTACCAATAACTTGAGGGAAGGCGAAAACGTCATAGGGGCAGTCATTGCCGATGGTTGGTATGCAGGTTATATAGGGTATGCATTGCTGGTACGTTTGGATAGGGTGAGGGAGTTCTATGGGGTAAATCCATCTTTTATGGGGCAAATACAAATTGAATACGAAGATGGATCCATTGAGACCATTGCTTCGGATCAAACATGGAAATCCAACGAAGGCGCCATCCGTGAGGCGGATATTATCATGGGAGAGACCTATGATGCCCGCTTGGAAAATGCAGGTTGGGATACTCCCAACTATGACGATAGTCAATGGAAAAAACCTAAAGTCTATACTTATCCCAATGGAAAATTGGAAGCCTATCCGGGAACCCAGGTCAAGAATACCGAGATACTGAAGCCCATAGCAATGACAGAGCCTAGTCCGGGAACCTATGTCTTTAATCTTGGAAAGAACATTGCCGGTATTGCCGAACTTAAAGTACAGGGACCTAAAGGCACGAAAGTCCAACTCCGGTTCGGGGAAATCTTAAAGAACGATGGCCAGATACAGACCGAAAACCTACGAAAAGCTAGGGCAACGGACACCTATATTTTAAAAGGGGATGGTGTGGAAACATGGAAGCCAAAATTCACTTATCATGGGTTTCAATATGTTGAAGTTACAGGTTTTCCAGGAAAACCTACACTGGAGACCATTACAGGACACGTATTAAGTTCCATAGAAACCGATGCCAGTACCTTCGGTTCTTCCAATGCAATGAACAATACACTTTTCAAGAATATCAAAACCACCCAAAGTGCCAATTTTTTTGAAATACCAACAGATTGTCCACAACGGGATGAGCGTTTGGGATGGACTGGAGATGCCGAGATCTACATGCGTTCTGCCACCTATAATTCAGATGTAGCGGCCTTTATGACCAAGTTTTTAGTCGATTTGGATGACGCCCAACGATGGTATGGGGCCTATCCCAATTTTGCCCCTTTTCCGTACTCAAGGCCAAATCAATATGCCCCAGCTTGGATGGATGCAGGGGTTATAATACCTTATAATCTGTACAAGGTCTACAATGATACCCGTATTGTGGAATACATGTACAAAGGGATGGAGAAATTCATGCAGTTTCAGGAAGATGCCAGCACGGATTATCTAAGACCTGGAGGAGGAAACAATTGGGGGGATTGGCTTGCTGTCAACGAAGAGACAAGTCACGATTATGTAGGAGCTTCCTTTTATGGTTATGATGCAAAACTAATGGCTAAAATGGCAGAAGCTTTGGGGAAAACTGAAGATGCTACAAAGTACGCCAACCTATTTGAAAATATTAAAAACGCCTTTGTCCAAAAGTATATTTTAGATAACGGTCGCACTATAGAGGATACCCAGACCAGTTATGCCCTTGCCTTATATTTCGATTTGTACCCCAACGATCTGGCAGAAAAAGGAGCTGCTAGGCTTGCGGAAAAAATAGAGAAAAACGGCTTTAAATTTTCAACTGGATTTTTGGGGACAAAACATGTAATGTTGGCTTTGTCCAAATATGGCTATGACGATATCTCTTATAAAATTTTCCAGCAGACCGAATATCCCAGTTGGGGATATTCCGTAGAAAACGGAAGTACTTCCATATGGGAACGATGGAACAGTTATACCAAAGATGATGCAGAGAACTCGGACCTTAATGCCAAGATGAATTCCTTTAGCCACTATGCTTTTGGCTCGGTGGCAGAATGGATGTTTCAACATGCCGTAGGTATAGATACCGAGGATGCGGGCTATCGCAATATCATTATAAAACCTGCCATTAGTAAGGAGATGGATTATATAAATGGGAGCTATAAAAGTATTAATGGCAACATATCATCGGCCTGGAATTGGAAAGGGAGGGAAGTACAGATGAAAATCGAAATTCCTGTGAACACTAAGGCTAAAGTTTATATTCCTACGGTGGAAATTTCCAGTATTAAGGAAGGAAACAAAGCAATATCTAAGGTTCCATCCATTACTATTTTGGAATCCAATGGAGAAGAAACCATTCTTGAAATAGGCTCCGGGACATATTCCTTTAGGGTTAAGGGGGTGAAATAGCGATTTGATGGAGATTTATACCAAAATAAAGCAGGAAATGTTGATAATGTATGTAAAAGCAATTATCACCTTTTATAAAGGAACAGGGAAATAGACACTTTATTTTATATGACTTAGTAATCTATGTTAATCCCATCTCTAGATTTTCTTATAAATAATATTATAATAATTATGGCCGGTTGGGTCTGCAAAAACTTGTTATACTTTGTTGAGGTACATGTTTAATAATTATCGGGAAACTGGTTTGGGAAATTGCGGATACCACATATATTAACTGGGCAGTGCTTAAAGAGTGTAATTCAGTTACATTAAGAAAGGTCTTTTAATACTCGGGATTCGACAATAGAATAATTTAGTTCATAATGTTAGCTCCTTCCTAAATATGTATTGGTCAAATGTCAATACACCTTGTGTGGAAATAAATAAAAAGTATTAACTCTTCATTCACAAACCCTTGCCGTATTTTTTTGAACGCAATTCCCATTTGAGACTCCACCGTTTTAATTGAGATGCCCAATTTTTCGGCAATCTCTTTATTTTTTAATCCTTCCTTTTTGCTTAGCAATAATATCTCTCTACAACGCGCGGGAAGTTCCGCTATCAAGCTCTGGATTTTATCAATTTTATCTTGTTCGAATGACATATCTTCCTCAATTTGAGACTGAAGCATTTCATATTTAATATCATCTACAGATTTTTCTTGATTTTTAATTTTTCTAACGCTTTGCATACATTCATTGTACACAGATCGATATAAATAAGCCTTTAGGGAAGTATTAATACTTAGTTCATTACGTTTAGTCCATAGCTTAATAAATACGGTCTGAACCATATCTTCCGCATCTGGCAGGCGGCAGGAAAACTGCAGGGCATAAATACATAATCGTCTGTAATGTAAATCGAAAAGTTTTTTAAGGGCATGATTATCGTTTTGTTGTATGCATTCCCATATTTCTTCCTCACTCATTTTTATCCATAATTACTTTTAATATTAATAATTATTGCCAACAAACATGAAAAATAACACTAATACGGAGGATATTATAATTATTATGTAAAAAAATTATAGGTGATTTATCAAAAAGCTAAATTGATTGTGCTTCACAAGTCCTGCAAAAATACGCTGCAGGCACATTACTAATATTTTTATAAAGTTTGAAAACTTTATTTTATGGCCTGCTCTAAACCAGGAATACGCATATCCATAACAAATACTAATCTTGAGAAAATTTCCGATCCATAAATTTTATGGCTAAGAAACATAAGCCTTAATAAAAGCCTATATGAAATTGGGTTGTTGCCGAGTTAGTAAAAATATTCGTTTTTTCTGATTAGCCAAATCAAAAAAAACAGCCATACTTATAACAATATCAAAAAAAAATAAGAATATTTTAAGGGTATAATGGTTTTTGTGCATCATACCTAAGAATATCATAATTAAACCTACGGTCTATTGAAAACTCTAGTGCTTAAATATCTTGCCAATACGATTTCGGAAGAAGAGTTGCTTTCCCTGAAATTATGGTTAAAAAAACCAGAAAACAGGGCCTACTTTAAAGAAGTTGTAAAATCCAATCAAGAGTTGGACCTTGCTCTCAGGCATATTGATTCTGAGAAGGCTTACCGCCGTATATTGGAAGAAACATCAGAGAAAGAAAGTTTAATACACAAGATTTTTATCCCAGTATTAAAATATGCCGCCGTAATAACACTATTGATTGCAACCACCTTCTTTATTTACACTTATGTTGATTTAGATAGTAAAACGGAAACTGACACCAATATCCCTATTGCCAAGCAACCTCAAATTACCTTGGAATTCGGTGATGGTAGTGTAGAAATTCTTGATGAAAATAGTAAGAGATTAATTTCGAACAAGAAGGGGAAAGCGGTAGTGGTAAAACAAGAAAATGATAAGCTTAAATATGAAGCCGTTAACACAGAAAATAAAGAGCTAATTTATAATAGGTTGACGGTACCTTTTGGAAAACGTTTTGAGATCGAATTATCAGATGGCACCGTAGTACAACTAAATGCAGGGACCAAACTCAAATACCCAGTAGCTTTTACAGACCCCAATAGCAGGGATGTTTATTTGGAAGGTGAAGCTTTTTTTTCTGTTCAAAAAAATCCTGATCATCCATTTATAGTGCATACGAAAAAAATGAATGTTCGTGTTCTTGGAACAAAGTTCAATGTTTCAAGTTATGAAAATGAAGACACCACTTCAACCGTGTTATTAGAGGGGAGTGTAAAGGTGTTAAGACCAAATGAGAATAATAATCTAGAGGACGGTACAATTATATCTCCCAACCAGCAGGCAGCCATTCAATACGGAGAGTTATCAGTGGAGAAAGTTGATGTGGAAAAATATATAGCGTGGACACAAGGAGTACTGTACTTTGCTAATGATCGATTTGCAGATATTGTGAAGGAACTTGAAAGGCATTATAATATAAAAATTCTTAATAATTTCCAGGAACTGAATAGTGTACGATACACGGGAACATTTAAGCTTAAAACGATATCACAGGTTTTGGAAGTTTTTAAAAAGAACACAAAATTCGAATATGAAATGGTCGATGATTCAATTATTATAAAACCTAGTTTGTAATCATTCCGAAAAAAGCCAAGACAATAATGAACACTAAATAAAAATCTTTTGCCAATGAATTAAAACACCACACAAAATTGATAAAAAATCGGGAAATGCGTCAACATTTCCCGATCAATAAATTTGATTTTACATCAGTCCTTATAACCAACTAAAAAATCATTCAAAATTATGAAAAAAACCAATGCTAAGGAATTGTCCTATGGAACAATTCCGAAACTCGATTTAAAAATGAGGATAACCTTCTTACTCCTAATTGTTACATTCTTACAACTTAAGGCCAATTCTGGATATAGCCAAAAGACCATAATCAGCCTCAATTTAACTGAAGTTCCTCTTAAGGAAGCTTTCGCCGAAATCGAAAATAAAACGGAATTTAGATTTTTTTATAAAAACATCGATTTGGATTTGAATCGAAAGGTTACTTTAAAATTCAAAAAAAAACCGATCAATGCAATCTTGGAGATCCTGTTTCATAACAAGGGTATCGATTTCGAGGTCTATGACACGCATATCGTACTAAAAAAAGTTGAACATAAAACTGATTCCCTCGCGCAATCACTTACAAAATCATCCATACCTACAACTGTATCGGATCAGTTCAACGTAAGTGGTACAATAAATGACGATAGCGGGACTCCTTTGCCAGGGGCCAGTATTGTTGAGAAAGGCACATTAAATGGAACACAGTCCGATTTCGATGGTAATTATGTTCTAGAGGCAAACAGTGACGCCATTTTAATAGTTTCATATATAGGATATATAACCAAAGAAATTCCTGTTTCGGGTCAACAGAATATCAATATCACGCTTTCCGAAAATACAGATGCTCTTGATGAAGTGGTGGTAGTGGGCTATGGTACCAAAAGAAAGAAAGATATCATATCCGCAATTTCTGTAGTTGACCTTGAAGAAGTGGCGGACGTTCCCGCGGCAGGTATTTCAAGATTGTTATTGGGGCAGGCAGCTGGAGTTAACGTAGCGTCTAGCTCAGGACGCCCTGGTCAGAATCTGGACATTTCCATTAGAGGCCTTGGGTCATTGGGAGCAGGGAATGATCCCCTATGGGTAATTGATGGGTTTCCTCTTGAATCTTCCGATGGTTTAAATCCAAATGAAATAGAATCAATTTCCATATTAAAAGATGCGGCTTCGACTGCGATATACGGGGCGAGAGGCTCCAATGGGGTAATTCTCGTTACTACAAAAAAAGGAAAGGCTGGTAAGACCAGTGTTACATTGGATGTGACTACAGGTTTTCAGAATGTTCCAGAGGAACGCAGGGTTGATATGATGAATGCGGTGGAATTTGGTGAATTTCAAAAATCAAGTTGGATCGATAGATATATTGCCAGCAATGGATCGGAACCTGCCGAAAGTGAAATTCCGGAAGGCATTCGTAACCCTGAGAACAACACCATTTCCACAGATTGGATGGATGAGATATTAGCTAATTCTCCTTTATTTACAAAATACGACCTGTCCATCGCCTCTGGTAATGACAAGACTCAATCGTTAATTACCTTGGGCTACATGAATCAGGACGGGGTTGTTATCAAAACAAATTTTGAACGCTTCAATGTTAGGGCTAAAATAGACAATAAGATTACAGATAAAATTACCGTAGGGCTGAATTTATCTGGATCTAAGACCAATGAACGAATTATTGGTGCAGGAAACAGACATACCCCTGTTGGACTTTCTTTATGGGTAGACCCCAGGGAACCGGTTTATAATGAAGATGGAAGTTTTAATGCCTATTTGGGTGATAAGGATACACCGGGGGATTTAATTTTTAATAGTGCCAACCCTGTGCAAATATTACATGAACAAAAAACAACCTTGAACACAAACAGGTTACTTGCCAACGGTTACGCGGAGTTCAAGTTTTTGGAAGACTTTACGTTCAAATCAACACTAAATGCTATTTTGGTCAATTCTAGATATAATCAGTTTACGCCATCTACCTTGTCAGGCTTTTCATGGAATAGGCCTGCGCCAAATAATGCAGTTCTAAACGAGCGATATGACGAAACCTTCAATTGGTCTGCAGATCAACTGCTTTCCTATTCAAAGGTATTAAACGACGTTCACAGTTTTAACGCCTTGTTGGGGTATACTTCACAGGAGTCCACTTTTCGCAATATTAGTGGAAATGGATCCAAATTTCCTGACGATGATGTTCGATTTTTACAGCAAGCTGAATCCCTGGGAGTAAATTCCCAAGAATCCAGTTGGAGTCTTTTAGCCTACTTTGCGCAGATCAACTATGATTATAACAACAAATATTTAGTGTCGGCCACATATCGCCGGGAGGGCAGTTCAAGATTTGGTTCTGATAATAGATGGGGTGATTTTCCTGCCGTTTCAGCAGGCTGGAGAATCTCTGAGGAGGCTCTTTTGCAAGACGTTTCATGGCTTAATGATTTAAAGTTGCGAGCAAGTTTTGGTGCCACGGGAAATAATGATATTGGTAATTATCCGAGTTTATCTACACTTGGAACAACCAATTATATTTTTGGAGGAACCTTCCAACCAGGTAAGATCTTAAACTCACTATCCAATCCGAATCTAGGTTGGGAGAAATCAGAACAATTTGATTATGGTATCGATTTAACGATGTTCGATAATCGCCTTAGCTTTGTAGCTGAGTATTATAAAAAAACCACGACGGACATGCTTTTGCCCGTAAATGTGCCAGTAATAACTGGTTTCGAGACCACCTTTACAAACATTGGCAAAGTAGAAAATACCGGTGTTGAATTAGGATTGAATTATAAAACTAATATTACCGAAGACTTAAAGTTCCGTAGTAATTTCAATATTTCGTTCAATAAAAACAAAGTACTCGAAATAGATGGGGATAACGACGAAATAAGAACTGGTGGAATTTATGGTGCACATCATGTCTCCCAAGTAGGTAGGCCCATTGCTATGTTGCACGGATTTAGATACCTTGGAGTGTTCCAATCACAAGCTGAAATTGACGCATCACCTGTTCAGGATGGGGCCGTACCAGGTTCGTTCAAGTACTGGGACGCTAATGGAGATGGCGAAATTACCTATGATTTTCAAGATTTTGTTGAAATAGGCAATCCACATCCAGAATTTGTTTATGCGTTCAATATGGGTCTGGATTATAAGGCGTTTGATTTTAATGTAGTTTTCACTGGAGCGCAAAACTATCAAGTTTTCACGCAAATAGAACATACCACTATGAACATGGACGGGGTCTTCAATGTTGAGACCAGGGCAAAGGATAGATTTAGGTATACGACCATGTCCGGTGATGCGGGACCTACTTCCAATTTTTGGAAATGGGAACGCGAGGGGAACAGTTGGTATATTTCTGATGCAAGCCATGTATGGTTGAGAAGTTTATCCTTAGGTTATACTATCCCTTTAAATGAAACCTCATTTCTTGATGCTTTCAGAGTTTATGTCAATGGAGACAACCTTTTCCTCTTTACGGATTATGAATATGGTAATCCTCAACCGAATGACCGTGGTGAGCTAAGGCCTGGAGTTGATGAAACACCATATCCTCTAGCACGTACAGTTTCTCTGGGAGCAACATTCAAATTTTAATATTTAAAAAACTAAAGAATGAAAAATTTAATCAAGATATTTATAAGTTTATCGGTGGTGCTGTTCATGTTTTCGTGTAGTGATGATTTTTTGGACAAACCAAATCCCAATCAGCTAGGTGAAAGTAGTTTTTATCAAAATGAAAAACAGGTGACCCAAGCTATTGTTGGTGTTTATGGACAGCTGCAGGAAATTACGGCCAGCCAGTGGCTTTATAGCGAAATGATTACCGACAACACCACCGTTCATTTTGATGAAGGGAATAGGGGGAATGCCCCCAATATTGAGTCTTTTGAATACTGGCAATACAATTCCGGTACGGGCAGAATGTATGACCTTTATAGGGACACCTATAATACCATTGGTAATATTAACCTAACCTTATCCAAATTGGAGGGTGCTGACATCGACGCTAATGCAGCGGCCAAGTTTGAAGGAGAATTACGATTTTTTAGGGCATATTACTACTTTCTTTTAACACAATACTTTGGAGATGTGATTCTGATAACCGAACCATTAACCGATCCTTCAGCGGCCTTTGAATTGGAGCGTTCCCCAACTTCAGAAGTGTATGCGCAAATCGAAGATGATCTCGATATAGCAGTAAATTCGTTACCCAATACTGTTCCTCCATCCGAGGCAGGTAGATTGACCAAAGGCGCTGCTCTTACACTTTCTGGAAAATTTTGGTTAACAAGAAAAGATTATACAAAGGCTAAGGCAGCTCTCGATCTAGTAGTAAGTTCCGACGTATATGACTTATTACCCAATTATAAAGATGTTTTTGACCCTAATAACAAAAATCATAAAGAATCTATTTTTGAAGTGCAATTTCAAGGAGGAAATGACCTTGGGGAACACAGCGGGTTCATCTATAATTTTTATCCTCAGTTTACAAATGGTGAGGTTACAGGTTTCCCCGGTGTAAGTGGGGGTGGATGGAATATCCCTACTTTGGATATCATTGGGGATTATGAGGATGGTGATCTACGTAAGGCCATTTCAGTGAGTGAAGGGTACACCAATATGAATACTGGCGAATTTGTTGCAATTCCTTTTATAGAAAAGTTCCGTTACGAACATTCCATTCAAGGCCGCCCCGATAATAATTGGCCAATTTACAGATATGCAGATGTTTTATTGATGCTTGCAGAAGCGATCAATGAACAGTCTGGACCAAATGATGAGGCTTATGGTTATCTTAACGAAGTTAGGGATAGGGCAGACCTTGATCCGGTCTCGGGACTTTCCCAAGATGAGTTCCGGACTATCCTACTTCATGAAAGAAGGATTGAATTGGCCTTTGAAAATCATCGTTGGTTCGATTTGAGAAGAACCTTGAGTGCTGCAGAACTTATAGCACTTTTGACCGCTCACGGAGAATTGGAAAAAGCCAACCCAACAACGCCAAGGGGGTCGGTAGGGTTTTCGGCCGGAGATTATATTTTTGAATCACATGAATTATTATTTCCCATACCGAATAGGGAGGTGGTCGTAAATCCCGGTTTAACGCAAAACGAAGGATATTAAAATATTACCTCTAGCCAGGGAACAATAGTAGCGATTGGTATTCAGGATCACAATAATACATTGTTGGACCTGAATACCACGCCTATTGGCATTTAAAAAAAAATTATTGCGATAAATGGAAGATATTAATTGGATATTTCAGCTGTTAGGCCGTTTCCACCCCTTGTTGGTGCATTTCCCTGTCGGATTGTTGGTAGTAGCTTTTGTTTTTGAGCTTTTTACGATTGGAGGAAAACGCCAAGGATTGCGGGATGGAATTTATTGGATGCTTATTGTCGGAGCGGCCACTGCTATAATTGCCGCTTTAATGGGTTGGTTGCTTAGTACTTACGATGATTACACCGGCGATTTAGTATCCTACCATCAATATACAGGAATGGCGACTGCCTTTTTTGCCGTTGTAACATTATTATTACTACGAAATGTGGTAAATAAAAAATTGCATGATTATCGCATATATCGATTTGGACTTTTTTTAACTGTCTTATTCCTTACCATTGCAGGACATTTGGGGGCAAGCCTTACCCACGGCGAGGATTATCTTACGAGTGTCCTACCTGGCAATAACAATACTTATGACAATAGTAAATCTCTGGCATTACTTACAGAGTTAAAAAAAACGGATTCGTTGTCATTAGTACAGAAGGACAAACTAAACCTGGAGGTTCGTGCAATTTTTGCGCATAATTGCTATCAATGCCATAGTGATAATAAGCAAAAAGGTGAATTAATGTTGGACAGTAAGGAGGGAGTTTTCAAAGGAGGGGAATCCGGTCCGGTCATAGTTGCCGGGAAACCTGTAGAAAGTGAGTTATTCAAAAGGATTACCCTTTCCCCAAATGATGACAACGTTATGCCAAAGAAAGGCAAGGTGCTAAAAGAAAATGAAATAGCATTGATAAAGCTATGGATTCTAAACGGAGCACATTGGTCCGATCAGGCACTTAAGGTATTCCCGGAAGCTGAATTGGCACTTGTAAAACCTGATTTGCCAAATGCTCAAAATCAAACCCACCCGGTAGACAAATTGGTCGATTCCTACTTTAGAAAAAATGATATTGATTGGCCTGAGGTGGTGAACGATAGAACATTTATAAGGCGTTCCTACATGGATATTATTGGATTACTACCCGAACCGGCGGACGTAAAGGAATTTATGGAAGACTCCAATCCTAATAAAAGAAATGCACTGATAGATAGGCTATTGGGCGATACACATAACTATACCCAAAATTGGTTAAGTTTTTGGAACGATCTTCTGCGTAACGACTATAGCGGAACCGGATTCATAACCGGAGGAAGAAAACAAATTACCGAATGGCTGTACACCTCACTGGAAGAAAATAAGCGCTATGATCTAATGGTCAAGCAGCTGGTCAATCCTACCGAGGTTTCAGAGGGTTTTATAAAAGGAATCGAATGGAGAGGTGTGGTGAATTCCAGTCAACGCACAGAAATGCAGGCAGCCCAAAATATCGGCCAGTCTTTATTGGGGGTTAATGTCAAATGTGCCTCATGTCATAATAGCTTTGTAAGTAACCTTACCTTGGAACAGTCTTATGGTTTTGCATCCATATTTGCCGACTCGGTACTGGAATTGAACCGCTGCGACAAACCAATTGGCAAAATGGCAAAGGTGAATTTCCTGTACCCCGAATTAGGCGATGTGGAAGCAGAAAGCCTTAAAGAACGACTGCTTAAACTTTCCGAGGTAATCGTAAAACCGGAAAATGGGCGGTTGTACCGTACTATTACAAATAGATTCTGGGAGCGGTTAATGGGCAGGGGTATTGTTGAGCCTTTAGATGAAATGGACAACGAACCGTGGGATAGCGATCTCCTGGATTGGCTAGCATCTGATTTTGTAGATTCTGGATATGACCTTAAACATTTGATAAAACAAATAATGTCATCGAAGGTATATCAACTGCCAACGGCCAACTACAAAAATATGGAGGAGATAAAATCGGATTATGTATTCAAGGGCCCACTTCTGAAGCGAATGAGTGCCGAACAGTTCTCTGATGCCGTAAGCCAATTGATCAAACCCGTTTATGCCGCCGTTGCCTATAATCCGAAAGGTAGCGAACTGCCTTCCTCTAGGGTTTGGCATAGAGAAATGAAGTTCGACCGTGATGTGCTGCCCGAACCAGGTAAAAGATACTTTAGAAAAACATTTCCACTCCCCGACAAATCTGTAAAAAATGCAATTGTCCTAATTTCCGTTGATCATTCATATACCCTTTATATAAATGAAAAAAAAATATCACAAGGAACGGATTGGACCAAAGTGGATAAGCTCAATGTCCAGGAGGTCTTGACAAATGGAACAAATACGATAGCCATTGAAGGCGTTAACGAAGGAAAAATTGCCAATCCCGCCGGAATACTGTTCTCAATGAAAATAAACTTTTCGGACGGCAGTGAGATAATGCTGAACTCGGATAACAGTTGGAAAAGTACGGCCGACAGACCAAATGAAGGTTGGACAAGTACTGGGTACGATGATAGTAAATGGGAAGAAGTCCGTAATTTCGGCACCTCAAATTGGGGTAAGCTGATCGCTTTTACTTTTAAGGACCACGATGGGGAATTTGCCAGGGCAAGTCTTGTGGAACAGCATCCGTTCATGAAAGCCTTGGGGAGACCGAGCAGGGAAAATGTAACCACTTCCAGAGATGAACAAGCCACTCTTTTACAGGCATTGGAACTGACCAATGGGGAATTTTTCAACAACGTTCTGGAGGAGGGAGCTGATATTTGGCTTAAAAAGTATGGTAGCGATACTGAAAAAATTATACGGCAACTCTATCAGAAATCACTGGGCAGGGAACCCACAGATCAAGAAAAGAAAATAATGATTACGGCACTAGGAAATCAACCAAAAAAAGAGGGGTTACAAGATTTATTTTGGTCCACCCTTATTTCACCTGAATTTCAATTTATCAATTAAATATGGCAATGGATAATCAAAACGCACGAAGGGATTTTATAAAAAAAATGACGGCAGCCAGTTTGGCCGCTTCGGCGACGACTATACCTATGACCAGCTTTTTAAGCTCCTGCACCAATTCCGCTCCAAAAATCACATCCACAGCCGATACCGTTATACTGCTTTGGATGGCCGGGGGAATGGCCCATACGGAGACCTTCGACCCCAAGGCCTATGTGCCTTACGAGAAAGGGGTTGAGAGCAAGAGGGTCCTGAGCACTTTCCCAAAAGTCCCGACCATAGTGGACGGTCTTGATTTTTCACAAGGCCTGGAATCTATAGGGGGAGTCATGGACAAGGGCGCCATTATCCGTTCTTACAAATCTGCTGATCTTGGTCATATATTGCACACGAGGCATCAATATCATTGGCATACCTGTTATGAGCCGCCACAGACTGTTCAGGCCCCCCATATAGGCGCTTGGATTGCCAAGGAATTGGGGCCGACCAACCCCGTTATACCACCATTTATCGCGATGGGCCAGCGATTCACGGTTGGAGAGGCCGAAGAATTAAAGGCCTTTCATACGGCAGGATTCCTGGGCAGCGAATTCGGACCCTTTCTAATACCGGACCCTTCTTCCGGTTTGGACAGCGTTAGACCGCCCCAAGGGATGTCGCTTAAAAGGTTTGAGGCCCGATATAAATTATATAAGGAATTGGCCAATAAGAGCAAGGTCATGGAAAAAGGCAGCGATTACCAGCGTGAGTCCTTAATGCGTTCCATGGAATCTTCCTATCGTCTGTTAAATTCTCCTGAGGCCAAAGTTTTTGATTTGTCCCAAGAGCCAAAGGAAGTATATGACACCTATAATACAGGAAGATTTGGACTGGGATGTCTTCTGGCGAAAAGATTGGCCATGAACGGGGGTAGGTTCATAAGTGTCTCAACGGAATACGAACCTTTCCTCGGGTGGGATACGCACGAAAATGGCCATACACGTGCAGCTAAAATGAAAGAGCAAATAGACAGGCCCATAGCCCAATTGATAAAAGATTTGGATGAGAGCGGTCATCTAGATAGAACGTTAATTATTCTGGCCAGCGAATTCAGTCGGGACGCCATAATGGAGGGGCGTCCTGGCGAACAAGTGCAAGACCAAGGATTTGTACCTGATTTGATCGAGGATGAAAAATACTATGGTATGCACAGGCACTTTACCAATGGCAGTTCCATACTTATGTGGGGAGGTGGCATCGAAAAAGGTCTCGTATACGGTAAAACGGCCGATGAAAGACCTTGTTCCTCAATTGAAAATCCTGTGGTAATTGATCAAGTACATCAGAGCATATATCATGCCCTGGGAATACATCCAGAAACTCATTATACTATAGAAGGAAGGCCATTTTATACGACCCCGGATGGGCATGGAAAACCTATACTGGATTTATTTGGTAATCCAATGCCCAAGACGGCATAAAACAGTAAAAGCATTTATAAATGAAATGTATTCATATATTTAAAATGGCAAAATCTGTTTGTATAAACAGTATTTATATACTTTCTTGGATTTTGACTATCCTATTTTTAGGGTCCTGCAATGACTCATCAAATAAGGAAATAAGTTTCAATCGCGATGTTCGCCCCATCTTAAATAGTAAATGTTTAAGATGTCACGGAGGGGTTAAGGCCAATGGAGAGTTTAGTTTGTTATTTGAAGAAGATGCCTTTGGGAAAACACAATCCGGTAAACCTGCCATTGTGCGGGGGAACCATGAAAAAAGTGAACTGTATAGAAGATTGGTGTCCAAAGACCCGGAGATCAGGATGCCATTTGAGTCTCCACAACTCTCCCAGGAGGAAATTGATATCTTGGCCAAGTGGATCGATCAAGGGGCGAAATGGGAAAAACACTGGGCGTATATTCCTCCTAAAGAAAGCATTGTACCCCCGGTAGTAGTCGATAGTGGTTGGGCCAAGAATCCGATAGATCAATTTGTATTTTCCAAATTAAAGGAAAAGGGACTATCTCCTTCAGTAAGGGCAGATAAGAATACTTTGTTGAGAAGGCTTTATTTAGATCTAACGGGACTTCCACCGACCATTGAACAGGCCAATGCATTTTTGGAGGATAATTCCTCGGATGCATACGAAAAATTGGTAGATGAATTATTGGGGTCTCCGCACTTCGGGGAAAGATGGGCCAGTATGTGGTTAGACCTGGCACGATATGCAGACTCCAAAGGGTTTGAAAAGGATACCAATCGGGAAATTTGGAAATTTCGGGATTGGGTAATAGCGGCCTTTAATAAGGATATGCCCTTTGATCAATTTTCAATTGAACAATTGGCGGGGGATATGCTTCCGGAGCCAACGGAGGAACAGTTGATCGCCACGGCATTTCATAGGAATACGCTTGCCAATGATGAAGGTGGAACGGATAATGAAGAATTTAGAGTGGCCTCCGTTGTGGACAGGGTATCAACGACCTACGAAGTATGGCAAGGAACTACAATGGCGTGTGTGCAATGTCATAGTCACCCATATGACCCTTTTAGGCATAAGGAGTTTTATGAATCCATGGCTTTTTTCAATAATGCGGTCGATGATGATTCTTATTTTGAAAAACCTAAACTTTTTACCTATTCCAAGGAGAATAAAAAAGATGTGGAAGAGCTCTTGGAATACATTAATGGCCATTTGCTCCCCAAGGACGCACAAGTATCAAAGTCACGTTTCTTATACGACCAAAAAGAGGCCTTATTAACTCATTTGGGATATCGGTTCACGGAAGCGGAAGCATTTGATAAGACCAGTCCGTTTATAGAGTTGGATGGGGGATTAAATTTTTTATGGCAGATTCAGGATAGTTCATGGGCCAGCTACAATAATGTGGATTTGAGGAAAGTTAATAAAATGGGCTTTTTAGTCTCTGCATCTCTTGATTATGCAGGTGATATTTCCATTCATTTGGATTCCCTTAATGGAAGAAAAATTGGTGAGGTACGCATTGGTAGTACGGAAGGTTCCAAACGTGAGGAAAATGGGTTGAAAGTAAAGGAGTTTATCGTTGATATACCTGAGATTACAGGTAAACACGATGTTTTTTTGCAGTTCCATAAAGGCGAGAGCTATGTGGCACATCTTTTCTATTTGGATAAGATTTTCTATTATGAAAAAGAACCTCTTATGGCGAAGTATGATAAGAAAATTAAGCAAAAACTGGAGCAACTTGCCCAAATCCCAACAACAAGTACTCCCATAATCCAAGAATTGCAAGAAGATAAGGCCCGTAAAACCTTTGTATTTGATCGTGGTAGTTGGCTAAATTTAACGGAAGAGGTCAATATGGGGATTCCAAATATCTATGGTATATCGGAAACAGAAGAGCCCAACAATAGGTTGGAATTTGCCCAGTGGATGGTAAGTGGTAAGAACCCGCTTTCCGCACGTGTTGTGGTAAATCGTTTTTGGGAACAGATCTTTGGAAGGGGCTTGGTGGAATCTATGGAGGAATTTGGTTCACAGGGCAAAAATCCAAGTCATCCGGAATTGTTGGATTGGATGGCGGTAAAATTGATGAAGGAATACAAGTGGAGGGTAAAACCTTTATTGCGCGACTTGGTCCTATCGGCTACCTATCGACAATCGTCGAATTCGCATCCCGAGATAATAAAATTGGACCCGGCCAATAACTGGCTTTCCAGAGGGTCCCGAAAACGTCTTTCAGCGGAGCAGATCCGAGATGAAATTTTGTTGGTAAGCGGCTTATTGAATAAAACTATCGGTGGACCAAGTGCTATAAATGCAGATGTTGAAATTGCGGGTGGCTGGAACACACTTCCAGAATATGTAATTCAAGGGGACGATGCCATGTATAGGCGTTCAATATATACATTTTGGAAAAGGGTCAACCCCCCTATGAACATGATCGTATTCGATAGCCCGGATAGGTCGGCCTGTGTTTCAAGTCGGGTGCTGACGAATACACCCTTACAGGCCCTTAGTTTACTTAATGATAAAACCTTCTTTGAAGCTTCGCAGGAATTGGCAAAACAGATGTTCGAGGCGGACAAGCAGCTGGAGAATCAAATAAAATTTGGGTACTTCAAGGTGATGGGCAAAAACATTAAGGAGGAAAAATTAATGCAATTGACACAGCTATATAACGATGCACTTTTGCATTATGTAAATAATATGGATAGTTCGGAGTTTCCTGAGGTAGCACTGGAGTATTCAGGCAAAAATAAATCTAGGTTGGCGGCACTGACCATGGTGGCCAATGTATTCCTAAACCTGGATGAATTTATTGTAAAAGGATAATATAGTAATATGGATATTTTAAACGAGGCACATTATCGCGAGAGCGAATACAATACCCGGAGGCATTTTTTAAAAAATTGTATTTCGGGCATGGGGGCCATGACACTCGGTTCCATGTTGGGAGGAAATTTGTTCGCGAACAATTCGCCCTCGCCTATTACAGGTAATGGAATCCCCCATTTTTTGCCCAAGGCAAAGCATGTGATCTATTTGCACATGGCAGGGGCGCCATCGCAACTGGAGCTTTTTGATCATAAACCTGTGCTGAATACATTGAATGGACAGGATTGTCCCCCATCCTTACTGGAAGGCAAACGTTTTGCGTTTATTAGGGGTACTCCTAAAATGCTGGGCTCGCAGGCCAGTTTTAATCAGTATGGGGAATCCCGTAGCTGGGTTTCCGATTATTTGCCAAAATTTTCCAGCGTGGTGGATGAGATCAGTTTTCTAAAAGCCGTGCATACGGAAGAGTTCAACCATGCTCCGGCACAGTTTTTAATGCAGACTGGATCGCCAAGACAGGGACGCCCCTCATTGGGCAGTTGGGCCACCTATGGATTGGGATCGCCAAACGAAAACCTGCCCGGCTTCATCGTTTTGCTTTCGGGAGGGGTGGTCTCCGGTGGAAAACGCCTTTGGGGAAGTGGATTTTTACCTACCGTATATCAAGGCGTACAATGTCAGTCCAAAGGTCCCGCGGTCAGGAACCTACAAAACCCTAAAGGTGTGGATGCAGCACTGCGAAAACAATCTGTTGATGCCATAAATAAAATAAATGAACTGGAATATCAAGAATCAAGGGACCCTGAAATCCTAACGCGAATGTCACAATATGAACTGGCGTTTAAAATGCAGACATCGGTGCCGGGGGTTATGAGTATAGATGGTGAACCGGAATATATTAAAAAGCTATATGGCGTAACTCCTGGGGAAAGCTCCTTTGCAAATAATTGTCTTCTGGCAAGAAGGTTGGTAGAAAATGGGGTGCGTTTTGTTCAGCTATATGATGACGGATGGGATACACATGGGGTCGGCGCAGGCAATGGGGTAGATGTTGGGCTGTACAATAAATGTAGTAGGATCGACCAAGCTATGACTGGACTTCTTACCGATTTAAAACAAAGGGGACTTTTAGAAGAAACCCTGATTGTTTGGGGCGGTGAGTTTGGCAGAACTCCCATGATGGAGGCAAGATCGGGCCAAGGTTTCTTTGGACGGGACCACCACGGGGAGGCCTTTACCATGTGGATGGCCGGAGGAGGTGTTAAAAAGGGGTTCACTTTTGGCGAAACGGATGAAATAGGCTATTCGGCCATAAGAGGTAAGGTCCATGTTCATGACGTACAGGCAACAATTCTTAACCAATTGGGGTTGGACCACGAAAGGCTTACCTTTCATTTTCAAGGCAGGGATTTTAGACTTACGGATGTGAGCGGCAACGTGATCAAGGATATTTTAACATAGCAGAGGTAAAAATGGATATGGAATTGTTTTTGGGGAGATTTCACCCCTTGGTAGTACACTTGCCCATTGGGTTTATTGTCTTGGCCGTAATTATTGAAAGTATTGGTCTGTTCAAGAAAGATAGGCAGATATATAAACGCATTGTTCAATATGCCCTAATGGCAGTCATAGTGTCCAGCCTTATTACTATTGCTACCGGACTGTTACTGTCCCAGGGAGGGGAATACAATGCAGAAACACTTGGTCGGCACAAATGGCTGGGGATCGGGGTGGCGGTATTTTCTGTTTTGGTATTAGTACTTAAAATGAAAATTCCTAAGTACGACCGGAAGCATTCCATGATAGTATCTTCAGTATTTATATTCCTTGTTGGACTAACAGGGCATCAAGGCGGTGTGCTTACCCATGGAGAAGAATACCTTCTTACCTATGCCCCGGATGCAATAAAGAATATGGCAGGATTTGAAATTGCGGATTCAAAAAAAGGAATCCTACCTAAAAATCAAGACTCGATCTTAATTTACGGAGATATTGTTAAACCTATGTTCGACCAAAAGTGCGCCTCCTGCCATAATAATGATAAGCAAAAGGGAGGTCTTAATCTTGAAGGATATAAGGACTTATTCACTGAGGCGGAAAGTGGATATCCAATTGTACAGGGCGTTTTGGAAGAAAGTGAATTATTCAAACGCATAAGTCTACCATTGAACAATAAAAAATTTATGCCTCCAAAGGGCAAGCCTTTAAGTTATAGTGAACTGAAAATCCTTGAATATTGGATAAATACGGGAGCGGATAGCTTGGCAGTGTTCGACCATAAAAATATGACACCGGAATTATTGCAACTCATGATCAGGGATTATAATTTGGATTATAATCCCAGGCCCTATGTTGAAACTATTGTGGTTGAGGAGGTTGATCAACAAAAAGTAGCGTTATTGACCGAAAATGGATTTTCGGTCAATAGGTTGGGAGAAGACAATTTTTTATTGGATGTAGGTTACGAGGGATCTATTATAGGTGGGGAACAAATTGCATTATTGAAACAAATTGGTGAAAATATTACCTTTTTGAACCTATCCAATTGCGGACTGACTGATACTATGCTGGCCAAGTTGCCCGAATTGAGGCATCTTACCAAAATTGACTTACATTCAAATCCGATCACCGATAATGCAATGCAGCAATTACAAAAGTATATGCATTTGGAAGTGATCAACCTTTATGACACGGAGGTTTCCGACCAAGGTTTAAAATTGTTGTTGGATATTGATTCGTTGAGAAGGTTGTATTTGTGGAAAACCAAGGTAACCCAGCAGATGGTCGAGGAAAACAGTGATAATGTAAATGTTTTAATTGATTTTGGAGGTGCTATATAAGCCCTATAACCAAAGGAGTAATTTCATGACACCTAATTTATTATCACTAATGTGTTTGCGAATTGCGGGTCTAGTTTGCTGATAGCAATATTTTTAAAAGCCTGCGTTTGAGAACTAACAAAGAATTAAATCTGAAAAAGACTGACATTGCCGACGGCATTACCATTAAGTATCATGCCAAGGGAGAAACTATATGTTCAAAAGGAAAACTGCTTAATGATCAGCCGGATGAATATTGGGAATGATATCCTATAGACGGTACAATTAAGCGCTCAGGACATTTTAATCAAGGCCAACAGATAGGTGAATGGACCACATATTACAAGCATGGAAAAGTATATAAAGTGACACAAAAATAACCCCACTGGTATTGATACCTTTAAAAAAATATAATTTTCTTAGGGATGGGCTGTGCAATTAAATAGTAGTTTTATGGGGCATAAAACCTGTGTTGTTCAACTCCCAACTCAATTTGAGTACACTTATTAAGTGCCGAACATTCAAAACAAGGCTGCATAAAAACCAAAAAAAGTATTTTATTAAATACTAGAAAAAATTAGCGATACTGGATTGTTTAATATGACAAAAACATTATCAGCCTATATAAGCTTCAACTCGAGGTTACGGTAGAGTACAGGATGGTCTTGAAAAAGATTTTTACTAAACTTGTTGTTATATTGATGAAAATATTTCAACCCTTAATTTTTAAATAGGCATTGGTCTTGATAAATTATGAACTTATACTTGCAGATAAAAGTGGGTTCAAAATGCTTTAATAATTCTTACTGTGGCTTAATAGGGATGTGCCTGACAGCTGACGAAATTACTCCCTATGGTACAAGGACAAAAGCTAACCCTTTACGTGTTCCGATATACTTTGGTTCAATTTGTCCAGAATCCTCTGGAATTACTCAGGAGGAATTCTTGTGTCCGATTGCAAATAAGGAGTTTGAACTTAATACGAACATAACACATAAACCCTGCTTTAAATAAAGCTCGTACCCTATTCGATGATACTTTAATATTATAAAAAGTGAAATCCATGAAAAATAAAGTTCAAGAGCTCCTTAGTCAATATCTAATCTTGGCGTTTACGCTTGTTTCGGTCGTTTCTTGTAATGAGAAAAAAAAGGAAATTACCGAGGAACCCCAAACCCCCGCCAAGCCAAACGTTTTGGTGCTTTTAACGGATCAATGGCGGGCCCAGGCTACTGGTTATGCCGGTGATCCCAATGTGGACACCCCGCATCTGGATAGTTTGGCAGCCATAAGCGTCAATTTTAAAAATGCGGTATCCGGGATGCCCGTATGTTCTCCGTTTAGGGCGTCACTTTTAACAGGGCAGCGCCCATTGACCCATGGGGTCTTTATGAACGATGTGCAGCTGGATACCAATGCGGTAACCATTGCAAAGGTGTTCAACAAGGAAGGATATGATACCGGCTATATCGGTAAATGGCATTTGGACGGACATGGTAGGCTACAGAATGTGGCCCCTGGCCAAAGAAGACAGGGTTTCCAGTTCTGGAAAGGCAACGAATGTACCCATGATTACAATGAATCGGTGTACTATGACAACGATGACCCCAAAAGAAAAATTTGGGACGGCTATGACACCTTTGAACAGACAGATGCTGCCATTGACTATATCAAGGAAAGGAAGTCTGCCGAGAATCCGTTTATGATGATCCTTTCCTATGGTACACCCCACGCACCATACCATACCGCCCCATTGGAATATAGGAACCGATTTGATCCGGCAAAGATCCAACTTCGTAGAAATGTGCCGGATAGCCTTAAAGAACGGGCAAAAAAGGATCTGGCAGGTTATTATGCCCATATAGCGGCATTGGATGATATGATAGGTAAGGTGATAAAAAATCTAAAGGATTCCGGTCAATTTGATAATACCATCATAGTGTTTACTGCAGATCATGGGGATCTATTGGGCTCTCATGGGGCCTATAAAAAGCAGCAACCGTACGAGGAATCCGCAAGGGTGCCCATGCTGTACTACATTCCAGAAAAATTAAAAATCGCCTCTGGAGAACGGGACGCTTTAATGAATTCCGAAGATATCATGCCCACCCTTCTAAGTCTCTGTGATATTTCCATCCCTAATACTGTGGAAGGATTGGATTATAGGCCTTATATGGAAGGAAAAGAGGAAATAGGGCATGCTACCTTGCTAACCTGTGTACAACCCTTTGGACAATGGAATAGAGTAAAACATGGTGGTCGGGAGTACAGGGCCATTAAAACCAAACAATACACCTATGCCAGGGATATGAACGGTCCCTGGTTGCTGTTCGACAACATCAATGACCCATACCAATTGTTCAACCTTGTGGGCAATGAGGGCTATACCACCCTACAGGACGAATTGGAAAAACAGCTATCCCAGCGTTTGAAAGAAACTGGGGATGAATTTCTTCCGGGAATGGAATACATTAAAAAGTTGGGGTACCCGGTTGATGAGACTGGTACAGTGCCTTATACTAACTAGCTAATTTCTTGTGGTATGTCATAAACGGTTTAAATTGAAAAAATGTGTGTCCCGGGACACACATTTTTTAATTGAATAATAAAGTAGTATCATCAGATTGGAGTGCAGTAGAGTTGACCAAAATTAATATGCAATATTTATTATTTTACAAGTAAATTACTTGGCATTAACTATCAATTTGATATGTACGGTTGAAAGCTTCAGCAATAGTTATATAATGTTAAATATCCTATATGAAAATTATAAAAACGCTTTTTTCACTTTTAGCACTTTTACTAATACTAGGGGTTTGTAATTCCAAAAAGAAGGTTGAAACTAATATAATTCCTGAAAGACCCAACGTATTGTTTATCGCCGTAGATGACCTTAATGATTGGATTGGGGTTCTTGGAGGTCACCCCCAAGCCAAAACCCCCCATATGGATCGGTTGGCCCAACGTGGCGTTCTTTTTAGTAATGCGCATTGTCAGGCTCCGGTTTGTAATCCCAGTAGGGCAAGTGTTATGACCTCCTTATATCCCAGTACCTCTGGTATTTACTTTTTAAATCCAGATATTACAGAATCTCCCGTGGCAAGTAAAAATATAGTAATGCCAAAACGGTTTCAGCAGGAGGGTTATAATGTTTTTGCTGCGGGTAAAATCTTCCACAATGGGAAAGGAATCAACGAAACCCATATTCCAAATTATGCAGGGCAATTTGGCGGGTTTGGGCCCATGCCCGAAAAAAAAATAAGTACATATCCGGGCCATCCATTGTGGGACTGGGGGGTCTATCCTGAAAGTGATGAACAAATGCCCGACTATCAAATTGCAAGTTGGGCAGAAAAAAGATTGGCGAAAAAACAAGAACAACCCTTTTGGATGGGCGTTGGTTTCTATCGTCCACACGTGCCTCAATTTGCACCACAAAAATGGTTTGACTTGTATCCATTGGAATCTCTACAGCGACCTAATACCATTACAAGAGATCTGAATGATATTTCTTCCTACGGTATCGATATCACCCGCTTAAATCATGTGTCGCCAACTTTTGAATGGGTGACAGAGAATAAGGAATGGAAACCTTTGGTACAGTCCTATCTGGCCTGTGTAAGTTTTGTGGATGATCAAGTTGGTCGAGTGATTACTGCACTGGAAAATGGGGACTATGGCAAAAACACTTATGTGGTATTATTTAGTGATCATGGTTTCCACCTGGGCGAAAAGGAACGCTTCGCCAAACGGAGCCTATGGGAAGATGGGGCACGAGTGCCATTGATAATTATTGGACCCGGTATTCCTAAGGGAAAAGTTATTAATAAGCCAGTTCAATTATTGGATATCTACCCTACGTTGCTTGAATTGACCAATCTTAAACCAGACCCTAAACACGAAGGAAATTCTTTGGTGCCACTATTAATGAATAGGGACACTGAATGGTCACATTATGCCAGAACTTGTTTTGGACCTGGCAACTACGCCATCATATCGGAACGTTATCGTTATATACAATATAATGATGGGTCTGAAGAATTTTATGACCATGAAAAGGACCCACAGGAATGGTACAACTCCATTAGCAATGTAGATTATGCTGATATAATTGCCCAGCACAGATTGCAGGTGCCTCAAGAGCGTTATAAAATTCTAGGGCAGGGATCTACCGGGCATGAATCTTATGAGGCTACCGAAAAAAAGAAAACTCGATTAGATTGAATGATGGATATAATAATTAAAAATATAATTTTTTCGATACTCATTTTATTTTACTGAGCATTATTTATGGTCAATGTTAAACATAAGAATGTGAAAATAGTTAGTATGAAATACATTAAAATGAATTTATTACAAGTTTTATCTCATGTCTACCAGGCTCCAACCTAACCGAACCAAAGGCCGATGCCACTTTCTTCCCGTTGTGCGTTAGTTCTTTTCCAGGTGCGGGGGCCATTTCAAATTCCGCGACCATATTGGAAGGAATTTCAATGGTATACAATTGTAATCTAGGATTGGCGTAGGTATAGTTTGCTTTAATGGTTCCTACTATGGTGGGAACCTCAATACTGCTATTCTTTAAATCGCCCATCTGTGGTTTTATGGTTGCTATGCCAAAACCTGGGGTTTTGGGTTGAATACCCCATAGTCCACGGGGAATGGCGTTGGCAGGGACCGCCCCCCATGCATGGTTCCAATCCAGGTTATTCTTATACTTTAAATCCCAAGCTTCCAAGGTGATGGTAGAGCCGATACGGATCATATTGTACCAACTTCTGTCACTGGTATCGGTCAATAGATCCAGGGCATAATCTTCTGCACCTGCATTGTAAAGGCCATCCATTAAATATTGTGAGCCATATACACTACAGGCCATTCCTCTCGATTTTACAAATTCAACTACCGAACCTATATGTTCTTCGGGAACCATATTGAATGCCAAGGGCATCATGTTGGCATGTAAGGAGGCGTGGTCCGTACCGATTCCATCAATGTAAATTCCCCTCTTGGCATCGAACATCTTTTCATTGAATGCCTTCTTTGCCTTCAATGCCCTTAGTTTAAAATCCAAAGACTCTTGTGTTTTGTCCAGAACCTTGGCAAATTCGGCCATTATTTTCATGTTCTGGTAATAAAATGCATTCACCACGGTATTGTAATCCTTAAAAACGTAACCGTCGCGTTCTCCTTTGTTGTTAGGATCCCCGCCCCAGCCTGCAGAAGGCCAATCCACTATATCCCTAAAGGTTTCCTTCATGGTCTTTGGAAATCCAAGATTGGCCATTAATTCCGGGGTCATCTTTGTAGAGGTTATCAGGCCATCTTCGTTGGCGAGCTCATATAGGGTTTTGTATTTTAATTGATCGTAATATTTCTGTATAAGTTCAATATTGCCCGTATACATATAATCGGCATAAAACATAAGCGCCACATGCTGTTGCCATTCGGTAGGCCATGTAGGATGTTCCATAAAATATTCAATAGTCTGTCTGGCTATGGCATATTCTCGATCGGTTGTATAATGGCTCAGTTGGTTTAAATAGGCGTCGGCCTCATATGGAATCCGCTCACGGTCCCCATCTACGTACAACCCGTTAAAAGTTGTGGCTTTGATGGAGTACTTGCATAAATCCCAAACCTGATTCAAAATATCATTGGAACTGGTAAAACTGCTGGAATCATCCTCCCAATAACTGTGATAGGCAAGTTGTGTAAAATTTTCAGCGGTCAAGGGTTCTTGGGCCCCTTCCACCTCTGCGTATCGGAATGGCATTAGGACAGGGAAGCCTTCCGGTAATGGTAGTGCTTTGCCCGGCAGGGTGTTTCTTTTGTCCGATTTGATCTGAAGTTGATATTGGGTTTGTTGGGGCGTCACCGCTACTTTAATTTCTTGATACCTTATATGACTCTTTTCAAAAGGTTTCCTGTTAATGTTAGTTCCCTCCAACTGTTCCCCGATTCGGAAAGTAAGGGTATGATCGGTTTTGGCATTATAGGTGAAATCAATGGTGGCGAAGGCCGCTTTTCCAAAATCTACAAAATAGGTGTCACGTCTTTTTTCTAATAATACCGGTTTAATTTTATCTATTTGAAAACCGTTCGGTGTTGTGATGGTTGCTTTGGGACTTCCCATTGTAAACGGTTGTGTTTTGGAATATCTTGAAAGACGATTGTCCTGGTCCCAAATACGTACTTTCCAGTAGTAGGTCTCCCCACTTTTTAGCTGGGTTCCTCCGTGTTCTATTTCGGTAGAGGCATTTGTCCTTATTTGTCCACTGTTCCAGACATCACCAATATTGTTATTTATTTTTTCTTCGGATGAGGCTACCAATATCTGATAGGCCGATTGCGAAACTGCGCCATTTGGTACCACCCATCCATATTCCGGTTTGGGATCAATAATAGTAACCCCGGCTGTGTTTCTTATCCATTCAACAATTAAATTGGAGGGTCCTTTAGAATAATCATCCGAAAGTTCAAGTATAAGCTTGTCCGTTTTTTCCCGGAAAGAATTAAGCTTTTCAGCATATTTTGAATCTTTCGCTAGGTTATTGATTTCCTTTGGATCGTCTTTTAAGTTATATAGCTCTTCAAAAGACTTATCATTTACATAGCGGAAGTATTTCCAATCTTTAGTCCGTACACCTTCGCTAGGAGGAATGTTTTCAAACTCCCAGAGATGTTCGATCAAAACAGTATCCCGATCAAAGTTTTTCTTGGAATTATCAGCAATTTGCATCAGACTTTTACCTTGCCAAGTTTCGGGCTGTGCAATTCCAGCTAGGTCTAGAATAGTGGAGGGGACATCTATGTTCAATGCCAAGGCATCGCTGTCTTTTTGTTTTTTTAAACGTGGGTCGAAAACAATCAAGGGTACCCGAACCGAATTATCATATAATAACCATTTACCGGCAAGCTGACGCTCACCTAAGAAATAACCATTATCTCCCATCAAAATTATGACGGTGTTTTTATCAAATCCCTTTTTCTTCAGCTCTTCCCTGATTTTGGCTATTTCTCGATCTATTCCCGAAATCATCCGGTAATAGCCCTTAACACTATGTTGGTATTTTTCGGGAGTGTCATAACGCCAAGTCCAGCGTAATCTGTTAAAGCCATCTCGCACAAATTTTGGCTGTGCTTCAAAGTATTTGTCTTCTCCCAAATCAGGTCCGGGCATATCCATGTTCTGAAGTAACGCATCGGATTCAGGTTGCCAAAAATATTGATCTACAGCATTGTCATGGGCATGGGGCGCACTAAAGCTCAACGAGAGGCAAAATGGTTTGGCAGTATTGGCATCGGCAATAAAATCTATTGCCTGTTGCCCCGTATATCGTGTAAGGTGCACCGTATCTTTGCCCAAGGTCTTATAATAATATCCTCTTCTATCAGGATAGGCCCCATTCCGGTCATAGGATTCATAAACATCGAACTGCTGGTCCAGCTGATCATATCGTACTCCATATTTTCCAAAAAAACCAGTGTGGTATCCGTTGTTCTTAAGTATGGTCGGATAGGAGTCGGCCATATAGGAATCTCGAATATTTCCCGTCTGGAAATTGAAGTTATGGGTGCGTTCGTAAAGCCCGGTCAATATGCTTGCTCTACTTGCTGCGCAGATCGGAGTGGTAACCATAGCATTTTTAAAATAGGTGCCTTCTTTGGCCAATTTGTCCATTTCTGGGGTGGAAATGAGTTTGTTGCCAGCATAACCCAAGGCATCGAAACGCTGATCATCAGTCAATATAAAGATGATGTTGGGTTTTTTCGTTTGCTGTTCTTGTGTTGCTTTTTGTGCTTTTAAAGGGATAGCGCAAACAAAAAGGAGTATTACAACAATAATTCTTATTTTCATCTATTGGTGTTTTTTGTTTTTAATTGGCAGTTGTAATTTGCCTATCGTTATTGATCCATAAATTAAGAGTTATCAATATCAATTTCAAAAATAAGTTGTTTTCCATGAGACTGGAACTTCTACTATTGTTCAAAAAAACAAAGTATTATTGCGATTGAAATAGACTTGATCAAACTTAAGCTTTATATCATCATAACCTATCCTGTGCTGTCCTGTGCCGTCATGAAATATATATTAATTATATAGTTGGAGTAGGGGATTTGACATGCTTTGGAAAGTAAAAAAAAGGGATGAAAATTTAATTTTCATCCCTTTTCCGATAGTTAAATTTTTCAAGTTATAACAGAAGCCAAGAATTAATGGTTGAACTCTATTCTTCTTGAATGGAAGAAATTGTTATCACTATAAATTCTTCAATCTTATATTTCTATATTCTACTTTCATAGGCGGCCCTACATGTACCTGAACACCTAAAAACCCTGAGGAAGTCCTATTAACCGTATCATCGTCGATTACCTCGCTCATTAGGATGCCATTAATGTAATGTTGTAATTTGTTTCCTTTAATGATAAGGTGGGCTTCGTTCCAATCTTCACTTTTAATTTCAGTCTTTAATTCGTCCGAATCTCCAAGTGATTCCAAAATCTCCCTACTCTGCCAGGCATTCTTTGCTACATTGGCTCGTAAAGAACCTGGAGTATCTGGATTTTCCTGAGACGTTATTCTTGCCTTTTCGCCTCTATAGGCCAAAGTAGTACGCTTTTTCTCTTCATAGTTCTGCCCGGTATACCTGATTTTTCCATCTATATCGGCTTGATAACCACGTAACGCAAAAGGAATGGTATCCACTTTTTCACTGCGGTAATTTATACCACTGTTCCCTGCTTCCGCTATTCGGAATTCGAGCTTCAGTTCAAAATCTGCCGGTTGTCCTCCTTGATAAATAATAAAGGTATTATTCTTCAACAAAGTAGTGGGGGTTACTTCACCCACAAGATTTCCGCTCTCTACCCTCCAATAATTGGGATCTCCTTCCCAGTTATCAAGTGTCTTGCCATCGAATATCTGTACAAAGCCATCCTGTTCCGTTGTGGCCGCTGCCACTTCCGGCTGTGGTTTATTTTCATTTTTTTCCTTGCAGGACTGTAGGCCAACAATTGCAAGCAGCACTAATATATGTGGCTTAAAAGTTCTTTTCAAATTCATGATTTATTGTTTTATAGGTTCGTTGTAATAAATGTTAAGGCCATCTTTTCCGGCCACGATAATATCTTTCATTCCGTTATTGTTTACATCGGAAACACTAAAATAGACTCCGGTTCCTTTTCCCTGACCATAGGGGCCATAATCAATAACTTGTTTACTAAAATTCTCTCCGTTCCACTTGAAATAATAAAGTCCAAGGTCATCGTTACCGCCGGGGTCTTTTCCATTATGGGCACGGTAACGCTTACCTGTTACCAGCTCATTTTCCCCATCCTGATCAATATCGGTCCATTCCATACTGTGGTACTGTGAATTATAGGGGTCAATGGCGTGTTTTATCCATTGGGATTTCTGTTTCTTGGTAGCAGTTTTTTGTTCAAACCAAAATAAGCCGTAATCATGGCCTTGACCAACAATAAGATCTGAAAGTCCATCCTTATTTACGTCGGTTACAATTATTGGTACGCTTGCCGTGCCCAATTCAAAATCCTGATGAAATTTCCATTTCCCCGCATAGGTGTCGTTAGGGGCTTGGAGCCAACCCTTTGGTACAATAATGTCGTCCAATCCATCACCATTTATATCACCAAAGCCCAACCCATGTCCTTGTGCACCAGAAATGGCGTGCTTACTGAACTTTTCTGCACCTTTTTTGTTGTTATCCAATTGCAATCTATAAATCACCAAAGAATCATTGGGAGTATTAGGAATTATTTCGATGGTGCCATCGCCATCCAAATCCCAAGAACGGGTACTTTCAATGTTTCCTGCTTCAGCTATTAAATGCTCCTGCCATTCACCACCATCACCAGGATTTAGCTTCCACAGCAATTGTTTTCCAAACCATCCGCCCGTAATAAAATCCATATGTCCATCCCCATTAATGTCTAAAGGAATTGTGGAAAAATCGTCATAGTATTCCCCGTATCTTTTTGCCGAACCAATATAGTGACGGGTTTGGAAGTCAGGTCCCTTATACCAATAGGCCCCGGAGACCAGGTCGAGGGCGTTGTCGTTGTCCACATCGAACACACCTACAGTTTCATAGCTTTCTGAAGCAATCTGTTGTTTGGTAAACTTTAAAGGTTTCGATTGTGCAAATATGAAAGAACCCATCAATAAAAAGACAGGGTTTATAAAAAACGCTGCACCGTTTAAGTTTATAAAATTAAACTTAGACAGTGCAGGTCTTTTTAACCTGAATAGACCGGTTAATGCAATTAAATTAGCCATTGTTAGTTGTTGGCCTCTGTTTCTGAATATATCGGATTTTCTGGATTTCCTCCTGCAATCAAATAGGCCAAAAGGTCTTTGACTTCTTCTTCATTAAGTCTATTGATAGTTCCCGGAGGCATCAATGAAACGGAAGAAAGCTTGGTGTCCACCACCTGGTCCTTAGGTATCTCACGAGTTTGATCGGGAGCATAAGGGTTTTGCGAAACGATATAATTTTGCTCGGTTTCGTTCATCAATCGTCCAACAATCGATTTTCCATCCTTTAAGGTATACACTGTAGTATTATATTGATCCGAAATTACATCGCTTGGATCTATAATGGCCTTAAGTATATCTTGGGGTGAAAAACGAGTACCCAATTGTGTTAGGTCCGGGCCAATATTCTCTCCTTCTCCCTGCATGGAATGACAAGTGATACAGGTTGTAGCAGCGAACATGCTTTTGCCGTACTCGAAATCCCTACCCTTCAGTCCATCGGCCACCAAGGCTTCTATTTCCTCTACTTGCCAATTGTGGCGTGGGCCTTTAGGTTGCACAGTGGATACTGCCAAATCGTTGCCGGAACTGGATAACAGATCTGCACCAGACAATTTATCGTAAAAATCAAATTGATTTTTAGGTACATGAGTCAATGCTTTTTTTCTAGCCTTGTCTATGAAACCGATATAGCTTCTTCCCGCCTTGAAGGAAAAGGCCTTATTGAACCATTTAAAATATTTTTCACGGAGTTCAGGAGTCCATCCCTTATCAACATCCTCCAGAACCATACCGTAGTAGGTGTGCTGAGCGGGAGGCATATTTTTCAGAGTAAGGGCTATATCCATTCCATATTGTGGATTTCTCAAAATAAGGTCCGAAGCCTCTGTAGCTGTGTTAGCCATTACGTCAACATTCTCACCTGTATTGGATTCCAACAGTGCCAATGTTTTACTTGCCACCGTTGGGTCGTCCAAATAAGCAAGGGTTTTACTAAGCATTTGGTTCAATACATCTGTCGTTGCCGGATAATGTGGCGATAGATAATCGATGACCTTGTTCTTAATGGATGAACCGGGAACCCCAAAACGTGACAGCGTCAGTTCAAATGCCCTTAGTTGGGCCACTTGTTGTTGAGGGGAAAGCTTTGAAAAATCTACCCCTAAAAGGGCATTTAGCATTTGGTTCTGCTGGGATTTGTTACCATGTCTGGATAGGGCAATAATTCCCTGCGCCAAAGTAATTGGATCTTTTTCAGAAAGCACTTTGCTCTGCCATTCATTAACAGGTTGGTGCTCTACGGCAATACGTGCCGCATATTGGATAAACCGGTCCTCGTTGTTTAAATAAGGCCAGGCAAATTCAACAGCCCCACTTTTTGGGCCTGTATGATATTCTTCCAACTGTCTTCTTATCTTATTCCCTTCGGTAAGTTCGGATGCCTTGTTGGCAGCTGATACAGCTTCGTTTCCGGTATAGTGTACCCTATAAAGATCGGAATCCAATCTACGCCCTCCGGTCATGAAATACATGGCACCATCAGGACCTATAACCCCATCCGTCAAAGGAAGTGGAATCCCTGATAAAAATTCCTCCCTCTCCCCATCATAGGAAGATCCATTGGCCTTAAGGTGTATGGCATATATGATACCGAAACTCCAGTCGAAGGCATAAATGCTCTTTTGGTATTTTTCCGGAAATTTAGCTCCCCTTCCGTAAACTACATTGGTGGGAGATCCCTGGCCAATATTTACGATCGGAGGAAGGTTGTCGGGATATGCGGGGGACCATTTTCCGTTCCCCGTTCTCCAACCAAATTCACTACCGCTGGTAACATGGCAGATACGGGTAGGACGGTACCATGGCATGCCCAAATCCCATTCCATATCCGAATCGTAAACAAACATGTCTCCTTCATCGTTAAAATCCAGGTCAAATGGATTTCGAAAACCGGCACTGACCAATTCCCAATGCTTTCCTTCAGGGTCTATTTTAGCCACCCAGCCCCCTGGGGCTCCACGGTCATTGGCGTGACCGCGGGGATCCTTTACCTGGGGAAAAAGATTGTCGTCCTTCCAAACCTTGGGCAAACGATAAGCATCCATTTCTGGGAGATCGGTATGATTTCCAGCAATAATGTAAAGAGACTCTCCGTCCGGACTCAAAACAATACTATGTGGGCCATGCTCACCTGCGCCGTTCAATGCCTTTAACTGGGTGATCTTGTCATATTGGTCATCGTTATCCGTATCCTGCAAACGATAGAGCCCACTGCTCTTCTCGAATTCATCACTACCGCGATGATTCACCATTACATACAGACTATTGAAAGCGTACAGCAATCCTTGGGCATAACCCATTTGAATTATAGAATCGGCCACGGCTTCTCCGGTTTGTATCTTTAGCTTTTCAATCTTGGGCGTTAGTACATCAGATCCAATGGCAGGAAGCTCAAGACGATATAAGGCACCGTATTGATCAGCAGTGATCAGTCGATCCTTGTCATCGAAGGCCATGGCTACCCATGAGCCCTGATCATTATCACCCGGACTATAAAGGTGTTCGGCCTCAAAGCCCGGCTGTAACTTTAGCTTCGCCAATTTTGGATCGAGCTCTTGGCCACTTGCAGTTTCCATTTTCTTGGTATCTTCACAAGAAACGGATAAAAGCATCGTAAAAATTAGTGTAGCAAGTATTCTATTCATTATTTATTTTCTTTATTAGGTGCACTAATATAATTAGAAATTAGGATTTAGCGACGATTCTGAGGCTGGAAGTGCGTACCGTTCAGAAATGTTCGTAAAGACATTTCCTCTTGGTTCTACGCCTGCAGGGTAGTAATAGTCTACTGGATTGGCCTTAATTTTATTGCCATGAGCAGTTATCACGTCTATGGCTCTACCAGTTCTTACCAAATCGAACCATCTTTTGTTCTCAAAAGCAAGCTCTACCCTTCTTTCGTTAAAGATAGCTTCTCCCAAATCTCCGGAATACACCCCTAATCCTGCACGGTCACGTACTAAATTTAGAAGTGTATCAGCACCGGCCTTACCTTGTTCTTCAAGAGCTTCTGCCAAAAACAAAAGCACTTCGGAATACCGGTAAATTGGCCAGTTCATACCATGGTTTCCATGTAACGCATGAGGCTCAACATATTTTTTGATGATCGGATAATTCCCATCTTCCCAAAAACTTTCACTTAAGGTTACGTACATAATAGAGGCATCTTCCCTTAGGTCACCATCCTCATAGGCCTCAATAATATCCGGCGTAGGGATATTGTTCCCTTCTCCATTAACTGGTTGGGGATTGGAAGTGCCGGTTATAGAACCAACTTCTTCGGCGGTAATTGGCCTTGGAAGAAAGTTGTATAAAAAACTGCCATTCAGTCCTTCAGCTCCTTCCCTATATTGGATTTCAAAAACCGACTCCATATTATTCTTGTTGTCGCTATTCCCGGAAAAGGCATCTTCATAGTTGGGCATCAACATATATTCCTCGCTGTCTACAACTGCTTGCAAGACCGTTTCGGCTTCTAGCCATTGCTTGCGCACTACATAAACATTACCCAAAAGTGTTTGTGCCGCACCGGAGGTTACCCTTCCAGGCTGTTGTTGAGATTTAAGGGGCAATAAAGTAATGGCCGCTTTGGCATCGTCAATAATCTGTCCGTAAAGAACTTCTTCGGTGGCTAAAGGCAAAGCCGCTCCTTCGCGGTCTACTACAGGCTCAAGATGCATGGGTACGCTACCAAATAATTGCGCTAGGTCAAAGTAAGAATAGGCCCTTAAAAAAAGTGCTTGTCCTTTTACGTTCGCTTTCGCAGCTGCATCAAAATCAGCGTCGTCTATTGTTGCCAAAATCTGATTGGTTCTAGCAATAATCTCAAAATATTGAACATATACATTCTCTACATGTGAGTTTGCCGTAATACCTCCATCACTTGGTATGGAGTGGTCGGCAATATCCTCTTGGTTGTCCGTAGCTCCGAAAGCAGTGTTACGTGCAAAATAGGTATTGTCCGAGTGCATCTCCGCCAAAAAGGGCTTGGATTGATTGTTAATCCCACGTAGGGGTACATAAGCCCCATTGATGGCTTGGGTAAAATCCTCTTCTGTTTTAAAGAAGGTAGGTACACTTAACGAGTCTTCTGGGAAAATCGTTAATTCCTCGTCACAACCGCTTGCTAGAAAACCTAACATTGCTGCGATAAAATAGAATATTTTTTTCATTTTTTCAGTTTTAAAATTTGTCGAAAGTGAAATATGTTTAGACATAAAAGTTTTCAATTTAAAAGTTTAAATTTAAACCTAAACTAAATATACGTGGAACCGGATATCCTGAAATATCTACCCCGGAGGCGAGGTTGCCGCCATCTCCCTCTCCATTGTTCTGCACACTAATTTCAGGGTTTGGTCCACCCCAGTATTTGGTGAATATGTGAACATTTTGAACTGAGCCGTATACGCGGGCAGACTTGAAATATTTGTCCACTCCAGGAATTGTATACCCTAAAGTTATATTTCTAATATTGAAATAGGACGCATCTGCTACAAAGCGGTCATTGATCCAGTCCCTTTCAATACCGGTAACATTACCACCGCCAACTGTAGTTCCGTAAAAGCCCCTTCCTGGATTTTCAACGGATCGGAACCTATATTTTACATCTTTTAGAAGATTAAATACCCCATCCAGGTTTGTGGTACTATACAAGTGTCTAACAAGCAATTCATTGCCTTGAGAACCGGTACCCACTACAGAAAAGTCAAAGTTATTGTAGTTAATGGTGTTTGTGATACCATAGGTGAAATCGGGAAAAGGACTACCCATAATGGCACGGTCATCAAAATCTCCTCCGCGAGTAATTATCCCATCACCATTGACATCCAATAATTTAATACTACCTACGGTAGAACGTCCCGGAACTTGGGGAGAGCTGTCCAAGTCTTGTTGGTTTAGATAAACCCCATCTGACAGGTGTCCGTAAAATTGACCAAAGGGTTTTCCTACTTGCGTAATGTGCCATCCACCTGGGCCATAAACCCTGTCAATACCGTCGGCCAATGCAACTACCTCATTTCTATTGAAGGAGATATTGGCATTGGTAGTCCATCTAAATTTACCTGTAGTATTAACGGTATTAATACCAAACTCATGACCCCAGAACTTTATTTCACCAATGTTGTCACTGAAATTGGTAAATCCGGACTCCCTTGGAACTTGTACATTGTACAGTAGATTGGTCGTGTTTTTGGTATAATAATCATAAACCAAGGACACTCTATCGTTAAAGAGGCTCAAATCCAATCCAATATCGAACTGCTTTGTGGTTTCCCATCCCAAATTGGAATTGGAGAGTGAATTTACAGCCGAGCCTGGTGCAAAATCGTTACCAAATACGGCATTCACCGTATTGTCGATCAAAGCGTATTGGGTATAGTTACCAATATTGTTGTTACCGGTAACACCATAACTGGCACGAAGTTTAAGAAGCGAAATGGATTCCACATTTTCTAGAAAAGCTTCGTCTGAAGCGATCCAACCGGCAGATACAGAGGGAAAGGTACCCCACCTGTTCTCAGAGCCGAATCTAGAAGAGCCGTCACTACGAATTGAGCCTGTTAAAAGATACTTTCCTTGATAATTATAGGTAAGTCTAGAAAATAAAGAAACCAAACTCCATTCCTGCACCTGATCGAACGTACCATTTCTATTAATGTTTGCCGCTCCTTGAATATTGGGCAACCTATCATCTGCAAAATCACTGGCCGCAACCCTATTTCTGTCCAAACGATATTTTTGATAACTAAAACCTCCTAGTAGAGAGAAATTATGTTCCCCAATACTTTTAGTATAGTTAGCCGTATTTTCGTTCAACCACGAAAACGTAGTCCTATCGTCCCAAATAGCTTCATTGTTCGTCGGTATAGGACGATTGATTGCATAGGTGGCATTGGTTGGACTGAATAACTCATATTGGCTATTGTACAATTCCGCGTTTAAACTGGATTTAATGAATAAGCCTTCAATTGGTTGGTATTCAACAAACGCATTGGAAATAAGGTTAACCTCCTTGGTTCCGTCCTGAATTCTTTCTGCAGAATTAAGCCAGTTGGCATAAGAGAAGATGTTTCCGGTATTGGCAGGAAAGCGATTGAATTCCGTTCTGGTCCCATCATCATTGTAGATCGGCATAATGGGCCAAGTGTGCAATGCGTTAAATAATAGTCCCGTTCCCCTACTACCATCGGTTCTTGGTACATTATCCAAGATGTAACTAGGAGCAATATTAACCCCTACGCGGACCTTATCCGTTAGGCTATATTCCAAATTTGCACGTAGCGAATAGCGCTTGTAGTCTGAACTTAAGACCACACCCTCCTGATCAAAGAAGCCCAGCACCAATGCGGTTTTCAATTTTTCTTTGTTGGAAGTAATGGTGAGATTGTAGTTGGTCATGGGGGCCGTTCTAAGCATGGCATCGTACCAATCGTTGTTTTTCCCCTCGTATTGTGATGGGTTCTGATAAATATCGGGCACGGGATCCCCCTGATCTTCGTAGTACTCCTTTTTAAATTGGGCAAATTCAACAGCATTCATCATTTCAATTCGTCCCCTGTTAGGAACACTCTGCATGCTGGTCGTAACATTTAGACTTACTCTTGTTTCACCTGGCTTTCCACTTTTGGTGGTAATCAAAACAACACCATTGGCTGCCCTTGAACCATAAAGGGAAGTGGAAGCAGCATCTTTCAAAATAGAAATGTCCTGGATTTCATCCGGATTTATATTGTTTATTCCACCGGAAATAGGGAAGCCATCAACTACATATAAAGGGTCGCTTCCCCCTGAAACGGATAGTTGCCCACGAATACGTACCGACATACCCTGTCCTGGTTTACCTGTAGTCTGATTAATTTGAACGCCTGGAATTCTACCTTGTATTTTTTGGGTAATCTGGGAGACCGGAATGTCGGCAAGTTCCTCGGCCTGAATAGTAGATACCGAACCTGTTACCTGTCTTTTAATTTGTGTACCATAACCCACAACAACTACTTCATCTAGAGCAGCAGCATCTTCGGCCATGGTTACATTCAATTGGCTTTTTCCGTTGATCGGAATTTCCTGGGCGGTAAAACCAATGTAAGTGAATACTAAAGTACTGTTAGCGCTAGGGGCTACAATACTGTAGTTGCCATCAAAATCCGTTACCGTTCCAGTGGTCGTGCCCTTAACAACCACATTGACCCCTGGAAGGCCTTGTGAATCGTCTGCCGATACCACATTACCGGTAACCGTTACATTTTGTGCTTGTATTGTGATTCCATACAGCAGAGTTAAAATAAAAAGGAATTTCCGAGAAATCCTGTAAATTCTTTTTTTCATAATCTCGTATTATTTAGTTAATTAGTTATCCCTAAAAAATTTAAGTGAATAATTAGGGAATTATCAAATATATAGGGGTTGTTCTGTTTAACTGTCCTGTACTGTACTGCATTGTCAAGGTAAATTTTATGTCCGGCAAATAACATACGCAAGTAGGTATAATTTATACAGAAAGGGTGTTTTTTCTCATAATGCCGGGTGTGCCCCAGGAATATAAATTAGTAAATCTTGGGGTTTGTGAAGGATGTGGAAGACATAATTCTTGGACCATTTGCAGTGTTCCAAAATTAGAGCTTTAATAATAGAATGACTCTGATTTAAGACCGATATATTGGTTATCTGTAGAAGGGCAATAATGTGAATTAACAATTCCTTTTTTATATATCTGGAGTACTATACATAGTTAAACCCTTTGCAATCCTTGATTTTAGCCACAAAGGCTGGTCAGTAGATGAAAAAACAATATATTCTAGGAAGTCCTTGTCTCTTTTTTCCTTCCAATAGTTTAAATAAGGAATAGCAATGATAAATCCGGTAATAGTGCATTATATAGCGTCATCGTATTTTCAGGGAATAATTTTCTTGGGACATCCAAAGGTCTGACTTCTACGATTTTTTTAATGTATTCAGCCTTCTTCTTAATTCCGGATTGTATAGGTATACTGGCCAGTGGTTAGCAAATTCACCTTAACCTCTGAGCAAGAAGGGATATATTGATTGGCACCTGTACATGAATGGTACGTTGAAACTGAGATCCCATGATACAATTATAGGTCTCGGCCTCTGAAGTTTGCTAAAAATTTTCTTGGCCTTATTAAAGATGTTTGTCTTATTTCTTGGCTTATTCCTGGTAAGAATTTATTGTTCTTTATATTCTGAAAACAAATTATGGAAAGGTTCCTGTCTAACTTCATTGCTGGGGTCATAATCTGGATTAACTGTTGGCCAGTATCTTTTGTCGACATTGGTTATTAGCCAATCCATCATCTTTTTGAACAAGGCATCCCGTCTATCTGTCATTTCAGATGCCAAATCATTTTTTTCAAAAGGGTCTTTCGCAATATTGTACAGGTGAAATCGTCCATACCAATCAAATATTAATTTATAATCTCCATCCCGAATAGCAGAATGTGGTGTTAAAGCAAAAGGTTCATAAGGGCTATTGTAAATTACATTAAATGGGTAGTGCCAGTAATGTGTTTCCTTGCTATAACTTTTCTTATTGTTTTCAGGGTCTGAAAGTAGGGGCAAGACACTTTCTCCGTCAAGCTTGTTGGTTGTGGCAATAGTTTTGGCATCATAGCCTGTAGCTTCTAAAATTGTGGGATAAATATCTGTGCAATCTACTGGTACATCTACCCATTGCCCTTTTTTGATCTTTCCTTTCCATCTAAAGACAAGGGGCACCCGGATACCACCTTCGGTTACGCAGGCCTTTCCCCCTAAAAACGGACTGTTGTCGGTGCCTTCACCTTTTGGGGTGATTTTGGAATCTATACCTCCGTTATCCGACATGAATATGACCAAAGTATTTTCGTCAAGACCGGTTTCTTCAAGTTTTTTTAAAATTTCACCTACTGATCGATCTAAACTCTTTATCATGGAAGCGTAGACCGGATCTTTATGGCCGTTCCATCCTTTGGTGGATTTGTTCTCAAAATAAGCAATTTCGTTTTCTTTCCCCTGATAGGGGGAGTGGATAGCAAAATGTGAAAAATAAAGGAAAAAAGGCTGTTCTTTAAGTTTTGATCTTTTGTCTATGTAATTCAAGGCCTGAACCGTCAAGTCGTCCGTAAGGTAATCTTCATTGGTCTCCTGACCGGAATCGCCTATTTCCGAATGTTCCTGTGGCATTTTTGGAAAACGGGTCTTTTCCTTATTATCCCAGCTTTTTTTCCAATCATAATATACCGAACCACCGGCGTCAAACCAGGCCAAGGGTTCAAACCCTTGGTCCGAAGGCTGGTATCCCTGTGCGCCGAAACCACCTATGTGCCATTTGCCAATAAAGGCAGAGTGATAGTCCTTTAATGCCTCTGCTATTGAAAGTTCGTCCTTACCTTTATCATAAGAATTTCCGGTAGGTACAGCGGAGTTGGAGGTGCCATTGTCCAATGCCTGCTCTATTAAAATATTATCTTTATGTTCCAATACATCATGGGCGTAATATCCGGCAGGGACCGGTAAATTTTGATTGTAATAGGTTTCACGCGGGGGCATGGCGGTTGTAAAACCAAGTCTACCTGCGTATTTCCCCGTCATGATACTTGCCCGGGTCGGAGAACATAACTGGTTGGCATAGGCCTGGGAAAAGGCGGTGCCTTCTTGGACCAATCGGTCAATGTTGGGTGTTTCATAATACATTTTGGAGGTGTCTTCTCCAGAAAATTTATGGGCGTAGGCCTGATTGTCCATAATGCCATAATCATCGGCCAATATTAAAATTATGTTGGGTCTCGTAGAAGTCGCTTTTAGCTTAGACTTTTCTTCCATTTTGGATTTGCATCCCGTTATAAGAATCATTAAAAAGCAAATGACCAAGTTTTTGAAATATGTCATATTGGTTGATTTGGAATAGTTTTAAAAATATATATACTACGTTTACTTTTTGCCTTACTATGGCCAGCCTTACCGGACCCGTCAAAAAAAAACTGAATACCCATAAGAAACGTACTCTTTGTTGGTCAGTTCTAATTAAAGGTTAAACTTACGTTGGTTATTTTAAGGAACTATCCTGTTGTATACTGTTAAAAAGGCAATAGGAAATAACTGCATAGCATAGGTGGGCCAATTGTGGTTCAAGACAATTGGTGTCCATTGGAAAGTTTAGTTGTTGATTTTGATAAGGGAGTTTCCTTTAAGGTCTTAAATGGAATTTCTATCTATAAAATTAAAGGGATTCTTAATCTTGCCCTTCTCCTTATTTAGAATCATGCGGGAAGCAGTTTCGCCCATAACCTTGAAATCTGTTGAGATAACAGTAATTCCGAGCAGTTCTTTTAAGGGCGTGTCGTTATAGGATATAACTCCTATTTCGACACCCAATATAAACTCCTTGTCCCGGATCTGATTCACCAAACTTACCAAGTCGGTTTCTTCAATGGTGATAAAAAGATCGCCCTTTTTAAGGATGATGTCATCGTAAATCTCGTCTATGAACTCGAACTCTATTTTGTGCTCAACGCAAAATTTACGAAAGCCATGTAAAATTCTTTTAGGATAGGGGTAAACCGCTTTTTCGGGATAGACCAAAATCAATTTTCCATATCTCGATATCTTTGCCAATCCTTCCTTAAGGGCGTTATAGATATCATTTTCGAAATCTTGATAGATTTCAATAATATTCCCTTCAATTTCAAGATTATTATTGTCCATCAAAAGAAGTTTATTCTTAGGGATTCTATTGATGGCTTTAATAGCTTCATCGGTATAGCTTATATGTTTAAGGTCATCTGTCTTGAAATGCGGCATAATGATGTAATAATCATATGCATTGATATTCTTCTCAAGAATATTTAAAAAAAGTGAGTTGTCACAGTGGTAAATATGAAGATCCGTATGGGAGTTGCCTCCTATGGTATTTATAAACGAATTATAAATGCGCATTTTATACGCGCTTAACTTATTGATAAGGAAAAGAATGTTGACTTTGGATATGAGTTTTGTTCGGGTTATGTAATATCCTTTTCCCCTAATGGATGTAATTACATTTCGTTCCTTTAAAATCTGATAAGCCTTTTCAACAGTATCGCGCGAGAGGTTGTATTCTTCGCTAAAGCTATTGATAGAAGGGATTTTGTCATCGATCTTTAGATTCCCATTGGAAATATTATTGATTACGGAATCTACTATCTGCCTATATTTAGGGATCCTTGAATTTTCATCGATTTTGAGATATTGGTACATGGCTATAATAATGAGTAAATTAGATTAATGAGTTTACCGTTTTTAATTCAACTTAAATAATTTTAGATCATATATATAGTGAATTTTATTGGTCAACTTGATGTCCTTCAGTAAGTACACTATCACAAAAATTAAAAAAAAAGTACTTATTGCAGTACAGTGCAGGATGGAATCAGCGGAACACTAACATAACTTTGCGAATATAAAAATTATCAAGCTATTGAATATGAATCATTCCGTAAAGAATTTTAAGTATGTTAATTATCTCTGGGAAGAGAGTAAGGCGGAGGCGCTGGGTGACGACCAGGTAGAGCTATTTCTTTATAGGTCCAATATTTTGGGGGCCGATCTTAGAATCACCAATTATGGTGGAGGTAATACCAGTTGTAAGACCATTGAAAAAGATCCTTTGACCAATGAAGACGTGGAGGTTATGTGGATTAAGGGTTCCGGAGGGGATATAGGTACTTTAAACAAGGCCGGTATCGCCGGACTATATACCGAAAGATTAAGAAACTTAAAAAACGTTTATGGTGGTCTTGCGGATGAAGATCGGATGGTAGGTCTTTTTAACCATTGTATCTATGATCTTGAAAGTAAGGCTCCATCAATAGATACACCCTTGCACGGTCTGCTCCCTTTTAAACATATAGACCATTTGCATCCAGATGCCTTGATAGCGGTAGCTGCGGCCAAGGATAGCGAAAAAGTTACCAAAGAGATTTGGGGAGATACCATGGGCTGGGTGCCATGGCAAAGGCCAGGTTTTGATCTAGGGCTGCAATTGGAAAAATGTTTGAACGACAACCCTGGTATAAGGGGAATCGTTTTAGGAAGCCACGGACTTTTCACCTGGGGAGACACCTCTTACGAATGTTATATGAACAGCTTGGAGGTTATAGAAATGGCTTCCGCGTATATTGCTGAAAAAATAGAGGAAAAGGGTAGTGTTTTTGGAGGTCAAAAGGTGCAATCGCTATTTAAAGAGGAGCGTTTGGACAAGGCTTCCCAACTGATACCCTTGCTAAGGGGACTTTGTTCTTCGGAAAATAGGATGATAGGGCATTTCACGGATAGTGATGTGGTAATGGAATTTATAAATAGTAATGACCTTTCACGTCTTGCTCCGATGGGTACCTCCTGTCCGGATCATTTTCTTAGGACCAAAATACAGCCCTTGGTACTAGATCTTAGTGCCAATGAGGATCTAAGCGATTCTAAAGCCATACTGAAAAAATTGGAACCGGCCTTTGAAGCTTATAGACAAGGGTACAAAGACTACTATGAGACCTGTAAGAAGGACAATAGCCCAGCGGTGCGCGACCCGAACCCGGTAATCATTATCTATCCAGGTATTGGAATGTTCAGTTTTGCAAAGAACAAGCAGACCACCAGGGTGGCCAGTGAATTTTACATCAATGCCATTAATGTAATGAGGGGTGCGGAGGCCATAACGGAATACACCTCTTTGCCAAGACAAGAAGCTTTTGATATTGAATATTGGTTACTTGAAGAGGCCAAATTGCAACGTATGCCGAAAGAGCAGCCCCTTTCCAGAAAAGTAGCGTTAGTAACCGGAGCAGGTGGCGGTATAGGAAAGGCTATTGCTGATAAATTGGCAAAGGAAGGAGCCAACGTAGTATTAACAGATATAGCCGAAGATCGATTGAAGGAGGCTGTGGGTACCTTTAAGCCGGATACAGCAAGTTATGCGGTTTGTGATGTTACTAAAAGTGAATCTATTGCAGAGGCTTATAAAAAAGCATGTTTGGAGTTTGGTGGTGTGGATATTGTGGTGCATAGCGCAGGACTGGCCATTTCCAAGCCATTGGAAGAGACCACCGAAAAGGATTGGGACATTTTACAGAATGTTTTGGTGAAAGGACAGTTTGAACTTGCCAAACAGGCAGTTGCCATATTGCGTAAGCAAGCTCTTGGTGGCGATTTCATAAGTATAGCCAGTAAAAATGGCCTTGTTTCTGGTCCAAACAATGTGGGCTATGGGACAGCCAAGGCAGCACAACAACATATGGCCCGCTTATTGGCAGCTGAATTGGGCGGAGATAAAATTCGTGTCAACACAGTGAATCCAGATGGGGTCATCGTGGGCAGTAAGATTTGGGAAGGCGATTGGGCCGAAGGTCGTGCCAAAGCCTACGGAATTACCGTGGACGAATTGCCGGCACATTACGCCAAGAGAAATTTATTGAACGAGATTATTTATCCAGAGGATATTGCCAACGGTGTTTTTGCCTGTGTTGCCATCCTGGATAAGACTACGGGCAATATTATAAATGTGGATGGCGGTATGGCCAATGCATTTGTAAGATAGATAGTGAGTTAGTTTGAGTTAGTTTTTTTTAGGACCTGTCAGGGTAGAGTACCAGTTCCTGACAGGTCTAATTCTAATTGGGAATATAATGAGAATAGATAAAGAAAAAATACAGGAAAAGAACCAAAAGGATATAAAATCGCACCAGGAAAAATTCGATTTTTTGTCGAACACCCTAGTAAAGGATGGTTGTAATGTCCTTGATATTATTAATAAATTAGCCGAATTTCAAGTAGCAATTCCCAGTTGGGCATTAGGTGCAGGTGGAACCAGATTTGGTAGATTCTCTTTTCAAGGGGAACCGTCCACATTGGAACAAAAAATAGATGACGTGGGTATTTTACATGCCCTCACCCAAACCGCCGGGGCCATTTCCCTGCATATTCCTTGGGACATACCACAAGATTATGAAGCCATAAAACAGTTGGCAACTTCGCACAACATTGTTTTTGATGCAGTAAACTCCAATACCTTTCAAGATCAAAAAAACGCAAAAGAAAGCTATAAGTTCGGCTCATTGAGCAATAGGGAAAAAGCGATAAGGGATCAGGCGGTTCAGCACAATTTAGATGTTATTGATATAGGCAACAAATTGGGTTCAAAAAGTTTAACGGTATGGTTGGCCGATGGGTCTAATTTTCCCGGACAGAACAATTTTCAAAACACTTTGCAAAATACCCAGGACAGTCTTAAGGATATCTACAGGGCCTTACCGGAGGATTGGAAGTTGTTCATTGAATACAAGCCCTATGAGCCAAATTTTTACAGTACGGTAATCCAGGATTGGGGAACTTCATTTATGTTGGCCAACGAATGTGGCGATAAGGCATATACCTTGGTCGATCTGGGACATCATTTACCCAATACCAATATTGAGCAGATTGTTGCCACTTTGATGATGAAGGGCAAATTGGGTGGTTTTCACTTTAATGATAGTAAATACGGGGATGATGATATTACCGTAGGGAGTATTAAACCATATGCCCTCTTTTTAATTTTTAATGAATTGGTCTACGGGATGAACAATAATCCCCAAAATCCATACCCTGCATGGATGATCGATGCCAGCCATAATATAAAAGACCCATTGGAGGATTTGATCCAATCTTTGGAAGCTATTCAGGAAGCATATGCCAAGGCGCTTTTGATAGATCAAGAACAATTGAGAACGGCACAAATGGAAAACGATGTAGTTCGCTGTCAGGAGATACTTCAGAATGCCTACCGTACAGATGTAAGACCTTTATTGCAAGAAGCTAGGCGGAAGAGTGGTGGTGCACTTTCTCCCTTAAATGCCTATCGCTCACTTAAGGTGAGGGAAAATTTGATCAATGCAAGGGGCAAAAACAGCATAGCTTCAGGATTATAATACAACCCAATGAGAGAGAAAGTAACGGCAGTATTCGACATTGGAAAGACCAATAAAAAATTCTTTCTATTCGATAAGAATTTTCAGGAAGTGTATAGGGAATATACGCGTTTTGAGAATATTAATGATGAGGATGGATACCCTACTGAGGATTTGGAGCGACTAAAAATATGGCTGAAAGAGGTTTTTGATAGGATTTTGGATGCCAAGAAATACAATATTACGTCCATCAACTTTTCAACCTATGGTGCCAGCTTAGTGCATTTAGATGAAAATGATGAGGTTCTGACCCCTCTTTATAATTATACCAAGGAGATTTCAAAAGATGTTATCGATTCATTTAATGAGAAATATGGTCCGGAACTGGATTTTGCGGTAACCACAGGTTCGCCGGTTTCCGGACTGCTGAATTCGGGAATTCAACTTTATTGGCTAAAGCATACAAAACCCGAAATCTTTAAAAGAATTAAATATTCGTTGCACTTGCCCCAATATATAAGTTTTATTTTCACTGGTATCCCTGTAAGTGAACATACCAGCATTGGTTGCCATACAGCGCTGTGGGATTATACCAATAAAGATTATCACGATTGGGTTTATAAAGAGGGAATAAACAAAATATTGCCCAAGATCGTTTCTACCGAGACCAGTATCAATATGAATTATAATGGCAAACGTATTAAGATAGGTGTAGGGATACATGACAGCTCTGCCGCACTACTGCCTTACATTCGCAGTGTGAGAAAAAAGTTTATACTTGTTTCCACAGGTACTTGGAGTATAGCCATGAATCCATTTTCGGAAGAAGCTTTGAAGGCTTCGGACATAGAATCAAGCTGTATCAATTATATGAGGATCAATGGAAAGGCTGTTAAAGCCTCAAGTTTGTTCCTTGGCAATGAATATAAGGAACAGGTAAAAAAATTAACCGATCATTTTCAAGTCCCTCCTGAGTACCATAAAACTATCCGTTTTGACCATGATATCTATTTAGAGATTGTAAAGGATTTCGAATATATGTACCGATGGATAAGTTTTAGTGATGATAGGATGCCGAAATTAACAAGAATTCCTTACGACCAATTTGAACATGCCTATCACCAATTAATGGTGGAGCTCGTGTTGTTACAGGTTGAAAGTATTAAAACAGTAAGTGGGAAGGATAATATTGAGAAGTTATATATAGATGGCGGGTTTTCGGATAATGAAGTGTACATTCAGCTTATATCGCACTACCTTAGAAATATGAAGCTAAGCACTACAGATTCGTCCTTGGGATCGGCTCTGGGTGCAGCACTGTGCATATCCGACGTAAGGTTGAACTCCAAATTCCTTAGAAAGAATTATGCATTAAAGAAACATGTGCCAGTTATAATACAATAGTCGGAAAACTAAGTAATTCAAACAATTATGAACCTAATGAGTTTTAGACCTTAAGAAGAGAAGTGGAAAATGAACATTAACCGGACACTTTAACCAAAAATAATAACCAACCAATATGAGCCAATTTAACATAGAAGAAGAAATAGAGGATATCGCGGGCGGAGAATTTGAGCGCGTTCCAGTACCCACCTCCAAACTGAAAAGTTGGAAGAGTTTTCTTGGAATGTATGCAGGGGAACATGCAGCAGGAACTGAATTTGTAATTGGGCCTTTGTTCCTGACAACGGGGGTAAGTGCCTTTGATCTTATTATTGGACTTCTTTTAGGGAATCTATTGGCTGTGCTCAGCTGGCGTTTCCTGACTGCCGAAATTGCCGTGAAATATAGATTGACCTTGTACTACCAACTAGAAAAGATTTGTGGCAAAAATCTGGTTACTGGCTATAATTTGGCCAACGGGGTGCTTTTCTGTTTCCTGGCAGGTTCCATGATAACAGTTTCGGCCACAGCGGTGGGGATTCCCTTTAATATGGAAATGCCCAAACTCACTGATACTATGCCCAATGGCATGACGTGGGTCATTATTGTTTTAGTTCTTGGTGCGGTTATCTCATTGGTTGCCTCCAAAGGTTACGAAACGGTATCCAAAGCCGCAAACTGGATGTCCCCTGTGATAGTATTGGCCTTTCTGGCTTGTGGTATTGTAGCTTTAAATCAATTAGGGGTAGGCAGTCTATCGGAATTTTGGAATATATGGGGCGAAGGTTCTGAACCTTTTCCAGGGCAGATCAAATATACCTTCTGGCATGTTGTTATTTGGTCCTGGTTCGCCAATGCGGCCATGCACGTGGGGATGTCCGATCTATCGGTATTCCGTTTTGCAAAAAAGGCAAGTAGTGGATGGACCACGGCGGCCGGAATGTACGTAGGACATTATATGGCTTGGATAGCGGCAGCTTTACTGTATGCCGTTTATTTAAAATCACCAGAGGCTCAGGGACTCCTTGCTAATGGAGAGGCACCCACGGTAGCTCCTGGACCCTTGGCCTATAATGCCATCGGTATTTTTGGAATTATTGCTGTGGTTTTAGCTGGTTGGACTACCGCGAATCCTACTATTTATAGGGCGGGATTGGCCTTTCAGGCTATTGTACCCAAGTTGTCTACTTTTTGGGTTACCATAATTGCCGGTACATTGGCCACCATAGCCGGTCTTTTTCCAGCCTTCGCTATGAAATTGTTGGGATTTGTTGCCCTGTACGGGTTTATCTTAGCGCCTTTCGGTGCCGTTATCGTTTTCGAACATTTTTTCCATAAGCAGGCGGGAATCGTTAAGAATTATGCCGAAGTGGCCAACCTAAAATTCAATAGGGCCGTATTTTTCGCTTGGGCGATCAGCTTTGGACTGTTCTATTTTATATCCATTCAATATGATGTATTCCTGTCCTTTGTCACCTTACCGGCTTGGTTACTCTGTGGCGTCTTATTCCTGGTCTTTAGCAAATGGATTCAAAAGAGTTGAATTAACCCTATTAGCATTCCCATAAACTAGGCGATCGTAGACTAGATATGTCGGATGGTAAGGTAGAGCTTAGGCATTTTTCAAACATATAACAAAACAAACAAGGCTTTCAATTTCTTGAAAGCCTTGTTTGTTCTCTCCAATTGCTGATTTAAGGCTCAATTTTATTTTTACATAACTTTAGACTACTTCATAATTTTTGCTTTTCACTGGTTTGGCCAACAATACCAATGTTAGATTTGCTTCTTATTTATATTCCAAGGATGAAAAAAAAAATTAGCGTATTTTTCGGAAAAATTGGAATTTGGCAAAATGGTCCAGTACGGATTTAAATTTGATATTTGCCTTCCCGATGGTCCAATAAAAAGTATTGGAATTGGAATGGTTCGTTCAACCTGTGCACTTGAGAATTATCCCAATATAAAAAGAGTAACTAAAGCGTTTTAGAAAATATGGGGCTACCGGATAAATTTATTAGCTGCGATTGGGGGACCTCCAATTTTAGACTCCGTTTGGTGGATTCCCATTCCTTAAAGGTGCTTTCCGAAATCAGGACCGATCTGGGGATCAAAAAGTGCTATCAGTTATATAAACAGCAAAGTGAACGGTCCCAAGAATCCTATTTTGCAGATTATTTGTTGGCGCAGCTGGAAAACTTGGATTTAAACGGAGTCGAAAACTACCTTTTAGTGGCTTCTGGAATGCTGTCCTCTTCCATAGGGATGCAGGAATTGGAGTACTGCCAATTGCCCATTGCCTTTAGTGGCGAAGACCTAATTAGTAATTGGCTTTCCCTTGATGGCAAATTGGACCTTCTTTTAATTTCCGGGGCTAGAACAAATAAGGATGTAATGCGGGGGGAGGAGATCCAGGCCATTGGACTTTCGGATTACCTGCCCAAGAAGGAAAAAGGGGTTCTATTGTTGCCAGGGACCCACAGTAAACATATCTATTTTGATACCGGGAGATTTATAGATTTCACCACCTATATGACGGGTGAATTATTTGAGGTTATAAGTAAGCACACTATTTTGTCGGCTTCAGTGGAAGAAGCAGGATGGAACCCTTCCTATGAGGATATTTTTGTGGAAGGTGTTAAAAAAGGTGTTGCGAACCAACAGATGGCATCGCTTTTTTCCATTAGGGCAAATAGTCTGATACATAAAACCTCCGCTAAGGAAAACTATTATTATTTATCGGGATTGTTAATAGGGGCGGAGCTGGGCCATTTGAAAGAAAAGAGCGAAACCGTGTACCTTGCAGTTACCGGAATACAGAACGAATTGTACCAATTGGCTTTGAAATCCTTTCTGCCCATGGACCGCATCGTTTGTTTTGATCCACAATTTATAGAAACGGCCCTGTTGGTCGGACAGCTAAAAATTTTAGAACAACATGTCAAATAAAAAATCATTTTCCTGGAAACTTTACAATAGGGCACCCATTGTGGGTATTGTAAGAGGAGTATCCATGGGTGTTATGCGTGATATTGCCAATGCATATCTCAAGGCGGGTCTGCACACCATTGAAATAACCATGAATACCGCCGGGGCCACCGAAATAATTTCCAAACTAAGGAGCGAATTCAATGACCTCAATGTGGGTGCGGGTACGGTCTGTAATATGGAAGATTACGAAAGGGCCGTAGCGGCAGGTGCCCAGTTTATTGTGACTCCGATCTTGGATGAAACAGTAATCAAGACTGCTGTAGCCCAAGGGATACCGATTTTTCCTGGGGCCTATTCGCCAACCGAAATCTATAAAGCTTGGAGCTTAGGGGCATCTGCGGTAAAGATTTTTCCTGCCACGCAGCTTGGGGTCCAATTTATAAAGGACATCTCGGCCCCGCTTAACAACATCAAACTTTTGCCGACGGGCGGAGTTTCTTTGGAGAATATCAGATCCTTTTTTGAGGCTGGTGCCGTTGGTGTAGGTATGGGCAGTTCGCTCTTCAACAAAAAGTTGATAAAGGAGGGAAATTTTGAAGGCCTTTCGGATCATTTTGCCAAAGTAAAAGCGGAAGTAAAAGGCTTTTAAATTCAAATAAATATATTTAACAAAATCAATTCCATTTTTATCATGAAACGACCTTCAAATTATTTAATGTTTATTATTCTATTGGTGCTAGTGGTCGGGTGTAAAGATCAGCCCAAAAAAGCCAATTTGGCGAGCGGACCACAACAAATTCAGAAAGAAGGTCTAAAACTCTTGGTCGGTACTTTTGCCGAGGGGAATGATCAAGGCATTTATCAACTCGATTTTAATACGGAAACGGGGGAGCTTACCAACAGTCAACATGTAGCCAAAGAGAACAAGCCAGGCTATTTATACCTCTCGAAAGATGGGGAGAGAGTCTATTCTTCAAACGGAACAAAACCGGGGAGCGTATCGGCATTCAAATGGAACAAAAATAAAACTGCCCTGGCTAGAGTGGCCAACCACCCTAGTAAAGGGGATGGAGCCTGTTATGTTGGGGTAAGTCCCGATGAAAATCTTCTTGCTGCAGCCAATTATAGTTCGGGAGGTATTGTTCTGTACCCCTTGGATGAAAAGGGAGATATGGTAGATGCTCCACAAGAGATACAACATTTAGGAAGTGGTCCGCATCTCAACCAAAATTCGGCCCATGCACACTGTGTACAATTTTCCCAAAACGGAAAATTTTTATATGCCGTAGATCTGGGGATAGATCAGATTTTGACCTATCCAATAAATTCGGAAAGGAAATTGGGTAAGGCGGAAGTCGGGCTACACATGGATCCCGGGGATGGTCCCAGACATCTTATTTTCCACCCAACGGAAAACAAGGTGTTTATTATCAATGAACTGTCCAGTACTGTTGTGTCGGCCACCGTGGATGAAGAGACTGGAATTTTTACAAATATCGATAAAAAGAGTACACTCCCGGATGATTACCAAGAACCTAATGCCTGTGCCGATATACATATTAGCAACAATGGGAGATTCCTATATGCTTCCAACAGGGGGCATAATAGTATAGCTGTTTATTCGATATCTGACAGCGGAGATTTAAAACTTCTGACCATCGAACCTGTGCAAGGGGATTGGCCGCGAAATTTCACCCTATCTCCAGATGGGAAATTTTTATTGGTGGCCAATCAAAAATCGAATAACATAACTGTTTTTAAAGTAGATGGGCAAACAGGTCTCCTTGAATTTACGGGAAATGAAATATCCATTTCACAACCTGTATGTTTAAAGTTCTAGAGAAATAATCCACCCATTATGACCAACCACAAACCAAAAGCGACCAACTTTTTTATCCTTCTATTATCAATATTTACATTATCCTGCTCCTCAAAAAAAGAAACCAAAAATGAAGAAGGTGAGCGCCCAAATATTGTATTTATCATTGCTGACGATATGGCCTGGGACGATAGCGGGGCCTATGGGCATCCAAATATACGTACCCCAAATATCGATAAACTCGCTGAGGATGGAATGCGTTTTGATCAGGCCTATCTTACGGCCAATTCATGCAGTCCCAGTAGGACAAGTATCATTACCGGGCTTTATCCCCATAATACCAATGCAGAACAATTACATTGGCCCCTGACCCCGGATAAGATAACTTTCGTGGAAAAGCTCAAAGCCTCTGGCTACTGGACAGCCCAGGCCGGCAAGTGGCATATGGGGGACGCCATTAAGGATCGATTTGATGAGGTTTATGATGTAGGTACCTCTGGCTTTCAATTGGCACCTGATGGTACTAAGGCCAAACAAAAAGGTGACGGCAGTGGTTGTGAAAATTGGGTTCCCGTGCTGCAGGCACGGCCAAAGGATAAGCCATTTTTTCTTTGGTTAGCCGCTGTTGATCCACACCGACCCTATACTGATAGTATTGTAAAGAACCCACAGACCATTGAAGATGTAATTGTACCTCCATATATGCCGGATACAGAAAATGTGCGAAGAGACTTTGTGTACTATTACAATGAAATTTTAAGGTTGGATGACTATGTCGGTAAAGTAGTGGAGGAGTTGGATAGACAAGGAATTTCCGAAAATACCTTGATTCTTTTTATTAGCGATAATGGGAGGCCTTTTCCAAGAGACAAGACAACCCTTTACGACGGTGGTATAAAAACGCCATGGATAGTAAAATGGCCCAAAAAAGTAAAACCTAAGTCGGTCTGTGATAACCTGGTAAGTGCTGTGGATATTGCCCCTACATTTCTACAGTTGGCTGGGCTGGAAAGCCTTCCCTCCTTTGAAGGACATGATTTTTCTGATTTGTTGACCAATCCGGAAGCAAAAATAAGGGATATGGTCTATGCTGAAGATCATTGGCATGACTATGAGGATTACACAAGGGCCATAAGAACAAAAAAGTTAAAATACATACGTAATTTTTATACTGACCTTCCAAATACACCTTCGGCTGATGCCTTTGTCAGCGGCACATTTACCGATATGCTAAAAATGAAGGAAAATGGAGAGCTCACTGAAGCACAATTGGCCTGCTTTATTATTCCACGTCCAAGCGAAGAGTTGTATGATATGGTCAAGGATCCATACGAACTCAATAATTTGGCTGGAAACGCCGATTATCAGGAAAGTTTGGAGGCAATGCGTTCAGAAATGAAAGAAATTAGATTACTCACCCACGATAGTTTGCCAGCTTTTAGGACTCCGGATGAATTTGATAGGGAAACAGGTAAATCAAATTCATTTAGGCGACGTCCACGCCCTTCCAAAAAGGAAATGGAAAAAATTATTTTGGAAACAGCTCAGCCCAATAAAAAGGAATGAATTAATGCTATAATCGGCAATTAAATATGTCAGCATCTCCTAATCCATAAACCTTGCGTTTAAAATAAATTTTACATGTAAATTTTACATTTAATAAAATTTTGTATATTTAGCTGCTATATTGGTAATTAAACATGTTTAAGTTTATGTAATTCTTAATTCATAATGGAGAAAGAGCATTTAAGTTTGACAGATTTTCGCTTCCTACAATTTAGGGAAGGAGATCGCCGTGCTTTCGAATATTATTTTAAAGAATATTACAATAGTATTGTTGGGTTTGGAACTCAGTTTATAGGGGATAAGGACAAAGCAAGAAGCGTTGCGCAGGACGCTTTTATCAAGCTATGGGAGAACCGGGAAAAAGTGCAAAAAATTAATGGAATCCCATCCTTTTTGTACCGGTCTGTAAAAACGGATTGTTTAAACCTAATTAGGCACCATAAGGTTGTACGGAAGTACAACTCTCGGCAATTGCAGGAAAGGGAGAGCAACTTGCACACTGAAATTTTGAACTCCTTGAATTTTGATTCTGTTACCTTTTCGGAATTGGAAAATCTTATTGAAAAGTCAATTGAGGAATTACCTGACAAATGCAAACAGGTATTTTTAAAAAAGCGATTTGAAAATAAGAAGAATAAAGAGATTGCTCAAGAATTGGGTATTACTATCAAAGCCGTTGAAGCCAACATAACACGGGCTACGAAATTCCTTAAATTGAGAATTGCAAACTACGTAATCATTACATTTTTCTATGCTTTTTTGCATTTTTGATAAAAAAATCAAAAATCAATGTAGGGTAAAGTACTTCTAAGGTGTACTTAATTGGAACACAAAATTCCAGTTAATGGATTACGATTTAATTTCGAAGTACCTTTCAGGAAATGCCACGGAAGAGGAGGTCTCATCGATCTTTCAATGGATAGATGATTCCCCCGCGAATAAAAAGGCTTTTATAAAATTCAAAAAAACCTGGGCCTTAAAAGCAAAGAGCGATGAAGATTGCGAAATGGCTTGGCAGGAACTGGAATCAAAACTGGACAACAATAAGCCGAAATCTAGATTTTCAGGATTCATAAAGTATGCCGCTATCTTAGTACTTCTTGTGGGCATAGGGTCTTACTTTATCCAACAAAAATCAAATTCTGATCTGCCGGTCATTGATAAGAACGCCATTACCTTGGAATTGGGCAACGGAAATATTCAGGTTATAACCGAGAAAGAGGAAAGTGCAATACTAGACAAGAACGGAAAGGTGGTAGGAAAGCAACAGGGAGGCGTTTTATCCTATCAAGACGTTGCCAATCAGGTTGTTTCTAAAGCACCTATTTATAACGAATTGAACATACCCCATGGAAAAACTTTTAAGTTGATTCTTTCCGATGGCACAACAGTTCATTTAAATGCCGGTAGTTCCATAAAATATCCCGTAAAATTTATTGAAGGTACAAAAAGGGAAGTATTCCTTAACGGGGAAGCGTTTTTTGATGTCACCAAAGACGCAAACCATCCTTTTGTAGTAAATGTAAATGATTTAAATGTTAGGGTTTTGGGAACAAAATTCAATGTTTCTTCCTATCCCGAGGAGGAAAATGTCAACACCGTCCTTGTTGAGGGATCTGTGGCCCTGCATGGGGAAGACAGCGACTTTAATTCTGCAAATACCGTTTTATTGGAGCCTGGATATAAAGGGGAATGGAATCAACACTCAAAAGAAACATTCATAACACAGGTGGATACCAAAATGTACACCAGCTGGGTGGAAGGAAGATTGATCTTCCGAAATACTCCATTTAAAATCATTAGAAAAAAACTGGAAAGGCACTATAATATCTCCATTAAAAACAATAATGAAATTTTGGAAGAGAAGACCTATAATGCGGTTTTCGATGTTGAAAGTATAGAGCAGGTGTTGCGAACTTTAAATGAGATTTATTCTATTGAGTACATCATTGATCAAAATGAAATAGTAATTAATTAAACTTAAAATAATTAAATATGAAGTGAATTTCTAGAGGCTAGGACACAATCTACTTTATAAAAAAAACCAGAAAATGCTTGCGACATTTTCTGGCAGATTAAAGTGATTAAAAATTTTTATTAACCACCAAACGTATTACTAAATTATGAAAAAATTTAACAAACCACGGAATCGTAATGGTTGTCCATGGCGATTCGATTTAAAAATGAAATTAACAACCCTATTTTTATTAGTTGCACTTTTTCAAGTTAATGCAAGTACTTATTCCCAAAGTACAAAAATAGACTTGAATCTTAACAATGTTAAGGTGTTTGATGTTCTCAATGAAATTGAATCCCAGACGGAATTTAAGTTCTTTGTGGACACCAAAGAAGTTGATTTGGAAAGAATGGTTTCCATAAAAGTGAAAAGGGAAACGATTTCCAAGATATTGGAGAAAGTGTTTAAAGGAACCAATATTGTTTATAAGGTTTTGGACAAACAAATAGCGTTAAAGCCTGGAGTCAAAGAAGATAATGTTGACCAAAGTAGCACGCAGGAAATGGGATTGCAGCAACCTACCATTTCAGGTACTGTTGTGGACGATACCGGGACGCCATTGCCAGGGGCAAATATTGTGGAAAAAGGAACCACGAATGGGGTAACAGCCGATTTTGACGGTAATTTTTCTATTGAGGTAGCAGATGTCAACGCCATTCTGGTAGTTTCCTATATTGGTTTTTCCACTATTGAAGTACCTTTGGATGGGCAAACCAGCCTTAGTATTACCCTTCAAGAAAGTGCGGCAGGATTGGATGAGGTTGTCGTGGTGGGTTATGGAACCCAGAAGAAAATCAACGTAATTGGCTCCATATCACAAGTATCTTCCAAGGACATTGAAAATAGACCTGTAACACAGGCGTCCCAAGCAATAACGGGACAGATGCCCGGGGTTACTATAATTCAAAGATCGGGAAGACCCGGACAAAGTGGAGGGGAGATCCGCGTTAGGGGAGTTGGTTCATTTGGAGCTGACGCCAATGCCCTTGTTTTGATAGATGGTATAGCAGGTACCATGAATGATATTAATCCAGACGACATTGCTTCCATCTCCGTTCTTAAGGACGCTTCTTCGGCAGCTATCTATGGGGCCAGATCTGCCAATGGGGTAATTTTAATTACCACTAAAAGCGGCAGTAACAAGAAATTTTCAGTTAGCTATAATAGCTATATTGGTGTTAATGAGGCCACTGAACTTCCTGAATTTGCCAACTCTTGGGAGTATGCGGAAATGTACAATATAGCTTCAGGGAGCACTAGTTTTACTGCCGATGACATTGAAAGATACAGGGCACAAAACGATCCTGACAATTATCCGAATACAAGATTCTTGGAAGATCTGTTTTCTAGAAATGGAATACAGACCTCCCACACCCTTACCGTAAATGGTGGTGACGAAAACAATAAGTACTATGTATCTGCAGGTATTTTGGATCAACAGGGGATAGTACCTAAGAATAGCTTTAACCGCTACAACTTTCGTATGAATCTCAGTAATAAGTTGGGCGAAAAATTTGAATTGAACTCGAGGTTTTTTGGAGCATTGGAAGAGCGAAAAGAACCCCAGGCCACAGCAAATAAAGGAGGCGGATTTTTAGATCAACTTGTTCAGAATGCGGTGCGTTATCCAGCGACTTTCTTGGGCCGGGATTCCCAGGGCAATTACGGTATAGGACCTGAAAGTGGTGGAACTCCAGTTGCGTGGTTAGATTCCAAATCCTATTTGACCAATCCTACAACCAGGGTCGGGGTTAATGTAAAATTGGACTGGAAGCCTAATGATGATTTAGTCTTTTCCGCTATTGGAGGTTATAATTTTACACTTTATGAGGAGCGCTCCTATCTGGGTTCCCAAAGACTTAATGAGGATGTGTTTTTAGGTCAATCGTATTTGAATCAACAGAGCAACAAAACTATTTTTAAGACCATGCAGTTTACCGGGGAGTATTCCAAGGAATTTGGGTCGCACGATTTTAGCTTATTGGCTGGATATTCTTTTGAAAATGAAGAGCTATCCCTTTTCAATGGTTACCGTCAGGATTTTGCAAGCAATGACTATACCGTAATGGATCTTGGAAGTGCTGAAAATCAGCAATCTGGGGGCTTTGACGCGGAATGGGCCTTACAATCCTTTTTCTCTCGTCTTAAATACAGTATAGACCAAAAATATCTTTTTGAGGCTACTATGCGGTATGATGGATCATCGCGTTTTCCGGAGAATAATAAGTATGCATTTTTCCCTTCTGCTGCTGTGGGATGGCGTATTTCCCAAGAAGACTTTATGCAAGGGGTATCTTGGATGTCCAATTTAAAAGCAAAGGCTTCATGGGGTATATTAGGAAACCAAAATATAGGTAATTATCCTTATCAAACAGTTTTGGCCTCAGGAAGGGATTATTCCTTGGGGGGCGGACTTGCAACTGGGGCAGCATATGCCAATTACAAGGATGCCAATATTAAATGGGAATCTACTGAAACTATTGATATAGGAATCGAATCCGGCTTTTTTGACGGACAGCTAACTTTTAACGCTACCTATTTCAATAGAAACACAACAGATGTACTATTTAAGCCTTCCGCAAGTGTATCCTCTGTCTTAGGAGTTGGTATAAGTGAGACCAATACCGGAGAGGTAAAAAATACGGGATGGGAATTTGACTTGGGTCATCGTGGAAAAGCTGGAGATTTTGGATATTCCATAAACGCTAACTTTTCGATCATCAATAATGAGGTTGTTACCTTGGGACTTGGTAATGTTGAGCAGCCCAATGGTTTTGTAGGAAATGGTTCCGACTTGTTCATAGGCTATCCCATGCAAATGTACTACGGCTATAAAGCCGATGGAGTGTTTTTAAATGATGGTGAGGTAGATAGCTGGCCAGATATGACTGCAGTGAATCCTACTGCACAGGCAGGTGATTTTAGATATAAGGATATTAGTGGACCAGACGGTGTTCCAGACGGTAAGGTAGATCCTACTTATGACCGGACCTATTTGGGAAGCCGGATACCTAAATATACTTTTGGCGCCAATCTAGGTTTTAACTATAAGAACTTCGACCTATCGGTTTTATTACAAGGAACCGCAGAGGTAAAGGGTCAATTGGATGGTTATGCCGGTTATGCTTTCTTTAATCTAGGGAATATTCAAACTTGGCAAATGGATGGTAGGTTCGATCCCAACAACCCTGTTCGTTATCCTGATTATCCTAGGCTCGAAGTATTGACCAACAGCGGATCGGCCAACACGGAAGACTCGGACTTTTGGGTCATCAATTCTGGGTATTTGCGTATCAAGAATATTCAGCTTGGATATAATTTTCCTGATGCGGTCAATGAAATTCTAGGGATAGATAATTTAAGATGTTATTTGGGCGCAGAGAATTTGCATTCTTTTAATTCCTATAGAAAGGGATGGGACCCAGAAATAACCGGGGGCGGAGCATATTATCCCATATTAACTACCTACACTTTTGGTATAAACCTAAAATTTTAAGATCATGATCAAAATATATAACAAACATTCATCTAAATCAAGGGTTCTGGGATTACTTCTATTAGGAATTGTCTCCTTGGGAACAGTAATTTCCTGCGATAAGGAATTGGAACAATTTCCCAGTAACGCCTTTGCAGCCGATAATTTCTGGACTTCGGAGTCCAATGCCAACATTGCGCTGACGGGAGCATATAGAGGGGCCGTGGAATATAGTACACAGGTTGTGCCTTCGGATTGGTGGACCTATTGTGGCATTGTGTTTATGGAATTTGCTACGGATAACGCCTATGATCGAAGAGGTGATAATTCCACCCAGAACCGATTGACAAATGGTACTTTGCTACCAAATAACAACGTTGTTAATGGATATTGGCAAGGGTCTTATAAGCGTATCGCCATTTGCAATGATTTTCTGGAAAATATTGAAAAAGTAGATATGGAACAGGCTAAAATTGATAGAATGAAGGCCGAAGTACAGTTTCTAAGGGCTACACAGTATTTTTATCTATCACAGTTTTGGGGCAGTGCTCCATTAGTTACGGCTACCTTAACACCTGATGAGGCCAATAACGTGGATAAGGCCTCGAAAACGGAATTGGTGACCTTTGTAGAGAATGAGCTTAAGGCTGCTGCAGCTGCACTTCCGGCATTTGGCGAATTGAAAGCAGGGGAGGCTGGTAGGGCCAGTAAACAAGCAGCATTGGCTTTTTTAGGGAGATTGTATCTCGGGGAGAAGAGATTTCCTGAAGCTTCTGTAGCATACAAACAGATTATAGATATGGGCGATAATATTATTGATCCAGATTATAGCTCACTTTTTATTCCTTCCAATGAAAATAGCAGTGAAAACATTTTTAGTTCCCAATATTTCGGGGGTCAGGCAGGTAATGCGTTGCCCCAGCACGCCTATCCTGCAGTTGCCTCAGGTTGGCATATTGTAAACCCATTGGGCAGCTTGGCGGATGCTTATGGCTTTGATGACGGTACTCCTTTGTCCTATGATGACCCGAGATTTGACTATAGCGATATGGGGGCAAACAGAGATCCTAGATTCAGGTATAATTTTATATGGGATGGTGCTACGTTTGCTGGCCGGACCTATGATTGTAATCCGGATTCAACTGGATCGGTAGATCAATTGACCTATTCCAAGCAGGCTACCAGAACAGGATATGGTTTAAGAAAATTCTTTGATGAATCCTTTAGCGGTAATCTAAGGTCCGATTATGGTGGCAATATCCCTATTATCAGATATGCCGAAGTATTGTTGAGTTATTTGGAGGCCGAACTCGAAGCGGGTAATGCCATTACACAGCAATTGTTGGATGAAACCATCAATGCCGTTAGGGGTAGGGAGTCTGTAGGGTTGCCGGCTATTACGGAAACCAATGCGGATGCTCTTAGACCATTATTAAGAAACGAGCGAAGAATTGAGTTGGCTTTGGAAGGGCAACGTTTGTGGGATATCTTTAGATGGGGAATTGGTGATGAGGTGTTAGTGGGAGATTTCTGGGGTGCACCATTCCCAAACTCCACCTTATATCCAACCACATCCAAAAAAATTGATCCAGAGTCTAGGTGGTATGTTACCACCAAGAATTTCCGGGAAGGTGTAGACGATGTATGGCCGATTCCAGAATCGGAGATCAATGTAAATCCAAAGTTGGGAAATTAATCCTATTGCTAAAATGGTTTTAAAGAGAAGAAATTTTATTCAAAAAGTAGGGTTGGCAATTCCAATAATTGCCAACCCTTTCTCCAATATATTCTCCCAAAGTGGTGTGTTGGATAATGAGCTAAATAGTAGTTCTGGAAAATCCATTGCCTTTAATTTTGAAAATTTAAATGAGAGGGTTTGGATTGGAAAGGATTTTTGGAGTATTCCCATGGAAGATTGGGAAATTGGAAATAATAGACTGGAGTTTAAAGGGACTATGCGGAATGCCCGTCTTCATCTATTGACTTATGTGCTTAAAAAGGATAAGGGAGATTTGTGCATTAAAAGTAGAATTGGGCTGTTAAAAAATAACAATGACAAAGGGAGCGTTGGTTTTTCTATCGGAATAAAGGATGCTACCGACCCAAAGAGTGTAAAAGCGGCCTGTTATTTTGGTGAAGGATTGTCTACAGGCATTTCCTTGGAAGGCAAATTATTTGTAGCCGACAAAGAAGCTAAGCTTCCGGAAAATTTTGATTTTAGCGATTTTACTCTGGAATTGGGGGTGTCATCAAAAAATGGCGATTACGAATGTACCTTGATCGTTGTGGACAAGGATGATCGTAAAGCGGAATTGTCATATCGCCACACCGGAGAAATCGAAGGCCTGGTGGCTTTGGAACAGAACATGAACGAAAAGGAGGGGAGTACCTTTTGGTCTCGGTCAATTGCCCTTGATGGTACTAAGGTTGAATATGTTCCCGATAACAGTTTTGGGCCTATCCTTTGGGCCATGTACACACTTTCAAAAGGGAAACTTAAATTAACGGCACAACTACCTCCGGTAGGCAACAGAGATTCACAAAAGGTGGAGCTTCAATTTTTTAAGAAGGGTAAATGGGTCAAGGAAGAAAAGGGCGAAATTGATCCTGTATCATATAGTACTATTTTTTCAATAGAAAATTGGGATTCAGCCCAAGATACACCTTATCGTTTGGTCTATTCCATTGACAAGGAAAAGCATTATTATAAAGGCGCTATAAGACAAGAGCCAAATGACCGGCCATTGCGATTTGGTGGTTTAACCTGTCAGGAATGGGCAGGATATCCATATCGTCCCTTGGTGGAGAATCTTGAAAAATCCAACCCGGATATGCTTTATTTTTCGGGGGATCAGTTGTACGAGGGCAATGGAGGGTATCCTATAAAAAGACAGCCAGAAGACAGTGCAATTCTAAACTATTTGGGAAAATGGTATATGTTCGGTTGGGCTTTTGGAAATATTATGCGCGACCGGCCTACAATCTGCACGCCCGATGACCACGATGTTTATCAAGGTAATCTTTGGGGAGAAGGAGGTGAAGGCATTTCTTTTGAAGCTTGGGAAAAGGTAAGGGATGCCCATGGCGGACTTGTGCAGACACCCAATATGGTCAATGTGGTTTTTCGCACCCAATGTGGTCACCTTCCAGATCCATATGACCCATCACCTTTACCATCAGGCATTACAAATTGGTTTACCCAAATGGTTTACGGGAAGGTTAGTTTCGCTATTGTGAGTGATAGATTATTTAAATCCGGTCCAGAGATGCTTAGGAGTGGGGAAGGTAGGATAGATCATCTTACCGCCCCGGCCAAACCGGAAGAACTTGATTCAAATGACCTGGATTTCTTTGGAAATCGTCAAATGGAGTTTTTGAATGGCTGGGTCGGTGATTGGCAAGGAGCGGATATGAAGGTGCTGTTAAGTCAGACTTTATTTTCCAATGTAGGTACCCATCATGGTCCCAAAAAGCAATTCTTATTTGGCGATTTGGACTCGGGAGGTTGGCCCAAATCCAAAAGGGATGAGGTAATACGGACCATTAGAAAAGCTTCTGTTTTTCATATCAACGGAGATCAACATTTGCCTTTTATGGTACAATATAGTGTTGATGAAGTAAGGGATGGGGGCTGGACCTTCTGTACCCCGGCAATTTCAACGGGTTACCCAAGATGGGGACAACCAGATTCTGTCAATGTACCTTTTACGGATAGACCAGCACATGGGCTGCCTAATACAGGTAGCTATCGAGATGGATTTGGGAACACTAATTATATCTATGCCGTTGGGAATCCGACCGATGATTTTGACCTAGAGAAAAACAGATATTTGAAAGCACAGAAAAAGGCATCCGGTTTTGGGATAGTTACTTTTGATACCTCGGCTAGGACTATAAAAATGGAAGCAATTCGATTTTTGGCAGACCTTGATGTGGATTCCGAAGACAATACCTACCCGGGATGGCCATTGACCATAGCCCAAGATGACAACGATGGCAGAAGGGCCTTGGGCTACCTGCCTAGATTGCATTTTAAGGAATCTAACCAAGTTGTTAAGATTATTAATGAAGAGACCAATGAAATGGTAAAATCGTTGAGGATCAAAGGAAAGGAATTAGTGCCAGAAGTATACTCTTTGGCCAAATATACCTTGATCATAGGGGAAGGACAAAATGAAAAAGTCATTAAATCGGTTGCAATAAGTACCGACCCAAAGGAGGTTATGGAGGTCTAGGGCAATTGAATAAAATATGAGGAAAGGTGCATATCAAAAATATATGGGTTGTACCTTACTAGCTTCTAAAGCCAAAATCATTAAAATTAACTAAATAGAAAAATGAAAATTATTAAAAGGAATTTGTTCCAGACTGCCATTATTGTGTTGCTTTTGGCAGGATGTAAATCCAAGGAAGAGAAAGTAGTCGCTACTGATGAAAGTGCGAAAAAGCCCAATATTGTATTTATTTATATGGATGATCTTGGGTATGGCGATATGAGTGCCTATGGGGCAACGGAGATCAGTACCCCTAATATGGATGCATTGGCAACGGGCGGTGTACAATTTACCAATGGTTATGCCTCCTCAGCTACTTGTACGCCAAGTAGGTATGCCATATTAACAGGTAGGTATCCATGGCGCAACAAAGATGCCAAAATATTACCAGGAACAGCTCCTTTGATAATTGATACGGCACAAATGACAGTGCCCAAAATGTTGCAGGGAGAAGGTTATGCCACCGGTATTGTGGGTAAATGGCATTTGGGACTTGGTAGCGGAAATGTGAATTGGAATGAAAGGGTGTCACCTGGCCCCAATGAAGTTGGTTTTGATTATTCCTATATTCTTGCTGCAACCCAGGATAGGGTGCCAACGGTGTATATTGCCGACGGTCACGTAGACGGATTGGATCCCAATGACCCCATTGAAGTGAGCTACGAGAAAAATTTTGAAGGGGAACCCACGGGATTGGACAATCCCGAACTGACTACTATGAAATGGCATCACGGTCATAACAACAGTATAGTGAATGGAGTTCCAAGAATTGGCTTTATGAAGGGTGGGGAGTCTGCTAAATGGAGCGATGTTGATATGGCGGACCATTTTCTGGCCAAAGCCCAACAGTATGTAAAAGAGCATAAAAACAAACCTTTCTTTTTGTACTATGCCTTGCAACAGCCACATGTACCACGTACACCGCACCCGCGTTTTGCCGGAAAATCTGGAATGGGTCCAAGAGGGGATGTTATTTTGGAGGCCGATTGGATGATAGGGGAGTTCATGAAAACCTTGGAGAATGAGGGAATCCTTGAGAATACATTAATTGTCTTTTCAAGTGATAACGGCCCAGTAGTCAACGATGGTTATTATGACGACTCCGAAGAAAAATTGGGCAATCATACCCCTGCAGGAATTTTAAGAGGAGGTAAATATAGTTTGTTCGATGCAGGTACAAGAGTTCCATTTATTACCTATTGGAAAGGTACAATTGCACCAGGTAAATCTGATGCCTTAGTATGCCAGTTAGACTTGCTTACTTCTATGGCCGCCTTGGTGGGAAGTGATAAGACAGGTGAGGATAGTGAGAATCTTTTGGATGCATTTATGGGTAAATCAAAGGACGGAAGGGAAGAGTTGGTATTGGAAGCAACCTCCAGAACAGCCTTTAGAAAAGGTAATTGGGCTATGATTCCTCCATATAAAGGACCAGCGATAAACAAAATGGTGAAAATTGAGTTGGGTAATGCAGAAGAGTATCAATTATATAATCTGGAAAACGATCCTAGTCAAAAGGAAAATCTGGCTAAATCCAATCCTGAAAAACTTCAGGAATTAATTGCTGACTTTGAGAAAATTAGAGGCAATTCAAATGACGGAATCCAAGACTTGGAACTCAAATAAGGTGTGTTAATTACACATAACCAAGAAGAGAGAATTGAATCTTGATATATGAAAAAATCTGCCTTACATACCTTGTTAATCGGATGCTTGTTTCTAACTCTAATAGCGAACGCTCAAAAAAGTAAGGAAAGGCCCAATATCCTGTTTTGCATTGCAGATGATGCATCCATGAAGAGTTTTGGAGCATATGGGGATACTTTTGTGAACACTCCAACTATTGACGGCCTGGCTAAAGAAGGGGTTGTTTTTAATAATGCGTATAACGGCAATCCAAAATGTTCCCCGGCACGGGCCTGTATTCTTACAGGAAAATACAGTTGGCAACTCAAGGAGGCGGCGGATCACAATGGCCGTTTTCCTTCAGAGTTTAAGACCTATCCGGAATTATTGGCAAATGAGGGGTATAATGTAGGTTTTTCTGGTAAAGGATGGGGTCCCGGGGTGTATGATACTGCCGATAATCCGGCCGGACCGGAATACAACAGTATAAAAATAACACCCCCGTATGAGAGTATAAGTAATATAGATTATGCCGCCAACTTTGGTGCATTTTTGAACGAAAAGGGAGAGGAAAAACCTTTCTGTTTTTGGTTGGGGGCCAAGGAGCCCCATAGGGCCTATGAACTGGATTCTTGGAAAAAGGCAGGGCGCGAATTGAAAGAAGCAGTTGTGCCCCCCTTTTATCCGGATAACGACATAGTTCGTGGAGACCTATTGGATTATGCCAATGAGGTGGAATGGTACGATACCCAAGTGGGTAAGGCCATACAAATATTGAGGGAAAAAGGTTTGTTGGAAAATACAATGATAGTGGTTACCTCAGATCATGGGATGCCATTCCCTAGGGTAAAAGGACAAATATATGAGGAAGGCTTTCATATTCCATTGATCGTTTATTGGAAGGGTAAAATCTACCCTGGTCGTACCGTGAACGATTTTGTGAGTTTTTCCGATTTGGCACCAACATTTATGGCGGTAGTGGGGGCTAAACCACATCGGCAAATGACAGGAGGAAGTCTTATAAAACAGTTGTTCTCTCCAAAATCTGGGCAAATAGACCAAGCCCGTGACCATGTATTATTGGGCAAGGAACGTCATGATGTTGGTCGTTCCGATCAGGACGGGACAGATTTGTCCTACCCGGTCCGTGCCATTCGGAATGATTCGTTACTCTACGTTCATAATATAAAACCAAAAAGATGGCCTGTTGGAAATCCTGAATACGGGTTTTTAAACTGCGATGGATCCCCAACCAAAACTTATCTTACAGATTTAAAACCAGGGGATAAGGAATACTTCTTTTTTGAAATGAATTTTGATAAAAGGCCGGAGCATGAGCTCTATAACATTCAAGAAGATCCACATTGTATCAATAATTTAGCCGATCTTCCCGAATATGCTGTGCAAATAAAAACACTTCGCACTCAAATGGAAACAGAGCTTATGGCTCAGGGAGACCCACGAACCTTAGGCAATGGCGATATTTTTGATAATTATATCTACTACGGAAAGCGGTTGGATTATAAAACAGGGGAGCGTATATCTCCTTTGAATTATGTGAAGCAGGATGAATAATTTAGCACATTGAAAGATATTGTTTTGTCCCTATTCGCACCAATACTGCTGGTTCTCCCTGAATTAGGTCAGAACCTACTATTGCAAGAACCCAATGTGGTTTTGATTTACAACCGGATAGCGAGCGGAAGAAATTATGACTCTTGTTTATTCTATTTAAAACGATAATTTATGAATTATAGGCTAATTATTATTTCCGCTTATTTGGGTTTAATGTTGACAGGCTGTAGTGAAAAAAAGGAAACACAGATAGCTTTACAGAAGCAGGTAGAGAGGCCCAATATAATACTCTTTGTTGCTGATGACCATGGAACGGATGCCCTCGGGGCATACGGGAATAAGGTGATAAAAACCCCGAATCTGGATAAATTGGCCTCTGAAGGTGTACGTTTCAATAACGCCTATTGTACCACTGCTAGTTGTGCTGCCAGTAGATCGGTAATTCTTACCGGGCTCTATGGCCATGCCACCGGTTCTTATGGTCATGTACACGACTATCATCATTTTAGCACCTATGACATCGTAAAATCTCTGCCCGTGCTGCTTGAAAAAGAAGGGTATACCACGGCTAGGATAGGAAAATATCACGTGGCTCCGGAATCCGTGTACCATTTTGAACAAGAGTTGAAGGCCGACCCTAGAAGTACCGTGGCCATGGCAGAAGAATGCAAAGATGTTTTGACATCCGACAAACCATTTTTTTTGTATTTCTGTACGGATGATCCGCATAGGGCAAATTCTACAGATCCCGAACAATGGGATGCCCCAAACAGTTTTGGGAACAAGTTGGAAGGCTATCCAGGGGTAGAGACTATTGTTTACGATCCGACTGAGGTTGTGGTTCCGGATTTTTTGCCGGATACTAATGAAAGTAGGGAAGAAATTGCCCAATACTACCAAAGTGTTTCCAGAATAGATCAGGGTTTTGGTAGGTTGATGCAGATGCTTCAGGAGTCGGGCAAGGCAGACAACACTATAGTTATTTATATATCTGATAATGGCATGGCATTTCCTGGTGCCAAAACCACCTTATATGAGCCAGGGATGAAACTGCCCTGTATTATTAAGGACCCTTTTTCTAAATTAAAGAATACCACTTCGGATGCTATGATTTCTTGGGTAGACCTTACGCCTACCATTTTGGACATGGCGCAAGTGGAAACAAAAGGATACTCGTTTCATGGGCGTTCTTTTCAAGATGTATTGAATGCTAAGGAACCTGAAGGCTGGGATGAAATATACGCCTCCCACACCTTTCATGAAATCACCATGTATTACCCCATGCGCGTGGTGCGAGACAAAAATTACAAGCTTATAAGGAACATAGCATGGCGGTCGGAATATCCCTTTGCATCGGACTTATGGGCGGCTTCTACATGGCAGGAGGTATATAGAAACAAAAAAGAGTATTTCGGTAAAAGAAAGGTACAAGATTACCTGTTTCGCCCTGAATTTGAATTATTCAATTTGGAAAAAGATCCCGATGAAATAGTGAACCTGGCCAACGACCCCAATTATAAGGAAGTAATGGATGAAATGATAAAAAAAATGAAAGCCTTTCAAATTAAAACCCGTGATCCCTGGCTAATTACTTGGGATCATGATAACTCTCTCCAGGGCACAGGGGTAAATTTATAGAGTAACAATAAGTTCAAATCGCAATTAATAACTATAAGCTTCTCACATGTAGTCTTAATCTTTTTCCTAGAAGTGCACTGGCAAAGGCTTATGACTATTTAACCTGAGCACAAAGGCAATAATTAGATTGTTAGTTAAGCCTTAGGGAACATTACTGAATAGTGCATTATAAAAGAAACAGAAATTAAGGAGAAACAAAGGTTTTAAGGAAATGAGAAAATTTCAACTATTAAATAGAAGTCCAAAAAATTATAAAATTGTGATGCTACTTGTCATTTCCCTTTTGTGTGGGTCTGGTTTTTCACAATCGGAGGGGCTACTTTCGGAAAATGTAGTGTTTACAACTGAAATAGCCGAGGACGCTACCCCAGCTGTTTTGGCCAGAATTCGTCAGGCAAAGAAATATCCTATCTCTGAAATTAAATTTGAAAAGGGAACCTATCATTTCTATCCGGACAAGGCATTCGAAAAATTTACCCGTATTTCCAATCATGACGATGTGTTGGCGAAGACTGCCATGCCAATATTTGGGATGGCGGACTTGACCATTAATGGCCAAGGTTCTACTTTTATCTTTCACGGGAGAATGATTCCTTTTCTAATTGAGGATTCAAAAAATATTACCATTACGAATGTTATTGTCGACTGGGCAGAGCCTTTCCATAGTGAGGGATTAATAGTGGCCAATGACGAGAAGAACAATTCTTTTGACATGGAGCTTTCAAAGGAGTATCCTTATGAGATTAGGAATGGACAGTTAATTTTTGTCAAGGAGTATTACGAGCATAACTTGGGACAGTCTATTCTTTTTGATCCCACCCGGAATGCCATCGCCTTTAATGCCGAAGTTTATACTCCAATTACCGCCACACGGAACTCTACTTTTCAGCACAATCTTGATAAAATAAAGTATAAGTATAAGACCGACCCCCGTTCCAAGGTGGAGAAAGTACGTGGAAAAGAGGATAATTTAAAGGTCGAGGAAGTTAAGCCGGGTACGGTACGTGTCTTTAACCACAAACAGAAATTGCCCCCCGTAGGAATGGTTTTGGTCTGCAAGGGCGATCAGAGTCTAAACCGTCTGGCACCTGCCTTTCGGATTACAGGAACAGAAGGCTTTAATGCAAAAAATGTGAATGTTCATCATGCAGGAGGAATGGGATTGATTGCAGAGAATTCATCAGACCTCATTTTGGACAGCTTTAATGTTACTCCTTCCCAGGGAAGAATGGTCTCTACCACAGCCGATGCAACCCATTTTGTTGGTTGTAGGGGCAAAGTGGTACTAAAAAATTGCACGTTTAACAATCAGTTGGACGATGCAACAAATGTTCATGGTACTTATCAGGAAGTGATGGACATTATTGGCAAAAAAAGCATCGGTGTCCGTATGGGACATGCCCAGCAACAAGGATTTACTATAGGGCGTGCCAACGATACTATTGGACTGGTGAGATTGGCGACTTCCTTTTTTCCGTATGATTATCTTACCCTAAAAAGTACAGAATATATAAACGGTAGGTACCAGATAATAAGCTTTAACGAAGACCTACCAGCGGGGCTAAAGGTTGGCGATTTAATTGAAAATGTAGAGGGCTATCCAGAACTATTGGTGCAAAATTGTAATATTAGCCGTAATCGGGCTAGGGGACTTCTAATTTCCAATCCAAAGAAAACAATTATTGAAAATAATTATTTTAGTACGGAAATGGAAGCTATTCTTATTCCTGTGGAAAGCAGTCATTGGTTTGAATCTGGTAATGCGGCTAACTTAATAATTAGAAACAATACTTTTCAGGATAATCAGCATAGCGGATTTAATAGGGGGGTAATTCGGTTTGTTACGGATGATGAAAACCACAATATTGCCTTTAAAAATATTGAAATAACTAATAATAAGTTTCATCAATTCGACAATCTTATTTTGGAGATTTCAAATGTTGATGGATTGTTGTTTCAAGGGAATACGATAACCAATTCTGGCAGCTTCCCTATACTGTACCCCGATAATCCCGCCATTACGGTAAATGCATCAAAAAATATCGTGTTCAAGAAAAACAAATATATGGGCAAGGCAAAACAAATACTAATGAAAGACGAATTGCTTCCCAGCCTTAAATTTAAATAACAACCAAATAATTTATAGACAATGTCATACTTTAAAATAGGAAATCGCTACTTGTTACCAATTGTTGTTTTAATGATAATGGGATTAGGCGTAAAAATAGCTTATGCCCAAGAGGCAGGGACTATGGGCAATGATCAAAAACCAAACATTATATTTGTCCTTACCGATGATTTGGGATATGGCGATGTGGGGGTATTTTTTCAAAATCAAAGACAGAAGATCAACGACCGTAGTGAACCTTGGGTCTTGACACCCAATCTGGATAAAATGGCCTCTGAGGGCGCTTTGTTGCCCCATCACTATGCCGCTGCACCGGTTTGTGCACCTTCGAGGGCTTCCTTATTGTCCGGTTTAAGTCAAGGACACGCCAATGTTAGGAATAATCAGTTCGACAAGGCCTTGGCGGATAACCACACTATGGGCAACGTACTTCAGAAATTGGGCTATACCACTGCCGCCATTGGAAAATGGGGACTAATGGGTTCCAATAAATGGTCCGAGGGTGGAGATAGTTGGCCTGCTCACCCCATTGATCGTGGGTTCGACTACTATTACGGCTATATGTGGCACAGGGACGGCCACGAGCATTATCCCAAGGAAGGCCTTTATAGGGGAGCAAAGGAAGTCTATGAAAATAAAACAGAAGTAAGTAAGGATCTGGACAAGTGTTATACTGGTGACCTATGGACCGCCGTGGCCAAAAAATGGATTGTAGAACAAACAAAAGGTAAAGGGGGAAAACAACCCTTCTTTATGTATTTGGCCTTTGATACTCCACATGCCGTTTTGGAATTGCCCACCCAGGCCTATCCCGATGGGGGAGGTTTAAATGGTGGCTTACAATGGACAGGGAAGCCTGGTCAAATGATAAACACTGCTTCGGGAACCATAGATTCCTGGGTACATCCAGATTATAGCGACGCTACCTATGATCATGATAACAATGAAACTACGCCCGAAGTGGCCTGGCCTAATGTCTATAAGCGATATGCCACGACTACTCGAAGAATCGATGATCAGGTAGGTGATATTTTAAAGCTATTATCCGATCTTAATATCGATCAAAACACTTTGGTCGTATTTAGTTCTGACAATGGGCCCTCCATTGAATCATACCTGGACAATGAGCCCTATGAAGCAAATTTCTTCAACAGTTTTGGTCCGTTTGATGGAATTAAAAGGGATGTCTTGGAAGGGGGAGAGCGGTTGCCTACTATTGCCAAATGGCCGGCACAAATTAAGGCTGGACACGTGGTTAAATCGCCTTCTATATCCTATGACTGGTTGCCAACGTTCACTGCTGCTGCGGGTACTCCAGCTCCCGTAAATTCCGACGGGGTTTCCTTGTTGCCATCATTGACCGGACAAGGTGACCAACAACAGAGTCTTATTTATGTGGAATATACCCAAGGTCAGCACACTCCAAATTATGACGAATTTGCACCGAATAATCGCGGTAGATTGAGGAAGGAAATGCAGATGATGCGGATTGGGGACCTGGTCGGACTCCGATATGATATTAAAAATGCCGATGATGATTTTGAAATATACAATGTTATTAGCGATACCCAACAGGCTAATAATTTGGCGGGTAATGATTATATGAAGGAGTTGCAACAAACTTTTAAAGAACGGGTACTGCAGGTGCGTATGCCTGATGCTGCCGCCCAAAGACCATATGACAATGCGGCCATTACCGCAAGTTCCGTGGACGGGCTAATCAACGGCCTTAGTTGGACGGCCTATCAAAATTCGGCTCCTTGGTTACCGCAATTAAATTTGTTGCCGGCTACTGCAATGGGTAAGGTTACTTCCCTTGATCCAGGAGGAATAAAGTTGAATAAAGGTGAGTTGTTACTTTTTGAGGGATATATTAATATTCCAGTGGATGGGGAATATACTTTCTCTATGAAGTCCGAAACTAAGAGCTTTTTAAAAATTCATGGGGCAAGTGTTATTGATGCCGATTATGGATATGAAGCTGGCACAATAAGAGAAGGGAGCATTACCCTTGAAGCAGGTTATCACCCCATTAAGATTTACTGTGGCAGAAACCCTAAGAGTGCCAGCTCATTGGAATTAAGCTGGGAAGGTCCATCTTTTTCGAGAACCAAAGTCCCGGAAAATGCTTTTTTCACCAAGTAAAATAAGATAGGCAATAAACAACCAAAAAGTCATTACCTATGAAAAATAGATTAGTGTTGTTCGCCCTATTGTTGTTTGCCTTTTCCTTGGTTGTGCAATATCGGCCTAATATTATTTGGCGTGAATTTCAGGGAATTGAATGGGTATTTTTCGTAAGTTGCTAATGGAGTTTTATAACTTCCTAAGTTTACGTGATAAACTCAATTTTTATGAGTCCCAAAAGAATCAACTTTTTATTGTTGTTATTTCTGATTTTTCTTTTTTTCTCGTGTGCAAAACAAACTGAAAAAGAGGAAGTTCGGATAGGTTTCTCGCAGGCCATGTTAAATGACGAATGGAGGCAATCTATGAATAATGCCATGGAAGTACAAGCCTCTTTGTATTCCAATGTTACTTTGAGCATTTCTAACGCAAACTACAATGTTCAACAGCAAATAGCACAGTTAAAGGAATTCATATCGGACACTGTTGATATTATTATTGTTTCCCCTATTCAATCCAAACCCATTACTCCCATTGTGGAAGAGGCAATGAATGCCGGGATTCCGGTACTGGTAGTGGATAGGAAAACGGACAATCAAAAATACACGGCATATGTAGGTGCAGACAATATTGAAGTTGGCCGTAATGCTGCAAAAATCATTGTTTCCAATGTTCAGGATTCATTAAGGGTTATTGAAATAAGGGGTCTAGCTGGATCTTCCCCTGCTGACGAAAGGAGCCTAGGCTTTCATCAGATTTTGGATAAATTTCCCAAAATAAAATTTGCTGGAACCATAGAAGGGGATTGGGAGAAGGAATCCATCACGGAAAGTTTACGAGAATTATTGTCAAGAACCGGACCGGTAGATTATATTTTTGCCCATAACGACAGAATGGCCAAGGGTGCCTGGGAAATAGCTAGGAATTTGGGCATGGAAGGCCAAATAAAAATCATTGGTGTTGACGGACTTAATGGACCTAACGGAGGCATACAATTAGTAAAAGATGGGGTTCTAAATGCGACGATATTGTATCCTACAGGTGGTGCTGAAGCAATTAAGATCGCCTTGAAAATTTTAAACGCTGAGGTGGTGCCTACAAATAATATTCTGAGTACCACTGTTATTGATCAGTTTAATGCTGATATAATGCAGAATCAATTCAGTAAAATAAATGAGCAGCAAGGTCTCATTGAATCTCAGATTTCCGCCATTAAAAGACAAGAACAACTCTACTATTCACAAAATAATATTCTGAAAATCATTATTATATTTTCGGTAATAATATTTGGCCTAGCTGTTTATAGCATATATTCCAAAATAGCTATATCCAAGAAAAATAGACAGCTGGAGTTGATCAATAAAAAGATTACTGTACAAAGAAATCAAATCGAGAAAATAGCCAATGAAGTAAAGGAAAGTAATGAGGCCAAATTGAACTTTTTTACAGGGTTATCCCATGAGTTTAAAACTCCTATCACGCTAATTATGAGTTCTATAGAATCGCTACGGGAATGGGACAAACAAAAGGGCTATAAAACTGGATTTGAGGTGGAATTGATTCAGAACAACTCCAATCGCTTACTTAGGCTGATCAATAATTTATTGGATTTTAGAAAAGTGGAGGACCAAAATTTCAATGTTAGGGCTTCAGAAACAAATATTTTTAGGTTCTCCAACAATATATTTAAAGAATTTATAGGGGAGGCAAAAAAGAGGGGAATCAAATTCAATATTACCACAAATAATGAAGATTTGGACTTGTTTATCGACCGAAATTTAATGGATAAAGTCTATTTTAACCTATTGTCCAATGCCTTTAAATTTACTCCTGATAATGGAAGAATCGATATTGAAATTAACGATAATTTAGACGAAAGTACTGTTGATATTCACTTTAAGGACAACGGAATAGGAATTCCGGAAAACGAATTAAAAAATGTATTCACTCCATTTTTTAAGGGTTCCAATAATAGGAAAAATAGTTCAGGGGTAGGTTTACATCTTAGTAAACAATTTGTGGAACTTCATCTTGGTAAAATTGAAGTTAAATCCTATCACGGAACAGAATTTATTATCACCCTATTTAAAGGAAATACCCATTTTAATGAAGATCAAATTGTAATTGACCCAGATTTGGCGGATACAACGCTCAGTGATTTTTCCGGGGATATTACCTCGGATGATAACTTTTTGGAACTGGATACCAAAATTAGGGATGATAGCTATTCCATTCTTTTAATAGAGGACAATCGGGATTTAAGTTTTTTCCTAAAGAATAAACTAGGTGTCGAGTATGATATGATATTATCCGATGGTACCGATGGTATAGAATTGGCATTTGAGAATATTCCTGATGTTATCATATGTGATATAAACTTGCCCGATAAAAATGGATTTGAAATTTGTGAAATCTTGAAGAACGATTTGCGAACATCGCATATTCCAGTTATAATATTAACAGCACTGGGCAATAGGGATTCTTTTCTACAAGGCCTTAAAAGCGGAGCCGATCTTTATTTGACAAAGCCATTTAGCTATTCCATCTTAACGCAATCTATAAAGTCGCTCCTTTACAATAGGGAAAAGTTAAGGTATTATTATACCAATAACATTCATAAAATTGAACAGGGGCAAGCGTTTGGGAGCCCTGAACAATTATTTGTACGGGAACTAAACCAACAAATAAAGGTGAACCTGGATAATGCTAATTTTTCCGTTGAAAATTTAGCCGATGGGTTGAATATTTCTAGGGTTCAATTGTATAGAAAGGTAAAGGCAATGTTGGGAATAAGCGTCAGCGATTATATTTCCAATTATAGATTGGAAAATGCAAAAACTATGCTAGAAAACACAGATCTTTCCATGTCGGAAATAGGGTATAGTACAGGATTTTCCTCCCCAAATTACTTTTCTACAGCCTTTAAAAGTAAATACGGTGTTACTCCAGGGGCCTATAAAAAATCACTTTAAGGTAATTTAAGCTTATTACCTTAATTCCATGTATCAATTTTAAACTTTTGTGTTACATCAGTATAACTAGTTCAATCCTTCTTTGTTAAAATAAATTTGTTAACATATTGGTTATCAGAGTTTTGTGTTTATTTTAAAAAATGTTAACGAAATCACAATAGATTGTAACATTGACTAAATAATTGCCAAATAAATTGTAATAATATAGTCTTCATATTTAATAATTGCGATATGAAGAAAATATTGGTTTGGTCTATTACTGCAGCTTTGGCGGGATTTCTATTTGGTTTTGACACGGTGGTGATTTCCGGAGCGGACAAAAAATTACAGTTGCTATGGGGTTCTTCCGATGTATTCCATGGTACTATAGTAATGGCCATGGCTTTGTGGGGAACAGTTGTTGGAGCATTATTGGGCGGAATACCTACCAATAGGTTGGGGAGAAAGAAAACGCTGTTCTGGATTGGGATTTTTTATACCGTATCCGCATTGGGTTCTGCATTCTCAAACGACCCTATTACTTTTGCCTTCTTTAGATTTTTAGGTGGATTGGGAGTGGGCGCATCCACTATAGCAGCTCCTGCATATATTTCTGAAATAGCCCCGGCCAAGGATAGGGGTAAATTAGTAGGCTTGTACCAATTTAATATCGTCTTTGGAATATTGGTAGCCTTTTTTTCCAATTACCTGTTAAGTGGTATAGGTGAAAATGCCTGGCGATGGATGGTTGGGGTAGAGGCCATTCCCGCAGTAATATATACCCTGTTTGTCATGACTGTTCCACAGAGTCCAAGGTGGCTTCTGACCAAGCTTCGTACCGAAGAAGCGCTAAATGTACTAAAAGTAATAAATCCAGGTCAGGATGTAGAAAAATTGATGTTGGAAATAAATCAGGAAAATGAAAACAAGGTACCAGGTGAAAATATTTTTATAAAGAAGTACCGCTTCCCATTAATTCTTGCCTTTTGTATGGCCTTTTTTAATCAGGCTTCCGGTATTAATGCCTTTCTATACTATGCCCCTAGAATTTTGGAAGAGGCCGGTCTGGGAGAAAGTACTGCCTTATTGAGCAGTATTGGAATTGGGGTCACTAACCTGCTTTTTACCCTCTTGGGTATTTTTCTGATCGATAGGCTTGGTCGAAAACAATTAATGTACCTAGGGTCCATCGGGTATATCGTATCACTGACCTTGGTGTCCTGTGCTTTTTTTCTTGAATGGGAAGGAATGTCTGTAGCAATATTCCTGTTCCTGTTCATTGCCGCGCATGCCGTAGGCCAGGGTACCGTAATCTGGGTGTTTATATCTGAAATTTTCCCAAATCATTTAAGAGGTTCGGGACAATCCTTTGGAAGTTCGGTCCACTGGGTCTTGGCGGCAGTAATCCCTTCCTTGATTCCGGTCTTGTTTTCCTCTATTGGAGCAGGAACAGTATTTGCCTTCTTTGCTTTTATGATGTTTTTACAATTGCTCTTTGTGGCTTTCATTATGCCAGAAACGAAGGGGGTTTCCTTGGAAGCTTTAAGTAAATCCTTGAGTAAGTCCAATGGCGGAAATACTAAGAAGGTAGAGGTAGTTAAAAAGAATAAATAGATAAAATTTAAACCCAATTTTTTGAAAGTATGAAAAAACATAGATTAAAATTAGTTGTTGTCATTGCAGGTCTGTGCATAGTTTACGCATGCAAGGAACAAGGGCAGAAAGAGAACACGGACATTATTGTCCAGCAGGAAAGTTCTGTGGATGCCGAAGAGGAATTGTATCGTCCAAATTACCATTTTACACCTAAGGTTGGATGGATGAACGATCCCAATGGGATGTTCCATTACAACGGATATTATCATTTGTATTTTCAACATTATCCAGACGGTAATAAATGGGGTCCCATGCATTGGGGGCATGCTATAAGCACCGATATGGTAGAATGGAAGGAGCAGCCCATTGCATTATATCCGGATGATCTGGGATATATTTTTTCTGGAAGTGCAGTGGTGGATCTGCAAAATACATCTGGCTTTGGGACAGGGGGACAAGTGCCGATAATTGCCATGTTTACATATCATAATATGGAAATTGAAAAGGCCAAGGGAATCGATGTTGAGTCACAGGCCATTGCATATTCCTTGGATGAAGGGCTTACTTGGACCAAATATTCAGGAAACCCGGTCATAAAAAATCCAGGAATAAGGGACTTTAGGGATCCTAAAGTATCCTGGAACGAGGAGCATAAGAAATGGGTTATGGTCCTGGCTGCCCAGGACAAAGTGATGTTCTATGGTTCAAAGGATCTTAAAAGCTGGGAGCTGTTGTCGGATTTCGGTATGGATTTGAATAGGGAGATTGGAACACATGGTGGTGTTTGGGAATGTCCAGATCTTTTTCCTATTCCTGTAGAGGGTACTGATGAAACCAAATGGGTCCTCTATGTAAGTGTAAATCCTGGGGGTCCAAATGGGGGTAGTGCTACACAATATTTTATTGGGGACTTTGATGGGACAAAATTTACCATGGATAGGGATTTTGAAACAGTCCTAAACAAGGGTCAGAACTTTTGGATCGATTTTGGGAAGGACAATTATGCCGGGGTTACTTTTTCCAATGTCACCTCCAAGAACGGCGGGAAATTTTATATGGGTTGGATGTCGAATTGGGAATATGCCAACGAAGTACCTACCGAAACCTGGCGTAGTGCCATGACCGTAGCAAGGGAAATAAAATTGCTTAAGGATGCAGATTCCTATAGGTTGGCTTTTAAGCCAGTTGATGAAATTGACGCCTATAAAGGTGTAAAGTATAAGAAAGAAAATATTGCAGTGAATGGGGAATTGGCACTCATCAATTCAGAAAAGATAAATTTTTCTCGGGCAGCCATTAACTTCAATATTTCAGATATAAAAAAAGATAGTTTCACTTTTAAGCTTTCCAACAAGCAAGGGGACGAATTGTCCTTTGGATACAACGGCATCGATGATACTTTTTTCATCGATCGCAATAAATCAGGTAAAACAGGATTTTCCGATACGTTCTCGAATAAGAATAGTATTGCGAAACGAATCTCCGGCAGTACGATGCTGTCCGGGACTATCCTTTTGGATAAGACATCCATAGAATTATTTTTTGATGAAGGGTCTACGGTAATGACGGAAATCTTCTTTCCCAATGCACCGTTCGAGACGCTTTCAATAGAGACGGTCAATCAAGACTTTAATCTTGATTTATTAGAAGTAAATGAACTTAATATTAACTAAATACAACTCAATTATGAAACTAAAACTTTTTTTATTACTAATGATGTTTGTTCCCTTGGGGCTAATGGCCCAAGAACAAATACAAGGTACGGTGACCTCCCAGGATGATGGGATGCCATTGCCAGGTGCCTCAGTTGTAGTGGCGGGTACTACCAATGGTACAACGACAGATTTTGACGGTAATTTTACACTTGGTGATGTGCCTACTGATGCGACACTTTCGGTAAGTTATGTTGGTTTTTTAACAATGGAGATTCCGGTAAATGGACAGACAACCTTCACCATTGTATTACAGCCAGATGCGCAAATGTTGGACGAGGTAGTTTTAACCGGGTATACCACGGAAAGAAAGGCCGATTTAACTGGAGCTATTACCGTTGTGGAACTTGGTCCTGTTGAAGGTCAAAGTTTAAGTTCAGGTAATGCCATGCAGGCTTTGCAAGGAAGGGTCCCAGGACTCTTTGTTGAAAAATCAGGAAACCCGAACGGTACCAGTAGCCGAATTTTAATTCGAGGGGTAACAACATTGGGAAATAATGATCCACTATATGTAATTGACGGGGTACCAACAGTTCGGCAAGAAGTCTTTTCAGGCCTTAACCCAAGTTCAATAGAATCTGTTCAAGTATTGAAAGATGCATCCGCCTCTTCCATTTACGGTTCTAGGGCAGGTAATGGTGTCATTATAGTTACCACGAAGAACAGCACCAAAGCAGGAGGGGATGAAAAATATAGGGTTAGTGTCAATTCCAACCTATCCGTACAGTCAGAGAAAAAACAACGGTATGATATGTTGAACTCCATACAACGCGGAGAGGCTTTGTGGAGGGCTTCCGTTAATGATGGCGCAGATCCAACAGGAGGTTATGGTGAAATCTATAATTTTGATTGGAACGGTGATTTTAATAATCCTGTGCTCAACGGTGTAACGCTTCAGCCTTATGTTGGCGGTGATACCAATGTGCCGGCTGGCGATACTGATTGGCAGGAAGAATCCTATGAAACTGGTTATGTTTACAATAACGAAGTTTCTATTTCTGGAGGAACGGACAAGTCCTTTCATCTCATTAATTTAGGACATCTTAAGAATACTGGTATTTTAAAACATACAGGTTACGAAAGATTTTCTGGGAAATTAAATTCCAATTTTAAATTATTCAATGACAAATTGAAGATTGGTGTAAATACCGCTTTTACTACCTCGGATGAAACTTTGGCCTCTACCGATATTGGTAGTGCCCCAACTCCCGGATTAGCAATAAGTATGGCGCCGACCATACCTTTATTCGATAATAACGGTAATTATGGTGGGCCATTGGGTGCTGGTTATTCTGATCGTAACAATCCTGTTTTGATGCAATATTTAAATAGGTGGGACAATACGGAAAGGACCAATATTTTTGGAAATGTATTTGCCGAACTTCAAATCATGGACAATTTAACCTTCAGGACTAGTATTGGTCTCGATTATGGTGACTACAAACGTAAGGATATTGAGCCCAAGGTAACCAATGGATTTGTTAACAGAAGCAACAATAGGTTGATTTTGGACACAAATAAATTTACCAGCGTTGTCTTTACCAATACATTGAATTATACTAAGGAACTGGGAGATCATCGCTTTGGTCTCTTGTTGGGAGCAGAATCCATTAAAAATGATTTTGATTCAGTTACCGCTATTGCCGATGGTTTTGCGGTAGAAACAGAATCGTATTTCGTTTTGGATGCCTCAACCGGAGCTAGAACCAATACTGGGCGCTCCAGTGGAAGTAGCCTATTGTCCCAATTTGGAAAATTAAACTACGCATTTGCAGATAGGTATTTGGCTTCCGTTACAGTACGTAGGGATGGCTCGTCACGATTTGGTGATGAAAATAGGTATGGTGTTTTTCCTGCGGCAACTTTGGGTTGGAGAATTAGTAGGGAGGATTTTTTCAATGATGAAGGTGTAGTGTCAGATTTAAAATTTCGGGCAGGATATGGCGAAGTGGGTAACCAGTCTATCGGTGACCTCGCAAGATTTGGCCTATACGAATCCAGATATGGTCCAAACCAAGATCAATTTATTCCTGATTTTTTCAACCAATATTACAATGTTGGAACAGCTTATGATCTAGGTGGCAATAATGGGGGAACCTTACCATCAGGTTTTGTTTCCATTCAAGCGGCAAACCCGGCATTGAAGTGGGAAACAACCAAAGAATTTAATTATGGTGTGGATTTTGGTCTTTTTAATAATGCTGTAGTAGGTACGTTCGATTACTTTACCAGAAAAACCAGTGATATCTTGATCACACCGCCTATTGCCTCGGTTATTGGTGAAGGGCAACAACGGGTATTGAATGGAGCTACGACACAGACCAAAGGATGGGAACTATCCGTAGCCTATTCCAAAACTTGGGATAGTGGTTTTACGATGGGGATATCTACAAATTTTGGAGCATTTAAGGATGAGATTACCTTTCTTCCGGAAGAGGTTAGGGCAGGCTTTCCTGGAACCGCTGCCAATTCCATTTTAGGTCAGTCTCAATTTTCAATTTTTGGCTATAAAACTGATGGCTTGTTCCAAAGTCAGGCAGATATCGATGCTAGTCCAACTCAAGTTGGTTCAAGGTCCGGAGGGATAAAATTCCAGGATCTTAACGGGGATAATGTAATAGATTCCGATGACCGTGATTTTATAGGGAATACATTGCCAGACCTAGAGTATGGTATCCGAGTTGATCTTGGGTATAAGAACTTTGATTTTTCCGTTTTTGGATCTGGAGTAGCTGGAAGAATTGGTCAGGATCCTTACATATTATGGAACAATTTTACGCAAGGAAGAGAGAATGCCGGACTAGGTGTTCTTAATGCCTGGACTCCAACCAATACCAATACCGATATTCCATCCTTGTCTTTGGCTTTCAATGATCTAAGAACTTCAGATTATTTATTTAGGAAGAATTCTTATTTCAAAATTAGAAATCTACAAATAGGGTATTCTTTACCTGAGGAGATGATCAGTAAATTTTGGGGAATGACTGGATTAAGGGTCTATTTTCAAGGTGAGAATCTATTTTGGTTTACTCCAAAAGATTATATCGGATCGGATCCGGAGCGTACAACTGTTGCCAATATTCCCGTTCCTACAGTGCTATCATTGGGACTTAATTTGAACTTTTAAAAAATGAAAATCATGAAAAGAAATATAATATTTATAATGGGAGTGCTGGTTTCGTTTTTCCTAGCCTCCTGTGACAAGGACTTTTTGGATTATGAACCGGAGGGAGTTCTGTCCAATGATAATGTGGCGACGGCTGATAATGCCGAAGCCTTGGTAGTAGCTGCCTACGCGGGGATTGCCAATGATGAAATGATCGGACCCTTGACCCATCAATGGGTGTATGGCAGTGTACGTTCGGATGATGCTTATAAAGGTGGTGGAGGCCGTGGCGATGTGGATGTAATTGACCGCTATGAGCAATACAATCTAACAATTCCAGATTTTGGGGATTGGATGGCCCCGAGAACTTGGACCAATTATTACAAGGCCATTTCTAGAGCTAATTTTGCGTTGACCGTAATTAACGACATACCTGACGCGGAATATCCAAATAAGACTTTGAGACAGGCGGAACTTAGATTTTTGAGGGCACATTCCCACTTTATGATGAAACTTTTGTTTAAAAAAATTCCTTACATCAAAGAAGGGCTGACCCAAGAGGAAACTGCTGCTGTCACAAATGATGTGCCCAACGATGAATTGTGGAATACAATTGCGGAGGATTTTATTTTTGCTTACAACAATCTTCCCCAATCACAAGATGAGGTTGGCAGGGCAGATAGAAATGCAGCTGCGGCCTATATGGCCAAACTTAGGCTCTTCCAGGCGTACGAACAGAATGACCAGCATCAGGTCACTGCTATCAATCCGGCCCGACTTCAAGAGGTTATTGATTACGCTGACGAGGTAACTGCTAGTTTGGAAGGGGATTACGGAAACAACTTTTTGGACGGTTTCGATAACGGTCCTGAATCAATTTGGGCTGCCCAATTTTCTATTAACGATGGTACCAAGGTAAGTAGGGTAAGTTTTGTAACGGGACTTAATTCTCCTCATGGATCTGCACTATACGGGTGTTGTGGGTTTCATTTGGCCAGTCAAAATATGGTCAACGCATTTAAGACCGATGCAGCTGGATTGCCTTTATTGGATAGTTTTAATGATACGGATATATTCACTACGGTCAATGAAGATGGAACCGTAACACCAGCTGTGGGATTAACGGTGGATCCTAGGTTGGATCATACCGTGGGAGTTCCAGGAAGACCTTTTAAATATAGGAATACAGTTAATGCTACGGGTGATATGGTTTATAACTTTAGTTGGGCCAGAGATCCAGGGGTTTATGGTTATTTCGGAAATATGAAGGAACAACAAGCGCCGGATTGCTCTTGTTATGTAAAGGAAGGACCGTTTGTCGGTACTTCAAAGAATGTTGATTTTATAAGGTACGCGGATATTTTGCTGTTCAAGGCAGAGGCCTTGATACAATTGGATCGTTGGGATGAAGCTTTACCGCTGATCAATCAGGTTAGGGCTCGTGCTGCCGTTAGCACACAACGTCAGATTGATGCAGGTGCAATCGATATTTACAATATTCAGGAGTACACGACCTTTACTGATAAAGACTACGCGTGGAAAGCTTTAAAATTCGAGAGGAGATTGGAATTTGGGATGGAAGGTCCTCGATTCTTTGATTTGGTAAGATGGGGTGAGGCAGCAGAAGTGTTGAACGCCTATTTGACCGAGGAAAAAACAAAAAGGGATTTCTTATCCAGTGCAGTTTTTACGGCAGGAAGGGATGAGTACTATCCAATTCCACAACGTGAAATAGATTTTACAGGAGGACTTTATAAGCAAAACCCTGGATATTAATTTAAGACCGCGTTAGTTTGAGTTAGTTTTTTAGGCACGGAGAGTGGTTTCTTCGTGCCTTTTATTTAAAGTTTGATTATGAAAAAATTAAAAGTGATTTGTTTCGGAGAGGTTTTATTCGATAATTTCCCAACACACTCAAAGATTGGGGGAGCTCCCTTGAATGTTTCTTTGCGCCTACAGTCTTATGGTGTAGACGTTAGTACGATTAGTAGTGTTGGCGATGATGTGGATGGAAAAAAAATAATTAAATATCTAAATAGTTGCGGCGTCAATACCGATGGGATACAAGTGAGTTCCAATTATGGGACTGGGCAGGTAAACGTTGTCTTAAACGATAAGGGAGTGGCATCCTACGATATTGCCTATCCAGTTGCTTGGGATAAAATTTTGCCGATAAATATCTACGAAAATCAGCTTAAAGAAACGGATATTTTTATATATGGTAGTCTTGCCTGTAGGGATAATACATCTAGTACCACCTTGAAACAATTATTGGAAATTGCTAAATACAAGGTGTTTGACGTTAATTTAAGAGCACCGCATTATACCAAGAAATTGATCCTGGAATTAATGCAGCACGCTAATTTTGTGAAATTCAATGATGACGAATTGTACGAGGTAGCGGAATACCTAGGTTCCAAATACAACTCTATGGAGCAGACTATAGTATTTGTAGCCCAACAGACCCAAACAGAAACCATTTGTGTCACCAAAGGGGCTTATGGTGCTGTATTGTATCACCAAAATATCTTTTATTATAATAGTGGCTATAGGATTAAGGTTCTTGATACGGTGGGCTCGGGAGATTCATTTTTGGCTTCCGTAATTTATAAATTGTTTAATGGGGAAGGACCACAAGCGGCTATCGATTTTGGTTGCGCCGTAGGAGCTATGGTAGCGAAAAGTGAAGGCGCCAACCCAATTTTTACCAAGCAAAGAATAAACAAGTTTATGAATCCTTAAAGTTTTTGTTTTCTCCCAAATAAAGGGTCACTGGAAAAATCTAACTGACAATATCATTATTTGATTCTCAGCACTGCTACTATTTCTTTGTCTATAGTGCCATAGCAGGTAGGTGTTTTGGACGCTATATTCGGAATAGTAAAAAGTTGATTTTAATATAATCTTAGAATAAAAGTCTATGTTTTAAAAACGGACCGAATATATTTATTGTTCAGAACATAACTGTCGAACATTTCCGCATTTTCGGGAACAGCACCTTCTATCTGTATCCATCCTTCATAGTCTATATCATTTATCGCTTTTTTTACCTCTTCAAAATCTATTCTGCCTTGCCCTAATAAATACCCGTTCTCCTTGGCGTGGAATTCACAGATATGCTTTTTACCCAGCCACCGGATTTCGTCATAAATATTGTAACCCATTTTGTTCGAATTGGCCACGTCGTAATACACTTGTACGTTTGGCGAACCAACGGCATTTATGATTTCCAAATGTTCTTCGGCGCTCAACCAAGATTCTATACCTAGAATAATCCCATTGTCTTCGGCTTTTTTGCTTACTTTTTTTAACCTGCGGATAGTTTCTTTTGTACCTTTTATATCATTCTTAAGGTCTCCATTGTGAAAGAAAGCCAATAATACCACTCCAACTCCCATCTTTTTGGCAACATCTATACTGTCCGAAACCCATTGCTCTGCTCTGGGGTCCGATTTATAAGGGATGTTGTTCATTTCTCCTATGGCGATACCTCCTATGGTCATACCATATTCCGAGCAGGCATTCTTATATTGTTGTTGAATCCTTTCCTGTCTTAGATGCATATCATTGTCTAGATTTCCCAAACTGATCTGAACACCATCCAATCCAATATTTTTGCCAACCTTAATGGCCTCAACCTCCGACATTCTTTGAATGGACCAATCGCAGGCCCCAATCTTAAATCGCCGGTCATTGTCCATGGCAAAAGCTTCGTAGGCCCCCAAAAGACTTAAGCCGAATATTCCGACTGAGGATTTTAAAACTTCCCTTCTCGTTATGGTAGTGCTCATGATTACTTTTTTTTAGAGTTGGTATGGTCTATAGATTACTATTTTTAAGAGTTAGTAAGTAGGCCGACAGATTGGCCAGATCTTGTTCCGTTAGACCCAGGGATACTGCATTTGGCATAATGCCCATTTTCATTTTCTCTTTGCTTTCTATATCATCCGCGTCTATAACCATCTGTTTTCCGGTCATATCTTTTAGGACAGTGGTTTCGCCCTCTGAAAGAAGAAAGCCGTACAGGGCCTGACCACTTTTAGTTTTTATCATAATTGGTTCATAACCAAATACTATGGAGGCGTTTGGATTAATAATGGCATCCAATAAAGCTGTTTTGTCGAATTTTTCCCCAATCGAAGATAGATCTGGTCCAATGTCATTACCAGTAGTTCCGTTTTTGTGGCAGCTTATGCATTTTGTGAGGAATACATTTTCTCCTTGGGCCGTATCTTCTTTTAATTTTAGGATGGCCGGAATAGAAAATTGCTTTCCGCCGGTTTTTTTAAAATGTTCACTGGCCAAAGTCCTGATTTCCAATTCGGGATTATTGAAAATATTATCAGAAATCTCGTTGATTATTTCATTGGATAATTGGTTTTTTGCGGCCAAATTTATCAATAGACGGCCACCGATCAAATTCCCGGCCATCTCTTTTCCTGCTTCGATTCTTTTTGCTAGGGTCGCTTCTTTGTTCAAAAGGATTTCTTGTAAACTTGCAATTTTTTCTGGAATACCATAGCCTTCCCCGCTTTCTGCTTGCCAGTCCCATAGAGCATGCCAGTCGTTGCTCTTTCTGAAATTTAGCCACCATTTTGTTAATTCCTGTACGGCATTATCAGCGCTCATTTTTTGAATGTCGATCATGGCTGCAACTGCAATCCGATCATTGATAAAGGCAATGGCATCTACAGCTTGTTTTTTTTGATTGGGAGATAGACTTTGGGCCAAGGCCCTTTCCTTTAAAGCATTAATGGCCGATTTCGGATGAATGCGCCATACAAGTGAAGCAAAGGCCTCAGACCATTTGGAGGGGTCTTGGGGCTGGTCATTATGAATTTCTTGATAGGTCATTTCTTCCTTTCCGTCCGCAGCCATCCCCAATGCTTCAAGATACCATGCATCCTTGCCATCATAACCGTTAAATAATTCCTTGATTAAATGGCCACTTTCTTTCCATGACCTGTCGCGCAAGGAAATAGCGACTTCCCGTCTTACTTGGGGTGAAGGATCGTTGGCCGCAATGGAAGCATAATCTAAAAAGGATTCGGAATCATCTTTCAAGGCGCGGTAAGCCACGATCCTTAATCGGGGGTCCGGTTCGTTTTTCAAGGTTTTTTTTACAATGGCTTTGCCCTTGCTGCCAAGTTTCGCCAATAGCCATATGGCACGTGATTGATGATAGGGATTGTCCGAATCCAATATTTTTTTAATCTCGTCCACTACTTGTTCACCTTGGGCCAATAATTTTTCGTAGCCTTGGCTTCGAACATTAATTGCGGGATTTAGGAGGGCCGAGACCTGCCCTTCCATTGTGGTCAAATCTATTTTCGGAGTTTTAAGTTCTTTTCCTTTAGGGCTAATTCTATAAATTCGGCCATAGCCGAGGGTGTCTTTCATCTGGTGACCACCAACTACGGGATCGTACCAGTCGGCAATGTATATGGCGCCATCTGTTCCAACGGCTACATCGCTCGGTCGAAACCATTTGCGTTTATCCTCGTCAATATCATTCCAGACATAACCCTCGGTAGATTCTTGGGTAGAGGTAATTAAGTCGTGCCTATTCAAATCAAATCCAGCGCCTTGGGGTGAAGGTTGGTAAGCAAATATAACGTTTCGGCCGGCATCGGCACTTAAGAGCATGCCCCTAAAATCTGGGCCAAAGGCGTCTCCTTCATAGACGACTACCCCAGTAGGAGAACCTGCTCCCGAATTATCCCCAGCGGGCATAACCCCAGGATCGTCCTGGTGCCAATGGGCAGAAAAAATATCCTGGTCAGGTTTGCGATCGGCCTGCCAGGTGCGTTTACCGTTGGCGTTAAAATAGCCGGCGTTGCCACCCTCCATAAGCCAACTTACCCTACAGGTTACTACTTGGTCATCATTGTCATTCTGCCACATATTGCCATAAGAATCCAAAGCCACCTCATAGGAGTTTCTAAAATTGTGGCCAACAACTTCTAAACCGGTACCGTCATTGCCCATTCTCAGAGCGAGGCCTCCAACCCAAATACGTCCGTCATCACTGACCTGTGCAGGCTCATTTTTATCATTGTATGGCGTTCCGCCTGTGTAAACACTTCCAGAACGGAGATGCCATCCGGCTTTGTCGGTTACATTGTGCGGTCCGGCATTTCCAGTATTGAAATACCATTTTCCGTCCGGACCTACTACAAGTGAATGGAGGCTGTGATCATGGTCAAAGCCACCAAACCCGGTAAGGAAGGCTTCTTTTTTGTCGGGTACGTCATCACCATTTTCATCGGTGTAGACATATAATGTGGGTGCACAGGATACGAACACCTTGTTCCCAACGACTGCTATACCTAAGGGAGCTACAAGATCTTTATCTTGGACAAATACTTTGGTGGTGTCGCTAATCCCGTCCCCATCGGTATCTTCTAGAATCATTACCCGATCTCCTTTGTCGAAATTCAGATGGTGTTTTGGATCGTTGTTGAAATCCCTGTAATTAACGGCTTCGGTAACCCAAATTCTCCCCTTTTCGTCAACATCCATATTGGTTGGATTGTACAATGAAGGAGATTCTGCCCATAAGGTTATTTGCCACCCTTGGGGCACACTAAAATCATTCTCAATATTGGTCTCGAAATTAAGTTCAGGGACTGTGTAGTTGGCATTTCTCGGATCTGTGCACCCTATAAAGGAACAGACCATGGCGGTGGAAATACCAAGAGATAATAATTTGACTTTAACTCCCTTTATAAATCCCATATGGAAAATTGATTATTTTTAACATGTGCATACAAGTTAAAATTTAATTTTAAATTACAGGACATTTTCCTTGAAAAATTGAGATGTTCATTGTTGGCTTTATGAAGGTTGGCGTTGATTGTCAATACTGTGCCACTGGATGAATTATTCTTGAGGCATTTTAGTGTGTCAGATGGCTATTTTTTTAATGCAAAACCATAAATTTCAATATAATATAGAATTTTAGGAAGTTGAATAAAACGTGTAGATTTTATAGGGTCTTGTTGGTTTAATCAATGCGTTAGGAAACACGCTGGGGATAGTTTATTTTTGAAGTAAGTACAAATCAAAATTCTCCCAATAAATGACTTGTATGTACAATATATGCAATTATATGAAGAAGACTTCATCTATGTAGCTGTTGTAAGGTGGCTGAGAGATAATAAAATTTAGGATTTATACCTTTATATTGAAAGTGAAGAAGATAAAGAAATACCATCAGATTCAAGAGTATATTAAAAAGAGGATTCAAACACAAAAGTATCCTCCCGATAGTTACTTGCCTTCGGAAAATGAATTTTGTGTGCAATTTGGCACTACCAGAACAACGGTTAGAAAGGCCTTGGACGAACTGTTGAAGGAAGGTTTTATCGAGAAAGAACACGGTAAGGGAAGTAAGGTCTTGGAGCGGGGCAAGTATTTGGGTCTGTTGTCGGTCAAAGGCTTTTCAGGTTCTACAGATTACAAGGTGATGACGAAGGTGACTGTAGAGCCCAAAATTGTGGAATGGGACCCTTTAATTGTTTTTCCGTTATCCGAAGATGAAAAAAATTCACAATGTGTTTATTTTCAAAGAGTTCGTTACATAGACGACAAACCCGTGGTCTTGGAAAATAATTGGTATGCCTTGAACGCTTTGGAGCCAATAAAGTCTGACGAATTTGTTGAGGGGTCTTTCTTTAAAACCCTCAGTCAAGAATATTTAATAGAGATTATGGGGGCGGAACAAGAATTAAGATCGGTTCCTGCCACCAAGGAAATAGCGGAAAAATTGGGGATGGCAATAGGTGTCCCAATCCTACATATCTCCATTAGGTTCAGGACCAGTAGGCCCAATCTAAACCTTTATGGGGATTTGTATTGTAATACTACGGAATACCCTATTAGAAATAGTTATTTTCTCTAGAAGGGATGCTTTTATGATTTAGTCAGCGAATTCTACCTTGAAGTCAATAACACCTCTTAAAAAACAAACCATTAACTAAACAACGAATGTGGTTAAGGCTTGGAAAAGGCATATAATCTTTTGGGATTGTCAAAAAACAATTTCTTGTAATGTGCTTCCAACCCTTTGGATTTTAGAAATTGGGGAATGTTCTCTAAAAGATAATTTAAGCCTGGGCCGCCTCCATAACTTTTCCAATAGGCATTTTTGGCCATATCCATTCCCAAGGTTATCTGATCTGGGTAAAGGTGGAGAAGGTGTTCCAAAAGTTTATGGGTGTAGTTGGGCTCGCTATCTTTCCAGCGGAAGGCACTGTCGTATTCCACTCTAACCCCCATATCCAATACTGCTTTGTTATGGTTGATTTCTTTGGCCCGATCAACATGGGATAATACCACATGTTCTAGGTTTGCTCCGAGCTTTTTGAATAGTTTGGCTTGTTCCAAGGCCTGTTTTCCAAAATTGGTATGTGTTAAGATTGGTGCTCCGGTTTCTAGATGTGCATTGACCACTGCCCTGAAAATTTTTTCTTGATGTTTGTCAATGGGGTCGTTTCCTGTGGCCAATTTTATAAGTCCTGCTTTATGGTTTGTTCGTTGTACATATGGTCCGGAATAATCGAATTGATCAATGCCGCCTTCAATATCCGCGATAAAAAGTTCGGACAATTGATCTTCAGTATAGTTATATCTCCAATGATTTTCCGGGTAATAAATTTCCAAATGAATTCCAGTTGGGACGATGATATTTACGCCGCTCAAACGACTAACTTCAACCGATTTTATAATATTTCGTCCGCAATTGGCGGGCATGGTATCCACAACAGTTCTACCTCCCACCTTATAAAAATTTATTAGTTCCTCTGAAATTTTATCTATATCGTTCAGTAAAAATTCGGGGTGTGCGGCAGTTACATAACTATCTTCTATAATAATGTGTTCATGGGAATAGGTCAGACCCATCTCTGAAGTTGGCTTGTCGCCCAAAACAGTTCTAAAAAATTCTTGAGACATATCTTATTAATTATTTTCCCATCCGTTCCTGGATGTATCTGCTATTTTTTGGGGCATTTCTAAAATTGCACCAACTGCGATTAAAGCGTTTTGTAGCTTGTGGAAATCGATATTTTTAGCATTTTGATCGGTGTCCAAAGAGATCTTGGCGGCCAGACCGGCTGCCTGCCCCATACTCATGGTCTGTGCCATTGAACGGCAGGAAGCATGCGCATCATGGGTGGCCGAGAAGCATCGGCCTACGACCCAAGTATTCTGACTTTCCACAGGTACAATTGTGCCATATGGAACCCCATAAGCTCCTCCTTTAGGTACATATTGCCAAAAAGTTTCCGAATCTCCCTTATCCGATTTGCGATGATCTTCTATCGGGGCACCGCAAAGAAAAATTTGGTCATCGAAGGTCTTGGCGTTCATACAATCTTCTTTTGTAAGACGGTATTCGCCAAATACCCTGCGAGTCTCCCTAACTCCAATTTGATGGGAGAGCCCTATGATCTTGGCATTTTGATATCCAGGTACTTGCGCTCTAAAAAAATCTTCAAAAATAAAGGATTGCCTGCGACCTTCTATTTCTGCTTTTGTAATGCCCTCTAAATCCAAAGGGTCTAAATCCACTACTTTGACAGCCACAGTGGAAATGCATTTGGGCTGACACATTTCATGTGCAGAACCTTCTTTTCTTGGTAGGCCATAAGTTCCTTTTTCATAGGCTTCCGCCATCTTCTCCTTCAGCATTTTTTTTCCTCCTGCAGCTTCATATTCTTGCTGTTCTACATTGGCCATGCGGAAGGTAGTGGTCATACTCTGGGCGGCTTCCTTCTCCCCAGCTCGCTCATATTTAATACCTGCCCAATGACAATAATCGGCATCACCCGATGCGTCTATTACTCTTTTTGCTGTTATGGAAAAAAATCCAATGCCCTTATTAAAAAATATGCAGGTTGATATTTCTCCCACTTTTTCTACTCCGACAAGTGTGGAATGATAGAAAATTTGAATACCACTTTCCTGTAAAAGATTGTCCCAAACCAGTTTTAGCTTTTCAGGATTGTAATTAACGCCTGTACCGGCACCATAGGTATTTGGCCTTAGAAAAATATCACCGGATTGGTTTAAGGCGTTAACAATTCTATCGGGGATTCCTCCAACAATTTTTTTTGGAGAATCAGATGGAGTGAAAAAACCGTAAAAAGTATCCAACATCTGGGTTGAGGTACCGCCAGGAAAACCATACCGCTCCACTATGGTAACTTTGTGCCTCCCCTCTGAGGCTGCAATAGCTGCGGTAGAACCTGCGCTGCCACTCCCTATAATGAGTATGTCTGTGTGAAACGATTTAGATATTACAGTTGAAAAGTTCATGTTGAAAAATAGTTAAATTCCAAAATTGGGAATCGCAGGAGTAAGTTTTGAATATAGGTGTTTTGCCATCAGTTTTCATCTGGTTTATTCCCTAGATTTTCATATAATTTTGCCATTAAATGGGCGTGTTCATCATAAGCAGATTCGAAAAGGTCCACAGCGCGTTTTTCACCTACAATTTTACCGCTACTAAGTACTTTTGGCGATTTCCCATTTTCATGTAATATTTTGGCCACCTCGGCTTTGATGCAATTTATAAGCAGAACTCCGCCTAAGGTGGAGCCTGGAGCCACTGGAGAATCCAAGCCATCCAAATATATCATGGCATCGCCCAAAGGCGCTCCCGTATCCAATACAAAATCGGCAAAATCCGTTAACTTTTTACCGTCCGATTTTTTAGAGGTACTTCCTTCCAGATGCAGCTTGCTTACCAAGGCGACTACCTTTATATTTCTTTTTTGGAATTCTTCCGCCATTTCTATAGGGACAACATTGCAACCACTGGAAGAAACAACCAGTGCCGTGTCTTGTGGACTGGTGTCGAAATTGCGAAGGATTCGTGCTGCCAATCCGGATACATTCTCAAGAAACATGGCTTGTCGCTGCCCGTTGGCACCTACCACCAAATTATGAAAGGACAATGAAAGTTCCACAATGGGGTTGAATCCGGGAAAGGACCCATATCTTGGCCACATCTCTTCCACCATCATACGGCTATGGCCAGATCCGAAAAGGTGGACCATGCGTCCGCTTAAAATAGACTGGGCAAAAATTTGGGCCACTTCTTGAATCTTCGATTCCTGTTCCGCTACAACAGATATGATTTCTGTTCCCTTTGCTAGATATTTTTTTGTTACGCTCATTTTTAAAATATGCTTTTGTATTTTAATTGAAGTCCTGTATATATTTAACCGTATTGTCCCTCACTAATGCTCCAACCTCCATCTACGGCCAAAACTTGTCCGGTTATGAATTTAGAATCGGGATGTAAGAACATTAACACTGCATTGTTGATGTCCTCGGAAACCCCAGGGCGCCCTCCGTCCAAGGGTTGTTTGGTTTTGAGGAATTCTAAAATTTTATCGTCTTTTACTGCCCTTTGGGCCATAGGGGTAACAAACAGGCTTGGGGCAATGACGTTAACTCTAATATTGTGCGCTGCATAATAGGCTGCAATCGATTTGGAAAAACCTATTATGGCCGATTTGGCAGCGGCGTAGGCATGGGTAGTGAAATATTTTGGGGAAGGCGAGTACCCCAACACCGATCCCATATTCAAAATGGTCCCCGGGTTTTTATGTTCCAGAAAATAGTTTATTATGGCCTGATTGGACAACATTAGGGAGGTCAGGTTTAGTTCCATGGTTTTATTCCATCCTTCCAATGTTATTTGATCTAATGCTCCATCGCCCCACTTACGACCACTTCCGCCAGCAACGTGAAATAATCCAGTTATGTATCCAAAAGTCTTATGTGTTATTTGAATGGCCTTTTTAATGGTCTTTGGGTTAGTGGCATCGCCGTCCATACTAATGCTGCACTGACCTAGGATTTCCTCCGCTTTTTTGCAATTTAAAGGGTTCCTTCCAACCACCGTTATGTTGGCTCCCTCCGACTTTAAGGCAATGGCAGCAGCCAGACCCATTCCAGTTGTGCCTCCCATTATTATATATGTGGTGTTTTTAAAGTTCATAGGTTGTTTTTGGGTAATCCATAGAAGGTTTTTTTGTCAATGGGTGCATATTGGCCATTGTTCACTAATTTTTAATTTTTCAAAGTTTCACCCACACTTATCCTGTTAAACACTAAAAATGACCTGCTAAATATTTGTGCTTAGGCTTATTCATGGTTGACTTAAGCGAATAGGCGTTTATTTTTTGCCATGGGTCACTTTTTGTGTAACCACACCAGTTTGTTTGTGTTTTAGGATCACTTTAGTGTCTCCGTTGGGCAAGATTTCCTCTTTTATAAGGTAGTGGTCATCGTCATAGGAATTCCATTTTTTTTGATGTTCTTCGGGCTCGTCTCCCCGCCAATCTTCTAAAATAACCGGCTCCCATTGTTTGGTGTCGGCAGATTTGAAGGCAGCGTCCAGAATGGCATTTACTACATAACCATCATAAAATGTTTCAAGCGGCTGTCTTTTTTCTTCTATGGCATTAAACATATCGGTAAACATATGGGGGTAGCCCAGTTCGTACGCTTCGTCTCCCACTGGAAATAACCAGCCGGTATTGGATTCTGCTTTTTCCGCCACATAGCCATCCCCCCCTTTTCCAGTGGTGAACATTTCGAAGCCTGTACGTAAAAAGCTATTGATCCAAATAGTGCCCTCGGTGCCCATGACCTCGTCGCGCAAGTCCATTCCACCACGGAACGTCCAGCTTACTTCGAATTGCCCAATGGCTCCGTTGGCATATTTAACGAGTCCAATGGCATGGTCTTCGGCATCTATGGGATGTACTTGGGTGTCGGCCCAACACATGACTTCCATTGGTTTTATATTTTTGCCAATAAAATTGCGACTGATTTCTACACAGTGGCAACCGAGGTCGATAATGGCGCCACCTCCGGATTTTTCCTTGTCCCAAAACCAATCACTATGTGGTCCAGGGTGTGTTTCCCTTGATTTCGTCCAAAGTACTTTGCCAATGTCGCCACGTTGTATACTTTCCATGGATTTCAAGAATTTGGGAGTATAGCATAGATCTTCCAAATATCCCCCAAAAATGCCAGCTTCCTCGATCAGGTCCAACATTCGCTTGGCTTCCTTGGCCGTACGTCCTAAGGGTTTTGTGCAGATGACATGTTTTTTATATTTGGTACATTCGCGAACTGCTGTTTCATGAAGATGATTTGGTAAGGATATGAGTACAACTTCAACCTCAGGATGGGCAATAGCTTCTTCCATTGAGGTGCTATAGTGTGGTAAGTTGTAATCGTCTGCAAACCTTTTGGCATTTTCTTCATTACGCGAATACACCATCACCAAATGATCTTTTCTTCTTTGGGAATGTAACGATTCGGCATAAAATCGGGCTATAAAACCCGAACCTAACATGGCAATTTTCATATTGATTTTTTTATTTCAATTAGCCACATTTTGTAATTCCAGTTTTGTTTTGCACTTGGCTTTTTTAACGAATTAAATTTTATTTATCAGAAAGAACTGGCAAACAAATTTGAAAACGTGACTAAGTAAATATAAGAATTTTACTTGTACGTACAAGTTTTTAGGGAAGGTTTGATTCATACCGTGAGGTTGAGATTAGGTCTTAGGGGTTAAGGACTGTTATTAAAAAGGTCTGGCCCGTATTAATGGAAGGCCATGATTTTACCTTAAATAGGGAAGGGAGGCTGCTTTAAAGCTGGCCGTGGAACCTAGAATTTGAAGTAAGGCGTGAATGCCTAGAATTCAAAATCGAGTTTGAAGATATTGTCGTTTTGGTGACGAGAGTAACTAAATTTGTAGGCCGTATTGATAGAGTAGAAAGCGGAGGTACAGAAGCTTAATATTGATTCTTAGGACCTTCATTAATCTTTCTGTTTTCCAAATCGTAAATGGAATCCAAGTCTATGGTATGTGTTCTTTTTGAAAAATACATACCATGAAGAATTACTAAAATGGTGCCTCCTGCAAAGCAAAGATTCAGTACGAGTATAATGCTTATGATCTGTGACATGATAATTGTTTTAAAGGTTATACAAATGTCGAAAATAGGGGAAGCTATATGTTATATAATTATTATAATCAGTTATATAATTACACTAAAATGGATGTTCTACCTACCGAAAAACTTTTTTTGTAAAATTTAAATAAAAGCCTTTTTATGGGAATGGCAATTGATTCATTCTAATTTTTATGGAAGATAGTGAGTATATGTAATCCTTTAAAAGGGTATTGTATAGTTGGTAGGATTTTCTGCACAATTGGTTAAAAGCAATTTGTCTTCCTATAGCAAGTGATATATTTTGGAACCAGGCTAATGATGTTTTTTTTTAAATAGGCCGCATCATTCCAAAACAATCCAGGAATTGGTGGAATTGTGCTTTCCTGCAACTACAATTTTATAAAAGTTGGACGGATATTCACCTAAGTTGATTGTGGTGCTACTATTGGAGGCCTTCACCTTTTTGACCAATTTATAAAAGTCGCTTATACCATTTTTAAAGCCGTTTTGAGTACTTAGATAAACTTTCAATTTCTCATTGTCGTCGTAACATTTCCAGTTAAGGGTTAGTTCCTTGCCTAGGACCGATGCCTTTAAATCGCTTACAGAAAGCCGTCCTGTAATTGATACCCCATCTATTTCGAATGCTCGATCTCGCTTAGGGGAAATTTCCAAACTTCTGAGCATGGCTGGTAAAATATCCACTATTCCTGGAGTTCCTTCTGTGAAATAATCGTTTACATCACGGGCATTGGTTACGATCCAAGTTAAACGTTCCCGTTCAGATTGTCCGCCATGTCCTTTACCAGTTTCCTTATCCCTTCCATGGTCTGTAGTGATAAATATTTGCCAATCCTCGCCATAGTTGTTTTGTCTAAACTCCATGGCTTTGAACAGTCTCCCTATTTGTTGGTCCATTATGGTAATAGCATTATGAAATTGGTCGCTATCTCCATAGCGATGTCCCATATCATCCGTATATTCTAGATATACCCAAGAAAGATCAGGACTTTCAGCTTTGATGTACCTAGCAGCCTCATTAACTACCTTTTCATCAATTTTGTGTATGTACTTTCGGTCTTCGTCATGGGGGAAGTTCAGGGTGTCCAACTCGAAGCCATCAAAATGATAATTTAATGCTAGGTGATCGGTTTGGGGAAGGCTTTCTCCAACCAGTTTCGTCCTATTATCCAGCCAAGTCGAGAAAATGGCTGTTTTTATTTCGGGCCTATGCTCCTTGGCATATCTAAAAATAGTCCAATAATTATAATTGGGGTCTTTAATACCATTGCCCCATACGTTGTGTTTGTTGGCCCATGTGCCAGTCAGTAAGCTACTGTATCCTACAGCCGAGATGGTAGGTGTTTCCGAATAACCATCATTTACACCCCCAACGTAGGCACGTGTATATCCTCCTTGTTTGGCAATGGCATCCAAGTTGGGTGTGTCCAATTTTTCTATTACATCCGCAGAAATCCCATCTACAATAACGAACACTATTTTAGTGTTTGGCTCCTGACCGAGGAGGCTAGTGAAATAAATAAAACTGAAAATAATTAGGAAATGGATTTTCAAAATGATGACTGATTATTTGATTATTATTACCAAAGGATCAGGTATAAATTTACTTTTAATTTTAGGGAAGTGAAGACCCATTATTCAAAATTTTTTAAATTTCCAGGTGTTTGAATAAATATTAAGGCTTTTAAATTAAAGGTGTTTCTGGGTTGATTATGATAATTTCTAATGGGTTCACTTTCTGTTAAATAGAAAAGATTGGAATTTTTAGTCTTTTAGATGTTGTTGAAGCTACAAATATAAGGAGAAGCTCCTTGGTCTTAGTTGGCTTATTAAGAAGCCTATTTGGTGTCCAAAAGAAATAAAATTTTGGAAAAATATTGTCTAGGGTTGTTTTAAACTCTTAAAATTGGTGTAATTTTGGCGGACTATTTTCTGTAATTACAGTAATGGGGTATTAGCTCAGTTGGTTTAGAGCGCTGCCTTGACAGGGCAGAGGTCACTGGTTCGAATCCAGTATGTCCCACAAAAATTTCTCGATCTAGTATCCTATAAGATGTCGAGTATTCTTTCCAAAGCCATTCCTCTGGAGCCTTTTATCAGGATAGTGGCATGTTCCAAAGTACTGTTCTTAAGAGTTTCCTTGAGCTGGTCAAAGGATTTGCACTTGTTCAATTTGCCTTTTGTTTTAAAAAAGTTCTCCCCAATTAAATATACTTGGTCAAAATTCATAATTGTAACCAGATCGGATATTTCTTGATGTTCTTTTTCTGCAGTTTTTCCTAGTTCGAACATATCCCCTAAGAATGCAATTTTATAGTTAGCCTTTAATTGATGAAAGCTCTCTAATGCAGCCCTCATACTGGTAGGATTGGCATTATAGGCATCCAGAATAATATGATGGCTATTTTTGTTGATTATTTGGGAACGATTGTTTTGTGGCGCATAATTTTCTATTCCTTCTTTTATTTTGTCAAGGTCCACCTTAAAGTAATGTCCTATTAAAATAGCTGCACAGCAATTAGTGAAGTTATAGCGGCCCACCAATTGGGTTAAAATATTGGTATCACCAACGGCTATTTTAACAAATGGATCGGCACTAATAAGTTTTATCCTAAAGAATTGATTGTCTTCTTGACTATATCCATATTTTTCAACTACCGAACCTAATTTGTTTTTTTGAATTGGATCATCGGCATTGAAAAAAATGGACTTACCATGATTTGTTAAATGGTCATAAAGCTCACTTTTGGCTTTTATAACCCCTTCTTCACTACCAAAACCTTCCAAATGGGCTTTTCCAAAATTGGTGATATATCCGTAATCGGGCATTGCCAGTTGGCATAAAAATTCTATTTCCTTGGGATGGTTGGCGCCCATTTCCACAATGGCCAATTCAGTATTGGGGGTAATTGAAAGTAAGGTTAAAGGAACACCTATATGATTGTTGAGATTGCCTTTTGTGGCAATGGTTTTGTATTTTTTGGAAAGAACTGCGGTAATTAGTTCCTTGGTGGTTGTTTTGCCGTTGCTCCCTGTAAGACCAATAACCTTTGCCTTGCAATAATTTCTGTGAAATTGAGCTAAATTTTGGAGTGTAGTTAGAACATCCTTAACAAGTAGGGTCTTAGCGTTTACGGCAAACTCACCTTCATCTACAACAGCGTACGAAGCACCATTTTTTAAGGCTTCTGCGGCATAGGAGTTTCCGTTGAAATTATCTCCTTTTAGAGCAAAAAATATACAATTCGGGCTTATTTTTCTGGTGTCGGTACAAACCTGAGGAAACTCTAAAAAGAGTTGGTGCAACTGTTCTATTGTCATAAATCTAAGATATAAAAAAAGCCCTTTTTGCAAAGGGCTTCTTAATATTTATTTGAATGTTGAACCTATTTGGCTTTTTTGCCTCTAGGGGTTTTGTTTTTTGTTTTGGATTTTGAACCTACTCTAGACATAGCACATCTAAAACCAATATAATCTGTTGCCATGTATTGTGGTAAATACCTTCTTTGTGCAGGGTCTAACCAATAGGCCCTATCTCTCCACGAACCTCCTTTAAAAACCCTAACTTCGTCATTTATCAATGAGGTCCTGTTGTTGGATTTGTCATAAGCTCTTATGATATTTCCTGTGGAATCTACCTGTACTTTGCTCACTGGGGAGTCGTACATTTTCTTTTTATTCTTTTCATCCTCGTCGTCATCACTAAACCTGTCATAAAATCTTGTAGAGCCTGGCTCGCCATCTCTATATCCACGGTTATCGCTGGAAGAGAAATTGGTTCTCAAAAAGGTTTCTTGTTCATCTACAGGGACCATTTTTATTTCCCCTGGTAAATTCACCGCTACAATTTTTCCGTTTGGCAAGGTGTCATAAACAATGGAATCTCTAATTACATTTACTTTTCCGTCTTTTCCAATGGCTGTTTTCATATAAACGTTACCACGGTAATAGTTAAAGTCGCTTACCTCGTCATCTACGATAGGTCGGTACACATCGGCAACCCATTCGGCTACGTTTCCGGCCATATCATATAATCCAAAATCATTGGGTTTGTACGACTTTACTTCAGCAGTGATATCGGCACCATCATCGGACCATCCGGCAATTCCGCCGTAATCTCCTTTTCCTTGTTTAAAGTTGGCCAATTGATCTCCTCTTCCAACTCTTTGACCATTTCTGGTATAGTCACCTTCCCAAGGATATTTTTTTCTACCTCTATAGTTGTTGTATTCCCTACTTCCAATTTGTGCTTGTGCCGCGTATTCCCATTCTGTTTCAGTTGGCAATCTATATTCCGGTAAAATTATTCCTGAACTTCTTTTTGCAAATACGGAAACTGAATCTTTTTTCATTTTCCCCTGTAAGGAGTCTATTTGTCCGTTATATACGGATTCTGGCCTGTTTAGGTAGGCCTCTGTACTAAAACCTCCTTCGGCCTCGCCATTAATTACTTTGTATTTGGCTTCTTCTGACAGATAGCCTTCCCTTTCAAGCATTACTTCATTAACACGGTCTGTCCTCCATTCGGCAAATTGGGTAGCCTGAATCCAGCTGACACCAACCACAGGATATTCCGCATAAGCTGGGTGGCGCAGGTAATTATTGGTCATGGTTTCATTAAATCCCAATCTGTTCCTCCATACCAAGGTATCTGGCAAAGCACCAGTGTATATATGCACATATTTAGGATCTTCGGGAGGATAAACACTTTTTAGATAATCTAAATATTCCAAATACATAACATTGGTAACCTCGGTCTCATCCATGTAGAAAGACTGTACGTGCTGTGAGGTCGGGGTGTTGTTCCATTCATGCATTACGTCATCTTGAACCTGACCTCTTGTAAAGGTCCCACCTTCTACAAAGGTTAAGCCAGGAGCAGTTTCCTGCTCTTTAAAGTCTGAATTGTACTGAAATCCACCTTCCTTGGCGTTAATATTCCAGCCGGTAGCTCTTGAAACATTCTTAGAGGAGGATGAGTTTTTACAACTTGAAAAACCACCAGCTACAATAGCGCAAGAGAGTACAACTTTGATGAATTGTTTTTTCATAATTAGGACTTGAGTTCAAAAGACAAACTACTTCTTAAAGAAGTTTGCGATTCATATTTTATTAATATTTTGTGTCGCTTTCGGCATATAAAACGATGATTAAGGCATAATATTTTGTTAATTGAAAAAAATTAATCAAATTATTTAACATGCAAATAGCATCGCTTAACATGAATAACGACTTAAAATTTATTATAGTATGGACATTTGATAATTCTTTATAAAATATTAAAATATAGTTTATGCTTTATTTTAATTGAAACCCTTGATCTAGATTTTGTAATTTAAACGATAAATTAATTCTAAATAACACACCATACATATAAGATATTTTTAAAATGGTCGTTAATTAATGTATATGAACTAAAATTGTCTTAATAATTCAATTAAATTTAAGAGTTTTACGACTAATTTTATTAGCTTGTTAAAAATGAAAAAACTTTCAATATTATTCCTATTAGTTATTTTAGGTAAAGTGTCGGCGCAAGAAGATAGGGTAATAACAACTGCTGTGCCTTTTTTGACCATAGCCGCAGATGCTAGGGCATCCGGTATGGGTGACATGGGCGTAGCAACTTCTACAGACGCTTTCTCGCAACAATGGAATCCCGCGAAATTTGCATTTGCAGAACGAAAAATGGGGATAGGTTTAAGTTATACCCCTTATTTGGAAAGTATAATTACTGATATAGCCTTGTTAAGTGCCAATTTTCATAACAAAATCAATGACCGAAGTGCCTTCGCTTTGAGTATTCGATATTTTACCTTAGGAGAAATTGAACTGAGACAATTTGCAGGAGATCAGGCTAGATTGGCTAAGCCTAATGAGCTGGCTTTTGATGGTTCCTATTCTTTAAAACTTAGTGAAACTTTTTCTATGGCCGTTGCAGGTAGATTTATCAGTTCTAATCTTAAATTACCTGATAATGGAAGTGAGGATTCCAAAGCAGCTAATACTTTTTCTGTTGACGTTGCTGGGTATTATCGTTCAAGGGAAATAGCTTACAATAGTTTTGATGGCCGATGGAGGGCAGGGTTTAATATTTCCAACCTAGGAGGTAAAATAAAATATGATGATGCCGGACAAGAGAATTTTCTGCCTACGAATTTAAAAGCAGGTATTGGATTTGACTTTATCTTAGATCAAGACAATGTATTGGGACTTACGACGGAATTTAATAAACTTTTGGTACCGACACCACAAGATTATAATAATGATGGTGTAATTGACGGAACCGATAATGATGAATACCAGCAAACAACTTTTTTTGAAGGGGTTTTTAAATCGTTCGGTGATGCACCGGATGGATTTAGTGAGGAGTTAAAAGAACTTACATGGGCACTTGGGGCAGAATATACCTATCAAAATGCGTTTATGTTGAGGACAGGGTATTTTAATGAAAGTGATTTAAAAGGGTCAAGGAAATTCTTCACCTTGGGTGCTGGATTTAGATTTAAATCGGCTCAAGTAGACCTGTCCTATCTGTTCTCTTCCTCAAAGGTAAGAAACCCACTGGAGAATACTTTGAGATTTTCCCTTACATTTAATTTAGGGGAGGAATTTTTGAACGATTAAAATGATATATCTGTTATAGCTTATAAACAAAACCTGCCCACAAGCAGGTTTTGTTTATTTTTACCTAATTGTATAGCGTTGATTAAATATGAATATAAGAAGGATATCGTTTGACCTCATGGTCTATGGATCTGTCCATGAACTGGAACAGCAAGATCAGGAATTAATGAAAGAGGCGGTGAAAGCTAGAAAAAAGGCTTATTCCCCTTATTCCAAATTCAATGTCGGGGCAGCGGTTTTATTGGAAAATGGTGAAATTGTTACGGGTAATAATCAAGAAAACGCATCTTATCCCTCCGGTTTATGCGCAGAAAGAGTGGCAATATTTTATGCATCTGCTAAATACCCGGGAATTGCTATTAATACCATTGCCATAAGCGCTACCTCCGAAAATTTTGTAGTGGATAAACCTGCTGCTCCATGCGGGAATTGCAGGCAGTCTATTTCAGAATACGAAATAAAACAACTTAGACCAATATCTATAATCATGTCCGGGGAAACCGGCGAAGTATTAAAATGCAACTCTGTGGCTGACATTCTTCCTTTGGCTTTCAATAGCACCTTTCTTGGTTAGATTTGGAAATTGCAGCATTTAATTTTAGATTTTAAGCATTTCTCAACTATTCCTAATTTTGTTGTATATAATTGCTTTATGCGAAGCTTTTGATTTAATTTTTTTTCCTATTGATTTATATATGTATTTTTGTTCTCCATTTTTATCTTAAACTTGTTTTTGATAAATGCCAAATACTACATAAATTATCAATTAATGGAAAAAATAACCAAAGAGGTCTACCTTAAATGGTATGAGGACATGCTGTTCTGGAGAAAGTTTGAAGATAAACTTGCTGCAGTATACATTCAACAAAAAGTTCGTGGATTTTTACATCTTTACAATGGACAGGAAGCTGTTCTTGCAGGAGCATTGCACGCAATGGATCTTACCAAGGACAGGATGATCACCGCCTATAGGAATCATGTTCAGCCAATAGGGATGGGTGTTGACCCCAAAAAAGTTATGGCGGAACTCTATGGTAAAGTTACCGGTACTTCCCAGGGAATGGGAGGATCCATGCATATTTTTTCCAAAGAACATCGTTTTTATGGAGGCCATGGTATTGTAGGAGGTCAAATTCCACTAGGGGCTGGATTGGCTTTTGCTGATAAATACTTTAAGAGAGATGCTGTAACCTTATGTTATATGGGCGATGGTGCCGTTAGACAAGGTTCGCTTCACGAAAGTTTTAACTTGGCTATGCTTTGGCAATTGCCGGTTGTTTTTGTTTGTGAAAACAATGGTTACGCAATGGGGACATCGGTGGCTAGAACTTCACATTCAACCGAAATCTGGAAATTGGGATTGGGATATGAAATGCCTTGCGGACCTGTAGACGGAATGGATCCGGTAACAGTGGCTAAGGAGATGAGCAAAGCTATTGAGCGTGCTAGATCTGGAGGTGGCCCAACTTTTCTTGAAATGAAGACCTACAGGTATAGAGGTCATTCCATGTCAGATGCCCAGCACTATAGAACCAAGGCGGAAGTTGAGGAATACAAGAAGATCGATCCAATATCCCAGGTATTGACTGTTATAAAAGACAATAAATATGCTTCGGATGCTCAGATAAAGGAAATTGATGCTAGGGTGAAAAAGTTGGTTATAGAGTGTGAAAAATTTGCTGACGAATCAGATTATCCGCCTGTAAACCAATTATATGACATGGTATACGATCAAAAAGACTATCCATTTGTACAACATAAAATATAAGTAAATGGCAGAGGTAATAAATATGCCGAGACTTAGCGATACCATGGAAGAAGGGACTGTTGCTAAGTGGCTGAAACAAGTAGGGGACAAGATAGAAGAAGGTGATATATTGGCGGAAATTGAAACCGATAAGGCTACCATGGAGTTCGAATCTTTTAATGAAGGAACTTTATTATATATTGGAATTAAGGAGGGTGATACAGCACCGGTAGATTCTCTTTTAGCCATAATTGGTGAAAAGGGTGAGGATATTTCTGGTTTGCTGAACAATTCATCTTCAGAGGACAAAGAGGAAAAACAAGAAGAAGCTGCGCCCGAGAAAGTTGAAAAGGAAGCTCCGAAGGCCAATAGTGGAACAGCTAAAATCCCTGAGGGGGTAGAAATAGTGAAGATGCCTCGTCTTAGTGATACTATGGAAGAGGGTACAGTGGCTACCTGGTTGAAGAAAGTTGGAGACGAAGTTGAGGAAGGGGACATTCTGGCCGAAATCGAGACCGATAAAGCTACAATGGAGTTTGAATCTTTTTATTCAGGTATCTTATTATATGTTGGAATTAATGAAGGGGAATCTGCACCTGTAGATTCTGTACTAGCCGTAATAGGGCCAAAGGGTACAGATGTTGATGCTGTATTGAGTGCCGGATCAGATTCTACTGCTGCTGCTGAAACGGAGAGTGCTCCAGAAGAGACTAAAAAGTCTGAAAGCCCTTCTACCAACGGTCAGGAATCTACTGCTATTTCTGCTAGTGATGGTCAAAGAATTTTTGCATCACCATTGGCAAAGAAAATTGCACAGGATAAAGGAATTGATTTAGGGGATGTTAAAGGCAGTGGTGACCAAGGTAGGATTATAAAGAAAGATGTTGAGGAATATCAGCCAAAACAAAAATCTGCTGAAAAGACGGCTCCTGTTCAGGATAAGGCTGCATCTACGCAAGCTGCTGTTGCGGCGGCGCCTATTAATTTACCTGTAGGGCAAGAGGGTACCGAAGAGGTGAAGAATTCGCAAATGCGCAAGGTTATTGCCAAGCGTTTGGGAGAATCCAAGTTTTCCGCACCACATTATTATTTGACCATTGAGGTGGATATGGATTATGCCATGACTTCAAGAGAACAAATAAATAGCTTGCCAGAGACCAAGGTTTCTTTTAACGATATGGTGGTAAAGGCTTGTGCTATGGCGTTAAAAAAGCATCCGCAAGTAAATACCTCATGGAACAATGAGACTACTAGATATAATCATCACATACATATAGGAGTGGCGGTTGCCGTTGAAGAAGGTCTTTTGGTGCCAGTACTGAAATTCGCAGATCAAATGACACTAACTCAAATTGGTGCTACGGTTAAGGATTTGGCAGGTAAGGCAAGGAATAAGAAAATTAGTCCAGCCGAAATGGAAGGTAGCACTTTTACCGTTTCCAATTTGGGGATGTTCGGAATTTCTGAATTCACCTCCATCATTAACCAACCTAATTCTGCAATACTATCTGTAGGGGCAATTGTCCAAAAACCAGTTGTTAAAAATGGGCAGATTGTAGTTGGAAATACAATGAAAGTTACATTGGCTTGCGATCATAGAACAGTGGATGGAGCCACAGGGGCCCAGTTCTTGCAAACACTAAGAGCCTACTTGGAGAATCCGGTTACGATGTTGGCTTAGGCTCAGGGCATTTATTTTGATTTGGATTTTATGTCAAATAATTTCCAAGTACTGAAATAAACTAAATAACAGGAAGACACGGTCTTTAAATAATTATAGAAAAAGCATCCTGATTTTCAGGATGCTTTTAACTTTAAATCTATATCAATTCTTATTGGTCATTTGGGATTCTCTCAACCATTTATGGTGCTTCCCCGTTCATTTAGGAATAATGATGAATTTTTTCAACGATTAAAAATGATTATATGAAAAATTTAATTTGTCTTGCAATCCTTGCTGTTGTTGTTGGTTGCGGTGGTGTTAAAATAGATGAGACCGTTAGGCTAACGAATGGGGCCAACAGTTCTGGTAGAATCGCCGGTGATGTTGCCATTAAAAAAGCTAGAAAGAATGATGTATCCAATTTTTCTACAAATGAAAGAGTTGGTGGGCTAATAACTTATTTGGCCTCTGATGAATTAAAAGGAAGGGAAGCCGGTAGTGAAGGAATAGATATGGCTGCCAAGTATATAGAAGGAATTTTCAGGAATAATGGAGTTAAACCCTATTTTGAAAGTTATAGGGATACATTGACTAATTTTGAAAAGCCAGCTTATAATGTGGTGGGTTATCTTGAAGGCACGGACAAAAATTTAAAAAATGAATTTGTTATAATTGGTGCACACTATGACCATATCGGTACCGCTGACCCTGTTTCCGGTGATCATATTGCCAATGGTGCCAATGATAATGCTTCGGGTACGACTGCGGTCTTGGAGTTTGCCCGCTATTTTGGTAGGTTTGGAAAGAACAAGCGCAGTATAATTTTCGCCCTGTTCAGTGCCGAGGAAAAGGGGCTTTTGGGATCTAAGCACTTGGCTAAAAAGCTCAAGGAAAAAAATTTAAACCTGTATGCCATGCTTAATTTCGAAATGGTAGGAGTTCCTTTGGTTGGGAAAGATTATTTTATGTATGTAACAGGGTATGAGGAATCTAATTTGGCAGATATATGCAACGGCTATGCCAAAGAGAAATTGGTTGGATTTCTACCGACGGCAAAAGAATTCAATTTATTTCAACGATCGGATAATTATCCGTTCCATACGGAGTTCGGGGTTCCTTCCCAAACCTTTTGTACCTTCGATTTTACCAATTTCGACCACTACCATAAGGTAGGAGATGAGGTTTCCATAATGGATTTTGATCATACGGCCTTGTTGGTAAATAAAACTATTCCAGTTTTAAAAGATATTATTAATGCCCCGAACAGGGAGATAGAATACAAATAATGGCAAATATTGTAATTACGGGAAGTAGTAGGGGGATTGGTTTTCAATTGGCACAGTTATTTGCCAATGACGGACATAAGGTATTGGCCCTTTCAAGAAATAATGCGCCTATAGCGGCATTGGGACATGCGAATATCTCTAGCTTTTCGTTTGATTTGGCCAATATGGCTGATTATGACCAGTTGGATGATTTCCTGAAAAATAACTGGAATCAGGTAGATGTCCTCATAAACAATGCAGGTAAATTATTGAACAAGCCTTTTTTGGAAACCTCCATGGAAGAATTTGAGGAGGTGTATAAGGTCAATGTTTTTGGAGTGGCAAGTATTACTAAAAGAATAATCCCCTTAATGCCCAAAACCGGGCATGTTATTGCCATAAGCTCTATGGGCGGGGTACAGGGCAGTGTTAAATTCCCTGGATTATCGGCCTACAGTTCCAGTAAAGGAGCCGTAATTACCATGACAGAATTATGGGCTGAAGAGTTTAAGGAATCAGGACCGTCCTTTAATGTGTTGGCCTTAGGGGCGGTACAAACAGAAATGTTGGAGGAAGCTTTTCCAGGATATCAGGCGCCAACCACCGCTTTGGAAATGGCAAACTATATCAAGGATTTTGCACTTACGGGAAATAAACTTTACAATGGCAAATTGTTGCAGGTGTCCAATTCCACACCTTAATCAACATTAAACATGAAAGAATACAAGTGTATTATATTTGATTGTGATGGGGTGCTGGTAGATAGCGAGGCGCTCGGTAATCAGGTGTTTGTGGATATGGCCAACGAACATGGAGCTGGGATAGATATATCTTATGCTATGAAGCATTTCAAGGGAGGATTTTTAAATGATAGTATAAGACAGGTAGAGGCTATTATCCAAAAATCATTGCCATTGGATTTTGAAAGTGAATACCGTCAGAGGTCCTACGAAATCTTTTCAACCCATCTTAAATCGGTCGATGGTATTGAGAAGGTCCTGGAAAAATTGACTGTTCCTTTTTGTGTCGCTTCAAGTGGACCTCAGGAAAAAATTAAAAGGAATTTGGGCACTGCCGGTCTATTGTCTTTTTTTAATGGTAATATCTTCAGTTGTTATGATATTGGAAAATGGAAGCCCGACCCGGCCATCTATTTACATGCTTCAATAACAATGGGTTTTTTGCCAAATGAATGCCTTGTAATAGAAGATTCCTACAAGGGAGCACAGGCAGCCACCTCTGGTGGGTTTGATGTTTATGGGTATGCACTCCACAATGAAGACCCTAATTTTGAAAAGGAAGTGACCAGAACTTTTGAAAAAATGGACGATTTAATTTCCTTATTGAAATTGTAGTATACTGCCTTTTATTTTTTCAGCTGAGTTTTCAACGGTTTGTTCCCAGAAATTAGACTGGCAATTATTTTTGTTTGTGGGAACTGCTCCAAAATTATCTTGATGAATACAGTAATGGGGATTGCCATAATCAATCCAGGTACTCCCCAAATATATCCCCAAAGCATTAACATTACCAACACGGTAATAATATTTATGGAAAATGATTTGCCCATAAATACAGGCTCCAATATTGAGCCGAACAAAACCTGCACCCCGGTAATGGAAATCACAAAGAATAAGAGTGTGCTTGATGGTTCCAGCTCTACAAAAGCAAATATTGCTAGAAGTACTACCGAAATAATGGAACCGACCATTTGAACAAAATTTATGGCAAAAGCGAATAATCCCCAGAAAATAGGAAAGCTCACGTCAAAAAATACGCAGGCCAGTCCAATTCCTATTCCCGTAAAAAGGCTTACCAAGAATTTTACCTTAATAAAGGTTATAAGATCCTTCTCAACCTTAACAAACGTTTTTACCGAGGTATGCTTTTGTTTAAGAATGGTGTTGTTCATTAATTTCTGCACGTTTATGGATTCAGCTAGCCAAAGCACCACAAAAAACACCGTCATTAAGATCATGGTGAGTGTATTGCCAATAAAATCCAGGGTCGTCCCAAAGTTTTTCATCATACTTTCTTTGGGAATAAAATTGTTAATGATGTTTTCCTCATTGGAATAGGGTATTCCAAGATAATCTTCCATGCCGATTAGTAAGGCTTCCAATTTGGTCTCCGCTTTTTCAAAGAAGGCGTTGTCGGTAGATAGTACTTCCTTGCTGGTAAGTTGAATTAGTTCTCCGCCAATTTTTAACGCTCCAATGAATATCAGTAAAACAATAAAAATGCTGATAGGCTTGGATACATTTTTTTTATTGAGCCATCGCATTATGGGTAGGAACAATAATGCAATGAACATAGAAAAAATGAGGGGAATAAAGATAAACGAAAGAAGTTTTAGCAAATAAAACACTAAGGGCACTACAATAATAAGGAGTAGCTTATTGGTGGTTCTTAAATCGTTCATATATAGAATAATAATTATTTTTTGCAATGATTGTTGGGAATGCAAATTTAGTTGAAAGAAGTTGTCTTTGGTAGTTAATAAAAATGTAAATATTGCCAATAAACCTATTTTTCATCAAAGGTTAACTTAATTGTGGATAAAATACTTGTGTTAATTCAATTAAGATCTTTAAATTTCTAATTTTGTTGCTATGCAGGACACTTTGGAAAAGTATCTTCCTGAAAGGGCCGTAGCTTTAAGTATGGAACTTATAAAGGAAAACGGCGTACACCTAAAGATTGTAAATCAGAGGGTTACTAGGCATGGGGATTATAGAAGGATGCCCAACGGGTCTCATCAGATTACCGTAAACGCCACCCTAAATAGGTATCGATTTTTAATCACATTGGTCCATGAAATAGCACATTTGGTTGCTTTTGAGAAATATGGCAGAAAAATTAAACCACATGGACTGGAGTGGAAAAGGACGTTTCAGTATTTAATGCTGCCTTTTTTGAGGCCGGAGGTCTTCCCCAATAATCTTTTGCCAATGTTGGCCAAGCATTTTAGAAACCCAAAAGCGAGCAGTGATACGGACGCCGGGTTATCTTTGGCCTTAAAACAATTCGATATCCAGGATAAGGAAAAATCCTATATTTTTGAATTGCCTCACGGGAGCGTTTTCAGAATATATAATGGGAAACTATTTCAAAAGAAAAATAAGAGGGTAAAGCGGTACGAATGTATTGAAGTAGCTACCGGTAGGGTGTATCTTTTTCAGCCCAATGCCGAGGTAGAATTAATAAAGGATTAGAGTAGAAGATTATGAATAAGAATTATTACGCTGTTTTAATGGCAGGTGGAGTGGGTTCCAGATTTTGGCCAATAAGCACAACTGCCTATCCCAAGCAGTTCCATGATATGTTGGGGACAGGAGATACCTTGATCCAAAAGACTTTTAAAAGGCTAGCCAAGTTTGTTCCGGTAGAAAACATTTTGATATTGACCAATGAAAGATATAACGAATTGGTTATGGAGCAATTGCCGGATATACGGCAAGAACAAGTGGTGCTGGAGCCGGCTATGCGCAATACTGCCCCCTGCATTCTATACGCTGCCTTAAAAATTCAGAAAATGAATCCTGAGGGTGTAATGATTGTGGCTCCCAGTGATCATTGGATAGAGGATGAGGAAGCATTTGCCAAGGATGTTATTGCCTGTTTTGATAAGTGTGGAGAGGAGAATGTTCTTTGTACCCTGGGCATAAAGCCAACTTTTCCCAATACTGGTTTTGGGTATATAGAATTTGACAAGGCAAATGACTCTCCTTTAAAGAATGTTCGTCAATTTAGGGAAAAGCCGGATTACGAAACCGCCAAGGATTTTATAAAACAAGGAAATTTTTTGTGGAATGCCGGTATTTTTATGTGGAGTGTGAAGACCATAGTGAATGCTTTTAAAAAATTTCAACCTGAACAATATGCTTTATTTCAGAGTGGAATGGAATATTATAACACAAACGAGGAAATGGCCTTTATTAAGGAAAATTACCCCAAGGCGGATAATGTTTCCATCGACTATGCCATTTTGGAACCCTCCAAAAATATTTTTGTCCTACCGGCAACTTTCGATTGGAACGATCTGGGCACCTGGGGTTCCCTGTACGATAAATTGGACAAGGACGATAATAACAATGCTTTGGTGAACTGCCAAGTTTTGGCCGAGGATGCCCAAGGGAATATGATCCGATCCCCAAAGGGAAAAATAGTGGTCATTGATGGCCTAAAAGACTATATTGTGGTGGATAAAGAGGAGGTTTTACTAATATATCCCAAATCTAAGGAACAGGACATAAAAAAAATGTTAACCAAGGTGAAGGATAAATTTGGTGCTCATTTAGCATAGTTATGGAGGAGAATTTAAATAAGGATAAGAATCAGGTGGCCGAAGGTAGCCGTGAGGATATTAAGAAGGATTTTAAAGGGCTATTGGGAAGCACGAAAAAATTCCTCAGTGATTTGCTTGATATTCGCCAAAACACCGATCAAGAGGCTACTAAAGAATCTATTATTGCTGATATTCCTTTTAAAGGGCATACATCGTGGATTTTAATTTGTTCCATTTTTATAGCCTCCGTAGGTCTTAATGCCAATTCCACAGCAGTGGTCATAGGAGCTATGTTAATTTCGCCCTTAATGGGTCCTATATTAGGTATGGGGCTATCCTTGGCAATCAATGACATAGATACCCTAAGACGGTCTCTAAAGAATTTTGCGGTAATGGTAGGGTTAAGTGTTATTACCGCTTTTTTATTCTTTTATTTATTCCCGTTGAGGGATGAGTCATCTGAGCTTCTAGCCCGAACGGAACCGGATATCAGGGATGTTCTCATTGCATTTTTTGGAGGGCTGGCATTGGTTATTGCCCGAGCAAAAAAAGGTACCATCGCCAGTGTTATTTATGGTGTGGCCATTGCAACAGCTTTGATGCCGCCTTTATGTACAGTTGGTTTTGGATTGGCCATCGGTAATTTCGGTTATGCTACAGGTGCCATGTATCTCTTTACCATAAATACCATTTTTATTGGGTTGGCTACTTTTTTGGTGATAAAATTATTGCGTTTTCCAATGGTGCGCTATGCCAATTCACAGCGAAGAAGGTTCATAGCAAGAATGGCCTCCATTGTTGCAATTTTGGTAATGATTCCTGCTGGATTTACATTTTATGATGTGTTTCAAGAGTCTTTGTTTAAAAAGGAAGCCAATCAATTTGTAGCCAACAATATTGCACCCTATAAATTACCAGGGGAGGGCAGGTATTTGGAAAATTTAACGGACATCCAATACAATCACGGAAATGACGGCTATATAGAATTGGTGTTTATGGGGAACGAAACGATCCCGGATAATGTCATCGCCACTTGGAATGCCCAAAAAAACACTTTCAATAAACTTAAAAATGTGGAATTGAAGATTGTACAGGGATCCAAAAATTTGGAATTGGATCAAATGAAGTACGTCAACGAATTATACGAATCCAAAAAAGCCGAACTTCTTAGTAAGGAACAACAAATTCAGGTCTTAAAGGAGGAGGTTGGCAAAATGAGCAAGATTGTTGAACAGCAGATTCCTTTTCAGGAAATAAGTGCGGAGGCCAAGACCAATTACGAAAATTTAATCAGTATGGGATTTTCTTATACCATTACCACAGATTTTAATAAGGTGGATACCATTCCTGTTTTTAATGTGCAATGGAAAAAAGGAATACCGGCTAAGCAAATAAAAACTGATGCCCAAAAATTAACGGATTGGTTGCGGTTAAGGTTAAAGAATTCAAAGATTCAAGTAAGGGAGGATCAAATTTAATTTCGCTCTTCAATATACATCTGACGAACCTTTTTGAATAATTCCGATGAATAAACGAAGTCGGTTACAGCCTCGTTTTCGGTCTTAAAAATCTCTTTGTTGCTACCTTCCCATTCCTTAAGGCCATTTTTAAGGAATATTATTTTCTCGCCAATTTCCATAACAGAATTCATGTCATGGGTGTTGATCACTGTTGTAATATCGTATTCTTGAGTAATTTCATGAATAAGATTGTCGATTAGAATAGCAGTTTTGGGATCTAGTCCCGAATTGGGTTCATCGCAGAATAAATATTTTGGATTCATTACGATAGCCCTTGCAATGGCAACCCTCTTTTGCATTCCCCCAGATATTTCTGATGGAAATTTATGGTGGGCATCAACTAGGTTCACCCTCTTGAGAACAAAATCTACCCGATCCTGCATTTCAGATTTGGATTGTTTGGTAAACATGCCTAGAGGGAACATAACATTGCCTTCCACCGTCATGGAATCGAACAGGGCACTCCCCTGAAAAACCATCCCCATTTCCTGTCTTAAATTTCTTTGTTCACTAGGGGATAGTTTGGCATAAATTTTTCCATCGTAACTAATAGTGCCTTCGTCAGGCGTGAAAAGACCTAAAAGGCATTTCAGAAAAACTGTTTTTCCCGATCCACTTTGCCCTATGATCAAATTGGTCTTGCCTTTTTCAAAGACGGAACTGATACCCTTTAAAATATGTGCATCCCCAAACGATTTATGTATATTGTCTACTTCTATCATTAGCCCAAAAGTAATTGCGTTAAAATGTAATTTACAATAATAATTACAACACTCGTCCAAACAAAGGAGGTAGTGCTGGCCTTACCAACTTCCAAGGCCCCGCCTTTCATATAATATCCGTGAAATGACGGTATTGTAGCAATAAGTAAGGCAAACACTATCGATTTTACAAAGGAATAGGTTACATGAAAGGGAATAAAGTCTAACTGTAGCCCTTCCACGAAGTCGGCACTTGAACTAAAGCCTCCAAATACACCTGCGGTCCATCCTCCAAATATCCCGACATACATGGCTATTGCAATTACAAATGGATAAAACAACATGGCTATTATTTTTGGAAAAACCAGATAGTTCAAAGAATTAACTCCCATGATCTCTAAAGCGTCAATTTGTTCCGTAACTCTCATGGTACCTATACTGGATGTTATATAAGACCCTACTTTTCCGGCCATAATAATAGAGGTGAACGTAGGTGCAAATTCAAGTATTACAGATTGTCTAGTGGCAAATCCAATCAGATTTCGGGGTATCAGCGGGTTGGTAATGTTCAATGCCGTTTGTATGGCGACCACTCCCCCGATAAAGAAAGAAATGAAAATAATTATGCCCATGGAGCCATAGACCAATTCATCAATTTCTTTTAAAATTAGAGTTCTCATTACGGACCATTTGGTAGGTTTTTTAAAAACCTCAATGATCATTATAAAATAGCTGCCGATAGATGCAAGGTAATTCATTCAATATGTGATATTACTTAGGAGTGTAAAAATAACAATATTAAGAATCATTTAACTTCCAATTAAAATTTAAAGGTTTTATTTCTATATTTTTGTTTCTTAAAAAATTAAAAAAAATGCAAAATAAGAGTCTGCTTCTATTGTTTTTAGTGGTTTTAATGGGATTTAATTCTGAGACAGTTAATGCCCAGAGAAAATCCAAAAAAAATAAGGTTGAGGCCTTAAAAAACACTGGGGATATTTCCAATCCAAGTATTGCTTCTTCACCAAAATTAGTGGTCGGAATTGTAGTAGATCAGATGCGTTACGATTATTTGACTCGTTTTTGGGATCAATATGGCGATGGAGGATTCAAGCGTTTGGTAAATGATGGATTTAATTGTAAAAACAATCATTTTAATTATGCGCCAACAGTGACCGGTGCCGGACATGCTTCGGTTTATACGGGTACTACCCCTTCTGTACATGGTATAATCGCCAATGATTGGTACGATAAATACTCGGATGAAAGTGTTTATTGTGCTGCTGACGATAATTATAAATCTGTTGGAACTACTTCCAATGCCGGTAAAATGTCACCACATAGAATGCAAACAACGACCATAACAGATCAGGTAAGGTTACATACCCAAATGAGGGGAAAGGTGATAGCAGTTGCGATAAAAGATAGGGGTGCGGTTTTACCTGGTGGCCATTCTGCGAATGCTGCCTATTGGTTTGATGGTGGGGATGCCGGTAACTGGATTACAAGTTCCTATTATATGAACGAGTTGCCGAAATGGGTGAGTGAATTTAATTCGCAAAAAAGTGTAAATCAATATAAAAAGCCTTGGACTACTTTGAAAGATATCAATACCTATAAGGAAAGTGGTGCTGATAATAATAATTACGAGGGTCTTTTTACAGGCCATTCCACTCCAACGTTTCCATATGATTTGGTGGGATTATGGGATAATAATGGTAAATATAGCCTTCTGAAAAGCACTCCTTACGGTAATAGTTTAACAACTGATTTTGCCTTGGAAGCGGTAGATAAGGAATCGCTTGGTGCAGATAGTGATACCGACTTCTTGGCTATTAGTTTTTCCAGTACGGATTATGTGGGGCATAAATGGGGGGTAAATTCAAAAGAGGTTGAGGATACTTATTTGCGTTTGGATCAAGATTTAAAACGTCTTTTAGACACCCTGGATAAAAAAGTGGGAGCAGGGGAGTATACCGTTTTTCTAACTGCAGATCATGCAGCCATTAACGTTCCGGCTTATCTAAGGGATCAAAAACTTCCCGGGGCAGCCTTGGTGTCCGATGATTTTAATAAGAGACTCTCAGAATATTTGAAGTATACCTTTGGAACAACGGATATTCTCAAGAATACATCCAATAATCAATTGTTTCTAGATTATAAGGTTATTAAAGGTTTGGATATGGAGATGAATGAGGTTGAGGAATCTATAGCGCGGGAAATAATACAGTATGATGGCATATATAAGGTGTTTACCGCTAATCAGATGTGGCAAAATCAATACAGCCGTGGAATTCCCTACATTGTTCAAAATGGATACAATCAAAAACGTTCCGGGGAAGTATTGATGGTCTTCGACCCAGGTAGTGGGAGATACGGAAATACCGGCTCAACACATGGTTCACCTTGGAATTATGATACTCATGCGCCCTTATTGTTTTACGGGAAAGGGATTAAAAAGGGAACTACTGTAAGTAGAACCGAAATTCCTGATATCGCTCCAACGATTGCAGCATTGTTGGGAATGAATGCTCCTTCAGGAACTACGGGAGAGCCCATTAAGGAAGTAATCAAGTAATAGTATACTTTTTTATAAAAGTAAAAAGCCAAACTTTTCGATTAGTTGAAAAGTTTGGCTTTTATTTTTTTCCATCGAAGCTCACGAATAAACTTGCCCTCCAATGGGCTAACCAAAAAATCCGCTTTTTCATTCCTAGCTAAAAAGTAGCCTTGAAGATTATCCCAAAATGCCTTTGGTTTTTTTTGTTTTATAGCCATTTTTAGGGAAGCGATCAGGGTAATGCGGAAACCATATCGCATAGTGTACATTGCCTTTCCTTGTAGCAATTTGGCTTTTTTGTTATATGCATTGCCAAGAGGTCGCAAATGTTTGGCGTGCAGTGAAGTATCGGTATAAATATTGTAACCGTTATATTGGGCCAATAACTCATCTACAGTGTCCCATCCCATGGCGGTTTTAAGTCCTCCAATAGTATTAAAGCAACTTTTTCTATAGGCTTTAAATGCACCGCGGACATGACTTTTATCCATGGGGTGATTTAATTTCCATTCTCCATTTTTATCCTGCTCAAAGATAAATCCACCTGCGATACCAATTTTTGGGTCGCTAGAAAATATCTGGGCTATTCTTTCAAAATAGCTGTCTGGAAGAATGATGTCGGCATCCAATTTCACCAAAAAATCGTAGTCCTCATCCAGTAGTTCCAGCCCCTTGTTAAAAGCATTGATAACCTTACTGCCAGGCATATGGGCAGTGGAGGATTTGGTGTTGACCTTCGTTACAAAACTATATTCTGAAGTAAAGCGATCTATTATGTGCTCGGTATTGTCTGTTGAATTATCGTTGACTACTACAACTTTTTTCGGAGACACGGTTTGTTTTACCACAGAATGCAGTGTGTCATGTAGGAATTGGTCTTCGTTATGTGCAGGGATAATGATGTAGTAATTCACCTGTAAAATTATATTTGATTTCTAGTTGACCGAGCTTTTGGAAGTCAGTTTGGTTAAGTATTCAAACTTTTTATTTGATATTCCAACTTCTCGAGTATTACCTATATCTTATCAGGCCCATTTCCTTCATTGGAATCTGTTTGGGGACTGATTTTTCTTTCGGCATAAACAATGTAATATCTTGGGATAAAACTCCTTAAAAGAGGCCTAAGGCCTATTTTTTTTACAGGATTGGTCCATTTTGCCCGATCCTTTATTTCCCATCCTGCTTTTTCAAGTAACCAGTCGAATTGCCAGTCTTCAAATTCATGGTAGTGCCTGTCCCAAGGGTCTGTCTTACTTCTATATGCTGGTGAAAACCATAATTTTAAAGGGATGCTGGCTACCAATTTCTCTGATTTTATTTCCCTAAGAATGTTTAATGGGGCCAATAAATGTTCAAAGATTTCGAAGGCAGTGGTAACTTTTGTATTCGTGGTTTGGGCAGTAGTAAAATCAAGGTCCAAATCTTCACCTTTTGTATTTTCAACGGTGTATCCATTTTCTTTCATAATCTTAGAAAAGGGATTTTCGACTCCAAGATCTAAAATGGTTTCGTCCGTAGATATATGTTTTTGAAGGAAAGCAAGGGTATGTTTAAAACGTTTGTTCGGGAATGTTCTTTCGTACATCAGTTGTAATCTGGTTTGTTGTTTTAAATGCTCGTTTTATGGTTTGAGAATTAATATCTCTAAAACCAGAAACAAAGATATTTGAAAAAGCGTTTAGTGATATATAGATTAAACCCTATAGACTATGGCGTTTATGTTCATGCCTGCACCAACACTGGCAAATATAACAACATCTCCCTTTTTTATCGATTGATTTTCCATTTTTCCATTTTTTACCATATCGAAGAGGGTGGGTATGGTAGCTACAGAACTATTTCCTAATTTTTCAATACTCATTGGCATAATACCATCGGGCATTTCCATATCGTAAAGTTTGTAAAAACGTTTTACGATGGCTTCATCCATTTTTTCATTGGCTTGATGGATGAATATTTTTTTTAGATCGGTGATGGGAACGCCACTTTTATCCAAACTGTCCTTCATGGCTTGGGGCACATGGGTCACAGCGAATTCATATATTTTTCGACCATACATTTTTATGTAACGCTTATCTTCCTTGGTCGCTTTGGAATATGATTCACCAAAGAATAGAAAGAAAGCTTCTTCATTGGCATAGGTTGCGCTGTTGTGTGACAATATTTGTCCTGCATCATCTTTGGCTTCCAAAATAGTTGCACCAGCACCATCGGAATAGATCATGGAGTCCCGATCATGTTTATCCACAACCCTTGATAAGGTTTCTGCCCCAATGACAAGGCATTTTTTTGCTATGCCACTTTTAATAAATGCATTTGCTTGGATCAACCCTTCGATCCAGCCCGGACAGCCAAATAGGAGGTCATATGCAACGCACTTGGGATTTTGGATTTGCAATTGATGTTTAACCCTAGTAGCTAAACTGGGTAGGGTATCTCCCTGTGTTTTGCCTTCTGATACATCACCAAAATTATGGGCAAAAATTATATAGTCCAGTTCTTCTTTGTCAATTTTGGCATCGGCAATAGCCTTTTCAGCCGCAAAAAATGCCAATTGGGAAGTGTTTAAATTATTCTCAGCATAGCGCCTTTCGCTAATTCCTGTAATACCCTTGAATTTTTGAATTATTACTTCATTTTGATGCGTAAAGGGACTGCCATCTTCATTTAAAAAATCATGATTTTCAAAATCTGAATTCTTTGTTACAATGGATGGTAGGTAAGAACCAGTGCCAGTAATTCCAATGTTCATAATAATATGTGAATTTAATTGCATAAATATAAAACAATTGGTTTGCCTTGATATGTATGCATAATATTTGATATGATGTTCAAGATTATTCCTCTTTTGTATTTACTATATAAAAAGCCTTTCAAATTTAATTGAAAGGCTTTAAAAGGCTTGTTTTTGTTAGGATTTCTATGCTTCTGCGTAGGCTTCGATAGGCGCACAGGTACATATTAAATTACGGTCTCCATATGTGTCGTCCACTCTCCTTACGCTAGGCCAAAACTTGTTTTCCATAATATATGGCAATGGGAAGGCCGCCTGTTGTCTGCTGTAAGGGAAATCCCATTGATCGCTGGTTATCATTTCCAGCGTATGGGGGGAATTTTTAAGGGCATTGTTGCTATCCTCAATTGATGCAGCATCTATTTCCTCGCGAATAGATAACATTGCACTACAGAAACGATCTAATTCTGCCAAGCTTTCGCTCTCCGTAGGTTCAATCATTAGTGTTCCTGCAACTGGGAAAGAGACTGTAGGTGCATGAAAACCATAGTCCATTAATCTTTTTGCAATATCGGTAACTTCTATGCCGTTTTCTTTAAAAGGTCTACAGTCGATAATCATCTCATGAGCCGCCCTTCCTCTTTCCCCGGTATAGAGAACATCGAATTTACCACTAAGTTTGTTTTTAATGTAGTTGGCATTGAGGATTGCTGTCTTTGTAGACTGTGTTAATCCGTATTCACCCAACATTTTTATGTATCCGTAGGATATAAGACACACGAGTGAACTTCCCCACGGTGCTGCGGATATAGCTGAAATTGCTTTGTCTCCACCTGTTTTAATTACAGGGTTTCCAGGTAAAAATGGCACCAATTGTTTGGCTACACAAATAGGTCCAACTCCAGGTCCACCGCCGCCGTGTGGAATGGCGAATGTTTTATGCAGGTTTAAGTGGCATACATCGGCACCAATAGTGGCCGGGTTGGTCAACCCTACCTGTGCATTCATGTTTGCTCCATCCATATAGACTTGCCCACCGTTATCATGGATCAATTTTGTGATTTCCTTGATGGAAGATTCAAAAACTCCGTGGGTGGAAGGATATGTTACCATTAAAGCAGATAGATTGTCCTTGTGTAAAGCAGCTTTTTCCCCTAAATCGTTTACGTCAATGTTGCCATTTTCATCCGTTTTGGTTACTACCACCTTCATTCCGGCCATAACGGCCGAGGCGGGATTGGTGCCATGGGCGGAGGCAGGAATAAGGCATATATTTCTATGGCCCTCCCCTCGGGATTCATGATAGGCCCTAATCACCATAAGTCCGGCGAATTCTCCTTGTGCACCGGAATTTGGTTGTAAGGAAGTTCCGGCAAATCCGGTGATGGTATTAAGGTCATTTTCCAATTCCTTCAGAATAATTTGATAGCCTTCGGCTTGTTCAATAGGTACAAAAGGATGAATATTTCCCCAACGGGCAAGGCTCAAGGGTAGCATTTCCGAAGCCGCGTTCAATTTCATGGTACAGGATCCCAGGGAAATCATAGAATGATTCAATGCCAAATCTTTTCTTTCCAATTTTTTTATGTAGCGCATTAATTCGGTTTCCGAATGATAGGAGTTGAACACGCTATTCTCTAAAAACTTAGTTGTACGGGTTAGTTTGCTTTCAATGGCCGAATGTGGTAATAGACCTTTTATAGTAATGGAGTCTTTTCCAGTGGCCTCAGCAAAAATATTTACAAGTTGTTGAAGATCTTTTAGGGATGTAGCTTCGTTTAAGGCAATAGCTATAGTGTCCGCGTCAACATAAAGGAGATTAACCTCGTACTTTTCGGCAACGGGCCTTACTTTGGAAGAATCCGCTTTTATGCTCACTGTGTCAAAATAAGAAGTATTGGTCTGGTATAGTCCCAACTTTTCAAGACTATCGACCAAGGTCGCAGCGGAGGAATGAACTTTAGTTGCTATGTACTTTAGTCCTTTAGGGCCGTGGTACACTGCATACATCCCTGCCATTACGGCCAAAAGCACCTGGGCGGTACATATATTGGATGTGGCCTTGTCCCGTTTTATGTGCTGCTCTCTTGTCTGCAACGCCATCCTTAAGGCAGTCTTGCCGTCAGTGTCCTTGGTGACTCCGATAATTCTTCCTGGGATACTTCTTTTGAACTCTTCCCTTGTTGCAAAAAAAGCAGCATGAGGTCCTCCGTAACCTAATGGGATTCCGAAACGTTGGGTGGTTCCGACTACCACGTCGGCACCAAATTCACCAGGAGGTGTCAATATCGCCAAACTCAATATATCTGCAGCTACCGCAACTTTAATATTTTTTTCGGCCGCTTTGGCTACGAATGCGGCATAATCATGTACTTGACCATATTTTCCAGGGTATTGAAGTAGCGCCCCAAAATAATCATCGCTATATTCAAAGTTCTGGTGATTGCCAACTATCAAATCTATTCCCAGTGGTGTTGACCTAGTTTGTAATAAGGATAATGTTTGAGGTAAAATTTCTTCTGAAACGAAAAATTTTAAAACGTTATTTTTCTTTTGATCTCTACTACGGACATCGAAGAGCATGGCCATTGCCTCAGCAGCTGCAGTACTCTCATCCAATAGGGATGCATTGGCCAATTCCATTCCAGTTAGCTCCGCAATTACGGTCTGAAAGTTCAATAAGGCTTCCAATCTACCTTGGGCAATCTCGGCCTGGTAAGGCGTGTAGGCCGTATACCATCCAGCATTTTCCAAAATATTTCTTTTTATCACTGAAGGAGTAATACTTTCATGATATCCTAAGCCGATATAGGATTTAAAAACTTTATTCTTCTCGGACAAGTTTTGAATATGGGACAAATATTCGTGCTCGTTCATGGGGGCATCCAATACCAAAGGCTTTACAAGACGTATATCGTCTGGAATGGTTTCCGAAATCAACTGGTCCATGGAGTTTACATTGATAGTTTTCAGCATTTGTGGAAGGTCTTCTTCTCTAATGCCGATATGGCGTAAGGCAAATACGTCTGTCCTCATAATTCAAGCTAATTTAATCTGAAATAAATGTGAGCAAAAATACTCATTATTTATGTTTATTTTGCAGCTTTGACCTTCAACTAGTTTAAAGTTTTTAACTAAAACAAGAGGTTATAAACACTTTGGTTATTTTTAATTTATGAACTGGCTTAAATACATATTTCATTTTTATTTGGATGCCAGTATACATGTAGCAATATCGGTTTTTGCATTTATTGAGATCACTTGCGTTTTTTTTGGATTGTCCAGGGACAACCATATCTCCTATTTGGCTTTCTTTGGAACAATAGCATGTTACAATTTTGTGAAATACGGGGTGGAGGCCAAAAAGTATTTGCTGGTAGCAAACAGGTACCATAAGAATATTCAGGTATTCAGTTTTATTGCAGGGATCTTTGCCATATATCATGCTTGTTTTGTGTCTTTTGATACTTGGGTTGGAATTGCCATATTGTCCATTTTAACTAGTCTGTATGCCATTCCTTTATTGCCGAACACAAAAAACCTCAGGAATTTAGGGGGACTTAAAATTTTTGTTGTGGCTTTGGTTTGGGCAGGTGCAACGGTTGTACTGCCGGTCATTGCTGCAAATAAGACCATGGGTTGGGATGTTGGTGTGGAGGGGGTGCAACGTTTTTTAATGGTCTTGATCCTGATGGTGCCCTTTGAAATAAGGGATTTGGAATATGATGATCCCGCACTTAAAACCTTGCCTCAAAGATATGGTTATGTAAACACAAAAATTTATGGATTTTTTGGTGTTCTGGTTTTCTTCTTTTTAACCTTTCTCAAAGATCAATTAACGTACGTGGAGGTCATAAGTAAAGGGATTATATTTTTAACGTTGGGAATATTTATGTTCATAACCAAAAGAAAGCAGTCTAAATATTTTTCCTCTTTTTGGGTAGAGGCCATACCAATTTTTTGGTGGGTTTGTATCTTGGTATTGGATACTTTTTTAGGCCTTTGATTTTAACTTCTTCTTCATCTTTTCTTTTTCTTCAATTGGAAGTGTCCTAAGATTGGCCTCAGAACAGAGGGCGGTAAGTTTTGTGTTCTTTTTAGAAAAAGTTTTACAGGTTTTGCAAAACAACACGTGAAGTCTGATCTTGATTTTCTCCACAAAAGTGGCTTCCCTATACTGCACTTTCGTGCAAATTATTTCAACATCCTTACAGGTCTTCATATTTTAAACCAATTGTTATTTAGGCAGTCCATAAGAACAGTTCTTGCTCTATGGATTATAACCCAAAGGTTAGACGGATTAATTTCTAGCTCCTTACATACCTCTTCCGTACTGAGTCCGTTTATGGTTTTAAGTGTAAAGGCCAATGCGTGTTTTTTTGGAAGTTTGCTAATACAGTCCTGAATGGCCATGCCTAACTCTTCATTTTCTATTTGGCTATTTTCCAAAATACTCATTGGGTCCGCTACTTGTTCCTCCAAAAAGTTACTATCGGCCTCACTATTCTGGTTCTGCGTGATGCGGATCATAGATTTCGCTTTTTTGGAGTTAATTTTGCGATAATGATCAATCACTTTTCTTTTTAAAATAGAGATGAGCCAAGTGCGTTCAGCAGCCTCTCCTTTAAAATTTTTGGCAGATTTTAAACCAGCAAAAAAAGTCTCCTGTACCAAGTCTTTGGCTATTTCTGCATCGTTGACTCGGCTAACCGCATAGTTAAATAGGTAATCGGAATAACTATCGACCCATGTGTCCGGATTTAATTCTTGTTTTGTCATACCTGTTTGTCGTTTCAAAAATAAGTGATTTTTCTCAAGTAGAATTCTTATTTTTGAATAAGTAAATAAGATATGAGAGCAATATTTCTTTTTTTGGTGGTAATAGTACTTCAAACTGGTTGTTCACAGGAAAATGTGAGCAAAATGCCTATAACCGAGTTTAATCAGGAATTACTGGATAATGCCATTTTGGTGGATGTACGGACTCCTGAAGAATTTGGGGAAGGGCATTTGGAGAATGCCAAAAATATAAATTGGTACGATCAAAATTTTGCGGAAAACTTTAGCACAGTGGATAAGGACAAGACAATATATGTGTACTGTAAGATGGGTGGACGAAGTGCCAAGGCTCAAGAAAAGCTAAAATCCTTGGGTTTTAACCATGTGGTGAATTTGGAAGGCGGCTATGATGCGGTTAAGAATAAAAAGTAAGGAAAGGTTCTAAGCTTTACTCCTAGTTACATTGACTACCGTGCTTTTTTATATGTCGGATGTTGATGTTGCTATTGCGCAATTATTTATGGTAAGATATAAGTCAAAAATTGGTTGGATTCTTGTTTCGGTAATGGTCCTTATGCTTGTTAGTCCTATTTACTTAATGATGGAGTATCCAGTTGGAGTTGGTCCAATAATTTTATTATTGACCTTTCTTTTTATCATCTATATTTTTTTGTTTACGTATTATGAGGTTGATGATAGCGTGTTGAGAGTTAAAAGTGGATTTCTGATCAACCGTTCCATACAAATAAATACCATTACAAAAATTGAGGCTACCAATAATCCCATAAGTGCACCTGCCACTTCTTTGGATAGGTTGGAGATATTTTACAATACCTATGAAAGTATCATAATCTCTCCTAAAGAGAAACGGGGATTTATTGCTCATTTAAAACAGTTAAATCCCGATATAAAGGATAAAACCGGTCTGTAAATAGCGTTTCCTTTTTAAAGAAGTAAACTTAACCCGGGGCAATATGGAATTTTTTATATTAATAGAACCCTAGGTTTGTTTTTTTAATTGGAAGTCTCAGACAACAAGCCTGCCCGTTTCAACAAGGCCTCGATCTTGGGTTCACTTCCCCTAAAACGTTTGTACAATTCCATTGGTTTTTCAGTTCCGCCTTGAGATAGTACATTGTCCTTGAATTTAGTAGCTACTTCCTTATTGAAAATTCCTTTTTCCTTAAAGTAGGCAAAGGCATCGGCATCCAATACTTCGGCCCATTTGTAACTGTAGTAGCCAGATGAATATCCTCCCTGAAATATATGGGAAAATGAAGTACTCATACATGTTTCTGGGCTTTCTGGATATAAATCAGTTTCCTTAAAAGCAAGTTGTTCCTGAGCCTTAACGTTGGCAATCCCGGATGGATCGGTTCCGTGCCAAGACATGTCCAATAAACCAAAACTTATCTGTCTAAGCGTGGCCATTCCTTCTTGGAAGGTTGCCGAGTCTTTTATTTTTTGTACTAAATCCATCGGTATTACCTCGCCAGATTCGTAATGGGTAGCAAATAATTCCAGGGCTTCTTTTTCAAAGCACCAGTTTTCCATTATCTGACTTGGCAATTCCACAAAATCCCAATATACCGAAGTACCTGAGAGTCCTGGATAGACCGTATTAGCCAACATGCCATGCAATCCGTGTCCAAACTCATGAAATAAAGTGGTTACTTCATTGAATGTGAGTAAGGAGGGTTTGCTCGCGGTAGGTTTGGTGAAATTGCAGACATTGGAAATATGCGGACGCACATTAATTCCGTTTTGTACGTATTGGGCTTTGTAAGAAGTCATCCAAGCTCCTCCGCGTTTTCCCGGTCTTGGGTGGAAATCGGCATAAAATAGGGATACTAGATTTTTGTCTTGATCGTAAATGCGATAAGTTTTTACATCTGGGTGGTATTTGTCTATATCAAAAACTTCTTCAAATTGAAGGCCGAATAATTTTTCAGCTACCTTAAACACCCCGGCGATGACATTTTCCAGTTTAAAATAGGGTTTTAACTTTTCGTCGTCCAGGTCGAACAGTTTTTGCTTTAATTTTTCGGAATAGTAGGCACCGTCCCATTTCTGTAAGCGGTCTATGTTATCCATTTTTTTGGCAAATTCTTCCAACTCGGCATATTCCCTTTCTGCCGCAGGTTTAGCTTTTTCCAACAATTCGTTAAGAAATTGGTGGACCTTCTCAGGAGTCTCCGCCATACGTTCCTCCAATACATAATGGGCGTGTGTTTTATAGCCCAATAAATTGGCTCGTTCGTGTCGTAGGTTGGTAATTTTGATTATATTTTTCTGATTGTCCAATTCATCATCATGAAAACCTTTGCTTCCAAAAGCAATGGACAGTTCTTTGCGCAATTTTCTGTTCTTGGCATATTTCATAAATGGAATATAGCTTGGGTAATCCAAGGTAATCAACCACCCTTCTTTGTCCTTTGATTTCGCCAATTGCGCAGCAGCTTCTTTTTCTCCTTCGGGTAGACCGTCCAAATCGGCCTCAGAGGTTAGGTGCATTTCGTATTTATTGGTCTCCGCCAAAACATTTTCCCCAAATTGAAGCTTTAGTTTGGATAGTTCGGCATCAATTTCACGTAGGCGTTTCTTTTTGTCATCTGGTAAATTGGCACCGTTTCTACTAAAACTTTTATATTTTTTGTCGAGTAGGGTTTGTTCCTCAGTAGTTAATTTTAAATTGTGCCTTTGGTCATATACTGCTTTTACCCTCTTAAATAAATCCTCGTTCAAGGTAATGTCATTGCTGAATTCGGATAATAGAGGAGATACTTCTTGGGCTATTTTCTGAATTTCTGGATTGGTCTCTGCAGAATTCAAATTAAAAAAAACGCTGGAAACCCTATCCAATTGCTGTCCTGCATAATCCAAGGCGGCAATGGTGTTCTCAAAAGTGGGGGTGTCGGTTGCATTTGCAATACCGTAAATTTCTGCCCTAGCCATATCTATGGCTTTTAAAAACGCCGGTTTAAAATGTTCATTTTTAAGCTTTGAGAAAGGTGCTGTATCGAATGGGCTTAATAAGGGATTCATAAAAGGGCAAGGCGTTTTTATATTTGGAATTCTAATTTTTCTGTATCTAACTTACTACTGACTAATTTTTTCTTTTTTTCATTTCCTCAGCTCCGTCGATTACTTTTTGTTTAAGACCTTCTTTATAAAAGATAATTTTGTCAAGAACACATTTGTCGGAGCTTCCTATAATCTGGGCGGCCAGAATTCCGGCATTTTTCGCGCCATTCAACGCTACTGTAGCCACAGGAACTCCGCCAGGCATTTGAAGAATTGATAGGATAGAGTCCCAACCATCAATGGAATTACTGCTTTTTACAGGTACACCTATTACAGGTAAAGGGGACATGGATGCCACCATTCCCGGTAAATGGGCCGCGCCACCTGCACCGGCTATGATTACTGAGTACCCATTTTTATGGGCATTCTTACTGAAATCGAATAATTTTTCCGGGGTGCGGTGTGCCGATACAATATCAACATCTACCTCAATATCAAAACCTTTTAATATATCAATGGCTTCTTGCATTACAGGGAGGTCGCTGGTACTTCCCATGACTATCGCTACTTTACTCATATCATTGAAAATTTCTTATTCGCTAATTACTTTTATGGTATTCTTTACTTGCTCGGCTATTCTCCTAGCTTCACTAATATCGTTGTTTACGATGGTTACATGACCCATTTTTCGGAAGGGTCGTGTCTGCTTTTTGCCATAAATATGAGGTGTAACTCCGTTGAGTTTCAATATCTCCTGCATATTTTCATAGACTACATTTCCAGTGTGCCCTTCGGCACCAACCAAATTCACCATAATTCCAGCAACTTTACTGGCCGTGTTTCCCAAGGGAAGGTCCAAAATAGCGCGTATATGCTGTTCAAATTGGTTGGTATAGCTGGCTTCAATACTGTAATGGCCACTATTGTGGGGCCTTGGAGCTACTTCGTTTACCAAGATTTTATCCTCTTTGGTCTGGAACATTTCTACGGCCAAAAGTCCAACATGCTTTATTTTATTGGATAGTTGCAGCGCTATCTCCTGGGCTTTTTCCGCTACCTTGGCGTCTATTCTGGCAGGGCACAGTACATATTCAACCTGATTGGCTTCGGGGTGAAATTCCATTTCCACTACGGGATACGTCTTTACTTCCCCACTAGGGCTGCGGGCAACTATAACGGCAAGTTCATTTTTAAAATTTATCATTTCCTCGGTGATGCATTCTCCAGAGGGTAGACCATTTAAATCCTCCAATTTACGAACTACTTTTACACCTTGTCCGTCATAACCAAATTGTGTAGCTTTCCAGATAAATGGAAATTTGAGACCTCCATTGGCAATACTATCCTCAATTTCACTTTTATATGCAAAACGCTGAAAATCTGCTGTGGGAATATTGTTGTCTATATAAAACAGTTTTTGTTTTGCTTTATTTTGAATAATGCGCAATGCACGGGTCGGCGGATATACCTTTAAACCTTCATCCTCCAATTTTTCCAAGGCATCCAGATTTACGTTCTCGATTTCTATGGTCAACAGATCTACTTTTTTGCCAAAGCGGTAAACCGCATCAAAATCCATTAGGTCGCCCTTAAAAAACTCATTGCAGGCTATTTTGGAAGGGGCTTCATCTGACGGGTCCATTACCTTTGTATAGATGTCAAATTTTCTCGTTTCGTATAAAAGCATTTTACCTAATTGACCGCCTCCTAGTATTCCTAGCTTAAAATCAGAAGAAAAATAGTTCATGGGAAATGATTCACTTGTATTAAAGTAGATTGTATATTAGGAACAAAAATACATCTAAATCTTAGAAACTAAGCCTAGACCTTTAAAAAAGAGAAATCAAAGTGCTATATTTGGCATCTTAAATTTATTATAAAAACATTAGCCTTGATTAAGCTACACGACAAATATTTTAAGCCTTTTATAAGTGAAGGTGAAATTATGGCCGCAATTAAAAAGATTGCGGATCAGGTTGCTGTGGATTATAAAAAGGAAACCCCCATTTTTGTGGGAGTCCTCAACGGCGCCTTTATGTTTGTTTCTGACTTTTTAAAAGCATATCCACACCCTTGTGAGGTTTCCTTTGTACGCTTAAGCTCTTATCAAGGACTTACTTCTACGGGAATAGTGGAATCGCTATTGGACGTTCCTGAAAATATAGAAGGCCGCAGTGTTATTATCTTGGAAGATATCATTGATACCGGTAGGACCGTTAAAAAATTAATCGACTTATTTTCCAACACCAAGGTGAAGGAATTTAAAATTGCCACCTTGTTTTACAAATCAGAAGTGTATAATGGGGAGTATGATATAGACTATTTCGGTATCAAAATCGAAGATAGATTTATAGTGGGCTATGGATTGGATTATAATGAATTGGGAAGAAATTTAAGAGAAGTATATCAACTAAACCAAAAGCACATGATAAACCTAGTTTTGTTTGGAAAACCTGGTGCAGGAAAGGGCACTCAGGCTTCATTTTTAAAGGAAAAATATAATTTAAAGCATATTTCTACCGGAGATGTCTTTCGTTATAATATTAAGAATGGTACGGAACTGGGAACATTGGCAAAATCGTATATAGACAAGGGAGAATTGGTGCCGGACGAGGTTACCATTAAAATGTTGCAGGATGAGGTGGAAAAAAATCCAGATGCCAGTGGCTTTATCTTTGACGGATTTCCAAGGACAACGGCGCAGGCCAAGGCATTGGATGATTTTTTAGTGACCAAGGAAATGATGATTGACGCTACTATTGCTTTGGAAGCCAATGATGAAGTATTGATTCAAAGATTATTGGAGCGTGGTAAAATTAGCGGTAGGACAGATGATCAGGACGAAAAAATGATTCGTAACCGTTTTGATGAATACAACGAAAAAACAGCACCTTTAAAGGATTACTATGATGATCAGGGGAAATTTCATAGTGTAAACGGAATAGGTTCTATTGAGGATATTACTAGCCGCTTGGCAAAAGTAATTGAAGAGTTACAGGCGATTTAAGATTGGCTTCAGAGGGAATATTTAGACCCTTGAATGATCAATTTTATTAATGGAAGCTTGGAAGCGTTTGAATAATATGCACCACTAACGATTTATGGGTTTAATTTGTTGAACTATATAAATGGGTTGGTCGGGTTATGATGGACCTCGGATAAATAAGCTAAAAAAATGACTGAAGGAAATTTTGTAGATTATGTAAAAGTGCACTTGGAATCCGGTAAAGGAGGAAAAGGTTCTGTGCATTTACATAGGGAAAAGTTTATAACAAAAGGTGGACCAGACGGCGGTGACGGCGGTCGTGGTGGACACATTATTGTCCGCGGCAATAAAAATTTATGGACCCTATTGGGTTTCAAATTTACAAGAACTTTTAGGGCTGGACATGGTGAGCATGGCAGTAAGAACCGTAGTAGCGGCGCCGATGGTCAGGATGTATATTTGGAAGTGCCTTTGGGAACCGTTATTAAAGATGCTGAAACCCAGGAGGTGTTGATGGAGATTACCGAAGATAACGAGGAAAGAATTCTTTTGGAAGGAGGCATGGGAGGTCGTGGTAACTGGCACTTTAGAACGGCGACCAATCAGACACCCAGATACGCTCAACCTGGTGTTAGTGGACAGGAATTAGACCTAATTTTAGAGTTAAAAGTATTGGCCGATGTTGGCTTGGTAGGTTTTCCAAATGCGGGGAAATCCACTCTTCTATCTGTACTTACGTCTGCCCAACCTAAAATAGCGGATTATGAGTTTACTACTCTAAAGCCCAATTTGGGAATTGTGGAATACAGGGATTTTAAAAGTTTTGTTATTGCTGATATTCCCGGAATTATTGAAGGTGCAGCCGAAGGAAAGGGACTGGGGCATTATTTTTTAAGGCATATAGAACGTAATTCCACTTTGTTATTCCTGATTCCGGCCGATAGTAAGGACATTTCTAAGGAATACGAAATTTTGTTGGACGAGCTTCGTAGGTATAATCCGGAGTTGTTGGACAAGGATCGATTGATCGCCATTTCTAAAACGGATATGTTGGACGAGGAGCTAATTGCAGAAATGAGGCTTGAGCTGGACAAGGATTTTAACGATATTCCCTATATGTTTATTTCTTCCGTAGCCCAGATAGGATTGGTAGAACTTAAGGACAGATTGTGGGCAATGTTGAATAAATAGTTTTATTTATTTGACGGGCAAAGTTCCCCAAACTCTATTTTGATATGGCCCTGCGTTTTAACGAATACTTACCTTCTTGAAAAACGGCAATAATAATTTTCACTATTTTAGAGTCTATTTAAGAAATTCCAATCATAATTTCTTAACCTGGCACTTATAAAAATTGGAATAATGAAAAGTATAATCCCATTCTTGTTGTTGATCTTTTTGGTTTCTTGTAGTGCTATTAGAGTAAATTATGACTACGATAGGGAAACTGATTTTTCTAAATATACCACCTATAATTATTATCCGGACATGGATACCGGTTTAAGTGAATTGGATACGAAACGACTTTTAAGGGCCATAGATTCCACTATGCGAGGGAAAGGATTTTTGTTATCTGAAGAGCCAGAATTTTTAATAGGTATTTTGAGCAGGTTTTTTCAGGCTCCAAGAAATAATACCGTTGGGGTAGGACTAGGCGGTTCTGGAAGAAATGTAGGTGGAGGCATGACCATAGGAATTCCGGTTGGAGCCACAAATGTAGAACGGGAAATTCAATTTGATTTCGTGGATAGTCAAAAGGATGAACTATTTTGGCAGGCCATTACGGTAAGTACGTTAAGGGAAAATAGTTCTCCTAATGAAAGGGAGGAGAAATTAAGGGCCTTAGTAATCAGAACTTTTGAAAAATATCCGCCGAAAAGTAGAAAATAAGGTAAGACTACTCCGGAAGTGGAGTAAGAAATCTTTCCAACATTATAAATAAGAAGCGGGACCAATTATTGGTCCCGCTTCTTATTTTGAACAATGTAAAATAAAATTATGGTCTAAGTATTTCTTTATATCTGTCCTTGTAAGCATATAGCATCACAATATTTAGAACAAGCAAGACTAAAGTTAGGCCAATAGAGCCTGGTTCCAAAAATGCATTGAACAATAATGCATTTACTGAAACGGTCATCAGAATGATCATCATTAACGCGCCAAATTTGTTTGTTAATAAGGAAAGTCCGGAAAGAATTTCCACTATAGCTACCACATACAGGGTGTTAGTGCTCATTAAAGCCGAAAAATAATTCATGGCCGCTTCGGACATTTGTCCAGCAGGCATAAAATGTAAGAATTTATTCGCCCCGAAGACTATTAGGAAAAGCCCGAAAACAAAGCGCAAGGCAATAAAGAAGGTAGAGTTCATAATTCGTTGATTTTACGTTAGTTATTTATGAATTTATGAAAAAAAGCAATACCTTTTTATTAATCTTTTGTTTTTTTACTATTCTACCGATATTCGTACCCCCTCGCTATGGCTACTAAATTCAGGTGCATACATACTTTGTATTGTGGTAATGCCATTACTGAAATCACCTGCATTGTTAACCCTTAGGTCATATTCAAATACAAAACCCCCTTTTGGTAAATAGTCGAAAAAGAAATTGGTACTGGCGTCTTTGGTGCTTTCGTAGTAGCCAAGGCCGTCTTGCCATTTATAGCTGGATAGCACATTGATGGGTTCCAGTCCAGCAGCTCTCATATCTTTCATATGTACAAATTCCATTGGCCTATCAACCCTTAATTCAATTCTTATACGAACCAAATCGCCTACATTTAAATGTGTTTCATCATTAATTTCGGATATTACCTCACCTGTATCCGTGTTCTTTTTTAGGAACACTTTCATTTTTAATTTCAAAGGTGTTTCTGCATTTGTAATTTTATCCAAATCTTCAAAATATTGCCAGTACAAAGCTCCCCAAGCAATTCCATCGCCCTTTTTAATAAGTTGTACGTCGGCCATTATGGGACTTATTTCGTTTTTATCCCAAGAGGTTTTAAAATATCCTGTTCCAGCCTCCACTTTTACATTTTCCAGTTTGGAAGGTTCAATTTTTTCTCCCCCAACCATTACGTCTACAGCATCAGTTAAGGATAGCCAATCACTACCTTGTATTAGTAGCGCATATACGGCATCTGTGGTAGCCTTTGTAGTTTTCCATTGATCGGTCTGTTTGTTCTTTAATAACCATATTTTAAGGTTATCTACGGTTTTAACATCATTTTTAATTTCAGAAAAAGCTTCTATCAGTAGTGATTGTGTTTCTATAGGTGCTTGGTACCAATACCAGGAATTGGTGTTTTCTTTCCAATACATGCCCAATTCCTCACTGATAATACTATTTTCTTCCAAGGACTTGATTATTTTATTGGCCGTCGCCTTATCGTCATTCCTGTAAAGAAATAAGGCAATAAGTCCCTTTGAATATAAATCCCGCTTAACCCAATATTTTTGTGCCTGAGTTTTGTAGTAATCCATAATTTCATCAACCTTTTTGGAGGTTTTAATGTCTTTAAAAAAACTGCGCATATATAAGTAATGCAGCTGGGTCGGGCTTAAATGATCATCTTTCAGGCTCCTGGCATATTTTTTCATTTGCTCGTATTCCTGCACAAATTCCTCATCTAAATAAGCAACTGCTCTTGCTATCATTTGCTGTTCTTTAGGGCTACGGATTATATTGGACCCTAATTTTCCTTCACTTGTTTTGGTCGATGTTAGTTTATTCAGATGGCCTAAACCGGTGATAATGTGCTGTGTGATAAATCGGTTTTCCGGACCACCATTAAACCATGCCCAGGCACCGGATGACATTTGATTCTGTTCCAGTTTATTAAAGGCATTGGCCTGGTCGCTCTTCAATTTATTAAGATCGAAAAGTAGTGCTATACGTTTCTTTTGTTCTGATTCTGATTGCGCATCAAGGAGCCATGGAGTTTCCTGAATTAAGATCGATTTTAATTCTTGATTCTTTTCAAGATTGCTCAATAACGCATCGCCGCTGGCCCATTGATTAAAAACCTCTTGTATTCTTGGATTGGAATTGGCAATGTATCCTCCCAAGGTGTTGGCATAGTATCTGGAGAATATTTGTTCATTACAATCATATGGATATTCCATTAAATAAGGTAGGGCCTGTACCGCGTACCATGCCGGATTGGAAGTTATCTCCAAAGTAAGTTGATGATGTCTTAAGGTGGTTGAGTTGGTGTTCTTAAGTTTATCCAAGGTAAAGGTCCTTGTTTCATTGCCGCGCACCCACATTGGCAAGGTTTCGGTAACCAACATTCGGTTCGTGAGTACCGGGAGTACGTTTTGTTCCCCATCACTAAAATCGCCCGCTTTTGCCATTACTTTATACTGGACTGCTTCAATTCCTTCGGGAATTTTCAAATGCCATGACACTTGGGTATTCCCCTTGGCATCTACGGTAAATGTATTTTCAGTTTCAGGTGTTTTTGACGAGACGTCAGTAATCAATAATTCTTCGGTAATCTCTTTTCCTGTAATGACATCCACCAATTCCAACCTAGCTATTCCATCAAGCGATTTTTCCGTAAGATTCGCAATTTTGGTACTGATAACTATTTTATCACCCTCACGTAAAAAACGGGGTGCATTGGGGGTAACCATTAATTCTTTTTGTGTAACAGTTTCGAGGGTAGTGGTAGTACTTTCCAAGGTCTTGGTATGTGCCAACAACTGCAACTTCCATTTAGTCAAAGCCTCGGGCGTAGTAAAACCGAAGGACACATTGCCATCTTGATCTGTCAATAGTTGAGGGAAGAATAAGGCAGTTTCCTGAAGGTTTTTTCGAATCTGAATATCATCAAATCCATCTTTTTCGTCCTTGTTGGCCTGCGGAACCTGTTGGCCGTCCGTTCTATTTTCTGGAGCTGCTGCTCCAATTTCGGCCACTACCGTTTCTTCCAAGGCTGCGCTATCCGATAGTTCCATTATCGCACCTGGCGCATTGCTCTTCATCATCATTCTTTCCCTACGGGCATAGCCGTATCCAAAATGGAGGCCGAACCAATCAAAGGAGTCGTAGTACTGAGGGTCATAGGTTAAACCGTTCCCAAAATTTAAATAGGTGTTAAAAGAGGTAATCCCATAACTATTATAGGCGTTCAAATGCCTGTTAGAGTAATATTGCCCTCTATAATTGGGGGAAAAATTCCAATGATGCCCCTGAAAGGCATCCAATGAGGCATCGTACATACTGGCCAAAAGCTCCGCCGTTACCTTATCTCCTTTGGGACCTTTAATTTTAAAGGACCAAGTTTCTTCAGTACCGGGCATTAACTTATCCCTAAAAGTAAGTGTTTCTATTTTTAGATCAGAACTGGGATAGGGGACGGCTATGGAAAGACTTCCCGTTTGAAAAGAATTATATGCCGAGTAGCTATAATTTATGGCAAATCCGCCCAAGTCATCGGCAGTAACGGGAATTTCAATGGTTTTGGAATTATTGTGCAATTCAATTATATGGGTTGCTACAACTTTGCGGTCCTTTTCAATGAATACAGAAATAGATATTTCCTCGGCACTTGAAAGCAACGTAAGCTGTACTTTATCCCCTATAGTATAGGTGTCTTTGTCTGTCTTGATTTGAAAAAGCTGATTGTCGGCTAACTTCTTATCATTATCACTATAAAAGGTAGTTTGTGTTATATCCTTTACCAGTTGACCAAATTTATCTTTTGTTTCAAGTTCTATAACATATTTTCCTGACAACCACTTTTTAACATTGCCCAATCCAATTTCCGTGGATTTTCCTGTATCAAAACTGGACTCCCACACCAATTCTCCCTTTTCCCAAAAGGCGGCATTATCTTCCTTGCCAAAGGCCTCATGAGGATAAAGTTCCTTGAATTTGGACTTTCCAAAACCAGCATAATCGGGTGCTGCCCAAGGCCTTGGTCTTAACACATTGCTGGGAGCTTGTAATTTATACATTTTCAGGGTACCCTGAGCTGGAACAAACTGCCCGTTCAGGTTGTTGGTAGCAATGGTGATCAAAGGATTTTTAATGTCCTTATTTAGCGGATCGGCAATATGGATATCGGCGGTAAGCGCATGATATCCAACATTGATCATAGTAGTTGTACTGTGGGTCTCCCCATTGAGGTCAGTTACGTCTGCTGTGACCTCAAAATTAAAGGTGGGTAAATTTTCTTTGTCAATACTTAGGTCCGGTAACGCCATAAAACTGATGGTGTATTTTCCATTGGCATCCGTAAGTGTTTCACCATGGGCAATTTCTTGAGTTGTGCCATCAAAATAGGGTAGGTGCCAATAATACCATTTTGGATAATATACTACCCGGCGTACGGTGTAGCTCACCCTGGCGTCGGTAATAAGGCTTCCTGAATAGGCCGTAGCCTTGCCATGGACGGAAATACTGTCATTAACCTTGTAAGTCTCCTCAATGGGCTCCAAGGAGGTTTTAAATTTAGGCCGCTTGTATTCCTCAACGGAGAAATAAGTACTACCGTTAATAAGTACTTCTTCAGAATCTATTTTTAGAGTATAATTACCAGTAAGGCCACTGTTGGGCAGGATAAATTCTCCTGAAAAGGAACCATATTCATTGGTCTTGAACTCTTGTTTGGCAACTTCTTGATGGTTAACATCAAGAAGGCTTGCGGTTATTATGGTGTTGGTAAGCACAGAGGAGGCCGCATTTTTTTTCTTCAAGGCAATTCCCTTAAAATATAAGGGTTGTCCGGGCCTATAGATGCTTCTATCCGTAAATAAAAAACAGGAATAATTGGCGTCACCACTTTCGTCCTCATATTTTGCATTTACATAAAAGTCTTTAAAGTAGGCCTCTTCATCTTTGGCGCTAACCTGAATATCTACATTGTTCCAGCGCTCGTTGGAAAGGGGGAGGACGACCATGCCTTTTTCATCGGAAATAAAAGTCTTGGTCAGTTCAGGTTTTTCGTAGTTTTGATGATAGGAAAATTTTAAGGTAGCCCTTGATATAGGTTTTCCGTTGTTTCGATCTATTACTTGGAAGTGATGATCCGTATTGGTTTTGGCTTCCACTAATGCCAAATTGGAGACTTGAATGTGACTGTAAGAGAAAGTTGTTTGTGTATCGGTATTTGGGATGCCTAAAATAATATAGGACCCATTCGCCAATTCAGGTAATAGGATTTCAATTTTATGTGATTGATAATCATTTTCATCAATGAGTTTGGCATCCCATTTTTTTACTTCCTTTAGTTTTTGAATAAACGCTAATTTCTTATCCTCGGGATATAGCTCGTTAAGCTGTTTTATTTCCTTTTGGGATATCTTACGAGCTGATAAAACCAATGCGTTCAGGTTTTTATAGTCTACCAATATCCGCGAAGGCTTGTTCGTTGGAATATATCGTTCCGCCGTCAATTGAATGTCTTTGGAAAGAATCTCCGATTTTAAAGCTTTGCATTTTTCTGCACCCCTACTATTTGGAAATTGGTTTATAACCGATTCGCAAACTGCCAAGGCTTCTTTTTGCCTCCATCGGTGTTCATCTTTGATATTAGGTCGGTAGCTATTGCCCCATTCGCGGTACAACATGGCAATTTCATATTGATATAGGGCCGAGTTTTTATTGCTCTTTAAGGCTTCGGCGGTATTTTGCAAAACCTCCAGATACTGTTGGTCCTTATTTTGGAATACGGCATGTTCCCTTATGTATTTAAGTCGCTCTATATCTACATCCACGTAAGCCTCGCCTGAAGGGTCTTGTGAGTGGAAATCCAAGAGTTGCTGATATACCACTATGGCCTTGGCTTGCAGGGAAGTTTCATCAATAAGGCTAATTTTCTGCTCAACAAATTGTTTCGCTTCACATAGTATTTCGGGCTCGTCCAATTCAAATTTATCAGCAGGCCTTGTAATACTATTTTCTCCTGACTTATAAAAATCCAATGCCGAATGTGCTAGGAGATCAAATAGGGTAGGGCGATAGATTTCCGAACCTTTTTGTTCTTCCAAGATTTCTTTGAATGCATCTACTTTAAGCTTTTGTAATTCTGACGGATTTTGCAATGAAGCACCAAAATGGATATTGATTTCATGGAAAATAGTGGTCAGATCCCAAGTTCTGAAATCCACACTATCAACTTTTTCCTTTGTTTCTGTACGGTCGTAGAATTGATATCTATTTTGTTGAAAATATTGCCAATATAAATTCGCCAAATAACTTTCCAGAATATTGGTGGTAGGGAACTGGCTTTGGGCTATTATCAATTTAAAATCCTGCACTATTTTTAATTGTGCATCTTCCTCCAAGGTTAAAGCGTATTTTGAGGTGTATAATAGAGATTTTATGATTTCAACGGAATTCTGCTCTTTTTTGGCCTTTTTGGAAATTAAGGCTACAATATTCAGGGCGGATTTTGTCAAGGCCTCCTTTTCAAATTTTTGTACCCTTTCCCATAGCGCTGTATAGGAATCGCTGGTAGATTGGGATTGCCCCATTTGAGAGAATAGAATTATGGTGAATATTGTTGCTATCTTTTTCATGGTATTAATTTAAAGAACAAAACTGGGCAATATTTCAAGAGATCGCAAGCGTAAATGAGTGAACAGCCCTTTTAATGGAGCAAACCGACCTTGAAGAGCATAGATGCAAAAAGAATACCAACGTTGCTTCCGTAGTGTAGAGATTTTTTTCCTCAACCCATAGTAGCGTTAAAAAACATTATGCCTCTAATGTCTTTTGAGATCGGTGGAACAAAAATGGAATTTTGTTCCTGTGCCTGAAAGTTAAAGCGACTTTAGCAATCCACCATCTATGGGGATATTGGTCCCCGTTATAAAGGAGGCGTACTCGGATGCTAAAAAAGTCACCAAATGGCCATATTCCTCCGAATCGCCAAATCGGCCTACAGGAACATGGGAGAGCATTTGTTTTTCTACTTCAGTTATTGGAACGCCCAACGATTTAGCCTTGGCACCATTAAGTTCCTTTAGTCTTTCCGTTTTAAAATAACCTGTTAAGGTACTGTTCACGGTAATGTTGTATTTGCCAACATCGGACGCCAATGTTTTGGACCAGGTAACTACTGCCGCCCTAATGCTATTGGAAAGGGCCAAATAGGATAAAGGTTCCTTTACCGAAACAGAGGCAACGTTAATAATTCGTCCATATTTCTGGGCAATCATACCTTTTAGAGCCTGTTCCGTTGTAAATATCGCAGTCTTAAAAAGTAGGTCGAACGCCTGTTGATAATCATCTGTCTTTTTATCCAAGGCACCCCCAGCGGAAGGTCCCTGGGTGTTATTTACCAAGATATCTACCGTGTTTGTTTTAAAGAAAGCGGCAATACTTTCCTTGTATCCTGCAAAATCGGCATAATCTACTTTCAAGTACTGGTGTTGCTGCCCGTTATCGGTTGGTAAATCCGCTATTAAGGACTTTAATTTGTCCTCACTTCGGGCCATTACCGTTACACTGGCGCCGCTGGCGGCCAATTGCTGGGCAATGGCTCTTCCAATTCCTCGGCTACTGCCCCCAATCAATGCCTTTTTATTTTTGAGTGATATGTTCATCTTGTATCTGGTTTTTTAATCCTCTCCCTATGGGATAAGCCATTTATCTATATTCCTCCCTGGTAGGGCTAAATACATCCATTAGTTTACAGGGTGTTATGGCGCGTCCACTATGTGAGACATTTGGCGGGATTATTACCAAGTCTCCTGGTTCATAGGTGTTGGTAATACCGCCCAGGGTAAATTCGAATTTCCCTTCCAAAACCTGCATCACCTGCTCATTGATATGGGCATGCTCGGGAACTTTGGCTCCTTTTTCCACTTCCCAAAAGGCTAAACTCATATTTTGTGTATGGATAAGTTTTCCATGGTAGCCCGGCATAATTTCTTTGGAGTCAATTTCGGCAAGTTTTATTTTCATTTTTTGAATTCTTTGGTACTAAATTAAAAAATATTAAGGGTTTAAATATGCTTTTCGGCCTTATTCGTAAGGTCCGTATTTCAAAAGCCGTAGGCGTGTTGAAATGGGATAGTTGAACGAATCCCTCTTTTTTGGTGGGCTAACTGGTTTAATGTCTCCACCCCTAGATTGGTTCTTTCTAGGGTCCAGGGCAACTTGAGCTCAATGTTATTTATTTTCCTTAAAAATGATACCTTAAAATAACTTTTTTTGATAGCCTTGAACAATGATTATCTTTACCCCTTAAACTGATTTTTACATGCATATTCATTTTATTGCCATCGGAGGCAGTGCAATGCACAATTTGGCTTTGGCCTTACATCATAAAGGGTATATTATTTCTGGTAGTGATGACGTAATTTTTGAACCCTCCAAAACTAGGTTGGAAGCTAAGGGGCTTTTACCCGAATCCTTTGGCTGGTTCCCGGAAAAGTTGCATTCCAATTTGGAGGCGGTAATTTTGGGAATGCATGCCAAGGCAGATAATCCGGAGCTTCTAAGGGCTCAGGAATTGGGGTTAAAAATATATTCCTATCCCGAATTTTTATACGAACAATCTAAGAATAAAACCAGGGTGGTCATTGGGGGAAGTCATGGTAAGACTACCATCACCTCCATGATACTTCATGTTCTAAATTATCACAACAAACCAGTAGATTTTATGGTTGGTGCGCAACTGGACGGGTTTGATCGTATGGTGCATCTTACAGAGGAGAACGATTTTATTGTTTTGGAGGGGGACGAATATTTGTCCTCCCCAATAGATAGGAGACCAAAATTTCATTTATACAAGCCGAATATTGCCCTTTTGAGCGGTATAGCTTGGGATCATATCAATGTATTTCCTACCTATGACAACTATGTGGAGCAATTCAGGATTTTTGTGGATAGCATTGTTAAAGGAGGTAGTATCACCTATAATGAAGAAGATCCTGAAGTGGATAAGGTGGTAAAGGCATCTGAGAATGCCATAAGAAAACTACCTTATAATACTCCTAACTATACTGTTGAAAATGGACAAACCATTTTGGAAACGCCTGAAGGTCCTATGCCTATTGAAGTTTTTGGGAAGCATAACCTAGGCAATTTAGCCGGGGCAAAATGGATATGCCAAAATATGGGAGTGGATGAGGATGACTTCTATGAGGCTATTGCTTCTTTTAAAGGGGCTTCCAAAAGATTGGAAAAAATTGCCGAAGGGAAGACCTGTGTGGCTTACAAGGATTTTGCCCATTCGCCAAGCAAGGTTATGGCCACAACCAAGGCCGTAAAAGAACAATATCCTGACAGGAAATTAATTGCTTGCTTGGAATTACACACCTATAGCAGTTTTAATCCCGAGTTTTTAAAGGAGTATAAAGGCGCCCTTGAGGCTGCGGATATAGCATCGGTTTTCTATTTGCCCGAATCCGTTAAGATAAAGAAGCTTAAGGAGGTTACTCCCGAACAGATATCGGAAGCCTTTGTTCGCGACGATTTGCAAATTTTTACTGATGCCGAAGTTTTCAAAAACTTTGTTTTTGGTCAGGAATATGACAATTCCGTACTGCTTTTAATGAGTTCAGGGAATTATGGAGGGTTAAATTTAGAAGAGGTTAAAGCCTTGGTGGAAGGATATTAGCTAACTAATTTTTGTTCGTAATTATTCTAAGTAAAGCTGTCCATGATTTGAAGGAATAGGATTTTAATTTCAAATAAGGAACCCCTGCAAAAAGCAATATTAATGTAACTTTATGGTTGATTAATCTTTTTTAAATGAATAAAGGCCCTATTGGTATTTTTGATTCGGGTATTGGAGGCACCTCCATATGGCGGGAAATCAATAAGATTCTTCCCCATGAATCAACAATTTATTTGGCCGATAGTAAGAATGCCCCATATGGGGAAAAGTCAAAGGAACAAATACTTCAGCTTAGCATTAAAAATGTTGAATTGCTTATAAAAAAGGGTTGTAAGCTAATAGTTGTTGCCTGTAACACTGCCACCACCAATGCCATTAAAGAGCTTAGGGCAACTTATAAGATACCAATGATCGGAATAGAACCGGCTATTAAGCCTGCTGCTTTGCATTCCAAAACCAAAACCGTTGGAGTTTTGGCTACCAAGGGAACATTAACAAGTGCCTTGTTCAATAATACTTCGGAAATCCATGCCAATGGCATAAAGGTGCTTGATCAAGTTGGTACAGGCTTGGTGGAGCTTATAGAAAAAGGAGAGGTTAATACTGCCCAAACCAAGCTGCTATTGAAAAGCTATTTGGAACCTATGTTAAGTCAGGGTATGGATCAATTGGTTCTGGGATGCACACATTATCCTTATTTAATTCCCTTGATAAGGGAAATATTACCGAATAGTATTGAAATTATTGATTCTGGGGAGGGGGTTGCCAGACAAACCAAAAACGTATTGCAGCAATTTAATTTATTAAACAGCCTGCATTACGATGATATGGAGCATCAATTTTTTACCAATGGCGATGTTTCGGTTTTAAAGTCCTTTTTAAGGGATGATAAGGTTTCATATAGGGCGCAATATTTGGATTTTTAACCAATTCCCATTCGCGGGTTATTGGTCCTTTTCTTTTTTCATATAGGTCAAATATGTAAAAGCATATTTATGGCGTTCATCCTTAGGGTGGTGTTCCTCATTGGTCAATTGCCATTTAGTTTCGTCAAAATCAGGGAAAAAGGTGTCCGCTTCAAAGGACCCATGGACTCTGGTAAGTTCTATTTGGTTGGCATGCTCCAATCCAAGATTGTAGATTTCACCACCTCCAATAATAAAGGATAAGGAATCGCCCTTTACCAAGTGTAAAGCATCCTCCATGGAATGTACTACAATACAATCCGCATGATTTACCGAATAGTCCTTATCCCTGGTTATAATAATATGGGTTCTGTTGGGTAGGGGTTTTATGAAGCTCTCGAAAGTTTTCCGTCCCATGATTATTTTATGCCCCGAGGTAAGGCTTTTAAAACGTTTAAAATCATCGGGTAAATGCCATAGTAGGTCATTGTCTTTGCCTAATGCGTTGTTCTCTGCAGCAGCAGCTATGATAGATAGGATGTTCACTATTCTTTTTTTTTATTAATGTTGGATAAGGGAAATTCGGTTTCGATCTCCTTCTGTAATTCGGCAATTTTTTGTTTTTGTTTCTGGACTAATTTTTCCCTTTGTGTGCGTTCCCATTCCAATCCCATGAATTTAGTGGTGACAAATACGTTAAAGACATGAATTGCGAATAAAAAGGCCCAAAAGGTAATGGCCCAAACAAACCAGTTGTATTCCACGCCATACTTAAGTATTTTATTGATGATAATCAGAAATACACTACCGATCAAAAACACAACAAAATGACTATAAAGTCGCTTTTTTTGTTTTATTCTGGTCTGGGCATGTTCCAGCAGTTCATGCTGTTCTAATTCTATAAGTGATTTTTTTTTATTCTTGGTGAACATCCTAATTCCTATCTTTAGGCAAAGATACCATAAATACAAATTTCACATCTTTGGATATGCAAAAGATTATTAAGCAATTCCCAGTTTTAAGTCAATATACCTATGTAAATACGGCCACCTCAGGTTTGCTTTATGACGGCCTTTTGGATTGGCGCCAAGAGCATGACCTTGATTTCCTTATTGGAGGGAGTAAAATGAAAATGAAAAGCAATGTGCTTATTTCAGAAACCAGAAATACCGTTGGAAAATTCTTTGGCTGCAAGGCTGAAAATGTAGCATTGGTGCCCAATTTTTCAATTGGACTCAATTTGCTATTGGAAGGAATGGGGGATAAAAGGAATGTATTGTTATTGGAAGGGGATTATCCTTCTGTAAATTGGCCTTTTGAAAATAGGGAGTGCAATACCTTCTATTTAAAAGTTACCCATGATTTGGAGGAAAATATTTATAGCCAGGTAAAATCCAAAAACATCAATGTATTGGCTCTTAGTCTGGTACAATGGCTAAATGGAATTAAGGTTGAATTGGAGTTCTTAAAGAGTCTAAAAAAGGAGTTCCCCGATCTCTTGATTATTGCTGACGGCACTCAATTTTTAGGTACCGATATTTTCAATTTTGAGGATTCCGGTATAGATGTACTTGGTGCAAGTTCCTATAAATGGCTTCTTGGCGGTTACGGAAACGGGTTTATGTTATTTGCCGATGAAACGCCTGCTAAATTTTCTTGCCGCTCCACTGGGTTTAACGCGGCCGATGGGGATTTGAGCGGAAAAGAAAATGTGTCCTTTGCAAAACAATTTGAGCCTGGACATTTGGATACATTCAATTTTGGAAGTTTAAATTATTCTCTGGGGTTTCTATCCGGCATTGGTATGGAGACAATTTCGGACCAAATTAAAAGACTTTCTTTAAAAGCAAAAATTGAGTTCGGGAATTTAGGGCTACTGGAAGAATCCGTTGTGAAGAGAAAAGAACATAGTTCTATTTTTAATATTTCGGCCAATAAGGATCTATATGCTAAATTATCGGAGAAGGATGTGCTCTGTGCACAGCGTGGAAATGGCATTCGTTTAAGTTTTCATTTCTACAATACAGAAAATGAGATAGATAAGATTGTGAGAATCCTAAAAGAAAAATAGTAAATGTTAATTTCTTCGGAATTTTACCCTGTTAAATTATTAAAGAGTGTTAATTGTTAAACTTATTTTAAGAAAATGATAAAAATGACATTGGTCATTGGTAATGAGGGATTTAATGATGTAATTTTGCACTTTAATCTAAAATTTTGAGGTTATGGGAATTACAAAACAATATTTAAAGAGTAAGCCAGTATGCAAGGTGACATTTTCAGTTCCTGCAGAAGATGCCAAAAAGGTTGCGGTAGTAGGAGATTTTAATAATTGGAGCCCAAAAGGTAGTGCACTTAAGAAATTGAAAAATGGAACCTTCAAGGGGACTTTCGATTTACCAAAAGAACAAACATTTGAATTCAAGTATATAGTGGATGGTAATTTCGTTAACGAAGCTGAGGCTGATCGTTACCAATGGAATGAATTCGCTGGTGCTGAGAATTCAGTTTTGGAATTGTAATTAAGTCTATCTGATACCATTGAGGTTTCTTTCTCAGTGGTATCAGATTAATTGGAATATTTATCTGGTAGTGTTGCGCGATTTTATAATTAATCTGTTACGGTAACCCCTTTCCAAAATGCGATTCTCCCCTTAATCGCTTTCGCTAGGTCACTTATTTCCGGATAATACCAGGCCGCATCATTATTCTTTACACCATCCACCGTTATATTATAATAGGAGGCAGTACCTTTCCATGGGTATATTGTGTGGGTTGTACTGGGAGAAAAATACTCTTTCTTGATACTTTCCGCAGGGAAATAATAGTTGTTTTCAATTACAATAGTATCTTCACTTTCGGCAATTATTTTATTGTTCCAGACGGCCTTCATACCTTCACTTTTTAATGTTGTTAATATTGGTTTTCCTTTTAGGCTTAAATGCTAATCCTAGTCCTTTACTAGAATATAATTCTTAAAATACTTCTTGGAATCCGTAAAGGCCTTCAAAACTTTTAATCCAGCCTCTCTTGCTAAATTTGTAATTTCACTATCATCATACTTCTGTGAAATTTCGGTATGGATTGTTTCCCATGCCTCAAAATCAACTACCAAGTCAATGGATTTTATATGCACTTCCTGTGCTTCTTTGGAAACCAAATAACTTTTTGCGGTACCGGTTTGTGGATTATAGGTTTCCCAATGTAAAAATTTATCCAAGTCAAAATTCCCTTGCAATTCGGAATTTATTCTTTTTAAAATATTTTTATTGAAGGCCTCCGTAATTCCTGTAGGATCGTTATAGGCATCCAAGATGGTTTGCGGATTTTTTTTCTGATCGCAACCAAGTAAGATCATATCATCAACATCCATGGAATTTTCTAATTCCGAGAGGAATTGAAGAGCTTGATCATGTAATAAATTTCCAATATTGGAACCTAGGAATAGAATTATATTTTTGGAATTGCCTTCCTTTCTAATGGTTTTTAAGGTTTCAATATAAGTGCCTTGTTTTGTCTCAACGTTTATTGTAGGGTATTCCATGGAAAGGGATGTTTCCAATTGATCCAAGGCGTTTTGGCTAATATCGATAGGAATATATTTGAAATCTATTCCGGTACCTGACAATTGCTCTAATAATATTTTGGTTTTTATACCATCACCGGCCCCAAGTTCCAATAAATTTATTCTATTGGTATTTTTGGTGAACAGCTCCGTTATAGGTGCTTTATTCCTATCCAATATATTGTATTCGCAATTGGTTAAATAATACTCCGGCATGGACATAATTTGCTGAAAAATCTTATCGCCATTATGATCGTAAAAATATTTTGAGGATAAGTGCTTAGGAAAATCGGTCAGGCCATTATATACATCCTTTCCAAATTTAATATCAAGTTTTGTTATTGTTTGCTGTTCCATAAATTGTTGCTATTTGGCCAATCTAATACCGGTAAATTGCCATCTTAAATTGGTTGGAAAGAAATTGCGATAAGTGTGTCTGGCATGTTTTGCTGGTGTGGCAATAGAACTTCCGCGAAGCACCTTCTGATTTACCATAAATTTGCCGTTGTATTCGCCAAGGGCACCGGCCGCCTTTTTATAATTTGGATAGGGTAAATAAGCACTTTCCGTCCACTCCCATCTTTTGCCCCAATTAAAATTCTGAGACGCTATTTCCCATTCGAATTCGGTTGGTAAACGACAGTTTTTCCATTGTGCATAAGCGTATGCCTCAAAATAGGATACATGGGTAACGGGTGCCGCCCAATCCACGTTTTGCAGTCCGTTTAAGGTGTAATTACGCCACTCACCATCTATTAGGTGCCAGTAGAGCGGAGCGTTGATTTGGTTCTGTTTAACCCAATCCCATCCTTCGGCATGCCATAGGTCAAATTTTTTATAACCATTGTCTTCTATGAAAGCAAGGTATTCCAAATTGGTCACCAGCTTATTGGAAATGTTGAATGCTTGGAGATAGACCTTATGTAAGCCAAGTTCATTATCATAACAGAAATCATTTGAATTATGTCCAATACTGTAAATACCTTCGGCAATCTGCAACCATTCTTGATTATAATTATCAGGGGTATGTTCCTTATATGAAGGGGAAAAGATTGGCAAAAGTGGATTGTTGCCAAGTATATATTTAATATCCGTTAGTAATAATTCCTGATGTTGTTTTTCGTGATGAATCCCTATTTCAACCAATTCCTCAATCTCCCTGGTAAGTCCTTTATCTAAAAAAACCTTCATGTTTTCTGTAACATGGTTCCTATACTCATAGACCTTGGCTACGGAAGGCCTGGAAAGATTACCGCGATCGGCGCGAATTACGCGTTTGCCTACCGTTTCGTAATAACTATTAAAAACAAAAGAAAAGTTGGAGTCGAAACATTTGTAGTCCTCAAAGTGTTTCTTTAGCACGAATTCCTCAAAAAACCATGTAGTATGGCCCAAATGCCATTTTGGTGGGGAAACATCAATTATGGGCTGTACCACATAATCCTCAATTTCTAGAGGTTGGCATATGGCTTCGGTATGCCTTCTTGTTTCTAAAAAGAAATTAGTTATCTGACCTGTAAGGACCATATCTGTATTTATCCCTAAATTTATGAAATATACACTGATGATGATCAATCCAAAAAAATAGGGAATTGACCCGTTCCATTTTGGAGCAGTGTTTTGGGAATTATTAGGGATTAGTCTAAGAATTAAATTATCCTTACATTTCTAACATAAAAAAAATCCTAAATGGCTACCGCTCCCTTGATATGTGGGTGCGGGTCGTAATCCACCAGACTAAAATCTTCAAAGGTAAAGTCGAAAATATCCTTTACATCAGGATTTAAAACCATTTTTGGCAGGGGTCTTGGTGTGCGACTTAATTGCAAGGCAACTTGTTCAAAATGATTGTTGTAGATATGTGCGTCGCCAAAGGTGTGAATGAATTCACCTGGTTGCAATCCGCAAACCTGGGCAATCATAAGTGTAAATAAGGCGTAAGACGCAATATTGAAAGGAACGCCTAAAAATATATCCGCACTTCTTTGGTATAATTGACAGGATAATTTTCCGTCGGCAACGTAAAATTGGAAAAAGGCATGACATGGGGGCAAAGCCGCTTTTCCATTGGCCACATTTTCTGAAAAAGACAATGTGGTGTCTGGCAGTACGCTGGGGTTCCAGGCCGAAACCAGCATACGGCGACTATTGGGATTGGTTTTAAGGGTGCTTACTATTTCTTTTATTTGATCTATCTCATCACCATTCCAATTACGCCATTGATATCCATAAACAGGACCTAAATTGCCATTCTCGTCGGCCCACTCATTCCATATCCGTACACCGTTTTCCTGTAAATAGGTAATATTGGTATCGCCCTTTAGGAACCATAGGAGTTCATGTACAATCGATTTTAAATGAAGTTTTTTTGTGGTTACCATGGGAAAGCCTTCCGCTAGGTCAAAACGCATTTGATATCCAAACACACTTTTGGTGCCAGTCCCGGTTCTATCTCCTTTTTGGACTCCATTTTCCAAAACATGTTCTAGTAAATCGTGGTATTGTTTCATATGCCTCTGCCTTGATGATCTCCAAAATGGAGCGAGAATAGTTTAGATTTTTAGTCAAAAAATTGTGTAGCGAAATTAGGTAAATCTAAGCTGTTACTGATGGACTATAGTCTGAAGTTATTAAATTTTATTAACGGGAATTATTGCGAATACTTCTATGGATAACAATTTTGGGAATCGATTTTATTTACTATTTATCCCAAAATCATTCCTGCTATAGTAGCGGAAAGTAATGAGGCGATGGATCCTCCCAGTACTGCTTTCATCCCAAATTCGGACAAGGTTTTTCGCTGTCCTGGTGCTAGGGAACCTATGCCTCCGATCTGAATGCCTATAGATGCAAAATTGGCAAATCCACAAAGCATATAAGTTGCCATAATAACCGATTTGTTGAATGTGAAATGAGTACTGCTGGCAATATTTTTTAGTTCCGCCAGTTGTATGTAGCCAATGAATTCACTGGCAGCCAATTTAATGCCCAAAAGTTGGCCCATCAACATAATATCCACGGAATCCACTCCAATAAGCCACATAAGTGGGGCAAATATGGTTCCAAGTATAGCTTCCAAAGAAAACTTTTCGTACGGTGAATTGGATGCAATCCATGAGTTTAATTCGGTGATGTCACCGGTCCAATTTAAGATGCCGTTTATCATTGCAATAAAGGCAACAAATACTAAAAGCATAGCACCAACATTTACGGCCAATTTTAGGCCTTCAGTAGTACCATTGGAAATGGAGTCCAAGATGTTGGAACCAATTTTTTCATTGGAAACATGGACTTCAGTGTTTATTTCTTCGGTTTGTGGATATAAAATTTTGGAGATAACAATGGCGCCGGGTGCAGCCATAACCGATGCGGCCAATAGGTGTTTGGCGAACTGCAGCCTTAGGATGGGGTCGTCCCCACCTAAAAAGCCAATATATGCAGCTAAAACGGCCCCAGCTACGGTGGCCATGCCTCCGATCATGACTAAAAGTATTTCGGACTTAGTCATTTTTTCCAAATATGCCTTTATTAATAAGGGGGCTTCTGTTTGTCCTAAAAAAATATTACCGGTAACGCTTAAACTCTCTGGACCTGAAATTCCCAGGCTTTTTGATAATAGCCAAGCCAAGGCCTGCACCACTTTTTGGATTATGCCCAAATAGAACAAAACAGAGGTCAGAGCTGAAAAGAAGATAATAGTGGGCAGTACCTGAAATGCAAAAATAAATCCAAAGGTATCCATGTCCACTACCAAACCTTCAAAAAGGAATTTGCTGCCTGCTCTGGTAAAATCTAAAATACTGACAAAAATTTTCCCTCCAAATTCGAAAATTTTGGAAACAAAGCTGAGGTCAAATCTATAACCAAAAGCATTAAAACCTATTTTCTCGCCAATTAGAATGCAAATGGCCAATACAAGTTGGATAAAAATTCCAATACTTGCCGTTTTCCAATTGATTGCTTTTTTGTTGTTACTGAAAAGGTATGCAATAAAAACCAAGGATAACATTCCTAAGATGCCTCTCCAGATACTTGTAAAAGTTACACCTTGATTTGGAATGATTTCGGAGGTGCTCTGAAGTGTGTCAGGGTTGCCTATTTCTTGGCCTATGGATGGAAACGCTATAAGACAGAAAATAAATAGAACCCAAAGCTTTTTTCTCATCCAATAATTATTACAGGTAATTTATTTGCGTTTGGAGATTTCGTCTCTGAGTTTTGCGGCTTTTTCGTAATCTTCACTGGCAACGGCCTTGTCCAGCTCTGCGTACAACTCCTCTATACTAAGTTCTTTGTACCCTTCTGAAGCCCCTGGATTTATTTCAACGGTTTCCCCTTCTTGAAGAATTTCATCGACTATAATGCTGTCGTCAGAATCTTCTTTATCCTTTTCCTTTGAAGAAAATTTTAGGAATATACCGGCTTTGTCCAAAATGGTCTTATAGGTAAAAATAGGAGCATTGAACCTTAATGCCAAGGCTATGGCATCACTGGTCCTGGCATCTATGATTTCTTCTATTTTATCACGTTCGCAAATAATACTGGAATAGAAGACCCCGTCGACCAATTTATGGATGATGACTTGTTTAATGACAACATCAAATCGATCGGCAAAATTTTTGAAAAGATCATGTGTCAGCGGTCTTGGCGGCTTAATTTCCTTCTCCAGAGCAATGGCTATGGATTGGGCCTCAAAGGCACCAATGACGATAGGTAGTTTACGGTCGCCATCAACTTCATTCAATATAAGGGCATATGCACCATTTTGCGTTTGGCTATATGATATCCCTTTTATTTTTAATCTAACTAAGCTCATAGAAATTTATCAACTAAAAAAAGGCTGTTCAAAATACTGGACGGACCAAGTAAATTTGAGCAGCCCTTTAAGGGGCACAATTTAACAAAAATTAAGCGTTTTGTGCCTTAAATTCCTTTAATTTTTCTATTAGCTTAGGAACAACTTCAAAAGCATCACCTACAATACCATAGTCGGCGGCTTTAAAAAATGGGGCTTCTGGGTCTGTATTAATGACTACTTTTACTTTGGAAGAGCTGACACCTGCCAAATGCTGAATTGCTCCAGAAATACCAATGGCAATGTATAAATTGCTGGCTACAGGTTTTCCGGTTTGACCAACATGCTCTCCATGAGGTCTCCATCCGAGATCGGATACGGGTTTGGAACATGCGGTCGCCGCTCCCAATACTTCGGCCAATTCTTCGATCATTCCCCAATTTTCCGGACCTTTTAGTCCACGACCTCCAGAAACCACAATGTCGGCATCGGCAATAGTGGCCTTGCCAACTACCTTGTCTATTTCTATAGATTTGGTGGTAAATAAATCCTCCCCTAGGCTAGGTTCAAAGTTCTCAACGGTGGCGGTTGTCTTATTTTCTGAACTTCCAAAAGCATTATTGGAAACGCCAATAATTTTAATTTCGGAAGTAATCTCCGTAAAAGCGAAACCCTTGTTGCTAAAAACAGTTCTTTTAACCTGGAATGGACTGGTGCTTTCCGGGGCTGAAACAACATTGGGAACATAACCTGCCTTTAATTGGGCGGTTAAAATTGGTGCTAAAAATTTAGTGTCCGCACTGGAACTAAGAATGATCACCTTGGCGTTTTCTTTTTGTGCAGCCTGTCCTACGACGTTGGCAAAAGCTTTGGCGTTAAATGTTTTTAAACGGTCATTGGAGACGTTCAAGACCTTGGCAACTCCATAATCCCCTAGGCTTTCCGACTCATTGGCGTTAATGGATATGGCCGTAGCCGTGGTTCCCATTTGCTTGGCAACCTCATAAGCATAGGAGGCAACCTCATGGGCGTTCTTTTTAAATTTTCCGTTTTCGGATTCTGTATATACTAAAACTGACATATATTTTAATGTTTTATTTGAGTGCCAAATGGCAAAAGATGTGCTGTTAAAAGGAATTCAATATTAAATTACCTTAGCTTCATTGTGCAATAAATTGATCAATTCGTCAATATTATCGGCATCCACTAATTTAACCTGACCCTTAGGCGCGGGTTTTTCAAATTTTACGTCGTCCGTTGCTTTGCTGGCTGAAATAGGCTCAACGACATTTAATTTCTTTTGGCGTGCCATCATAATTCCTCTCATGTTCGGAATTCTTAGATCACTTTCGGCAACCAGACCTTTTTGTCCACCTATTACCAAAGGCATTGTTGTGGATATTTTTTCTTTTCCACCGTCGATCTCCCGTACGGCCGTTGCATTGTTGCCCTCGATTTCCAAACTTATACAGGTGTTTACAAAATTCATTCCCGATAAAGAAGCCAAAATTCCTGGGACCATCCCGCCATTATAATCAATAGATTCCCGCCCGGCAATCACAAGGTCGTATTCTCCATTTTTTACAATTTCCGCCAACTGCTCGGCTACAAAATATCCGTCAGTGGGAATGGCATTTACACGTATGGCTTCGTCGGCACCAATAGCTAGGGCTTTTCTAATGGTTGGTTCCGTACTGGCCTCGCCAACAGTTGCCACATGTACTGTAGCACCCTGTTTTTCCTTGAACCACATGGCGCGGGTAAGACCAAATTCATCGTTCGGATTAATTACGAATTGAACCCCATTGGTGTCAAATTTTGTGTCTCCGTCAGTGAAGTTTATTTTGGAAGTAGTGTCCGGGACATTACTTAGGCATACTAAAATTTTCATATGTTATTTTTTTGTTGACCATTAAATAAGAAATGGTGGCTAATATACTCAATAATTTTTTAAATTACTATGCATGCATAGTATATTTTTGATGTATTTTTAATAATTAACCACTTAGTTTTGATATATTATTTCCTACTTTTGCTTGCGCTTTTAGCATTTTAACATAAAGATTCCATTTTACAGATGAAAACAATACAGTTTAGGGAGGCTATACAAGAAGCAATGTCCGAGGAGATGAGAAGGGACGAGACCATTTATTTAATGGGTGAGGAGGTTGCTGAATATAACGGAGCTTATAAGGCTTCTAAGGGAATGTTAGATGAATTTGGTCCGGAAAGGGTAATAGATACCCCAATATCCGAGCTTGGTTTTTCCGGTATTGGTGTGGGTTCTGCTATGATTGGCAATAGGCCAATTATAGAGTTTATGACCTTTAATTTTGCTTTGGTCGGGATAGATCAAATCATAAATAACGCGGCTAAGATCAGACAAATGTCAGGTGGGCAGTTTAATTGTCCCATTGTTTTTCGTGGTCCAACTGCTTCTGCTGGTCAATTGGCGGCAACACATTCACAGGCTTTTGAAAGTTGGTATGCCAACTGTCCCGGGTTAAAAGTGGTGGTTCCTTCAAATCCAAAAGATGCCAAAGGATTGTTGAAATCCGCTATTCGCGACAATGATCCGGTAATATTTATGGAATCGGAACAAATGTATGGCGATAAGGGTGAAGTTCCAGAGGGGGAGTTTACTATTCCATTGGGTGTAGCCGATATTAGAAGGGAAGGTACTGATGTTACCATTGTATCCTTTGGTAAAATTATTAAGGAAGCGGATAAAGCTGCCGAAGAATTGGCTAAAGAAAACATAAGTGTAGAGGTTATTGATTTGCGGACAGTAAAGCCATTGGACTATGAGGCTGTTTTAAAATCTGTAAAGAAGACCAATAGATTGGTTATTTTGGAGGAAGCTTGGCCATTTGGCAATGTAGCCACTGAGATAACTTACCATGTGCAGGCCAATGCATTTGATTATTTGGATGCGCCAATTGTAAAAATTAACACTGCTGATACTCCAGCACCTTATTCCCCGGTACTTTTGGCGGAATGGTTGCCTAACTATGAAGATGTTGTGAAGGCGGTTAAGAAAGTATTGTACAAATTATAATTTATATCATAAAAAGATTGTATTGGCTTCGTTGACTTAGGGTTGACGAAGCTTTTATATTATAAATTGATTTATATGGGTAAGAATAACCTTTAGGATACGTCTATAGGTTTGATTCCATACTTTAAAGGAATGGTGCAATTTTTTCATAAGTCCTTTTACATTAGAAAATGACAAGAATCTTCTTAATCTTTTTTTTGTTTATAGCTCAACTCTCCCTGTCACAGACCAAGGTTGGTGGTATAGTGTTGGATGAGGCTGGTGAGCCTGTTTCCTTTGCCAACGTTTTGTTCAAAGATTCTTCAGAAGGAACTATTACCAATGACAATGGTAGATTCTATATGGAATCAGATAATATTTACACTACCTTATTGGTGTCTTTTATTGGTTATGAGACCAAAGAAATTACACTTACCTCCAAAGTCACTTATAATATGAATATTGTTTTGGTGGAGTCCAGTGAACAGTTGGACGAAGTGGTGGTCTATGTGGGGAAAACTGATAAGAAAAATAATCCAGCCATAGATATCCTTAAAAAAATATGGGCCAAAAAGCGTAAAAACGGGGTTCATATGTTCAGGCAATTTCAGTATGATAAATACGAAAAAATTGAGTTTGACCTGAATACTATAGATAGTGCCTTAATGAAAAGTAAGGTTTTTAGGGGATTGGAATTTGTTTTTAATGATTTGGATACTTCAAGGATAACCGGGAAGACCTATTTACCTATTTTTTTGAATGAAACCTTTGCGAAGGTATATGGCAATAATGAAACGGGTGCTGTCAAAGAAGATGTGCTTGGAAGCAAGAATTCTGGCTTTAACAATAATCAGGCAATAATTGCATTTATAGCGGATTTGTATTCCGATTATGACATTTATAATAATTATTTAAAATTTTTCGATAAGAGTTTTACCAGTCCCTTGTCCAAAACAGGGGTGGATACCTATAATTATGTCTTGGCCGATAGTGCCTATATAGATAATAAATGGTGTTATAATATTATCTACTATCCGCGAAGAAAGAATGAATTAACATTTAAAGGGAACTTTTGGGTAAATGATACTACCTATGCGGTGAAGAATATAAATTTGGCCGTGACCAAAAGTGCCAATATTAACTGGGTAAAGGAGATTTATATTGAACAAGAGTTTGATGTGGTCAACGATTCCGTTTTTCTTTTGACCCGGGATTATATGTTATCGGATTTTAGTTTTAATAAAAAAGAAAATTCAAGAGGGGTATATGGTAAGAGGACTACGGTCTATGGGGACTATAAATTTGATCAGCCAAAACCCAATGAGTTTTACAGGGCCAAGACAGATCCTTTTGACCCTCTGGTCCTAAATAAGGAAGATGACTTCTGGGCAACCAATAGGTTGGAGTCCTTAAATGCTGATGAAAAGGGAATCTACAAATTGTTGGATACCTTAAAAACGGTTCCCAAATTTAAAAGCTATTATAATATAGTGAGCATACTGGGCTCTGGTTATGTAGAAATTGATAAATGGAATTTAGATCTAGGGGATGTATATAGTGTTTTTGGTTACAATGAAGCTGAAGGAGTACGTCTTAGGGCAGGGGCAAGAACCTATTTTGGACAAAATGACCCTTGGCGGCTACAAGGGTACGTTGCCTATGGTTTTGGGGACGATAAATTTAAGTATGGAATTTCCGGAAAATGGTTGGTGGATAAGAAATCCAGGTTCATTATATCCGGTGGCAAACGAAGGGATATAGAGCAACTGGGGATAAGTTTAACGGCTACTAATGATGTGTTGGGCAGAAGTATTGCCTCTTCATCCGTGTTAACTGTGGGTTCCAATGATAGACTTACCAGCATAGATTTAAGTACTTTTAACTTGGAGCTGGAACCTGTCACTAATTTAAGGATTGGGGTAGGAGGATCGTACAGGACACTTAGTTCTGCCTTGCCAAATGCCTTTAATCTGGATTATATAGATCCTTCATCGCCCACAGGTATTTCCTCTGAAATAAATCAATTTGATCTTTCTACTGTTCTGATATACACTCCGGGAAAGAGGACAATAGGCAATGGGGTGGAAAGAAGGGATGTGAACGATAACTACAGTACCTTGTTTTTGTCCTATACCAATGGAATTAAAAACTTCATGGATAGTGATTTCGATTTTAAAAAGGTGCAATTTAGCTACACCCAGCCATGGCAGGTTGGAGGTCTTGGAAGGTTGCTAAGTACGGTGGAGATTGGTAAGACTTATGGAGAGGTGCCATTGGGATTGCTTAATGCCATCCCTGGAAACCAGACCTTTTTCTCTGTATATAATACCTTTTCAAATCTTGATTTTTACGAATTTGTAACCGATACCTATGTATCGGCCCATTTGGAACACAATTTTAACGGTAGGTTTCTCTCCAGGATTCCCTTTATGAGAAATTGGAATTTAAGGGAGATAGTTGGATTAAGGGGCGTTTGGGGTGAACTTTCGGACGGAAATAAAGCCTTGAGTGCCCCGGCAAATATTCCGTTGTTAGCTCCAAATGATAAGATTTATTGGGAGTATTCCGTTGGGGTCGGCAACATATTCAAGTTTCTAAGGATAGATTTTAACTTTAGGGGGAATTATTTGGATAACCCTGGAGCAAGGCCTTTTGGGGTAACCGGGTCCTTCGGATTTCATTTCTAATGTACTTAGTTGACCGTTACCTGACATTAATTTGTTATTTTAGAAAATTATAAGATTAAAGATAACCATATGAGCAGTGAAGAATTTACGTCGTTCGATGTATTGATCGAAATACCAAAAGGGAGTAGAAATAAGTATGAATACGATTTTGCCTTAAAGAAGATAAGATACGATAGGATGATTTTTTCGTCCATGATGTATCCCGCAGACTATGGCTTTGTTCCGGAAACTCTCGCCCTGGATGGGGATCCATTGGATGTGCTTGTTTTGGTGACGGAAGCAACATTTCCTGGGTGTGTCATGGAAGTTAAGCCAATTGGTGTCTTTCATATGACCGATGAAAAAGGTCCGGATGAAAAGGTGATATGCGTGCCCGTATCAGATCCAGTCTGGAACAAGATCAATGATTTAAATGAATTAAATCCGCATTTAATAAAGGAAATAGAACATTTCTTTAAGGTTTATAAGGATTTGGAGAAGAAAAAAGTTGATGTTGGTGGATGGGGAGAGCAAAAAGAAGCGAAGGAAATTGTCGCTAAATGTATCCAAAGGTTTAAGGATAGCGATGTGCCAAAACAGGATGTGAGTATAAAGTATTAATCCTTAATTTTTTAAAAAGTTAAAAAGCAATATTATGGAAGTAATATTGCTTTTTTTATTCTCCCATATTTTACTACTTTTGCCCCTCAAATAATCAAACAAATAATCAAACAAATGGAATCAATAATTATTTACTTGCCAATAATTATGGCATTGGTAGGTCTTGCTTTTATGGCGGTAAAAAGGTCTTGGGTATTAAAACAAAATGCCGGGGATGGAAAAATGAAAGAAATTTCAGATTATATCTATGAAGGGGCCTTGGCTTTTCTTAAAGCAGAATATAAATTATTGACCATCTTCGTTATAGGGGCCAGTGTTGCATTGGCTGCAATTTCCTTTATAGTACCTACTACGCATATTCTTATTGTAGTAGCTTTTGTTTTTGGTGCATTCTTTTCTGCATTGGCAGGGAATATGGGAATGAAAATAGCTACAAAAACAAATGTTAGAACAACACAGGCTGCCCGTACCAGTTTGCCACAAGCATTAAAAGTGTCTTTTGGTGGTGGAACTGTCATGGGACTTGGGGTTGCTGGTTTGGCCGTTTTGGGTTTAACTGCCGCCTTTATATTATTGTTTCAATTTTTTATGAACGGTACTTGGACATCTACAGAGGACATGACAATTGTACTTGAAACATTGGCCGGTTTTTCCCTTGGTGCTGAATCTATTGCCTTGTTCGCAAGAGTTGGTGGAGGTATCTATACCAAGGCGGCAGATGTAGGTGCGGATTTGGTTGGTAAGGTTGAGGCAGGTATTCCAGAGGATGACCCACGTAACCCGGCTACTATTGCAGATAACGTTGGGGACAATGTTGGGGATGTTGCAGGTATGGGTGCGGATTTATTTGGTTCGTACGTAGCTACCGTTTTGGCGGCTATGGTACTTGGGAATTATGTTATTAAGGATATGGGTGGTGCCATTCAAGATGCCTTTGGTGGTATTGGACCAATTTTATTGCCTATGGCCATTGCTGGCTTTGGAATAATTTTTTCCATTATAGGTACTATGTTGGTTAAAATAAAAAACAACGAAGCCAAGGAAAAAGAAGTGCAGGGTGCTTTGAATATAGGAAACTGGGTTTCTATTGGTTTAACATTGATTGCCTGCTTTGTATTGGTAAAATACATGTTGCCAGAAACCATGCAAATGGAGTTTTTTGGTGAAGGTTTAAAAGATATATCTTCCATAAGGGTGTTTTATGCAACCGTTATTGGTTTGGTTGTAGGTGGGGTTATTTCCTCGGTTACTGAATATTATACAGGTTTGGGTACAAAGCCGGTTATGGCCATTGTGCAAAAATCAAGTACTGGTGCCGGAACCAATGTTATTGCCGGTTTGGCTACTGGGATGATTTCTACATTCCCTACTGTTCTAATTTTCGCAGCTGCAATTTGGTCTTCCTATGCCTTGGCAGGTTTTTATGGGGTGGCATTGGCCGCTTCTGCGATGATGGCTACTACAGCCATGCAATTGGCTATTGATGCTTTTGGACCTATTTCTGATAATGCCGGTGGTATTGCAGAAATGAGTGAGCAAGATCCTATTGTAAGGGAGCGTACAGATATATTGGATTCCGTTGGGAATACCACGGCGGCTACAGGAAAAGGATTTGCCATTGCCTCCGCAGCTTTGACTTCTTTGGCGTTATTTGCAGCTTATGTAACCTTTACAGGTATCGACGGAATTAACATTTTTAAAGCGCCAGTTTTGGCCATGTTGTTCGTAGGTGGTATGATTCCGGTGGTTTTCTCCGCCTTGGCCATGAATTCGGTTGGTAAAGCGGCTATGGATATGGTGTACGAAGTGCGTAGACAATTCAAGGAAATTCCGGGAATTATGGAAGGCACTGGGAAACCAGATTATGCAAAGTGTGTTGATATTTCAACCAAAGCAGCCTTACGTGAAATGATGTTGCCAGGAATTCTGACCATTGGCTTCCCTATTGCGATTGTACTTTTGGGGAAATTGGTTTATGGTAGTGACAATCAATTGATTGCCGAAATGCTTGGCGGTTATATGGCTGGGGTTACGGTATCAGGTGTTCTTTGGGCTATTTTTCAAAATAACGCTGGTGGTGCATGGGATAACGCTAAGAAATCTTTTGAGGCAGGTGTAGAAATTAATGGAGAAATGACCTATAAGGGCTCGGATGCCCATAAAGCGGCGGTAACTGGAGATACGGTTGGTGATCCATTTAAGGATACTTCTGGTCCTTCAATGAACATTCTTATTAAACTTACCTGTTTAATTGGATTGGTAATTGCCCCAATATTGGGAGGTCACGCTGAGACAGGTATGGCAGAGCAGGAAGTGCAGATTGAAATGACTGTAAAAACTCCTGAATTGGCACAAGCCGTTATTACCTATTCTACAACTGTAAATGGTGAGACAACAAAAGAAGAGAAAACTTTTAAAGGAACAGCCGAAGAAGTAAAGGCCCAATTGGAAGCTTTTGAGAATACTACAGTAAAATCAGATAATAATGATAGAAAAGTAGTAATAGAAAAAGTAGAGATTAATAAGTAAGTTGTAAAACTTATTTTTTGGTATTATCTTAAAAACCCCGTTTAACGGGGTTTTTACTTTTTTAGTTGTTAATTTATTAAGGCATATGGATTATCACGATTTAACTACATTGGGCATTGCTTTTGGATTGGGATTGTTGGTAGGCCTGCAACGACAAAAAGCCCATAGCGAAATGGCGGGGGTAAGAACATTTACCCTAATTGCTGTTTTGGGCGTATTGGCCGGATTCTTGAGTAGGGATTATCAAAATCCGTTTATCTTACCTGTACTTGGATTAGCTATAACTAGCCTTTTGGTTGCCGCCAATTTAATTAAAATAAAGGCATTTACTGACCCGGACATTGGACAAACTACGGAAGTTGCCGCCTTGATGATGTTTGCCATAGGAGCTTATTTGGTAATGGGCGACAGGATATTGGGGGTAATAATAGGTACTTCCATGGCGGTGCTTCTTTATGTTAAGGAAAGACTGCATGGATTTATAGATAAACTTCAGGAAAAGGATCTTGCGGCCATAATGACCTTTGCTGGAATCTCATTGGTTGTGCTACCCATTCTACCGAATAAAACATATGGGCCATATGAGGTACTTAATCCACGGAACATATGGCTAATGATAACCCTTATAGTAGGGCTGAGTGTCCTTGGGTATTTTATATATAAGTTCGTAGGGAAGAAAGTTGGGATTATTTCCAATGGTGTTTTAGGTGGTTTGATCAGTAGTACGGCTACCACTGTTAGTTATGCCCGAAAAACGGCAGATACGTTGTCCATTAGCAAAATGGCGGCCTTTGTAATTACAACTGCCTCGGCAATTGCCTTGGCAAGGGTAATGGTGGAGGTGAGTGTAGTGGTACCTGAGAAAATTCCGGAAATGCTACTGCCCTTAATAATCGAATTTGTGGTCATGGCCCTAATTTGTGTGGGCATGTTTTACAGTATAAATAAAGATTCTTCAAATGATAGGATGCCGGAGCCCGATAATCCTGCGCAGTTTAAAAGTGCATTGATCTTTGGGTTGCTATATGGTGCTATTTTGTTAGCTGTTGCTTTTGCCAAGGAGGAATTGGGCAACGAGGCTTTATATCTAGTGGCCATCATTAGTGGATTAACGGATGTGGATGCCATTACCCTTTCCTTATCACAACTTATTAAAACCGAATCATTGAACGCAAACACAGGCTGGCGGCTTATCCTTCTGGCCTCAATGTCCAATTTGGCTTTTAAAGGGGTTATGGCAGGGGTACTGGGAAGTAAACAATTAGGGCGATGGATTGCAATTTCTTTCGGAATTGCCATTATCGCAGGGATATTATTAATTTGGTTATGGCCATAGAATTTATACTTTTAAGCGATGGGATTATTTAGACGCCGAGACCCCTTACAGATTATTGTATTCCAAACCTATGGCTCCAATGCACAATTATACGTTAAGGGGCGAGCCCTTGAGGATGAAAATATAGATCTTACAAAAAAGAATTTTATCCACCTTTTAATTAATTCCTGGAAACGTTTCGAGACAGATGTTATTGGGAATTGTGCTTTAAAATTGAAGCTTCCCAATGGTGATGTTCATGAGTTTAAAACAGATGGTGAAGGCTATTTTTTGCTGTCCTTGGGTAAAACCGATCTGGAATCTATGTGTAATGAGGAAGGGTGGTTGGCTTTTGAAGTTTCCTATGCCGAGGAATCCATTAAAAGAACCATTCAACTTGAAAACCGATTTCCCGGGGAAATGTTGGTTCCTTCTTCGGATTCAGATTTTGGGGTTATAAGTGATATTGATGATACTATTTTGCAAACTGGCATGGTGTCCTTATTAAAATGGCGGGTTTTGTACAACACCTTCTTAAAAACCCCCGAAAGAAGGATTCCTTTGGCCGGGGCGCCAGAATTTTATCACTTGCTGCATAGGGGGGCTTCAGGAGAAAAATCGAACCCTATTTTTTATGTAAGTAACAGTCCATGGAATTTATATCTTTATCTGGAATTTTTTTTAAGGAATAATAATTTTCCAAAAGGCCCCATTTTACTGCGAAGCCTTAGTGCATTTTTCAAAAGAAATAAACTAAAAGGGCCGGACGATCGTCCACATAAAATCAATGAAATTTTAAATATTCTAAAAACCTATCCAACACTTTCCTTTGTGCTTATTGGAGATAGTGGGGAGAAAGATGCCGATATCTATTTGGAAATCGCCAAAATGTTTCCGGATAGGATCAAGGCCGTTTATTTGCGTAGTGTTAGGCATAAAAAGAAAATGTTACGGGTAAGGGGGCTGTTCACGGAATATAAGGCCATTCCCGTACTGTTGGTCGAGGATAGTGATCAAGCCATAGAACATGCCAAGGCAAATGGATTGATTATGAAATAAGCTTTTTTTCTTTTTAAGAAGTACCTACTTGTACATTCACCAAATATTTATTCCTAATGTAGAGGAACAGTGTTCTGGTTTAAAATAAGCCGTTGATCTCGGCGTCTATTTTATTGATTACCAATCCTAAATCTTCAGGTTCGTCAACAAAATTAAGTTTATCAACATCAATGACCAAGAGATTGCCCTTCTCATAACTTTGGGCCCATGCCTCATATCGCTCGTTCAATCTACTTAAATAGTCTATGGAAATGCTATTCTCATATTCACGTCCGCGTTTGTGAATTTGATTTACCAAATTGGGAATGGAACTTCTTAAATAAATTAATAGATCTGGTGGTTGTACCAATGTTTCCATTAATTCAAAAAGACTGGTATAATTGTTAAAATCCCTATTTGTCATTAAACCCATGGCATGGAGGTTTGGCGCAAAAATATGTGCATCCTCGTAGATGGTACGATCTTGAATAGTGTCCTTGCCACTTTTTCTGATCTGTAATATTTGTCTATATCTATTATTTAAAAAGTAAATCTGGAGATTAAAGCTCCATCTTTCCATTTGATTGTAAAAGTCGTCCAGATATGGATTGTCAACTACATCTTCAAATTGGGCTTCCCATTGGTAATGTTTGGATAATAATCTTGTCAAGGTGGTTTTGCCAGCCCCAATATTTCCTGCAACGGCGATATGCATAGATTGTGTAATTATGGTTAGTGTTATGCGCACTTATAATTAAGTGGTACAATATACAAGATATCGTGTGCATGTTAAAATCTTTGATAGATTATCCGATAAAAAACTTATTGGAAGGGATAATTGTTTTTTTTATTGGTTTTCGGATTAAACCAAAACATATAATTGAAGTCTTAAGCGTGATACAAAATGTAAAATAATGAAAAGTTTCTATTTATTCGCCTTGATGCTAATGGCATCCCAATTCGGAATTTATGCCCAGGATTTTCAGGGCGAGGCTACCTATTTTAGTAAGACTACTGTCAATATGGATTTTGGCGGAAGGCAAATACCAGAGGATAGAAAAAAGGAAATAATGCAAAGAATGAAGGAGGCCAATGAGCGGACCTATATTTTAACCTTTGATAAATCCGCATCGATCTATAAGGAGGAGGAAAGATTGGAACAGCCTGGCAACGACAGGGGTGGTAGGCGATTTGGTGCGTTGAGCGGAGCCGGAGGAGATTATTATAAGGATGTGAAGGAAGGCAGATATTTGGTTAAAAATGAACTTTTCGGAAAGATTTTTCTGGTCGATGATACATTGCCAAAATTGGAATGGAAACTTGGAGGGGAGTCAAAGCAGATCGGTAATTATACCGCCTTTAAGGCCACTGCAACCAAAACTATTAAAAGGCCCAATATGCGGGCAATTTTTCGTAGGGGAGGGGAGAATGATGAAAATAAGGAATCCGAATTTACAAAAAAGGAAATCGAGGTCACAGCTTGGTATACCCCGGATGTCCCGGTAAATCAAGGTCCTGGGGAATATTGGGGGCTACCGGGCCTAATTTTGGAGGTTAGTGATGATGTTACGGTTATACTTTGTACAAAACTGGTGCTCAACCCAACAGAGAAGAAAGAGATAAAGGCACCAAATAAGGGCAAGACGGTTACCCAGGAGGAATATGATAAAATTTCCAAAGATAAGATGGCCGAAATGAGGGAGAATTTTCGTCGTGGTGGCGGAGGCGGAGGTAATAGAGGTGGCGGAGGTGGCAGGCCATAGTTTTAACTGCTTTTAGTTATAGTCAATAATTTGGATATTTTAATTTTTTTTATAGATGTACAATAAGAATGTTTATTCCGTACTAGTAGCTATTTTTGCTTTTACAACAGCTTTTGGTCAAGAAATTACACTAACGGGAACAGTTAAGGATTCAATAGGTGTGGGAATTGATATGGCTAATGTTATTGCCATAAATACGGAAACCAAGGCGCTGGAATCTTACGGTATAACAAACCATAGTGGACTCTATAAATTAAGTTTAAAAGCGGGTGCAAATTTTAATGTTCGCGTAAGCTATTTGGGCTTCAAGGCGGAGGAATTCTCCTTTACGGCACCTACAAGCGATGTTAACAAAGACATTGTTCTTTACGAGCAAACCAATCAATTGGACGAGGTTGAGGTAACGTATGAGATGCCTATATCGGTCAAGGGCGATACCATAGTGTATGACACGGATTCTTTTGTGACCGGTACCGAAAAGAAGCTAAAGGATGTGCTGGCCAATTTGCCCGGGGTCGAAATTAATGATGATGGGCAAATAGAGGTGGAAGGTAAAAGAGTTACCAAGGTAATGGTAGAGGGCAAAGATTTTTTTGACGGGGATTCCAAGTTGGCGGCAGAGAATATTCCGGCCAATGCACTGGATAAAATAGAGGTACTGAGAAACTTTAATGAGGTAACCCAAATGAAGGGCCTTACCAATGATACGGACAATGTGGCCCTAAATATTAAACTCAAGGAAGGAAAGAAGAGATTTTGGTTCGGGGAAATAACGGCAGGCTATGGTACCAATGATAGTTATTTGGCACATCCAAAACTGTTTTATTACAGTCCCGATTACAGTATAAATATTATTACGGATCTCAATAATATTGGGGAAGCTCCTTTTAATAGAAGGGATTACCAGAGTTTTACCGGTGGATTTAGAAATTTAGGTAGCTCAAGTGGAAGTTCTATAGATATTGGTGGAGATGGCTTAGGACTTTCCAGCCTTCAGAACAATAGGGCAAAAAACATAAACACCAAGTTTGCCGCTGTAAATTTTAGTTATTCCCCAAAAGAAAATTGGGACTTGAGCGGCTTTGGTATTTATTCCTATACCGGGACCCTAATGGAAAACCAAACAAGAAGGGTTTATATCTCCTCCAACGAAACGGAAGATGCCCCAACATCAACAGATCAAACCGCTCATTTGGGATTGGCAAAATTTAGTTCAATGTACAAGCCTAATGATAGGTTTCAATTTGATTACGACATACTCTTGAAACAGTCTAACGATGATGAGATTGAGAATGTTATTTCTATTTCTACCATTACAGATGAAATTACGGAAACTAAGAGGCAAAAGCCTATTTCTGTAAATCAAAATGCCAATATTTATTACACTTCTTTAAATTCAAAAAATATTATTGCTTTTGAGGCCCAACATATTTATCAGGATGAAGATCCATTTTACAATGCTATAAGGGATAATTTTGCCTTTACCGATATTTTCCCGGTAGATGAAGATCAGAGTATCTATAACCTTAATCAAGACAAAAATACAATAACCAATAAAGTGGATGCGAAGTTGGATTATTATTGGGTTACGGGCCAAAAGAGTAATTTAAATTTTACTCTGGGAACTACACAGAGTCATCAGAATTTCAATTCCGGTATTTTTCAAATATTGGATGGAGGGACGCCATTGAATTTTGTAGATAGCGAATATAACAACGATGTAACCTATACTATTTCTGATCTGTATTTGGGTTTTCATTACAAGGTAATTGCAGGGATTTTCACCTTTAATCCGGGGGCTACATTACATCAGTATGGAGCTAAGAACACTCAGTTGGGAACTACGGTGAAGGATAATCTAACGGCCTTATTGCCCGATCTTTACATCAACGCACAACTAAAAAAATCGGAAAACATTCGATTTAATTATAGGGTTTCAAGATCTTTTACGGATATCAATAATTTCGCCGAAGCATATGTCCTCAACAACTATAATTCGGTTTATTCCGGAAATAGGGACTTGGAAAGCGCTTTAAACCATAATTTATCCTTGAATTTCTTTAGTTTCAATATGTTTAATTTTACCAACATATTCGGTAATGTTACTTATACGAAGCGGATAGATGCCCTTAAAAGTTCCTCGGAAATTATTGGAATAAATAGGATAGGTACCACCATAAATTCAAATCTGGAAGATGAATCCCTAAGTGGCAATGGTAGGTATCAACGAACTTTTGGAAAAATAAAGGCGTCTGTGGGGGCAAATGTTTCATGGTCTACCACTAATAATATTGTTGATCTGGAACCAAGAAAATCGGAATCCTTTACACAAAACTATACGTCTTCCTTAGCAACCAATTTTAGAAATGCCCCTAATTTGGAGTTGGGGTATAGGTATTCTGTAAATAATTATGATAACGGAGGCCGGGAAACCACTTATTACACTGACCGACCTTTCGCCAAGTTTGATGCCTCCTTTCTTAAAAGTTTCATATTTACCTTGGATTATGATTACTATAATTATAGGGACAAGGAAAATACCATTGATAATACCTATAGTTTTTTGGAAGGCAATCTATCCTATCAGAAAAAAGATAGTCCATGGGAATTTGGAATTAAGGGCACTAATCTTTTGGATACGTCAACGCTGAATAGGGATAGTACCAATGAGTTGTATTTCACCACTTCGTCTTATTTTATTCAACCAAGGTATGTCTTGTTTACTGTAAAGTATGATTTATAGGTTGAATCAGCCTCAATTTTAAAATAGTTGTTAAACATTTTTAGATACGTCAAGAATTCTTGTACTTTTGTAGCCGAAAATATCGAGGAAAGATTTGACTGATTGCAACCTCAAGTGCTGAAATAGGTTCGGCATAACAAAATGCTAAAGCAGTTTATGGTGTTTATGCTCTATACGAGCAATAACATCCACTCTTCTTTAGTATGCTTCGTCAAATTCTTATTAATTTTTTATTTAGAAAGGATTTATGGCATATTTATTTACTTCGGAATCGGTTAGTGAAGGGCATCCAGATAAGATAGCGGATCAAATTAGTGACGCGTTATTGGATAATTTTTTAGCATTTGACTCGGAAAGTAAGGTGGCTTGTGAAACTTTGGTGACCACGGGTCAAGTGGTTTTGGCCGGTGAGGTTAAGAGCCACACCTATCTTGACGTTCAGCAAATAGCGCGCGACGTCATCAACAAGATAGGTTATACCAATGGAGATTATAAATTTAGTGGAGATTCTTGCGGTGTAATTTCGTTGATCCATGAGCAGTCCAAAGAGATCAACCAAGGGGTAGATCGTGGTTCAAAGGAAGAACAAGGTGCGGGTGATCAAGGTATGATGTTTGGCTATGCAACTAAGGAGACGGACAATTATATGCCGTTGGCGCTGGATATTTCCCACAAAATATTACAGGTTTTGGCAGATTTGAGAAGGGTAGGCGATGCTATATCCTATCTTAGACCGGATGCCAAGGCACAGGTGACTATAGAATATTCCGATGATAATGTGCCACAACGTATAGACACCATTGTAGTCTCTACCCAACATGATGAGTTTGATAAGGACGATGAATTAATGTTGGCAAAAATTAAAAAGGATATTATCTCTATTCTAATCCCTAGGGTGAAGGAGCAATTACCGGAGAATATACAAAAGCTATTCAACGATACTATAAAATATCATATAAACCCCACAGGGAAATTTGTAATTGGTGGTCCCCATGGCGATACAGGTTTAACCGGAAGGAAGATTATCGTGGATACCTACGGGGGTAAAGGAGCCCATGGTGGCGGTGCCTTCAGTGGAAAAGACCCCAGTAAAGTGGATCGCAGTGCAGCTTATGCGGCAAGACATGCCGCCAAGAATCTTGTGGCTGCCGGTGTTGCCGATGAAATGTTGGTGCAGGTAAGTTACGCCATTGGTGTTGTGGAACCAACCTCAATATTTGTGGATACTTACGGGACTTCCAAAGTTGGTTTAAGTGACGGTGAGATCGCAAAAAAAGTTGCGCAATTGTTTGATATGCGTCCATTTGCCATCGAGGAAAGATTAAAACTCAGAAATCCAATTTATTTGGAAACTGCAGCCTACGGACATATGGGCAAGGAGCCAATAACCAAGGTCAAGATTTTCGAATCACCTTATAATGGACGTGTAGAAAAAGAAGTGGAATTATTTACTTGGGAGAAATTGGATGCCGTTGATTTGGTGAAACAAGCTTTCGATTTATAATTTTTTTGAAAAGATTAGGAAAAAAGAATTTTCCATACCTATATTTGCAAACCTAAAGTTCAAACACTTATTGAATTGTTATCAAGAAAGGTGGAGGGAATAGACCCTTTGAAGCCTTAGCAACCCTTTGATCATTTATTAAAGAAGGTGCTAAATTCTACCTAAATACTGCTCCAATGAAAATTGGATTTTTTTGCAGTATCCATGGCAGATAACGCTAACGGTTACTTCTGTAATTGATTTTCTTTTTAACTTTTTGATTTTATAATATTGCATTGTCCGCATTATTTGTTTTGGCTTTTTATTTTATCTATTTTAATAATATAAAAAAAACAAGAAATCATGAGTACTCAAAAATTTTCAACAAATGCTTTGCATGCAGGACATGACACAAAATCAACGGCAGGAACCAGGGCTGTGCCCATTTATCAGAATACCGCCTACGTCTTCAATAATTCTGACCATGCGGCCAATCTTTTTAATTTATCAGAACCTGGATTTATTTATACCAGGCTTAACAACCCAACAAATGATATTCTAGAGCAGCGTTTGGCAGCTTTGGAAGGTGGTCTTGCCAGTGTAGTTACAGCTTCTGGTACGGCGGCCATTTCAACAGCCTTATTGGTTTTGTTGAAAACTGGGGATCATATTGTAGCTTCCAGTAGTCTTTACGGAGGTACTTATAATTTGTTGGCAGTGACTTTACCTAGATTGGGTATTACGACCACTTTTGTTGAGCCAGGGGACGAAGATAATTTTACCAATGCCATTCAGGAAAATACAAGAGCCATTTTTGTGGAATCTTTAGGGAATCCAAAATTGGATGTACTTGACCTAAAAGCGATATCCGGAGTAGCGAAAAAGGCAAAAATTCCTTTCATTGTGGATAATACGGTGGCTACAAGTGCCTTGGTAAAACCTATTGAACACGGAGCAAATATTGTAATCCATTCGCTTACAAAATATATAAACGGAAATGGTACTTCCATGGGAGGTGTTATTGTAGATGCCGGTACATTTGATTGGAGTAGTGGGAAATTTCCGGAATTTACCGAGCCATCCGCCGGATATCACGGATTGGTTTATCACGATGCCTTGGGAGCTGCAGCCTTTATTGCAAAAGTTAGAATAGAAGGTTTACGAGATCTTGGTGCAGCCTTGAGTCCGTTTAATGCCTTTCAGATTATCCAAGGTTTGGAAACATTGGAACTGCGTATCAAGAAGCACAGTGAAAATGCATTGGAATTGGCAAAATGGTTACAGGATAGAAAAGAAGTGGCATGGGTAAATTACCCTGGCCTACAAACAAGTCCTTACTATGCCTTGGCCAAAAAATACCTTCCAAACGGTCAAAGTGGAATTGTGACCTTTGGTGTTAAAGGAGGATACGAGTCGGCTAAAAAAGTTGTTGACGAAACCAAGTTATTTTCTTTGTTGGCCAACATAGGGGATACCAAATCTTTAATTATCCATCCAGCAAGTACCACCCACCAACAATTGGATGATAATGCCCAACAAACAACTGGAGTTACAAAAGATTTGATACGCCTTTGTGTAGGTTTGGAGGATATCGAGGATATAAAGGCAGATTTGGTGCAGGCATTTTCAACCATTGATAAATCTGTTTTAGCATAAAAAATATTTTATTTCCTTTTATAATCATTGATAAAGTGATGTGGGAGTGCCTTGAAATATTAGATACTAATTTCTCCACTCCCATATTATTATAAAATCAATGACCGTGTTCTTTCAAGAATAATTATTAGTTCAAACAACTTATGTTACATCATCTTTCAGTTAATAAATACGTTACCTATAGCGGCAAAACCTTGGATATTAATTTGTCCTACGAAGTCTTTGGACTTCCCCTGCATTCCGCACCAATTATTCTGGTGAACCACGCCCTTACAGGTAATTCCGATGTGGCTGGAGAGAATGGATGGTGGACAACATTGATCGGGGATGGTAAATGTATTGATACTAAGAAATACACCATTCTTTCCTTTAATATTCCTGGAAATGGATATGATGGATTTGTTATAGAAAATTATAAGGATTTTGTAGCCAAGGACATTGCCAAAATTTTTCTATTAGGATTGGAGGCCTTAAAAATAAGTAAGGTTTATGCCCTTATCGGCGGTTCCTTGGGAGGCGGTATTGCTTGGGAAATGGCGGCTTTGAATCCCCATTTAACCGAGCATCTTATTCCAGTGGCATCCGATTGGAAATCAACAGATTGGCTTATTGCCAACTGTCAGATACAGGAGCAGTTTTTGGTGAATTCCAAACAGCCTGTACATGATGCGCGTATGCATGCTATGCTATGTTACAGGACACCGGAATCCTTTAAAGAGCGTTTCAAAAGAAGCACCAATGAGGAATTGAAAGTCTTCAATGTAGAGAGTTGGTTGACACATCATGGAAAGAAGTTACAGGAGCGTTTTCAATTGTCTGCCTATAAATTAATGAATCAATTGTTAAAGACCATTGATATCAACAGGGAAGGGGAAGAGGCATTTATTAATCTTCAAAATAGCGATACCAATATCCATATCATTGGGGTGGATTCCGATCTTTTTTTTACGGCCCAGGAAAATAAGGATACCTTTAAAAAACTGGCCCAAGCCAATAGTAATGTAACCTATGGTGAAATTCATTCCCTTCACGGGCACGATGCCTTTTTGATCGAATTCAATCAAATGGAGGAGCTATTAAAGGGAGTTTTTGACCGTAACGGAAGATCTAAAAAGGTGAAGGTCTTAAAATTCGGCGGTAAGTCTTTGGCCAATGGTGAAGGACTGGATACAGTGTTGCGGATTGTTACTGATAAGGTGGAGAAGGGTGAAAATATTGCGGTAGTGGTATCCGCCAGGAATAAAGCTACCGATGAATTGGAAGCCATGTTGGACAAGGCAGCCAAGGGGTTGGATTATGTAAAGGATTTTGAGGAATTTGAAAAATATCAACAGCATGCCTATGGCAATGTCAATCTCTCTGAAGAATTTAGGGGATTGGTGAAATTGTTCGAAGGGGTGGCTTTGTTAGGGGATTATAGCCCTAAAATTAAGGATCAGGTTTTGGCATATGGAGAATTGCTCTCGGCAAAATTGGTAACCAAATTACTTATAGGGAAAGGAGTCAATGCAAAATTTATAGACTCCAGACAGCTCATTAAAACGGATTCCAATTTTGGCGATGCAAAAGTTTTGGAGACTTTGTCCAAGGAAAATGTGAAAAGTGAGTTCGGGAAATTGGATTTGGATGCCGTAGCGGTTACCACTGGCTTTATTGCCTCCAATGAGCTTAATGAAACCACCACATTGGGTAGAAATGGGAGCAATTACTCGGCTGCCTTATTGGCCAATTACCTAAATGCCGAAGAATTGCAGAACTACACCCATGTAGACGGTATTTTTACGGCTAATCCGGATTTGGTGACCGAGGCAAAAAGAATCTCTGAACTTTCCTATAGTGAAGCCAACGAGTTGGCGAATTTCGGAACCAATATTTTGCATGCAAAGACAATTATTCCATTAATTGAAAAGAATATTCCACTGCGTATTTTAAATACCTTCAATAACGATAATGAAGGTACCCTAATAAGCGCCAAAACCAGTAAAGAGGGAATAAAATCCTTATCGGTCATAGAGAATATGGCACTGATCAATTTGGAAGGTCGCGGGTTATTGGGCAAGGTTGGTGTAGATGCGCGTATTTTTAGGACAATGGGTAATAATAATATAAGTGTAAGTATTATTTCCCAGGGGTCTTCGGAAAGAGGGATTGGTTTGGTAGTCGATGCCAAAAATGCCAATTTGGCAAAAACATCATTGGAGGAGGAATTTCAAACCGATTTTAAACTACAGGATATAAATAATATTACTGTGGTGGATCAAGTGTCCGTTATATCCATTGTTGGCCAGGATCTTAGCACATTCCATAAGCCCTTCAATGCCCTTATAAAGAATCAGGTTGTTCCCTTGTTGTTTAACAATACTATTTCGGGCAAGAACGTAAGTTTGGTCGTTAAAAAATCGGATCTGCACAAGGCACTTAACGTGGTGCATGGGCAGATTTTTGGGATAAGTAAAAAAGTGAATCTTGCCATTTTTGGACATGGCAATGTGGGCGGTACCCTTATTGATCAAATTCTTAAGTCCAACAAGACTATAGAAAAAAGAAAAGGAATTAATATCAATGTTTTTGCGGTAGCCAATTCTAAAAAGGTCTTATTGAGCAAGAATGGTATTTCCAAAAATTGGAAAACTTCCATGGATACCAAGGCAGTTCCTTATAAATTAAACGATATTTTCAAGTTTGCCAAGGATAATCATCTGGAGAACCTTATTGCGGTCGACAATACGGCCAATGAGGACTTTGTAGCATCGTATTTTGATTTTGTGGATAACGGTTTTGATTTGGTTTCATCCAATAAGATTGCCAATACCCTGCGTTTTGATTATTATCAGTTACTTAGGGAGGAACTAGCCAAACATCAAAAGCAATATTTGTACGAGACCAATGTGGGCGCTGGATTACCCTTGATAGATACTATTAAGTTGTTGCATCTTTCTGGAGAGAATATTACTAGGATAAAAGGGGTTTTCTCGGGGTCTTTGAGTTATATTTTCAATACCTTTTCAGAAAAGGATGCCTTATTTTCAGTGATTTTAAAGGAAGCGATGGAACTGGGGTATACCGAACCGGATCCGCGTGAGGATCTTTCCGGTAATGATGTGGGAAGAAAATTATTGATTTTGGCCAGGGAACTGGATCTTAGCAATGAGTTTTCGGATATACAAATTGAAAATTTAATTCCGGAGTCGCTTCAGGATGGTGATGTAAAAGGCTTTTTGGAACAATTGAATATTTTGGATGAAAAATTTAGCAGTATAAAGAAGGCTCAAAAGCCCGGTCATGTACTCCGTTATGTGGGTGACCTATCAGGGGATCTGCAAAAAGAAAAGGGGAAATTGGAGGTTAAATTAATCTCTGTTCCCAAAGAGAGTGCCCTTGGACAAATAAAAGGGTCCGATTCCATTATTGAAATATATACGGAATCCTACGGTCAACATCCGCTTGTTATACAAGGAGCAGGTGCGGGCGCAGCAGTAACGGCCAGAGGTGTTTTTGGGGATATTTTGAGGATAGCGGAAAAGGGATAAATTCTCGTGGCTTCGACTCCGCTTTGCCATCAGGTAATGTCGGGGATTGAGCGTAGTCGAAATCGAAATTATAGGTATTTCTGATATAACGGTTTTAATTTTATATAAGGTGAAAGGTTTCTTGTATATATTGGAATGCTCTGATGGAAGTTATTATTGTGGTAGTACGGTGGATTTGGACAAGAGGTTAATGGAGCACAACGAAGGTAGGGGGCCAACCATACAAAAAAGAGGCTTCCTGTTAAATTGATGTATGTAGAGGAGTATGATAGAATTGATAAGGCATTTTATCGAGAAAAGCAAATCCAGGGTTGGAGTCGTAATAAAAAGGAGGTGTTGATAAATGGGGATTTGGCTAAATTAAATGGCCTTGCCGAATGTAAAAATGAAACCCACTTTAAACATTATATTGAAGAGAAGATTAAATCATAATCGATTGGTGGCTTCGGCTCCGCTCAACCACCTTGGAATGCCGGAGATTGAGCGTAGTCGAAATTGGTCATATTTGAGAATGAAAGAATTTGGATGAGGCTTCGACTCCGCTCAGCCACTGGGGATAGTCGGAGATTGATAGTACCCGATATATTAAATAAAAGCTTATCCTTTGCACTGGATACCATTAGAATTAGATAGATTAGAAATAATGAAGAAGAATTTTAAATTTGAAACGGAAGCGATACGCACTCAGACAGAACGTACCCAATTTTTGGAGCATTCAACACCCCTTTATTTAACCTCGAGTTTTATTTTTGAGGATGCAGAGGATATGCGCGCTTCTTTTGCCGAAGAAAAGGACCGTAATATTTATTCTAGGTATAGCAATCCCAATTCCTCCGAGTTTATTGAAAAGGTATGCAAGATGGAAGGTGCCGAGGATGGTTTTGCCTTTGCATCGGGTATGGCGGCCGTGTTTTCCACTTTTGCAGCCTTATTGGAAAGTGGAGATCATATTATTTCCGCTAGAAGTATTTTTGGATCCACCCATAGTTTGTTCACTCAGTTCTTTCCTAAATGGAATGTTTCTACCAGCTATTTTAAAATAGATGAACTGGATAAACTGGAAGAATTGGTAACTCCGAACACCAAAATTATCTATGCGGAAACTCCTACCAATCCGGGAGTGGATGTGTTGGACTTGGAAGAATTGGGCAAATTTGCCAAGAAGCATAACTTAATATTTATCATAGATAATTGTTTTGCTTCGCCTTATTTACAGCAGCCTATCAAGTTTGGGGCCGATTTGGTAATCCATTCCGGAACCAAATTAATGGACGGGCAAGGTAGGGTGTTGGCAGGTATTACAGTGGGGAGCAAAGCCTTAATAGACAAGGTGTATCGCTTTTCCAGGATTACTGGCCCGTCCCTATCGCCTTTTAATGCATGGGTACTATCCAAGAGCTTGGAAACTTTAGCTCTACGAGTGGATAAACATTGTGACAATGCCCTAAAATTGGCCGAATACTTGGAAGGACACTCGAAGGTCAATTGGGTGAAATACCCATTTTTAAAATCACATCCTAAATATGAAGTGGCCAAGAAACAGATGAAAGCAGGGGGCTGCGTGGTAGCTTTTGAAGTAAAGGGAGGCGTTGAAGCCGGACAAAAATTCTTCAATGCTATAAAAATGTTGTCCTTGTCCGCTAATTTAGGGGATTCCAGAAGTATAGTTACACATCCCGCCTCTACAACGCATAGTAAATTGTCTATCGAGGAAAGATTGGCATCTGGCATTACAGATGGGATGGTCAGGGTGTCGGTTGGCTTGGAGCATATAGATGATATTATTGCGGATATTGCACAAGCATTGGACTAGGCTCTATTGTGAAGGTTTTCCAATGGACTAAACTGTTTTTGTAAAATAAGGTTAGGTCCAATTGGGAATGTTAATTTTCCTTATCTTCGCTGCATGCTTTCCAAAAAGACCAAATACGGATTAAAGGCACTGACCTTCTTGGCGTCTCAAAAAGGGCGTGCTCCTGTTCAAATTTCTGAAATAGCCAAGCATGAGAATATTTCCCAAAAATTTCTTGAGAGTATTCTTCTCACCTTGCGAAAAACGGGCCTACTAGGTTCCAAAAAAGGAAAGGGCGGGGGATATTACCTTATAAAAGAACCAAAAGATATACCCATGACCACTGTCATGAGGGTTTTGGAAGGTCCTATAGCCATGGTGCCATGTGTAAGCTTAAACTTCTATGAAAAATGTGAGGACTGCCCGGATGAGGCAAGCTGTTCCGTTCATAAATTAATGTTACAGGTTAGGGATAGCACCTTGGAGGTTTTTAGGAACAACACGCTTGCAGACCTTGTGCCATAGGGTAAATCTACCAGATTAGGGGTTTATATTTGTAAATCTTGCATGGTAATTACGCAATAAAACATTGATAATCTTCAAATATTAAGCGTATTTTTTATTAATCTACTAAATTTATAGGGTAAGTTTAATTTTATATAACTTTTTCTATTGTGTTCTAAAAAATATTTCTATTTTTGCTTACTCTATTAAATCGATAGGGTAATAAATTTAAGTTTTTTTGTCATATGATTGCTGAACAATTAATTGCAAATAATAATACAAGTACTGCAACTAAAAGCTATAAGGCTGATAAGCGTACCGAAAACCCTAAAAGGAGTATTGCTAAATCTATTAGTTGGAGAATTATTGGAACCTTGGATACTATCTTAATTTCTTGGATCGTTACCGGGACTTTGTCCGTTGCATTTTCTATCGGGGTTGTAGAGTTGTTTACCAAGATGATATTGTATTTCTTTCATGAAAGGATATGGAATAAGATTAATTGGGGAAGGTAGAGGAAATAGAATCCAAAGAATTTAAAGAATCAGAGACAATGGCATTTACAGAGCAGGAAATACATAAACTAAATCAACAATTTAAGGGTATACCACCGGAGGAAATAATTTCCTGGGCTATTCAATATGCCGAGAATCCGTTGGTAACTACAAATTTCAGGCCTTATGAAGTGGCTATTTTGCATGCAGTAACCGATGTTGCTCCTAAAATTCCTGTGGTTTGGTGCGATACGGGTTATAATACGCCCAATACATATAAACATGCAGAAGAGCTTATTGCGAGGTTGCATTTAAATGTAAAATTATATGTTCCCAAACAAACTTCCTCTCATAGGGATGCTGTCATGGGAATTCCGGGTATAGATGATCCCAGACATCAGCTTTTTACAGAACAGGTAAAATTGGAACCCTTTAGAAGGGCTATGGAGGAGCATAAGCCAGATGTATGGTTTACCAATCTTAGGCAAGGGCAGACAGCATTAAGGGATTCTTTGGATATCTTAAGTTTAAGTCGCGATGGGGTTTTGAAGGTGAGTCCATTCTATCATTATAGTGATAGTCAATTGGATGCTTACCTTAAGGATAGGAATTTGCCTAATGAGCATAAGTACTTTGATCCCACCAAGGTTTTGGAAAACCGGGAATGTGGACTGCATACCTAAGAAAAGAATATTAACAATTGGTGAATGCTTCTTTTGAAGGAAAACCAATTAAATAAAGAATTATTGTGAGCATTGTAGAATCAGAATTGGAAACACTAGTAGACGTGAGCGGATCGAATGAATTGGAAGTATTGAACAATAATGCTTTGGAGAACGAAGCAATTTATATTTTAAGGGAAGTTGCGGCACAGTTTGAAAAGCCAGTGTTGCTTTTTTCGGGTGGTAAAGACTCCATAACCTTGGTGAGATTGGCGCAAAAAGCCTTTTTTCCTGCTAAAATACCGTTCCCTTTAATGCATATTGATACTGGGCATAATTTTCCGGAAACCATCGCCTTTAGGGATAAGTTGGTTAAGGAATTAGGAGTGGAATTGATTGTTCGTAACGTACAGGATTCCATAGACCAAGGAAAAGTGGTAGAGGAAACTGGTAAATACTCCAGTAGGAATATGTTGCAGACTACAACCTTGTTGGATGCCATTGAGGAATTTAAGTTCGATGCCTGTATTGGTGGAGCCAGAAGGGATGAAGAAAAGGCCCGTGCCAAAGAACGCATCTTTTCGGTTCGTGACGATTTTGGTCAGTGGGATGAGAAGAACCAACGCCCAGAGTTGTTTGATATGTTGAACGGTCAGATAGAATTGGGTCAGAACGTAAGGGTTTTTCCAATAAGTAACTGGACAGAATTGGATGTTTGGAGCTATATCCAAAAAGAGGACATAGAAATACCTTCCATCTATTTTGCGCATAAAAGAAAGATTTTCCTAAGGGACGGATTTATATGGTCGGCAGAAGATGATGTTGTCTTCCGTGCTGAGGATGAAAAAGTGGAAGAGCGCATGGTTCGTTTTAGAACTGTTGGAGATATGAGTTGTACTTCGGCGGTATTGTCCCACGCAGATACCATTGAAAAGGTAGTAGGCGAAATTAGGGAGTCCAAGATTTCGGAAAGAGGAGCTAGAATAGATGATAAACGTTCCGAAGCCGCAATGGAGAAAAGAAAACAACAAGGATACTTTTAAAGTCGGCATTTGAAGTGTGTTGGCACTTGTAAAAATTGTCAACGAAATCTCAATGTCAAATACAAAACACAAAAGAAATGGAAGTACTAAAAATAGCAACAGCAGGAAGTGTAGATGACGGTAAAAGTACCTTGATCGGAAGATTGCTTTATGATACCAAATCCCTGACTGACGATAAGTTGGAGGCCATAGAAAAGACCAGCAAGCAGAAAGGATATGATTATCTGGATTTCTCCTTGGCTACAGATGGTTTGGTAGCGGAAAGGGAACAGGGAATTACTATAGATGTAGCTCATATCTATTTCTCAACGCCCAATAAGAGTTATATCATTGCGGATACCCCTGGTCACGTGGAATATACCCGTAACATGGTTACTGGTGCGTCTACTTCGCAAGCGGCCATTATTTTGATCGACGCTCGAAAAGGAGTGATAGAGCAGACCAACAGACACTTTTTTATCAATAACTTATTGAGGATAAAAGATGTTATTGTTGCCATAAATAAAATGGACTTGGTTGATTACTCAGAGGAAAGATACAATGAGATCAAAGCCGATTTTGAGGAGCTGATGAGTAAGCGCGATTACCAGGACCAGAAAATTACCTTTATTCCCGTAAGTGCGCTTAAGGGTGACAACGTGGTAAACAGGTCAGAGAAAATGGCGTGGTACAAAGGGCAAACTCTTTTGGAACATTTTGAGGAATTGGATAGAAAGGATATTTACAATGTAGGTACCCCAAGATTTCCGGTTCAATATGTGATACGTCCCAAAACAGAAGAATTCCATGATTTTAGAGGATTTGCTGGAAAAGTATATGGAGGTGAGCTGAGTGTAGGTGATGAAGTAGTGGTCTTGCCATCCATGACCAAATCCAAAATCAAGGAAATCTATTTCTACGACAAGAAATATAAAACTGCAACAAGACGTTCTTCCGTAACCATTACCTTGGAAGATGAGATCAATGTAAGCAGGGGAGATATGTTGGTAAAAGTAGGTGACTTGCCAACAATAGATAAGCAATTTACAGCTACGGTTTCATGGATGGATTCACAAAATTTAACTGTGGGAAGCAAATATGTTGTGCAACACGGAGTGAATAAGGTTTTGGCCAAGGTGGAGAACATTCACCATAAAATTAATCCGGATTACTCAGGTATCGATACGACTATTACTGCCTTGGGAATGAACGATATAGCACAGGTTACCTTTAGATTGAATAAGCCAATTTTTTACGATTCATTCAAGAATCACCGTACCAATGGCTCTTTTATCTTAATAGATAATCAGTCCAATACAACAGCTGGGGTCGGGTTTATAAACTAAACCTCCTTCCGTGCCCTAGGGTATGGTGTCGTTGTCAGTTTAATCTATTATCCCTATGGGATAAAGGTTTTTAAAAATTAATAATCATTTTGAATAAAAAATAAAAGTAGCATGCGGACTTTCAGAACAGAAGTGGAAAACCCGGTTGTAGAACAGGATATCATAGCATTGGAAGCTAAGATCCGTGAATTTCAAGGCGGTAGTTTGGATGAGGAGAAATTCCGTAGTCTAAGATTGGCTAGGGGAATTTATGGTCAAAGACAACCTGGTGTCCAAATGATTCGTATAAAATTGCCCTATGGGAAAGTTAGCTCTCAGCAGTTAAGAAGGATATGTGACGTTTCCGAAGAATACTCTACGGGTCGACTTCATATTACTACCCGTCAGGATATTCAGATTCATTATGTGGATATTAACCGTACACCTGAATTATGGGCACAGTTGGAGCAGGATGATATTACGATCAGGGAAGCCTGTGGAAATACAGTGAGGAACGTAACGGCCAGCGAAACTGCTGGAATAGATGTAAACGAACCATTCGATGTTTCCCCTTATGCACATGCCTTGTTTCAATATTTTTTAAGAAACCCAATAAGTCAGGAAATGGGGAGGAAGTTTAAAGTTTCCTTTTCTTCCTCAGATGAGGATACGGGTCTTTCATACATGCACGATCTTGGCTTTATTGCTAAGATAGAGAATGGTGTAAGAGGATTTAAAGTGCTTTTGGGTGGTGGATTGGGCTCACAGCCTAGACATGCAGATGAAATTTATTCTTTTTTACCTACAGACAAGATCATCCCTTTAATGGAAGGAGTAGTTCGTGTTTTTGACCGTTTTGGGGAAAGAAAAAGTAGGGCAAAAGCAAGAATGAAATTCTTGTTGAAGGATATTGGCTTGGACGGATTTAAGCAATTGTTGGAAGAAGAGCAATTGGCAATACCTGTCCAGACTTACGAAATAGATGCGGATGCCTATCCAAGTGTGAATATTGCAGAGAATATTGCTCCTGAAGTAACTATTAAAGACCAGAAAGCCTTTGATAAATGGAAGGCTACCAACTTGGTTCCTCAAAAACAACAGGGATATGTTGCTATTGGGGTAAAGGTTTTATTGGGTGATTTTTATATAGAAAAAGCCAGACAATTGGCAGATCTAGTAGAAAAATATGCTGCAGGTGAAATTAGATTGAGTCTGCGTCAGAATATCTTGATTCCTTATGTTAAGGAATCGCTGGTACCTTTTTTCTATCAAGAATTGGAAAAATTGGGCTTCGCAGAGATTGGATACAATACTGCCTTGGATATTACCGCTTGTCCAGGAACCGATACCTGTAATTTGGGAATTGCCAGTAGTACTGGGATAGCGGATGAATTGGAAAGGGTAATTAAGGCGGAATACCCCCATTATATCAATAATACGGACGTGGTTATTAAGATTAGTGGATGTATGAATGCCTGTGGCCAGCACAATATGGCCAATATTGGTTTCCAGGGTATGTCTGTTAGAACAAAGAATAAATTGGTGGCTCCAGCGCTTCAAGTGCTTTTGGGAGGTGGTAATTTAGGAAATGGAAACGGCCGATTTGCAGATAAGGTAATTAAGATACCTAGTAAAAGGGGTCCTGAGGCATTAAGGTTTATTTTAAACGATTATGATGCCAACGGCAACGGGAAATCCTTTGTGGACTATTATGAGGAAAAAGGTCAAATGTACTTTTATGACTTTCTAAAGCCCTTGTCAGATGTGGATAACTTGGAAGCATCCGATTTTATTGATTGGGGTACTTCTGAAAAATATGAACAAGCCATTGGTATTGGAGAATGTGCAGGGGTAGTAATAGATTTGATAGCCACTTTGTTGTTTGACAGTGAGGAAAAGATTGAAACTGCAAAATTGAATTTGGAAGAAGAAAAATGGGCAGCCAGTATCTATCATTCCTATTCATCAATGGTTAATACGGCCAAGGCTTTATTGACAGCTGAAAATACCAAGGTAAATACACATATCAGTATCATTAAGGATTTTGATAAGTTGTTTGTGGCCACGGGGAAATTCAAATTGGAGCAAGGATTTGAGAAAATGGTACTTCAATTAAATCAGAATGCACCAACAGAAGCCTTTGCAAAAGCGTATTTGAAAGATGCCGAAGAATTTTTGGGCAATGTGGAAGCTTATAGGAAATTAGAATTGACAAACGCATAGTAATGATCGGCAAGGAAGATAATATTCATGTTAATACCACGCTGGCGGACCTTAGGTCAAATGGGGAAGCTGATAAGCTTGGACAGTTGACCGTTGTGGGTGCTGGACCTGGCGATGTGGAATTAATAACGCTAAAGGCAGTAAAGGCCTTACAGGCGGCCGACGTGGTATTGTACGATGCCCTTGTGGATGTTTCCCTATTGAATTATGCTCCTAATGCCGAACATATATTTGTGGGAAAAAGGAAAGGATGCTATGCCTATCAGCAGGAACAGATAAATGATCTTATAGTTAGTAGGGCCAAAACCCACGGCCACGTTGTAAGATTAAAAGGAGGTGATCCCTTTGTTTTTGGTAGAGGGGCGGAAGAAATGGAATTCGCCGCCAGTAAAGGCATAAAAGTAGCCATGGTACCAGGGATATCCTCATCGGTGGCCGTACCTGCTTCCCAAAACATTCCCGTCACCAAAAGGGGTGCTGCCGAAAGTTTTTGGGTAATTACGGGTACAACAAAGGATCATAAATTATCCACGGATGTAGCTTTGGCAGCAAAATCAAATGCTACTATTGTAATACTGATGGGGATGAGCAAACTTTCTGAGATTGTTGGGTTATTTAAGAGCGAGGGAAAATCTGAAACACCCATCGCCATTATTCAAAATGGCACACGTGAAGATGAAAAGGTAGGTGTTGGGACTATAGGTTCAATTGAGAATCTGGTAGCTAAAGAGCAATTGAGCAACCCTGCGATTATTATTATCGGGGAGGTGGTAAACCACCGGTCCGCAATATTGAATTATACCGAAATATTAAATAGCCACCAAGTGGCACAGTAAATAAAGGAGAGACATTCAACTAATTGGGTTTAGGCCTAAATAGGTGTCGCAATTAATTAGGAATTAATCAAAGTAGTATGATAAAGACAGATATACTTATAATTGGAGCAGGTCCAACAGGGTTGTTCACGGTTTTTGAAGCGGGATTATTGAAATTGAAGACGCATCTTATAGATGCATTGCCTCAACCTGGGGGTCAGTGTTCTGAAATTTATCCTAAGAAACCTATTTATGATATTCCAGCATTCCCGGAAATTCTTGCCGGTGATTTGGTAAAAAATCTGATGCAACAAATTCAACCATTTGAGCCTGGGTTTACTTTGGGTGAAAGAGCACAGACACTGGATAAGTTGGATGACGGTTCATTTGTGGTAACCACAAATAAAGGAACAAAACATCAGGCGCCTGTGGTGGTTATTGCTGGCGGATTGGGGTCTTTTGAACCAAGAAAACCCTTGATTCCCAATTTGGTGGATTTTGAGGATAAGGGTGTAGCATATATCATTAAAGACCCTGAAGTGTATAGGGATAAAAAGGTGGTTATCTCCGGAGGTGGGGATTCTGCGTTGGATTGGGCAATATTCCTTTCGGATGTAGCTGCGGAAGTGTCTTTGGTACACAGAAGAAATGAATTTAGGGGTGCTTTGGATTCTGTAGAAAAAGCAGCTGACTTGGCCAAACTTGGTAAAATTAAATTATATACCGAAGCTGAGGTGGTTAAATTATACGGAGACGATAATTTGGAAGCCGTTGTGGTAAAACATAATGATGAAGCAAAAGGTGAAACCTATGTGGAAGCGGATAATTTTATTCCACTTTTCGGACTTTCTCCAAAATTGGGACCTATTGGTGATTGGGGGTTTGAAATTGAAAAAAATGCCATCAAGGTGAACAACGCCTACGATTATCAAACCAATATTCCAGGAGTTTATGCCATCGGCGATGTAAACACTTATCCTGGAAAGCTTAAATTAATATTGTCCGGCTTCCATGAAGCGGCCGTTATGTGTCAGAGTGCTTACCAGTTGATCAATCCTGGAAAGCGTTATGTAATGAAATATACCACTGTAGGTGGGGTAGAAGGATTTGACGGTAGCAAGAAGGAAGCTAAAAAAGAAGTAGTTCAAAGTATTTTGGCATAACCGCCATTGAAACCTGTCAGGTGGTTAAGCCTGACAGGTTTAATTAAAATAAAGAGTTGATTCCTTGCTTTTAAAGGCACTGTTGCGTTACTTTGCAACCCGTTCATTAATACATTGAAACGTTATCAAGAAAGGCGGAGGGACTAGACCCGGTGAAGCCTTAGCAACCCTTTTTTCATTTTCGACAACTATCGGGAAGAATAAAGAAGGTGCTACATTCTAATCCTGTTTTTATTCTATTTACATGGAATTTTATATGGGAATAGATAACATAAAGAAAGACGCTGGTCTAAAACTTTTCCTTACTTGATTTTATTTATTTTTTTTGATACCGATAACTAGGGGGTAATCCATTGTTTTCGGGTGTCATTTTTATAATTTTGTGTTTCCCAAGTAATTTGGGACATCATATAATAGCATCTTGGTTTTGACCCATAAGGGAGCAAACATTTTTGAAAAGTAATATGAAGAAGATTCAAGACGTACTAAAGGAAAGAATTTTGGTGTTGGATGGCGCTATGGGCACCATGTTACAGCGACATAAATACACTGAAGAGGACTTTAGGGGAGAACGATTTAAGGAATGGGAACACCCTTTACAGGGAAATAACGATCTTTTATCCCTCACCCAGCCCGAGGCTATTGCTGAAGTACACCGCCTGTATTTTGCTGCTGGTGCGGATATTGTTGAAACAAATACATTTTCCAGTACCACCATTGCAATGGCGGACTACCATATGGAAGATTTGGTTTACGAACTAAATTATGAATCGGCCAAAATAGCCAAGGCAGTAGCGGAAGAGTTTACGGCCCGCGAACCTGATAAGCCACGGTTTGTGGCTGGGAGTATTGGGCCTACGAATAAAACTGCCAGTATGTCGCCAGATGTGAATGATCCCGGCTTTAGAGGGGTTTCTTTTGATGAACTGCGCGTAGCCTACAAACAACAGGTGGAGGCACTTTTGGACGGAGGAGCGGATATTTTATTGGTAGAGACGGTTTTTGATACTTTAAATGCAAAGGCCGCCTTATTTGCTATTGAAGAGGTAAAGGAAGAACGAAATATAGACGTACCAATTATGATAAGTGGTACTATAACGGATGCTTCCGGTAGAACCCTATCGGGGCAAACGGCCGAGGCATTCCTAATATCCATAAGCCATATACCCATTTTGTCAGTAGGATTCAACTGCGCCCTTGGAGCTAGTCAGTTGGTGCCTCATTTAGAGGTGCTATCAGCCAAGACCGAGCATGCCGTATCTGCGCATCCAAATGCGGGATTACCAAATGCCTTTGGGGAATATGATGAAACTCCGGAGGAGATGGCAATGCAGATCAAGGAATATGCGGAAAAGAGTTTAGTGAATATTGTGGGTGGATGTTGCGGGACCACTCCTGAACATATAAAAGCAATGGCCGATATTGTTAAGAACTATTCCCCTAGAACCCTAAATACCCTGGAAACGCATAACATATGATACCTTCTAGACAAATTGTTCTTGAAGCAGGAAATAGAGTAGCCCCCTTTGTTCATAGAACACCGGTGCTCTCCTCCCGTTTATTGAACGAATTATCTGGAGCGGAGGTTTTCTTTAAATGTGAGAATCTTCAAAAAATGGGTGCTTTTAAAATGCGGGGAGCTATCAACGCCATTCAGCAATTAAGTGAGGCTCAGAAAAAGGCAGGAGTGGTAACCCATTCCTCTGGAAATTTTGGTCAGGCCTTGGCCTTGGCAGCAAAGAATTTGGGGGTAAAGGCATATATAGTAATGCCATCCAGTGCCCCATCTGTAAAGATTGAAGCAGTGAAGGCCTATGGTGGAGTGGTTACGATCTCGGAACCTACATTGGAAGCCAGGGAAAAATCTGCGGCAACCATTGTTGAGGAAAAGGGAGCGGTTTTTTTACACCCGTCCAATGACCTCAATGTAATTTTAGGTCAAGGTACCGCGGCCTTGGAATTATTAAAGGACCAGCCCGATTTGGAGTTCATTATGACTCCAGTAGGTGGTGGCGGACTCATAGCTGGTACGGCCTTGGCGGCCCACTATTTTGGGACCAATTGCGCAGTTGTCGGGGGTGAGCCAATGGAAGTGGATGACGCCTATAGAGCTTTGAAGAGTGGAAAAATAAAGTATAATATATCGTCAGATACTATCGCGGACGGACTAAAGACAAACTTGGGGGATAAAAATTTCCCAATTATCATCGCATTGGTTTCTGATATTATTAGGGTGGAGGAAAAGGAGATCATCGATGCCATGAAATTAATTTGGGAGCGGATGAAACTGGTAATAGAACCATCCAGTGCAGTGCCGTTTGCGGCCTTGTTGAAAGAAAAAGAAAAGTTTAGGAATAAAAAAATAGGAATCATCCTCTCTGGAGGTAATGTGGAACTATCAAATTTGCCATTTTAAGGACGCGAGATCGTGTTTTTAATTTTGAGGTCAATACATAAATAATGAGCAATACTAAGGATAAGGAACAACATAGTACAAAACGGTTTTTAAAACTTTCCGGATTGGAACCTTTGGTGATAACCCCAGAAAGCAATTTCGTAAATGTGGGAGAACGCACCAATGTGGCGGGTTCCAAAAAGTTCCTGCGACTGATCAAGGAGGAGAAGTTTGAAGAAGCTTTGGATATTGCCCGCGAACAGGTAGAGGGTGGAGCTCAGATCATTGATGTTAACATGGATGATGGCCTTATCGATGGCAAAGAGGTAATGGTAAAGTTCTTGAACCTTATTGTGGCCGAACCGGATATTGCTCGGGTCCCTATCATGATCGATAGCTCCAAATGGGATATTATAGAGGCAGGTCTGCAGGTAGTGCAAGGAAAATGTGTAGTAAATTCAATAAGTCTCAAAGAAGGGGAAGAAGAGTTTATTAAGCACGCCAAATTAATTAGGCGATACGGTGCTGCGGTAATTGTTATGGCTTTTGATGAGGTAGGGCAGGCCGATAATTATGAGAGGCGACTGGAAATCACCAAACGTTCCTATGATATTTTGGTAAATAAAGTAGGGTTTCCACCAGAGGATATTATTTTTGATTTAAACATCTTTCCCGTAGCCACGGGAATGGACGAGCATAAGTTAAATGCGCTCGATTTTATAAAGGCCACTGCTTGGGTGAAGGAAAATTTACCTTTTTGTAGTGTAAGTGGAGGGGTTAGTAATGTATCCTTTAGCTTCAGGGGCAATAACCCGGTAAGGGAGGCCATGCATTCGGTATTTCTGTATCACGCCATAAAAGCGGGTATGAATATTGGAATTGTTAACCCAAGTATGTTGGAAGTCTATGATGATATTCCAAAAGACCTTTTGGAGCGCGTAGAGGATGTAATCCTTAACCGAAGGGAAGACGCCACTGAACGCTTATTGGAATTTGCAGAAACCGTAATTGGGAAGGAGAAGGAAAATAAGGTAGATCTTTCTTGGAGGGAGGAACCTTTGCAAAATAGGATTACCCGGGCCTTGGTCAAGGGAATTGATCAATACGTGGTAGAGGATGTGGAAGCTGCACGCTTAAGTGTAAAAGCCCCAATAGAGGTAATTGAAGGACATTTAATGACCGGAATGAACGTGGTGGGTGACCTTTTTCAAAGTGGTAAGATGTTCTTGCCCCAAGTGGTAAAATCTGCCAGGGTCATGAAAAAAGCAGTGGCTTATCTGTTACCGTTTATAGAGGAGGAGAAGCTTAAAAATCCCCAGCCGGAAGGAAGCAGCTCGTCTGCCGGAAAAATTCTAATGGCCACCGTAAAAGGCGACGTGCACGATATAGGAAAAAATATTGTTAGTGTAGTCCTTGCCTGTAACAACTACGAGATCATAGATTTGGGGGTTATGGTACCTCCCGAGAAAATTATTAATGCTGCCAAGGAGGAAAAAGTGGATATTATAGGTCTTAGCGGACTTATTACCCCTTCCTTGGATGAGATGGTCTTTTTGGCCAAAGAAATGGAGCGACAAAATTTTACGGTTCCTTTGCTTATCGGTGGTGCTACTACCAGTAAGGCCCATACGGCCGTTAAGATAGATCCGCAGTACAATAGTGCCGTGGTACACGTTAACGACGCTTCTAGGGCAGTTACCGTAGTAGGGGATCTATTGCAAAAGGAGGCTTCCCAAAAGTACAAGGAGAGCATTAAGTTGGACTATGCAGATTTTAGACAAAAATTCCTGAACAGGGGAAAACATAAAGAATATTTGACCCTTGAGGCGGCTAGAAAAAATAAATATCAATTGGATTGGTCAAAGGCCGAAATAGTGAAGCCTAAGACCTTGGGAATTCAAATGATAGAAGATTTTGATTTTCGGGAATTGGAGCCGTATATAGATTGGTCCCCTTTCTTTAGAAGTTGGGAATTACATGGCAAGTACCCGGATATTTTGTCAGATGAGGTCGTTGGTAAACAGGCGACCGAGCTTTTTGATGACGCCAAGGCAATGCTGAAAAAGATTTTGGATGGCAAGCTTTTCCAAGCAAAGGCTATATTTGGATTGTTTCCTGCCAATTCGGTAAACGACGATGATATTTTGTTGACACACAATGGAAAGGAATTTACCTTTAGGACTTTAAGGCAACAGGCCAAAAAATATGTGGGGAAACCTAATTTTGCTTTGTCAGATTTTATTGCCCCTAAAGAAAGCGGTTTACAAGATTATATAGGTTGTTTCTGCGTATCCACGGGCTTTGGAACAGATGAATTGGCAGAGGGTTACCGTAAAGATCTGGACGACTACAACAGTATTATGGTAAAGGCATTGGCAGATCGTTTTGCAGAGGCTTTTGCAGAATATTTGCATAGGGAAGTACGGATCAACCATTGGGGATATGCCGCCGATGAAGGGCTTAGCAATGAAGAGCTGATCAAAGAGTCGTACAAAGGAATAAGGCCAGCACCGGGATACCCGGCCTGTCCGGACCATTTGGAGAAATTGACCATTTGGGAATTATTGGAAGTGAAGGAAAAGATCGGGGTAGAATTGACAGATAGCTTGGCCATGTGGCCAGCAGCCAGTGTAAGTGGATATTATTTTGGCAACGAGGAAGCCCGGTATTTTGGAGTAGGCAAAATAAAGGAGGATCAGGTGGCCGACTTTGCAGCTCGGAAAGGGATGCCTGTGGAGGAAGCCACGAGATGGTTGTCGCCCAATATTGCAGATGATTAGGGTCTGGGACCTGCTAGGTTGTTAATTTGACCTGCACGGTTTTTTTAACCTTGTAGGTGTTGCCAAGGTTTGATGCATAATATTGTGGATGATTAATTTTGCCTTTGGACCTACAAGGTTTTTTTTTTAACCTTGAAGGTCTTGCTGAGGTTTGATGCATAATATTGCGGATGATTAATTTTGCCATTTGGACCTGCAAGGTTTTTTTTAACCTTGTAGGTCTTACTGAGGTTTGATGCATAATATTGCGGATGATTAATTTTGCCATTTGGACCTACAAGGTTTTTTTAACCTTGTAGGTCTCGGTCTCGGTTTCGAAATGAAATGCAGAATTGAAATGGAACATTGATTGCTATCCAGACCGACAGCCTTTGCAGCAGGGATAGGATCGATATCTTTATTATGTTTTTAAACATAAAAACATAATAAAATTAAGTGGATAGCCCGGTCCCAAAGCGACTGAAAGGAGTGATTGGGAGCTGCCATATAAGAATAGAATTAAGAATAGCACATTTGTGCACGGTATTAAATATAATAATTGACAAAGGTCCTTTTCATTAGGGAAAGGTAGGGGGAGAAATCATGAAAGTAACAGAACACATAAAAAAAGCTGAGGGGAAGACCTTATTCTCCTTCGAAATTATACCGCCAGTCAAGGGTAGGAGCATTCAGGAATTGTATGACAATATAGATCCCTTAATGGAGTTTAAACCACCATTCATTGATGTTACAACTTCTAGGGAAGAATATGTGTACATAGACAGGGATGGCTTGCTGGACAAAAAGTTGACGCGTATGAGACCGGGAACGGTAGGAATTTGCGCTTCCATTCAACATAAATACGGGGTAGATACCGTTCCCCATGTTCTTTGTGGCGGATTTACCAAGGAAGAAACCGAGTATGTTCTTGTTGATTGTCATTATTTGGGTATCGAAAATGTGATGGCACTTCGTGGAGATGCCCGGAAAGAGGAGCAGTATTTTAACCCTACCAAAGGAGGACATGCTTATGCCACGGATTTGGTGAAACAGATCTACGCCTTAAATCACGGAAATTATCTGCATGATAAGGTGGAGACGGTGCATAGTGCCGATTTTTGTATTGGGGTAGCGGGGTATCCTGAAAAGCATCTAGAGGCCCCTTCCTTGATGACAGACTTGAAGCGATTAAAGGAAAAGGTGGATGCGGGAGCCGATTATGTGGTAACTCAAATGTTTTTTGATAATCAGAAGTATTTTGAATTTGTAAAAGCAGCCAAGGATATGGGTATCAATGTACCTATTATTCCGGGGATTAAGCCTATTGCCGTAAAACGGCATTTGCAATTATTGCCTCAGGTTTTTAAGATTGACCTACCACAAGATTTAATTGATGCTGTAGACGATTGCAATACTAACACAGATGTGCGTCAGGTGGGAATTGAGTGGGCCATTCAACAATCAAAGGAACTGAAGGCGGCAGGTGTACCCGTGCTTCATTATTACTCCATGGGTAAATCCGATAATATTGAGGCTATTGCCAAAGAGTTGTTTTAACGGTTGCTTCCAGTTAAATTGGTTAGGAAATTGATAGGACAAGGTTCAACTCTGAATTAATTTCAGGAGTTCATGTGTTGCCATAAAGTATTGCCAAGTTTTAGAAACCCCTATTTTTAATTTTTCATTACATTTGCTCCCCATGAAACTAAGGCTATTTCTTATAGGCTGTCTGTCGACAGCTTTTTGCTTTTCACAAAACTCGCAAGAAACCAAGAGATATACCTTGGATATTAGCCAATACTATGGTTCCGTGCTTTTGCACAATCCTGATATTTCCCATTTGATTACCAATCATCCCGGGGGATTTATTTTGGGATATAATAGGAAAACCTATGGGGACGAGGAATGGCAACAGTTGTATAATTACCCCGATACCGGTTTTTCATTCGTTTATCAGAATATGAACAGTAGTACTTTGGGGGAGAATTTTGGGCTCTACGCACATTACAACTTCTATTTTTTTAAAAGGAATCTTCAATTCAGATTAGGACAGGGGGTGGCTTATAACACCAACCCATTTGACAAGAATGAGAATTTCAGGAACAACGCTTATGGTTCACATTTTTTGAGTTCTACCTATTTAATGTTGAACTACCAAAAAGAGAATATTTTTAAAGGCTTGGGCCTAAAGGCCGGAATCTCCCTAATACATTATTCCAATGCCAATGTTACGGCACCAAATACCTCTACCAATACTATGGCCTTAAATGTGGGTTTAACCTACGATTTGGATGGTGGTACGGAAAGGCAATATATACGGACGGAAAAATTAAAGGTTACAGAGCCAATTCGGTATAATCTGGCCTTTAGGTCAGGTATTAATGAAAGTGATGTGGTGGATTCCGGTCAATATGCTTTTTATATTTTTTCGGCTTATGTAGATAAACGCTTTACCAGAAGAAGTGCCCTGCAGTTTGGTGCAGATGTGTATTTTTCCAACTTTTTAAAGGAACTTATACGCTATCAGTCGGTGGCATTTCCGGAATATGGAGTGCAACCGGATGACGACTATAAGCGTGTAGGCTTATTTTTGGGCCATGAACTTTTTGTCAATAAAATGTCTATTATAGCACAGTTGGGGTATTATGTGTATTATCCATTTGATTTTGAAGGCAAGGTATACAATAGAATTGGCCTTAAGCGATATTTTTCGGACAAGGTCTACGGGGCTATAACCTTAAAATCCCATGGAGCAAAGGCCGAAGCTGTGGAATTTGGGGTAGGGGTACGGCTATAAGCTAGCAGAAGTTGACTTAAATGCGGATTAGTCTGCATTAATGATTTAATAAGATGAACTATTTTATTTTGATGATAAAATTTGGGTGTAGGAACAGCATGAAAATTGTTTCTAGATGGTGCGTGCTTATGGTTGTAATGACATTGATTTGGAATTGTAACAGTGAAAATGCCCCTGATTGCTTTCAAAACGCAGGGGACATTACCAGGGAGTTGGTGGAAGTGCCCGATTTTACCAAGATTACGGTCTACGAAAATGTGCAACTGACACTTAAACAGGGAAGTGCTTTGAAAGTAGAAGTGGAAACAGGGGAATATTTGCGCAACGAGGTTGAGGTAACTGTGGAGGATGGCCGCTTGTTGTTACGCGATACCAATGATTGTAATTTTACGCGAAAATATGGACTTACAAAAGTATATGTTACGGCTCCGAATATTACGGAAATCAGAAGTAGTACTGGGCTGGATATCTTAAGTGAGGGTGTATTGGCCTTTACTAGTTTAAATCTTATTTCCGAAAGCTTCAATGACCCTGACGCCGGCTATACCAGTGGGGAGTTTAATTTGGAATTGGACACCCAAAATTTATCCATAGTTTCCAATGGAATTTCATATTATAATTTAAGAGGCAAAACGCTTAATTTTAATATTGTATTTGCGGCAGGCGATTCCCGTTTGGAAGCCAAGGCTTTAATTGCGGAAAATATTAGTTTCAATCATAGGGGTTCCAACGATATACGTATAAGCCCACAAGAATCCCTGAAGGGAACCTTGCGCGGTACCGGGGATGTGGTAAGTTTTACTAGACCGGCCTTAGTGGAGGTGGAGCAATTGTATAAGGGGGAACTAATTTTTAGTAATTAAGGCCCAAAGTTCATAGTCGAAGGTCCATTCCCTATTTTCCATAACATAAAAGTAGCTTAGTATTTGGCCGATGAATCCTATATTGAAATATCTTAAAGATTTATTAGCTTCCCAAAGGGTAATTGGTGGGGACAAGCAATTAATGGGTAAAATCCAGGCGGATCAAATCTTACAAAAGCTTATAGATGACCAGCGGGTTCCAGGCCTGGCCATTACCGTACGTAAAAACAATGCAGTGTTCTTTGAGAAAGGCTATGGATATGCAAATGTTGAACAACAAATTCCCATAGACCCCCAAAACACAATTTTCAGAATAGCCAGTGTGTCTAAACCCATTGCTGCAGCTGCTTTGGCCACCATGGTGGAGGACGGACAAATGGATTTGGATGCATCTATTTATAAATACCTTCCCTATTTTCCAAAAAAGAAGTTCGACATCACAGTCCGTCAGTTGGCTGGACATACCGCTGGAATGAGAGGTTATCGTGGTGGTGAATATGGGTTAAATAGGCCTATGACCAATAAGGAGGCTCTTGCTCTGTTCCAGGAAGATGATTTACTTTTTGAACCAGGAAAGGGCTTCCAGTATACCAGTTTTGATTGGGTATTGATTTCCATGGCCATGCAGGAGGTTAGTGGTATCCCCTTTGCCGATTATGTTCAGGAAAAAATCTTAGGGCCTTATGGTTTAAAAAATACACTCCCCGAAATTCCTGGGGAATTACCCCCTAACTGTACCACTTTTTATTCAAGGGGCAAGCTGGGATTCAGGATGGCCATCCCAGTAAATAATACATACAAATTGGCAGGAGGAGGCTATTTGTCCACATCTAGGGATATTGCACTTTTTGGACAGGTGTATTTGGATACCAAGTTTAGGGAGAACAAAATTCAATCCCAATTCCTCACTTCTGGGATTATTAACGGGACTCCTACCTACTATGGTCTAGGTTGGCAGGTTACCCAAGATAAGTTGGGTAGGACCTATTATGGACATGTGGGTAATGGAGTAGGTGGTTATGCGGTATTTTATGTGTATCCGGAACAGGATATGGTTTTCTCTATTCTGATCAACTGTACCAATCCTGGAGTATTGGATACTTTGGAAGAGGTGATAGGGCTTCTGATCGGAGACGTTGAGGTCTAAATATTCCCCAATTCTGTTGTATAGTGTTATTTTGTTTTCTGTTAGCGTGGGATGTGAGATTTTAAGATTGCGAGGGTTTTGAAAATGATAGTTAATAGTGCTATGGCTATTGCTTTCTACGCAACCTAAATAGAACATAAACATCTATGGGTAAACAAATTAGCCGGTCAGGGATAACTTTGGGGAATTACTTAAGATATGGCCGATTTTAAAACACAAAACAGCTGATGAAAAATTATTTATTTCTTCTTATGATGATGGGTCTGTTGGTCTCCTGTGAAAAAAATGAGGGTAACCCCTCAGAGATCAAACAGCTGGGGTATGGGACTTCGTTTGGAATATGTGTAGGCTATTGTACAAATGCCATGTTGCTTAAATCGGGTTCGGTAATCTATTCCCGTTCAGGATGGAACGATCAAGTGACACCCATTAAATGTACCGAAAACTTGACTCAGATTAGTTGGGATTCCTTTAAAAAAACAGTAGATTTAAGTAAATTTTTTTCACTGCCCGAAATCATTGGATGCCCTGATTGTGCGGATGGCGGGGCAGAATGGTTGGAAATTGAAGAATTTTCTGGCAAAAAATACAAGGTGACCTTTGAGTATGGAAACGCTCCGGAGGAATTAAAGAATGCTGTAGCTGCTTTGAGGGAGCAATACGAAAAGGGGATTCACTGTGGGGAATCTTAAAGACAGCCACCTAAGTTGTGCCTACAAAAAAAATATAACATGAATCAGTTCATCTTTTTTTGTTCAGTATTATTTTTAATTGGCACTTGTTTAAATGCACAACAATACCCAAATTTGGCAAATGCCGAAGATGAGAATAGGGGTTTTTTAGAAAAGGATTGGAGCGATCATGAGGCCAATGCTTTTAAAAAGCGTAAGTGTACCTTAAAAGATACCATTGTTTTTGACTTCAATTATAAGGACGATCTAAGTAATTTGATGGATAATCAGCGGTCAAAACCAATTTCACCTAAGGTCAAGGCTGTGGAAATGCCAAATATTAAGCCTAGGGGAAATTATCCCATGAACATTTATCACATTGATACTACCACAACATACGCTGCAAGAATTTATAAGTACTAATAAAATTTGCGGTTCCTGGTAGGTCTCGACCAAGGGTCTTGAATAAAAAGATTTACATTAAGGTTAAAAACCCTACCTTTTATGGATAACGAATATACTATACCTTCCCAGACACGAATTGGGCATGTGCATTTAAAAGTGGGCGACCTGGAACGGTCGTTAAATTTCTATTGTAATCTTTTGGGTTTTGAAGTCACTACAATGTACGGGAACCAAGCGGCCTTTATTTCAGCCGGTGGATACCACCATCATATTGGTTTAAATACCTGGCATAGTAGAGGGCTTCCTTCTGCGCCAACCAATAGCGTGGGCTTGTTTCATACGGCAATTTTATATCCAACAAGAAAAGACCTAGCAGAAATATTGAATCGTTTAAGGAAGGCGGAGTATCCTTTAACAGGGGCCAGTGATCATGGTGTTTCGGAAGCACTTTATTTGGATGACCCAGATGGGAATGGGGTTGAACTGTATTGGGATCGACCAAAAAACCTGTGGGCCTATGAGCCGGACGGGTCCTTGGTAATGTTTACCAAACCACTGAATTTGGCCAGTTTGCTGCAGGAATTGGAATCAGAATAATTTGGCTTTCATATCTTGAGTCTTTTGTGAAAAATTTTTATCTTCCCGTTTTTATAAATACTACAAATAAAATAATCGAATGAAATTATTGTTGACCTTCTTTTCTGTGGCTTTAGTACTGACTTCATGCAAAACTAAGACCAAATCCGAGGCTGAAGTTAAAGCTGAAACTGCAGTTGAAACCGAAAATTGGACATACCTTTTTGATGGAGTAACTACCAACGGATGGAGAGCTTACAATGGAGACACCTTGCCTCCTGGTTGGGTGGTAAAGGACAGTGTATTGACATTTGATACCGAATTGGGGCTGGAGCAGGATTATACAGGCGGAAAGGATATAATTTATGGGTTGGAAGAGTTTGATAACTTTGAGTTGTATGTAGAATGGAAATTGCCAGAAGGGGGCAATAGTGGAATTTTCTACCACCTTAAGGAAGGTATACCCAATGCCGGGCCACCAAATATTTCCCCGGAATACCAGCTGATCGATGATGAGAATTATGCTAAAATCCACGATCTTACAGCTTATAACCTTAGTCTTGGGCATACAGAAAATCCATCGGCACTTCAACCCTTACAACAGACTGCTTCTGACTATGCCATGCATGTAGCCGATCCCGATCAAAAAATATTGAATCCTGTTGGGGAATGGAACTCCTCAAAAATAGTTTTTACTCCTGAGCAAGTGGAGCACTGGCTCAATGGGAAAAAAGTACTATCTTTTGTGCCTTGGTCCAAAGATTGGTATGAAAGAAAGAATTCTGGAAAATGGAAGGATGAGGAATATTATGGTAAGTTCAAGTCTGGGTATATTGGCTTTCAGGATCATTCAAGTCCCATTTGGTTTAGAAATATAAAAATTAGAAAATTATAATCTTAACTGATAAAAATAATTCTTAACACAGAGGAGAATGATTATTTTAATCATCAAGGCTTACCTATAACCGTTATAAAACATTAAAATATACATATGAAAAAAAGAGACTTTCTAAAAAGTACCGCTGCTTTAGGTTTAACGGCGCTGCTGCCATCCTCTGTTTGGGCATTGTCCAAGAATGGACGCCTGAGGACGGCCCATATCGGCGTCAGTAATATGGGCGGTGCTGACCTTGCGTCCATATCATCTCATGAATTGGTAGATGTGGTGGCCCTATGTGATGTTGATTCCAAAGCATTGGCAGAAGCCAAAAAATTGCACCCCAATGCTGTGGTCTTTAAGGATTACAGGGTGATGCTTAAGGAAATGAAGAACGATATAGATGCGGTAATAGTCTCTACACCAGATCATACCCATGCGCCCGCATCAATGATGGCCATGGAAATTGGAAAACCTGTATATTGTCAAAAGCCCCTTACCCACCACGTAGCGGAAGCTAGGGCGATGAGGAAGATGGCCAAGGAAAAAAACTTGGTGACCCAAATGGGAATTCAAGTACATTCTTTCTATGATTATAAATTGGCCACCTTATTGATCCAATCCGGAATTATAGGAAAAGTAAGTACCGTTAGGGCCTGGAGTCCCAAGAATTGGGGATTTGATGGTCCGGAACCAAAAGGGTCCGATCCGGTTCCCGATAATTTGGATTGGAACCTTTGGTTGGGAACTTCTGCGGAAAGACCATATAAGGAAGGGTATTATCATCCGGCCAATTGGAGAAAATTATTGGACTACGGTTGTGGTACCTTGGGAGATATGGGAGTGCATATTTTTGATACCCCATACAACGCACTTAAATTGGATGTGCCAATGACCATAAAAAACCAGTGCAGAAAACCTACTGGGTTTGGATTTCCTGAAAAAAACACCGTTACTTATACGTTTCCCGGAACCGAATATACCGCCGATACCTTGAAATGGATTTGGTACGATGGTAAAGGTGCGCCAGAGAAACATAAGGATTTGGTATTGCCCAATAAAGAGAAATTACCAGGACAAGGGGCCATGTTTATAGGTGAAAAAGGAAGACTTTTGTTACCTCATTTCATGGAATTGCCTAGGCTTATTGTAGATGGTAAGTATCAGGAACTGGATTTGTCCATAATCAAGGATCAAAAGGCCATAGGCGAACCGGTTAGGGATTATGATTCCGAAGGAGATAAGCATTACCATCAATTCGTGGATGCCTGTTTAGGTAAAACCGAAACAACGGCTCCTTTTGAGTATTCGGCTAGATTAACTGAAACCATATTACTGGGGGTTATTGCGGGTCGTTTTCCTAACAAAACTTTGCATTGGGATAATAGCACGGCTAGATTTTCCGAACCGGAAGCCAATAAGTTCCTGGACGCACCGTATAGGGATTTTTAATAATGGCAACATATAAGTTATTGCTGGGGCCCAGCTGCTATTTTTTACAAGAATTGCAGCTGGGCTTTTTTTATTGTAGAATTTATGTACCTGGCCATTCGTAATATTCGGTTTTGTAATTATGATAAAACGTTAAGATTCTTATCTTTAGGTTATGCAACACAAGCCGTCTTCTTTCTCTATTAAAAATTGGTCCGATGATGATAAGCCTCGAGAGAAATTAGTGCAAAAAGGCAAATCGCATCTCTCGGATGCAGAATTGATAGCCATACTTATTGGATCGGGAAGTCGCAACGAAAGTGCCGTTGAGTTGTCGAAACGTATTTTGGCATCGGTGCACAATAATCTGAACGAATTAGGGAAATTGTCTATTAAACAGCTCATGCAATTCAAAGGCATTGGGGAGGCTAAAGCTGTTTCTATCGCTGCTGCTTTGGAAATAGGGCGGAGACGTAGGGGGGAAGAGGCCCAGAAAATAACAAAAATCAGCAGTAGTAAAAATGTCTTTGAACTTTTACAGCCTAAAATGGGAGAATTGCCACATGAGGAATTTTGGATAGTTTTTCTCAATAATTCCAACTCGGTACTACAGGCAGGGCAATTGAGTAAGGGAGGTATTACAGGAACATTGGTAGATGTGCGGTTGGTGTTAAAACAAGCCTTGGAACTTGGTGCCGTTGGATTGATCTTGGCGCATAACCATCCTTCCGGCACATTAAAACCCAGTGAAGCCGACAAACAAATTACCAGAAAATTAAAAGTGGCCTCGGAAGCTTTGGATATAAAAGTTTTAGATCATATCATTATCACACAAAAAGAATACTTTAGTTTTGCAGATGAAAATATCCTTTAGAAAGCGGTTGGTGATTTAGGGTTTGGACGTTCTAATTTTGAATATTGAAACCTATGGTCAGGTACTTTTAAAAAAGGAAAAAGTAAATTACTATGTTGCTCATTTATACCCATAAAATTACCCCTCGTTTTAGTTATATCATGAGGCATATGTTTACGACTATTTTGGGGATAGAGGTAACCTATACCACCAAAGTAGAGGATTTTATAAAGCATACAGGCCCTAAGATTACCTATACCAAGCAGCCATTACAGAACGAGTTTTTCGTTAGAAGCAATGATTTGTTGTTTGAACACGGTATAAACGATATTCAGATCCATGTGGCAGATTGGGAAGGAACACCGTGTTTTTTTTCAACAGGGGATAGGAGCAATCTACCCTTCGATATTTTTTCTGCCAGTTTTTATTTGTTAAGTAGGTACGAAGAGTATCTACCCCATGTGAAGGACATGCATGGAAGATTTTCGCCAAAGGACAGTTTGGCCTTTCAATACGATTTTCTGGAAAAGCCCTTGGTAGATATTTGGGCCCAAAAACTTTTATACGCGCTTAAGGACAAATTCAAGGATTTAAAACACAAGCCAAGGAATTATAAATACACCTCCGTTATAGATGTATCCAGTTCCCACTGTTTTGCCTATAGAGGTTTTGTTAGGGGGATGTCCGGGTTTCTTTTCGATTTGGCATCGCTTAAAATTAGACGGGTCTACGACCGAATTTTGGTTTGGGCAAAGCTAAAAAAAGATCCCTATGACAATTTTTTCGAGCTTATAGAATTACATAAAAAAAATAAGGTAAAGGGAATGTTCTTTTTTCAGTTTGCCGAGTACTCCACCTATGACAAAAATGTATCCCCAAACAACAACAATTTTAAGCACCTAATTAAATCAGTTGCCGACTACGATAAGGTTTCCTTGTCCTGCTCGTACAGTTCCTTTAATGACATAGCCTTGCTTAAGGAGGAGAAAAAGAATCTTTCCAATGTAATTAATAGGCCCGTTTCCAGCTCCCGAATGCGTTATAACAGAGTTGATATCCCTGAAACCTATAGGAATTTGATCGAGGCGGGTTTTACCGACGACTATACTATGGGATATACCCATGAAATAGGGTTTAGGGCCGGGACCTGCACACCCTTTTACTTTTATGATATCCCTTTGGAAGTCCAGCAGCCTATAAAAATACATCCGTTTGCAATACACGATTACGGTTTGCTGAAATATAGAAATAGGACCGAGGCTTTTACAGCGGTTAACAGGCTTTATCTGGCAACGAAAATGGTAAACGGAAATTTTATTACTGTTTTTTCAAATGAATTAATTGGGGCCGAAAGCAAATTGAATTGGAAGAAGTTGTATAGTAGTATTTTAAAACAAGTTCATGTTTAAATCCCTCGTCACCGATATTTTTTTTGATTTGGATCATACCCTTTGGGACTTTGAAAAAAATTCGGCTCTTACCTTTCAAAAAATACTTCACGGGAATTCGGTACGTATTGAACTAGAGGATTTTTTGGAGGTTTATATTCCCATAAATTTTAAATTTTGGAAGTATTATCGGGAGGGGAAAATATCCAAGGACGAACTTAGGTTCCAAAGATTGAAAATCACTTTTGATACACTTGAATATGCCATATCCAATGAATTAATACATATTCTGTCCGATCAGTATATTGAGAACTTATCTTCCTTCAATCATCTTATTCCGAATACAACTGCGGTTTTGGACTATTTGAAGCCCAATTATAAATTGCATATCATCACGAACGGATTTCAGGAAATACAGGATAAAAAGTTGCAAAGCTCCAAAATCCATTATTATTTTGATCATATAATTAATTCCGAAATGGCAGGTGTTAAAAAGCCCAACCCAAAAATCTTTGAACTGGCACTTAGTAAAGCCAATGTTTTGCCGCATAAATCCTTGATGATCGGGGATAGTTTGGAGGCTGATATTTTGGGGGCAAGGGCGGTTGGAATCCATACCTTGCATTTTAACGCCAATAATGAACCGGAGCACGAATATTGCGATATGATTCACGATTTAAGTGAAATAAAATTGTATTTATAGAGTTATAATATACAATAACACTATAGCAACGCGATACCGGTAGTTGTTCTTGGAAAGTTTGGTATGAAAAATAAAATTTTGCTTCTCTCATTTATTTTGCTTGCGCTTTATTCTTGTATAGAAACGCAAAACTTTGACCAATATGATGATTTGGAAATTATACCTACAGTAGAAGCAAGTATCTTGTATGTAGAATCGCCAGAAAGAATAATAAATGAATCTGTTGGCCAATATTTTTATTCCCAGGATTTTAATTTTGATGCCTTTACTTTTGACGCTTTTGCAGATCGAGTTTTGGATGGCTCTATATTTTTTGAAATAGATAATACTACCAGTAAGGAGTTTAAGCCGACTGTGGAATTTTTGGATGAAGACGGTAATACAATTGATACTATAGATTTTCCAGTACAGCCATCTGCCCCAACGCCACTTTATAGAAGGCAAGTGCCTTATGGCCCTGGAAAGCAAAGAAGCATTGAAATCATAAAAAATACTTCAAGTATAAAAGTCAGTGTTCTTATAGAGGACAATAGCAGTGTTTCCAACCTCCCAGACCCAAAAATTATTTTTAGGTCAAGTGGTAAATTCAGGGTCCGTTTAAAATGAGGCAATTTCAACTAGTCTTATTGTCCTGGTTATTGGGCTGTGCCTTTGTTACTGCACAGAACAAACAAATACTGTACGATTTTACAGAAATCCCTCAGGCTTTAATGATCAATCCAGGAATGTCCACGGACTTTCAATGGTATGCTGGTATTCCAGCATTGTCCGGTATTTCCTTTCAGGCCGGTAGTAGTGGCCTTACGGTAAACGATTTGTTCGCTGATGACGGAGTGGATTTTAACGTAAAAGTTAGGGAACGGGCTATTTATGGTATGAGCACACGTGACGAACTTAATGGTACTTATCAGGTAGAATTGTTGAATGGAGGTTTTCGCGGACGAAATCGTGATAATTTCTATTCTTTTGGGATTTATAATGAAGGTGATGCAATTGGCTATTGGTTTAAGGATTACGCTATCTTGGCCTTTGAGGGCAATGCCGATCAATTGGGACGAAAATTTGATGTTGGTCATTTAAAAACACGAGGTGAGATGCTCAATGTATTTCACTTCGGAATCAATAAAAGAGTGGATGGTGCCCTTACCATTGGAGCAAGGGCCAAAGTATATTCCAGTGTGTTTAATTTTTCATCGACAAAAAACAAGGGTTATTTTGTGACTAACCAAGGGCAAAACAATATCCTGTCCCATACTTTTGTTGCCGATATGGAATTAAGGTCTTCTGGCCTTAATGAAATTGAGGATGCTCTGGACAATGATAGTTCCCTTTTACCCGGAATTATAACAAGAAGAATGTTCTTTGGGGGAGATTTGGGATTTGGTATCGACCTTGGCTTTACTTATAAGCTTAATAAGCAAACCGTGATTACTGGAAGTTTGTTGGATCTAGGCTTTGTTTATAGTTCTACAGACGTTAAGAATTATACTATAAAAGGGAATGCCACTGTAGAGGGAATAGAAGTAATCCTGCCCGATGCATTTTCTAATTCCAATGACGATTTTTGGCAAAATTTAGTGGATGAGGTGGATGCCCTGGTTCCCCACGGCACCAATAATAATAGCTATATTTCATTTAGGCCTACCAAGTTATACGGTTCCATTCGCCATAATTGGGGGAAGACCTTTAAGCAAAATATGGATTGCGATTGTAACTATATGGTCTCTAAAAGGAGGGATTATACCAAATATGCCAACGGTATTGGTGGACAATTGTACGTAATTAATAGACCCAGAGGACCACAAGCAGCACTTACCGCCTTTTATTTACGAAGATTTGGTAGGGCCTTGGCACTAAAAACAACTTATACTGTAGATAAGTTTTCTTGGAGCAATATTGGTTTGGGCCTCAATCTCCAGGCCGGTCCTGTAAATATCTACGTAATGGCCGACAACTTGTTGGCTTATAGAAACCTTGCGGATAGTCACTACTCCTCTTTTCAATTAGGATTAAATATCATATCTTGGGGGAAGAAATAATATATGATTTTTGAAAATGTGCATTATTGGATTTTAGGCGACCATTTGTCTTAAGTGGGGTTTAAAATCATAAATGCGGGTATCCAGGGATTCTTAAGTTTTTTAGTATCGTAATTTATTCCTTATCAAATAATTATTTAGATTTTACCTTTAAATGAAGCATGACAGGTAGTTAAGGACTTCTGGCATGTTTTATGATAAATTATTGCTATAGGCTACTAGCCTGATTAATGGAAACCATGAAATTTGAACTGATGAAAAATATTTTATTACCCCTGTTTTTAATATGTAGCTTTTACGGAATGTCCCAAGCTGAATTAAATAAATACAAATACATAATAGTTCCAACCAAATTTGAGGCTTTTAAAAGTGAAAATCAGTATCAGACCAGTACTTTGATAAAATATAATCTTGTGGAAAATGGGTTTACGGCGGTATATGATAATGATATGCCTGTGGATTTGGTGGCCAATAGATGTATTGGTTTGCTATTGAGTCTTAAGGACGACTCATCCATGTTTACCACTAAGGTAACCTTAATTCTCAAGGATTGTCTCTCGAATGTGGTCTATACCACTGTAGAAGGGGTTAGTAAGGAGAAGGACTACAAATCTGCCTATTCGGAGGCAATAAAGGAATGCTTTAAATCCTTGTCAGGAGTAGGGTACAAATTTGAGCCTTCTGGAGATAATGTGCCCCCTACCGTAAGTTTTAAAAATGATGTTAAAAGGATAGAGGAGAAGGGCAGTGTACAATCAAAACAAAATATTCCAAATCCAGTAGTTCAACAAAAAGCTACTTTAGAGGAACAATCCTATAAAAATATGGAACCGGTACAATCCAATATTACCAAGGCAGAAAATAGTATGGAAACGGCCCCGGCTCAGGTAGCTTATAAATCGGATATTGCCACCGTATTATATGCCCAGCCTATAGCCAACGGCTATCAATTGGTGGACAGCACGCCTAAAATTGCCATGTGGATGTGGAAAACGTCAGTAGCCAATGTATTTATTGCCCAGGCTTACAATGCTGCTGAGGATGGCATTATCGTTAAAAAAGGAGATAAGTGGTATTTTGAATATTACGAAAACGAAAAATTAGTTGGTCAGGAGCTGAATATTAAGTTTTAGTGGAACTCCAATCAATGACCAAGTAGTTTAAGTTGAAGCTAGAGTTCATATTTATCTTTCCATCGCTTTTTTAGGAAATCTTTGATCGCATTTTCCCGCTGATTATTGCCTGGACGGTAAAAACTTGTTTTGGCTACCTCCTTGGGCATAAATTCCTCTGATACAAAATTGTTCTCATAGTCATGGGCATATTTATAATCTTCCCCATACCCTAGGTCTTTCATTAATTTCGTAGGGGCATTCCGCAAGGCCAAGGGAACGGAAAGGTCACCTGTTTGTTTTACGGTTTGTTGTGCCTTGTTAATGGCCATATAACTGGCATTGCTTTTTGGCGACGTGGCCAAATAGATGACGCACTGACTTAGTATGATCCTCGCTTCGGGATATCCTATGGTAGTTACGGCCTGGAAAGTGGTATTCGCCATCACTAAGGCGGTAGGATTGGCATTTCCAATATCTTCTGAAGCTAAAATAAGTAAACGTCTTGCAATAAATTTTACATCCTCTCCTCCCTCGATCATACGTGCCAACCAATATACGGCTGCATTGGGGTCACTTCCCCTGATCGATTTAATGAAAGCTGAGATAATATCGTAATGCTGTTCCCCTGTTTTGTCGTAAAGTACCGTGTTCTTCTGTATTTTGCTCAAAACCAAGTCGTCAGTGATGGTAATGGTGTCTGTCTCTTCAGAATTGACGATAAGTTCAAATATGTTGAGCAATTTTCTTCCATCGCCACCTGAAAGACGGAGTAAGGCTTCCGTTTCCTTAAGTTTTATTTTTTTGGTTTTCAAATATTTGTCCTGTTCCATAGCTCGCTGGAGCAGGGCTTCAAGATCTTCCTTTCCAAAAGGGTTCAGAATATATACTTGACATCTGGAAAGGAGGGCCGGAATTACCTCGAAGCTTGGATTTTCGGTGGTGGCACCGATCAAGGTGACCCAACCTTTTTCTACAGCCCCTAAAAGGGAGTCTTGCTGCGATTTACTAAAGCGATGAATTTCATCAATAAAAAGTATTGGGTTCTTGGTCGTGAACAATCCACCACTTTGCTTCGCCTTCTCTATAACTTCCCGTATATCCTTTACACCACTGCTAATGGCACTAAGCGTATAAAAAGGTCGGCCACTTGTATGGGCTATGATATTGGCCAAAGTGGTTTTGCCGGTACCTGGAGGCCCCCAAAGAATTAAGGAAGGCAAGATCCCCTTTTTTATTTGGTGGGTCAACGACCCATTTTCTCCTACCAAATGATTTTGGCTTATATAATCCTCCAAGGTTTTGGGGCGTACCCTTTCTGCTAATGGCTCGTTCATAATGTAAAAATAAAACAAAGTTGTTATAGGGTGGCTCCTTTTTTGGGACTTTAAATTTGAATTTTAACTGGACAAAAATATCAATGACATTTTAACCGATTTTGAAATTTTGGTAAGCATATTGCATAAATAGTTATATTTCCATTATGACTGAGAGCAACTATTTTAAATTCTCCAATGCCGTAATCGCGATTCCATTATTTGCGGTGCTCTCTATATGGACCGTATATTGGTTTGAAATTCGGTTTCAGGTAAATTTCAACGATTACGGAATTTATCCAAGGACTATAAACGGGATTCGGGGTGTTGTTTTAAGCCCTTTTATACATGCATCGGCAGAGCATTTGTACAATAACACCATTCCACTGGCCATACTTACGGCATCTTTGGTTTATTTCTACAGAAAAATAGCCTATAAAGTTTTGTTATGGGGAATTCTCATTTCGGGCTTTATAACTTGGCTCATTGGGAGGCCATCCTATCACATTGGAGCCAGTGGATTAATTTATGTCCTGGTCAGTTTTATATTTTTTAAAGGAATTATTTCCAAACACTACCGCTTGGTAGCGTTGTCCCTAATTGTGGTTTTTATATACGGCAGTACGTTATGGTATATTTTTCCTGTTAAGGACGGAATTTCATGGGAAGGCCATTTAGGCGGATTTATCACTGGCCTATTTTTGGCATTTGTATTGAAGGCTCCTTTGCCCAAATTGAAAAAATTTGATTGGGAGAAGGAGGATTATAATGAAGAGGATGATGAATTCTTAAAACATTTCGACGAACATGGGAATTTCATTGAAAATATACCACAGGACTCAGAAGAAGAAGAAATCAAAATCACCTATCATTATAAAAAAAATCCCGAGGATTCGGGATTGGAATGATAAAGAGAGTTCACTAATATTTATAGGAAATTAGAATATTGCCAAGTTCTGATAAAGTTGGACAATCTAATACCTTAAGGGGTTTCTTGCCGTTGCCTTACCGCTTCATAAAGGAAAACGCCACAGGCTACCGAAACATTTAGTGAGCCAATTTCACCCAATAGGGGAAGTTTGGCCATATGATCGGCAGCCTTCAATATGGAGGGAGAGATACCCACATCTTCCGATCCCATAATTATAGCACAAGGTTCCTTAAAGGAAACATCGTAAATGGTATTATCCGTTTTTTCGGTTGCTGCAATAACCTTTATTCCAGAGGCCTGTAAATAAAACACGGCATCCTTTATGTGGTCTATCTTCGCAATAGGTACACGAAATGCGGCACCTGCCGATGTCTTAATGGTATCTGCAGTAACTGGAGCGGCTCCTTTTTTCTGTATAATAATACCATCTACCCCAGTACATTCAGCGGTTCTGATAACTGCACCGAAGTTGCGCACATCCGATAGTTGATCCAATAATAGGAATAGTGGTATTTTTTCGGTTTCCAATACTTTTTCTACCATTTCTTCAATGGTCAAAAAGGTAATGGGAGATATATTGGCAACAACGCCTTGATGATTGTTCTTTGTAAGTCGGTTTAATTTTTCAATGGGTACATAGGAAGCGGTAATACCATTTTTTCGAATTAGGGTTTCCATATCCTTGGACAAATCGCCCTTTAGACCTTTTTGGATGAAAACCTTATCTATGGGTTCGTTAGATTTTATGGCTTCGATTACGGCTCTGATGCCATAAATTTGTTGGGTATTCTTCATGGCGGCAAAGGTAAATAAAAAACCACCCGATTAGGGGTGGTTTCTATTAATTATTAAGATTTAATGAGTTAAGGCAAATCATTAATTTTTGCGGTGCTTTTATATCCAGAATATTCCCAAATTTCACCGGGAATATCCGAAAATTCCGCTTTAAAAGAAATACTGTCTACAACATCACCACTTGGTGTTGTAGCACCTCCTTTTACAATTATACCATCAGTGATGCTTACTGTTACATCGTAATAAAGTTCTTCTAAATCTGCACCACCAAATGTCAATGCATCGAGGTTTAATGGAACTTTTGCTTTTAAGCCCCAACTGTGCTCCTGGTCATCCAACCACATAAACTGGGTGTCATTAGCAGAGGTATTATAAATACTGATAGTATTTGTACCTTGAGGATCGCCGTCATATACCATATCTACAACCCATGTCCCAGTAACTTCGCTAATAAGGATATCACTCTCATCAGGCACTGATTCAACTTGATCACAAGATACAAATGAAGTTATCAAAGCAAAACTTAGAAACAAGTAGCTTAGTTTTTTTAATATTATATTATATTTCATTTTCTTCAAGTTTTTAATTAAAATAAACATCAGTTTGGGTAAATACCGTTTTAAATGTAAAGCCAAAATCCCACTCTACTGTAAGTGTAAGTGTTTTGGCTACCGGATCTACAATTAAGCTGGTAAAAGTATTGGATCCACCAAATGTATTAGTAGCAACCGGCCCTTCACTTGTGAAATCGTTTGTTAAGATATTATTGGCCTTAAGAATTAATCCGGGTGTGGCATAAGAAACACCAAGTGCTCTACCATATTCATACCAACCACCTTGTGCATCTGATATGGCATATCTGTCATCACCCAAGTCCCTAACAATGAACGGACCATTATTTGCGTAACCCGCGGGAGTACTTCCGTTTCTTGCAACGGTACCTGTATACATTCCAGCTATACTGGTCACTAAATCACCATTACATTCAGGATACAAAACGGTCCTAAATTCAGTAGCAGGAATGTTGTCGGTATTGAAAGCGCTATAAGAGACCTGATATACATCAGGGCCATCAGTAACAGAAGCTCCTCCAAAATATTTCCCGCTTATTTTGGTTTCCAAATCAATTTCTACTCCTCCAGCGGATGCTACAGCTCCTGGATCTGAGTAGGAGCTAGCATTACAATCCAACACAACATCACCACCCTCTAGGGTAATCGTGGGTAGGAAGGTAACTACTGAAACGTCCGCTGAGCCAGGTGCATCAACACTAGGGTCACAACTTGTTAACGTCAATCCTATGATTGAAAACGTACATAATATTAATTTATATTTTTTCATCTTTCTTTTTTTTTTAATTATCCCAAAATATGGCATCTGTAATTTTTCTTTGCGGCGATGCATTTGGATTTAAACTTCTTTCAGACTCAGGGTATAACCATGCGGCAGGAAAGGTTCCACTTGGTAAAACAGATAACGGAGGGTTCTGAAAAATTCCATCCGTAAATATCCTACTGGCAGGTCTATCAAATCTTCGAGTTTCAATCCATCCTTCATCCTCTTGAGTTCCATTTAAAGATATCCATTTTTGTATACCTATCAAATCAAGTTTGTCATCTAAAGTGGTTGCTCCGGCAAAATTTAATGAGCTAATATAAGAAGCTGCGTCAGCAACTTCCATGTAGTCAAAGTTTAATTCAATAGCTGTGGAAAATGCCGTTTCGGCATCATCACTTGTATTATATCTTGCATCGGCCTCCGCTCTTAAAAACCAAACTTCCCATGGGCTCATTAAAATGGCTGGATTTGTTGCTGAATAAGCATATTCAGAAGCCATACTATAATCAGACGCTGGTGCAGTGAAAGGCTCGTCATCTATGGTACCTTGATCTATCCCTCGTAAGTTTCCTGCAAATGTCCCGGTAGTCGCTTTGGTATATAATACTTCAGCTCTAGGGTCATCGAGTGATTCAAGTAGATTTAATGAAGCATTACTAGCAAAGTAGAACATACCTACACCAAACTCTGCTCTAGCAAACATTGGGTTTTGATCACCAGTATTTCCAGAAAATGGAATGAATGGCATATCATCAACGGACTCAATAAAAGTACCGTTGCTAATAAGGGCTTGTACGGCAGACCCTTGTGCATTTACTTCAGAAGTTCTCATTAAAACTCTTAATTTTAATGAATTGGCAAATTTTATCCATTTTGTTGTATCACCTTGATAGATAAAGTCGTCCTCTGCAACTATACCAGCTTCTGCTAGTGCTAAATCACTTAGGGCCTTATCCAACATGGTAACCAATCCAGGGTATATAACTGCCTCAGCTGAATCTGAATTTGGTGTTAATATTGAGCCGTCCTCAATGGCACCAGAAATTGCTTCTGTAAATGGAATATCTCCAAAATGGTCAACTAAACCTTGAAATAGATAGGCCTTTAATACATTAGCTATACCTCTATATGCTGGGGAACTACTATTTTTAGTAATATAATTTAAATCGGTTAGCGAGTTAGCATATGCACGTTGCCAGTAGCCATTAAAATCACCACCTGTAGATACATAACGTTCCTCATTTCCAATTGAAACTCCAATACCCCATGTGTAGTATTGGCTCCAAAGCATGGATTCTTCGTAATTTAAATCATGATCAACAATATATCCCATATAGGCAATAGCGGCGCTTAAAACTTGTGCGTCACCAGCGGATGGGAAAGTGTTCGGGTCTATATTAACTTCTTCTAAACTATCAGTACATGAAAAGTTCAGTGTTAATAATAAAATAAGACATATATTAAATTTGTTCTTCATCGTATTATTTTTTTATTAAAATGACAATTGTAAGTTAAGTCCTACACTTCTTGAAGAAGGTGTTTGAGTTGTTTCAATACCTTGGGCATTGTCCGTTAAACCAGGGCCATTAACTTCTGGGTCAGCATATTTGTTACTGTCAGGTAACCAATACTTAAGGTTTTTACCATATAAAGATAATCTAGCAGTTGAAAAGAAAGTATCTTTTAACAATTCCTTAGAAAAGGTATAACTCACTTCCACCTCTCTTAATTTCAGAAAACTTGCATCAATTAATTGTGTAGAAACTGGTGCATCATAATTTGTAAAATAATCTTGCTCGGTAATTTGAACGGTATTTTCAGAGTAAGTACCATCTCCATTGTCTACGACCGAATTTGGAAATATAAACGGTTCTCTATTATAAACGGTAGTATTAACGTTGGTACCATTAAAATTGGTATTGTATTTAGTTTGAGAGGCAAATAGACCTCCTTTTTTCCTGTCAAATAAAACTCTAAGTCCAAATCCTTTATAATTGACATTTGTACCAAAATTTAATAAATAATCTGGTTGGTTATTACCTAAAATAACATCATCATCGGGATAAACAGGAAAACCGGTATTCTCATCAACAATAACCTCTCCTTGATCATTGTACTTAAAATCATTACCTTTAAAAGTACCAAAAGGTAATCCTTCTTTTGCAACCATAGTAACTGTAGTACCTGCAGCAAAACCAAAAGTACCAATTGTTAACTCGTCTATATCATCTGTAATTGTAACAACTTTATTATCGTTTGTAGAGTACGCTCCAAACAGCTCAAAATTTAAACCGTCAACCAAACCAAGAATAGGTTTTAAGGTTAGGGAAAGTTCATGCCCTTTATTCTCCATTCTACCAATATTGCTCACGGTTTGAGTATAACCTGTTGATCTCGGAAGACTTATTGTAACAAGCTGATCATCATGAATCGAATGATAATACGTATACGCGGCGCTAATTCTGTTTTTAAATAATCCTATGTCGGCACCAAGTTCGTATGTCGTCGTTAATTCAGGTTTTAGTCCTGGATTTCCGATAGTGTTTCCAATTGTAAATCCAGGTACGCCGTCTTTTGGTAGGGTAAGAGAGAAATCACCTAAACTCACAAGTTCCGGATTACCCACGAAGTAAGAGTTTAGTAAATATAAATCGGCATCTTTACCAGATGTACCGTAACTACCTCTCAGTTTAGCGTAATTTAAAATGTTATTCTCTAGATTAAATAAATCTGTTACGACTATAGAAGCACCTACAGCTCCGTATAGAAAGGAGTTGTTTGTCGAAGGAAGAGTAGAAGACCAGTCATTTCTTGCTGATAATTCTAGAAATGCTGCATCTTTATAACCAAGCGATGCATTCCCTAAGACCCCAAAAATTCTATACTTGCTTCTAAACATATTCGAAGTAGGTTGTTGACTACTATTCGATAAATTGTATGTGTCTGGAACTACCAAGCCCCCTACTGTACTTCCTCTTAAGCGATCAGCAGTTCTTTGAAAGAAATTATATCCCGCTGCCGCTGTTAGTTTTAGGTCTTCACTAAATTTAGCATCGTAATTAAGTAAAACCGTAGCATCAAGATTTTCAACTTTAGTATTGGAGTTAGTGTATTCACCTAATGAACTGTGTTTGGAATTTCGGGTTGCAATTTGTAAACCGTCGGTCCAAACTAATTGTTGGGCAGGTGTATAAGTTGGCGTCCATACATCGGTCTGGGTGTTTACAATATTACCACCAAAGCGTCCTGTTATAGATAAGTTATCTAAAAAGTTATAGGTTAATGAGGCGTTAGCTAAAAAGTTGTCGATCTCTGCCTCGTTTCCATATTCGTTCAAAATATAATATGGGTTTACTGATGAATAAGATCCCCAGTACCCGTCAATACCATGAAATGGACTTTTGTAGTCTCTCAATTCAGTAAATGGGATGTTAACTGGAGATTGAATCGCCATTGCATAGGCATTATTACCTTCAAAGGCACGCGATCCTTCTTGAGCAGTATTTTGATCAACTCTAGCGTAACTAACCTTGAAATCTGATTTAAGTCTGTCGCTTAATTGTGCAGAAGCGTTAAAGGTAATATTATTTCTGTTGTAAGACGTGTTATCAAGTATACCCGTTTGCTTTGTATTACCATAAGAGGCATAATAAGTAAAGCCGTCATTAGATCCTGATAGGTTTATATTTTGAGTAACTGTATACCCCGTGTTAAAAAAGTCTTGCAATTGATTTCTAACCGCGCTGTACGGCCTTAATAAGGCTTCCAATGACCCATCTCCATCGGAATCAATCGGAGAAGTCCATGGTCTTACCACACCATCTAGAGCTGGTCCCCAAGACCAGTTTTCTCCAGAATCTAGGTGAAGGTTATCATATCCTTGTCCAAACTTACTCTGGCGTTGTAAATTAATGATCGCTGTTTCCATCGAAGTAGAACCATTGTAATTGACTTGCATCTTTTTACCTTTACCGGTTTTGGTAGTAATAAGAACAACTCCTGATGCACCACGTGACCCATAAAGCGAAGTTGCTGAGGGACCTTTTAATATGGTTACAGATGCTATATCGTCAGGATTGACGTCATTGAATCTATTACCAAAATCGGAATATCCGGTTGTGGAAGTACCAGAGCCGCCTGAAGATGCTGTATTGTCAATTGCGACACCATCAATAACAATTAATGCATTGTTGTTACCAGTAAGTGACCCTGAACCTCTTAACACAATTCTTGTGGATGATCCAACGGATCCTGAAGCAGTAGAAAGATTTACACCGGCTGCCTTACCCCTTAAAGCTTCTAAAGCATTTTTGTTTGGGACAGAGAGTAGGTCCTCTGATTTCACAGTTTGGTTAGCATAAACTGTTGCCTTGGCATTTCTGTCACCAGTACCAAAAGCGGTAACTACCACTTCTTCGAGTGCCTGGGCATCTTCTTCCATTTGTACGTTGATTGTGTTACTGGCGCCAACGGTCATGGTTGCATTTTTTTGTCCTATATAAGAGAACACTAAAACTTGTCCTGCCTCTGCCTTGATAGTGTATTCTCCATCAAAATCAGATTGGGTACCAGTCGTGGTCCCTTGTACAAGGATGTTAACTCCAGGGAGTGGTAGACCTTCTTGGTCCGTAACCGTACCTGAAATCGTTTTTTCTTGTGCAAAAGATAATTGCACAATCAACGCTAGAAACAGCGTTAGGATTCCATTTAACTTTGTTTTCATTTTATGATTATTTGAATTAGCAATCGCAAAAATCCTAATTTAATGTTAATAAAGCAACTTTTTTGGGATATTTCTTATGCGCGCATAAGAAATTATTGTTAAATAAGGCCTTGTGAAGGGTGTAATGAGGATTTTTAACACAATGATGGAGTTGTATTTTATATTTATAACAATCAATTGACTTGAACGTAGGATTTTATTGCATCAAAACAGTTAAAAAAATGACAATATCATAATAATCGCAATTATTAGAGATTTATCGGCTTTGATATTGCATTATTTTTGGTGATTAAACGATTAAGCTGCTTTATTGTTAATAAAAGGGTCATTTTTTGATAAGTACCCTCTGATCTTTTGTTGGGTTTATTTTTGATTTCGCAATTACCATTTAGGAAATTTTGGGCGGCTGAAGCTTCTTCGATGAGGTGTGTTGCGATCTAATTATGAGCTACCGAATCTGTTGAGGATAAAAAATATGAAAAATAAATTCATCAGGGTTTGAAATATTGCGAATAATTACTACATTTGCCAGCCCTTAAAAGAGGGGTTAAGTTTTTATTATACAAAAATAGTATGCCAACAATTTCACAATTAGTACGAAAAGGAAGAGTCACGATTACTAAGAAGAGTAAATCGGCTGCTTTGGATTCGTGTCCTCAAAGAAGAGGTGTATGTACACGTGTTTATACAACCACTCCTAAGAAACCAAACTCTGCAATGCGTAAAGTTGCAAGGGTTAGGTTAACAAATGGAAAGGAAGTAAACGCATATATACCAGGTGAGGGTCACAATTTGCAAGAGCACTCGATAGTATTAGTAAGAGGCGGAAGGGTAAAGGATTTGCCAGGAGTTAGGTATCACATCGTTAGAGGTGCCTTGGACACAGCAGGTGTTGCTGGAAGGACACAACGTAGATCTAAGTACGGAGCAAAACGCCCTAAGAAGTAAAAATTTGTTAAGAGTTAAGTTTTAAAGGTGTTGTACTTTTAATAATTAACTATTGACCATTAACTCAAAAAGAAGAAATGAGAAAAAAGCAGGCAAAAAAGAGACCACTTTTACCCGATCCAAGGTTTAATGACCAATTGGTGACCCGTTTTGTTAACATGATGATGTGGGATGGTAAGAAGTCGGTTGCCTTTAAAGTGTTTTACGATGCAATTGATATCGTAGAAGAGAAAAAGACAGACGAAGAAAAAACGGCGTTAGAGCTTTGGAAAGATGCATTGTCCAATGTTATGCCTCATGTTGAGGTAAGAAGTAGAAGAGTAGGTGGAGCTACTTTTCAGATTCCTATGCAAATTAGACCAGATCGTAAGATATCAACTGCTATGAAATGGCTTATTAGTTATGCTCGTAAGAGAAACGAAAAGGCAATGTCACAAAAATTGGCAGGAGAAATATTGGCAGCGGCCAAAGAAGAAGGTGCTGCAGTTAAGAAAAGAACAGATACCCATAAAATGGCAGAAGCAAACAAAGCATTCTCCCACTTTAGATTTTAATAAGCAGAAATGGCAAGAGATTTAAAATTAACAAGAAATATTGGGATTGCTGCTCATATTGATGCAGGTAAAACAACTACGACAGAACGTATTTTGTTTTATACTGGTGTGAGTCATAAAATAGGTGAGGTTCATGATGGTGCTGCCACTATGGACTGGATGGAGCAAGAGCAGGAGCGTGGTATTACAATTACTTCAGCTGCTACAACTTGTGAGTGGATTTTTCCTATGGAGAATGCAGAGCCAACCGCAGATGCACAATCCTACCACTTTAATGTAATAGATACCCCGGGCCACGTGGATTTTACGGTTGAAGTAAACCGTTCTTTACGTGTATTGGATGGCTTGGTCTTCTTATTTAGTGCAGTTGATGGTGTTGAGCCACAATCTGAAACTAACTGGAGATTGGCTGATAATTATAAAGTGCCACGTATCGGTTTCGTTAACAAAATGGACCGTCAGGGGGCTGACTTTTTAATGGTTAATAAGCAGGTTAAGACAATGTTGGGATCCAATGCTGTGCCTATTGTATTGCCGATCGGAGACGAGGCAGACTTTAAGGGTATTGTGGATTTGGTGAAAAACAGAGCTATAGTATGGCATGAGGATAATTTCGGAGCAACCTTTGATGTTGTTGCAATTCCGGAAGATATGAAGGAAGAAGTTAGGGCACGTAGAGCTGAATTGATAGAAGCTGTTGCGGAATATGACGAAACTTTGATGGAGAAGTTCTTCGAAGATGAAGATTCCATTACAGAGGATGAAGTTCATGCTGCCTTGAGGGCTGCGGTTATGGATATGAGTATCATACCTATGATCTGTGGTTCGTCATTTAAAAATAAAGGAGTACAATTTTTATTGGATGCAGTATGTCGCTATTTGCCTTCTCCATTGGATAAGGATGCGATTGTAGGTACTAATCCTGATACTGAGAAGCCTGAGGCTAGAAAGCCAAGTGTTAAGGAGCCATTTGCTGCTTTGGCATTTAAAATTGCTACGGATCCATTTGTAGGTCGTTTGGCATTTTTTAGAGCATACTCGGGTAGATTGGATGCTGGTTCCTATGTATTGAATAATCGTTCCGGGAACAAGGAGCGTATTTCCAGGATTTACCAAATGCATGCCAATAAGCAGAATGCAGTAGATTATATTGAAGCAGGAGATATTGGTGCGGCAGTAGGATTTAAGGATATTAAGACAGGGGATACTTTGTCGGATGAAAAACATCCAATAGTATTGGAAAGTATGAATTTCCCTGATCCTGTAATTGGTATTGCTGTTGAGCCTAAAACCAAGGTTGATGTTGATAAATTAGGTATGGCTTTGGCTAAATTGGCCGAAGAAGATCCAACTTTCCAGGTAAAAACAGATGAAGCATCTGGTCAGACTATCATTTCTGGTATGGGTGAGCTTCACTTGGATATTATTGTTGACCGTTTAAGACGTGAGTTTAAGGTTGAAGTAAACCAAGGAGAGCCACAAGTAGAATACAAAGAGGCGTTGACTAAAACGGCTTCACATAGGGAGGTTTATAAGAAACAATCCGGTGGTCGTGGTAAATTCGGTGATATTGTCTTTGAAATGGGACCTGCTGATGACGATTTTGTTGGAACTGGGTTACAGTTTGTTGATGAAATCAAAGGTGGTCGTATTCCAAAAGAATTTGTAGGTCCTGTTCAAAAAGGATTTACTGCCGCTATGAAGAATGGTCCTTTGGCCGGTTTTGAAATGGATAGAATGAAGGTTGTTCTAAAGGATGGATCTTTCCACCCTGTGGATTCTGATGCACTATCTTTTGAATTGGCTGCCAAAATGGGTTATAAAGCTGCTGGTAAAGCTGCTGGAGCAATAATTATGGAGCCGATCATGAAAATGGAAGTTCTAACTCCTGAAGAAAACATGGGAGATATCGTAGGAGATCTTAACCGTAGAAGGGGAGTTGTTACCAATATGGATGATAGAGCCGGTGCCAAAGTAATTAAAGGTGAAGTACCTTTGTCCGAAATGTTTGGATATGTTACTTCATTGAGAACTTTGTCTTCAGGTAGAGCAACTTCAACAATGGAATTTTCACATTATGCTGAAACTCCTTCCAATATTTCGGAAGCGGTGATTAAGAAAGCAAAAGGATTAACAGCTTAAATCGTACTAAGATGAGTCAAAAAATTAGAATTAAATTAAAGTCGTACGACCATAACTTGGTAGATAAATCTGCTGAGAAGATCGTAAAAACGGTAAAGACTACAGGTGCGGTTGTAACTGGACCAATTCCTTTGCCAACACATAAAAAAATATTTACTGTGTTGCGTTCTCCACACGTAAATAAAAAAGCAAGGGAGCAGTTCCAATTAAGTTCTTACAAAAGACTATTGGATATTTATAGCTCTTCATCAAAAACCATCGACGCTCTAATGAAGTTGGAACTTCCTAGCGGTGTTGAGGTTGAGATAAAAGTATAGTTCTAATTTCGGAATTCATAATTCGAAATTATGAAAGACATGTCCCGAGCGTTTCGCGAAGGAAAGACGGAAAAAAATATATTCAGGGTTGAATTGTTTTTTGACCCTGTTTTTTTGTCAATAAGTTAAATAGTAATCAATTAATAATTAATTAAATATGTCTGGGTTAATAGGTAGAAAAGTAGGTATGACCAGCATTTTCGATGAAAATGGAAAGAATATTCCATGTACAGTAATCGAAGCTGGACCATGCGTAGTTACCCAAGTCAGAACCGAAGAGGTGGACGGGTACAATGCCCTTCAGCTTGGTTTCGATGACAAGGCAGAAAAACGTGCTAATAAAGCGGCTACAGGTCACTTTAAAAAAGCAGGCGCTTCTCCTAAGAAAAAGGTCATGGAATTCAGGTATTTTGAAGAAGGTGCGCACAAATTAGGAGATACTCTTGGAGTAGACCTTTTTGTAGAAGGAGAATTTGTTGATGTAATCGGTACCTCAAAGGGTAAAGGTTTTCAAGGTGTTGTTAAAAGACACGGCTTTGCCGGTGTTGGTCAATCAACCCACGGTCAGCACAATAGATTAAGAGCTCCAGGTTCCATTGGTGCTGCTTCATATCCTGCAAGAGTTTTTAAGGGAATGAAAATGGCTGGTAGAATGGGTACTGATAGAGTTACCGTTCAAAACTTGAGAGTATTAAAAATTGTTCCAGAAAAGAACCTTATAGTAGTAAAAGGTTGTGTTCCTGGTCATAAGAACGCTTACGTAACTATTGAGAAGTAATGAAGGTAGCAGTTTTAGATATTAAGGGAAAAGAAACAGGTAGAAAGGTTGAGCTTTCTGACGCTGTATTCGCAATAGAACCAAACAATCATGCTGTGTATTTGGATGTTAAGCAATATTTGGCACACCAAAGACAAGGTACGCACAAATCCAAAGAGCGTGCTGAGATAGCAGGAAGTACAAGAAAGATCAAAAAACAAAAAGGAACAGGTACTGCTCGTGCGGGTAGTATTAAGTCTCCAGTGTTTAGAGGTGGTGGACGTATTTTTGGACCAAGACCAAAGGATTATAAGCAAAAATTGAATAAAAATGTTAAGCGTTTGGCTAGAAGGTCGGCCTTAACTTTGAAGTCAAAAGACAATGCTATAATGGTGGTTGAGGATTTCAATTTTGAAGCTCCAAAAACTAAGGATTTTAAAGAATTTTTGAAGTCTTTGGGCTTGGAGAATAAAAAATCCCTAATTGTGTTGGGTGATTCAAATAATAACGTATATTTGTCCTCACGCAATTTAGAGCGTTCTGAGGTTATAACTAACTCAGAATTAAGCACTTACAAAATATTAAACGCTAACAACCTAGTGTTGTTGGAAGGTTCTTTGGAAGGAATCGAATCGAACTTAATTAAATAAGCGAACCATGAGTGTGTTGATAAAGCCAATTATTACGGAAAAAATGACTGCTGATAGCGAGTTACACAATCGTTATGGTTTTCTTGTTGATCCAAAAGCCAACAAGATTCAGGTCAAGGAAGCAGTTGAAGCAACTTATGGTGTTTCTGTTGAGAAAGTTCGAACAATGAATTATGGTCCTTCGCGCAAGTCGCGTTACACCAAAACTGGTGTACAGCACGGAAAGACAAGTGGTTTTAAGAAAGCCATTGTTGATGTAGCAGAAGGAGATATTATTGATTTTTACAGTAATCTATAAAGACAAAAAATGTCAGTTAGAAAATTAAAACCAATCACTCCCGGGCAGCGTTTTAGAGTAGTAAATGGATTTGACGCCATTACTACTGATAAGCCGGAAAAAAGCTTGCTTGCTCCGTTAAAAAAGTCGGGAGGTAGAAACAGTCAAGGAAAAATGACCATACGCCAAAAAGGTGGAGGTCATAAGAGAAGGTATCGTGTTATTGATTTCAAAAGGGATAAGCAAGATGTTGCTGCCAAGGTTGAATCAATTCAGTACGATCCAAACAGAACAGCTTTTATAGCTTTATTGGCGTATGCTGATGGTGAAAAGAGATATATTATTGCTCCAAATGGTTTGCAGGTGGGTCAAGAAGTATCTTCTGGAGCTGCAGTTGCTCCAGAGATCGGGAACGCACTTCCATTGAGTGAAATACCTTTGGGTACAATCATATCAGGAATTGAATTGCGTCCTGGACAGGGAGCTGTAATGGCAAGAAGTGCTGGAACATTTGCCCAATTAATGGCGAAGGACGGTAAGTTTGTTACCATTAAATTGCCATCAGGTGAAACCAGATTGGTTTTAGCGGATTGTTTGGCCACTATAGGTGCTGTATCCAACTCTGATCATCAATTATTGGTGTCAGGTAAGGCTGGTAGAAGTAGATGGTTGGGAAGAAGACCAAGAACAAGACCAGTTGCAATGAACCCTGTTGATCACCCAATGGGTGGTGGAGAAGGTAGGGCTTCTGGAGGTCATCCTAGATCTAGAAACGGAATTCCTGCCAAAGGATTCAGGACCCGTTCCAAGACCAAGAGTACCAACAAGTATATTTTAGAACGTAGAAAGAAATAAAAAGTAGAAAGAAATGGCACGTTCATTAAAGAAAGGACCTTACGTTCACTATAGTTTGGATAAAAAAGTCCAACAAAACGTTGAATCTGGTAAAAAGGCAGTCATTAAGACATGGTCTAGAGCTTCTATGATTACTCCTGATTTTGTAGGTCAGACAATAGCAGTTCACAATGGAAAGCAATTTGTACCTGTTTTTGTTACAGAAAACATGGTGGGTCACAAATTAGGTGAATTTTCTCCAACACGATCTTTTAGAGGTCATGCGGGAGCAAAAAATAAAGGTAAAAAGTAAGCTATGGGAGTTCGTAAAAAACAAATGGCCGAAAGAATAAAGGCAGAAAAGCAGCAGATAGCGTTTGCAAAATTGAATAATTGCCCTACTTCCCCTAGAAAAATGCGTTTAGTAGCGGATTTGGTTAGAGGTGTAAAAGTGGAGAAAGCGCTTGCTATTTTGAAATTTAACTCTAAGGAGTCGTCACGTAGACTGGAGAAGTTATTGTTATCCGCAATAGCTAACTGGCAGGCTAAGAATGAGGATGCAAGTGTTGAGGAAGCTGAACTTTTTGTTAAGGAGATTAGAGTGGATGGTGGAAGTATGTTGAAAAGACTACGTCCTGCTCCACAAGGAAGAGCACATAGAATTAGAAAACGTTCCAACCACGTTACCTTGGTTTTGGGATCTAACAATAACACACAAAGCTAGAGCATTTAGTATGGGACAGAAAACAAATCCAATCGGAAATCGTCTAGGAATTATCAGAGGATGGGAATCTAACTGGTACGGTGGAAACGATTATGGTGATAAACTTGCCGAAGACGATAAGATCAGAAAATATGTTCATGCTCGTTTGGCAAAAGCAAGTGTGTCTAGAATTATTATTGAGCGTACTCTAAAATTGATTACGGTTACCATTACCACTGCAAGACCAGGTATTATCATTGGTAAAGGTGGTCAAGAGGTAGATAAATTAAAAGAGGAGCTTAAGAAGATTACGGATAAGGAAGTTCAGATCAATATTTTTGAGATCAAAAGACCTGAATTGGATGCTAATCTAGTTGCTGCCAGTGTAGCACGCCAAATAGAAAGTAGAATTTCTTTTAGAAGAGCTATCAAGATGGCGATTGCAGCTGCCATGAGAATGAACGCTGAAGGGATTAAAATTCAGATATCTGGACGTTTGAACGGAGCTGAAATGGCAAGATCCGAATCTTATAAAGATGGTAGGATTCCTTTGTCTACTTTTAGAGCCGATATAGATTATGCTTTACATGAAGCGCATACAACCTATGGAAGATTGGGTATTAAAGTGTGGATCATGAAAGGTGAAGTTTACGGAAAAAGAGAACTTTCTCCTTTGGTAGGTATGGCAAAAAGCCAGTCTCAAGGAAAAGGTGGAAAGCAAGAAGGACCGAAGAAACAACGTCGTAGAAAGTAATTTTTTAAAGAAGTAAAGAAATGTTACAGCCAAAAAGGACTAAGTTCCGCAAAATGCAGAAAGGTCGTATGAAAGGGATCACCGGAAGGGGTCATCAACTTTCAAACGGTATGTTTGGTATAAAATCAATGGATACCTCTTTTATAACATCGCGCCAGATTGAAGCAGCTCGTATTGCGGCAACTAGGTACATGAAAAGAGAAGGCCAATTATGGATAAAAATATTCCCGGACAAGCCTATCACCAAAAAACCATTGGAGGTTCGTATGGGTAAAGGTAAAGGTGCTCCAGAATATTTTGTAGCTGTGGTGTTGCCAGGACGGATTATGTTCGAGATTGCCGGTGTTTCTCTTGATATTGCAAAAGAGGCTTTGCGTCTTGCGGCTCAGAAACTACCAGTAAGAACAAAATTTATTATTGCTAGGGACTATTCTGCTTAATATAATTGCAAGGAATCATGAAACAATCAGAAATAAAAGAATTATCAGTTGAGGGGTTAAAAGAAAAGAGTGCTGAGTTTAAAAAACAGTATTTCGATTTAAAATTGGCCCATTCTGTTACACCATTGGAAAATCCTTTACTTATTAGGAAAGTGAGAAGAACTGTGGCTAGATTGGCAACTGAATTAACTAAAAGGGAATTACAATAATTGGTTCTGCTTTATGGAAAAAAGGAATTTAAGAAAAGAGAGAATAGGAGTTGTAACTAGCAACAAAATGGAGAAATCAGTTGTGGTTTCAGAAGTTAAACGTGTTAAGCACCCTATGTACGGAAAGTTCGTGTTGAAAACTAAGAAATATGTTGCACACGATGAAAAGAACGATTGCAATATTGGCGATACTGTTAAGATAATGGAGACTCGTCCATTGAGTAAGACCAAGTGTTGGAGACTAGTGGAAATCATTGAAAGAGCTAAATAATTATGTTACAGCAAGAATCTAGACTAAAAGTAGCGGATAATACGGGGGCGAAAGAAGTTTTGACCATTCGTGTGTTGGGAGGTACAAAAAGAAGATATGCTTCTGTTGGGGATAAAATTGTAGTTGCCGTTAAGGAAGCTACTCCTAATGGGGCTATTAAAAAAGGTGCGGTTTCCACAGCAGTTGTTGTTAGAACAAAAAAGGAAGTTAGAAGACCTGATGGTTCTTATATTCGTTTCGATGATAATGCCTGTGTACTTTTAAACCCAACAGGGGAAATGAGAGGAACACGTGTTTTTGGACCGGTGGCTAGGGAACTTCGTGATAAGCAATTCATGAAAATTGTATCATTGGCTCCAGAGGTGCTTTAATAAAAATAGCAAAATGGGAAAATTAAAAATAAAAACAGGGGATACTGTTAGAATTGTTGCCGGAGACCACAAAGGGGTAGAAGGTAAGGTTGTAAGTGTAGACCGTGAAAAAAACAAGGCGATCGTTGAAGGTGCCAATATGGTTTCTAAACACGAAAAGCCTAGTGCTAGCAATCCTCAAGGGGGGATTGTTAAGAAAGAGGCTCCCTTACAGATATCCAATCTGTCATTGATCGATCCAAAATCCGGAGAGACCACTAGAGTTGGATTTGAGGTAAGAGATGGTAAGAAAGTAAGATTTTCTAAGAAATCTAAAGAAGTAATTTAGTTATGGCCTACGTTCCAAGATTAAAACAGGAATATAAAGAGAGAGTTGTTAAGGCTCTTAAAGAGGAGTTTGGTTACAAAAATGTAATGCAGGTTCCTAAATTAGAAAAAATTGTTGTTAGTAGAGGTGTTGGTGCCGCTGTTGCGGACAAAAAACTTATTGACCATGCGGTAGATGAGTTGACCAATATTACTGGCCAAAAAGCAATTTCAACGATGTCTAAAAAGGATGTTGCTGCATTTAAATTGCGTAAAGGAATGCCAATCGGGGCAAAAGTAACCTTACGTGGAGAGAGAATGTACGAATTCTTGGATAGATTGGTGACAAGTGCACTGCCTAGGGTAAGGGATTTCCAAGGAATTAAGGCCACTGGTTTTGATGGAAGAGGGAATTATAATCTTGGTGTTACGGAGCAAATAATATTTCCAGAAATAAACATTGATAAAATTAACAGAATCAATGGTATGGATATTACATTTGTAACCTCTGCAGAAACAGATAAAGAAGCGAAATCATTATTAACCGAATTGGGACTACCTTTTAAAAAGAATTAGTATGGCTAAAGAATCAATGAAAGCCCGTGAGAGAAAACGGGAAAAAATGGTGGAAAAGTATGCTGAGAAAAGAAAGGCTTTAAAAGAAGCTGGCGACTATGAAGCATTACAAAAATTGCCAAAAAATGCTTCTCCTGTACGTTTGCACAACCGTTGTAAGATAACAGGAAGACCAAGAGGTTACATGAGAACCTTCGGGATATCTAGGGTTACCTTTAGGGAAATGGCCAATAATGGTCTTATACCTGGAGTTAGAAAAGCTAGCTGGTAATAAAAGAGTATAAACTGGTTTCAGGTTTAACAATAGTGTTAAAAACCGTTACCGTAAATCAATAATTATGTTTACAGATCCAATTGCGGATTATTTAACTAGAATTAGAAATGCAAGTAGTGCTGGCCACAGAGTGGTGGAGATTCCTGCATCTAATTTAAAGAAGGAAATTACTAAAATATTATTCGATCAAGGATATATTTTAAGCTACAAATTTGAGGATAATGCGGTTCAAGGGGTTGTTAAGATAGCCTTGAAATATGACAAATTCACTAAAGAGCCGGTTATTAAAAAAATTAAGCGAGTTAGTACACCAGGACTTAGAAAATATGTTAACTCGGAGGAGTTGCCAAGAGTATTAAATGGTCTTGGTATTGCAATTATTTCTACTTCCCATGGTGTAATGACCAGCAAGCAGGCAAAGCTTGAGAATGCAGGTGGGGAAGTATTATGTTATGTTTATTAATACTATAAAGATTTAGAATAATGTCTAGAACAGGTAATAATCCAATAGCAATTCCAGAAGGAGTAACCGTAGAGGTTAAGGAAGATGTTATTACCGTAAAAGGTAAGTTGGGAGAACTCTCTCAAGAATTTTCTGGTGCTGCTGTTAAGGTTGAGGACGGTCAAGTTTTTGTTACAAGACCTTCAGATTCCAAGGAGCATAAAGCGAAACATGGTCTTTATAGATCTTTGTTTTATAATATGATCGAAGGAGTTTCTAAAGGATGGGTAAAGGAATTGGAATTGGTAGGGGTAGGATATCGTGCCAGTAACCAAGGACAAACATTGGACCTAGCTTTAGGGTTTTCACACAACATCGTTTTGGATGTGGCTTCAGAGGTAAAAGTTGAAACCGTATCCGAAAAAGGAAAGAATCCAATAATAAAGCTAAGTTCGCATGATAAGCAATTAGTGGGGCAGATTGCCGCTAAGATTAGATCCTTACGTAAGCCAGAACCTTACAAAGGAAAAGGAATTAAGTTCGTTGGCGAACAATTAAGAAGAAAAGCTGGTAAATCGGCTTAATAATTAGCATTATGGGATTAACGAAGACTGAAAGAAGACTACGTATCAGAAGGAGAATTAGAAAAATTTCCTCAGGTACTGCAGAAAGGCCAAGGCTAGCTGTTTTTAGAAGTAATACTGGAATATACGCTCAAATTATTGATGATGTGGCTGGAACAACTTTGGTGTCCGCTTCCTCAAGAGATAAGGCTTTAGCTAAAGTTAAAGGGACTAAAACAGAAGTGGCTAACCAAGTTGGTAAAGCGCTTGCCGAAAAGGCAAAAGAAGCAGGAATAGAAGCTGTTGCTTTTGATAGAGGTGGTAATTTATACCACGGAAGAGTAAAATCATTAGCCGATGGCGCTAGGGAAGCTGGATTAAAATTCTAAGAATATTATGTATCAGAAATACAAAAACGTAGAGACTGTTAAGCCGGGAGGTTTAGAATTAAAAGATAGATTGGTTGGGGTACAACGTGTTACCAAAGTTACTAAAGGTGGTAGAGCGTTCGGATTTTCTGCTATCGTTGTGGTAGGTGATGAAAATGGTGTTGTAGGTCATGGTCTAGGTAAGTCTAAGGAGGTTGCCACGGCAATTGCCAAGGCTATAGAAGATGCTAAAAAGAATCTTATTAGAATTCCATTGAACAAAGGTACTTTGCCGCACGAACAAAAAGGGAAATTCGGTGGAGCTAGAGTTTATATCCAGCCTGCATCGCATGGTACCGGAGTAATTGCAGGTGGTGCAGTTAGAGCGGTATTGGAAGCAGTCGGTGTTCAGGACGTATTGTCTAAATCACAAGGTTCTTCCAACCCTCACAACGTAGTAAAAGCTACTTTTGATGCTCTTTTGCAGCTTAGAGGTGCAAAGACAGTTGCAAACCAAAGAGGTATTTCTTTAGAAAAAGTTTTTAAAGGATAAAACCAAGAATATAATGGGAAAGATTAAAGTAAAACAGGTAAAGAGCAGTATTAAACGAGCTCAAAATCAAAAGAGAACATTAGAGGCTCTTGGTTTACGTAGAATAGGACAGGTGGTTGAACACGATGCTACCTCTAATATTCTTGGGATGATAAATAAAGTTAAACACTTAGTTTCCACAGAGGAGGCTTAATATAATTTTGGTGTTATGAATTTAAGTAATTTAAAACCAGCGGATGGTGCTGTCCAAAAAGCCGGTAAAGTCGTAGGTAGAGGTCAAGGTTCCGGTAAGGGAGGTACAGCTACCAGAGGACATAAAGGTGCTAAATCCAGATCTGGTTATTCTAAGAAAATTGGTTTCGAAGGTGGTCAAATGCCATTGCAGAGACGTGTACCAAAGTTTGGTTTCACGAATATCAATAGAAAGGATTACGCTGGAATCAATCTAGAAAAATTACAGGAATTGGTAGATAAAGGAGCTATTAAAGATACGGTGACTTTGGATACACTTTTTGAAAATGGATTGGTTGGTAAAAACGATTTGGTTAAGATTCTTGGCAATGGAGAGCTAAAGGCTTCTCTTAAAGTTTCTGTACATAAATTTACAGCTACCGCAAAGGCTGCTATTGAAGCTGCAGGTGGTGAGGCTATAAGTTTATAAGCAAAGAATACTATGAAGAAATTTTTCGAGACATTATCAAATATTTGGAAGATTGAAGAACTAAAGGGTAGAATTATTATTACCCTTGGTTTGCTTTTGGTGTACCGTTTTGGTGCCCAAGTTGTTCTTCCAGGTATTGATTCTACCCAGTTAGGTGCCTTGGCAGCCAGTACTGATAGTGGTATACTAGGAATATTGAATGCCTTTACCGGAGGTGCGTTATCAAATGCCTCGGTTTTTGCATTGGGTATTATGCCCTATATTTCTGCATCCATTGTAGTGCAGTTGATGGGTATAGCCATTCCTTATCTTCAAAAGTTGCAAAAGGAAGGTGAAAGCGGAAGAAAGACGATCAATCAAATTACCAGATGGCTTACTATCGGTATATGTATTGTTCAAGCTCCTGCCTATTTGTACAGTTTGGGAGCCTTAGGTGTTCCTGAGAGTGCTTTTGTATTTGGTAAGGGACTTAATTTTATTATCCCATCGGTAATAATTTTGGTTGCCGGGACAATTTTCGCAATGTGGTTGGGTGAGAAAATTACCGATAAAGGTATTGGTAATGGTATTTCCTTATTGATTATGGTGGGTATTATAGCCAATATGCCTCAGAATTTTGTTCAGGAATTTATATCCAGAACCGCAAATAACAACGGTGGACTTATGTTCATGCTTATAGAGGTTATTATATGGTTCGTTGTAATCTTGTTATGTGTATTGTTGGTGATGGCCACGCGTCAGATTCCAGTTCAGTATGCAAGAAGAACAGCTTCCGGTGGTTATGAAAAGAATATCATGGGGTCTAGACAGTACATTCCTTTAAAATTGAATGCTTCTGGAGTTATGCCTATTATATTTGCACAGGCTATTATGTTTGCGCCAGGACTATTGGGTAAGACCTTTAACAATACGGCTGTTGGACAATGGATGGAGGTTCAGTTTCAGGACATTTTTGGATTGGCTTACAATCTTTTGTTCGGGTTTTTGATCATTGTTTTCACCTATTTCTATACGGCGATTACGGTACCTACCAATAAAATGGCCGATGACTTAAAAAGAAGTGGTGGTTTTATTCCTGGAATTAGACCAGGAAAGGAAACTGGGGATTTCTTGGATAAGATAATGTCATTGATTACATTGCCAGGATCTGTATTCCTTGCGTTATTGGCGGTATTGCCGGCAGTAATCGTAAAGCTTATGGATGTGCAGGCAGGTTGGGCATTGTTTTACGGCGGAACATCATTGCTGATTATGGTTGGTGTTGCGATCGATACAGTACAACAGGTAAATTCATATTTGTTGAACAGACATTACGACGGATTGATGAAATCAGGTAAAAATAGAAAGGTAGCATAGATTATGGCTAAACAGGCAGCGATAGAGCAGGATGGAAGCATAATTGAGGCATTGTCAAATGCCATGTTCCGCGTGGAGTTGGAAAACGGTCATGTGGTAACAGCGCATATCTCTGGAAAAATGCGTATGCATTATATTAAGTTACTTCCAGGGGATAAGGTTAAGCTCGAAATGAGCCCTTACGATTTGAGTAAAGCAAGAATTACATATAGATATTAAGTAAATAGGATGAAAGTTAGAGCATCAATTAAGAAAAGAAGTGCCGAGTGCAAGATTGTACGTAGAAAAGGCAGATTGTACGTAATTAATAAAAAGAATCCTAGATTTAAACAAAGACAAGGGTAATTATGGCAAGAATTGCAGGTGTAGACATACCAAAACAGAAAAGAGGGGTAATAGCCCTAACCTATATCTTTGGTATAGGAAAAAGTAGGGCTAAGGAGATTTTATCTACTGCCCAAGTAAGTGAGGATACCAAAGTATCTGACTGGAACGATGATGAGATTGGTCGTATTCGTGAGGCAGTTTCTTCTTTGACTATAGAAGGAGAATTGCGTTCTGAAAACCAATTGAACATTAAGCGTTTAATGGATATAGGTTGTTATAGAGGTATTCGCCATAGATCTGGTCTGCCTTTAAGAGGTCAACGTACCAAGAACAACTCTAGGACAAGAAAAGGTAAGAGGAAAACAGTTGCTAACAAGAAGAAGGCAACTAAATAATAATTAGGATATTATGGCAAAGGCAAGTGCAAAAGCAGCAAAGAAGCGTAAGGTTATAGTAGAGTCTGTGGGTGAAGCCCATGTTACTGCTTCTTTTAATAATATTATTATTTCTTTAACCAATAAGAAGGGTGACGTAATTTCTTGGTCTTCAGCTGGTAAAATGGGTTTCAGGGGTTCTAAAAAGAACACTCCTTATGCAGCTCAAATAGCTTCTGAGGATTGTGCTAAAGTTGCTCACGAAGCTGGTTTAAGAAAGGTAAAGGTTTATGTAAAAGGACCAGGAAATGGTAGGGAATCTGCTATTCGTTCTATACATAACTCAGGAATTGAGGTTACAGAGATCATCGACGTAACTCCAATGCCGCACAACGGTTGTAGACCACCAAAAAGAAGAAGAGTATAATTAATAGTAATCAATTGCCCCGTAGGGGTATTTCAAGGAGATGTAGATACGATTATCGAAGGATAAGCCTTAATTCATGATCACGTTTCCAAACTAAAAGAAAATGGCAAGATATACAGGACCAAAAACAAAAATCGCCCGTAAATTCGGTGAAGCGATTTTCGGAGATGATAAATCTTTTGAGAAAAGAAATTATCCTCCAGGACAACACGGTAATAACAGACGTCGTGGTAAAAAGTCTGAATACGCTATCCAGTTAATGGAAAAGCAAAAAGCAAAATACACTTACGGTATTTTGGAAAAACAATTCCGGAACATATTTGCCAAAGCAAATAGAAGTAAAGGAGTAACTGGTGAGGTATTACTTCAATTATGTGAATCCCGTTTAGACAACGTTGTTTACAGAATGGGTATCTCTCCTTCTAGGAGTGGTGCAAGACAATTGGTTTCCCATAGACACATTACGGTTAACGGAGAGTTGGTTAACATACCATCCTATACCTTGAAAGCTGGTGATGTTGTTGGTGTTAGGGAGAAATCAAAGTCTTTAAAAGCGATCGATGATTCACTTTCTGCAAATAGCAGTGTGTACGAATGGATCACTTGGAATTCTGAAAAAATGGAAGGTAATTTTGTAACCGTTCCAGAAAGAATGCAAATTCCAGAGAATATCAAAGAACAATTAATAGTCGAGTTATACTCTAAATAAACAACACTGATCCAATTATGGCATTATTAAATTTTCAGAAGCCCGATAAAGTTATAATGATTGATTCCTCCGATTTCGAAGGTAAATTCGAATTTCGACCATTGGAACCAGGTTATGGCCTAACTGTTGGGAACGCATTAAGAAGAGTTTTGCTTTCGTCCTTGGAAGGTTTTGCTATCACTTCTGTTAGAATTGATAAGGTGGAACATGAGTTCTCTGTAATTTCCGGTGTTGTGGAAGATGTTACCGAAATCATTCTAAATCTTAAACAGGTTCGTTTCAAAAGACAGATTGATGACGTTGATAGCGAAACTGTATCTATTTCTGTTAGCGGAAAGGAACAATTGACTGCAGGTGATTTTCAAAAATTTATTTCTGGTTATCAAGTATTGAACCCAGATTTGGTTATTTGTAACATGGACCCCAAGGTTAGCATTAACATGGAGGTTACCATAGATAAAGGTAGAGGGTATGTGCCGGCAGAGGAAAATAAAAAGTCCAATGCACCATTAGGTACAATTGCCGTAGATTCTATCTTTACTCCTATAAAAAATGTAAAGTACAGTATAGAAAACTTTCGTGTAGAACAAAAGACCGATTATGAGAAATTGGTTTTTGAAATCGCAACCGATGGTTCAATTCATCCAAAAGAAGCATTGACCGAAGGAGCTAAGGTTTTAATACACCACTTTATGTTGTTTTCCGACGAGCGTATTACCTTGGAGGCAGACGAGATCGCACAAACAGAGACGTATGATGAGGAATCATTGCATATGCGTCAACTATTGAAAACCAAATTGGTTGATATGGATCTTTCTGTTAGAGCATTGAACTGTTTAAAGGCTGCGGAAGTGGATACACTTGGTGATTTGGTTTCTTTCAATAAGAACGATTTAATGAAGTTTAGAAACTTTGGTAAAAAATCCTTGACCGAATTGGAAGAGCTGGTTATCAACAAAGGCTTAAGCTTTGGAATGGATTTGTCAAAATATAAATTGGATAAAGATTAATTGAACTTTCAAAGGAATTGGGAATACCAGGACTGAGAAAGAATATAGAAAAGAACAATGAGACACGGTAAGAAAGTTAATCATTTAGGAAGAAAGGCGGCCCATAGGAAATCTATGTTGGCAAACATGGCCTGTTCATTAATAGAGCATAAGCGAATTAATACAACTGTTGCTAAAGCAAAAGCTTTAAAGCAGTTCGTAGAACCATTGATTACCAAATCCAAAGCTGAAAATAATCAGTCTGTGGAAAAAGGTACTCATAACAGACGTATTGTTTTCAAAAGTCTTCGTGACAAGTACGCGGTGACCGAACTTTTTAGCAGTGTAGCTGAAAAGGTAGCTGACAGACCAGGTGGATATACCAGAATTATTAAATTGGGTAATCGTCTTGGGGATAATGCCGATATGGCAATGATCGAGCTTGTAGATTTCAATGAAATCTATAATGCTGGCAAGCCTAAAAAGCAAAAAACTACAAGAAGGGGTAGAAGTAAAAAAGTAGAGGAAACTCCAGTTGTTGAAGAGGGAGCGAAAGCAGATGCTAAAGCTGAAACAAAGGCAGAAGAAAAAAAAGCTGATGATTCACAAGAATAGAATTGTTATTAAATATTAATAATTGTTAAAGGATAAGCCTAAAAGCTTATCCTTTTTTTATGTTATTTTGCAAAACGAAAAATTGTAAGACCAAAAATGAAGTATCAAACAAGAAAAAAAGCAATACTATTGCTGGCCGATGGGACCATTTTTCACGGCAAGGCCGTAGGAGACAAGGAAGGAACTGCCTTTGGAGAGGCTTGTTTTAACACTGGAATGACCGGTTATCAGGAAATATTTACAGATCCATCCTATTTTGGACAATTAATGGTAGCCACAAATGCCCATATAGGGAATTATGGAGCCAATAACGAGGAGGTGGAATCCGATTCTGTGAAGATCTCAGGCTTGATATGTAAAAATTTTAGTTACAACTATTCTAGACCCGATGCTGATTTAAGTTTACAGGAATTTTTGGATAAAAATAATCTGTTTGCCATTTCCGATGTGGATACTAGGGCCTTGGTAGGTTATATCAGGGATAATGGTGCCATGAATGCGGTTATTTCTACCGATGTAGATAATATTGATGGACTTAAAAAGAAGTTGGCAGAAGTACCTAGTATGGAAGGCTTGGAGCTTGCTTCCAAAGTTTCTACCAAGGAACCATATTTCTACGGTGATAAGAATGCCAAATATAAAGTATCTGCCTTGGATATAGGAATTAAGAAAAATATTCTACGGAATTTGGCCAAAAGGGGCGCCTACATAAAAGTTTTTCCCTACAATACAAGTTTCAAGGAAATGAGTGCTTGGAATCCGGACGGTTATTTTATTTCCAATGGTCCAGGAGATCCAGATCCATTGCATGAGGCAATAGCTTCTGCCAAAGAAATGATCAAATCGGACAAGCCATTGTTTGGTATTTGTTTAGGACATCAGGTGCTGGCACTGGCCAACGAAGTTTCTACCTATAAAATGCACAATGGACATAGGGGTATTAATCATCCTGTAATGAATTTGGTAACAGGAAAGGGCGAGATTACTTCCCAAAATCATGGTTTTGCCATAAATAGGGAAGAGGCCGAATCCAATCCAGATTTGGAAGTAACCCATCTTCATCTTAATGACAATACCGTAGCTGGGATAAAAATGAAAAATAAAAATGTATTTTCTGTTCAATATCACCCTGAAGCAAGTCCGGGTCCACACGATGCAGAATATCTTTTTGACCAATTTTTTGAAATGATCCAATCCACGGTAAACTAAAACGTTATAGTTTTAATTTATTGTTATTAATCCACCAATAAAGCTAATAATAGTGGGGTGAAAAGCGCTTCCTTTGCTATATTTGCATATTAAATTAACTAAAAATAAAAGTAAGACATATGAGTATCATCCTAAGTGTTCATGCAAGACAAATTTTGGATTCAAGAGGTAATCCAACAGTAGAGGTAGACGTAATTACGGAAAATGGTGTTATGGGTAGGGCAGCAGTTCCGTCTGGAGCTTCTACAGGTGAACACGAAGCAGTAGAGCTTCGTGATGGAGGAAAATCTTTCATGGGTAAAGGTGTTGGGAAAGCAGTGAATAACGTTAATACTGTTATTGCTGAGGAGATACTGGGTATGTCCGTTTTTGAACAAAATTTGGTAGATCAAACTATGATCGATTTGGATGGTACGCCCAATAAATCGAAATTGGGAGCCAATGCTATTTTAGGTGTTTCGCTTGCTGTTGCCAAGGCAGCTGCCAATGAATTGGGATTGTCTTTATTTAGATATGTAGGTGGTGTAAGTGCCAATACCTTGCCAGTTCCAATGATGAATATAATAAATGGAGGTTCGCATTCCGATGCTCCCATAGCTTTCCAGGAATTTATGGTAATGCCGGTTAAAGCCAATAATTTTTCGCACGCCATGCAGATGGGGACGGAAATTTTCCATAACCTTAAGAAAGTTTTACACGATAGGGGCCTTAGTACAGCAGTAGGTGATGAAGGTGGATTTGCACCAAACCTTGCCGGCGGTACAGAGGATGCATTGGATACCATTGCAAAAGCAGTGGAAAAGGCAGGATACAAATTAGGAGACGACGTAATGATCGCCTTGGATTGTGCAGCTGCGGAATTTTATGTAAATGGTAAATACGACTATACCAAATTCGAGGGTGATAAGGGAGTGGTTAGGACTTCTGAAGAGCAAGCCCAATATTTGGCAGATTTGAGTGCCAAATATCCCATTATTTCTATCGAAGACGGAATGGATGAGAACGATTGGGATGGTTGGAAGTCTTTGACCGAGAAAATTGGGGATAAAGTACAATTGGTAGGTGATGATTTATTTGTTACCAATGTTGAGCGTTTATCCAAAGGGATTAAGAATGGCATAGCCAATTCTATCCTTATCAAGGTAAATCAGATAGGAACATTAACAGAAACTATAGCCGCTGTAAATATGGCTAAAAACGCTGGATATACCTCCGTTATGTCGCATCGTTCCGGAGAGACCGAGGATAACACTATTGCTGATTTGGCCGTTGCTTTGAATACAGGTCAAATTAAAACAGGTTCAGCTTCCAGATCCGATAGGATGGCAAAATATAACCAATTGTTAAGAATTGAGGAAGAATTGGGAAGTACGGCTTATTATCCTGGTGTAAATGCCTTCAAGATAAAATAATACACATATTTATTGTCATTAAAAAGCCATTCTGTACAGAATGGCTTTTTTTTTTAAATATCATGGAGGTTTGTTCACTTATCAGAAATAAATAATTATATTATCATACTTTTATTAATAAACCAAGTTGTACAACCAAATTTTAGATTAAATGAATAACTTTCTATTTGTAGCCGCGGAGAATGATGGTATTCCTAAATGTAAGGCCGGTGGCATGGGTGATGTGGTTAGGGATGTTCCTCGACAGATTTCGGAAAGGGGAGATATGGCTCATGTAGTAGTGCCTTCCTATTCCAGATTACATCAAAATGGAACTTTCATTACCAATCTAAATCTTAACCTGCGGGGAACGATATATGTTGCGGAGTTGTACGAAGTTGTTCCTAAAAAGGAATTTGCGAATTTACATCATTATGTAATTCATCATCCGGAAATTACGGCTGGGGAAATTGGGCATATATATCATGATGACCCGGAAGAAGCTTTTTATACTGACAATATTAAGTTTACCATTTTTTGTACTGCCGTAGCTGAGGCAATTAAAGTTGGGGCTTTTGGGGATTTGGATATTGTGCATATGCACGATTGGCATTCTAGCCTAGTATTGTTTTTGAAAACCTATCATCCCGAATATCAGGCGCTAAAGAAAATGCGGTATGTATATACCATACATAATCTTGCCATACAAGGTATACGTCCGTTTTACGATAATTATTCTGCACTTGGGAATTGGTTTCCCAGTGTTCCCATAGATATACCAAGGTTAATGGATCATAGGTACCAAGACTGTATTAACCTTATGGCAGTCGGAATCCGGTTGGCAGATGCGGTTCATACGGTATCTCCCTCATACAAGGAAGATGTACTTAGGCCAAGTACTCCACCAGAGTTTATAGGAGGTGAAAGCTTGGAGTCGGACTTACAGGAAGCCAATAATCAAGGGAGGTTATTCGGTATTCTTAATGGATCCAATTACAAGAATATTCGCGCAGCGGAGAAGGGGTTATTGTATCGCAATACCGTAAAAGCTTTGTTTAGATGGTTGCAAGAGGAATCCAAAAAGTATAAGGCCGATTTTTTGGCGCATACGGGTGAGAAAGTAATGGAATATGTTACGGACAAACCTAAATTCATAGTCTCAAGTGTAGCTCGTTTAACGGAACAGAAGTTTTACTTCTTTAAACGTTCTCCAGAGGCTTTTGTTGAAATCCTCAAACGACTTAAAAAAGTTGATGGAATATTTATGCTTTTGGGTACGGGTGCACCTGAATACGAGGAGTTATTTCGCCAATTGAGTTACGAACATAAGAACTTCATATTTACCAACGGACAATCCGAAGACTTGATCGATTCTATTTACTTGGAGACGGATCTCTATTTTATGCCCAGTTTGTTTGAGCCTTGTGGCATTAGCCAAATGTTGGCCATGCGTAATGGCAACCCTTGTTTAGTACATAATACTGGTGGCTTGAGAGATACTGTGGAGCATATGAGAACGGGGTTCAGCTTTGATGGTAAGACCTATGACGACAAAATTAAGAATATGCTTGTTGTGTTGGATCAAGCTTTGGACGTTTTTGTAAATGACAAGCCAAAGTGGAGGGAGATTCAGGACAATGCCAAAAAAATGAGGTTCACTTGGGAAAAATCGGTGGATGATTACTATAAATATTTATATTCCATTAATCAATAGATTCACAATCATATTAGGTTTCGTGAAGATTTCATAATTATTCAATAAATAAGAATTCTTCAATTGTTAACCTTGGGTGTTTTTAGTATTTTTACGGAGAATCGAACAAAACAGGAATTTAAGAATGGCGAATAACGCAAGTTTAGAATACAAAGGAAAAAAATTTGAATTTCCAGTTATAGAAGGTACCGAAAATGAAGTGGCTATAGATATCAAAACTATGAGGGCTACTTCTGGAATGATAACGATAGATCCTGGTTTCAAGAATACGGGCTCTTGTGAGAGTGCCATTACTTTTTTGGATGGTGAAAAGGGGATTTTACGGTATCGTGGGTATTCTATAGAGGAATTGGCAGAGAAGGCCGATTTCTTGGAAGTAGCATATTTGTTAATTTTTGGGGAGTTGCCGAATAAGGAGCAACTGGAAAAATTCCATCATGATATTAAAGGCGAGTCCCATGTAGATGAGGAGATGAAGAAGATTTTGGATGGTTTTCCAAAATCTGCACATCCAATGGGTGTACTTTCCAGCTTAACCAGTGCGCTTATAGCCTTTAATCCAACTTCTGTTAACGTGTCGTCCGAAAAGGAAATGTATTGGGCCATCGTTAGGATTTTGGCTAAATTCCCAGTTTTGGTAGCTTGGACCCTTAGAAAGAAAAAAGGATGGCCGTTAGATTATGGTGATGATTCTTTGGGTTATGTCGAGAATATTCATAAAATGATGTTCAAGAGACCCAGTCATAGGTATGAGTCCAATAAGATAGTTATAGATGCCTTGGATAAATTACTGATTCTGCATGCAGACCATGAGCAAAACTGTTCTACCTCTACCGTTCGTATTGTAGGGTCTTCCCATGCAGGTTTATTTGCGTCTATTTCCGCTGGAATATGTGCTCTTTGGGGCCCATTGCACGGTGGGGCAAACCAGGCAGTATTGGAAATGTTGGAGGCTATTGAAGCCGATGGTGGAGATACTAAAAAGTATATGGCCAAGGCTAAGGATAGGAACGATCCATTCCGTTTAATGGGCTTTGGACATAGAGTGTATAAGAATTTTGATCCAAGGGCAAAGATCATCAAAAAAGCTGCGGAAGAAGTTTTGGCCGATTTGGGTATTGATGATCCTATATTGGATATAGCCAAAGGTTTGGCCAAGGAAGCCTTGGAGGATAAATATTTTGTAGATAGAAAATTATATCCTAATGTGGATTTCTACTCAGGAATAATATATAGGGCCTTGGGTATTCCAACAGAAATGTTCACTGTAATGTTTGCACTGGGTCGCCTACCAGGCTGGATTGCCCAATGGAGGGAAATGAGATTAAAAAATGAACCAATTGGTCGTCCAAGACAAGTTTATATTGGAGAGACATTAAGACCTTTTGTCCCTGTGAACAAGAGATAAGTAAGATATAGATTGTAATAAACTGCCCTTTGTGTATTTTTCACAAAGGGCAGTTTTTATTCTAGAGGGGTGAATACCCCGAGACTTGTCTCGTTAGTAAGTGGCTAAAGTTTGAAAACGTGTTCCTTTAAAATGCTCCGTGGGCTTGCCCCGGAGAAATTTACTTATCAAAATAAGTATTTCTATCTTTACATAAAATTCAGGTATGCTAAAGTTGAATGTACAGGATGAAACTTCGCGCTTAAGGTCGGTGGTACTGGGAACTGCTAAAAGCTGTGGACCCATTCCAAAACCTGAAGAGGCCTATGATCCCAAATCATTGGAACATATATTGGCTGGCACCTATCCCAATGAGGAGGATATGGTACAGGAAATGGATGGCTTTGCCAAGGTATTTGCCAAATATGATGTGCAGGTCTTTAGGCCTAGGGTTTTAAAGGATTGTAATCAAATATTTTCCAGGGATATAGCCTTTGTAATAGATGACAAGCTCGTGAAAGCCAATATTCTTCCCGATAGGGAAAAGGAATTTCAGGCTATCAAATATGTGCTTAATAAAATTGATGAAGATCAGATTATTTATCCTCCTAAAGAGGTACATATAGAAGGTGGTGATGTTATGCCACGGGGGGAGTATATTTTTATGGGAACCTATACGGGTTTGGACTACCCAGATTATATTACGGCTCGTACAAATAAGGAGGCAGTAGATTTTATTGCCAAACAATTTCCGTATAAAAAGGTAAAGGCTTTTGAGCTTCGAAAGTCAAATACCAATGCACGTGAAAATGCGCTGCATTTGGATTGTTGTTTTCAGCCCGTTGGTAAGGATAAGGCTATTTTACATAAAAATGGCTTTTTAAAGGAAGAGGAGTATCTATGGTTGTTGAATTATTTTGGGCGGGACAATGTTTTTGAGATTACCAAAGAGGAGATGTATAATATGATGAGCAACGTTTTTTCCATTTCCCCGACTGTAGTGGTTTCTGAGCGCAATTTTACTAGATTGAATAATTGGTTGCGGGAACATGATTTTACGGTTGAAGAAATCGCTTACGCAGAGATAGCCAAACAAGAGGGTCTTTTAAGATGCAGCACTTTACCTTTGGTAAGGGATTAATGTGGTTCTAAATTTATCCATATGGCCCATACTGGGAAATAAATAAACTAATTTTGCGCAGATTTAATGTGAAAGTGTTTTGTAATACCTAATTGAATAGTGAATAATAAAAAGCAAGTTACCAATACCATTTTGATGGTGCGGCCCGTAAATTTTAGAATGAATGAGCAAACCGCTGTAAATAATTATTTTCAGGAGGATCTTGATTTAAAAAATCAGGAAATAAATGCCAAGGCACAGGAGGAGTTTGATGCCTTTGTTTTGACGTTAAGGGAAAAGGGGGTAAATGTTATAGTGGTAGATGACAAAAAGGATGTAGATACCCCAGATTCCATATTTCCAAATAATTGGGTGTCCTTCCATGCAGATGGCACAGTGGGCATGTATCCTATGTTCGCGGAAAACAGAAGAAATGAACGAAGGGAGGATATTCTGGCCGTATTGGAACAAAAGGGATTCGTTATAGAAAATGTAATGGACTATACTTCTGCAGAGGAGGAAGGCTTTTTCCTGGAAGGTACAGGAAGTGTTGTCATGGATCGGGTGAATGAAAAGGCGTATTGCGCTCTTTCAGATAGGGCGGATGAGGATTTATTTATTGAGTTTTGTGAAGATTTTGAGTATACCCCCATTGTATTTACGGCCAATCAATCCGTGGCCGGTACCCGAAAACCTATTTATCATACCAACGTAATGATGTGTTTGGCGGAAACGTTTGCGGTAATATGTTTGGATTCCATCGACGATAAAAAAGAAAAAAAGAATGTTGTAAACCATTTAAAACAAGATGGTAAAGAAATTATAGCCATTTCCGAAAAGCAGATGCACCATTTTGCAGGGAATATGCTTCAGGTTTTGGGAATGGGTGAAAAACGCTATCTGGCAATGAGTACGGCGGCCTACAATAGTTTAAAACCGGAACAAGTACGGGCGTTGGAAAAGCATTGTGCCATTATCCATAGTTCTTTGGATACCATTGAAACCTGCGGAGGTGGCAGTGCGCGCTGTATGATGGCAGAGGTGTTTCTGCCGAAGAATTAAAATCTTAAATCATTTTTTTACACCTCTTTTTTGGGGCCGAGGGAGTAGTTCCTATGGTGCCCCAACAGTTCCTTTAGAAAGACAAAGGTCATAAAGACCATAAAAAAGGCAAAGGGCAGTGAGGTTATTATCAATAGCTTTTGTGCAGCAATCAATGTGTCTACCTCTGGTTTTGCATTACCCAATAGAATTAACGCAATCGTAGCAAGAAAGATAAAAAGGGACCAAATTAAGCGATGCTTTTTGCTGGGTTCTTTTTTGCCGTTATCCGAAAACATACTCAATACAAAAACAGCGGAATCTACGGAGGTTACCAAAAAGCCGATTAGTAATACTATGGTGGTGATATTTAGAACTGTGGCAAAGGGATAGTTTCCGAAAAACATAAATATGGAGGAAAACACGCCATCAAATTCACCCTTGTAACTTCCCCATCCTTCTATAAGTTGAAAGGCCGAGGTGCCAAATACCGAAAACCAAAAAAAGGTACCCAAACTTGGAATGACCAAAACCCCCAACAACAACTGCCTTAGGCTGCGCCCTTTCGATATTCTAGCGATAAAAATCCCTGTAAAGGGAGCCCATGCCAACCAAAATGCCCAGTAGTAGAAGGTCCAATCGGTTAGAAAAGCTATGCCTGGATCGTAACTGCCAATTGCCAAACTTAGAGGTATAAAGTCAATTATGTACTGGAAGGTAGCTGTGATAAAATTGGTCACGACCTTAGGAATGTTGCTTTGCATAAGCGTAAAAAGTAATACCGCCAATGTAATAAGGATGTTGACTTTGGACAATACTTGTATTCCCTTGTTTACGCCTTTCCATGCGGAATAGAAAGCCAATGCCGAAATAATGGTGGTGAGTAATAGTGTAGCCATTAGGCCGAAATTAGAGGAGGAAATGTAATTTAAGCCACCGTTAATTTGGGTAGTCCCCAAGCCTATAGCCGCAACCAACCCGAAAACCGTTGTCATAATGGTAAGTACATCTATACCTGTCCGAGCAGTTTTGTTGGGAATAATATCTTCTATGGTTGAACTTATCAGTACTTTTTTCTTTTTAACAAAGAGATAATAACCAATAATCATTGCGAAAAGCCCATAAAATGCCCAGGCGGTAAACCCCCACTGGTAAAAGGTGAACTCCAAGGCAAGGATTTCTGGAGACAAATCCGAAAGGTAAGGAGGGTTTTGCTGCATATAAGTGGGTTCCTGTACCGCCCGGAGTAAAATTCCTGCTCCCATTCCCGCACTATAGAGCATAGCTGTCCAAGCCCAGATTGTAAATTCGGGTTTTTCATTTTTCTTTCCTAATTTAATTTTCCCCAGAGGTGAAAGGGCAATAGCAAGCAAAAGAAGAACACATCCCAGCCCAAGATATAAATAGAAATATCCAAAATGGTTCCTTACCCAAATAGAAGTCATTTCAATAATATTGTAGGTGGCTTTGGTGGCCACAAACACAATCAAAGTGGATATTGATAGAATTCCAATGGAAATGGAAAGCAACGGATTTTTGCGGTAGGAATTTAATATTTTGATAATATGGATTTTAAGACAAGGTACTAAAAAGCTTCTTAATTTTATGGATGGTTTTTTGTGTTTATCGTGTAATTTGTCTGCTTTTATCCTGTGGCGGATCGTAATGTATTTGTAAATAAATATATTAAATGTCCTCTATGTTAGGTGGTGCATTGTCCGCTCTATGACCTAATAATTTGGTGAAAAATTTCTGTATAGCCTTGGTGTCAGATTTTATTTTTATAAAGTATTGGTCCCTGTAAATGGTGTATATACCAAGATCGGTCTTGTAAAGGGTAAACTTGTAATATGGGATGATTAACCCAAAGGTTTCCAACAGGGACCGAAAACGAATTATGATTCCTTTTGGTCTCAACTCTATATTGCAGGAATTGGTATTGTTGTCTAAAATCAATAGATTTTTAATTTCGATGCTACTGTCCACAATGAATAATTTGGGAGAGCCTATTCCGTCCAAGGCAAAGCGTTCTTTTAACGTAAAAGGTTTACCAACTTCTTCGTCTATTTTTTTGGTAATTTCTTTATTGTTATAGGAAACGTTTAAAAGCATAAGTTTTAATGATTTAAAGGTTTTGTTAGTGTACTTCGGATTATTTAGTGAAATAAAGTTAAAAAAATCTTTCCTCTTTATGATGAACCTATCTTTATCTTTAACAGCTTTTCAGGAAAAAGGGTCAGAATTTTTATAGGTTAATTTTTCCGGCCTTAGGAGGTGGGATTTTTAAACAAAGTAATAGCTGCTGTTCAAGATTTTAACGGAATAATGAGCAAAAAGGGCTATAAAAAAGCAATTGACGAATTCTTAAACAGGCTCTGAAGGGTGAAGAATAAAAATTGCTTAATTTTGCAGCCGTAAACTACGAAATTAATGAACATTCAAGAAGTCCTTACCCAAAAGGTAAAAGAAGCCGTTAGCTCAATTTTTAAAGTTGATTTGCCCAGTGTGGAATTTCAACCTACCCGAAAGGATTTCGCTGGGGATATTACAGCGGTTATTTTTCCAATGTTACGATTTGTAAAAGGAAATCCTGTACAAATAGGGGAGCAAATAGGGCAGTACTTGAAAGATCAGGTAAATGAGGTAACCGACTTTAATGTGGTTAAAGGATTTTTGAATATTACTATTAGTAACGAATACTACCTCGATTTTTTTGCTGGGATAAGAAATCTACAAGATTTTGGTTTTGTTGCCAAAAGGGAAGGTGAAGCTATGATGGTGGAATATTCTTCACCCAATACCAATAAGCCTTTGCATTTGGGTCATGTTAGAAACAATTTATTGGGATATTCCGTGGCAGAGATTCTAAAGGCCTCAGGTAAGAAGGTTTATAAAACCCAAATCATTAACGACAGGGGAATCCATATTTGTAAAAGCATGCTGGCATGGCAACGCTTTGGCAATGGAGAAACGCCAGAGAGTAGTGGACTAAAAGGGGATAAGTTGGTCGGGAACTATTACGTGGCCTTCGACAAGGCCTATAAGGCTGAAATTGCTGCTATGGTATCCAATGGGGTAGATGAAAAAGTGGCAGAAAAAGAGGCTCCTATCTTGCTGGAAGCCCAAGACATGCTCAGAAAATGGGAGGCCGGAGATGAGGAAGTGGTTTCCTTATGGAAAACTATGAACCAATGGGTTTATACAGGGTTTGATGTTACTTACAAAAACATGGGGGTTGATTTTGATCAACTTTATTACGAAAGCAATACCTATTTGTTGGGAAAGGATTTTGTTGAGGATGGGTTGCAAAGAGGTGTTTTCTATAAAAAGGAGGATGGCAGTGTTTGGATAGACCTAAGGGATGAGGGGCTTGATGAAAAAATTGTGCTTCGTTCAGATGGTACTGCAGTGTATATGACACAAGATATTGGTACCGCAATACAAAGGGTGAAGGATAATCCCGATGTGGGTGGTATGGTCTATACCGTAGGTAACGAGCAGGATTATCACTTTAAGGTGTTGTTCCTTATCTTGCAAAAGTTAGGATTTTCATGGGCTGAAAAACTGTACCATTTAAGTTATGGAATGGTAGATTTGCCTAGTGGAAAGATGAAGAGTAGGGAAGGTACCGTTGTGGACGCCGATGAATTAATGGACGATATGACCAGGACGGCAGCCGAAATTTCTGAAGAATTGGGTAAGTTGGAGGATTACTCGCAGGAAGAGAGGCAAGAACTTTATAAAATTATAGGGCTAGGCGCTCTAAAGTATTATATTCTTAAGGTTGATCCCAAAAAGAGAATTTTGTTCAATCCGGAGGAATCTGTGGATTTTCAAGGAAATACCGGACCTTTTATTCAGTATACCTATGCAAGGATCCAGTCTATTTTGAGAAAGGCCGAAGAATTGGAATATGACCTGAACAGTACTCCAAAGTTGACGGATCTCCATGAAAAAGAGAAAGAACTAATAAAGCAATTGCAGTTATTTCCAGATACAATACAGTTGGCAGCGGATAACTTTAGTCCGGCTTTAATTGCGAATTATACCTATGATTTGGTGAAGGAGTTTAACTCCTTTTATCAGAATGTCTCCATATTGGGGGAGCAGGAGGAGAACAAAAAGATTTTCAGGGTTCAATTGGCAAAAAAGGTTAGCGACGTTATAAAATCGGGCTTTGGTCTTTTAGGGATACAGGTACCAGAAAGGATGTAAACGGTTTTGAGACTACCATGGCCAGGTAGGATTTTAGTGACTTAAAATTGAATTGTTCAGTATGGATATACTTCGGATAACTTCCTTGGACGAAATTTTATTTATTCTTAGTAAATTGCGTGGTTAACATAAATGCCCAATCTGGGATTATCACGTAAATATTGTTAAGAAGTAGTCCATTTTCTAAAATTTGTTTGTTGTTTTTGCTTCTTTCAATGAAAGTAGGCATGGCCCAGCAATACCATCTTCTTTCGGAAGATGATAAATGGAGGATACGTCTACAATCCCACGTTTTAATAGATATAGATCAAATTACAACGGATAATTTATCTGCGCTTCTTAAGGGCAATACTCCTATAGCCCTTTATATTTCAAATTACCAAGAGGATTATAAACCACTTTTAGGACGTCTGATTGGAGAAAGGGATTCACTCATACTGGTGTGCGACAAGGTTTTTGATAATGATTTTTTTTCAGAGGCATGGGTTCCTCAGATACCAAATCAAAAGGTAGAAACAATTCAATTGGATACCCTTTTCAAGAGTGAGGGTTTCTTGAAACTTGCTGCAGCGAAGGAATTGGTGGCACTGAAGGTATCGGATAAGGAATTTATTAATGACAGTATTTTTGTGGATTATTGGAGGCTTTTGGGGAAAATGCCCAATTTTATTCAAATCAGTCCCAATTTCTTCCCTGTCGCAGATAGTATTGCTTTGATGCTAAATAGGAGAAGCAAGGTATTTGGTGCGGTAAGATCCAAAGAGGGATTGTTGAATGGGGTAAATTTTAAAAACCATAAGAATCTTATTGTCGACGGATATTTTAGCCTTCCGATAGATTTAAAGGAAAGCCTACCGGTGTTTATTCCCCATAAAGCTGGTTATTATTTTTCTCCCGATATAATTTACACCACTCCGGAAAATAGCAGTAATCTAAAAGAGTTTATTGGATTTCCCTTGGATTTTGAATATGGTTTAACGGATCATTTTGCATTTGGGACTACAATAAAAAATACGGTTAGGAAAAATAACAAGGAACTGATCATTAACGAGGTAAGGATTCAGGATGATGAGGTTCAGGGAAAGGTGGGCTATTTTAGTAAAGGTGCCTATGTAGATGCCGGACTTGACAGTAGAACTGCGTTGAAAGGAAGTTTTACTATTTCGGCCTGGGTAAAGCCTACTGTTCTCAATAATAATAATAGCATCCTTGGGAAAGGAGATAATTTTGTTTTAAAGCTCCATGAGGGCTTTTTGACCTTTACCATGGCCGATATCAAGGATTATATATCGGAGGCATCCCCTGTGCCGATAAATGAATGGACACATGTTGCCTTAGTGCATTCTAAGCTGAACAATGAGCTCTTGTTTTTTGTTAATGGGGTGCAAACGGATAAGATCCAACTCATAGAGGACTATGACACGTCCGACTATAATATTTTAATAGGAAGTAATTTATGGCAGGAGTTTTTCGTGGGATACATGACAAATATTAAAATATGGGAGCGTGAATTGAATGCCTTTGAAATTGCTAAGGAGTACCATAAGATAGAATTGAAGAGTCCTACGGAATTATCCCTTTATACGTTGATAGGAATTGTAATGGCTGCAGTTTTCCTTGTGGTTATGACTATTTGGCTGTGGAGGAGAAGGGCTGCCAAGACAAAGGTGACTTCAATGTCCAGGGAATTTAAAAAAACGCAGGCCAATAGTGACTTCAAGAGTTCAAGTAATGCTTCCGAAAAAATACTATGTTTTGGTCCGTTGCGCATAATTACCTCAGAAGGTAATGATATAGCCAAGAAATTGTCGCCTAAACTAAAACAGTTATTTGTTATTGTTTTGCTACATAGCCTAGGTGGTAAAGATGGAATAAATACTAAAAAACTTACGGAAGCACTTTGGCCTGGGGTTGGCCTAAAGAATGCAAAAAACACCAGAGGAACCAATATACAGAACCTCAGGGCCATTTTATCGGCAACCAAAGAAATGAATTTGACATTTCGAGATAAAAATTGGTATTTGGAAATTGGGGAAGGATGTTTTTGTGATTATCAGGCGGTGCTTAATTTTTTAAATGACTTGAGCAGGAATGATTTATCGGTCACCTATTTGGAAGAACATTTACCAAAATTGATTGCTATTTTAAAGGAGGATCGTTTTTTTGTTAATATGAGCGATTCTTGGTTGGATCCCATAGTCGAAAAAATGAGCAATAGAATTATTGAATTCTGTTATGACATATCAAAGAGGTTAGACATTGATAAGCATAGTTCCTTGTTGTATGATTTGGCGTCGGTGATGTACATCTATGATGATTTAAATGAGAATGCGCTGCAGATTAAATTGCAAATTCTTATTGGTCAGGGAAAATTGAGTTTGGCACATACGGTGTATGACAATTTTGCCAAGCTTTATGAAAAGATTTATGGTGAAATGTATACCGTTAAATTTGAGGATATGGTTGTTGGCAATACCCCATAACACTCATCAAGATTTAAAATAAAATTTACATAATTCGCTGTTTTTCAATTTTATTACCCCAAATATTACCCCTTTTTTTACGCATTGCAGTTTTTCTTTGTGGGTTTAAATATAAATATCAAAACTTCAAATAATTAATAGAATAGAATCAATGGAGAAAAAATCAACCAGCCGTAGGGATTTTGTAAAAAGGTCGCTAGTGGCAGCTGCAGGTATCAGTATTATTCCAAGACATGTAATGGGTGGAACCAATTTTATTCCGCCTAGCGATCAATTGACCAAAGCGGTAATAGGAGTTGGGGGCATGGGTCAAGGACATTTGGATTATGAAGGAACAAGGTTATTGGCAATTTGTGATGCTGATGCGAATCACCTGTCAAGCACCCTTCAAAAAGTAGGAAGTGGAGTAAAGGGATACCGTGATTTTAGGGAAGTGTTGCAAAGACCTGATGTTGATATCGTTCATATAGCCACTCCTCCCCATTGGCATGGTCTTATGTCCATTATGGCTGCGGAAGCAGGTAAGGATGTTTGGTGCGAGAAACCTATGACCAGAACCATTGGTGAAGGTAAAAAGGTAGTTGAAGCAATGCAACTGCATGGTAAGATGTTCCGTTTAAATACATGGTTCCGTTTTAAGGATAATTTTTACGGAATGGGTACTCCTGTAAAAAAATTGAAGAAGGTAGTGGACAGTGGTGCCCTGGGATGGCCATTAAAGGTGACCATTAGTGGTGTTACTGGATTTAATTGGAAATTTTATTGGGTAGGAAAGGAAAATCTAACGCCACAGCCCGTACCTTCAGAATTGGACTATAACATGTGGTTGGGACCTGCCCCGGAAAAGCCGTATCATCCACATAGGGTGCACGGTACCTTTAGGGGTTATTGGGATTACGATGGTGGTGGATTGGGCGATATGGGCCAACACTATATAGATCCTGTACAATACTTTTTGGGTAAGGATAATACCAGTCCGGTAAAGGTAGAAGTAGATGCTCCGCAACAGCACTATGATGCTATTGGTACCTGGAGAAGAATTACCTACACCTATGCCGATGGGTGTCAAATTATTTTGGATGGTGAAAATAGCGATAAGGATGCCGCATATATAGAAGGACCAAATGGAAAAATATATAACGGATTTAAATCTACGATCCCTAATATTGAGGGATTGATAAATAGTATGCCTGATCCCGAGGAGCAGATTACCGTTTTTTCCGAATCCGTAAAAACCAGACAAAAATTTGCCCTTAATGAAGAAAATGGCCACCGTTCGGCAACTGTAGTGAATATGGGTATTATTGCCTTGAGATTGGGCCGTACTTTGGAATTTGATCCGGTAAAACAAGAATTTATCAATGATGAAGAAGCCAATAGATTAATAGACCAACCAATGAGGTCCTCTTGGGCTTATTAACCAATTAATTAGAATTAATAAAATGAATACATTATATAAAAATATAGGTGTGCTAATGCTGTTTTTAGGTACACTTACCATAAGCGCACAGGATAATAGAACCTTGGATACCAAGGTGGCCGATATTTTGATGCAGTTACCAACGGAAGATCTAGGACATTCCGATCGTCTAATGCAGGAAATCATCGACTTGGGTGCGACTGGTATCCTGAAATTTACGGAGAAGCTTGTGCCTCTTGGTAGCGGGGACGATACCAAAGCCAGATATGCTATACAGAGTGTGGCTATATATAGCGGTGGGCAACAATCCAAAATCCAAAGCGGTGTTGTTGAAAGTGCTTTATTGAAAGCTCTGGAGTCATCGACCAACAAAGAGGTGAAAACCTTTTTAATGGATCGTCTGATCTATGTAGGAACTGAAGCAAGCGTTCCTGTATTGAGCAAGTATTTATCCAACAACGATTTGTTTAAACCTGCTTTGGCCGCTTTGACTTCAATTGGCACTACAGATGCTGCCTTGGCCATTTTGGAAGCTACTGAGGTTGAGGATGTAAATAAACAAGCTGCTTTTATAGAGGCTTTGGGTGCCCTGCAATTTGCACCAGCCGAAGAATTGCTGAAGGCTAGAGTAAATTCATCTTCAAAAATAGTTAAACAAAGGGCCTTAATGGCGCTGGCAGAAATAGCCAGCCCAAGTTCTTATGAGGTACTTGAAAAAGCTGTCGGCAATTCTGCATATAAATTGGATGATACTAAAAGTATTGTTGCTTTTATACACTACGGAAATAGATTGCAGAAAGAGGGCAATACATCCTTGAGTAATAACGTGGCCAACGCCTTGCTTAAAAATTGCAAGTTGGACGACCAGTTACATTTTCGGTCTGCGGGAATCCATATATTAAGCACCAATGAAGGAACCTCCTTTACCAAGACACTGCTGAAGGAATCCAAGAATAGTAATAAGAATTATGTAGGTGCCGTATTGGATGCTGCCAGTTCAAATCTATCACCCAGTGAAGTGGCTCTTTGGGTTAAACAGTATAAGAAGTCATCCACGGAAATTAAGCCTCTTATCATTCGGATGCTCAGTAATAGTGATGCCGATGTTGTTTTTGACAAGGTTATTTTGAATGCGGTGGTAGACAAGAATATTTCGGTTCGTGAGGCTGGAATAAAATCGTTGTCCTATCAGAATCAAAGCAAGGCATTGCCGGTGTTGTTCAAGAGTTTAAAATTGGCTACATCCCCCGAGGAATATAATGCTATCGAGGAAACCTTGTTGAGGTTGGTCGAAGCCAAGGACAGTCAATTATTGGCTAGTCAACTTTCCAATGTAAATGATGAGGGTAAGATAGTATTGATCAATGTTTTGGCGGACAGAAATGCTACGGATCAATTTGATACATTAACCGGTGTTGTCAAAACTGGAAGTGAAAATGTTGTTAGTGCGGTATATAAGGCTTTGCCGTCCATTGCAACGGAAAAAGATTTTTCTACCTTAATTAAGCTTTTGGACAACACAGAAAAGCCAGAAAACATAGAAAATGCCCAGATAGCTGTATTGAACATTCTGAATGAAAGTAATGGTAAATATTCAGATGCGGTATTTAAGGAGTATAAAGGAGCGACAGATAAGTCGAAATTGTTGCCGGTATTGGCTTCCTTAAGTAGTAAGGAGGCATTGGAATTAGTTTCCCAAAGACTTTCCACAGGTAATGAAAGTGAGAAAATGATTGCTTTGGATGCTCTTGCGAGTTGGAAAAACAATGATGCTTTGCCATATCTATTTAAAACAGCTACTGCTAGTACTGATGGTGCCATAAGAAAAAATGCTTTTACTAATTATCTTGCCAAAGTGCGAAAATCGGATTACCCAGCTGATCAGAAGTTGCTTTTGGTAAGGAAATTGATGCCTGAAGCCAAAACCATCACAGAAAAAAAGCAAGTGCTATCTGCAGCACGAAGTATAAAAACTTTTCTTTCCCTGATTTTTGTATCGGAATATTTAGATGACCAAGACTTGTTGACTACTGCTTCCAATGCAGCTATTGCCATTGCTTTGCCAACTCCTGGTGTACAGGATGGCCTAAGTGGTGAAGTGGTTAGGGATATTGTCTCTAGAAGTATCGACAACCTTACAGGTCCCGACAGTCAGTATATTAAAATTGATGTAAAGGAATTCTTGGATAAAATGCCTAATGAAAAAGGCTTTGTGTCCATCTTTAATGGAAAGGATTTTACAGGATGGGAAGGATTGGTGCAAAACCCAATTGCCCGTTCCAAAATGTCCTCCAGAAAATTGGCAGCAGAACAAGCCAAGGCCAATGAGCAAATGATGAAGGATTGGTATATTGAAAATGGAGTGATCGGCTTTAAAGGGGAAGGATATAATAATATCTGTACCGTAAAGGATTATGGCGATTTTGAAATGATTGTGGATTGGAAGATCACCAACGGCGGCGACAGTGGTATTTATTTAAGAGGTACGCCCCAGGTTCAAATTTGGGATATCGCTAGAGTGGATGCGGGTGCGCAAGTTGGTTCAGGTGGCTTATACAACAATCAGAAACATGAGAGCAAACCGTTACAGGTGGCGGACAACCCTATTGATGAATGGAATACCTTTAGAATTAAAATGGTTGGGGAGCGCGTTACCGTACATTTAAACGGAGTTTTGGTAACGGACAATGTAGTTTTGGAAAACTACTGGGATCGCAAACAGGCCATTTTTGCCAAAGAAGCCATAGAATTACAGGCCCATGGGGAAGACCTTGGCTTTAGGAATATTTATGTTAGGGAAATCAGTTCTGGTGATGATCAATTGACAGAAGCCGAACAGAAGGAGGGTTTTAAGTCTTTGTTGAACGGAAAGGATCTTGATCATTGGATCGGCAATAAAACCGATTATGTCATGGAAAATAATGAGTTGTTGGTACGTCCAAAAAGAGGTGGACATGGTAACTTGTTTACGGCCGAAGAATATTCCGATTTTATTTTCAGATTTGATTTTAAGTTAACACCAGGAGCCAATAACGGTTTGGGTATTCACGCTCCATTGGAAGGGGATGCTGCGTATGAAGGCAAGGAACTGCAGATTTTGGACGACACTGCTGAAATATATGCCAATCTAAAACCTTATCAATACCATGGTTCCGTATACGGAATTATTGCTGCAAAAAGAGGAGCCCTAAATCCAGTAGGAGAGTGGAATTCACAAGAGGTGATCGTTAAGGGGAATCACATTAAAATAACCTTGAATGGTAACGTCATAGTGGATGGGGATTGGAAAGAAGCTTCTAAGAATGGGACGGCGGATCATAAAGATCACCAAGGCCTGGAAAGAAATACAGGACATATTGGTTTCTTGGGCCATGGTGCCGAATTGGCCTTTAGGAACATTAGAATTAAGGATTTGAGTAAGTAATTTGATTTTTATTTATATCAGCCGGGAGTTTTGGATAGATTCTATCACAAAGCTTCCGGCTTTTTTTGTGGCAATAATTCAAGGTGAATGAATTTAAGTGGTAGAGACAAGGTCCTAAACCAGTTATCTGCCATTGATTTTTATTGCTGAAATACCAAATTGGAGAACTAAAAGCTCATTCGGAAACTAAAATTGGGTGTAATGCCAAGGGAGATCTGTTCAACCGTTTCAATTTCGTTTTGATCGTCTACCCGGTAATAGGTGTTCAGGATATTTTTTTTGTTCAAAATATTCAATACGGAAGCTCCAACCGAAGATTTTATACCTGTTCCAATTTTAAAGTTATAGATGACTGAAGCATCTGCCCTCAGATAGGCGGGCAGTCTACTGCTGTTTGGTTCCTCGTAGTTAATTTTGTTGGGAAACACATTGAGTATTATAGAATTGTTTCCCTCTTGTGGCTTTGTGTAGGGTTTTCCAGTATGATAATTGGCTCCAAGTCCCATTCTGAAATTTTTATAGGTATATGTTCCAGCAAAAGTTATGGTGTGTTTTATGTCCAGATTATTGGGAAATTTGCTAGGGGTTATATTCTCAAAAGTATAATTGTTGGTATTATAGGCATAGCTGAACCAAGTACTATAGGTGGCTGTTTTTTTGTTGATCAAAAATTCGATACCGGAAACATCATACTTTCCTATTTCGCCACTAAATTGATCCTGATTTTGAAACCCTTGGGTAGCGGTACTTATGCCGTCCACTTTTTTGTAGAACCCTTCAATGCCAACGTAAAGCGTGTTTTTGTCATAGTTAAGACCTAAGGATATTTGCTTACTTTTTGTAATAGGCAGGATGTCGTCGTCCGAAAGTATCCATCGCCTTTTTTCAATTCCTAGGAAATTTTGCTCCAAGTCGATTATTTGGTTGGTGGTCTGACTTTTGAATTCTCCCAATAATTCGGTCTTAATATCATCGGTCAAAGCATAATTGATGTTTAGTCTAGGCTCAAGGATAATTTTCTCAAAGGTTTTAAAAGTTTTAAGGTTTTTAATGTAGTTTAATCTAAGTCCTCCTCTGGCTATCAATTTTTTATTCTTGGATTCATAATCCAACTCCGAAAAAAGGGAATGGGTCAATATTACCCCTTTTATATTGCTTTTGTAGGGAGGTTGACTAACTTGAGTGAAATTGGTAATGCCTACTTCATTCAATTGATATCCATTAAGCCAGTTAAGTCCATTTCCCAATTTGTAATTGGTATTTAGCTTAACGGCCTTCTCCAAAACCTGGTTACTTTGAAAAAGTTGTTGGGATTCCGAAGGAATGTTTTGGGAGTCCATGTTGTAGCTTGTATAGTATAGGTTTAAATGGGTACTCCATTTAGAATTCCATATACTTTCCAGACTGCCCCCAAAGGAAAGGTTGGCTTGATCCAATAAACTTGTAGCGGTGCGATCGTCAGTTTTTTCGGTGTACCTAAGGTGATTGTTGGTATTGATAAAGCTTATCCTTACTTTTTGATTTTCACTGATGTCATAAAGCAATTTGCCTGTAAAATCATAAAAGTAAAAATCCTCGTTCCGAACAATGTTTTCATCATTGGTGGAGTTGTCATTGTCCTTAACTTCACTATCCTGAAAAACCTTATCAAAAAATCGATTGTAGGTTGGGGTGTTTATAAAATCTGTAGTAGAACGTCGGCCTGAAAATTGAACGGAAACTTTTTCTGAAAGGGGGAGATGTCCGTATATATCGCCGCTTAATAAATTAAATCCTGCTCCTCCAACAAATGAATCTGTTATGTTGTTTCTAGTGCTGATGTTTATAACACTGCTCACTCCATCGCCATATTGAACGCTGGTACCGTTTTTTATGATGTTAACCTTTTCTATTAAATATGGGTTAAAGGCGGATATCAGGCCAAAAAAATGTCCGGAGTGGTACATCTTGATCCCATCCCACAGCACCAAATTTTGGTCGTTTGTGCCTCCTCTAACGTTAATGTCGGATACTGTCTCGTCTACGCTCTTAATCCCTGGTAAAGCCTGTATGGTCTGAAGAACATCTGGTTCTATTAGACCAGGTAAAATTCCGAATTTATCCGAATCTAATTCTATGCTCGCATCGGGTTTCTTGGTTATACCTGTGGTTAGGAACTGGTAAACAACCACCTCTTCCAATTGTTGGTAGTTTGGTGACATTAAGATCGTCTTGCAGGGATTGCTTCCTGTTAGTTCCTCCACCGTCAAATATTTTGTTTTAAACCCAAGGTGTTTGATAGCAATATTTGCGTTTCTGGGAACCTCCTTTAAATAAAACCTTCCTTCCAAATCTGTAATTTGGGATATATTGTTGCCCAAAACTTCGACGGTGGCATTCATTATAGTGTTGTTCTCAAAATTGTCAACAACAATAGCACAGATATCCACGAAGTTAGGTTTGGATATGGCAAAATACCGCTCATCCAATTTGGTGATGTTAAGCAGGGTCTTTTTGCGTAGGTCCTCAATTATTTCAGGTAGCGAATTGGTATCGGGAACTGTAATCTGTAAGAGCCGTAGGTCTTCATCTGCATAGGAGAACTTAATGTTAAATTCCCTTTCCAGTTGCTCTAAATAGCTAATTAGGTTTGTTTTTTGGGTAGAAGTGATCTGTGCTCTAGCGGGGAAAGAAACTAGACATATATACAGGCCAATAAGAAATACATAGTATTTATGGTGTTTCAGCATAGAATAGCACTTTATTCCCCTCTAATTTATATTTCATTTGAGAAGGAGTACTTATACTTTGCAACGCTAAATCTTTGTTGGTATTGCTAAAGGACCCGGTAAATAATTGTTCGGTATCAATATTTTGGGTAGCGACCTCTAAATTGAACTGTCTTTGAAATTCATCCAGTACATATTTCAATGGAATACTTTTAAAATTACTTTCGTTGCGTATCCAGGATGGTTCCTTAATATTAGGGATTTCCAAGGCCTGTACCTCACCATTAATGACTACCAAAGAATTTCCTGCAGGAAGCTTAACCTCCTTTTTGTTGTAGATAACACTTACCAACCCTTCATAACAAGCAACTTCGAAGTAGCCTTTTCTGTTTTCTACATTGAACTGTGTACCCAATACGGTAACGGTTCCATTTTCTGTAGTTACGGTAAAACGTTTGCCTTTGGCAACTTTAAAATAAGCTTCCCCATTCAGTGCTATATTTCGTTTGTTATCCCAATTCTTTTTACTGTAAGAAATTTGGGAATCCGCATTTAATTGAACTTCCGAGGCATCGGGAAGTACTATTTCCGCCCTCTCCGCATATTGAGTGCTTACCTCTTCGTTTAATGTGCCATAATATAAAAAGGTGGCCGTAAAAATCAAGGCTATAGCAGCAGCAATGCTCAAATACTTTTTAAAAGGATTTAGTTTAACTACTTTACTCTCTTTGGAAGCCTTTTGCTTGTTGAGGTCTTCCCACGCTTTTGCCATGTCAAAATCCGGGCCAACCAAATTATCGGTGGCCTCACGTAATTTCACATACGAGGCGTATTCCTTGGACTCTTTAAATTTAACGACCTCCTCTTCGGAAAGTTCGTTGTTGAGCCATTTTGCCAAATAATTTTCTTGCATGGTTTCTAGCTTTATATAGGTATAACAATTAAAAATGAAAATACCCTACTTTTAAATTAACAATTATGCTTAATATTGAGTATGAATACTGGTGCTGCGGTGTAAAATAAAAACTCCATAACCTTAAACGGCAAAAAAAAGAGTTTCCAAACCGCTGATTGGTTTAAGTCAAAATCACATTGCAATCCAATAGGTCATTTGCTCATTTCTTAATACTCCATACTCAATACCCGGCCTTTTATATCCCTTCAATCTTTTCCCTGAGCGTTTTTAAGGCCAAATGCATCCTCTTTTCAATGGCTTTAACACTTACCCCTTCCATATCGGCGATTTCCGCATATTTCTTTCCATCGATCCTATTCAGTAAAAAGGTAGTGCGCTGGTTTTCTGGCAAGGCCTGCAGGGCACGTTCCAATTTTTCTTTATATTCCTGTTCCTCCATGATAAAGTCAGGTGATTCATTTACCACGGCATTGGTACCCGGTGCGTACTTTAATCTAACCTTTTCCGCCTTTATAACATTTAGGTATAAGTTGTTCGCAATGGTATAAACGTAAGATTTTGCCTTGTCCGGTGCAACCTTGGAACAGTTCTCCCATAATTTTATAAAGGCCTCCTGTACAACGTCATACGCTTTCTCCTCATTACCGAACTTATAATATATGTAATTAAAAACCGTTTTGGAATGGGTGCTGAAGATGGAAGCGTAAACTTTATCCTCGCATACATGTTCTTCTTTGATAGCTTTCAATCCTTCTTATTTTTATTTTTTTCAAAGATATTTTAAAAAAAATGAAATATGGGGTAGGGTATTTTAAAAGTGGGTTGTTTTAGATATATACGAACAAATAAAAACCAAATCGTTATGAAAAAGTTTATGTCATATTTAATGTACGGGAGCCTACTGCTGGTGGCATTAAATTTCACCTCTTGTCAAGAAGAGTTTGAAGAATTACCTGGAGAGGATAACCAGGAAGCCATTTTGGCAAGTTCAAGTACTGGGCAATTAATACAAAGAACTTCGTCCAAAGATGGTTCCTATGATAATATTGTGGATGGTGCCAGTTGTTTTGCAATCAACTTTCCCTATGTAGTAAATGTACATGGCTTGGAAGTTGAAATAGATGCCATTGAGGATTTAAAGCTGATAAAGCAACTTTTTGATGAAGTTGAGATTGATGATGATATAGTGGATATTGTATTTCCTATAACTATAACATTATCAGATTATACCGAAATTAAAATAAATAATCGTGAGGAACTACGTGAAAGGGCGAAGGAGTGCCTTGAAGGTGGGGATGACGATGATATTGAATGTATAGATTTTGTGTATCCAATTGTGGTTTATTCCTTTGATATTAATCTTCAACAAACAGGGAATGTTACTGTACAAAATGATATGCAACTAAGACGCTATTTCGCGGAGCGTGGTGATGATGACCTACTTAGTTTTGATTTTCCTATTACATTGGAATTATATGATGATACTAAAATCAGTGTGAGCAATAATGCGGAATTGGCCCACGCCATTGAAACTGCAAAAAATGCATGTGATGAGGATGATGATAATGATTATCATGATAATGACTTTACCCAGGAGCGTTTGGAAGAATATCTTGTTGCTTGTCCTTGGTTGGTGCGTGAAGTGTTTAGAGCCAATTTGGATAACACAGATCAATACTTTGATTATGTAATGAACTTTACTGAAGACGGTAAGGTAGTAATGAAAGATAGGATAGGTAATAGTCTTACTGGTACTTGGATTACAAGGATAGCTGAGCACAGAGTTTTGTTGAAACTAGAGTTTGAAGCATTGGCCGATTTCAGTTTGGAATGGTTTGTGTATGACTTGGATAATGGCAAAATAAAATTATATGCAGGTGAAGGGGAGAGAATAATAATGAAAAAGGCATGTGATATAGTGGATAATACACCTGATACCTTAAGGGAAATATTGAAGGAGTGTAGCTGGGTCATTAAAAAGGTGAAACTTAATAATGAAGAGGTTGATCGACTTTTAGGATATGAATTTAATTTTCATGCAGAGGGAGTTGTTACTTTAAGCAATGAATCCAATATTTCTGAAGGGCAATGGGCTATTACTACCAATGCACAAGGGCGTTTGGTGATGGCAATTACCATGGGTGATGAGCCTGGAGTGAGTTTTGAATGGTTGTTGTCCGATCTTAGGGACAAACGCTTGAAATTTAGTATTGAAGATGACAATTATGAACTTATCTTGGAAAGGGTTTGTGATAACAATGCCAACGACGGAGATGTTGCCGAGATAAGGAATATTCTGATGGGTGGCCAATGGATGGTAGCAAAGTATACGGAAGGTGAAAAAGATGAAACCCAGAATTACGCCGCATTTACCTTTGCTTTTCAAGCAGAACTTGCCGTTAATGTCACTACAGGAGAAACTGGACCTACCTACCCAGGACTATGGAGAATTATCAGGGATAGCGAAGGGGAATTGAAATGCTATCTTAATTTTGGCTTAGCTACAGCTATGCAAGTTTTAATGGATGACTGGAAAATTGTTTCTGTCACCAGTAGCCGAATTGAGCTGAAAAATATTAGCGGAGATAACACCACGGAAATCTTGGTCTTCGAAAAGAAATAAAAATTTTGCCCCAATTTTTGGAAAAGGGTGGCTTCTTTAAGAAGCTGCCCTTTTTTTTTGCGTTTATATTTTTCACCTCGGGCTTCAGACTTACGGCAGTTATTCTTAAATTTGCGCTTTCTTGATAATTCAGTAAGACTATGTTCGACAATTTAAGTGAAAAGTTAGATAAGGCGTTACATGTTCTAAAAGGGCATGGACAAATTACAGAGATTAATGTTGCGGAAACCTTAAAGGAAGTGCGTAGAGCACTTTTAGATGCGGATGTCAACTTTAAGATAGCCAAGGAGTTTACCAACAAGGTCAAGGAAAAGGCATTGGGACAAGATGTATTGACCTCCCTACAACCAGGCCAGTTAATGGTGAAGTTGGTAAAGGACGAGCTTACGGAGCTTATGGGCGGTGACGCCGAGGGCATCGATCTGTCAGGAACACCTTCAGTAATCTTGATGTCCGGTTTACAAGGTTCGGGTAAAACTACCTTTTCCGGGAAATTGGCCAATTATCTTCTTGCCAAAAAGAATAAGAAACCGTTGTTGGTAGCCTGTGATGTTTATAGGCCAGCGGCTATAGATCAACTTCATGTGGTTGGTGAGCAGATTGGGGTAGAAGTTTTTTCCGATAGGGGCAACAATGATCCAGTGGCCATATCCAAGGCAGGTATTGCCCATGCAAAGGCCAATGGCTTTAATGTGGTTATTATAGATACGGCTGGTCGTTTGGCGGTGGATGAGCAAATGATGAATGAAATTGCCAACATTCATAAAGCCATACAACCTCAGGAAACTCTATTTGTGGTCGACTCCATGACTGGTCAGGATGCGGTTAATACGGCCAAAGCGTTCAACGACGTGCTTAATTTTGATGGTGTTATACTAACAAAATTGGATGGGGATACCCGTGGTGGAGCTGCAATTTCCATTAAGTCGGTTGTTAATAAGCCCATTAAATTTATCGGTACCGGAGAAAAGATGGACGCCATAGATGTCTTCTATCCTTCCCGTATGGCCGAGAGAATCCTCGGAATGGGGGATGTAGTGTCTTTGGTGGAAAGGGCCCAAGAGCAATTTGATGAAGAGGAAGCCAGGAAAATTCAAAAGAAAATAGCCAAAAACAAATTTGGTTTCGATGATTTTTTAAGCCAGATCCAGCAGATAAAAAAGATGGGTAGTCTTAAAGATCTTATGGGGATGATCCCAGGAGCAGGAAAGGCATTAAAAGGATTGGATATAGACGATGATGCCTTTAAGCATATAGAGGCCATTATACATTCAATGACACCGGATGAGCGTTCTACGCCTGCGAAATTAAATGCGAGTCGTAAAAAGCGAATAGCCAAAGGTAGCGGTACCAGCATTCAGGAGATAAATCAATTGTTGAAGCAATTCGATCAAATGAGCAAGATGATGAAAATGATGCAAGGCGGTGGAGGCAAAAAAATGATGCAAATGATGGGTGCCATGAAGGGGATGAAGTAATTTTATTCGAGGTTCAAGGTTCAAGGGGCCAGTTTCCCAGTGTAAAATAGATGTCCTAATGGCAAAGATTGAAAGGCTTGAAGATTTGGAAATAATAAGATTATTACAATAGATGATTAACAACCTGGGTAAGTTTGGTGTGTATGGACTGCCAACTGCCACTAGGAACTGAATACTAAATAATGGAATTACTAGACGGTAAAAAAGTATCGAATCAAATTAAGGAGGAAATAGCTGCAGAGGTAGCTAAAATGAGGGAGCGTGGAGAAAAGGTGCCACATTTGGCGGCGGTAATCGTAGGGAACGATGGTGCCAGTCTTACTTATGTTGGAAGTAAGGTAAGGTCCTGTGAGAAAGTGGGGTTCGAATCTACTTTGGTGCAGCTGCCCAGCACAACCTCCGAACAGGAGTTGTTGAACAAAATCGAAGAACTTAACCAGAATGAGGATATAGACGGATTTATAGTTCAATTGCCTTTGCCGGAGCAGATCAATACCCAGCGCGTTTTGTTGGCAGTAGATCCTGATAAGGATGTGGACGGATTTCATCCTACCAATTTTGGAAAGATGGCCTTGGATATGAGTACTTTTATTCCGGCAACTCCTTTTGGAATTTTGGAACTCTTGGAAAGATATAAGGTAGAGACCAAGGGGAAACATACTGTAGTTATTGGGCGAAGCCATATTGTAGGTAGGCCTATGAGTATTCTTATGGGAAGAAAAGGCTGGCCGGGAAACTCCACAGTAACCTTGACGCATAGCCATACCAAGAACATTACACAAATAATTTCGCAGGCAGATATTGTTATTTCTGCATTGGGAGTGCCTAACTTTTTAAAAGCCGAAATGGTTAAGGACGACGCCGTGATTATCGATGTGGGTATTACGCGTGTTCCGGATGACACCAAAGAAAGAGGATATTATATCACTGGTGATGTTGACTTTGAAAACGTGAGCAAGAAGGCCTCCTTTATTACTCCGGTTCCCGGAGGTGTGGGACCAATGACCATTGCCATGTTGTTAAAAAACACTTTATTGGCGAGGGAAAGACATAGAAGCCTAAAATAAAACTAGAAAACCGCAAAGCCTTTTAATTGCGGTTTTTTTTTGTTATTTTGTCTAGTCCTGAAATAGCGTTACACAAAAAGAAAGTGTAATGAACAAATCAGAACAGATGTACATCAAGCGTACCCAAAAGGACTACTCAATGTCGTTCAAACTTAAAGTGGTCAACGAAATAGAG
>NZ_JACLHY010000039.1 GCF_014397245.1 Arenibacter arenosicollis | reverse complement strand
CCTTGGGGAAGGGCATTTTGGGCCTAACCCTGGAATGCGCCAAATGCCATGACCATAAATACGATCAGTTGTCCCAGAAGAATTATTTTGAAATCTATTCCTTTTTCAACAATGTGGATGAAAAAGGATTGCAGAAGACCGCTGGTGACGCTTTTAGAAAGGAGTATTTTGCGGATGCCCCCTTTATGACCATTACCGATAAGGAGACCGTTGGGGTCCTGTCCTTTATCAATAAGGCTGAAGGGAAAGATGTCAATGTCATGGTCATGAACGATTCACTGCCCAGAACCACTTACATTTTCGATCGTGGGGAGTATGACAGCCCTGGGGAGGAAGTGTCGCCCAATGCACCTGAATTCATCCTGCCATTTTCCGAAAAACTTCCAAAGAACAGATTGGGATTGGCCCAATGGATAACCGATGAGAACAATCCATTGACCTCGAGGGTCTTCGTGAACAGGATCTGGGGGATGTTGTTCGGGAGCGGACTTGTGGTTACCTCGGAGGATTTCGGGGTACAGGGAAGCCTGCCCTCCCATCCACAATTGTTGGATTGGTTGGCAAAGGATTTTATGGAGCACGATTGGGACATTAAATATCTGTTGAAGAAGATAATGCTCTCTGCCACCTACCAGCAAAGTTCCATAGCCACGGAGGAGTCCAAAAAGGCGGACCCCGACAACAAGTGGCTTTCCAGGGCCCCAAGATTTAGGATGAGCGGGGAGATCATCCGGGATTATGTTCTGGCCACCAGCGGGCTGTTGAACAAGGAAATTGGTGGACCCAGTGTAAAGCCCTATCAGCCCCCGGGGCTATGGGAGGAGACCACGGCCGGAACCAACAGAGGAGGATTAACCAGTTATGTTCAGGACGAGGGCGATAAACTGTACAGACGTTCTTTGTATACCTTGTGGAAAAGGACTCTGCCACCGCCCAGTATGTCGATTTTTGATGCGCCCAACAGGGATATCTGTGAAGTAAGGAGACAGAAGACCAATACCCCCTTACAGGCACTGGCACTTCAAAATGATGTTCAAATGTTGGAGGCTGCACGGGTATTGGCGGAAAATACCATTGCAGAAACCAAAGATTCGCAACAATGGGTTACCGCTGTATTCCAACGCATTTTGGTCAGGAACCCCAAGGAGGAAGAAAAAAAGGTCTTGGAGGAATACTATACCGATGCCCTGGACAATTTCCTGAACAACAAGGAAAATGCCGAAAAATTGATTGCCCAAGGCGAATATAAGAGGTTGGATACCGATCCGGCAAAGACAGCTGCGCTGATGTTAACGGCCCAGGTGATATACAATCTTGATGAAACTATTACCAAGGAGTGATTATTATTTACCGATTAGGTTTAAAGTAAGTTCATTTCACTATAACTGACAATTCTAATGGGCCTCAATTTTGAAATTTCATTGTCAATTTAGCTATTCAATTATATAAAAATGTTTTTTGAATTATCTTGGATTCTCTGTCAAGATTATTAATTCCTTATTTTAACAAATATTTCCATCATTAATACGCTTGTGTGGTTATGTATGTTGTGTTTAAAAAAGGTTCTTAAGGACCTCCAAAACATCATATTAACTGAATTCCAATCCGAATTATAAAGGAGGTTATAGGAAGTGCATAGTTAAATTAAATTCCCAAAGTGAGATACAAATGTTATATTAATTCATGTATGTATATACATATGAACATGTATTTTGTTATATTTGAATATTAAATATTGAATTTTTCAAAATGAAAAGAAAAACGAATCAATATATTATTCCGGTTAAGAAGAAGAAAAATAAACATAAAACTTATGATATCTTGCCAGTACACCCTGTGTTCGATGGTGTAATTGGTCTAGGCTATGAAAATTTGGCTATAAAGTTGGCCAATGAGAATACAATTATATTGGATGGTTATATTGGTGTTGATTGGGAAGAAGTTATTTCATCGCTTGTAACTTCTTTGGAACATTTGGGACGTTCAGTATGTGTCTATGATATAAAGGAATGTCTAAAATCGGAGCAGGATATAGAAAAAATGGTTCAGCCTTATTTAGGTGGAGATGATCCTATCTTCGGGCGCAAAACCAATTTGAGGTTGCACGAATATTTTGATTTAAATAAGATTGGTGTCATTAAGCAGAAAGAAGAAACTGATATATGGATTGTATACGGTACCGGTTCTAGTCTTTGTAATGTTAAAGGTTGCCTGGTTTATTTTGATTTGCCTAAAAATGAATTACAATTTAGAATGAGGGCTAAGAAGGTGCGTAATTTAGGAACTAATGCTTTTAAGGATGATAAACAAGTATACAAGCATTTCTATTTCATAGATTGGCCGATTCTTAATGAAGAAAAAAGGAAATTATTGCCAAAAATATCCTGGATTGTGGATCAGCAAAGGCCTGGAGAACCCACTTGGATGGAAGGTTCTGCATTGCATTCTAGTTTATCAAAAATGTCCCAATCCTGTTTTAGAGTAAGACCATGGTTTGAACCAGGGGTTTGGGGAGGACAGTGGATGAAGGAACATTTTATGGGGTTAAATCAAGATGTTCCCAATTATGCCTGGTCCTTTGAGATGATAGTACCTGAAAATGGACTTTTGTTTGAGGATAATGGTAATTTATTGGAAGTGTCATTCGATATGTTGATGTTTCAGGAGAACCAAAACGTTTTGGGTAAGGCGGCCAATAGGTTTAAGTTTGAATTTCCAATAAGATTTGATTTTCTCGATACTTTTCAAGGGGGAAATTTATCTGTTCAATGTCATCCCAAGCCAGATTATATAAAAAGGGAATTTGGAGAAAATTTTACTCAGGATGAAACTTATTATATACTTGATGCAGGTAAGGAGGCTAATGTTTATTTGGGGTTTCAAGAAGGGATTGATCCTAAGAAATTCAAACAAGATTTAGAATATTCTTATGAGACCAAAGAAGTTTTGGATGTAGAAAAATATGTGATGAAACTCCCTGCAAAAAAACATGATCTATATTTAATTCCTCACGGTACTGTACATTGTTCCGGCATCAACAATATGATTTTGGAAATTAGTGCCACCCCATATATTTTCACTTTTAAAATGTACGATTGGCAGCGTTTGGATTTGGATGGTAATCCCAGACCATTAAATATAGATCATGCCTTTAATAATTTAGATTTCAGTAGAAAGGGAAGCGTTGTTAAAGAGACCTTGGTGTCTAAGCCACGAGTCATTGAATTTGGAAATTCATGGAAGAAAGTTCATTTGCCTACACATAAAGATCATTTTTATGACATTTATAGATATGAATTCAACAAAGATGTGCTTATTGAAAATTTAGGTCAGTGCCATATATTGATGCTTGTTGAAGGGAGTAGTATTGACCTAGAAATTGAAGGTGCAGTTCGAGAATTCCATTATGCTGAAACATTTGCCATACCTGCCGCCACTGGTAATTATAAATTAATAAATAAAGGGGGCGTCAAGGCTAAGGTAATAGTCGCCTTCGTAAAGGATGAAGAATGTTAAGTTATAAATCAATTATATATGAGAACCATATTCAGACTATTCAATAACAAATATGTGCTGAGTTCGACCTTAAACGGAAAAGAGTTGTCAAACTTTTGGGTTACAGTTAGGGAGTTGTTGAAGGGAGGTATTTTAATATTGGAAATGGGCCCTAATCTTAATGTAAATTGGGGATTGGGAAGTATGACTCTTTCTAATCTAGATGTTAAAAATACATTCAATGAGAATAAATAAATACTGTATTTTATTTATGACAGTGTATGTTGGTATATGCACGGCTCAATATAGAGATAATAAATTGGCCAATAAGGTCATTGCTAATGAAGAATTTGTTCAAGTTAAAAATAAAGCACTGGAAGTGGTTAAGACGGGTTTCAATGCTGGCGACGGCTATGGAGAAGTTTGGATTAGGGATTACAATACTTTTATTGAGTTATCTGCCGAAGTTTTTGAGGCTAAGGAATTAGAGGAGAACTTATTGGTGTTCTTTAGGCTGCAAGGTGCCGATGGAAACATCATAGATGGATTTATACCTAAAGAAAAAGCAGTGAAAACGGATGGGGGCTATCAATACATTTATAGCGATTTGGAATCAAACTATTGCGGACACAAAAATACAGTAGAAACCGATCATGAAAGTTCCTTGGTGCAAGCCGTCTTTAAGTATTTGAAGAAGACAGGCAATAAAAACTTCCTAAGTACAAAGGTTGGCACAGAAACCGTAGCGGTACGGATGGAAAAAGCAATGCAATTTCTGCTGGATTATCGATGGGCCACTGAATTTGGTCTTATTTATGGTGCCACTACGGCAGATTGGGGCGACGTACAGCACACACATCCCTGGGGTGTGTATATTACGGACGATACCAAATATTGTGTTGATATTTATGATAATGCCATGATGGTGATTGCCCTTGACAATCTAATGGAGATGGTACGGGAGGCCAAGACCAAGTGGCAGCCTATAAGGAATAAATTGGCAAAAAATATTAAGAGGGTTTTATGGGATGACAAAAATCAGAAATTCATTCCACACGTATATTTGGATGGCTCTCCTTACCCTGATAATTTTAACGAGAATGCTATTTATTATCATGGGGGTACAGCAGTGGCAATTGAAGCAGGATTGTTGAGTAAAGCACAAATAAAAACTTCTTTGGATAAAATGATTGCTAACGTAAAAGCTTCTGGGGCTGGGTCAATTGGACTTACCTTGTACCCCCCTTATCCTGAATGGGCGTTTGAAAACAAGGGGATGTATCCTTACGGATATCAAAATGGGGGCGATTGGACTTGGTTTGGCGGCCGAATGATTCAGCAATTGGTCAAATATGGTTTTGTAAAGGAAGCTTACGAGCAATTACTGCCGATGACCGATCGTGTTGTAAAAAACAATGGATTTTATGAATGGTATACCATTGACAATAGACCGGAGGGTTCAGGAACATTCAGGGGGTCCGCTGGTGTACTGTATAATGCTATTGAGTTAATGGAGGAATGGGCAGAAAAGCACAAGTAATACGGATCTTAAGATTTATCTTTGGTTTAAATTATTATATATTAGGGAATTTATTAACCTAAACGAAAGCCGAGATACATATGGATTTTAAATTGGATCAAAATAGCGCCGTCCCGCTTCATGCCCAAATAGAGGAGTATTTAAGAGGTCTTATTGTTAAGAAAGAATATAAAATTGGGAAAAAGTTCTTACCAAAGGAGGTGACTTTATCCAAAAAATTGGGGGTTTCAAGGAATACCATCCGTCAGGCTATCAACAAATTGGTGCACGAAGGATTAATAGAGCGCAAAAAGGGGGTGGGTACAAAGGTAGTGACCAAAAAAATATCGACCCGTTTAGATAATTGGATCAGCTTTACCAAAGAAATGAGGAACCAGGGTATTGAAGTCGTAAACTATTTGGTTAAAATTGGACTGGTATCCGTGGAAGATGAAGTATATGAAGCTTTGGGGGTAGGGAAGACTAAAAAAATATGGAAACTAGAAAAAATACGAGGTTCTAAAGAAGCCAAATATTTGTATTCAGTATCTTATTTTCATCCAAGAGTGGGGATTACCGGAGATGAGAACTTTGTAACCCCCTTGTATGAACTATTGGCAAAGGAACATGATACAATAGTTTCTACCTCAAAGGAAAAGCTAAGGGCTGTTAAGGCCGATAGCAAGATTGTTGAAATGCTGGACGTTGGGAAAGATGTGGCAATTTTAAAACGGGAAAGATTAGTCTTGGATATTGGGGATAGGCCTGTGGAATACAATATAGTGTATTATCACACTGATTATTTTACATATGATATAGATATCAAGAGGGAGCTCTAGTAATTTCTGATTGAATTTTTTTTATCAAATTAATATGTGCAAACATTGGAACATAAAGAACGACATTTATGGCTGAGCTGAAGGTAATTGGAGTGGACATTGGAGGCAGTCATATTACAAGTTCAATTGTGGACTTGAATCTACTTAATTTGATTGAAGGCAGTACCTTTTCGGTTAAAGTTGATAATAAGGCATCCAAAGATAATATTCTCAAGTGCTGGAGTATGGCTGTGAATCAATCTATAGAATACATGGATGTTCATGATGAGATTAGAATTGGTTTCGCAATGCCAGGTCCATTTAATTATAAAAAGGGTCTGGGCATGTTCATAGGAAATAACCAAAAATATGAAAGTTTAAACGGGGTTTCTATACCGGCTGAATTGTCGAAATACCTTCATGCGGATAAAATGGATTTTAGATTCTTGAATGACGCTACTGCCTTTGGGGTGGGGGTTGCCTCCATGGGCAAAGCCAAAGACTATAGCAAGGTGGTCGCCATTACATTGGGCACGGGGTTTGGTTCTGCATTTCTACAGGATGGTGTGCCACAAGTTACAGTGGACAATGTGCCTAAAGGAGGATTTATGTGGGACAAACCATATAAGTTAGGCTTGGGCGATGATTACTTTTCCACACGATGGTGTGTTAAAAGATATAAGGAGATAACGGGAGAGGAGACAATAGGTGTAAAAGAAATAGCTGAGGCTAACAATGATTCATCCCGAAAGGTTTTTCTTGAATTCGGTTCAAATATGGCAGAATTTATGTTGCCTTTTCTTATAAAATATCAACCCGACCTTATTATTCTTGGAGGCAATGTTTCTAAGGCCAGTGCACTTTTTCTCCCAGCTTTGAAAAACAAGATCAAAGATACCGGATTACAAGTTGATTTTGAAATATCGGATGTATTGGAAGAAGCGGCCATTATAGGGAGTGCCAAATTATATGATTCCTATTTCTGGGAACAATTAAAAAACACGATTTATTAGGTAAATGATATATACAAGAATATGAAAGTACTTTGGAAATATCTTATTCCTATCGCTTGTTTAATGCCGACAATTTGTCCAAGTGTCATTGCTCAGTCCCTTTCACAACAGGTGCTTTGGAGGATTGGACAGGCTGATGAATCTCATGAGGAATTTGCTTTGGCACCGAATAGTTATGCGGAGTTTGTCCCGGAAGGTTTCGGCGGTGCCAGTAGGTATTACGTTGTGGGTGAATCAAGTCCACGCAAAGATTGGCCTTATGTTATCCCCGGACCTAAAGAAGGCTTTGGAGGTTACGGTTATTGGGCAGGTCGTTCACTTCATCAATTGCCTATCTACTTTAAGCTGGAACGAACCAGTGATACCGATACCTGTGAACTTGTGGTCAACTTCTTAGAGGTGAGTTCTAAAAATGCACCTTTATTTAGGGCCTATATTAATGGCAAAGTTTATGAACAGCAACTACGGCCCGGTAAATCAGGAGATTTACCAGACAAGTTAAGCCCAAATATCCAGAACATAACATTTCTTTTTCCATCCAAGAACCTGATAAAGGGAGTGAACGAGATTATCTTTCAAAATATGACGGGCGGTTGGTGCGTGTTTGATGAGGTAAAGTTGATTGGCCCCAATGAGTTGGCCTTGGGCAAAATTGGCAACACGGTTTTGAAGTCCGTTACTTTTGCCGATTTTGAAATGAAGGAAAAAAATGAAAATGTTCAACCACTTTTAGTAGATATACTACAACAAAAACACGATTCTGAGATTAAGGTCTTAGTTGATGGTCAAGAGATAATAAAAAATATCGAGGTTGGTCGCAGTGTTCTCGAATTCTATGTTCCTGCGGTATCCTTGAAAAAAATGTCTGAAGTTAAAATATATATTGACGGAAGTTTAAAATATAAGAATCAACTACAAAGAGCCCCAAACAAGCCAATGGGACTTTCCCAGTATGTGGATCAGTTTATGGGCACAAGCGGATCTCGTTGGATGATTACGCCGGGACCGCGTAACCCTATGCCAATGGTTCAACTTAGTCCAAATAATCAGGGAACGGTTTGGAAGGCTGGCTATGAATACCAAATAGAAAGCATCACGGGTTTCAACCACACTCAGGAATGGACCATGGCCGGCTTTTTAATGATGCCGACTGTTGGAATTTTACAAACAAACCCGGGCCCGGAGTACAGTCCGGATTTAGGGTATAGATCTAGAATTGTCAAGGCGACAGAGAAAGCCAAAATAGGACAATATAGTGTAGACTTAACGGACTATAATATACACGTAGACCTTACCGCCACCACCCGGGCAGCTTTTCAAAGATATGTTTTTCCAAAATCGGACGTGTCCCGTGTCTTATTGGATGCCTACCCAGATGCCGAATATGGCTATCAAAATGTAGAGACCGAAATAACTTGGATTGATGACAGGAGAATAGAAGGTTTTGTGCATCATATTTGTGATAAAACCGGTTATGTGATGACCCAAGATTATAAATTGTTCTTCGCGTTGGAATTCAACAAGCCATTTGAAAGTATGGGTGGATGGACGGATAAGTCTAAGGCATTGGAAAAAATGAACCATGGTTTAACTTATGATTCGGTTCTGAATAATACCAAGACGATTAAAGGCTCGGGCAGTGTTGGTGCCTTTGTCAATTTTAAAACAACCGCAAATGATACAATTTTAGTTAGAAGTTCCATTTCGTTGGTAAGTACGGAAAATGCTTGGTTGAATTTAGAAAAGGAAATCACTGAGCCATTTGGTTGGAATTTTGAAAAGGTAGTTGAGACCCAACAGGATATTTGGGACCAATATCTGGGTAGGATAGAAATAGAAACCGATGATTATTTACAAAAGGTGAAATTCTACACCAACTTTTATAGAGCATTGGCTGGTAGAATGGCATGGGGGGATGTTAACGGACAATGGATAGATATGAATGAAGAGGTTCAAGTCTTTGATGATCCGGATCAAAGATTATGTTCCGGGGAATTTTGGAATACATTTTGGAACGTACAGCAGTTGAACCAGCTCATTGCCCCGGAGTTTTCTTCCATGCAAGTCAAAAGTCTGCTTGTCTTCTACGATAAGGGAGGTTGGCTGTCCAAAGGCATTTTTGCAGGGGAATATTCCAGCGTTATGGTCGCGGAGCATGGTATTCCGTGGATAGTAGGCGCATGGAATAGTGGAATTCGGGATTTTGATTTTGAAAGGGCCTATGCGGCCATGCGCCACGTACAAACTACATTGCCCCTTGATACTTATCCTGGTGGAGGTCGGGTAGGGAATGAAAGCCTTGAACCCTACTTGAAATATGGTTATGTACCACTAAATACAAACCATTACCTAAGTTATGTCTCCAATACCCTTGAATATGCATTAGACGATTGGTGTTTGGCCCAGGCTGCGAAAAAACTTAAGAAGGACAAGGATTATGAATTATTTATGAAACGTTCAGGAAACTGGCGAAATATTTTTGATTCCAAAACTGGCTTTATGCGGCCAAAAAATACTGACGGAACATGGCATGAGCCATTTGACCCCTATCATATGCCAGGTTTTGTCGAGGGTAATGCCTGGCAATTTAGTTGGTTTGTACCACATAATATGAACGGCTTGGTTGACGCTATTGGCAAGGAACGTTTTGTTGCCCGTTTGGATAGTGCAATGTACCAATCCCAAAAAGTGAATTTTAATGCCTTGGGCGATAATTTTTCAAAATATCCCATTAATCACGGTAATCAGCCGAATATGCAATCCTCTTATCTCTTTAATTATGCGGGAGCGCCATGGTTGACGCAAAAGTGGGCAAGGGAAATACAGGAAAAATATTACGGAATTGGTCCAAGGGATGCCTATCCAGGAGATGAGGATCAGGGCCAAATGAGTGCTTGGTACGTTATGAGCACACTGGGATTATTTCAGATGGATGGGGGAGCAGCGATCCATCCACATTACGAATTAGGTAGTCCAAGATTTGAAAAGATTACCATTCATTTAAGTGATAAATATTATGGCGGAAACACTTTTATTATCAAAGCCAAAAATGCATCCCGAAATAATAAATATATTAACTCGGCCAAACTAAACGGGAAGAAATGGGATTCATGGAAAATTCCACAAAATGAAATAATAAAGGGCGGAGAATTGATATTGGAAATGAAAAATGTTCCCAATAAAAACTTATTCGATAAGTAAACCTGCGGGATTAAATCCCTATTCGAAATTAGGAAGGTTTTAGTTGACGCTATCTTGGAGATGATCTTTTTTTGCACCGTTAAATAGAGGTTGAAATACTTTTGTTAGCTAGTCTGCAAATAGTTTAAAATAAATTGGCCAAAATTCTGAAGATTTCCAATCCGCGGTAAATAATTGGGACATTAGAATAACATGATTAATTAAATTGAAAATATGAGTTCGAAAGATGAAAGTACCGTGAAGGCAAATATGAAATATGTCTATTTAGTGACCACGGTTGCTGCCTTAGGAGGGCTTTTATTCGGTTATGATACCGCTGTTATTGCTGGTGCAATAGGGTTCTTGCAAACCAAGTTTGAATTATCATCTGCAATGACCGGGTGGGCGGCATCTAGTGCCATATGGGGTTGTTTGTTTGGCGCCATGTTCGCCGGATTTACTAGTGACAAATTGGGAAGAAAAAAGGTGTTATTGGGAACAGCCGTTCTTTTTTCGCTCTCGGCTATAGGATCGGCCCTACCGAATACCCTTACCCAATTTGTTACAGCCAGGTTTATTGGGGGTTTGGGAGTGGGGGCAGCCTCTATGCTTTCACCCTTGTATATCTCTGAGATTGCTCCAGCCAAGATGAGGGGCATGCTAGTTTCATTGTACCAATTGGCTATTGTGCTGGGAATCAATTTTGTCTATTTCGTAAATCTAAGGATAGCCAATGTGAGTAACGAAGCCTGGAATATTGAAATGGGCTGGCGGTATATGCTCGGTTCAGAGATTATACCCGCACTTCTTTTCTTTATCTTACTCTTTTTAGTACCTGAAAGTCCCCGCTGGCTTACACTAAACGGTAGAGAAGAAGAAGCGACCACCATTCTGCAGAAAATAAATGGGAAAGATAAGGGGAAACTAATTTTAAATGAAATCAAAGAAACGATCAGGACCGAAAAGGGAACGCTGAAAGAGTTGTTCGGTACAAAGTTAAGAAGGGCATTGTTAATTGGTTTGGTCTTGGCTTTGTTCTCACAGATTACTGGTATTAATGCCATCATATATTATGCGCCTGAAATATTCAAGAATATTGGATTTGATACCGATTCTGCCCTACAGCAGACAGTAATTATTGGTTTTGTAAATACAATTTTCACATTTGTAGCGATATACTTTATTGATAGAATGGGAAGAAGAACCTTGTTATTATGGGGGTTATCGGGCATGATTATATGTCTTGGCGGAACGGGGCTGGTGTTCTATTTAGGCCATAGCGCCAGTCTTTGGACGCTAATCTTCATATTGGGCTTTATAGCAAGTTTTTCCTCCTCCCTGGGGCCGATTCCTTGGGTGATTATGTCAGAAATATTCCCTACGAAAATAAGGGGGTTGGCAATGTCCTTCGCGACGATGACCCTTTGGCTTGGGGTTGTGGCCATCACACAGTTTACGCCGATAATGCTCGAGAATCTGGGCGGGGCATATACCTTTTGGATATTTATGGGTAATGCTATCTTCCTATTGTTTTTCACGTATAAAATGATTCCCGAAACCAAAGGAAGGACTTTGGAAGAAATAGAAAAGAGTTGGAGTAAGAAACAGGGGGCGAATTCTTAAGGGAACACAAAAGAGTATAATGACTAAATATAAATAAACACTTAAATGATTTTTGAAAAAAATAATCATATAAATTGACTTAAAATTATGTCTATTGAATTTAACCAAAAAACAGTGATATTCACTTTTCTATTCACGATAATGCTGGCCAAAGTGCAGGCAGGTCCTGAAAATATTGCCATTAATGCGAAGGCTACTGTAAGTGCGGCCATTCATGCCCAATTGGGAGCTTCAAATGTAAATGATGGTATGGTTTATTTTGATGATATGGGAGAATGGGTCTCCGATAGTAAAATGAATTTTTGGGGAGGTATTAATTATCCATGGGCCCAATTAGATTGGGACCATCCACAGACAATTAATAAGGTCATTGTCTATGATAGGCCCAACAGCCAATCACATACGGCTGGGGGAACACTATTTTTTAGTGATGGAACAGAAATAAGTGTAACGGCAATCCCAAACAATGGCGCGCCAAAAGTTATTACGTTTCCCCAGAAAACAATAAAGTGGTTGCGCTTTCAAGTTACGGATGGGAATGGGGGCAATTTAGGCTTGTCTGAGATTGAAGTGTTTCCTGCACCCGTAGACTACAAAGATCCTGTTTCCTGGGTGGATCCTTATATAGAAACTACAAGAGGTAGATATTTTTTCTTTGTAACGGGGAGTCGTCCTTTTGGAATGATCAGTTCAGCCCCAATGACAAGAAATAAAAATCAAATGGGAGGAGGTTACAACTACAATTCGACCGAGATTTTAGGGTTTCCTCAGGTACATGGTTGGATGCTTTCCGGAATAAATATAATGCCCACAACTGGGGTGATAAACCCTTCAAATGGAGAAGAGCATTGGAAATCATCTTTTTCACATGAGGATGAAATTGTGCAACCAGGATATCATAAAGTTTTTTTGGACAAGTATAGAACCTGGGTAGAACAAACTAGTACGGATAGGGTAAGTTTTTATCGTTTTAAGTATACGCAAGATTCCAAGTCCAATATTTTGGTGAATTTGGGGGGATATCTCAGTACAACCACCATGACAGATGCCGAGGTAAAGAAAATCAGCAACAAGGAAATCGAAGGTTCGGTGAACACAACAGGACGGTTATGGGGTGGACCGGATAATGTAAAGATTTTTTATGTCATTCAGTTTGATCGTCCTTTTGAGGCTTTAGATGGATGGGTAGGGGAGAAGAACTATTCAGACGTATCAAGTTTACGGGGAGACAAGGAGGTGGTGCCAAAAAATTCAGGCCAAAGCTATTACGACGCGAAGACCTCAGGGGTCAAGGCCATTTACCAAGTCAGAAAAGGAGAAGAGATTCAAATGAAAATTGCGATCTCTTATACCAGTATTGAAAATGCCCGTAATAACTTGGTTCAAGAATGTAGCGATTGGGATTTTGATAAAGTAAGGCAGGACTCAAAAATGGAATGGAATGACTGGTTGGGAAAAATTCAGATCAAGGGAGGTACTAATGAACAGAAAATTAAATTTTATACTGATTTGTGGCATGTACTTTTGGGTAGGCACAAGATTGATGATTTTACCGGTGATTATCCAGATTATACCAAAGGGTTAAGAAAAGGGTCCCATACCATTAATGCGCAATTAAAAATAAGATCTGTTCCAAAAGATGAAAAAGGGAAATTAAAATTTCATATGTACAATTCGGACGCATTTTGGTTGACACAATGGAATTTAAATATTCTTTGGGGATTGGCATGGCCAGAAATGTTGGATGAATTTTCTTCCTCGTTAATTCAATATGCTGATAATGGGGGGTTATTGCCCCGAGGTCCCAACGCTGGGGGGTATTCCTATATTATGACCGGCTGCCCGGCAACTCCATTAATCGTTTCCACCTACACAAAAGGAATTTTAACTAAGGTAGATAGTGAACATGCCTATAATGTTATGAAGTTAAATCATATGCCCGGAGGAATGTTGGAGGTAGATCAGGATTATCTCAATAAGGGATATTTTGTTAACGGATGGGGCAGTGCAGGCAGAACTTTAGAGGCGAACTTTCAGGATTGGTGCTTATCACAAATGGCAAGAGGCCTAAATAAGAAAAAGGATGCATTATACTTTTTAAAACGGTCAATGGGCTGGAAAGAATTATTTCGAAAAGAGCAAAATCTAATATACCCGAAAGATGCCGCTGGCAATTGGTTACATAACGATCCATTGAGTGGTATGGGTTGGGTTGAGGCCAATGCCTGGCAAGGCACTTGGTCCATTTCTCACGATATACCTGGTTTGGCCAAAATGATGGGGGGGGACGATATTCTTAGCGACAAGTTGAATTATGCTTTTGAACAGGCAGAACCAACGGATTTTGTTTTTGGTTACGGGGATGGTTATGTGAGTTATGCCAACCAACCTGGCTGTTCCAATGCACATGTATTTAATTATGCTGGAAAACCATGGTTGACACAGCATTGGGTGCGTAAAGTTAATAATCAAGCATTTGGGGGTATAACGCCCGATAAAGGATATGGTGGGCATGACGAAGATCAAGGACAAATGGGGGCTGTAAGTGCCTTAATGTCTATTGGCCTTTTTAGCCTAAATGGAACTTCATCCTTGGAACCAGTGTATGATATTACCAGCCCTGTTTTTGATGAAATAACCATAAAGCTTGATCAGAATTATTACCGAGGTGAGAAGTTTGTTATTAAGGCATATAACAACTCTGAAAATAACATGTATATCCAAAAAGCGAACTTGAACGGTAAATTACATGAAAAATTCTTTTTTGACCATAAGGATTTTAGCAATGGTGGAATCTTAGAATTATGGCTGGGGCCAAAACCCAATAAAAAATGGGGAGTTAAAGAATTACCAAATTAAATAGATCCAATTTAAATTTTTGATAATTCAAAATATATAATGTTAATTATATTTTGAAAACATGATGTTTGTCATATTTTTTTTACTATATTTGATTATGTCTATACATATAAACATGATCTTTTTTTGATGTTAATTGGCACGAATAGCCCGCATAGGTTAGGTTTTATTTAAAAGGACAGACATCCAGAAAAATGGAAATTTCCGAGTTGTAATAGGTAATAATTGGCAACTCGTTATTTTTAAAATACACTTTGAAATAAAAAAACTAACATCTTAACTGATTTATCATAATCTCAAACTTTACATTTCTTAAAAAAGTAGAATCTTTTTAGAAAGGCTGGTGTGAAGAGATTTAGGAGTACAAGCTTAATTATTAACTAATCAACTAAACCTAAAAATGAAAAGCAAACTATTCTTACGTGGCCGTCCATGGGCCAATTACAATGCGTATTTCTTTATTTTATCTTTTCTCCTATGCACTGGTTTATGGGCAAATGATAATTTTATAAACAAAATCATGGAATCTACACTCTTGGTGGAAGTGAAGGGTGTCAGTTTTGATGGTCTTTATCAGCAAAGTGTAACTGGGCAAGTGGTGGATGAAAACGGAGTGCCTCTTCCAGGTGTCAGCGTATTGGAAAAAGGCACCACCAACGGTGTGGCTGCTGATTTTGACGGAAATTATAGTATTACAGTTGGTGGCGAGAACAGTACCCTTGTTTTTTCCTATATAGGATACTCGAGCAAAGAAGTATTAGTAGGTGCGTCATCTACTGTGGATGTCCAAATGGAGTTGGATGCCAGCCAATTGGACGAAGTTATTGTTGTAGGATATGGAACTCAGATAAAAGCGAAGGTTACCAATGCAGTTGTTCAGGTGTCGGGTGAAACAATTAATAAATCACCTTCTGTTTCTATGGCGAATTCGCTTGCAGGTCGTATGTCCGGAGTTTTTATTACTCAGAACAGCTCAACACCAGGTAGGGATGATGCAACAATTCAGGTAAGGGGGACTAATACCTATCGCAATAGTGGTGCGCTTATTGTCATTGACGGGGTTGCGAACGCAGATGGGATTGATAGATTGGACCCAAATGATATAGAGACTGTTACAGTGTTAAAGGATGCCTCTGCGGCAATATATGGAGCACAATCGGCGGGTGGTGTAATATTGATTACAACAAAAAGAGGTAAAACTGGGAAAATGGAGGTTGATTATTCTTCTTCATTAAGTTTTCAGAGTCTGGCCAAACAAAGGGAATATGCTAATGCCGTTGATTATATGAATATCGTAAATTCAGCTGATGTACTAAGTGGGAGGGACCTTTCGTTTCCTAATGAAATTATAGCTGATTTTGAATCAGGCGCGCGAAAATCCGAGGACTGGTTAGATGCCTTTTATGGTGGTAGATCTGCTTTGCAAAAGAGGCAGTCATTGACGATGTCCGGAGGATCTGAGCGGATCAGGTATTTTACGTCTCTGGGAACATCCTCTCAAGGAGGACTTCTGGTTGGCGACAATAAAACAAAAAACAGACAGTACAATGTAAGAATGAATCTGGATGTAAAAGCCAGTGAAAATTTGGATCTTGGACTTGATATCGCTTTACGTCAAAAAAACTCCCAATATCCTCAAGGAGGTGGTGCTGGCGGTAGTGGTAACACAAGCCCTCTTGTAGAGGCATTTGTTGATGGGGATACCCGTTATCCCACCCAAGGTTGGTCTCATTTAAATCAGGCTGCCAGGGTCAGAGGTGTTGGTTATCAGCGAGAAGCAGATCATGTGTTGACATCGAAATTTACCTATAAATATAGGGTTCCGGGTGTGGTAGGCTTATCTTTGGAAGGCTTCGCCGCCTTTAATAGAACTTGGCAATATGACAAGGCGTTTAATTGGCCATGGGACTATTGGGAGAAAAATATTGATGGGGAAATTATTAAAGTCAAGGCTAGGGATATAGATCCCGAAGGACTTACGGAAAGATTTGAACAAGAAGAGGCCATTACATTGAATGCAAGAATTGCCTACACTACAACTTTTGGAGAGGATCACAGGGTCGATGCTTTTGTAGCCTATGAACAAAGCGAAGGTAAAGGTAATTACTTTTGGACATCACGATTGGGATTTGCGTCAAAATCAATCGATCAACTATTTGCGGGTAGTGAAGACACTGCAAATTTTAGGAATTTTGGTTCCGGAAGTGAAAATGCGAGGAGAAATTATTTTGGTCGATTGTCCTATGATTATAAATCAAAATATTTGTTTGGATTTAATTTTAGATATGACGGGTCCATAACCTTTCCAAAAGAATCGCGATTTGGTTTTTTCCCTGGCGTATCAGCGGGCTGGACAATATCTGAGGAACCGTTTTTCAAGAATAATTTAATGAACCATTTAAAGTTGAGGGGTTCATGGGGGCAGTTAGGTAACGACAGAGTTGATCAATTTCAATACTTAAGGGTTTATAAGTACAGTGAACCCCCCGGTTTTGGAGTAATCGGAGATGGATATGTTTGGGGCAACCAAGATATTAAGGGGGTGATCCCGGACGGAGTTGCCAATCCAAATATTACTTGGGAGGTATCAGATAATTTGGATATTGGCCTTGAAATGGGGTTATTTGACGGTGCACTGAACCTTGAAATTGATTATTTTATGATTAATACGACCAATATATTAGGTAGAAGAATTGCTTCTATTCCGGCGTATACTGGTCTAGATCTACCCGATGAGAATATTGGGGAAATGGAAAATAAAGGATTCGATTTCTCATTTAGATACAATCAGAATATAGGAGAACTGAACCTTGGTCTAGGAGGTACTTTGACCTATGCTAAAAACAAGATTATATATTTTGACGAAACCCCTACCGACTTTAAATATCAAAAATTGGAAGGTCAGCCTTTTGGTTCTAATTTAGTGTACGAAGCCATTGGTATATACAGGACCCAAGCAGATTTGGACAACAACATTAATTATCCCAATGCCGGTCTAGGTGAATTGATTTTCGCAGATTTAAGTGGGGATGGTCAGATTAATAGTGATGACAGATATCGTTATGATCCTCTGCAAACTCCAAGACTTCAATTTGGTTTAAATTGGGATTTAAATTATAAGAATTTTGATTTTACCGTACTGTTCCAAGGTGCCTCCAAGGTGCAAAGGACACTTAGTAACGGTTTCAATTCTGGAGCTGCAGGGAATTCATTCGATTATGCTGCACAAAATAGTTATACAGTAGATCGTACTGATGCACCGCTGCCGAGGGTTGGGACTACAACATTAGGTAACTCTGCCAGTGATTTTTGGTACCGGGATGCATCATACGTCCGTTTAAAATCTATGGAATTTGGGTATAGTTTTCCAAAAGACTTAATGAATAAATTTGGTATAGATCAATTAAGATTCTTTACCAGTGGTTATAATTTGTTAACATTCTCAAAATTGGATAAATACGGCTATGGAGATCCTGAACAAGATAATGGAGGTTTTCCTCCAGTGAAAACAATAAGTTTTGGTTTAAATCTAGCTTTTTAAAAAGATAACTATGAGAAATTTAATAGACATCAATAAATTGAAGAATATAAAGAACGCCTTTCCCATTCTCTTAGTTATGATTATGGGTGCCACATTGGTATTATCATGTGATGATGATTTGTTGGACAAAAGTCCATTGTATGCCATTCCTGAGGAAGACGTTTTTAACGATCCTATTTTTTTGAATGGATATGTTGCCTCCACTTATAATGGTATTAAGGTTCATTATCGGCCGGCTGCAGGTGGGCTTATAGGTTTAACGGACCTCGCCTTTATTCAAACTCAAACAAATGATATAGGAGGACCTGGAGAAGAATATCTACAGGGCGGTATGACTCCAGAAAACGTAGATGCCCTAACAAACGGTCTGTGGGCCCATCAATACAAGTATATTACCAATGTAAATGTTTTTATGGAAAAAGTTGAAGGTTCGGATATAGAACCGGCGGTTCTTGATCCAATGATAGGGCAGATGCTTTTTTTGAGGGCATATATGTATTTTGAATTGAGCAGGCACTTTGGAGGTGTTCCTTTAATTACGAAAACCTTTAGTCTGACAGAGGAATCCTATAGCGTGCCGAGAAACACCTACGACGAGGTAGCTGCATTTGTGCTCTCTGAAGTGGACAAGGCAATTCCACTTCTTAAGAACCATGGGGAGGCACCTTCTGGTGCGGCCACCAAACAGGCTGCAATGGCTTTGAAGGCTAGAATGCTATTGTATATGGCGAGTCCTTTGAACAACCCAAGCAACGATATCTCTAAATGGCAGGCGGCCGAAGTGGCCACCAAAGCAGTCCTTGAAGCTGGTTTTACATTACATCCTGATTATTTTGAATTATTCCACGATCCGGTTGCACAAGACGAGATTATACTTGCTAGAAGTTATACCAGTCTTAACAGGGTTGCTTCTCAAGGCGGTTGGGGATATAATTATGATTTTTGGCCAAGTGGGTTTGATGCCAACCAGAGGGTTACGCCCACTCAGAATTTTGTTAACGCATTTCAGATGATTAATGGCGAATATCCATATCTTGAAGATGGAATAACTATAAATCCGACTTCTGGTTATGATGATCAACTCCCAAATTTAAACAGAGATCCACGATATTATGTAAATGTACTCTATTCCGGAGCTGTTGTTCAAATTTTTGATGGATCTAAGAGCGCAGAGCGGGCTTATGAATATTGGGAAGATGCAAACCCAGATATTCCTATGGAGAATCCAGATTGGAACGGTGAAACTGTTTTTGATTTTGGAAGAGACTCAAAATCCTACTGGATTGCTGGAAAGACGCCTTTCCATTGGAACATACAAACAGGTTATGCGTTTAAAAAATTGACTGATTTTACCAGCCCAAGAGCCAGTTGGGACCATGATTATGATAATGTCACCTCATATTTTAGATTGGGGGAATTCTTGTTGAACTATGCCGAAATTCAGATAGCTCTGGGTAATGAATCCCTAGCTCGTGAATACATCAATAAGGTCCGTAAGAGAGAATCTGTGAATATGCCCGATGTTACTGAAAATGGAGACGATTTGGTCCGCGTCTATAGAAATGAACGTGTGGTAGAACTAAACTTGGAGGATTCGCGTTTTTATGATCTTATGAGATGGAAGGCGGCACCGGGATTGGTAGATCTTAATCCTGCTAGGGGCATTACAAGTCTTAAGAAAGACTGGTCCGATGGTGGGAGGTTAAGTTATGAGTATGGTACAATTACAACCGCTACAGCAAGAGCACCTTGGCCCGGCGATTACTATTATTTAATGCCAATACCTATTGATGAAATAAACAAAAGTGACGGGGCACTGGAACAAAATCCGGGATATTAATCACCAATAAGGTTTGTTGTTTGTTAGGGTAGTTATAAAGGAATTAGTTTGTAGTTGATTTAGTGTATAAGGTAAATGTCAAATATTAAATTATTTGTCCATTTCTACAAGCTTATAATTTGAATTGAATCCGTCTAGTTTTATACAAATTAGACGGGTTTTGTTCTATAGAATGATAAACTATATGTTAATTAGTGTAATATAGATAAATGTTGGACTTATGTTAGTTTTGTTTAAAAAAATATTGATGTCAAAATTTCTTTTTCCCGTTCTCATGGTGTTACTATATATCAGTTGTAATACTTCTGCAGATCAGAATTCAAATGGCCTATTTGAGAAATTATCAGCTGACCGGTCGGGAATTGATTTTTCAAATAACATAACAGAGAACGATTCGATAAACTATTTTAGCTACCTCTATCTTTATATGGGTGGCGGTGTAGCCATAGGAGATTTTAATAACGATGGCCTTCAGGATATTTATCTTACCGGGAATATGGTGGAGAATAAGCTATATCTCAACAAAGGGAATTTACAATTTGAGGATATTTCCAAAGAAGCAGGAGTTGCAGCGGACAATAGGTGGGTAACAGGAGTTACTTTGGGCGATGCAAATCAGGACGGTTGGTTGGATATATATGTTAGTGTTTCCGGAAAATGGGTTACTAGAAAAAATTTATTATATATTAATGATGCCAAGGTTGGCGCCAACCCTACTTTCACCGAATCGGCAGAAAATTATGGGGTTGCCGATACCGGAAATACTACGCAGGCCGTATTTTTTGACTTTGATCTTGATGGTGATCAAGATCTCTATGTAGCCAATTACCCAATGACCTCTCCTGGCCAAAACATGGAAAAATATTTAAATTACACCAATTTGGGTACTCCTTATGATCAAAGCGATCGACTATACAGGAATGACGGTATGGGGAAATTTACGGATGTGACCCAGGAGGCCAATTTGGCGAAATACGGACTCTCATTGGGGGTTTCCGTAGGAGATTTTAATCAAGATGGTTGGCCTGACCTCTATGTGTGCAATGATTTTGTTACGCCCGATTATTTTTTGATTAATAACAAGGATGGTTCTTTTTCCGATAAAAATTTAAAGCTTACAAATCACACTTCTTATTTTTCAATGGGTTCTGATGTAGCCGATTTCAACAATGATGGTCTATTGGACCTGCTGCAAGTGGATATGTTGCCCAAAAGTAACAGTAGAATCAAAGAAAACATGGCCAGTATGGATACGGATAGATTCTATGAAATTGTAAGTAATGGACTGCATCATCAGTATTCGACGAACACCCTGCAATTGAATATGGGCAATGACAAAGATGGATTGCCTCGATTTGGGGATGTTGCCCGAATGTCTGGATTGTCTTCAACAGATTGGAGTTGGGCCCCTTTATTCGCCGATTTTGATAATGATGGTTTTAAGGATGTTTATATAACAAACGGAGTTAGGCGAGACATAAACAATCAAGATTTTTTTAAAGTTCCTAAAGAGGAAATGGACAAACTGAATGATTTGCAACTAACGAAGAAACTACCTTTCGAAAAAATTAGGAACTTTGCCTTCAAAAATAATGCAGATCTTTCTTTTAAGGATATAGGGCAGCAATGGGGGATCGATTATGAAGGATTTTCCAATGGAGTGGCCTATGCCGATCTTGATAATGATGGTGATTTGGATCTGGTAGTTAATAATTTGGACGATAAAAGTATTATCTATGAGAATAAGGCGAGCGACCGGAAATTGAATAATTTTTTAAGGGTTAAAATGAATGGCCCTAAAGACAATGCTTTTGGTTTGGGCTGTAAAATATGGTTGGAAGACAATGGGGAAACCCAATTTCAGGAATTGACTTTGACCCGAGGGTTTCAATCTTCGGTAGAGCCGATATTGCATTTTGGCCTAGGAAAAAAGAATTCCATAGATAAAGTCAGGATACTTTGGCAAGATGGGAAGGAACAGATTTTAGAGGATGTTGGGGCTAATCAGCTCCTTGCTGTTGATTATAATGATGCAAAAACAAAAGATAAATTTCAAAAAGAAGGGACAAAACAATCTTTTGAGGACATAACGGAGCAGGTACAGTTGAAGTTTAAGCACGAAGAAAACCCATTTAATGATTTTACATACCAAGTTCTACTTCCGCATAAAACATCGGAATATGGCCCGGCATTGGCAGTAGGTGATATTGACAACAATGGTTTGGACGATATTTATATTGGAGGAGCATATGGACAGGCAGGAAAGATGTATTATCAGAATGAAGAAGGCATTTTTATTGAGATTTTGAATGAAGTTTGGGAATCGGATAAAAAACAAGAGGATGTGGGTGCAATCTTTTTTGATGCCAATGGTGATGGATTGCAGGACCTTTATGTAGTAAGTGGGGGAAATGAAGCCGAAAATGAAAGTGATTATTATCAAGATCGCCTGTATATAAATGAAGGCCAAGGGAAATTTAGAAAAAATACTACTGCCCTTCCGATAATAAACAGTAGTGGCTCCTGTGTAATTGCCGGGGATTTTGATAATGACGGGGATACGGACCTATTTGTGGGCGGAAGGTTGACCCCGAGGAATTACCCTGTGGCACCCAGAAGTTATATACTTAGGAATGAAAGTACTGCTTCGGACCTAAAATTTGTGGATGTTACCGAAGAAATTGCGCCCGGACTGGCACATGTTGGTATGGTTACCAAGGCCGAATGGGTAGATTTTGATGATGATAGCTATTTGGAATTAATGGTTGTAGGAGAATGGATGCCCATTTCCTATTTTAATAATGTTAATGGGAAATTTGTAAATGAAACGGAAAAAATCGGATTTTCCGGTACTAATGGCTGGTGGTTCGGTATGATCAGCGAAGATTTTGATAGTGACGGAGATCTTGATTTTGTTATGGGAAATCTTGGTCTTAACTACAAATATCAGGCTACAGAAAACGAACCATTTAGTATTTATATGAGAGATTTTGATCGGAACAACAAAAACGATATTGTACTAAGTTATTATGAAAGTGGAACGGAGTATCCTGTAAGAGGAAAAGGTTGCTCATCAGAACAGATTCCTGTTATCAGTTATAAATTCAAGGATTATAAGTCTTTTGCGGCTGCAAGTTTGGCTGATGTATATACCACCGATGAGTTGAAAGAATCATTGCAATTTAAAGTGGGTAGCTTTGCAAGTGTTTACATAGAGAATCTTGGTGGTCACAAATTTAAAATTAATCCATTGGACAATTTGGCTCAGATATCTTCTATTAACTCGCTTTTGGCGGAAGATTTTGACAATGACGGAAATATGGACATGGTAATAGGTGGGAATTTATATGGTTCCGAAGTGGAAACACCTAGAAATGATTCCAGTTTTGGCGCTTTGATTGTTGGTAATGGGAAAGGTTCTTTTAGCAGCAAAATGCCCTATGAAAGTGGTTTGATGGTGAAGGGTGAGGTTAAAGCGATTGAAAAAATTAAGTTGGCAGGGGGTCAAGCAGGTATTCTTTTTGCCAAGAACAATGATTACCTACAATTGTTTAAAATTTCAAAGTAAGTAAACAACCCAAGAGATTGGTTTATTCTAGAACAATTCCTAGGACAGTTATATCTCAAAATTAAAAATTATATTGGGCCAAGCCCAGTTTATATAGTTTAAGATAAAGTTAGTTTGAGTTAGTAGTTGGACCACATTCTCATTTACAGAGTTAGTTAAATGGGTTTGTGGTCTTTTTAATCCCCAAATTTGTTATCAATTCAGATGTAGTAAATGGGACTAAATGGATAAACGAAGTTGAGAAATAGAATAGGGAATCTCAGTAGTTCAATGATTATAAATAATTAATTCTTTCAAAATGAAAATAGTTAGTATTGCCTTATTATGTTTTCTAGTTTCATCATGCGTTTCCAAAGATTACAAAAAAAAAGATTTGGCAAAAAAAATAACATCGGACAAATCTATGCAAGAAGTTGAGAACTGGGCCAGAATATTAATGAAAAATGGGTTTTACGCTGGATCTGGTTACCAAATGGTATGGTCACGTGACTTGAATACATTTATAGAATTATCCTGTGAAGAATACGATGTAAATATTATCCGCGAAAACTTATTGATGTTTTTTCATTTTCAACAAGATAATGGAGAACTTCTAGATGGCTACGTACCTAAAGAAGCCTTTACTTGGGGAGATCCAAATACCTACGAATCTGTAACAGCACCGGGACATATTGGATTTAAAAATACGGTTGAAACGGATCAAGAAACTTCTTTGATTCAGGCAATTTCAAAATATATTGACAAAACCAATGATCGGTCCATATTAACAGAGAAGATAGCAGGAAAAACAGTCTATGAAAGGTTGACAATGTCCATTGAATATCTATTAAAAGAGAGATATTCCGAAGAATATGGCCTGATTATTGGGGCGACTACTTTTGACTGGGGAGACGTGCAAGTAGAAGGTGGGGCAGTGGTCGACGTTGATGAACTTACCCACTGGAGTATAGATATTTATGACAATGCTATGTTGGTCATCGCCTTAAAAAACATGCAGGAATTTGCACTTGAACCCGAAGATAAAAAGATGTGGGGTGATTTACATGAAAGGATTGGCACGAATAGCAAAAAATATCTTTGGGATGAGAAAAGAAATAAATTTGTTCCACATATCTATGTTTCGGATTCTCCTTTTCCTGAAGATTTTGAAGAAAATGCCATTCACTATCATGGTGGTACGGCCGTTGCCATTGAGGCCGGTATCCTGAACAGGCAAGAAATAGCCGCTGTTCTTGCCCACATGGTTGAAAATGTAAAGTTGTCCGGAGCACCGTCCATTGGCCTTACCTTGTATCCCCCATATCCAACAGAGGTTTTGGGCAAAAACGTTTCTCCTCCCTATGAATACCAGAATGGAGGAGACTGGACTTGGTTTGGTGGAAGAATGATACAACAATTGATAGCCAATGACTATGTTGAAGAGGCCTATACCCTTGCCAAACCGATGTTTGAAAGAGTATTGAAAAATGACGGTTTTTACGAATGGTATAAAATAGATGGAACACCGGCAGGATCGGCAGATTTTAAAGGGTCAGCTGGTGTACTTGCAAAATCTTCTATGATGTTTAGGGAGTGGGCAAAAGGGAATTCTTTTTACCAAGAACAATAATAATCTGGCCCTAGTAAATATTGCGGTTTGGAAAGCCGTTGAAATAATTCAATTTATTTTACTTGGGTAGCCTCTGCATATTATCAAAAAATCTAGGTAATTGCCTTTAAGGCCATTGATATTGGTATCCAAAGTAAATGTTTCAGGGAGTGCCCCGAACAAGTAACTATAAAAAAGTAGGGGATAAGGACTTTGGTAGGAGTATCTATTTTAAGGCTGTCGGAATGTACTTAATATTGAATTATTGCAACAGCACAACCTATCAAATCGGGGAAGAAACTATTCTGGCATTTTACAATTGTAATTAAGATATGGAATGCATATCCGGTAAGGTTTTTCACGCTACTCCAAAATCATTTCCAAAGGGACCCAGATGAATTTTGGTCGGTAGTAATCCGTATTTACCTCATGAATTTTCTTGACATCAAAGCTATTTATGCAGTAGGAAATCAATAATTTATTATCCGTTATGTATTGAGGGTGGGCCATGGCGTTGTAGGTAAAGATTTGATCTTTAACATTTTCTTGTTCAGTGGTATGGTACAATAATTTTTCATTACGCCAAGGCCCCCAAGGAGAATCGGCAATGTATGAGTATATATTTCCGTTTCCCAGTTCCCTTGCTTGCAGTATCAAAATATATTCATCTCCTAGTTTGAAAACAGAGAATTGTTCTGGGACGGCTTGTTTAATTCCTTTTAAAGGTGCGCTTTGTAAGGGGTCTAAAACCCAAGCCTTACCATCAAAAAATTCAAACATATTCATCCGGTCATTTTTCTGGTTCAATTTGGCCCTTGAGACATGCATGGCAGTTGAATCCTTGGTGCTCCACGAGCCATAAATATAAACTACATCCCCTACTTTCATAATGGAATGTCCATAATGCACATTGTTTAAGTTTGAATAGGGAAAGTTTTCTTGGCTGATAATCTTAAAAGTGTTTTTGTCCAAGCGTATGTAGTCCGTTCCAGAAAATTTAAAGCCCCAATCATAATCCCCATGTAGAAACCGGGACATAAAAATGTGGATGATTCCGTTTTTTTGAAAACCATGTCCCGGCCAATAGTATTCTTTTAAATTACCATAGGTTGGCTTTAATAGTGCATCGGGTTGTGTTGAGGAATTATTATAAAATGCGGTGTGGGTGCCTTTTTTTGTATTGACTAGAATAAAGGTATTGTTGATCATGGGACTATTGACATCCCTTTTCTTGTTTCGGACAGGCGTTAAAAAAGAATCTCCCATCATAAATATAGATTTATTTTTATCCAAGGGAAAGGAAATTACGCCATCAGCACCAGTAATTCCAAAACTATCTACTATTACCAGATTATTGAAAGATTCAGCTTTGGTCACAAGTCGTGCATCATTTTTGCCTGGGTGCTTAGGAATGATATTATGGTTGCTGCGACAGTTAGTATTTAAAATAACCAGAACCACGATCGAAATTATTTGAAATAATACCTTATTTAAATATATTATTATTTCCACTTTCGTAATTTTTTGTTTAAAGGTATTAATAAAATCAATTTGTTCATATGTATGAACATGATAAATATATTATTATTATATTTGACATCGGTGGCGTTAATTATGAAAAATTTACGCCTTTTATTTAAAATATGTTGTTATTTTAGTATAAATAATATCATATATGTAAATTGAGGAGCAGTATCCCCCTCACAGGAGAGAAAAGGATTAAGTAGTTCTTCCCTCTTAGAATATAAACAAATGAAAGAGTAGTTCCCAAATGAAACAGAAAGTTGGTATTGTAGTTATTTTATTAGGCTTGGTCGCTTTGTTGTTTGCCTTTAAATCAGGGTTTTTCAAATCTTCCCAAGATGGGTACGCCGATCAGAAGCTGCCAGAGGTCGTGGACTATAACTTCCATATAAAGCCTATACTTTCTGATAATTGCTATACCTGTCACGGCCCTGATGCCAACAAGCGAAAAGCGGGCCTGCGGCTAGATCTGGAGAAGGCCGCACTTTCCGAATTACCGGAGAATCCCGGGAAATATGCCATTGTGGCCGGAAAGCCTGGCCATAGTCTTTTGTACCAGCACGTGGTTTCCGATGACCCCAAGCAGTTGATGCCCCCGCCGGATT
>NZ_JACLHY010000038.1 GCF_014397245.1 Arenibacter arenosicollis | reverse complement strand
ATAGAAGTTTTTAGGTGGCCATGGCGACGGGGCCCACCCCTTACCATTCCGAACAGGGAAGTTAAGCCCGTCTGCGCCGATGGTACTGCTACACCAAGTGGGAGAGTAGGCCGCCGCCTTTTTTTGAAGTCCCTTCATCTTACGATGGAGGGACTTTTTTTTTGCTCCATATCCAACAAAAGGGCACGCCTTCTGCGTGATTGGTTCCAGCATCCGATACTGCTTCGCTATGCTTGCAGTATCGGGCTTGTCACCAATAGGCCGCCGCCTTTTTTTGAAGTCCCTTCATCGCAAGATGGGGGGACTTTTTTTTGCTCCATATCCAACAAAAGGGCACGCCTTCTGCGTGATTGGTTCCAGCATCCGATACTGCTTCGCTATGCTTGCAGTATCAGGCTTGTCACCAATAGGCCGCCGCCTTTTTTTGAAGTCCCTTCATCGCAAGATGGAGGGACTTTTTTTTTGTTCCATATCCGACAAAAGGGCACGCCTATTGCGTGATCAATTCCCGTATCCCTTTGTACTGCACCGCGTTTGTACCCAGGGACGGTCATTGAATGCACGCCTATTGCGTGATTATTTCCCGTATCCCTTTGTACTTCACTGCGTTTGTACCCAGGGACGGTCATTAATAGGTTCATCAAGCAATCGGTACATTGAACAATTGCTACATTTCCAAATCACCGAATTGATACATTGCTACATTAAGAAATCTCTACATTAAATTATTCTTTTACCACCAAGCAATATTCAATGCCTTCCCAAAATAGTTTCAACAATATCTATTGAGTAACCCATTTTTTAATATCTTGTCTCTTCATTAATAACATAAAACAATGAAGAACAATTTTGCATATCTAATGAGCCTAGTGCTGTGCCTAGGAATTTTGAATACAAGTACAGGTCAAGTTGGGGGTAAAAAGAAAAAAGATGGTTGGATCTCCTTGTTTAATGGTAAAAATTTGGATGGTTGGAAAGTTGGGGAAAATGCCCATACCTTTTCAGTTGAAGATGGTGCAATTAAAGTTGCCGGCCCTAAGGCCCATTTGTTTTATGTAGGAGATGTTGAGAACCATGATTTTGATAATTTTGAATTCAAGGCGTCCGTTATGACAAAGCCTGGATCTAATTCAGGAATTTATATCCATACCCGCTACCAGGAAGCTAGTTGGCCAGTTTATGGCTATGAAGTACAGGTAAACAATTCCCAAGGGGATTGGAAGCGTACTGGTAGCTTATATGATATAGTTAATATTATGGAAACTTATGTAGGCGATGATGAATGGTATACAGAATATATCAAAGTAGAAGGTAAAAGAATTATTATTAAAATAAATGATATTGTTGTGGTTGATTACACCGAACCTGAAAATCCCAAACGTGACGAAGGGGAACGCCAGCATAGGGTTCTTAAAGGGGGGACCTTTGCGCTACAAGGTCATGATCCCAAAAGTATTATCTATTATAAGGATATTATGGTGAAACCTTTACCCTAAACCCAACCAATATTAGAATTTAAATGTACTTACCTACACCTTTAACCAAAATTATTTGTGGTCTAATTATTGGGTTTCTTGCCACGGGCTGCCAACAAGAACCTGAAAAGTTAAAACAAAAGCCCAATGTGGTTTTTATATTGGTAGATGATCTGGGTCTTGTTGATCTTAGTATTACTGGCAGTTCTTATTACGAAACACCCAATATTGATAAATTGGCCAAAGAGGGCATGATTTTTACTCAAGGATATGCTGCCAGCCGGGTATGCAGTCCGTCCCGGGCCAGTATCATGACCGGAAAATTTACGGCAAGGCATGGAATCACAGATTGGATCGGGGCGGCATCCGGTGAAGCTTGGAGATCTCACCATCGCCACGATAAATTACTGCCTGCCATGTATGTGCATACTTTGCCGGCTAAGGATGTTACCATTGCAGAGGCCATGAAAGAGAAGGGGTATAAAACTTTCTTCGCCGGTAAATGGCATTTAGGGTCGGAAGGCTCGTACCCTGAAGATCATGGTTTTCAGATCAATAAGGGTGGGTGGGATAAAGGCAGTCCAATGGGGGGATATTTTTCACCATGGGATAATCCAAAATTACCGAACAGGGTTAAGGGAGAGAACCTTACAATGCGTTTGGGAAACGAAACAGCTGACTTTATAAAACAGCACAAGGATTCGACATTTTTTGCCTTTCTTTCGTTTTATGCCGTACACGGACCAATCCAAACTACCCATAAAAAATGGGAAAAATATAGAGATAAAGCCCAGAATAAGGGGCTAGGAGAGAGTGGGTACAAAATGGAAAATGTTTTGCCTATTCGTATCGTGCAAGACAATCCTATTTATGCCGGACTTGTAGAAAGTATGGACGATGCGGTCGGAGTGGTGTTGGATGCTATTAAAAACGCCGGATTGGAGGATAATACTATTGTTGTATTTACTTCGGATAATGGTGGAGTAGCCTCTGGCGACTCTTTTTCCACAAGCAATCTCCCTTTAAGGGGAGGAAAGGGATATCAATGGGAAGGTGGTATTCGGGAGCCTTATTTTATAAAGGTACCTTGGTTGAAAAATGGGGGGTCGGAAAGTGACTTTCCAGTTATCGGCACCGATTTTTACCCCACCATCTTGGATTTGGCTAATATCGACCTAAAACCGGAACAACATATGGACGGAATAAGTCTGAGGCCGCTGTTGGAAGGAAAACAAATAGTAGTGGATAGGCCTTTGTTCTGGCATTATCCTCATTATGGTAATCAAGGAGGGGAACCCTCCTCCATAATTAGAAGAAATGAATGGAAGCTAATCCATTATTGGGAAGATGATAGGGAAGAACTATATCATTTGCCCTCCGATACTGCAGAACAAACCAATGTAATTTTGGAACATCCAAAGATTGCCACGGCCCTTAGTAAAGAACTTAAAGCATGGCTTTCTGAGGTAGGGGCAAGATTTGCCGAGAAGGATCCTGAATACGATCAGAAGTTGGCGAAGGAGAGAAGGAATAAAATCATAAATGAAATGTGGCTAAGATTGGAAAGGGAACGGTTGAATGTTCTGTCCGAAGATTTTGAGCCTAATGCCGATTGGTGGGGTAGTAAGGTAACTAACGATTGATTTTGTAGATAGGTACAGTTCGCTTATAAGGGCTTGAGAGAAATCTTTCTTAGAAAATTAGGGCTATTGGGTTAGTGTCCAATCTTTGGGAATAAAGCCCTGTCCCTAATCATTGTCAAGTAGATATTTGGATTCTATTTTTTCCATAATCAAAATCTTGGAGCTCAATTCCATTCTGTCTATTCCTTTGACTTCCAATAGCACTTGATAATATTTGGGGAGTTCTCCAAATTTTTCCTTTAATCCCACTTCCAATTCATGAAGCAATTTTGGAGAAGTAAAATATTTTAAACTTTGTGAGGCTGCAGTATCCCATATGCCACCAAATAAATATATGTTGTTATTGTTGGGTCCTGGCACCTTAGTGATTAGGCCGTAATCCGTATGGTGTCCATTGGGGTCGCCATAAGGGAGATACACGGTTTCCCTTCCGTCTGGATCGTTGCGATAAACAATGCTCTGGTCTTGGATGTTGTAGAATAATTTGGGACTTTTTAAATAGTCCATGAATAGTCCAAATGTTTTCATCATCCCTATAACCATAAAATTGTTGTCCGGCAATTCTTTGGGATTAAAACGTACCATATTTCGAATAGTAAAATCGCTTTGGTTGTACGAGAAAATTTCACTCAAATCTTTGATCCATAGGGCACTGTTATAAATAAGTAAGCTGTAGCTTAACGGCTCGTATTTTAAATTGGTTTGAGGATGCTCAAGGGTAAATTGGTCGTAGTCCTCCAACGAATTTATGAACGGATCCCTAATTATTTTTTGAGTGCCTTTAGAAGTATCCTCTTCTTGAAATATAAAAAGATCTCCTAAGATAACCATCAATGGTTTGTTTTCCGTCAATAAATCCTTCCACAGACCGTCTTTGTTTACGGGATTGGTATTGTAGTTTGTGGGGTACAAGAAGGCATTATAGGCTAAGGAAAGTATCAATATGAGGAATAGCGTGATTCCGATTTTCCTGTTCAATAAATTGATGTCCTTTTTTTTAACAGATTTCCTTTCAACAAATTTAACCTCGTAACTTCCCTTTGGTATCTGAACAATTATCTTATCGTGTTTTCCTTCCGTAGAATAGTAAGTCCCCAGTTTTTTACGGAGGTTGTATGCATATACCCTAACCAATGTACTTTGCGAGGGGTCAAAGTCGGTTTTACCCAGAATTTCAGATGCGATCGTTGTTTCTTTTGGAATGCTTTTTTGTAAGGTACTGCTCACTAAATATTGTAGTAAGTTGGAATAGGTGTTGGATTTGCCAAAGGATTTGCTAGCAATTATTTTAGCAATATTTTGGCTGTATTTATGGTTTTTTTTCATTGAAGATTGATATTGTTTAAATATAATCAATAATTATTAACAGTTAATAAAACTGTTTATTACCTAATTAACAGTTAAATACTTATGTATATTTGGATTAGTCAGGTAAATAAGGACGAATTAAAATGCCATGTGCTTTTAGAACGTAGTCTGAATAGAATATTTGTTTTGACCAAATCGAAGGTTTCATTCCATTTGCCACCAAAACGGTTTATTTGAAATTGCACTAGAATATTACATAGGAAAAACTATTATGAAATAAGTCCATGAAGTATTATCGTATTTATGCAATTATAGGTTTGACCTTTTTATTTAATAGCTGTGGTTGGAATGCACCAGAGGAAGTGGAATTGGCGCTACAACAAACACCTGATATAATTGATTTTAATTATCATGTAAAACCAATCCTTTCGGATAAATGCTTTTCGTGTCATGGTCCTGATACGGATAATCAAAAATCTGACTTGAGATTGGATATCGAGGAAAGTGCGTTATCAGCCCGTGGAGACTCCAATGCTAAGGCGATTATTCCCGGTAAGCCCGGCGCTAGCAATCTAATTAAGCGTATTTTATCTGATAATCTCTCGGAGAAAATGCCTCCACCAGAATCTAATTTGTCCTTGAACAATACGGAAATTGCAATCCTCGCCAAATGGATAAAGCAGGGAGCAGAGTACAAACCTCATTGGTCTTTTATAAAACCCAATACAGCTAAATTGCCACCAATACAGGATTTGGATTGGGTAAAAAATGAAGTGGATTATTTTGTTCTTAATCGACTTGAAAAGGAAAAGCTGAAACCTTCTGTTCGTGCTTCAAAAGAATCATTAATTCGTAGGTTGAGGTTTGATTTAACTGGTCTTCCTCCAAGCCTGGAGGAGATTAATGCTTTTGTGGCCGATACATCGGCTGACGCCTATGAAAATTTGGTTGATAGACTATTGGCTAGTCCGGCCTACGGGGAGCGAATGGCAGCAGATTGGATGGACGTTGCGAGATATGCGGATAGCGATGGTTATCTGGATGATAAACATAGGGATTTTAGCCCCTACCGGGACTGGGTCATAAAGTCGTTTAATGAGAATATGCCCTACGATATATTTTCTACCTTACAATTGGCAGGAGATCTTATACCTGAGCCAACTAAGGAGAGTGTTTTGGCAACAGCCTTTAATAGGCTCCATAAAAGGAATTCTGAAGCTGGAATTATTTTTGAGGAATTTAGAGTGGAATATGTGGCTGATAGGGTGTTAAGTGTGGGTAAGGCCTTTATGGGACTTAGTATGGAATGTGCAAGGTGTCATGATCATAAATACGACCCAATAAGTCAGAAGGATTATTATGAAATGTCTGCATTTTTTAATAGTACCAATGAATTTGGTTCTGCAGTCTACGGTCCTGGTCAAGTTCCGGGACCATCGCTTCTTCTAACGGATAAAGAGGCGGATAAGGTATTGGCATATATTGACGGCCATATTATTAAAGCTGAAATCGATGTAAAATCCTTAAAGGAATCTGTGCCAGAGGATTTTCAAAAATGGTTGTCAAGCCCTTCTGCCATAAGGAGATCTATTGAGAACGGGTACTCTGGTAGTTTAATTGCCTACTATCCGTTCGATACGTTTTTGGAAAAAGGCAATAAGAAATATTTCAGTCTCAATAAGGTTGATAATTCTCAGGCTGCTGTGGTTAATGAACCTATTATTCAAAAAGGTGCAAAGAACAAAGGTGTTTTCTTGAATGATTTTACATCGATAAGTTTACCAGAGAAGATGGGTTGGTTTGACCAGACTGATCCCTTTACAATATCACTCAGTGTTTATCCAGATACCCAATATGATGACGCTGCCCTGTTCTACCATTGTGAAGACTTGAGATTGGGGTTAAAAGGATACTCCATGTTCTTGGAAAACAACCAGCCAAAATTTATTATGGCTTTTTCTTGGCCAACAAATGCAATTCAAATTAAAGCCAAACAGCAAATTCCGGAAAAAGAATGGACAAATATTGCTGTTACCTACGATGGTTTGGGGAAGGCTGCTGGGCTACATATGTATTTAAATGGGAAGGAGATTCCGGTAGAAATAGAAATAGACCATCTCTATAAATCCATATTGTTCCAACCTAATTTGCATACCTATGGTTTTAATGGCTTTGGAATGGGGATTAGGAACCATATGAAGACCTTTATTAATGGTGGGATAGATGAACTTAAAATTCACAATGCTGAATTGTCGGCCTTGGAAGTAGCCTATAGTTATGACCCCAGTACTCATGGAGACGTATTAAAGAACACGGCAACCTCTAAAAATCAATCTGTATTATTATCTCATTATAAAATGAGGGAGAATCGTAATCTAAACGATGCATTGGAAAACATTCGGGAGCTGAATAGGGATAAAAACCAAGTTTTGGATACAATTCAGGAAATTATGGTCATGGGCGATTTGCCAAAACCGCGGCCCACTTATCTTTTGGATAGAGGGGTATACGATGCCATTGGGGAAGAAGTGTTTCCGGGCGTGCCTGAAGAGGTGTTTTCTTTTAGCGAAAGTCTGCCTAGAAACAGGTTAGGTTTGGCCCAGTGGCTGTTCGATAAAAAAAATCCGCTTACTTCAAGGGTATTTGTGAATAGGTTGTGGCAAATGCATTTTGGTTTTGGACTGGTGGCTTCTTCGGATGATTTTGGTAACCAGGGCAATCTGCCGTCACACCCAAAATTATTGGATTGGCTAGCTGTGAAATTTATGGATTCGGGCTGGGATATTAAGGCGATGAACAAATTGATCGTAATGTCCGCTACCTACCAGCAAAGCTCTATTTTGACCCCCAAACTCGAAGAAAGGGATAAGGAAAATATACTGCTGGCAAGAGGGCCCAGTTTTCGCATGTCGGCTGAGATGATAAGGGACAATGCCTTGGCAATCAGTGGACTTTTGTCAACAAAAATTGGAGGTCCAAGTGTTTATCCATATCAGCCGGAAGGTCTTTGGGACGAAATAAGTAACAAACCGTGGCGCTATAAATACTTGCAAGAGCCTGGAGAAGGTCTTTATAGGAGGAGTTTGTATACCATTTGGAAAAGAACCTCCGGTCCTCCATCCATGTTGATTTTTGATGTTGGGGAAAGAGGGGTCTGTACGGTAAGGCGTAGGCAGACAAGTACTCCATTACAGGCCTTGGTACTACTTAACGATCCCCAATTTTTGGAAGCCTCCCGTGTAGTGGCCGAAAACTTGATTATGGATTATAAAGGAGATGTAGATCTTCAATTACAAAAAGCATTTGTCTTATGTACTGGTAGAAATCCCAATAAAACTGAATTGGGGGTTTTAAGTAAATTCCATAAGGAGGAATTAGATCGATTTTCCTTGTCCTTTGAGGATGCCATAGCTTATATAAGTATAGGTAGTTCCAAGGTTAAGCCCAATACAGATCCGGTTAAGGTTGCTGCCTTGGCTACCGTGGTAAATGGGGTGATGAATACGTTTGAAGGATATACAATAAGATAATAGAGGTTATGGAAGATTTTAAAAAGCACATGGAGTTTATGGAAACCCGCAGGGGATTTTTAAAGAAATCGGCCTTGGGATTTGGTTCCATAGCCCTAAGTAGTTTGTTGGGACCTTCCCTTTATGGTAATGATACAATGGGAGGTACCCCACAAAGCAATATAGGGGGTGTTTTGGGGACGACCCATTTTCCAGCCAAAGCAAAAAGGGTCATTTATCTTTTTCAAAGTGGAGGGCCGTCACAATTGGAAACCTTTGACTATAAACCGGAATTGGCAAAATGGCATGGAAAGGAAATACCTCCTTCCGTTCAGGGAACCCAACGAAATTCCGGTATGGTGTCCAGTCAATCTACTTTTCCTTTGGTCAAATCTATTTACGATTTCAAACAATATGGACAATCTGGTGCTTGGGTAAGTGAAATTTTTCCCCATACGGCCAAGGTGGTGGATGATCTCTGCATTATCAACTCCATGCGTACCGATGCCATTAACCATGAACCAGCGGTTATGTTCTTGCAGACTGGCAGTCAGCAAAGTGGTAGGCCTTCCATAGGGTCTTGGCTAAGTTACGGTTTGGCCAGTGATAATAAAAACCTCCCAAATTTCGTAGTCCTGTTGTCCAAAGGAGGTGGGGCGCAACCCTTGAGTTCGGCGGCCTGGGGCAATGGTTTTTTGCCCTCGCATCATCAGGGTGTTCAATTTAGGTCAGGTAAGGATCCTGTGCTTTACTTGAACAATCCCCACGGTGTCCATGATGAAGATCGCAGGAGGGCGTTGGATTATATTTCTCAGCTAAACAGTCATCAATATGATATTTGGCAGGATACAGAGATTCAATCAAAAATAAATCAATACGAAATGGCGTACAAGATGCAAAATTCTGTGCCAGAAGCCGTGGATACCAAAGAGGAGCCGGACCATATCTATAAACTATATGGAGAAGATGCCAGAATACCGGGAACCTACGCTGCCAATTGTTTGCAGGCCAGACGTTTGGCGGAAAGGGACGTAAAATTTATACAGTTGTACCATATGGGCTGGGATCAACATGGAGGACTTCCTGGTGGTATAAAGAAGCAAGCACTTGGAACAGATCAAGCCACCGCAGGTTTGATCAAAGATCTTAAGCAGCGGGGTTTGTTGGAAGATACGCTGGTAGTTTGGGGAGGTGAATTTGGACGTACCAGTTTTTCTCAAGGTAGATTAACGGCCGATAACTATGGCAGGGACCATCATCCGGGTTGTTTCACTATGTGGATGGCCGGTGCAGGGGTGAAGGCCGGCATGGTATACGGTAAAACAGATGAATTTAGTTATAACGTAATAGAAAATGAAGTACATGTACACGATTTTCAAGCGACCTTGCTTCATCTTCTGGGCATTGATCATGAAAGATTAACCTTTAAGCACCAAGGAAGACGGTTTAGATTAACGGACGTTCATGGCCATGTGGTAAAAGACATTCTATCATAGAATAGTGTATAAGGCAACTGGAATAAATTAAGATGCATCCAGGAGGTGTCCGCTTTTATATCTAAAGAGGCATATCTGCTATCGTATTAAGGTTTAAAGTGTAATTCTTAAAGGTTTTATTCGTATTGTTTTCATTTTTTAAACAAAAAAAATCCAACCCATTTTAATGGGTTGGATTTTGTATTTAATAGGAGTAATTTAAAAAGGTATTAAACCCTAGGTAAATCTCCCTCTCCTTTTAATGGTAAATAGGATGTTCCCATTAGATAGGTGTCTACATGGTAAGCAGCTTGTCTACCTTCGGAAATGGCCCAAACTATTAAGGATTGACCTCTTCTTTGGTCCCCAGCAACAAATATACCAGGTACATTGGTTTTATAATCAGCCTCACTTGCCTTAATATTGGTTCTGGTATCCGCCTCAAGCCCCAATTGTTCGGCAATAGTCATTTCTGAACCTGTAAAGCCCATTGCCAATAGTGCCAATTCGCATTTCCATTCCTTTTCCGTATTCGGAATTTCCTTGAGGGTTGGTCGTTTTCCAGGAACAGTAATCCATTCTACTTCCGCAGTAATAAGTCCTTTTAGATTCCCATTTTTATCGCCGATAAATTTTTTGGTGGAAATACTAAAAAATCTGTCCACACCTTCCTTGTGCGAGGAACTTGTTCTTAAGCGCATTGGCCAAAATGGCCAAGGCTGATCATCAGGTCGGCCTACAGGAGGTTTTCCTAAAATTTCGAAATTGGAAACAGAAGCGGCTCCATGTCTGATGGAAGTTCCAATACAGTCAGATCCCGTATCTCCACCACCAATAACCACAACGTGTTTGTCCGTAGCTTTGATTTCCTCACCTAAATCTTTAATACCGTCTACACGCTTATTGTTCTGTTTTAAGAAATCCATGGCTTGTACCACTCCTTTAAGGTCTGAACCTTCTATTGGTAATCCTCTTCGGACGGTAGCTCCTCCAGTAAGAACGATTGCGTCGAACTGATCTTGGAGTTCTGTAGCCAAAACATCAACTCCTACATGAACACCGGTCTTAATTATAATACCTTCTTCTTCCAATATCTTAACCCTTCTGTCAATGATATTTTTTTCCATCTTAAAATCCGGAATACCATATCGTAGAAGGCCACCAACTTTTTCATCCCTTTCATATAGTGTAACTAGATGTCCGGCTCTGTTTAATTGTTGTGCTGCTGCCAGACCTGCAGGTCCTGAGCCAATAACGGCAACAGTTTTGCCGGTTCTGTTGGCAGGTGGCTCTGCTACGACCCATCCTTTTTTGAAGGCAGTTTCAACTATGTTTTTTTCAATATTCTCTATTGTAACCGGGTCTTCATTAATGCCTAAAACGCAAGCCTCTTCACAAGGAGCTGGACATAATCTTCCAGTAAATTCCGGGAAGTTATTGGTTGAGTGTAATATTTCTGCAGCTTTGTCCCATTTTCCAAGGTAAACCGCATCGTTGAAATCAGGTATTAGATTCCCTAATGGACACCCACTATGACAAAATGGAATACCACAGTCCATACATCTGGCACCTTGGTCCTTAAGCTCCTTTTCTTTCATAGGAAGCGTAAATTCCTTGTAGTTCTTTACTCTTTCATCTGCGGGAGCGTACTCTTCTACTTTTCTATCGAATTCCAAAAATCCTGTTATCTTTCCCATATTTCGATTATATCGTTTCTAATTTTTCTTTTTCTAAACGTATCAATGCCTGCTTGTATTCCTCAGGGAAAATCTTGATGAATTTTGGCAAGTAATCTTCCCAATTCTCCAATACCCTCTGCGCAATAGGACTTAGTGTGGCATTATAGTGATTTTCTATAAGCCCTTTTAATTCTGCAATATCATTATCATCTTCTACTTTTAACAGATTTAAGGATTCTGTATTACAGTTTTTTCTAAAGGTATCTTTCTCATCAAAGATATAGGCGATACCTCCACTCATTCCAGCTCCAAAGTTTCTTCCCACTTCACCAAGGATTACCGCGATACCACCGGTCATGTACTCACAACCATGATCTCCAATGCCTTCTACAACGGCCTTTGCTCCGGAATTTCTTACGCAAAAACGCTCTCCGGCTTTTCCATTTATATAGGCTTCACCCGAAGTTGCTCCATATAGTGTAACGTTTCCGGTAATTACGTTGTCCTCTGGCTTTAAGGTAGACTTATAGGGTACCTTTATTATTAATTTAGCTCCAGATAAGCCTTTTCCTAAATAATCATTGGTGTTTCCATTCACGATCATGGTAAGGCCTTTGGTTGCAAATGCACCAAAGCTTTGTCCTGCCGAACCAGTGAAATTTAATTTTAAAGTGTTTTCAGGTAAGCCTTCGGCACCATAAATCTTGGAAATTTCATTACTGGTAATGGCTCCCACGGCTCTATCCGTATTATGTATTGGGAAATCCAAGGAGATTTTTTCCTTTCTGAATAATGCAGGATGCGCTTTTTCCAAAATTTCAAACTCAATAGACTTGTCAATATCGTGTACCTGTTTCTGTGTATTATAGAATTTGGTTCCTTTAGGAACATCTACCTGATATAGTATTGGCGTAAGATCAATGCCTGCAGCTTTGTAATGTTCCAAAGCTTTTTTACGATCCAATTTTTGCACTTGGCCAACCATCTCGTCAATAGTCCTGAATCCTAATTGAGCCATTATGTCTCTAAGTTCTTGGGCAACAAAGTACATATAGTTGACTACATGCTCTGGCTTACCTTCGAATTTTTTGCGCAGTTCCGGATTTTGTGTTGCAATACCCACTGGACATGTATTTAGATGACAAACTCGCATCATGATACAACCTGAGGCTACTAAAGGAGCTGTTGCAAATCCAAATTCCTCCGCTCCCAATAAGCAGGCTATGGCTACATCCCTTCCTGTTTTCAATTGGCCATCACATTCTAGGACTATCCTGTTCCTTAGGTCGTTCATAACCAAGGTTTGTTGTGCTTCGGCAATTCCCAATTCCCATGGAAGTCCTGCGTGTTTTAATGAGGTTAATGGTGATGCACCTGTACCACCATCGTGTCCAGAAATCAAGATCACATCTGCCTTCGCCTTGGAAACCCCGGCTGCTACAGTACCAACACCCACTTCTGAGACCAATTTAACATTGATCCTAGCCTGGCGATTCGCTGATTTTAAATCGAAAATCAATTGTGATAAATCCTCAATAGAGTATATATCATGATGTGGTGGAGGTGAAATTAATCCAACATATGGAGTGGAATTTCTGGTTTTGGCAATAGACGGATTTACTTTTGGTCCGGGCAATTGTCCTCCTTCACCTGGCTTTGCACCCTGAGCCATTTTAATTTGGATTTCTTGGGCGTTTGTCAAATAATTGGAGGTAACTCCAAATCTTCCAGAGGCTACTTGTTTGATGGCGCTGTTTCTCCAGTCCCCGGTTTGGTTCTTATAAAAACGTTCGGCATCTTCCCCACCTTCACCGGAATTACTTTTACCTCCGATCCTATTCATGGCGATCGCCAAATTTTCATGGGCTTCCTTACTGATGGACCCGTAGGACATTGCGCCTGTTTTAAAGCGCTTTACGATTTCCGTCCAAGGTTCTACCTCGTCCAAAGGTATAGGGTCGTAATTGGAGAATTCGAACAGGCCACGAATGGTCATCAAATCCTTGGATTGCTCATTCACCATTTGGGCGAATTCCTTGTAGGATTCCGGTTCGTTGTTTCTAACCGATTTTTGTAGCATAGCAATACTTAACGGATTGAAGAGGTGTTTTTCTCCATCTCTTCTCCAGCGATATTGCCCGCCAATTTCCAAATCTAAATTTGCAGCTATTTCTTTTTCTGTGTAAGCTTTGTGATGGCGTTTTGCTATTTCCTTCTCTATTTCATAAAGCCCGATTCCCTGAATTCTGGTTGGGCTATTTGGGAAATATTTGTCTACTACCTTCGTATTTATTCCGATACATTCGAACAATTGAGATCCTCGGTATGAGTTTAGGGTAGAGATCCCTATTTTGTTCATTACCTTAAGGATACCCTTACCAACAGCTTTATTATAGTTGTTGATGGCTTCTTCAAAAGTATATTCTGTAATATCGTGCTCTTCTATTTGTTCCGCAATTATCTCGTTTACCAAATATGGGTTTATTGCGCTTGCCCCATATCCAAATAGTAAAGCAAAATGATGTACTTCCCTTGGTTCGGCAGATTCAATAATTATACTTAATTTAGAACGTTTGCCCAACTTCTGAAGTCCACTGTTTACGAATGAACAGGCCAAAAGTGCGGGGATGGGAGCTTTTTCTTTGCTTACGTTCCTATCGGATAAAATAATGATATTTGTACCCTCATCAATAGCTTGGTCAGCCTGGTGTAAAATGGATTCCAATGCATCTTCAAGGCCGTTATGTCCTTTTTCAATATCGTAGAGCATGGAAATGGAAACCACCTTATAGTCCGGACTGGCGTCATAATTCTTTATTTTATCCAAATCCTCTTTGGAAATAACTGGATTTTTAATTTTTAATTTTCTGCAATGTAGTTCTGAAGATTCAAAAATATTATGATCGCTTCCAAGGGTTAAGCTGATATCTGTAATAAGCTCTTCGCGGATACCATCCAACGGAGGATTGGTAACCTGTGCGAACAATTGCTTAAAGTAATTGTAAATTAATTGTGGGCGTTCGGACAAAATGGCTATCGGAGTGTCCGATCCCATTGAACCAAGTGGTTCCTTTGCCGTTTTTCCCATAGGAAGTATTATGGTATTAATATCTTCCAAGGTGTATCCAAATACTGCTTTTCTCTTTTGAACCGAAGCCTCATTTAAGAATAGTGGGCAGTCATTATAAGGAATATCCTTAAGGTGTACCAAATTTTTGTTAAGCCATTCTTTGTATGGATTCTTAAGGGCAATTTTTTCCTTAATTTCCTCGTCATTAACGATGCGTCCTTCTTCCATATTTACCAAGAACATTTTTCCTGGTTCCAGTCTTCCGTGCATTTCAATGTTGTCCGGTTCAATTTCCACTACCCCAACTTCGGAAGACATAATAACATAGCCATCCTTGGTTACCGAGTATCTAGATGGGCGCAAGCCGTTTCTGTCCAATACGGCGCCTATGTAGTTTCCATCGGTGAAAGGTATGGAGGCAGGTCCGTCCCATGGTTCCATTAAACAAGAGTGATATTCGTAGAAGGCTTTTTTCGCCTCCGACATTTCGTTGTTTTTCTCCCAAGCTTCAGGTACCAATATCATCATTACTTCTGGCAATGACCTTCCTGTCATTAACAAAAGTTCCACGACCATATCCATGGTGGCGGAATCCGACTTTCCTGGTAATATGGTCGGGATAATGTTCTTTATTTCATCCCCAAACCAATCGCTTTTCATTAATTCTTCCCTGGAGCGCATTCTAGATACATTGCCTCTAAGGGTGTTTATTTCCCCATTGTGGCACATATAGCGGAATGGCTGGGCCAAATCCCAGGTGGGGAAGGTGTTGGTGGAAAATCTTTGATGGACTAGGGCCAAACGGGTTACTACCCTGGGGTCCATTAGGTCCTTATAGTATAAACTAATATCTTCAGGCATTAACAGCCCTTTGAAGATGATAATTTTGGTTGAAAGACTTGGGACGTAGAAAAATTTGCTTTCGGATAATTTTGAAGCATTGATGGTATGTTCAGTGACCTTCCTGGCTATGAACAATTTCAAATTAAAATGGAAGAAATCTTGTTCGTCATTTTCGCGTGCAACGAATATTTGTTTCACGAATGGTTCAGTTTCCGCAGCTATTCTTCCAGGAATGGATTTGTTGACAGGAACATCTCTCCATCCCAATAATTTCAATCCTTGTTTTTTAATATTGGATTCAAAAACTTCTATACAGTAATCCCTTTGATTCTCCTTTTGTGGTAAAAATACGTTGCCAACAGCGTAACTACCCGGTTCGGGAAGCTCAAAGCTACATACATCTTGAAAAAAATCATGGGGGATATCTACTAGAATTCCCGCACCATCACCGGTTTTTCCATCGGAACTTACTGCTCCCCTGTGCTCTAATTTTTCTAATATTTCTAGTGCCTTATGAATAATGTCATTCGACTTTTTTCCTTTAAGACTACAAATAAATCCTGCTCCACAGTTGTCATGTTCAAATTCCGGTAGGTATAATCCTTGTTTTCTCAGCTTCATAAATTATTGTATTTGTTCAAAAATATCAAAATAATTACATTTAATGCAGTGCTATGTCAAATAGTGTGTGAGAAATCCAACGTTTATAATTCAACGTTAAAAAAAATGCATATTCTGATATTTGAGCCCGTTAAATTGGGATTTCCTCAATATTAAGGTTTGAATATTGATTTTATTCCTATTAATAGGGGGTTAATAATATTAATTTGGTTTTTGTTGGTCAACACCCCTATTTAGATCAGGGGTTGTTTGGTTTAAAAGTTGGTTATCTTGTGTTTCACCCCTAAAAATAAAGGGGTATTGTTGTTTATTATTTTAATTATTCCTTGAAATTGCTATTTTTTGAATTTCGGGGCTTCCTCCATGATGGGTAAATATAATTTTAGCGACTTTTTTTTCTGATTTTAATTGGAAGCAATTTTGTTTTTGATATTGGGATTTCCATCTTTTTTGAAGTTTCTCTAAGAAATAAATCCTTATTTCAGATCGAATATCATGAATTTATATTTAATAGCCTAATGTCTGAAAAATCACTCGTTTAAAGGTTTTATAGTAACGCTAAATTAATCATTTTAAGTTTAAAAATGGGAATTTGATAGAAGGTATCATTTTTCTTTGTAATTTATTTAACAATTCACACAAGAAAACCGTAAATGCGCCATCTCTTAATGCTGTTAATGTTTGTCAATTATGGTCTTTTTGCACAGCAGCATAAGATAGATAGCCTTAATGCTTTATTGTTGACTTCTCGTGATAGCCCCAAAGTAGATATATTTCTACAACTAGTAGAACAGTACAATTATTTGAATGATGAAAGGGCAATTACCTTGGCCAAACAAGCAAACAACTTGGCTAAGCAGTTGTCTTATAAGGAAGGCGAGATACGTAGTTATTATGAATTAGGACGGCTAACATATAATAAGGGAGAAAGGAACAATGCTTGGGGCCATTACGAGAAAGGTATGGGATTAGCACGGGTGTTAGAAGATCAATCTCTCATTGCTTTGGGGTATAAATTGATGAGTGGGTATTATGAACAGGAAAATAATTTACCCAAGGCATTGGAATATATCGCCCTTTCCTTAGCTATCTATGCAGATTTAGACCAAAAGAAGGGAATGGCATCATGTTTTCATTTTTTTGGAATTTTTTATTATCGTTTAGCGGAATATGATAAAGCATTGTCCTATTATTTTAAAGCTTTGGAAATTAGGGAAATACTTCATGATTACAGAGGAATGTCTGTGGTTTATACTAATATTGGAAATATCTATCTGCTGACTTCCAAATTGGAAAAAGCCAAGGATTATTTTTTAAAATCCTTGACCTTAAGTATAGATATCGATGACAAGAAAGGGGTTATGAGCAGTTTGTTGAGATTGGGAGTTGCAAACCAAAAAATGGGCAAGTATGACAAGGCCCGTGAATATTATGGTGAAGCACTAATTTCAGCTAAGGAACTTAATACTAAATTGGATGAGGCAATATTGCTGGGCAATATGGGATCAACTTTGAGAAGTCAAGGAAAATTTTCGGAATCCCTAACCTATCTTTTTGCGGCTTTGGAAATTAAAAAAAATATTGGGATAAAGCCAAGTATGGCCCATACTTACAATGATATTAGTGAAAGCTATTTTGATATGGGAAGGCCCTTAGAAGCAAAAAAATATGCCCAGGAGGCCATTGCCACCTCAGAAGGCGTTGATATTAACCAGCAATGGGTAGGTTATAAGCTTTTAGCGCAATCGGTTCAAAGTTTGGGGGATTTGACCAAGGCTTATGATTATTTGGAGCAGTCGTATAAGTTAAAGGATAGCATTTATACCATTAAGGCCAAAGCGAAAATAGATGAACTTGAAATTCAATACGAAACACGTAAAAAAGAAGAGGAAATACTTTTGTTGAAAGAACAAAGGCAAACGGCAGATTTTAAAAGAAAGGCTTATTTGGCGGGCGGGGTGTTAACTTCTTTTATCTTGTTTTTAATGTTTAATCAGCAACGCCTTAAAACCGGTAAAAATAGGGCACTACTAATAAAGGAACAGGAAGTGGATCAAATGAAATCTAAGTTCTTTGCCAATATTTCGCATGAGTTCAGGACGCCGCTTACTTTAATTCTGGGGCCAATAGAAACTATGCTTTCCGAAACTGATGATCTAAAAGTGAAGTACAGTTTGGCGGTCATGAAAAAGAATGCCAACAGGCTTTTGAAGCTTATCAACCAGCTATTGGACTTGTCGAAACTGGAAGCTGGGAAGTTTAAACTCATTATGGCCGAGGAAGATATAATTCCAATTGTCCGTGGGGTTGCCATGGCCTTTCATTCCTTGGCGGAACTCAAGGAAATAGATTTGCAAATACATACAGATTCGGGTCATTTAAAAGTTTTTGTAGATCGGGAAAAATTGGAAATCATGTTGGTGAACCTATTGTCGAACGCTTTTAAATTCACACCACAAGGTGGTACGGTAAAGGTGCAAGTACACACCAATGTCGCAGACAGTAGGGCAAATTCATTTACGATTTCGGTAAGCGATACGGGAGTTGGAATTCAGGAAAAGGACATCGCTCATATCTTCAATCGTTTTTATCAAAGCACCAAGGGCGAAGAAAATGGATATACCGGCACAGGCATCGGCTTGGCCCTGACCAAAGAATTGGTGGATTTGCACAAGGGCGCGATTAAGGTCGTGAGCCAGGTAGGGATCGGCACCAATATTACCATCGAGCTCCCGGTTAGAAAAGAGCAGTTTAAAGCAGTAGAAATAATGACGTCGGCACCCATTCTGAACAAAGAACATGAGTCAAAGATCAACGCCTTTACGGAAATCGATTTTTCGGATGACGACAAGGTGGTCAATCGATCAAAACCCCAATTGCTGTTGGTGGAGGATAATATGGACGTGATGCACTATCTAAAGGATGTTTTTCTAGAGGAATATAGAATCCTACAGGCGTATGATGGGGAACAGGGCATCGAAATGGCACAGGAACACATTCCGGATTTGATTATTAGCGATGTTATGATGCCCAAGAAAGATGGGTATGCGGTTTGTAAAACATTGAAGCAGGATGAGAAAACCAGCCATATTCCCATTATTTTGCTCACGGCCAAGGCCAGCTTGGAGGACAAAATGGAAGGGCTGGAGACCCGGGCCGACGATTATATGACCAAGCCTTTTGTGCCTAAAGAATTAATCCTCAAGGTGAATAATCTCATTGCCTCACGCAAAAAACTGCGGGAGAAATACAAGCATGAGGCAATGCTTAAACCTAGTGATGTTGCCGTAAATTCGGTGGATGAGGCCTTTCTTGAAAAAACAATCAAGGCGGTGGAGGAAAACATGGGCGATGAGGAATTTAGCGTCGAACAGTTGGCGTATGCCATTGGCATGAGCCGTTCCCAGCTCCATCGCAAGCTTAAGGCCTTATTAGATCAGTCTCCGAACCAGTTGATTAGGACTTTCCGTTTGCAGCGAGCCCACGACCTTTTAAAACAAAATGCAGCCACCTCCTCGGAAATAGCCTACCAAGTTGGGTTTAGTAGTCCTTCCTATTTTACCAAATGCTTTCATGAACAATATGGCTGCACGCCTTCGGAAATTTCAAAATAGTATGTTGATTATTCTTAACATAAAATGAGTTGAAAGTTTTCAATTAATATGGTAACCCAAACATTTTTTCTATTATTATTTGAGATATAATTTAGTAGTTTATCAAGAAATCAATCTCTTTCACTGATTTTTATGAATGGTAGAATTTTTGGTTTAAACTTCAATAGGTATGAGTTTTTGATTGTCTTTGTTATAAATGTGCCTTATAATCGTTAACAAGAAGAGCACCTTCATAAACAAAGAAGATGCTCTTTTTAAAACCTTTAAAAGGTATTTCTAAAATGTATAACATATAGCACCTCTACATACTCTTACCGTTTTAGCGGCCCAATTCGGCTGAAAAGAAAGGGATTGGCACTGTCTTCCAATAATGGGAACATCCAAACATCCACTACCGCTTAATGATACTCCGCTTTGGGTAACCGTGGTGTTAATCGTAGAATCCCATGGTCCCAAATTTTTCTTAACTGTTCCTGAAAGAGAGAAACTATTATCTGGATTAATAGAGCCTGAAACGTTGGTTTGGACGAAATATAGGTTCATATTTCCTGCAATTTGCACTCCTGTTGCGCTGCTGGCACTAACAAGCGAATTGGATAAGGTAAATTCATTGCCTGCCACAGTAAGCCCTCTTGTAACACCGCCCACCATTTCAATACCCTCATTGGTAATAAAACCGGACAATTCAGCACTTGTTATCGGTAGGTCAAATGCACCGGAAATTTTAAACCCATCAGCACTCGAAATTGTTATTTCACCGTTAGCGGTGTATAGGTTTACACCTTTAAAGTCTACATTTCCATCGAAATTACCATGTAAATATAATTCCCCAGATTTCATATACCCTACCACTTCAACGCTGCCGATACCAGCTGGGGCATCAATAAATCCGGAAAGTGAAATGCCGTCCTCGGGATTTGTTGAAATACCAAATTCCAATCCAGCCCCGTAAGTGCCGATCTTTGTGCCATCCGGTAAAGTTATATCGCTCGAAAATGATCCGGTCATGGAAATTCCGTCAGGGCCTAATTCCCCTTGCGTGTCGGCATCAACTATCCCAAATGGAAGGTTCACGAATCCTTGCAATTTTATACCGTTAGTGGTTGAAATGGAAGTTTCTAAATGTGTGTTTTGCAATACGAAGCCATTAGATAATGCGATTTCCCTATCCATGAGAGTAGTTAGTTCCAGCCCATCCTCTGGACTTATAGAACCAGTTACCTCATTGGTTAGTTCCAGTGGTCCTACTTTTTCTGAAAATGTGCCTGAAATTTTCAATCCATCTGTACTTAATGCAAAATATGAATTGGCCATTGATTTAAATTCGGGTAAAGGAGAATCATTCAGGTGTGGCAGGCCAATGGAACAGTCAGTTTCTAAATAAATCTTCCAGTCTTCTAACTGCGAGCCCAAGCTGTAATAGAAATACTGGGATATCCCTGCATTTTCTTCTATATTAATAAATTTTTTTAAAGGAGTACCCAAAATATCCGCTATGATGGGGGTTCTTAATTCACCTCCGAAACGTAGATATGATTCGTTTTCTAAAAGGGCGTGGTATCCTTGCTCGGTTGCAGCGACAATATCCATATTTATGTCCTTGCCAAATATTTCATAACCTAAAACATCATTCATTTTGGGCAATACACCCATAATCATCCCTAAGGCCTTTATGCTAGGGGCAATACTTCCAGTAAACCCATAATTTAAATTATCAACTTCAACATCATTGAAAAAATTCGCCCAACTGTCCTTGCTAGGTATAATCCCAGAAGGGCCTAATTGATTTATAGGGTAGTGAAAGAAAGTCTCTCCGGAAAATTTCAGAATATTACCTGTATAAGGAATTGGCATAGGTATGTTTTCAATTCCTTGATATAAATGTGTTGGTAAACTTTCGAAACCGCTAAACCCAAAGAGTTGTTGAAAATTTTCAGGTTTGCTAAATTCATAAGTGCGTGATGGGATAAGTCCTTGATTGGAATATCCATACGAAATCGAAATGTCTCCTGCAGCACTTCCAAAATCCTCAATCCCTTTTTGGCTGGCCTTATGAAATATTGAATCCATTAGTTCTTGTTTCTTTTTAGATTTTTTTAATGATTTATTTTTTGTTAAATCCGGTAATTTTATTTTATAGAAAACCGCAGGATCTGCAGGATCTAGATAATATTCGGCGAATTCGTGTATCTTATCATTTATCTTCGACTTCAATTCATAATTGCCTGCCTCTTCGTTCAGTACTTCAAAGTGGAAATATTTTATATCATCTGCCAAGGGAAGTTTGGTTTGATATTTTGTTTTATAAAATGACCCGGTTTCAAATTCAATATGAGACTTTACCGCTTCTTTCATGTCAAATCCTTCAAGTAAAGATTTGAAATTACCTATGTTCGGGAACTTAGGGGATCCTTCACCCGTTATGCTAATTATAGCGCCATCATCGCCAACTTCGATAGTAATGTCTCCTTCAACCACATTATACTCTTCTCCCTGATCATTTTTAGCTTTAAGCATACCATTAAACTTATATCCTGTATCGGTTTCAACTATATTGTCCGAAACGATAGAGACATCTCCGTTACCGTCCAAATCTAATTTAGTGGGTTCCTTGGTTTCTGTACTGGCTGGTTCTGTGCTGCCGGGCTTATTTGGGTCATCAGGACTATCTTTGGAACAGTAAGATATTAGCATGCTCATAAAAAGCAAGAGCATGAGTTTAAATACTTGTTTAATTGTTTTCATGATCTAAAGTTTTAAAAGTATTTTTTTTGGTTAAAAACACTATTGTAAAACTAGATATGAATACCCTTTTTGACTATAAGACAGGTCGCAAGTGCTATAATCTTGGTCGCATAAGGATGATTTTAGGCTGTTTTCTTTCTGATAATTGCGTATTTAGGCCTTTTATGGCGCAATTTGTTAAAATGGAAAAAATTTGGTTTTACGCCTTAAAAATAAATTGGTATAATTGACTTAAATCGCCTTGAATCCAATTTTTAAGCGACTATTTCGGGAAATGGGGCATAGAAGGAAAATTTGCCTGTTAAAGCATGAATGTAGTAATTAATTAGGAGTAACTATTTAGGGTTATCGGTAATATTAAACGAACATTAATCTTGTTCCTTATTAATTCCCAAATCATAATTAATCCCTCAAAATACTCCTTGAAATTACTATTTTTTGTATCTCTGAAGTTCCTTCATAGATCTGGGTTATCTTGGCGTCCCGCATCATTCTTTCTACGTGATAGTCCTTTACAAAACCATTGCCTCCATGAATTTGTACCGCTTCCACGGCGGTATCCATGGCCACCTGGGAAGCGTAAAGTTTTGCCATAGCCCCTGAAAGATCATAGTCGTTGCCCTGGTCCTTGTCCCATGCCGCTTTGTAAACCAAATGTCTGGCAGCTTCAATCTGGGTGTGCATATCTGCAAGTTTAAAGGCTATCGCCTGATGATTACTGATTTCCGTGCCGAAAGCCTTTCTCTCTTTGGAATACTTTTTGGCCAGCTCATATGCTCCTGCTGCAATGCCCAGCGCCTGTGCTGCAATTCCTATTCGGCCTCCTGCCAAGGTTTTCATGGCAAATTTAAAACCAAATCCATCTTCGCCTATTCTATTTTCTTTTGGGACCTTTACGTCGTTAAAGATTAGTGAATGCGTGTCACTGCCCCTTATACCCAATTTATTTTCCTTAGGGCCTACTTCAAAACCTGGGGTGCCCTTTTCTACAATTATTGCATTTATTCCTTTATGTCCCTTTGAAATGTGGGTCTGTGCAATTACTAAATATATGTCAGCAGAATTACCATTGGTAATCCAGTTTTTAGTGCCATTTAAAACATAATGGTCCCCTTGGTCCAGTGCCGTAGTTTTTTGGGATGTAGCATCGCTGCCTGCCTCAGGCTCGGAAAGACAAAATGCCCCTATACATTGTCCGGTGGATAATCGGCTTAAATATTTTTCTTTTTGCGCATCACTACCATAAGTTTCCAGCCCCCAGCATACCAAAGAATTGTTTACAGATACTATCACTGATGCTGAGGCATCAATTTTGGAAAGCTCCTCCATAACAAGCGCATATGAAATGGTGTCCAATCCGCTACCCCCGTATTTAAGATCTACCATCATTCCCAAGAATCCCAATTCCGCCATCTTTTTTACCTGTTCGGCAGGAAACTTTTGAGCGTCGTCTCTTTCTATAACCCCGGGCAGTAATTCATTTTGAGCAAAATCCCTAGCTGCCTGCTGTATCATTATTTGTTCTTCCGAAAGGGTAAAATCCATGTGTTTAAAAAAAATAGTGAGAATATTACAAATATACGAGTATACAATGGAATAATAATGGGGAATAAAAACATTAAAACCTAATCTATATTTTTATATTTGTTCGGTCGAATGCTTTTTTATCTGTAAACGGACTTAACAATTATGAGACAACATTAGCTACACTGGTAAATTAAATCCCGAGGATGTGAAAAATCCCAAATAATAGCGAATGGAATCCAATAGTTTAATGTTAATGTGCAATGAAAGAGTTATTAAAAATATATGAAAATAAACCCCCTGAAATAGTTTTTAACTGGAAAGATCCAGAGACTGAGGCAGAAGGGTGGACTGTTATTAATTCCCTTCGTGGTGGTGCTGCCGGTGGCGGTACTAGAATGAGGGAAGGATTGGATATGAACGAAGTCCTGTCTTTGGCAAAAACAATGGAGGTGAAATTTACGGTTTCCGGACCTCCAATAGGAGGTGCTAAATCCGGTATTAATTTTGACCCCAACGACCCTAGGAAACCAGGGGTGCTTAAAAGATGGTACCATGCAGTGGCACCTTTGTTGAAAAGTTATTACGGTACTGGTGGGGATTTAAATGTTGATGAGATTAATGAGGTAATTCCGATTACAGAGGACGCTGGAGTTTGGCATCCCCAAGAAGGTGTTTTTAATGGCCATTTTAAGCCAACAGAGGCAGATAAAATAAATAGGATCGGACAACTGCGTTTAGGGGTGATAAAGGTTTTGGAGAGTGATCAATATTCACCTTTGGTATCGCGCAAGTTTACTGTAGCAGATATGATTACCGGTTTTGGCGTTGCTGAAGCAGTGAAGCATTTTTATGACATTCACGGTGGTAAGGTTGAGGGAAAGAGGGCTATTGTGCAGGGATTTGGTAATGTAGGTTCCGCAGCGGCCTTCTATTTGTCGCAAATGGGTGCGAAAGTTGTCGGGATTATTGATAGGGCAGGGGGAGTTATTAATGAAGAGGGATATTCAATCGAAGAGATAAGATCTTTTTTCTTGAACAAAAAAGGGAATACCCTTTTTGCGGATAACATTATTCCCTTTGAAGATATCAATGAAAGAATATGGAATTTATCCGCTGAAATTTTCGTTCCTTGTGCCGCCTCTAGATTGGTGACCAAGGAGCAGATTACCCAAATGATCAAAAGTGGTCTGGAGGTGATTAGTTGCGGTGCAAATGTGCCGTTTGCGGATAAGGAAATATTTTTCGGTTCTATTATGGAATATACGGACGAGCGGGTAAGTTTAATTCCCGATTTTATTTCCAATTGTGGAATGGCCAGAGTTTTTGCCTATTTTATGGAAGGGAGGGTCGCCATGGATGACGAACTTATTTTTAATGATACATCGAATACTATTAGAAACGCAATTTTAAATATATTTAACCAAAATAATACAAAAGTTAATCTCAGTAAAACCGGATTTGAGATTGCATTGAATCAATTAATTTAAATTTAACCAATAATAGCATGGAGACCATTATTATTATTTTATTCGTTGCCGGTTACTTGGCAATAACATTGGAGCACAATCTCAAGATCGACAAATTAATCCCCGCTTTGGCTATGATGGCCCTGTTGTGGGCAGTTATAGCCTTGGCACATATGCCAGTATTTGAGGTCAATGCCGAGCTTAGGGAGTTGGAGCCGACCCATATAGATGAGATTCTACTCCACCATCTAGGTAAGACAGCGGAAATATTGGTCTTCCTTCTGGGGGCTATGACCATTGTGGAAATAATAGATTACTTCGATGGTTTTGCTACCATTAAAGGTTTTATTAAAACGAAGAGTAAGAGAAAATTACTTTGGTTGTTCGCAATACTGGCCTTTATACTGTCTGCTATTATAGATAACCTTACCGCAACAATTGTATTAATAACCATCCTGCAAAAGGTAATTAAGGATAGGGAAACCAGACTTTGGTTTGCCGGTATGATAATTATTGCAGCAAATGCCGGGGGTGCTTGGTCCCCAATTGGTGATGTTACCACGACCATGCTTTGGATCGCCAATAAGGTCTCTGCAGCACAATTAATAGAACATGTACTTGTACCTTCCATTATATGTATGGTAGTGCCAACTTTTATTGCTAGTAGGTATAAGGCGTTTTCGGGAAATATTGAAACTGATCAAGAAGAAAGTGAGCCTACTAAAACCAAATACGGGGCTACAATGCTTTACTTGGGATTGGGGTCTATAATTTTTGTACCGTTTTTTAAGACAATAACCCACTTGCCTCCATATGTAGGAATGATGCTTTCTTTGGCATTGGTAGCGACATTTGCTGAAATTTATAGTAGTGCCAAGTTTAGTATTTCCAATATCGATGGTGAAAGTGAAGCTGAATCACATCACAGTCCTGTACATAAATCACTTTCGAAAATTGAATTGCCAAGTATTCTTTTCTTCTTGGGGATTTTAATGGCTGTCGCAGCTTTGGAATCTTTGGGTATGCTGTTCCATTTTGCAGGAACTTTGGACGAGGTAATGCCTATGTTGGGTACTGAGTCTGGTGGAGAATTGGTGTCGGATTTGGTTGTCCTTTTCCTTGGTGTTGGTTCTGCCGTGATAGATAATGTGCCGCTGGTAGCGGCCAGTATAGGAATGTTCTCTGTAGGTATGGATGATCCTGTTTGGCATTTCATAGCTTATTCAGCAGGTACAGGTGGAAGTATGTTGATAATTGGTTCTGCGGCAGGTGTTGTAGCCATGGGAATGGAAAAAATAGACTTCTTCTGGTATTTGAAGAAAATAGCATGGTTGGCTTTCCTAGGATTTGCTGCTGGTGCCTTAGGATTTATATTAATTAGAAATTTAGTGTTAAACGCATAATTTAATCGACAAAAGACCGTTATTAAGGCAACTTAAATAAATAAAATATATGTTATTGATACAAGACCTTGCTCAAGAGGCAGGATTAGAGGGAGTTGTGTCTGAGGAAAAGACACTTTCTGTTATAGATTTAATAGTAAATGGCGGTACAGGAAGTATCTTGATTATTAGTGTTTTGTTTGTGATGCTTTTTGTGGCACTGTATATTTATTTTGAACGCATTTTTGCAATAAAAGCCGCTTCAAAGATAGATAGCAATTTTATGAACCAGATACGGGACCACGTTACCAATGGTAAATTGGAAGCGGCCAAAATATTGTGTGCGCAAACAGATTCGCCGGTAGCCAGGTTAACGGAAAAGGGAATATCCAGAATAGGAAAACCCTTGGACGATATTAATACCGCTATAGAAAATGCCGGTACCCTCGAAGTTTATAAATTGGAAAAAAACGTGAGTGTTTTGGCCACTGTTGCCGGAGCAGCACCCATGATCGGATTTTTAGGAACCGTAATTGGTATGATTTTGGCATTCCATCAAATGGCTTCCAGTGGAGGGCAAGCGGAAATGGGTTCATTGGCCTCAGGTATTTATACGGCCATGACCACGACAGTGGCAGGACTTATTGTAGGTATTATAGCTTATATTGGGTATAACCATTTGGTGAACAGAACAGATAAAGTGGTTCATAAAATGGAAGCTAATGCAGTAGAATTTTTAGATTTATTGAACGAACCTCTTTAGAACGTAACAAATGAAACTAAAAGGTAGAAATAAGGTTAGTCCAGATTTTAGCATGTCCTCTATGACGGACATAGTATTCCTATTGCTTATATTCTTTATGCTGACTGCCAATTCGCCCAATGCGTTGGATTTGTTGTTGCCCAAGGCAAAAGGTAAATCTACCAATACCCAGAACGTATCGGTGAGTATCAATAAAAATTTGGAATATTTTGTAAACAACGAGAAGATTAACGGACAATATATAGAAATTGAATTAAAAAAGGCACTAAAAGGACAAGAGAAGCCTACTATTATTCTTAGGGCAGAAGAGAGCGTTGCCATCAAAGAGGCGGTAAACGTTATGGATATTGCCAATAGAAATAATTATAAGGTTATTTTGGCGGTGCGACCAAATTAATGTCATTACTTAATACGAGACACGAGAAAAAATCTTTTACACTTACTACAATTCTGTTAAGTGTGCTACTGCTTTTGCTTTTTTATATTGGACTTACCTATTTAGATCCTCCAATAGAAAATGGCATTTCTGTTAATTTTGGAACAACCGAATTTGGTAGCGGTAGGGTACAGCCTAAAGAAAAAATTAAATCAGAACCCCTTAATACCCCTATCAAAGAACCTAAGGTTCAAGAGGAGAAGGTGGAAGAAGTAGTGGAAGAGGTGCCTGAAGAAAAGGTAGCCAAGGAGAAACCTGCCGAAAAATTACTTACCCAGGAAAGTGAGGAATCCATAAAAATAAAGCAGCAGCAAGAAGCCAAACGCAAGGCGGACGAGGCGGCCAAAAAGGCACAGGCCGAGGCGGAACGGGTTGCTCGCGAAAAGAAGGAAGCTGAAGAAAGGGTTCGTAAGGAACAACAAGCAAAAAAGAATAAACTGGATGAGTTGATCGGGGGTATCAATAAGTCCGAAGGAACTGCCTCTGGCGGCGAGGGTGATGATAATAAGGCCGGGGATAAGGGACAACCTGATGGAGACCCATATGCAACCAGTTATTATGGCAGCCCTGGATCGGGCAGTGGTACTGGAGGTTATGGTCTCAATGGACGATCCTTGGTGAATAAAGGTAAGGTACAACAGGAATGTAACGAAGAGGGAAGGGTCGTGGTAAAAATTGTTGTGGATCGAAATGGAAAGGTGGTTAGTGCTGAACCTGGGCAAAAAGGAACTACCAATACGCATCCCTGCCTAATGGGACCCGCAAAGAAAACTGCTTTTATGCACCAATGGAATTTGGATTCCAATGCACCTAGTCAACAAATTGGTTTTGTAGTAGTGAATTTTAAATTGGGGGAATAAAGTTTTCCTTCATTGCCCAAAAACAATTTTCCTGCAGTAATTTTACATTTTCATTTACTTTTTTAATTAGATTAAGAGAAGGTATTGCAACGGCACTATGTCCTAACTTCAATAGACGACTATAAATGACCTACCAGGAAACTTTGGAATGGATGTTCGCGCAACTGCCCATGTACCAACAAAAGGGAATTTCTGCATTTAAGGGTAAATTGGATAATATACTAACGCTTTCGGCCTATTTGGGCCATCCTGAACGAAAATTCAAAAGTATACATGTAGCAGGTACCAATGGCAAAGGTTCCAGTAGCCATATGCTGGCTTCCATATTACAGGAAGCTGGGTATAAGGTAGGATTGTATACCTCGCCACATTTGAAGGATTTTAGGGAGCGCATCAGAATTGATGGCCAGCCTGTTAGCAAAAAATTTGTAGTTGATTTCATCAAGGAAAATAAACTTTTTCTGGAAGCGCATGACCTTTCGTTTTTTGAAATGACAGTGGGAATGGCTTTCCAATATTTTGAAGAAGAAAAAATAGATATTGCCATCGTTGAAGTGGGCCTTGGTGGGCGTTTGGATTCAACCAATATAATTACTCCTGAAGTCTCGTTGATTACAAATATCGGCTACGATCATGTGGAAATGTTGGGCGATACCATTGCAAAAATAGCATACGAAAAAGCGGGAATCATTAAACCTGGTGTTCCTGTGGTAATAAGTGAACTTCAAGAAGAGACGGCTGTGGTGTTTAATGCTGTTGCCAAAGAAAGAAACGCGAAAATAATTTTTGCGGGGGAAGTAATCCCGGGAAATTATAAAACTTCTTTATTGGGAAGCTACCAGAACAAAAATGTTAAAGGGGTTGTGGCCAGTATTAAGGAATTAAAAGGGTTTAATATTAGTGATAAACATATTTTCGATGGCCTGATGAAGGTTTCCGAAAATACGGGTTTGTTGGGGAGATGGCAATTTCTAGGTGAGAATCCGACAGTTGTATGTGATACGGCACACAATACGGAAGGATTGACCATTGTGGTAGATCAAATAAAGCAACAGGAATTTACGGACCTACACATGGTCATAGGATTTGTTAAGGATAAGAATTTGGAGCAGATTTTACCCCTTTTTCCTAAAAAAGCCCATTATTATTTTTGCAAACCTAATATTCAAAGAGGTTTGGATGAGGTTGTCCTTAAATCGCGGGCAATGGATTATGGTTTGCAGGGAGAGTCTTATCCATCTGTAAATGAAGCGCTTAAATCTGCATTAAGCGTTGCGAAAAAATCGGATTTTGTGTTTGTAGGGGGGAGTACTTTCGTTGTTGCAGAAATTGTATAAATTTTTCTATTTTTTCCTTTGGGGAAATTAAAAACTATTCTATATTTGCACTCGCTTCTGGAGAAATCAGGGAGCGAATTTAAATACTGATTAATTAGGGCTCTTAGCTCAGCTGGTTCAGAGCACCTGCCTTACAAGCAGGGGGTCACTGGTTCGAACCCAGTAGGGCCCACAGTAACAAAGATAAGCTTTTCAAGAAATTGGAAAGCTTTTTCTTTTTTACGGGTACAACATAGGTACAACAATATTATTTTTTATTTATTAAATTTAGTTCAGGCATACACTTCTTCAGGTTTGAACATAATAGATGAAATAATAGAGGATCATGTCCAAAATCTGGGTTTTTACCATTTTAAGAATATAATTTAATCAAGCGATATAAGAAGTATTCCGTATTCCTGACTCCCCTAAATTGTGATCTAAAAGCCTTTACTTTGGCATTAAAG
>NZ_JACLHY010000037.1 GCF_014397245.1 Arenibacter arenosicollis | reverse complement strand
GAACTCGCTTAAATAATCCCGAAACTGTCGCTGTAGTTTTTTGCCATTGACCCCATAAAACCCGCCAATGGTATGGCAGTCATTAGCTTTGGTACTGACCAAGTACTTTTAAAAAAGCAGCGAACTCCTTTGACATGCGGGTCCCCTGTGCGATAAATTCATCCCATTCACGACTTACTTTAATCCACTTTTTATCAAGTAGAACGTCCCAACGCCTTCGTTTAAGATTTAATGATAGTAGATTGTCTCGAACGGGATAATCCTCGATTATTCGAGGCTCCATGAAGCCACTGGCTTTATACTTGCAATCCTTGTACTTGGATGGTATTTGTTTTTTCTCCTCCAAATATATCGTTAGACGGTTCTCATATAAAACATGCTTTATAGGCTTCTTTTCGAATCCAACAATATCAAAATACTCTAATATTCCTTCTGGTAATATTAAACTTAATAAGGATAACTCAGTGCCTTTATTCATCAATGTAATTTAAAGCACAAAGAAAATTATTTTTCTCTTTAGACCCAACTTTTGAGATTGATCCTGCTTTTCATAGGAGCCATTGTTATATTTAGTTTTTATTCCACTAGATTGCTCAAAGAATTTAAATCCGTTGATATTATTAATCTATCCTGGGTCAAGTAAGTTGCTTTGTTTATGAAATCTACAAATGATAAATCCGCGTTTTTAAATGTCACTTCTGTATTTTCTGGATTCAAAGTTACTTTATCATTTTGATAATATGGATGAATATTTAAACAGTATTCTTTTGATAGTGGGTAGAACAATACAGAGTTTACACCCTTAATATCATAAATAGGGTTTGTTTTTATTTTTCCCGTTTCATTGTAATCTTTTAGGTTAAGGCAATAGCCAGGATCATCTGAAGTCCACCAATATTTGTTTGGAGGGTTTTTATAAATTGTCCATCTCATGCTTACAGCACTTGTTATAAAACTCTCAGCTTCTTTTTTAAAGAAATTATAGTTAGTGAAATTTTCAAGATGATTTTTCCAAACTGGACTTCTCATTTTTGTATAGAATATCCATTGTATTAATTGTTGTTTAACTATAAAATCAATTTCAGGATTTTCCTTTGCTATTGTATAAATTATGTTGTTGTAATTAGTTTCGATGTCCGTTCCGAACATTTTTTCGATAGTTTTTCTATCGTTGAAAAAATCAGTATCAGAATAATTGGGAATCCAGAATATTCTATCGCCAGAATTTTTCTTTTGAATGTCCTTTCTATATTTATCTCCTCTATCAATTACATAAAGTCCATTTCCGTCAGCTTTGGTTGAAAAATGCTTTAAATATGTTTCTGAAACGATATGTTGTTTTCTATATTTACTCATTTTTTTAATTAAACATAACAACTGTATATAGTTACTAGTTGTTGTATTTCTATTTTAGGTTTAATGTAATAAATCTTTTTGTTGCCCAGTTATTAATTTAGGAGCGTACTATCCCGAATACTCCTGCCTTAATTATTGTTGAGTATTGCTTTCCCTGGAATCCCTTATTATAGATATAAAGAAATACAATTCCTTGAAAGTAAGTTGCGGGAAACCGTAATGGATTTACTGCGAATTCCATCTGCGGTATTTGAGTCTGTAAAACCAGGCTAGGTACTGAAAGGTGGCACTCAAAATTATACACCCCAAAATCAATATTTTGGAGGATAACAAAATATGTACTTTTAGGTCCAGATAATTATCCGGATGGACTAGTGCTTTTCATGGGAGTACGGTGTTGTTCTTTCGTTATTTTATTTCTTTCGCTATTAAATTCTGTATTTCATCAATTGTCGCTAATCCACCTTTAATTCGATTAATTCCAGAAGCAAGATTGTCACGATTTAATTTCAAAATATTCTGCGCTTTTGAAGGCCTTAGTAGTATGCTATAATCTTTTAGCTCTACATATTTCTTAAATTCAAATTCAACCATTTCTTCAAATAAAACAGGCAACCAATGATTATTAAAGGTCAATTCAATGTCGGTAGTTGACTTTACCATTTGCGAAGCTTCGTCATCGTAATACTTCCCAAGTAAAAAGCGTAGATTTTTATTTGATATTTTGTCAAGTCCTTTCGATTTTAATACCTCATAGGCATTTGTAAGAGGCTGAAATCTATTAAACATAATGATGCTGCCAAGCCATATTTTAATGCTATCTTCAGTTTTATCAGATACTTCAGATTGTAAAATTTTTTCAGATGATGTTATAGCTTTATTAAAGTCATTTACGATTTGTTTTAAAGCAAGTTTGTCGTTATTTATATTTTCTTGAATTTGGGCAAGTATCTCCTTTTCAAATTCTCTATTCTTACTTTCCTCATTCAAATTGTTTAATTGTAATGCAATCAAAATTCCAATAACAACAAGAACTATTTCGCCAATCGCATAAAGTAAATATTTACTGAATTTATTTTCAGTCAACAATCTTTGGCGAATTTTTCTAAAGAATTTTATCATTGGTTTTTTGGTTTGTTATAATGAAGCACAACATTATAGGATTAAATCATGTAAGCCAATGGCGCAGTTTGATTTAATCCGCCGTTGAACTATGCGGTGTCGGTTTGCGCTTATAATGCTATGGGGATTGAATCCGTTTTATTTTATCTCAAGTTAGGAATTTTTGCTATGAGCTGGGAGAATTTTTCTTCCTTTCGTTAAATGGCACAGATTGCAGCGAAATAACTGGCACTTTAAACCAACGTATCTTAAGGTTTAACAACCCACATAGCAAGGAAAACTGGGGACTTGTTTAGTTAATTGCGGTTCTCTTATTTTGGCTCCTTCAGTTCTAATGGACGTTTAGTACCGTCTGCACGGAGTTTTAGTTATTACCTGCTGGCTTTTTCTATTCAGTCGTCAGCATTGACAAATACATAAATGCTTTAACACAATCCTCAAGTACTCTTCCAAATTTATACTTTTCACTGATAACTTGTAGGCTTCCCCTTTTTTAGAACACCTCTAAATTCGATAAATAATTGTTGTTTAGGTCGGATTTGACGCCGAATTGAAATATTTGCCAACGGTACTGGATACAAATCGTTGCCATCCTGAAGGCTGGCTATGAATTTTTAGGTAGTATTGTGTAGCGTTATTTTTAATCAAATGATATTCAATTAAAAAAAGAGAACTCTTCTATAATCCGTTTATTTCGATTAGTACTTCTTAAAATTTGCAGTTACACTTCCTACATTATCAATCACAACTTTCAACTCAACATCTTGATCAATGTTTATGAGTTCAACGGGAGATCCAGGTATTACCAAGTTCCCTTTTTCTAAAGACATGCCTTTATCGGTTAGAAAGTTTACCAACCAGCGTAATGAGTTAAGAGGACCTCCCATAATCTCAGAAGAAGGTGCTGACATTAAAAAGGAATTATTCTTATAAACAGCAAATTTCTCATCTTTGAATTGTAGATTATCCGGAGACACTCTTTGATTTCCTATGATAAGTCCGGTATGAATGCCTCCAGAACAAATTAGTTCTTGAATGGTCGGTGGCTTAATCCAAAAATTGTATTCATGAATTTCAATTCCAGGGCAGATATATTCAATCGCACTTATAAGTTCCTTATCTGACAGGTTTTTCCCTTCTAGATTTTTCCCGATTTTAAAGACCATCTCAGGTTCTATAGCACAGTTGATGTAATTGCTACAATCAATATTTATTTGATTTTCTGCCGTATGAGGATAAAATAGCTTTCCATTAATCGGTTCACTTAAACCAAACTGCCTCCTTATCGAGCTACTAGTGCACCCTACCTTAAATCCTGCCAGAGTTTCTCCAGCTTCGATTCTTCTTTTCGTCACCAAGTCCTGTACTTCATATGCTTCTTTAATAGAAAGATTTCTTATCAAGATTTCCTCTCCATGCCATTCCTTTTCATAAAATGAGTGATAAAAATCGTTTGCTATGGATTCGAGCATCTACAAAGGTTATTTAATTTTTTATGATACAAAAAAATGGGAAATAGCTATTATTATATTTCTTTTATAGGTCTAATTTAGTAAATCATTTTTTGTTCATTCATTGTGTTACTATTAAAGTCTCAGCGTATTGCTACCAACGTGTTTGGTTAAGATTCCGTTGCGAGGAAAACCGTAGGATTTTAGGCGTAGATGTCAAGCCAAGCTAAATGTAATTATTTTTGGTTTACCATTAAGGGATCAATGAATTATAGCTGGTGTTGGCGTTTCATATTTTATTCAAAATAATTGTCAGGAACCAATAAATCACCTTTTTCCGATTCCCATATCATTGACAGGATTTTCCATTCATTTTTTGTTTTAACTAACTGAAAATTAATTATTCCTTTTTCGGCAAGACTGTCAGTCGTATTGAAATGAACACCATATAAGCTAGTTCTTTGAGCTATATTCCCAAAAAGTCTTGTTTTTCCTTGAATTTCCCATTCTTTTAAGTATTCTACTTTATTTTCCGATAACATACTTTCCATATTATCAAAATAGTCAATCGGGTTCTTAAGAGTCAATGAGTCTTTGCTTATAAATCCCAAACAAGCATGTTCTATAAATTGTTCTTTAATAGTCTTGTAGTCAGGTTTTTTGTTTGAGTCCACCACTATATTGTTATAGACATTGTTTATCGTATTGAGTATTTCGGCCTCATCCTTACTGTTGATTTTTAAATTTTCTTCTTTGTTTTTTATCTCATTTTTACACGATAAACTGATTAAAGAAACAATGATAATTGCTAAAATATTTCTCATTTTTGAATTGTTTTTAAATATGGGTGCAACGTTTCGGCCACACGTAGTGTTTCATTGGCTTTGGGTATAAGTATGGTTGTAGGCAGTTTATTAGCCAATCCCTTTCTCCCTAATAGATGTTCTTTATCACAAATTTTACATCATTGTAGATACATTCTTCGCCAACAGTTTTGTTTTCTAAACACTTATATAAAGGAGCGTTAATAGAAACCCCTACAAACTGTTTGTTATCATACTCAAAAGGTTTTGTGGCCGTTGATATTATTATAAATATTTTGTCTGTTTCAACAATTGCTCCAAGTTCAATGACTGAAGTGGGTTCGAAACTCAAGTTTTTTAGAAATTCCAAATTCTTTATATGGGTTTGGACATGTTTATCCAATTTTTTAGAAATTTCGCTCCCAGCATTTAATTGCGCGTCATCACCCATATCAAGTACTTGATCACAGGCTCGACCATTTCCGCATAAGTAACTGGAATAGTTAAGGTCACTTTGGTCAACTTGGGCAAACTCTTGTTCAATGAGATAATTTTTGATTTCAAGTTTATTCATAATGAGCCACTAGTTTATCTTTAATGGGTAACTTATGATTTTGTCGCATCACGTATGTTGCTTTGTAATTTACATATTGTTGCAGCCAGTTTTATTCAGGTTATTTAATATGTGCCGAACATTATCATACTTTTATTTTACTAATTAGTCTATTCGTTTCAACGCTGGGATATCGCTTTTAATTATTTTTTATAGCTCTAATGTAATAAATTATTTTTGTTGGAATGTACAAAGGTAAGATTGGCACTCTACCCTTACTTTTAATTGTATTTAGTATAGTAAGTCTACTCTTGCCATGGCAAACAAATGGGGTCAAGCAAGATTACTTTTAGGAAACCCATAAGGAGCCTATATTTAGATTAAGCAGATATTTAGCTATGGAATTTTAATGTATGCTCAAAAACGTATCTGCATAACAACCATCTAAGAATAACATTGGGGACGGATAAAATTTTATATATCCATTTTAGGTACCGGATTTTATGGATTAAAAAAAACTTCTTTAGAGATATGCGAAAGCTGTTGCAAGATGTAATTTGGCTCTCACACTATTTATGATCTGTTTATAATAATTTTTAATTAAATTAAATATGAAAAAAGTACTGTTTATAACGACTTTTGTACTGGGAGGTGTCATCGGAATGGCCCAGGAGATAAATCCCCAGAACGGAGATACAACAAAACAAGTGGTCACGACTCATGACGGTTATACTGAAATAAAGGTGGAGGACCTGACAGGTGAAATTAATATGGCAATAGGCAAAAATTACCCCAAAACCAACATCGACAAAGCTTATTGGAATGAAAAAAATCAAAAATATAAGCTTGAAGTAAGTAAGGAAGGTGGGGAATCTGCAACCCTGTTCCTAGATAGGGAAGGAAATTTTGTGAAGGAATAGAATTAATACTTATTAGGCACAACAATGAGGCTGTCTATAAGGATTATTATTTTTTATGGGACCCAAAGTTGGGCTCAACACCATACAATTTATTACAACACAAGTTTGCTTTTATAAATGATATATTCTAAGAGTATGTGACATACGTTTACAAAGGATTACATACCGTCAGCAAATCGTTTTGTTATCTAGTGTAAAGTACCACGTTTACTAATGGTGATGTACAGACACGCTATTGTTTATTGGGATGAACTTAATTGAAGACCAATAAAAAAAGTAACTATGAAATATGAACATTAGATTGGAAGGATTTATTAAATGGGGGTTTAACAAGATAATGAAGCCCATAGTGACTGGGTGTAAAGTGATGATCAAAATTCAAAGGGCAATCTAATATGACAGGAGAAACCTTATGGATTATTGACGATGATATGGTATCCCAGTTTGCAATCAAGTATAAGATTGGTCAGTCGTACCCTGGCTATAAAGTAATTACCTTCTATACAGTGCAAGAGGCTTTAACCTGCCTAAGAGAATGTTCGAAAAGTAAATTGGAAATTCCTCATAAGGTAATATTGGATTTAGGCCTGCCGGTTCTAACTGGATGGCACTTTCTGGAAGAGCTGGAAAAAATTCATGGGTGCATTTGTCCATTCGATATTTATATCGTCTCCGCATTTTCCAATTCAAAGGACCGTCAGCGTGCCAAATATCATTCATTGGTAAAGGGCTATTTTGAAAAACCATTGGATAAAATAGCTGTGGATAAAATTTTTATGTAGGGATAGCATGATCATGGATTAGGGAATTCTTTTCTCCATTGACTCTAAAGTGATACCTAATCCTTCCAATCTTGAAGTCGATCTAGGTATAGATAACTTTCTACAAATTTTCTATGTTCTGGACTAGTCATTTTTTCCAATAGATTTAGAGCTGAAATATAACTTGCCAAATTACCGTTTGAGGAACTGAATTTCCCGTCCTCGACAAATGTTACCAAGCTGTCGTTCTGTACTTTTAATTTAGGATAGTCTATTTGCAATTGTTTGCCCCCACCAATCCATGTTACGATTTTCTTGCCTTCCGCAATTCCTGATTCTCCAATTAATTGAGCTCCGGCACAATTGCTTACCATGTATTTAGTTTCTTTATTTCTCTCTTTTATGAAGGCCACAATTTTTTCGTTATGGACTTGGGCGTACATATCGTAAGCACTGGGCACGAACAAAGCAGTTAGTGGAGGGCAGTTTTCGAATGTATGGTCGGGAACGAACCGCATACCTTCCTCTGTTAAAATGGGACTTTCGGTTTCAGCAATAGAAACCACATTAAAAAGCTGTTTACCGTCCACACTTGGTTTAGCAAAAACATTGGAAGTTGCAATTACCTCACCCTGAAGCACTCCATTGTACATAAGAAGTCCGATTGTGGGTAATTCCGCTTGGAACGGTTTTAGGTGTTTGGTCAAGGTGTCTCCAGTAATTTCTTGATCCTGAATATTCTGGGATTGATCGATGAATTTTGATTCTTCATTTTTACAGCCTCCGATGAATGTCAATTGGATAATTAAAAATACAACATGCTTTTTCATACGGTTTTATTTAATCTATTGTTTTTCATTAGGTTTAATAATCATTCTAAAATTTTGATCTTTATAAATGTAGTATCCTATCCAATTGATCAATGTGCTTAATCTATTTCTAAAATTTACCAAACCCATAATATGTACCAAAATCCATATTAGCCAAGCTATAAATCCTTTTATAAAATAGTTTTCATTAGGTAAATCAAAAACCGCCTTATTCCTTCCTATTATTGCCAAAGAACCTTTGTTCTTGTATTGAAAAGGTCGCCATTGACTTTGGACCTTCTCCAAGTTAATGGCAAGGTTATTGGCTTGTTGTATAGCCGGTTGCGCCAATTGAGGATGGCCTTCCGGGTATTGATTATCCCCTGAAACCAATGCACAATCACCCAAAGCGTATATATTATCGTAACCTTGGACCAAATTATAAGGGTTGGTTTTTAATCTTTTCCCTTTTCCAAAGCTATCCGATGAAAAACCGTCAAAGGCCCTAGCTGTTACACCTGCTGCCCATATTAAATTTTTAGTTTCAATTTTACTGCCATCGGATAGGAGAACTACATCGTCCTTAAAATCTTGCACCAAACAGTTAAGTTTGATTTCTACGCCTAATTTTTTTAGTTTATCGTAAGTATAATCTTGAGATTTTTTGGACATAGTGTTCAAGACCGTCTTCTGCCCGTCAATTAGATATATTTTTCCTAAATCATTTTCATCCAATTCGGGATAATCTTTTTTCAAAATGGAATTTTTCATTTCCGAAAGAATACCTGAAAGTTCTACTCCTGTTGGTCCTGCACCAGCGATTACAAAGGTCAGTAACCGTTTTCGCTGTTCTTGGTCATGGTACCTCGTAGCTCTGTCCAGCCGTGTAAGAATTGTGTTTCGCAGGGTTAGGGCATCACTAATGGTCTTCATTGGTAAACTATTCTTTTCAATATTTTCGTTGCCGAAAAAACTGCTTTCAGTACCTGTGGCCATCACCAATATATCGTAGGACAATTCACCATTGCTCAGTATAATTTTGTTTTCACTGGGAACAACTTTGATTAAACTTCCTAGCCGAAACCGCGTGTTTTTTAAGTTTCTCAGTATTTTTCTAAATGGGTAACTAATGGCAGAAGGTTCCATAAACCCCGTTGAGACCTGATATATTAAAGGAGGAAAGAAATTATAATTGTTTGCATCCACTAGTATGACATCGTACTTTGAGGAATTACCAATTCTTTTAATCAACTCTAGACCTGCAAAGCCTCCACCCACAATTACAACTGTCTTTCTCATTGTTCTAAATTAATAAGGCAAAGATCCCGCTTTTCCCTTAGATTAATCTTGAACTGGTTCAAGAATTATTTTTTCTTTTCAATTTACTTATATATTCTGCCGAAAGCCCCAAAAAGCTGGCCACCAAATATTGGGGAACACTATTGACAAAACCGGGAAAGGCTTCTTTAAATCTAAAATATATTTCCTCTTTTGAATAGCTGAACATGTAATTTATGCGGTTCAAGGAGGCACCGTAAGCTGTTTGATAAATATTTCTGAAATAAGTTTCCATTTTAGGGAATCGCTGCAATAGTTCTTCTTCCCTTGTATGACTTATGTGAAGTAGTGTTGAGGCCCTAACCGCTTGAATATAACACTCGGAGGTACCGTTGTTGTGATATGCCAAATAATCGGTAATCCACCAATTTTCTATAGCAAATTGTAAAGTTTGTTCCGTACCATCTTCATTTATAACGTACAATTGAACACAACCATTTAAAACAAAATAGTGATCAAGCTGGTTGTTTCCCGCTTTGTAAAGATGTTCTTTTTTTTTGACTGTTTTCGTTTCAAAATACTTGGCAATTTCTAGAAACTCATTTTTGTCAATTGCAGTGTATTTATTTATGTGCTCGAAAAGTTTTTGCATTTTATTTGGTACAGCTATTGTCAAAGTTAGCATAATTAAAACTTTAAGTAATACCACTTCAATTTTTAGGTTTTCATTTCATGGAATGAATTACTAAGAATAAATGAACATATACTACTTCACCAAATTCTTAAACCACGAATATTTTATTTTACACAACATTTAATGCACCGTTTACATCATTTATTATGGCAAGGAATGCCAATATAGTACCTTGACCCTTAGTTAAATCAATGTATCCCCCATGATGAAATTGAGATGTATAATAGTGGACGATTCGTTCTTGCAGCGAACTGCAGTATCCCGATTAGTGAACAATCATCCGAACTTGGCAATGGTAGCCGAATACAGTAATGCCATTGAAGCAAAAAATGGTCTAAAAAACAATGAAATCGATCTTATTTTCCTCGATGTGGAAATGCCCATCATCAGTGGTTTTGATCTTTTGGAATCTTTGGACAACCCACCACAGGTAATTTTGATTACCGGTAATCCGGATTATGCACTCAAGGCTTTCGATTACAACGTAACCGATTATCTTTATAAGCCCATTTCCCTAGCTCGATTTGATGCCTCCGTAAAAAGGGCCGTGGCCAAATATGAGCAGATTAATAAATTGGATGAAGATGAGGAGTATATCTTCGTTAAAAGCAACCTTAGACAGCGAAAAGTTGTTCTTAACGACATTAATTGGGTCGAAGCTCTGGGCGATTACATTAAATTGGTAACGACTGAAGGCAATGTCGTTATCCTTTCCACCATGAAATCTTTTGAACAAAAGTTACCGAAGGAGAAATTTCTAAGGATTCATAAATCCTATATAGTTAATTTGGAAAAAGTTGAAAAGTTCAACAGTAAAAAAGTTGAAGTAGCTGGCACAATGGTGCCACTGAGCAGACACAAAAAAACGGAATTGGCCGAGGCGCTTTATAATGTTTAAATTGTAGGGCCTAATGTGTAGTATAAAATATCGGGGGGCATACCCCCGATATTTTTTTATGTCATTTTAATTATTTGTTCATTTTGTAGAAGGAAAACTTTTACATCATTGTTTGATCAGGGATAATTCTAATCTAGTTTTCTATTGGTAGAGGCTCGGTAAGGCGAAAATTTTCAAATGTCTTACCTTTCAAATGTTTTTGCCATTTTTCGACCAATGGTCGTTCAAGTTTAAACTCACGAAATTCGTCCGGGCTCATAATCGGTATTCCTTTTACTATCGGGTATAATCGATTACAGGATGAGCAGACAAAAAAGCCTTCCAATATATTATCATTTACATCTTTTGTGATTTCTGTTAGACTAATGTCCGCTTTGTCAAATGGACAGCAAAGTTTATGGATAGTTTCTATTTTCATTTTTTATTTAATTTTTCTAAATATTTTCTAATGGATTCATTGGGTTTGTTTGTACTCATAACACCTGATACCACGGCAATTCCTGTATATTTAAGTTCATCTAGTTGATGGATGTTTTCCGGTTTTATTCCACCAGATAAATAGATGGGTAATCCATAGTTTCTTGTGGTATCATGGATGGTACTAAAATTTACAATTTCACAACTGTTGGCCGTTTGTGAAGGGAATATGGAACAGAATGAGATATAGTCGAGTTTGTTCCTACTTGCCCATTCCACGTGGGTTAGATCATTGTTGCACGTAAGTCCGCTTATAAAAGGTTGGATAACGCTTCCTTTTATTTGTGTATAATTCTCTGGGATTACGTCAAAATGCACTCCATCCAATAAGGAACTATTGAGCAGTTCCCATCTATTGTTTACCAATATTGGAACATTTTTAGCATGGCATTGTTCGCAAATCTTATTGATCAGTTCAATTATGTTTTGGTCATCTTTAAAATTATCCCAAATCTGAACAGCAGCGAGTTTTTCTCTTAGACATAATTTTAATTTATTCAATAGAATTGATTCGTCCATCGAAGGGTCGATAATCAAATAGATACCGGAACCCATGGTTCTTTTTTCACTCCCAATTATTTCCATCCCGAATTGAATGCTTTAAAAAATGCCGCCCAGTATGGGTCGTTCTCATTGTACAATAAGTCATTTGCTATATCATTTGTAATGAGTTTTACACCTTCGTGCTTATGGACTATTTCACCCACTTTTGAGCAGAAGATATTTTCCTTGGCCAGGCGATTGATAACTTTTTTTGCACTTCCTTTTTTACAGGCGATGATCATGGAACCAGCACCAATACAGTAACGGGGATCTAACGAAAACAAGTGACAAACTTCATTTTGTAGATTGCCAATGGGTAGTTTGTCATTATATATAAAAGCTCCATTGTCGGAGGCAATTGCCAATTCATATATTGCCCCCAAAACCCCTCCCTCCGTAACATCGTGCATGGCGGTTACATCGTTATGTTCGCGGTTTTGTCCTACTGCGGCCAGAGCGTCCTCAAGGGAAGATGTTTGATAAAAAGTGGCGCATGCCAGTTGTTGCACTTCAGGACCCAGTTTGTTCTTGACCGTTTCAGGAAAGCACATGGCAAGTATTGCAGTCGAAGAAATAGCACATGATTTGGTCACAAGGACCACATCGCCCGGCTTAGCATATTTAGAAACCAACATGTTATTTTTAGGAGCAATACTAATAAATGTACCACCCCCTGCTATGGTCGAATTTTGTCCTTCGATAAAACCAGTATGCCCACCCGTAATGGCAATTCCGATTTTGGAACAAAAGCGGTGAATATAATCCCAATATATTTGAAAATCGGATTTCGAAAAAGTACTCGGTAGATTTAGAACAAACTGCCCATACATGGGGGCATATCCCGTTGTTGCCATGTCATTTGCCATCAATTGAACGGATAGCCAAGCGGACTCTTCCAAACCCATGCTTGGAAGCAGGGTCAGCGGGTCACTGGTCATGGCCATGGCCATTGTTCCGGGCAAATCTACAATGGAGACATCAACACCAAATTCAGGACCAATGCTTACTTCCTCCCTATTCAGACCACATTTATTATTGATAAACTGCTCAAATACATGTGGGTCTATTTTCCCAAGTTTCTCGCTCATTTATTTTACGTCGTTTAGTTTGATGTACAATCCGAAAAAATCCCCGAAAGGTAGACTCCATTGTTGAAACGGAAACCATTTAGGTAGGCCCGTACATGTCCATTCAATGGAGTAATCGCGTCCTTGAAGAGCCTCTTCTATAATTTTGGTAAGTTTTTCCGGCGTATAGAAGGTAGCGGTCAAATAGAAAGGATTCATGCCAAATACTTCTTGTATCCTTCTTCTCACCACCTTGGTCGAATTTCTGTTCATCATTCCCATTGCAATTCCATATTTCCCAACACGTGCAGCCTCACGAATTACTTGCACAGGGTCCTTGTAATATTCAAATGTGGTAATAAATGCAAGGGAATCAAAGGTGTGGTCTTTAAAAGGCATATGATGAGAGTCGGCCATAACAAGGTCGCCGTCAAATAAGTGTACCGCCTGGGAAAGCATAAGTGGTGATATATCACCACCAGTTGCCTCTATGCCTATCTCTTTCCACCAGCGGGTAAAACGCGTTGTGCCACAGCCAAATTCCAATAATGTTTTAACACGTTTGTCTTTTGACACTAATTGTTCCATCACTTTTTTCTGCCATATTTCGGCTCGCTTGTATCTGCCTTCATACCATTGTTCGTAGGTATCGGTATGTTCTCTGTTAAAAAACCATTCTGGTCTGTTTTGCCAATTTTGGTCTTCCTGAGGAATAAGTTCTGAAGTTGTCTTTTGTATTTCCATTTTATATGTTTTAAAACAAAAACTCCATTCTCTGGAGTACCAAGGAATGGAGCCTAAAATGGAATATTTTAGTTTGCATCCCTACGTTGGCATTATCCAAATCAGGTTTCGGGTATTATCTCAGCTTGGCTTTAACCAGGCACCCCGTGCTTTTGTGTTGATAAATGTACGATAAAAATTTAAAATTATTAGCTATACTAAAAGTTTCAAGAAGGTAAGTTTAGGTAGTTAAGTTTCTATTGAGAGTGCCTATAAGAATTGTACATATAAGACTTCAATCACACACTACAAATCAGTGCTAATGGCATCATAATATATTTATTTACAGTTATTGGATTGCATTTCGATAAAATTTGATATCAAAAAAATAGTGAGCCTAATGTGAGCCTTCCTTTTTATTAACTTTAAGTACAGAGAAGGAGATTATGGCCAAATATTTGAAAAGCTTTACCAACCATGTATGGGATGAGGCCAATGAGCTTGTTCTTTCTAAGTGGGTTTCATATAAAAAAATGGCGTTGAACTATTCAAAAACCGTTATCTTCAAAACATCTAAATTTACATATTGACTTTTTGATAATTTCTGTTTTATTCTGAAAGTTTAATGTAAATTTCTCCTTTTGTGTATCTTATTAATTTAGTTCTAAGTGAGCGAAACCTAGGACGCACAAATGGATTTTAAAAATGTAGTGTTTTTTTATTTTAATTAAGATATGAATCGTAATACATAATTAATTTGGGATTTGGAAAAGTAAGATTATTAAAATTCGAAGTATCTTACCACTCTAAAAATAAGCTATTTGAATATATTTGAAATTATTGGGTGGACCGGATCTGCTCTATTTATTATTTCATACTTCCTATTGAGCACTAATAGACTGAATGCTCAAAGTATTCTTTATCAATTAATGAATGTGGCAGGGGGCCTGTGTTTGGTTATTTGTGCATTTGACACAAAAGATAGGCCTAATCTTTTTACCAACCTGATATGGATGTTTATCGGTATTTATGCCACTATCAAAATTATCAAGAGGAAAAAGGGTTAATTTTAGGATTTGATGGTTGTTCCAATATGTAAGATATCAAAGGCGGCCTGTTTATACCGTTCCAATTTTCTTGTTTCCTCATCCTTGGGGTCAAATAGGGAAAGATAGTAGTAAGCCCCTTCAACAATTACAAATATTAAATCAGCTGTTTCTTTCGGATTACCAATGTTCACCTCTCCATTATTTTTGGCCTCTTCTATAACTTCTGCCAGCAATAACCTTAAATAATCGTGCAGTTCCTTATATGCTAATTTTATTTTTTCATCCCTAAAAATTAAGGCGAAACAACTATAGAAAACCCCGTCATCTACAAGTTCGTTCCATTCTCTGGAAAACAAATTATTTATAATGCTTACCAACCGGGAACCCTTTCTTTCTTTATTATATTCAGAAGTATAAAGCTTTTTGTAGCGCTCCAAAATAAAATTTATCAACCCAAACAGAAGTTCCTCCTTGGATTTGAAATAATGTAATACCAAACTGGTGTTTACATCCATTTCCGTAGCCACTTTGGCTAAAGAAACATTCTCTAGCCCTTCCCTTTTCGCCACCTTGTAAAAGGCTTCGATAATTTCCGATTGTCGTTCTTTCTTTAAGCTTTTTCTTCCCATCAGCTGCACAAGTTAATATAATCTTAACAATAATAATACAAAAATTTTAAATTGATCGACCATTCAATCAATTTATTTTATTACTTTGGCTTTTCGTTATTCCGTTTCATGGGAATAAACGATTGATTTAACCAAAACCAAATAGTTTAAATTTTTAATTCGTTTTTATGAAAAAAGAAAAAAGCCATTGCTTTGTCAAAAGCAAGCTATTACTTAAAATCTTGATCGGTTTTGTCTTTATGCTATTTACGGGGCAGCACTCGTTTGCCCAGGTCAGGGCAATTACCGGATTAGTATTGGATTCTGAGACCAACCAACCGTTACCTGGAGCAAGTGTATTGGTAAAAGGAACATCAACAGGAGTAGTTACCGATTTTGATGGCAATTTCAGTATTGAGATTCCGTCCGGGGAAGCCGCTCTAATTATTTCCTATGTGGGTTTTGAGGCCCAGGAAGTTACGACCAAGGGCAAATCTACAGTCAATGTTTTATTGATCCCGGATTCCCAGACCCTGAATGAAGTCGTTGTAGTGGGTTACGGAACGCAGAAGAAAATTAATCTTTCCGGCTCAGTAGCGGTCGTGGACATGAAAAAATTAGAGGATAGGCCTATTGCAAATGTATCCCAAGGATTACAAGGCACAGTGGCCAACTTAAATATTTCCTTTGCCAATGGGGCTCCTGGGGGTACGGCTAGCATCAATATTCGGGGCTTCACCTCCATTAATGGTGGTAGCCCGTTGATCATGATAGACGGTGTACCTTCATCGGAAGGCGATCTTACACGTATGAATCCCAACGACATTGCTTCAATTTCCGTATTAAAGGACGCTTCCTCCGCTGCTATTTACGGTGCTAGAGCGGCTTTTGGGGTAGTTTTGGTTACCACCAAGGAGGGAGGGCAAAGTAAAATCACCTATTCAAACTCTTTTATATGGGGCAAACCGACTATCACCCCAGACCCCATAACGGATCCATACATTTTTTCGAGGTTGCTGGATACGTCAACTAATAATACGCCTTGGGATTATGTTAATTATTCCGATGAAACTTACGCCTGGGCCAGAGATCGTTCCAATGACCCAACAGTACCAAATGTAAGGTTGGATCCCCAAAATCCCAACCGTTGGCAATATATGGGTGATACCAATTGGAACGAGTACTTTTTTAATAGCGCTGCTTTCTCACAAAACCACAATATTTCTATTAGTGGGAAAAAGGAAATAGTAGACCCCAATAGCGAAAAAAAGGAGATTATAAGTTACTATGTTTCCGGAAACCACACTCTGGAAAACGGATTAAATAGGTTGGCGGAAGATTCATGGGAGCGTAATGCAATTAGATCAAAAGTCTCGATAACGCCTTATTTGTGGATGGATTTTGAAAATAATACCTTTTTGTCTTTCACGAATAGAAACTTGCCAACCTATGGAATAACAAATATTTATAATATAAGGCCCACCGAAGTTGTAAAAAATCCAGATGGGACATGGGCAAATACGGATGCCGGCTATGCCGCAGCACGAATGATCGATGGTGGTAAAACCGCCATTACAGAAACAGGAATTCAAACCACGAACAAGCTAAACCTTTATTTATTTGATAAGGCCTTAACCCTTACTGCGGAACACACTTTCAAAAAGGATTTTGATCGTAGGCATTGGGATGGTACCAAATATAAAATAGGTTATGGCCCCAACGATGTTAGGGAACAGGTAAGTGAAGATTATGCCTATGAATCCTTGGGTGAGAATAAATACAATGTTATCAACCTTTATGCGACCTACACCAAAGAAGTCAACAAACACAATTTTACTGCCATAGCCGGTTACAATAAAGAGGTAAATGAATATGAATGGTTCTCGGCCAATAGGGATGATCTTATTTCATCAGATCTCCCAAACCTTGCTTTGGCCACTGGGGAGCAAACGGTTGGTTGGGCCTATTCCGACTGGGCGTTGAACGGTGTTTTTGGAAGATTGAACTATATCTATAATGAAAGTTATATTTTGGAACTCAATGGTAGATATGACGGTTCTTCAAGATTTCCAAAGGAAGATAGATATGGCTTTTTCCCATCGTTATCGCTGGCATGGATCGCGAGCAAAGGTTTTAGTCAGGAAATAAGCGATGTAATAAATCATTTGAAATTTAGGATTTCCAGAGGATCCTTGGGAAATCAAAATGTGGGTAATTACGGGCATATCAACACTATGTCCACGGGACAATCCGGGTATTTAATAGATGGCGAATACCCCAAAACCGTTTACGCTCCTGGATTAGGTATAAACCCAAATACCTACACCTGGGAAAAAGTGGTTACTACCAATTTCGGAGTGGACCTGGGTTTCTTTGATAATTCCCTGAACCTTTCTTTGGATAATTATATAAGAAATACGATAGGGATGCTTACACCAAGTCAGGAATTACCTGGAGTACTGGGCACAGACCCACCCAGCGCCAATGTTGCAGACCTTCAAACCTATGGATGGGAATTTACACTTGGATATAAAAACAGTCTAATTTTGGGAGGAAGTGCATTTGATTTTGGCAGTTCATTAATTCTATCCGACAACGAAACAACGATTACTAGATTTGATAATGACGGACAACTCTTTTCCCAATGGAGAAAAGGGGCTAAAGTTGGTGAGATTTGGGGATTGGAAAACGATGGCTTTTTTCAAAACGAGGAGGAGATAGCCAATCTGGATGAATCGGCTATAGTTCCTTGGGGAGCCCTATCCATTGTACCCGGATGGCCCAAATATGTTGACCAGGATGGTGATGGTAAGATATTACGCGGTGAATCTGCCAATGACCCCAAAGACCTGAAATTAATTGGGAATTCCAGCCCTAGGTATCAAATAGGCTTCAATATGAACATGGCCTGGAAGGGTTTTGACGTCAGTGGATTTTTACAAGGCGTTGGCCGAAGGGATTATTATCCAACCAATTACCTGTTCTGGGGTCCATATCAGCAACCTTATGCCAATATGTACAATCATCTATTGGATTTTTACAGAGGTACCGCCGATAACGACGCTTTAAGAGCCCAACACTCACAATCCTATATAGATGCAGGTTTGGCCGATGCCAATATCGATGCGGAATATCCCGTTTTACAAAGCTGGTTGGCCGATTCCAATTACGGAGCAGGTCTGGATATTCCCCAAACCAAATATTTAAAAAGCGCTGCTTATTTACGGCTAAAGAATATAACTATAGGCTATGCCTTGCCAAATGATTTACTCAGAAAAATGCATATATCAAAATTGAGATTTTTTATAACGGGGGAGAATATATACGAATGGTCATCCATAAAAAAGCATATAGATCCTGAAGCAACTGGTAGTAGAGGATATGCATATCCCTTTCATCGTAAGTTATCGGTTGGTATGAATCTTACTTTTTAAATGGTAGAACAAAAAAAATAATACAATGAAAAATAGTTATAAATTAATATTAGTCTTTTTCTTGGCACTTGCGGGTTGCAACGATGATTTTTTGGATACCAATCCCGAGTCATCATTGGCCAAGGACAATTTCTTTAATTCGGAATCTGATCTACAATTGTATATCAATGGCCTTCACTCCCTTCCGGGGTACGGAATGTTTTTAGGAGATCAGGGAACAGATGACATGGCAACCACGGGCGCGGTAGAAATCAAGAATATAATCATTGGTAGCCCAAGTTCGGAAAACATTAGCACTGGCTGGTCTTGGAGCCGTTTAAGGAGTATCAATTTTTTTCTCGAAAATTTTGTAAAGGCCGAAATAGAAGCAGATGCCAAATTACATTTTGAAGGACTTGGAAAATATTATCGGGCAGAATTTTATTTCGATAAAGTTAAAAGGTATTCAGATGTTCCCTGGTATTCAAAAACTTTGGACCCCGAAGATGAATCCTTATATAAACCAAGAGACCCAAGAGCGTTGGTAGTGGATAGTATTATTGGCGATATTCAATTTGCTTCCCAGCATATCAAGGAAGAGGTCGCATATGGTAACATAGACAAGTGGTCAGCGATTATGCTACAAGCAAGAATTGCATTATACGAGGGTACCTTCAGGAAATATCATGCTGAACTAAATTTACAAGGTACTGCAAATGAATATCTTGAAATGGCTATGAATGCGGCAAAGGAATTGATGGATTCAGGAAATTTTGCAATCTATAATACAGGTAACCCGGATAAAGACTATTCGGCCTTGTTTAATTCTGAAGATCTGTCGGGAATTTCCGAGGCAATCCTCGTTAACGTTTATGATGTTGATAAAAAGAAAACAAGTGGTAACGGCACGGTCTTCGGTAACTATGAGCAAAGTGCCTCCAAGGCCTTGATGGACTCTTACCTAATGTCCGATGGTACCCGATTTAGTGAACAAGTAGGATCGGATACCTTCACTTTTGTAGAGGAATTTCAGAATAGGGACCCACGTCTTTCACAAACTTTTGTCTATCCTGGTTGGATAGCCGCGGGTAGTACAAATCCATATGTATTGGAATTGAACAAAAATTTCACCGGATACCATCAATTGAAAGGTTATAACAATACGGTGGAAAGTGCAGGGGTCGATGTTGCCGTTTACAGGTATGCCGAAGCACTCTTAATATATGCAGAAGCAAAGGCCGAATTGGGGACTATTGAACAAAACGATTTGGATATAAGCATAAATAAGTTGAGGGCGCGGGCCGGTTTGCCCAATTTGGATTTATCTATAGCCAATGGCAATACAGATCCAATTTTAGAAGATAATTTTCCAAATGTTTCAGGTAGCAACAAAGGGGTTATTCTCGAAATACGTCGGGAAAGACGTGTAGAATTTGCTGCAGAATCCTTTAGGTTTGACGATCTCATGAGATGGCATGCCGGTAAGATTTTGGAAATAATCCCACAGGGCCTATATTTTTCAGGACTTGGCAAATATGATATGACAGGTGATGGTGTTGTGGACATCAGTATTATTTCCAGTAGTGAAGATATTCCATCACCAAAAGAAACTAATTCCCTAGGGGTTGATCTAATTTATTACAAGGCAGGCTTCTTTGGCGATAGTAGGGCAAGTTTATTTTTGTCCAACGGAACTTCGGGGAACATGGTCACTTCGGTAGATCAGCCCAACTTTGTCGAACCCAAATACTATTATCGCCCTATACCTGCCCACCAAGTTGCGCTTAACCCACAGTTGAAACAAATAATGGGCTGGTAAATAATTCCATAAAAATCAATCATAACAATAAACCAATGAAGACTATAAAATCCATAATACTTTTATTTATTTTCCTTATAAGTTTAGGCTGTGAGCAAGACGTAACCCATTACGACTTTGAAAAATACAAGTTTGTATCCTTCATAGCAACTCAAATAACAGTGCTGGAAACATATTCCACAGATAATGGCGAAGCATATCCAGTTTACCTTAGATATGATGGCAGTGTGTTGGAGGAGGATTTCACGGTCAGCGTCAAGATTACGGAAAATAATGCTCAAAAGGACATTGATTACAAGGTAGAGAATACAACTGTCACCTTTAAGGCCGGGGAAATAAAATCGGAGCCATTACTCATAAATATTGTGGACAATTTATTGAACAGTGATCAGGAAAGAAGTTTGACCATTGAAATAGAAAGTGTAAGCAATCCGAAGATTGATATTGGTGTCGGGATTGTAAATCAATCCAATAAATCGGTTACCTTAAAAATTACAGATGATGAATGTAGCGAGACTATAAGTATTTTCAATTCTCCAAATTTAATGAGTTCAGCAGGTAACCAAACCGTGATCGGCACGGTGACGGATTCTATGGTTACTTTAACGGGCAACCTCATTGATTACGGGGCATTTCCGAATGCCAGCCTAGGAATAACCCTTACTCCAACCGTGGAAGGAGGCACGGCCGGTGCGGCTACATTTGAAAATTACCCGGCAGGAACTGATAATGATGGCTATGTTTATGAATTTAGGCAAAATGGATCGGGGACCTATAATATTTGCGCTGGAGAAATTACAGTAGCTATTGATGTTTATTATGAATCCGGAGGTTCCTGGGTTTTTTGGTATACCTCCCAAAATGTAATTACCATTCCTTAATAAAAAGTTGATTGAGTTAGTTTTTGTTTTCGAAGATGTGGTTTCCTGGGAAATCACATCTTTATCGTTGATAAATGAATTCAAAGCACTAAAAAATATAATATAGGAGGTAATTTACCTTTGGTTCAAAAAGGTATTCCAATACGGTAATCAAAAACAGTAATTATTTAATACAATAAGAATATAAAAATGATAAAAACAATACAGTATTTAGCAATAATAGGCTGTTTCAGTTTTATGGGAATTGCCCAAAACAAAAACAATCCAAAAGTTGTCTTTGTAATTGTAGATGGAATCCCAGCTGATGTTATTGAAAAGATTCCGACCGCCAATTTGGATATCATATCCCAGGTAGGTGGATATACCCGTGCCTATGTAGGGGGCGAAAAAGACGGATATTCCCAAACACCTACCATATCCGCAGTAGGTTACAACAGTTTACTTACTGGTACCTGGGCCAATAAACACAATGTATGGGGAAACGGTATTAAAGATCCCAATTATAATTATTGGACTGTTTTTAGATATGCCAAGGAATACCGTCCCGAGTTGAAAACTGCGGTGTTCTCCACATGGGAAGACAATCGAACCAAATTGGTAGGGGAAAACCTTAAGGAGACCGGAAATCTTAAACTAGATTATTACTATGATGGTTTTGAACACGATACTATAAATTTCCCGCATGATGAAGACCGTTCCTATATTAATAAAATAGATGAACATGTGGTAACGGAAGCTTCCCGATATATCAAGGAAGAGGCCCCAGACCTTTCATGGGTATATTTGGAATATACAGATGACATGGGACACAAATTTGGTGATAGCGATCAATTTTATAATGCTGTTAAAATAATGGACAATCAAATTGGCCAATTGAGGAAAGCCATGCAGTACAGGAAGGATACTTATAACGAAAACTGGCAAATATATATTACAACGGACCATGGTAGAACCAAGGAAAATGGAAAAGGACATGGTGGACAAAGTACCAGGGAGCGTAGCACATGGATTGTTACCAGCGCACAAGGGTTAAATTCGTATTTTGAAAGAGCGGAACCAGGGGTTGTAGATATATTGCCGACGATATTGCGTAATATGGACATCCATCCAAAAAAAGAACAATTATGGGAAATTGATGGCGTACCATTAACAGGTCCTATTTCAGTTGCAAATGCAAAGGGTGTTCTTGAAGGGAATAAAATTGAGCTTACTTGGGATGCTTACGAGAAGAGGGGCAATCTTAATATTTGGATTTCCTCCACAAATAATTTTAACCAAGGAGGCCAAGATGAATATCGATTACTAAAAAAAGTCAAAATTAAGTCGCAAAGGGCCTTTCTAGACCTATCGGGATATCCCTCAAATTTTAATAAGATAATTCTTGAAGGCAAAAATAATGCTATAAATTCATGGGTAATCAAGAAATAACCAAAACATAGAAACATATTAATAATGAAGAGCAATTCACTTTACTATTTTGGTTTAATTTTTTTTATCCTTGGTTGTAAGACACAGGAACCACCGACCACCTTTAAGGTCATGGCCTGGAACATTTTGCACGGGGGCAACGATATTGCCAACGGCTCCCAAAATGTTGTGAAGATAATAAGTGAAATTAATCCAGATGTACTGTTGATGGTGGAGACCTATGGTTCCGGTAAAATGATCGCTGATTCTTTGGGATATAATTTTCATTTGATAGCTCCCGAGGGCACTGCTACGGACGACAAGGGTGTTAATCTATCCATATTTTCCAAATATCCCTTCGGAGAGCGAATCGATACCGGTTTCCCGTTTTATTTAGGAGGGCGAGAGATATTGATAAAAGGACAAAAAGTACGTGTTTTTTCCAATTGGTTCCATTATTTACCTTGGGCGGACGAGCCCGAAAATTTGGGAAAAACTACAGCAGAGCTCTTGGAATGGGAAAAGACGGAAACCAAATATGAAATGATTCAAAAAGTACTTCCCCACCTTGAAAAATATGCTTCAGAAGCCAATACTATACCAATGATTTTTGGTGGTGATTTAAACACGCCTTCGCATTTAGATTGGGGAGAGGAGACTAAAAAAAATCACAATGGGCTGGTGGTACCTTGGTATTCCACCAAAATCTTGGAAGACATTGGGTTGATCGACACCTACCGGACCTTGAATCCTAATCCGATTAGCCATCCTGGGACTACATGGCATACCAAGGGCAGGAACGATAATCATAGGATAGATTATATATTTTACAAAGGTGCAAGACTAGAGGCTATTAAATCTGAATCTTATAAAGTGTTTTTTGCAGAGCCTTTTTCTATAAATGGAAAGATGATTACCTATCCATCCGATCATGGGTTTGTTGTCACCACTTTTAGAATATATATTCCCGATTGATTAATATTTGAATTTAAAATTGTTGACTCTGAATATCTAAATTCCTTAGTTTTTTTACCGGTATGTAGTTGTCCGAATAACGTATCGTCCATCGACAATAAAGATAATATTATCTCAGGAGATAATAGGAACTATGAAATTCACCCCTAGTGCTTTTTGAGTTGGTTTCATAAAAACAATGCTCTTAGTTCATAACCCGTAATGGCCGATCTGTTGGTTCAACAATTTTCTTTCTGATTACGAAATCTCCAAAATGCTCCTCCCCTAACCTATCCTGGGCATATGCTTCTATAATCGGCTCTAATTCCTCTAAAATATTTTCCTCGGATAACATTTCCTTATATAGGGTATTTAATCGGTCACCGTTGTGGCTTGCACCCATGTACATGTTGTATCTACCAATTGCCCTACCCACAAAACCTATTTCCCCTAGTGATGATCTCGCACAGTTATTTGGACAACCTGTCATCCGAATATTGATTTCATCGTTCTCCAGGCCATTATTTCTCATAATTACCTCCAGTTTATCTATTAAGGAAGGAAGGTAACGCTCTGCTTCGGCAAAAGCCAATCCACATGTGTTCAATGCTACACAGGCCATGGAACTCTTGCGCAGTCCCGTTAGTTTAGGATGATTACCTACGCCATACAATTCCAAAATGGCTTCAATGCCCTTCTTTTTGCCTTCCTCTATATTTCCAATAATGAGATTTTGGTTTCCAGTTAGACGAAAATCCCCTGTGTGAATTTTGGCAATTTCCCTTAAGGCCTTTTTCAGTTGATAATCATTTTCATCCCTTACTCTGCCATGTTCCACAAACAAGGTATAAAACCATTTATTATTGATTCCTTTAACCCAACCATATTCGTCTCCGTTTGATTTGAATCGATAGGATTTCGGTTTGGCCAGATTCCACCCCAATCGGTTTTGAAGTTCCGTTACAAACCATTCCAGTCCCCTGTCGTCTATGGTATGTTTTAATCTCGATAACTTACGGTCAGATCGGTTGCCGAAATCCCTTTGGATAGCTATAACGGTTTCAGCTACTTCAAACACTTTTTCTTTTGGAGAGAAACCTATAACATCGGCCAGGCGAGGATAAGTTTCCTGAACTCCGAACGTACTGCCTAATCCACCTCCTACACAAATATTAAATCCCAATACTTTGTTGTTTTGCTCAATGGCAATAAGTCCTAGGTCATTCGCAAAAACATCAATATCATTATTGGGCGGAACGGCTATGGCTATTTTGAACTTTCTTGGAAGGTAGTTGGGCTGGTACAAAGGTTCAAAATCTGGAGTTCCCGCCACTTTTTCCTTGTCCAACCATATTTCATGGTACGCCGTGGTCTTTGGAAGAAAATAATCGCTTAACTCTCCTGCAAGTCCGTACACTTCTTCATGGATTTGGGATTGGTAAGGGTTAGGATTGCACATAACGTTCCTATTCACATCGCCACAAGTAGCTAGGGTACTCAGTAATGTTTCATTGATGGCCTTAATAGTGGGTTTCAAATTACGCTTTAATATCCCATGAAACTGAAATGACTGCCGGGTAGTTAATTTAATGGTGCCATTTCCATGTAAGTCCGATAGTTCATCGAGGGACAACCATTGTTGAGGGGTAGTTACCCCTCCAGCAGCTCTTACCCGAACCATAAACTGGTATAAAGGTTCCAATTTCTTCTGCTTTCGTTCGCTCTCCAGATCTCTGTCGAATTGCTGATATGAACCGTGGTATTTTATAAGTTTGACATCATCGGGAAATAAAGCTCCCGTCAAAGGATCTTTTAGACTGTCCTTTATGCTTCCCCTTAGAAAATCACTCTTGTCCTTGATATGTTCATCTTCTGATAATTCCTTGTAATTCGATTGTTTTTCCATAAATACATTTTCCTTCACATTATAGCTCACTTGAAGCTATCTTAATAGATATCTGCTTGATAACGATTGGCAATTTGAAGATTTTTAACATACTCCTCTGCCTTTTCAATAGTTATTCCTCCCTGTTGCTGTATAATTTGTTTTAAGGCAATATCCACGTCCTTGGCCATTTTTTGTGCGTCACCGCAAACGTAAAAATGCGCTCCTTTTTCCAACCACTCAAAAAGCTCCTTGCCGTTCTCCAACATTCTGTGCTGTACATAGTATTTTTCTTCCTGGTCCCTCGAAAAGGCAACATCTGCCTTGGTCAATACTCCCTCCTTCATATATTGTTGCCATTCTGTTTGATACAGGAAATCTGTCGTGAAATTCCGGTCACCAAAGAAAAGCCAGGAAGGTCCTTTTCTTTCCAATACTTCCCGCTGTTGCATAAACGCCCTGAATGGTGCTACCCCAGTTCCGGGACCGACCATTATAATTGGTGCCTCAGGATTTTTGGGTAGTTTGAAACGTGTATTTTTATCCACAAATATCTTTACCTTATCTCCAATCTCAAGCCTATCTGCCAGGGTGGATGAACAATGGCCATCCTTATTTCTGCCAAATGCGTTATAACGGACAACCGAAACCAATAGATGTACTTCATCCTCCACCACTTCCTGTGCCGAAGCAATGGAATACATTCGCGCTGTATTTTTTCGCAAAACAGAAATCAGTTCTTTAGAAGATAATTTATAGGGTACCTCGTTTATTAAATCCAAGAAGTCACGTCCAGAAAGGTATTCCTGAAGTGCAATTTTGTCTCCAAGGATTTTCTTTAGCCCTTCATCCCCAGTTAATTCTGCATATCCGGAAAGCGTGGTTTTTGATAGTGGGGTAAGTTCATAGTTATACACTAGTGCATCATATAGGGTTTTGTTACCTTCATGGGTTTCCACTTCCTCCTTACCTGATGAATTTATGGATTCCAACACTGACTGAACTAGTTTAGGGGAATTGGCACCATAAACCCCCAATGCATCGCCTGGCTCATATTTTATTCCAGACCCTTCCAGATCTAATTCCAGGTGGATGGTTTCCTTAGAGGATCCTTTTCCATTTAGGTTAATTTTTTCAAGAATGGTGGCTTCAAAAAGATTTTTTCTGGAATATTGGGGGCCATTGACCTGGTTATTGGGAAGATCCTGCACTTGGAGGGCGATATTCTGGCCATTGGTCTGAATTATAGCGGTTAGAAACTTCTTTTGCCAAGTCTCCGCTTCATCTGCATAATCCACATCGCAATCTTGGCGAGGAACAATTTTCTGAGCGCCCAATTTTTCGAGTACGGCCTCGAAATCCTTACCTGTCTGGCAAAAGTCTAGATAACTGCTGTCACCTAGGGCCAAAACCGAAAATTGTACATGGGCCAGGTTCGGTGCCTTTTTGCTGTGAAGGTAATTGTAGAAGTCCTCAGCCTGTACCGGGGGTTCGCCCAATCCATGGGTGCTCACGATTACTGCCAATTTTTTGATGCCCTTAAGTTCCCTTGTTTTGAAGGAAGCCATATCGGAAATCACAGCATCAATTCCCATATCCTTTGCACGTGCATGGAGATCCTTGGCCAAGCTTTCACTGTTGCCAGTATGGCTCCCGAAAAGGATATGCACTTTTTCGGCTTTAAGCTTACCATCAACGTTTGGGTCCGAACCTAAAGGAAGACTTTCCACAGTGGTTTTATTCAATGATGTTTGGATAAGTCCTTCAAAATAACCACTGAGCCATTGAAGTTGTCCAGAATCAAGTCCGGACAAAGCTATCTTGAGTTTGCCTGCTTGATCATCGTTGAACGGTCCCCTACCCAATCCCTTTTTTAATTCCATGCTATTAGATAAATTATAATTATTTGTTGGGCTGGGGAGTATATCGCAAGTAGGGTTTAACAATACGATGACCTTTAGGATATTTGGTTTCGACATCCTCTTGCTTCACTCCAGGTGGAATAATTACATCCTGTCCAACTTCCCAATCCACTGGGGTGGCGACATTATGTTCTGCTGTAAGTTTTAAAGAGTCTACTACTCGAAGAATCTCAGCAAAGTTTCTCCCCGTCGAGGCAGGATAGGTTATAATTGCCTGTACCTTCTTGTCCGGACTAATAAAATAAACAGATCTTACAGTGGCAGAGGTAGAGGCATTGGGGTGGATCATATTATAAAGGGTAGCTACATTTTTGTCTGTATCAGCTATAATAGGGAAATCCACGTTGCAGTTTTGGGTTTCGTTGATGTCCTTTACCCAGCCAAAGTGCGTGTCCAGGTCATCAACACTCACTGCAAGCACCTTGGTTTTTCTATTTGCAAAATCTTCTTTCAACTGTGCGGTCCTACCAAGTTCCGTGGTGCACACAGGGGTGTAGTCAGCCGGGTGTGAATATAGTATCCCCCAACTATTGCCCAGCCATTGGTGAAAATCTATATCACCCTCTGTGGTCTGCGCCTTAAAATTCGGTGCATCGTCGCCAATTCTCAAACTCATATCATATATTTTTAAAGTTATACATCAAGGCGGCTTGCCAATATTATTGCTGCCTTTCCAAAACAAATTTACAGGGGTTTATGATCAATCGCCAATTGCAAATATTAATTTACGATAACCTAAGGTTATGAAGCTTGGGAAGGATACAGTGAGAAGTTAATTTAAATAAAGAATACAGTGTTGGAAAATAGAGGGTATATTATTATTCAATACAATAACTACTAATAATTAAAAATTATGGTTTCGACTTAAAAATTGTATCAACAATGAGGATAACCCTCCTTCTGGACCTTGGGGAGTTATAAAGTAGAATTGCCTGTGGATAGGTAGCTTTTTAATCTCTATGATCTTTAGGACACCACTTTTAAGCTCCTTAATGATGGCGTGTAATGAAACGAATGCCATACAATCCGAGTGTTGTAGGTAGGATTTAATTGCTTCCGTACTGCCCAATTGCATTTCTACTTTTAGGTCGGCAAGTCGGATTCCTTTTTGCTTTAGGGCATCGGCAATGACTTCCAAGGTCCCTGATCCAGGTTCCCTTAAAAGTAGGGGAATGTTTTTCAGGTTTTCCGGTCTTATCTCCTCTTTCGAAGCCAATGGATTTTTACTGCCGCATACTAGGACGATCTCATCCTTTAGAAATGGGGTATAGTGGATTTCACGTCTTTTGGACTTGCCCTCAACAACGCCAAGTTCTATACTCTTGTTCAGCAGGGCCAGCTCTATTTGTTCCGAATTACCACTGAGCAGCTCTACTTTCACATCTTGATGGATGCTGTGGAACCGTGCCAGTAGTGGCGGTAATATGTACTGGGTAATTGAAGTGCTGGAACCCACATGAAGAACACCTTTAAATGCCTCATTGAACTGGTTTAGGTCAAATTCTATTTGCCGGTAGATCTCTTGTATGTTTTCGGTATGTTTCAGAAGTACTTCTCCAGCAGGAGAAAGAACAACCTTGTTTCCCCTTCGATCGAAAAGTGCAAGATTAAATTGGCTTTCCAGCTCCTTTATATGTTTGGTGACTGCAGGCTGGGATATCAATAATTCTTCTGCGGCCTTAGTAAAATTGAGCCTTCTAGCAACCGTATAAAATACTTTTAGACGAAAATCGAACATATACAATATTACTCATATTTTTAGTATGGAAAACTGCTGCATTAAAAAATTGACAGGAAGATGTAATTGGGGGGCTTAAAAAGATTATTGTAAAGCTCGAAAGATTAGGGAAGTCCTGTTCCTGTTCAATCTCTTTAATTTTTGCAATCCATTTTGGATAAAGGCATTTTGGAGGTATATTGGATATTATCGATATTTATATAATCAGTGCCTGTTTCGTTAAGTTCTCCAAACCCCTCTATCAGCTGCCCATCCTTATGTAGGAATGCCATTTTTCTCTCGCTAACCACCCCCTCGGAAATAAAGGTGTAGGTCCCTATGAGTTTATTACCTTTTAATTTACCTGAAAATGTGCCATGATTGGCGTCTTTTTCATTGTAGGAAATATCCAGATTCGCCTTTATACTATCTTCAATTTCTGTAATATCCATTACTACTAGATTCCCATTGTCGTTATACCCATAGCATCCAATACTTAATTCTGTCGAAGGGGCCTTCTCCAATATAGTAGAATTTACATCTTCACCAGATCGATCGATCTCTGATTTGGATTCCATCTTACAGGAAACTGTGATCATAAATATTAAATATATTAAAGCTGTCTTTATCATATTCAAATTGGTACACATTTCAGAAAGTATTTTTAGCTGTCAAATGCTGGAATATATAATTAAAGGTCTATTGTGTTATTTTCTTAAATCTCATCATTGGTATTTCCCCAATCATTAAATAAAGCTTGCCCTCCCTATCCATACCAATGGTATTTATGTTCTTCATCATTTTCAAAAATTGTTGCTCACCATCACCACAGAACATCATGGTGGTAGGCCCTGGTTCACCTATGTCAATGTTATCTCCTTTTATTGTGAAATCGGCACTGTAACCGTTACAGCTGTTATTTCCAGTAATCTTTCCTGTGGCCTTGTTAAATGAGATTACCGGTTTCCTGTCAGGATACAGACCATTAAAGGCAATCCGTGTTCCGGAAATATACTCCAATTCCCATAATGAATTGTAAAGGTCATTGTTGCTGGCGTTTTTGGTACTTGTACATGAACCAATAACCATAACTAAAAAGGTTGAAATTAAAATGTAATTCTTTTTCATCTATTTACTTTTTGATCAAATTTTTTCGAAAATTACCGGTGATGATGAGTGATATCATTATCAATATGGATACCCCCAAAATTATGCCAATATTAAATAAAGCACTTTGAATACCTATTTCAGGGATATTAAGAAAAGGATAAGGATAATACCCGGAAATATATCCCCTTGAAAAAATGAACGTAATATATACCATTGGATAGAGTAACCAGTACAGGACTGATTTTGTTTCTAGGTCATTTTTATTGGAATAACGGAACCAATATATTAAAAGGTAAATAGGGATAACCGTATGCAGTAATTCATCCACCACAAATTGTAAGCCTGTAGGATTCCATATATGTCGCAAACTAACCTGATAGACCAAACCCACAATTAATATAAACGTGGTTAAAGCCGTCAAGGCTCCATCGGATATAAAAAGGTTAAGGGGATTCTTTTTCGAATTGATATAGGACATTGTAAAATATAGCGCTACCATTATATTGGTCAAAATAGTAAAAAAACTAAAAAAACGAATAATGGTTTCGGGAATCCCCGCTTGTCTATTTAATATTAATAAAACAAATTGGCCAATTAGCGCGAACCAACACATAATTAGTCCTATAGCTATTAATTTTCTTTTCATATACCTTGAATTACAGAAATCTGGAAACGATAAATTATTGGTTATAAACCAACATTTTATCATATAAATATATAAATTCTGAAAATTTAGACAATATGGAAAATGAATCAAGGATATTTATGGCAACTGGATTTGTGACCTTAATCCTTTGTTTTGAACCTTAGTATTTCCTTCCACCCCATGGTTGCAGAATAACCTTGTAAATGGGCATCGTGGGAATGATAATATATATTCTTTTTCAAATCGAGTATTACTGGCCATTGAATATCGTCCACTCCTTGACCCAAAACATTTACAATCGACGTTTCCACAAATTCGGTACAAATGGCCCCCATCAACCTGATTTCATCATTGTATCCAGGCCCTGATAAGCCAATATAAAAATGTGCCGGCTTACCGGAAAACGAGCACAGAGGTCGTGATAAATAAACTGGAGTTCAGGATAAGCTGTAGTTGGAAAGTCCACCATTTCAACGAAAAAACACGGATTTATTGTCGATTAAACAGAATAAATAACAATATTTGGAGTTAAAGTATCATACCTAA
>NZ_JACLHY010000036.1 GCF_014397245.1 Arenibacter arenosicollis | reverse complement strand
TATGTTAGGGTTTCAATCTTCCCTTTCTTTCACGCCAACTGGCGCAAAATTCATTCCCCTCTTCGTTCCAAGAGGGGAGCCATTAGCTAATTTGCAATCAAGGAGTTCTAGACTACCCCTGTCTGCCGATAGGCAGGCTCAATCTCCGTAAAGACCTTGAACATTAAAATTGTTTATTGCTAATTGTTAACTGTTCATTGTTTCAGCCACTGATCACTGCCCACTAACCGCTCAATTCCCCGTCAAATAGCTGCTATATTTTCGCAAACCCTCATTCACCATGGTAACGGCTCCCTTACTTGTCATGGTTGCACCGGAAATACCGTCAATAAAATGTACAGCGTCACCGGCTTTTTGCAATGTAAAGGTGTCTTTGTCCAGCTTGATTTTCACGCCTAAGAACTGATCTTCAAATGTTTTTTCGCTAACTGCCGCACCATAACCTTCCGATTCTGCTTTGTGTTCGAAGGCTATCTTTTTTATTTCCAGCTTTTTTTTATCCAAAAGAACTTTTGCCCAGATGGCACCACCAAAACCAACACCCTGAATTGGTAGGACAACCAGGTCCGTATCCCTTATTTCAAATATAGGCAGTGAAGTGGCTTGCCCACGCGATTCCAATTTATTATAAAGATCCCCCGCCCTAGCCATTTCTATGGTAGAAACCTTACCGCTGGTATTCAGTTCTTTAAAAATTATTAGGCCAAGAATGTTGGTAGTACCGGCCAAAATGGGCGCTACAAAGGTGGCAATCTCCTCTATACTGTCCGGTATAACGGTCGTGGTTTGGATCACCTCTTTTACTGCTTCAATTTTTTGTTCCGTCTGTTTTGGATTTTCCTTACAGTTCCACCCCATGACAACCAAAATCATCAATAGTATTTTTATTTTCATCATAATCAATTTTATATTTAAAGCGTTCCAAATAGCCCAAAACGCTATTTTTTCGAAGGTAATGCGGAGGTAGGTTTATTGAAATGATTTAGGTCAGTCACATATATTTAAGATTCTAGACGCTAGAGCCTAGAAACTAGACACTACAGTTAGTTCGAGTGCTTCTCGATACTATTTTGCTCCACTTTGTTATTCCAAACCACCAAACTGAAGGTAGGTAGACTTGAAGTGACGGGGTATTTCATTTTCTTTGCTCGCCCAAAGAAAACGAAACAAAAGAAAAGGCGCCTTAACCGAGGTATTTTTTCGACACCGAGGTCGAAAAACCGTGTGCGAAACTCCGCGTCGTCCCTTTATGGGGACTCCTGTTCTCGGAGCTTTCGCCCACTATTCTGCGGTTAAGGATTTTTGGCTCCGCCGGTTTATACTGTTTACTTTTTTTCAATCTTAATCAACTGAAAACTGTTCACTGATTACTGTTCACTAACAACCTACAATTGCCCAATGGCTTTTGGCTCAAGAGTATTGTTCACTGAATCCGTTCATGTTTGGGTTGAGCTACTAGTGTGATTTAACCCATGGCATACTTATTTTAGGGGTATTCGTGAACCTAAGGTTTAGCTGCCCTAAATCCTTGGTTTCTAATGTTCATTCGAAATGACTAACTGTTTCAACTTTCAACTTTTAAACAGAATATAGTTCTCTCCCAATAGTTCTCGACTGCGCTCGAACGGACAGGCGGGATGTTAAGAGGCAAGAGCCTAGAGCCTAGACACTGCAGTCAGTTCGAGTGCTTCGATACTATTTTGCTCCACTTCGTTATGCAAAATCACCAAATTAAACCTAGGTAGACTTGAAGTGAAAGGCGATAGCCATTTTGTATCGAAAACTCGTTTATGCACTGCGTCTACTTCTCTGTCGGGGTGACGAAAAACAAAAGCTCCTTCCCTTGGTTAAGCCTGTCCCGCGATTTCCGCGGGAGGACAAGGTGGATTCTCCGTCATTTGGCGGAGGAGACGGAAGGGATTGAATGCCCAAGCCACAGAAGAATGGAGAAGTTGCAAGGTTTTAAACACACCCCCTAGTCTAATTACAAAACATACTCCTAACCTCGCGCGGAAAACGCGGGATAGGCTCTCTCTAGAGTGGAATGTATTGCGTTCTGAATGAGATCCGTCATTTCGAGCCTGCCTGTCGGCAGACAGGGAGCATTTGCGACGAAGCAATCTCAAACCTGAAATAAACAGATTGCCGCGCTGTGCCCGCCAATCGGCAGGTAAACTCGCAATGACGAAAAACAAAAGCTCCTCCCTTCAGACGAAGGGAGGTGGCTTCGCCATAAGCGAAGACGGAGGGTTCTGAAAGCCCGAACCTTGGGAATATGGACAGAAGACATAGAATAAGTGTATGTTAGGGTTTCAAACTCCCCTTTCTTTCACGCCAACTGGCGCAAAATTCATTCCCCTCTTCGTTCCAAGAGGGGAGCCATTAGCTAATTTGCAAACAAGGAGTTCTAGACTACGCCTGTCTGTCGGCAGACAGGCTCCATCTCCGTAAGGACTTTCAACTTTTTAACATTGAACATTTAACAATTGCTTTTGCCTTTTGCCTATTGGCTTTTGCCTTTTGCCTATTGGCTTTTGGCTTTTGGCTAATGGCTAATGGCTCCCGATAACTATCGGGATGCCTAAAGGGTACTGCCCATATAACTATGTTCACTGCAATCTCTTTTCTCCTTTCTCTTTTCTTTTTTCTTTTTTCTTTTTTCTCTTTTCTATTTTCTATTTTCTCTCAATACTCAATACTCATCAATCTATACTAATTTCCCACTTCCCAATACACATTGAACCCTTCCCGACTTTTAACATTGTACTTTCAACATTGAACTTTGTACTTTCAACAATTTTTAAAACTTTTTGGTTAAATTACACCCTTGAACCTTATTACGATACTCGCTTTTGGATTATAATCCAACTGCCATAAAATGATTGAGAATAATCACAATAAACCAATAAAAACAAAAGACGTAAACGCATGAAATATATAGTTTGTGAGGAACCTGGAGACTTTCAATTAAAAGAAAAAGAGGCCCCTGTACGTAAAAAAGGGGAAGCCCTGCTAAAAGTGAACAAGGTGGGCATCTGCGGTACCGACCTTCACGCCTATACCGGCAACCAGGCCTTTTTCACCTATCCCAGGATCCTTGGCCATGAACTGGCCACCACTGTGCTGGAGATCGACGAAAACGATAAGGGCATAGCGGCCGGGGATAATGTGGTTATCATGCCTTACCTGAGCTGTGGCCATTGTGTTGCCTGCAGGAACGGGAAGACCAATTGCTGCACCCAGATCCAGGTTCTGGGCATTCATACGGACGGCGGCATGCAGGAGCAGATTACCGTTCCCGTGGATATATTATTGCCCGCCAAGCATCTGAGCAACGAACAGATGGCCATTGTAGAGCCTTTGGCGATAGCGGCCCATTCCATCCGTAGGGCGCAGATAGTAGCTGGGGAAACGATTGTGGTCGTGGGCTGTGGACCCATAGGAATCGGTATCATGAAACTGGCCCAGATTGAAGGGGCCAAGGTCATTGCCCTGGACATGAACCAAGACCGACTTCAGTATGCCAAGGAAAAAATCGGGGCGGACCATATTGTAAATGTGACCGAAGACCCCGTAAAACAGATTTCAGATATTACCAATGGCGATATGGCGACAGCGGTATTCGATGCCTCGGGCCATAAAGGAGCCCTGGAACAGGGACCCACTTATATGTCGCACGGAGGAAGGTACATCTTGGTAGGACTCTCCAAAGGGGAGCTTACCTTTACCCATCCGGCCATACACGCCAAGGAGACCACCCTTTTGTGCAGCAGGAATGCCACGGTGGCCGATTTTGAACGGGTCATCGAAATCCTGGACCAATTCCCAACCGATTCGTTCATTACCCACAACGTGCATTTCTCGGAGATCAAGGAGAATTTCGATAGCTGGTTAAAACCCGCCACAGGAGTAATAAAAGCTACCGTAGAATTTTAAAAAAATAGCATCCCAATATGTCAAAGAATTTTTTACAGATACATCCCAAAGATAATATCCTCGCAGCTTTGCAGGATATGAAAAAAGATTATGTGGTAGATTTTGAGGGGAAATCCTTCCCGCTCAAAAACGATGTTACCGCCAAACATAAATTCGCCCTTCAGGATTTCAAGGTGGGCGACCCCATCCTTATGTACGGTGCCCTGATAGGAAAAGCTATTAAGCCCATTGCCCAAGGGGAAAGTATTACTATAGACAATGTGGTGCATGCCTCCTCCGATTACAAAGTTGGGGAGCAACAATCGCATTGGGCGGCACCGGATATTTCCAAATGGAAGAACAGCACTTTCAACGGATACCATCGTGCCGACGGCAGTGTGGGGACCGCCAACCATTGGCTGGTAATCCCTATGGTATTCTGTGAAAACAGAAATGTAAACGTACTGCGCACTACCCTACTCAATGCCTTGGGCTATGAGACCGCACAAGACTATATAATAGATACCGAAGTGCTGGTATCCCAATACAAAAAAGGGGCCAGTGCGGATGACTTGATGGCCGCCCCCATTATTAAAACGGCCGACGAAATTAAACAGAACAGGACCTTCCCAAATGTGGACGGTATTAAGTTCCTGACCCACGACGGAGGTTGTGGCTGTGATCGCGGGGATTCGGACACCCTATGCAACCTATTGGCAGGATATATTACCAATCCCAATGTTGCCGGGGCCACCATCCTTAGTTTAGGCTGCCAGAATGCCCAGGTTAAAATTTTGACAGATGCCATTGCCAAACGCGACCCCAACTTTTCCAAACCCCTACATGTTTTGGAGCAACAGAAAAGCAAGAGTGAACGCCATTTTATAGAGGAAGCGGTAAAGAGAACCTTTTTGGGCCTTATAGAAGCCAACAAAGTGGAACGCAAACCGGCTCCTTTAAGCAAATTGGTATTGGGCCTTGAATGTGGTGGTTCGGACGGATTTTCAGGGATTTCGGCCAATCCGGCCCTAGGATATACTTCCGACCTTATTGTGGCTTTGGGAGGCGCTACCGTGCTTTCGGAATTCCCCGAACTCAATGGCGTGGAACAAGAACTCATCAATCGCTGTGAAGCGCCCGAAAATGCGGAAAAGTTTGCCGGTATTATGAGGGCCTATTCCGCCAAGGCGGTTTCCATAGGCTCCGGATTTGAAAACAATCCATCGCCAGGAAATATAAAGGACGGACTCATCACAGACGCTATGAAATCGGCCGGAGCGGCCAAGAAAGGTGGAACTTCCTTGGTGCAGGATGTATTGGATTATACCGAAAGGGTTACCAAAAATGGTTTAAACCTTTTATGTACTCCAGGAAACGATGTGGAGAGCACTACAGGCTTGGCAGGATCAGGATGTAATGTTATAGCCTTTACCACCGGATTGGGCACGCCTACCGGCAACCCAGTGGCCCCGGTCATAAAACTGTCCAGCAACAACGCCCTCAGTGAGCGTATGAAAGACATTATCGATTTTAATACGGGCACTATCATTACCGGGGAGGATACCATCCAGACCAAAGGAGAGGAACTGTTGGACTATATTATAGAGGTGGCCAGTGGCAACATTGTCCCAGCTGCGGTTAGATTGGAGCAGAACGACTTTATCCCCTGGAAAAGAGGTATCTCCCTATAACTAGCCTCTCCGAAGGAGTGTTAAAAAACATCAAACCCAGAAAACTTTCAACTTTCAACTTTCAACTTTATAACTTTATAACTTTATAACATAATACATTAAACCTTCTAACATGATTATAGATTCTCACCAACATTTCTGGAAATACAGCCCTGTAAATCACTCCTGGATAAACGAGCAAATGAAGGTTATCCGAAGGGATTTTTTACCCTCGGATCTAAAACCGGTATTTGTAAAAAATGGCGTTGACGGATGTGTGGCGGTACAGGCGGACCAGACCTTGGCGGAAACCGATTTCCTTTTGGAACACGCCCATAACAACGCTTTTGTAAAAGGCGTCGTGGGCTGGGTAGACCTAAGAAGTCCTGACGTGGACCAGGATTTGGAAAAATACGCCAAAGACAGGAATCTAAAGGGATACCGACATATTGTTCAAGAAGAAGCGGACCATAATTTTTTATTGCGGCCCGACTTCCTAAGGGGCATTTCCAAATTGGAACAATATGGGGCCGTCTATGACATCCTTATTTTCCCCCATCAGTTGGGAGCTACTCTGGAGTTGGTAAAAAAATTCCCCAATCAGAAGTTCGTCATCGATCATATTGCCAAACCCTATATCAAAGATGGTTTTTATGATGGTTGGGCGGCCATGATGAAAGAAATCGCCAAACACGAAAACGTACATTGTAAAATCTCGGGTATGATCACCGAGGCCGATTTCAAAAGCTGGACCCCTGAACAGTTACAACCTTATATGCTCTTGGTCCTTGAGGCCTTTGGCCCTGAACGCTGTATGTACGGTTCCGATTGGCCCGTATGCCTTGTTGCCGGATCCTACACCCAGGTAAAAGACCTGACCACCAATTTCATTTCCGGCCTTAGCACCACTGAGCAAGCCGCCATCATGGGGCTGAATGCGGTGGATTTTTATGGACTGGTGTGAGGCAGTTGTAAAGTTGTAAAGTTGAAAGTTATAAAGTCAAAAGTTCGTCACTCCGTGGAAAAAGACAGAATCTAGACTAAATATTTGTGTTATAAGTTACTTAACTAGGTGCTCCTTCCCATGGCTAGGAAAAGGTGGCTTCGACGTAGGAGAAGACGGAAGGGGCAGCCTGGGTGGCAATCTGCTTCTTACAGTGAACAGTCTCCAGTAATCAGTGGCTTCGACTACGCCTGTCTGCCGACATAAGCAGGATCAGCCACCGGATGTAGTACACGGAGATTGAGCGGAGTCGAAATCGAAGTACATGGAGAAAGTAAACGGTATGCAGTTTTTAGTAAACAGTTTTCAGTAGTCAGTGGCTTCGACTACGCTCAGCCACCGAATGAAATCACGGAGATTGAGCGGAGTCGAAATCGAAGTACACGGTAGTGAACAGTTTTCAGTAAACAGTTGTTGGTCAGCCAGAAGGCATTAGCCAAATGCCGATAGTTTGTATGTTCAACATTGTTAACCAGCGTCACTTCGAGTTTACCTGCCGTCAGGCAGGTGATTTTGAATAACGAAGTGGAGCAAAATTGGTTTGAGAAGCACTCGAACTGACGACAGAACTTAACCCGTCCTTTCTAATCCAAATCTCCAAATCGCTTCATTTCCGAATTCCCTCATTACCAAATTTTCAAATTGATTCATTTCCACATTAAACAATTGCTACATTAACACATTACCTCATTTCTCTTTTCTCTCTTCTCTCTTCATTTCTGGCTTTTGCCTATCCCGTCATTAGCACATTTCCACATTAACACATTACCCCATTTATCTTTCCTCTCTTCTCTCTTCTCTTTATTCTTGCCTTTTGCCTTTTGCCTTCTGGCTATTCCGTCCAAATCAACCAATCATCAAATTTTCAAATCGGGTAATTCCTCCCCAGCTGGAGAAAAACGCCCCAATCTATTATTTAACACATTAATTTAATTGAAACATAACTTAATGATTAATAGGTATTTACAGCACTATCGTAAAAAAAAACCGTTATAAGGCACTATTCTTGTGCGCATTGGCCATTCCCCCCCACTAATTTACTGTTAAGCTAAAAATTACATATTCTATGACCTTGCGGTTTTCCGCAGGGAAATATAAAACTTAAGATTTAGGTTTGTGGAACCAAACGGATCAATGGGTTTGAAACCTGAAAATTGGAATTGTTGAATAGGGTAAAATTATTTTCCTACAAAAGCATATTGGCTGGCTTGTTGAAATCGTGTTCGGGGGAACTCACAAATTTCGCAGGCCTTGCCTTTATCCTTAAATATAGATTAATAACAGGAAAAAAACTTCTACCATAATATTTATAGGCTACTTTTACATTGGACAGGTCTTTAAATTCTTACAGGACTAAAATATTAACCCTTTAATAATATTCTTACATTGTACGGAGCAAATTACAGTTATCTTGTTTGTTGCATTGTAGAAACACTTAATAGAGAAAAAAATGCATTTAATCGATAAAACAATACAAGATAAAGCTAAATCATGTTAAAAATCAGAAAAATCCTTAGATTTGCGCCTCAAGGCTTTTAATATAAATTGTAATAATTTTTACCCTAAATTTTACTTTTTGTTCCTTTAGAATTCCCTCCTATAAAGTGTGACAAATTACTGCATCAATTAGTAATTAACGAACAGTGCCCTTATGTGCTAAACACCAACTATGGCATACCTTTATGACCTTTTTTCCAATCTCTATTTTTTAGGGACAGTTGCCGTATGCATACCTCTTCTATTGTGCTATAGGATGTATCCGGTAATTATCTATGCGGTACGTTCCAAAAACCTTATGGATGAACCTGGAGATCGCAGCATGCATACATCAAAAACGCCCACCTTGGGTGGGGTTGGACTCTTTATAGCCTTTTCCTTATCCATTGCCGTTCTTGGTTTAATGGTTGGTCTGTCACAACCTGATCTTATAAAACTTTTGGCTCTTTTAACAGCAACTATTATGCTAATGTTTCTAGGAGTTAAGGACGATCTTTTTGGCTTGGCACCTAAAAAGAAATTTATGGTACAAGTAGTTGCCTCCCTTATGGTGATTATTATGGCCGATCTAAGGATTATTAGCTTTGAAGGTATTTTTGGATTGGAGGACCTCCCCTATTATATTTCAGTGGTCTTTACCCTTTTTGTATTTCTGTTGATCATCAACGCCTATAATCTAATAGATGGTTTGGATGGTTTGGCTGGATCCGTAGCCCTGCTATCCAGCCTATCGTTCGGCACCTTTTTTTTCATAAATGAAAGGTATCTCTTTGTCCTTATTTCCTTTGTTCTCATTGGGGCGTTATTAGGGTTCTTAAGATACAACCTCTCTCCCTACCGCAAAATATTTATGGGAGATTCCGGATCCATGTTTATAGGTTTTCTATTGGCTTTTCAGGCCGTTGGGTTTTTATCCTACAACTCTATTATAGATAATCCTGTCACCAATATGAAAGCACCCATTATGGCCATGGCCATATTATCCTATCCCTTGTTGGATACGCTAAGGGTGTTCGCCATTCGCATAAGCCAAAAACGAAGTCCTTTTAGTGCAGACAGGAATCATATTCACCATAGACTAATAGACCTTGGCATTACCCATAAACAAGCCACCTTATTTGTCGTGGTTATGAACAGCCTAATCATTCAACTGGCCTTTTTGATCAGGGATCTATATATAAACGTTCAACTCTATATTATTATAGTGCTCATCCCCTTAGTTTATGTCTCGCCCTGGTTATTGGTCCGAAAGCAAGGAAAATTAAAATTGATCAAGCCCAAACCCATAAAATGGTCCAACATTAGATCTAGGATAAATAATTTCCTTGGCTAACTAAATGCTAAAAATTATCCAACCGTTAATTCCAATGTTTTTGGATATAATAGATTATGATAAGGATAACTATCAGCGTATCTCAATTTGGACAAAAAGTAATAATATGTAAAAAAATTAATGAACATATAATATGTCAGAATTTAAAATAGGAATAATAGGCTTAGGCTACGTAGGTCTGCCCTTGGCCCGGCTATTTGCTACCAAATATGCGGTAGTAGGCTTTGATATTAATGAAAAGAGAATAGCACAGTTAAATACTGGGCATGACAGCACCTTGGAGGTTTCCGACGCAATTCTAAAAAAAGTCCTTATTTCCTCTCCAAAACGGGCACTGGCAAATGCCATGGTGGAAGTTTCCACCAGAAGAACAGAAGGAGCATATCCTGAAAAAAGAATCGGTTTATTTTGTTCCTCACAGCTGGAAGATTTAGCGGATTGCAATATATTTATTGTTACCGTCCCCACTCCGGTAGACAAAAATAACCGCCCTAATTTAACGCCTTTGTACCAGGCCAGTAAAACGGTGGGGCAAGTCTTAAAAAAGGACGATATAGTAATTTACGAATCCACGGTATACCCCGGAGCAACGGAAGAAGAATGCATTCCTGTTCTGGAACAGATCTCCGGATTAAAATTTAATGAGGATTTCTTTGCGGGATATTCCCCGGAAAGAATAAATCCCGGAGATAAGGAACATACTGTAGAAAAAATCTTAAAGGTAACTTCTGGGTCTACCCCGGAAATTGGCACATTGGTAGACGACCTGTACAAATCGGTAATTGTGGCTGGAACACATTTGGCACCAAGTATAAAAGTTGCGGAAGCATCAAAGGTAATTGAAAATTCGCAACGGGACATTAACATTGCGTTCGTAAATGAACTGGCCAAAATATTCAACCTTATGGGTTTGGATACCCAGGCCGTTTTGGAGGCCGCAGGGACAAAGTGGAATTTTTTGCCCTTCAGACCAGGTTTGGTAGGCGGACATTGCATTGGTGTAGATCCTTATTATTTGGCACAAAAAGCGCAAGAATTGGGCTATCATCCTGAAATAATTTTAGCAGGTAGACGTATAAATGACTCCATGGGAGAACATGTGGCCAACGAGGTAATAAAATTACTGGTAAAGGCAGATAAAAAAGTAAAAGGTTCCAAAATATTGGTTCTAGGGATTACCTTTAAAGAGAATTGTCCGGACGTAAGGAATACGAAGGTAGTGGATATTGTGGCACAATTACAGGATTTTGGCACTGAGCTGACCATTTATGATCCATGGGCAAAACCTGCAGAAGTTAGGCATGAATATGGACTAACTACCACTCAAAATTTGCCGGTTGGCCAATTCGATGCTATTGTCCTTGCCGTGGCACACCAGCAATTTCTAAACCTGGATTTGGAGGCTCTAAAAAATGGGAACACGATTGTTTATGATGTTAAAGGTGTTTTTGGAAAAAAAGCAGATGCACGGTTATAAAAGTAGATTGCATGTATATCATTTAAATATAATAAATAGTCTAAGCGCTCCTTTATGGATATCTGAAGAATTTATGACTAAATCTTATAGAGGCAAACCTAGTATACTTAACATTCAAAAAATGAAATTGTAAAATGTGCGGAATAATAGGTTTTAATTTTGCAGCTCCGACGGGATCAAACTATTTAAGTATTGCAGACTATAGGGGACCTGATAATTCATCGTCACTTTCTTTTGGATCGTTTACGCTGGGACATAATAGACTTTCTATTATAGACCTCACCCAAGAAGCAAATCAACCTTTTGTTTCTGCCTGCGGCAATTTTGTTATTGTGTTTAATGGGGAAGTGTACAACTATAAGGAAATACGGAGAAATTTGGAAAGCAAATACCCCTTTCGTACAAACTCCGACACAGAAGTTATCCTCTACAATTATATTGAAAAAAAGGAAAAATGCCTGGAAGATTTTATTGGCATGTTTGCCTTTTCCATTTATGATATAAAAAATGATGTCTTATTTGGGGCTCGTGACAGGTTGGGGATCAAACCTTTCGTTTATTACCAAAACGGCAAACAATTTGCATTTGCTTCGGAAATCAAGGTGATAAAGGATTTGGTCAACGGACTAACGCTGAACAAGGAAGCTATTGGTCAGTATTTACGGTATCTATATGTACCCTCTCCAAACTCCGTTTACCAAGAAGTAAAAAAACTGGAACCTGCACATTATTTCTTTTACCAAAAGGGTGAATTGAAAAGTACAAAATATTGGGACCCCATAGATTTTATCGGTTTAAAAACCACTGCCAAAGAAGAAAATCTTCTTGAGGAACTGGATGATTTATTGAATGATGCCGTTCAACTCAGAATGATCTCAGACGTAGAACTGGGCTCCTTCCTATCCGGAGGTATAGATTCATCAACTATATTGTACTATATGGCTAAAAACTCCAAAAAACCCATAAATACATTTACTTTGGGGTTTGCAGGAGCTGATAAATATGATGAAACCAGTGATGCCAAGAAAATGGCAGCCCATTTCAACACCAACCATCACGAAATTATAATTCATCCCAATGTGGCGGACCTTTTACCCAAAATGGTACGCCATTTTGATGAACCCTTTGGCAATCCAACTGCAATATTGATCCATGAACTTACCAGGGAAACAAAAAAATATGCCACGGTTGCTTTGGCTGGGGACGGTGGGGACGAAATTTTTGGGGGCTACCCCAGATATGAAGCTGCTCTGTTATATGATAAAATTAAGTTTGTGCCCCGAGTTTTTTGGAAAATATTGAACCCTTTTTTTAAAATAATTTCGGAAGACACCTCCGGGAATCATAAGTTTAGAAGAATTAAGACTTTTGTAAATTCCTTGACCAAGCCCTTGGATGAGATGTATGAGGATTGGGTAGGCTATTTTTCTGTTAAGGAAATAAATGAGTTATTTAAGGTGCAACAAGATTTCCAAAAGCTAGTTGCAGAGGTCTTTAAAACAATTCCTACGAATGACCTGATAATTAAAACCTCGATTACAGATTTAAAGACTTTTTTGGTCAATAATCTTTTGTATTATGGTGATGCCATGAGCATGGCCAATAGTTTTGAAGTAAGGGTTCCGCTAATTGACCACAGGATCGTGGAATTTATGACTTCAATTTCCTCGGATTATCGAATTAGGAACGGGCAGACAAAATATCTAATGAAAAAGTTATTGAGTGGTAAAGTTCCGGATGCCATCATCAATAAGCCAAAATTAGGATTAAATCCGCCTATGGGTATGTGGTTAAAGGATGATTTGAAAGGGTTTGTTTCAACATACCTTTCCAAGGAAAGTGTTGAAAATAGAGGCATGAATTATGAATTTGTATCAAAACTTTTAAAGGAACACCATTCCGGAAAAAGGGACAGATCTCTGTATATATGGAGCTTAATAGTCCTGGAAGAATGGCATAGACAAAATTCGTATTAAATAATTAGTGCTAGGCAGATAAAATTATTAATTGTGAAAAGACTGTTAAAAATATTAGACTTGTTAGCTTTGCATTATAGACTTAAAACGCATGGTGTAGTCTATGGTGAAAAGTTGCGTGGCAATAGCATTGCATTAAAAAATGTTGGAAATATAAGATTGGGCAACAAAGTATCCCTTAATTCCTATCCAGATGGCGACATATACAAAACCGGATTACTAACATACTTTAAGGAATCTTTAATAGTTATTGGGGATAACTGCAATTTGAATGGCACAATTATTCACTGCAACACCAAAGTAACTATCGGTTCACATTGCATGTTCGGGCCAGGAACCAAAATAGTGGATAATGATTCCCATAGAATATCAATCGATATAAACGAAAGAAGAAAAGCACCTAAAAGTAACCCTATTATTATAGAAGACAATGTTTGGATTGGAATGAATTCGTTAGTATTAAAAGGTGTTTGTATAGGGAAAAATTCAATTGTTGCGGCCCATTCAGTGGTTACTAAAAACGTCCCCGAAAATGTATTGGTCGGCGGTAATCCTGCGAAAATTATCAAAACACTTACTAAATAATAATGGTTAGCCGATTATTATTTTTTGATTTACAAAAATGAAACAACATAAATATAACTATAGAAATATAAAGGTTAATTGCGCCCAGTAATTTTGCTTCAAAAATGAAATACTATTTGGACAAATAAACACTGGTGAAAAAATGACAATATACATTAATGATTAAACTAATAAAAAGTAGGTTTTTTAAAAATGCAAGTATATATACGGTATCCGATATTTTAAATAATTTGGTCCCTTTTGTGCTTTTGCCTGTACTAACCCGTTATTTAACACCATCAGATTATGGAATAATTTCCATGTTTACCGTATTTACTTCCATATTGGGAGTATTTATCTCCTTGGAAATGCATGGCGCCATTAGTGTTAAATTTTTTAAAATAACCAAAGAAGAATTAAAGGTCTATATCGCCAATGTATTACTACTAGTAGCAATTACCACTAGTTTGGTATTAGTGACTATTTTAATATTTCAATCTTATATTTCTAACATCTTAGAATTACCAACGGAATGGTTAATTATAGGGGTTTTTGTTACTTGTCTTACACTTTTTACCACTATAAACCTTATTCTTTGGCAATCGGAGCATAAACCAATTTCATTAGGCATTTATCAAATTACACAGACTATATTTAATTTAACACTTTCCCTAGTTTTGATTGTTGGGTTTGGAATGGGATGGGAAGGCCGGCTAATTGCCGCGTCGGCGGCAGCCATTTTGTTCGGCTTTTTAAGTTTTTCGCTATTGGTTAAGCGCAATTATGTAAAGTTAAAATTGAATAAACCTTATATTAAGGATGCTTTAAAATTTGGTGTTCCATTATTACCACATGCCTTAAGTACTTGGGTAAGAACAGGGATTGATAGGGTATTTTTGACCATGTTAGTTTCCACAACCGCCACAGGACTTTATACCGTTGGTTTTCAAATTGCCTCAGTAATTATGGTACTGACTACGGCGTTTGACAGAGCATATGCCCCATTTTTATTTGAAAAATTAAAAGACATAAGCTTACCACAAAAAAAAGTACTGGTAAAATATGGCTACCTATATTTTCTTGGTTTGCTATTATTAGCTTCCGGCCTTAGTTTAACCGGTCCTTATATTGTGGATATTTTTTTGGGCAAGGAATTTATTGAATCCCAAGAATATATTACTTGGTTTGCTTTTGGTTTTGCCTTTTATGGAATGTACTCCATGTTGGTGAACTACATTTTTTATACCCAAAAAACAATTTACCTTAGTTATGTTACTTTTTCTATTGGGTTGCTACATGTGGGCTTAAGTTATTTATTTATCAACTATAACGGGACTATTGGTGCTGTACAAGTTACAGCCATCATATCTTTTATAACTTTCATTGCGGTTTGGTGGCTAAGTAACAAATTGCTCCCAATGCCATGGTTCTATTCAATTAGATCAGCAAAGTGATATCAATTCAAATTAGTCAATTTCGCATTTATATAAAAAATAAATAATGTCAAACATCTTCATACATTATGTCAATTGGCCTAATACCAAAGATAACCATGCTGGTATGGGCTATATAAGTAAGTACTTGAATTCCAATGACCAATCGGTAATACTTAAGGAATTTAGATTATTTTCTTTTCGCGGAGGAAGATATCTAAATCTTCTTAAATCCTTGTTGTATACCATTTATTTCATTCTAAGAATAAAAAAAGGCGATTCCCTATTTTTTACAGAGTACATGACTCCTGGTTCTGCTCACCAAGAAATAATAGCTGCAATTTTATCAAAAATTAGGCCTGATATCAATCTTATTGGCCTGGTACACCTTACTGGGAATGGTCTAATAAAAAGTTATACCGATAGGAAAATTTTAAAAAATTATCTAACTAAACTAGATAAAATTTGGGTGCTGGGAAGTTCTTTAAAAGATTTCATGATAGGACTGGGAATAGATGACAACAAAATATTTAAGACATTTTATTATGTTGACACAGAGTATTACAAGCCAAGTAACCTAAAAACTACGGATTCCTTTAATGTTCTTGTTCAGGGGAATCAATTGAGAGATTATACCCTCCTTAAACAAATTATAGCACAATGCCCCAACATTAATTTTATAATTATGCAAGGCATTCAGGATTTGAGCCACCTATTTTCCGATATTGAAAATGTTAAGCTTAAAGGCTTTGTAACCGAAAATGAACTTTTGGTTATAATGCAAAATTCTGATGCTTCTCTTTCGGTAATGAAAGATACCATTGGAAGTAATGTTATTACCACATCTATGGCCTGCGGTTTAGCAATGATTGTTTCCGATATTGGATCAATTAGGGATTATTGTGATAACGAAAATGCCATTTTTTGCCTTAAAACGGAAGATTATGTAAATGCATTAAATTATTTAAGGGTACAAAGGGATATACGCGCCAAAATGAAGCAAAAATCCAGAGATAAGGCCTTGAATTTTAGTAAGGAGAAATTTTTAATGGTATTTCTTGAAGAAATGGACTATAACAATACTCAACTATTTAAAAATAAATGAATAAGTCCTTAGTCTATATTAGTACAATACAGTTTGGCTACCATATTGATGCTTATAAGCATTGTCAGTATTTAAAGGAAGATTTTAAGATAACTTTTATCTGTTTTGATTATGGCTACCAAAAAATCAAGGAGATAGGAATTGAAATTATCTATGTGCCTTGGAAAGGCTCCTATGTATCTAAAGGCATAGATTTTATGAAATCTTGCCTAAAACTTATTAAATCTAGAAAGGTAGATTTCATTTTTGCTGTGTATTTTCCTTTGGTATCGCTTTTTAAGACCCTATCCCCAAACAAAAACATAATATTGGATATTAGAACAGGAAGTATTAATACATCCAGAAAAAATAGAATTATAACCAATAATTTGATACGTTTTGAATCCTTTTTCTTCAAAAAAATATCGGTTATTTCAGAAAGTCTCGCCCTAAATTTAAAATTGAATATGAAGAAGGTTTTTATTCTTCCGTTGGGTTCTGACATACTTTCTACTAAAAGCAAATCATTTGACAGTCTTAGGTTGTTTTATATTGGCACATTGGACGGGCGAAATATTCACCAAAGCATTTTTGGCCTAAAACTTTTCCTGGATAAATTCAGTGACAATAACATTAACGTAAGCTATGACATTGTTGGGTATGGAACAGAGGCGGTGGAAAATAAATTAAAAAAAGCCATAGAAGATACAGGTTTGCAAAAACTGGTTGTATTTTATGGTAGGAAAACCCATGAAGAATCAAAATACTTCTTTGACAATTGTAATATTGGTGTTTCCCATATTCCAATTACTGAATACTATGATTGCCAGCCCCCTACCAAAACTTTTGAATATATTAATGCAGGCATGGTCTGTATAGCCACGGAAACCCAAGAAAACAAAAAAATAGTCAATGCTGATAACGGTGTTCTTTGCAAAGATAGCCCTGAAGGTTTTTGCAAGGCTTTATCAGAAGTTTCCAAAGATTTGGTAAAATGGGATTCTAAAATAATACGGAAGACCCAATCAAATTCAACATGGGCAACTATCTCTAAAAACCTTAAGAATTATATTTTAAACTCGGATCCAAAAAATTACAGCGCTGAAAAAAGTAAAAACCATAAAACCAACACTTTTTAGACAAGAAAAATGGCAAACCTTTTTACATATAGCATCTACTTTTCAACACTTTTATTAAGTGTTCTCTTTATTAAAATAGGATTCAATAAACAAAACTTAAGGAAGAATAATAACGGGCAAATATTATTTATTTTCTTAGGCTTAATGGTTCTCGTATTAATCGCTGGCCTTAGGTATCATGTTGGTCAAGATTATCTCGGGTATACCTTTTACTATGAGGAACGTCCTTATATGGATGAATCTATAGGTATGGAATTGGAATATGGCTTTACAACTTTGGTTAATTTTCTTAACGATCTTAACCTTGAAGTATGGTCATTTTTTATGGTTTCTGCTGCTATCACCTATTTACTCCTATTTTATAGTTTTAAAAATTATAAGCATCTCTTATATTTGGGGGTTTTCTTTTTTATAACCTATGGGTTTTATTTCTATTCTTTTAATGGAGTTAGACAGGCGGTTGCTATGAGTGCCTTGGCTGTGGCCGTTATGTATGCCCAAGAAAGAAAAATTTTCCATTTTTTTGGCATTATTTTATTGGGAGGTTTAATGCATAAAAGTTTGTTTCTGTTCTTTCCATTATATTTCCTTATTCATAGAATAAAATTGCCACATTATTTCTGGTATATAGCTTTTGTCATAGGCTTAATCCTACATTTTATACCCTTGGCACGTTTTATCGACATCTCCTTTATATCTGAAATTTTATCTGGCTCCCAAATAGATTATAGCGGCTTCGCAGAATCCATGGATTCTAATGAAGTGGGAGGGCTAACTTTGGGATATTTGGTCAGGGTTGCTATTGGCTTCCTTATATTATCCTACTACAATAAGTTAATAAAATTTAATAAGAACTACTTACCCTATTATAACCTCGCCTTAATTGGGATAGTTTTATATAATGCGTTTTCACATGTTTTGGTCATAGCCAGATTAAATAACTATTTTTTGTTTTTCAATATATTTTGTTTAGCGTTTATAATCCATTATTTATATTTTGAAAAGCAAAAGTTGATTATCCATTCTATATTAGTGTTTTTCTTAATACTTTTTGGGTATGGCATATACGTAAATGAAAATGGTTGTTCACCTTACCAATTTATAGATTTTTAATAATGGATGAAAAAACTATAGTAATGGAAAAACCAAAAGTATTGGTTTTTGGTAATTTTGGATATAACCATAACGAACTCTGTGGGCAGACAGTTAAGACCAGAAATGTTTACGAGTTACTAAAAAACAAGGAAACCCGATATTTTTCTGAGGTGGCCTTTTTTGATACAGACTCTTTAAATACAAATAGATTGGGTTTGTTCCAAGGCTTGTATCATGTAATTAAGGCCGATGAATTATTCTATCTACCGGCTACCAAAAATCTTGCTTATATATTTCCATTCATCTTTATTTTATCCAAACTATTTTCTACTAAAATTCATTTTATCGTTTTAGGTGGGTGGCTTGGAGAGTATTTGGAAAATAGGCCTCTATATCGTAAAATGTTTTTGAAAATAGATTGGATATATCCTGAGACCGATGCCTTGTGCCAATGTTTGGAATCCGATTTTGGTCTTAAAAAAGTAAAGCGATTAAATAATTTTAGGGATACCAACTTTTCTCCTGCGCTTAAATCTACCGGAAAAAACATAAAATTGGTGTTTATGGCCAGGGTACATCCCTTAAAAGGAGTGGAAACGCTATTTAAATTAAGTCAAAGATTAGAGGGGTCAAATTTGAAAAATGTTACCATTGACATGTATGGGCCTATATTTGAAGAATATAAAGAAGAATTTAATGCCCTACTCAACACGGCCAACAAGAACATTACCTACCGCGGAGTGCTGCAGCCTAATGAGATATACCCGGTACTTTCCCAATACGATATGATGCTTTTTCCTACCCAATATTATACTGAAGGTTTTCCCGGGTCTATTCTGGACGCCTACATCTCTGGCACACCTGTCATTGCCAGTAATTGGCTGTATGCCCCTGAATTTGTGGACCACACTTCGGGGGCGGTCGTTGATTTTAATGATGAAAATGCTTTTTTAAATAAGGTTATAGAGCTTGTTAATAAACCACTTTTAATAGATTCCCTAAAACAAGGCGCGCGTGCCAAAAGTTATGAATTCAGCAGCGATAAAGCTTGGGAGGTAATAAAGTCCTGTTTATTTTTCAATAAACAGTAAGCAAAATTTAATATGGTTAATAAACTATTTTACACGCTTGGTATTTGGAAGAGAAATCCGTCCCTGTCCAATCATCTTACTTTTTTATTAAAGTCCGATGCATGGTCCAAAGAGGAACTGTTGGAATACCAGTTTCAAAAATGCAAGGAATTTTTAGAATTTGCCTACACACATTCAGCCTTTTACCAAACTACCTTTGATGACTATAACTTTAAGCCCTCAGAATTTAAAGATTTAAAACAGTTAAAGGAGTTGCCCACTATTTCCAAGATGACCCTGATAAGGTATAACAGGCTAATACACTCCAAATACCCTTTTAAGAAGAAGTTTCAGGCATTAACTTCAGGCACCACTGGTGAGTCCTTGGCGTTCCATAAAAATGAGGAATGGGATTCACAGAACCGGGCGGCAATGTTCAGGGGATACAGCTGGTATGGGGTACATCCCGCAGATAAAAACGGGTATCTTTGGGGCTATAACATAGATTCAAAATTGGCCCTAAGAATTAAATGGTTGGATCGGCTACAGAACAGATTTAGAATATTTTCCTATTGTCCCGAGGAAATAAAAAATTTCGCCAAAAACCTAAAGGGTGCTAAATACCTGCACGGATATTCCTCCATGATCTATGAAGTGGCCAAACTGGTGAATAGATCTGGGCTAAAAATTGATCATGACCTTAAAATGATAAAAGGAACCTCAGAAATGGTATTTGACTCTTATCAAGAAGAGGTAAAAGCCGCTTTTGGATTAAAAATTTTAAGCGAATATGGATCCGCAGAATCCGGACTTATTGCCTTTGAATGCCCGGAAGGGAATATGCATATTGCAACGGAACATGTCATAGTAGAAGAAGAGGATGGCGAAATTTTGGTGACCAATTTGTTATCCAAATCATTTCCAATCATAAGGTACAGGTTGGGTGATATTATTGAATTAGCCGATAAGAATTTTAGCTGCAGCTGTGGCCGGGCACATCCTGTTATTTTAAATATTAACGGACGGGTAGGTGTAAAAATAATTGGAAAAACCGAGGAATTTCCAGGGAGGATGATTTACAACGTTATTAAAAACCTGTCCACAGAACATGGCATTAGCTTAAATTATCAGGCAAGACAGCACATCCAAGGTATTGTTGATATTTATATAGAACAGACTGAGGACGGCTCCCAATATATTCTGGAAAAGGAGTTGAAAAAATATTTTAAGAATGATATCGATTTTAATCTTTACTACGGGAAAGACCTGCACAATATGGAAGAAAAACTGAACGATTTTGTAACCACCATAGGATAATGGAAACACATTTAATAAGCATCATAACCCCTGTACATAATTCGGCCCAATTTATTGAGGCAACATTGGATTCGGTCCTAAAACAGACCCATTCCCATTGGGAAATGATATTAATAGATGATTGTTCAGAGGACGCATCGGTAGCCATTGTTGAAAAATTTGTGCAAAGCGATGCCCGCTTTAAATTAATAAGGAATTTGGAGAAATCGGGTCCAGGAATTACACGGAACAAAGGAATTTCAGCGGCCCAAGGCCAATTCATCACCTTTTTGGACAGTGATGACCTTTGGTTTCCTTTTTTTTTGGAAACATCACTGAACACTTGTTTGGACAATAACTATGAATTCGTATTTTCATCGTATGAGCGAAAAGACGAGGACTTAAATCCCTTGATAACTGATTTTATTGTTCCTGAAAAGGTCACTTACAACGATGTTCTAAAATCTTGTCCTATTTCCTGTCTTACCGCTTTTATAGACATTAGAAGAATTGGTAAGTATTATATGCCAGCATTAAAGAAAAGACAAGATTGGGGCCTTTGGTTGGCCATACTTAAAAAAATTGATTTTGCTTATGGTATCCCCCAGCCCATGGCAATTTATAGGATGAGAAAGAATTCCGTTTCCAGAAGTAAGTTAAAATTGATCCCCTATGTCTGGAAAGTGTATAGGGACGTAGAAAAACTTAGTTTGATGCGATCCTTTTACCTACTAAATTTATGGTCCTTAAATGGATTTAAAAAGTACTACGTAAAAACCCGGATAACTAAAAAATAAACGTAACCATAATAGGCAAACTGCAAAAAAACGGAAATTATTAAAGATATTTGCAACTGCCTAATGGCATAGGTACTGAGATTTAAATTTGAAGACAATAGATGAAAGAATTCCCTAGAAATATAGAGAGTATTGAGGAAGATAAATCCTATGAGCTAATGGATTTCACTAAGAAATACCTAAGATATTGGCCCTGGTTCCTCTTGGCTATCATTGCTTGCATAGGTTTTGGTTTTCTCTATATGCGCTATGCTCCGGTTAAATTCAACACTGTTGCCAAAATTAAGATTATAGACGACACCAAGGAGGCGGACATAGCTTCTGATGCCCTTGCCATGTTAAGCAGGAACAATAAGATCAACCTGGAAAATGAAATTGAGGTCTTAAAATCGTACCGTATATTAAAACAGGTGGTGGAAGAGCATCACCTGGACATTTCCTATTACGAGGTTGGCAAGGTAAAATCTACCCAAATTTGGGTTGCCCCATTTATTATCGAGAAGCAAATTGCTGCAGATAGTTTGCAAAACCCGTTAGCCTACGAAATAAGCATGGATGCTAACGGCATTAGAATTACCGACGTAAACGAACAAATATTTACGCCAAACCTAAATGAACCGGATATACCCACGGAAGGGCTTCCTTTTAGCATACGATTAAGAGAGGGTATAGACCCCAGCTTTTACCAGGGTATCAACTTTAGTGTAGTTTTAAACCCTATTAAGAAAGTAATATTCCAATTAATAAAAGATATCCAAATACAGGCTACCAGTAAAAGCAGTGAAATTTTGTCCTTATCCATAAATGGTGGGAACATTGATAAAAATGAGGCCATTCTAAATACCCTGATCGAGAAATTTAATCGGGACGGAGTATTGGACAGGCAACTGGTGTCTAAACGAACACTCGACTTTATAGACGAACGTTTTATATACCTCACCCAGGAGCTGGATTCTATTGAGGGTGGCAAGGAAAGCTTTAAACGTTCCAACAACCTCTCCTATATAGAAGCAGATGCGGGAGCAAGCCTATTAAAAAAATCAGAAACGGAGGCCGAGGTAAATAAGTTGGAGAATCAGATTTCTATTTCCATTTTATTAAAGCAATCTGTAATCAACCAGATGGATTATGGTTTATTGCCTGCCAATATTGGGCTGGAAAATACAAGTCTTAATACATTGGTCAGTGACTACAATAAACTCTCACTGGATAGGGAGAAATTGTTACAAAACGTAGGTAAGGATCACCCTACCCTAGTGGCCCTTAACGAGCAATTGGAACGTGCCAAGGTCAACACCATTAAATCGGTGAATATCTATGAAACACAGTTAAAAAATTCGCTACGTCAATTAAAGGAGGAAGAAAGTCGCGCTGGTTCCCAATTTGCCCGTTTGCCGGAAAAGGAAAAAATGTTGCGTTCCATAGAAAGGCAACAGAGTATTAAGGAAAATCTTTTTCTCTTGCTACTTCAAAAACGCGAAGAGGCTGCCATAAGCTACGCTGTAACCGCGCCATCCGTAAAGATTGTAGATTACGGGTTGACAAGCAGTATTCCGGTATCGCCAAAGAAGACCATCGTCTATGCACTTTCATTGATAGCCGGTATGTTTTTGCCCTTTGCCGTACTTTATATAAGATTTACACTGGACACAAAAATCAGGGATCGAAAGGATCTGGAAGTTTTAAATCCAGAAACTCCTATTGCCGGAGAAATCCCATTTTTCAAGGGTAATAAAAGTTTTTTGGAGGTCAATGATCGTTCTATTCTGGCGGAATCATTCAGTATTTTAGGAACTAACCTTAGCTATCTCCTGCCAGAAAGCAAAGGTATGGAGGGCCAAGTCATTGTTGTGACTTCTTCTGTTAAAGGCGAAGGAAAAACATTGTTGGCCAGCAATTTATCATTGGCCTATGCCAGTTTAAATAAAAAGGTTTTGTTGATAGGTGCCGATTTAAGAAATCCCCAACTGCACACCTATTTTAATGGGAATGCCCAACAGAAAGGCCTGTCCAACTTTTTAAACAATCCTGCGATGAATTGGAAAGACTGTCTGGTAAAAGGTCCTGGAAATGGTTTGCATCATATATGTTTTGGAGGCCCCATACCACCAAATGCCCCGGAATTGTTATCTAGCAATGCATTTACTCAATTTTTGGAAAACGCAAAACTAGAATTCGATTATATTATATTGGACACGGCACCTACTATGTTGGTCTCGGATACCCTCTTGATCTCCAGATTCGCAGATGCCACTTTATTTGTAACCCGTGCCGGCCTAACGGACAAGCGCCTCTTGGATTTCTCCAAAAACCTGCACAAAACCAAAAAGCTTAAAAACATGGCCTATGTGGTAAACGGTGTGGGCAATGGCAAAGCCAAAGGCTATAACTATGGCTATGGCTATGGGTATGGGAGCGATAATTGATCAATGTACAATTAACAATTAGCAATGAACAATTTAAAGTTCAAGGTCCTTACGGAGATTGAGCGTTGGAAGAATCTAGAACCTAGATGCTAGAGCCTAGACTAAAGATTTGTGTTGAAAGTTATTTAACTAGCTGCTCCTTCCCTAGGGAAGGTGGCTTCGACCTAGGAGAAGACGGAAGGGGTTGCTTGCGCGGCAATCTGCTTCTTACAGTGGACAGTTTTCAATAGACAGTCTATGGGCAAAAGCCATTAGTCAAAAGCCAATAGTTTGTGTCTTCAACATTATTAACTGACGTCATTGTGAGTCTACCTGCCGATAGGGAGGCTTGCCCGGCCGTCAGACGGGCGCAGCGCGGCAATCTGCTTGTTCTTATGAAGAGATTGCTTCGTCGCTATCGCTCCCTGTCTGCCGACAGGCAGGCTCGCAATGACGAATGTCTTAACAGAGATTGAGCGTAGTCGAAATCGAAGCAGCCGGAAGTGAGTGAACTGTTATCAGTTATCAGTTATCAGTTATCAGTCGATTAAGATTGAAATAAAAGTAATCAGTTTAAACCGGCGTAGCCAAAAATCCTTAACCGCAGGATAGGACCGAGAAGTAAATGCAACGATTTGCATTTACTGCAAGGGGCCAGCTGGCGCGATGGAAAAGCTCCGAGAACAGGAGTCCCCATAAAGGGACGACGCGGAGTTTCGCACACGGTTTTTCGACCTCGGTGTCGAAAAAATACCTCGGTGAAGGCGCCTTCGCCCTCGCTACTGCTGGCTCCTCTAATTCAAGGTACACTGTACCTTGTCTTTTTGGCCCTGGTTCGTTTCTTTTGGGCGTGCAAAAGAAATGAACAAACTTCCTAAACAAAACGCAATGTTGGATTATGGTCTAAACGCACTGAAGACAGCTCTAAATACTGAGTAAGACATTAATGCGTCCTGATTCTTAACGGCTAAAAACACCCAATCTCCTCCACACTAACTTTAAACCCAAAAAAAACTATATTTGGTCAAAGTAGACATTTTAAACCAACCCCACTACCCTATGACCCTATTAAAAATTAAATTAAGTATCATCCTGCTGGCCCTACTCACTGCTTGCGGATCAAAGGAAAATAAAAATGTACCTCAACATGATCTGTCCATTGGCATTATTGCCGATTGCCAGTACTGCTACTGCGAGTCCTCCCCTTCCCGCTTTTATAAAAACTCCCCCGATAAATTAAAGCATGCCGTTACAGCACTTAATAAAGAAGACTTGGATTACGCCATTCATTTGGGCGACTTCATAGATCGGGATTTCAGTAGTTTTGATACCGTCCTACCTATCTGGAACGGTTTAAAGACCAAGAAATACCATGTCCTGGGCAATCATGATTTTAGTGTAGCCGACTCCCTAAAATCCAAGGTCATGAACAAAATGAACCTCACCCAGCGGTACTACAGCCTGGTGGAAAACAACTGGCGCTTTATTGTATTGGACGGCAACGACCTCAGCTATCAAGGTGCTATTTCTCCAAAAAAAATTGCTCAGACCGACTCCCTCTTTACCCTGCTTTCCAAAGCTGACATGCCCAATCTTCAGACTTGGAACGGTGGCCTAAGCCATGAGCAGTTGCAATGGGTGGAAAGCGAACTGAAACTGGCCACGGAGCATAACGAAAATGTGGGGTTCTATTGTCATTTCCCGGTACTGGGCGAGGATAAGGTCCACCGTCTTTGGAACAGCACCCAGCTCGTTTACCTGATCGACAAATACCCCAATGTTAAGTTCTATTTCAACGGGCATAACCACAATGGAGATTATATGGAAAGAAACGGAGTGCATTACCTCACCTTCAAAGGCATGGTCGAAACCGATAGCACCTCTGCCTTTTCCACCGTAGAATTCAAAAAAGATTCCATTTTTGTCCATGGCTATGGCCGCGAGCAGTCTAGAAGGCTGGGAATTAAGAATTGATTCTTAGCCATAAGGCATTAGGCAAAAGCAATTAGCCAAAAGCCAATAGTTGAATGTTTAAAAGTTGAAAGTTGAATGTCCTCACGGAGATTGAGCGGAGTCGAAATCGAAGTAATCAGTGAACAGTTTTCAGTAATCAGTGGCTTCGACTACGCCTGTCTACCGACACAGGTAGGCTCAGCCACCGGATGAAATCATGGAGATTGAGTATAGGAAGAATCTAGAGCCTAGATGCTGGAGCCTAGACTAAAGATTTGAGCTGAAAGTTACATAACTAGGCGCTCCTTCCTCGGGGAAGGTGGCTTCGACGTAGGAGAAGACGGAAGGGGTAGCCTGGGTGGCAATCTGCTTCTTACAATGAACAATCAACAATTAGCAATAAACAATGTAAATGTTCAATGTTCAAAAGTTGAAAGTTGCCGAACAGTCATTTCGAACGATAGAGAGAAACCGAAGGTTCACGAATACCCGTAAAATAGAATTGTCATAAGCTAAATCGCACAAGTAGCTAAACCTTTGAATCACGCATACCCCTAAAATAATTATGCCATGAGCTAAATCGCACAAGTAGCTCCAGCCTAGTATGTGCGACTTCTCGTCGTCCCGAAAAGGGACTCTGTCGAAGTGACTAATAATCCTGCCTTAAAAATTATCACTGGCCTCCAACCACTTTCCCATTTCCACATTAACCTATTTCCACATTATTCCATTTATCTTTTCTCTTGGCTCTTGGCTCTTGGCTCTTGCCTCATGGCTCCCGATAACTATCGGGATGGCTTTTGGCTGCACCCATATAAAAAACAAAACCCCCATCAATTGCTTGATGGGGGTTTGTAATATATATTGGAAGTTCTTATTTCACTTCTTCGAAATCTACGTCTTCCACGTTATCGGCTTCTTTGGCCTCTCCGTTGGACGCTGTTGCATCTCCACCTGCAGGAGCACCTTGTTGTGCTTCCGCCTGGGCTTTGTACATTTCTTCAGAAGCTACTTTCCAAGCCTCATTGATCTTATCCAAAGCTGGAGTGATCAAAGCCAAATCTTTGGCTTCATGGGCCTTCTTAAGTTCTGCCAAAGCATCCTCAATAGGTTTCTTCTTATCGTCTGACAATTTATCGCCAAATTCTGTCAATTGCTTTTCGGTCTGAAAGATCATTCCATCAGCCTCGTTCAACTTATCGGCAGTTTCCTTAGCTACTTTATCCGCTTCTGCATTGGCTTCAGCTTCCGCTTTCATTTTTTTGATTTCCTCTTCTGTCAATCCTGAAGAAGCTTCAATTCTAATGTCCTGCGTTTTGTTGGTAGCCTTATCGGTAGCCGATACTTTTATAATACCGTTGGCATCAATATCAAAGGTAACTTCGATCTGTGGTGTTCCTCTTTGTGCTGGTGGAATACCATCCAAATGGAAACGACCTATAGTCTTGTTATCTTTTGCCATTGGGCGTTCTCCCTGCAATACATGGATCTCAACAGATGGCTGATTATCAGCAGCTGTAGAGAATACTTGCGATTTCTTTGTAGGGATAGTTGTGTTGGCCTCTATCAATTTGGTCATTACGCTACCCATAGTTTCAATACCTAGGGACAAAGGCGTAACATCCAATAAAAGAACGTCTTTTACATCTCCTGTCAATACCCCACCTTGTATAGCGGCACCTACGGCAACCACCTCATCAGGGTTAACACCTTTGGAAGGTTTCTTGCCAAAGAACTTCTCAACGGCATCCTGTACCGCAGGAATCCTTGTAGAACCACCTACCAAGATAATTTCGTCAATATCGCTCTTGCTTAAACCTGCTGCTTTTAAGGCAGTGGCACAAGGCTCAATAGTACGTTTTACCAAATCATCGATCAATTGCTCAAACTTGGCTTTGGTCAATGAACGTACCAAATGCTTAGGTCCTGAAGCCGTAGCGGTAACGTATGGAAGGTTAATTTCGGTCTGCGCTGAAGACGACAACTCAATTTTTGCCTTTTCAGCAGCTTCTCTCAAACGTTGCAATGCCATAGCATCTTTACGTAGGTCTATGCCTTCCTCTTTGTTAAACTCATCGGCCAACCAGTCGATTATCTTTTGATCCACGTCATCACCACCCAAGTGGGTATCTCCATCGGTAGCCAATACTTCAAAAACACCGTCTCCCAATTCCAAGATGGAAACATCATGAGTTCCTCCACCAAAATCGAAAACCACTATTTTCTGATCCGTGTCCTTTTTGTCCATCCCGTAGGCCAAAGAGGCTGCGGTAGGCTCGTTTATAATTCTTTCTACGGTAAGTCCGGCAATTTCACCGGCCTCTTTTGTAGCTTGTCTTTGCGCATCGTTAAAATATGCAGGAACGGTAATTACCGCTCTTGTAACCGTCTGCCCCAAATAATCCTCGGCAGTTTTCTTCATTTTCTGAAGAATCATAGCCGAAAGTTCCTGTGGAGAATACAAACGTCCGTCTATATCTACTCTAGGGGTATCATTATCTCCCTTAACAACCTTATAAGGTACCCTTTCCGCTTCCTTCTTGGATTCGGAGTATTTATTACCCATAAAACGTTTTATGGAATAAATGGTTTTGTTTGGATTTGTAACTGCCTGTCTTTTGGCAGGATCTCCAACCTTAATTTCGCCACCCTCTACAAAAGCAATGACAGATGGAGTAGTTCTCTTACCTTCTGCGTTTGGGATAACAACAGGCTCGTTACCCTCCATTACGGAAACACAAGAGTTTGTTGTTCCTAAATCTATTCCAATAATTTTACTCATGTTTATATATTTACTGTTTTGAAAATTCTTTTTAGCACTCGCGTCTATTAAGTCAATGATTGTGCCATGACAAAAAATATGACAAGCTGTCAGAAACAACCCTTAAATTGACCAAAAATTGCAGGTTTCTATGGTTTTTTGGGCATTCCCCCTTGGCCAAAAATATGCCAAGGGGTCGTGCTTTCCATTGCTAGTCCCAATAGTGTCCTTTTCAATGTCCCCTCTTGGGAGCTATCCATTGCAATCACTAATGCAGTTGTTAGTTGAAAGTTCAAAGTTATAAAGTTCAAGGTTGCCAGTCGCACTAACAAAATGCTCCTTCCCCTAGCTTGGCCTGTCCCGCTTTTTAGCGGGAGGAAAAGGTGGCTTCGACACAGGAGAAGACGGAAGGGGGTACGAAGAGCGGCAATCTGCTTGTTCTTATGAAGAGATTGCTTCGTCATTGCGAGCCTCCCTGTCTGCCGACAGGCAGGCTCGCAATGACGAATGTCCTCACGGAGATTGAACGTTGGAAGAATCTAGAGCCTAGATGTTGGAGACTAGACTAAAGTCTTGTATTGAAAGTTATTTAACTAGCTGCTCCTTCCCCTAGGCAGGGGAAGGTGGCTTCGACATAGGAGAAGACGGAAGGGGTAGCCTGGGTGGCAATCTGCTTCTTACAATGAACAGTGGTCAGTGGTCAGATGCTTCGACTACGCCTGTCTGCCGACACAGGCAGGCTCAGCCACCGGATGAAATTCCGGAGATTGAGCGTTGGAAGAATCTAGAGCCTAGATGTTAGAGCCAAGACTAAAGTCTTGTGTTAAAAATTGATTAACTAGATGTTCCTTCCCCTAGCTTGGCCTGTTCCGCTTTTTAGCGGAAGGTTAGGGGTATGTTTCAACCCATATCTATCAATTGTCTTACACCTAGGATCTGGGCTTTCAAAACCCTCCGTCTTCGCTTATGGCGAAGCCACCTCCCTTCGTCACAAGGGAGGAGCCCTTGCTGTTGTCATAGTGAGTTAACCTGCCGAAAGGGAGGCCTGCCCAGCCGTTAGGCGGGCGAAGCGCGGCAATCTACCTCTTACAGTGAACAGTTTTCAGTAGTCAGTGGCTTCGACTACGCCTGTCTACCGACACAGGTAGGCTCAGCCACCAGATGAAATTACGGAGATTGAGCGCTGGAAGAATCTAGAACCTAAATGCTAGAGACTAGACTAAAGTCTTGTGTTGAAAGTTATTTAACTAGCTGCTCCTTCCCCTAGCTTGGCCTGTCCCGCTTTTTAGCGGGAGGAAAAGGTGGCTTCGACGTAGGAGAAGACGGAAGGGGTAGCCTGGGTGGCAATCTGCTTCTTACAGTGAACAGTTTTCAGTAGACAGTCTATGGGCAAAAGCCATTAGCCAAAAGCCAATAGTTGAATGTTTAAAAGTTGAAAGTTGAAAGTCTTCACGGAGATTGAGCGGAGTCGAAATCGAAGTAATCAGTGGGCAGTTTTCAGTAAGCAGTGGCTTCGACTACGCTCAGCCACCGGATGAAAATACGGAAATCGAGCGTTGGAAGAATCTTGGCTCTTGGCTCTTGGCTTATGGCTATTCCGTCATTGGTACATTACCACATTATTTCATTAACCCATTTCCAAATCAACCCATTTCCACATTGGTTCATTTTCAAATTATCAAATCACCACATTTTCAAATTAAACTCTTCAGGCTCTTGACTCTTTATTCTCTTCTCTTTCCTCTTTCCTCTTTTCTCTTTTCTCTTGGCTCTTGATTTTTGCCTCTTGGCTTATGGCTATTCGGTCATTGGTACATTGCTACATTGCTACATTTCCAAATTATCAAATTGACTCATTTTCAAATTAAACTCTTCAGGCTCTTGACTCTTTATTCTCTTCTCTTTCCTCTTTTCTCTTTTCTCTTGGCTCTTGGCTCTTTGCTATTGGCTCTTTTCTCTTGGCTCTTGGCTTATGGCTATTCCGTCATTGTTACATTTCCACATTAATACATTGATTCATTAACCCATTATCAAATTATCAAATCACCACAATTTCAAATTAACCTCCTCTGGCCAATGACTTGTGATCATTCGGTCCACATTACCGTAACAATTGCTAATAATCGCCACCTTATTTCCCAATAGATAATCCTATATTTACTGGCAAAAACAATACAAAAACACATATCCAAATGGAATGCATTAGTGTTTTCGATATGCTTAAAATCGGTGTCGGCCCATCCAGTTCCCATACTTTGGGACCATGGCGTGCCGCAGAGCGATTTATAGGGGAACTACTGGAAAAAAAAGTATTCCCTTCCGTTACCCAAATCCAAATAGAAGTTTATGGTTCCCTCTCCCTGACCGGGAAAGGTCACGCCACCGACTTGGCCATTATGCTGGGCCTCACCGGAGCCGACCCGGTAACCATTCCTATTGAAAATATAAGTGGTATAATAAAAGGTATTCAAGAAAGTAAAAAGCTGCTTTTGAACAACTCCCTGGAAATTGCCTTTGACCCCAAATTGGATATTGTGTTCAAAAGGGAATTTTTGCCCTTTCATGCCAATGGACTCACTTTTACCGCTAGTCTATCCAACGGCAAATCAATAAAGGAAACCTACTATTCCATTGGAGGGGGCTTTGTAGTCAAGGAGGAACTAAAAAGGTCCAAAAAGAAACTGGAAGTATTTAAGTCCTTCCCCTTTCCTATAGAAAAAGGGGTTGACCTATTGGCAGCCTGCAAAAAAGAAAATAAATCAATTTCCCAATTGGTACTGCTTAATGAACGTTCCCTGCGATCGGATGCTGAAATTGATAAGGGCTTACAACACATTTGGGATACTATGTTGGAGTGTATGTATATTGGTTGCCATACCGAAGGTAACCTTCCAGGCGGACTTAATGTACGAAGAAGGGCCTACGATACCCACCTAAAACTAAAAGGGGGCCTCCCCTATTCCACGCCACAGGAGTGGCTGCTCACCATAAGACAGACCGAAGTTAAATTCCGTTCCATCCTTAAATGGGTAAGCTGTTTTGCCTTGAGTGTCAATGAGGTAAACGCCTCTTTGGGAAGGGTGGTCACCGCTCCTACCAATGGCAGTGCCGGGGTAATTCCCGCAGTCCTTATGTACTATATGGTCATTGAAAACCACGAGGCCACTTTTGAGCACGTAAAACAGTTCCTCTTAGTTGCAGGAGAAATAGGCAGCATTTTTAAAAAGGGCGCTACCATTTCCGCAGCCATGGGCGGTTGTCAGGCCGAAATTGGGGTTTCCTCTGCCATGGCCGCCGCAGCACTGACAGAACTAATGGGCGGAACCCCTGAGCAAGTGCTTATGGCTGCAGAAATTGCCATGGAGCATCATTTGGGCCTAACCTGTGATCCCATAGGAGGGTTGGTACAAATTCCTTGTATAGAACGCAATTGTATGGGCGCCATAAAAGCCATCAATGCCGCTGAATTGGCGTTGGACTCCGACCCCGCCAATGCTAAAGTTCCGTTGGACAAGGTGGTGAACACCATGTGGGAAACCGCCAAGGATATGAGTACCAAATACAAAGAAACCTCCGAAGGCGGACTTGCCGTTGGGGTGTACCTTAGTGATTGTTAGTGAACAGTGTTCTTAAGCCATTAGGCACTAGGCAAAAGTTTGTGTGTTCATCATTCTGAACTGTTCGTCATTGCGAGTTTACCTGCCGATAGAAAGACATGTCCAGCCGTCATGCACGCTCAGCATGGCAATCTGCTTTTTAAAGTGTACAATGCTTATGTTTGAAGTAAAGCAGTATGGAGAATCTAGAGCCTAGAATCTAGATGCTAGACTCATTGGAAAAAACAAAATCCCCTCTTGAGAGAGCCTGTCCCGCTTTTTAGCGGGAGGTTAGGGGTATGTTTC
>NZ_JACLHY010000035.1 GCF_014397245.1 Arenibacter arenosicollis | reverse complement strand
CCTTTAATGCCAAAGTAAAGGCTTTTAGATCACAATTTAGGGGAGTCAGGAATACGGAATACTTCTTATATCGCTTGATTAAATTATATTCTTAAAATGGTAAAAACCCAGATTTTGGACATGATCCCATAATAATCCCAACGATAAACTGAGGGTAGAACCAATTTACCGGTAAAAGGAGAGTTAAAGTGTTGTGTTAGGTATTTTGGAAGAGAATGTATAATTATGAAGCTAAATCCTAAATGTTGTACATATGTTGTACAGAAGTAAAAAACCCAGAAGCATAAACTCCTGGGTCCCTGTATTTACTGGTAGCGAGAGGGGGGCACGATCCCCCGACCTCCGGGTTATGAATTTGAAAAAATTCCCAATCATTCCCCTAAAATGCCCTTAATTTTATAAAAACGTTTACGAAATCGTTTACTGTATTAATATTAAATTTTAAGGAAAAATACGTTGTATTTTTTAGGAATACAAATCGCATTATTTATTGAATTAGTAAATACACCACTTTGGCCTAGGAAGCACCTATAACGTTAAATAAGATAAAACTATTGTTATTAAATTTCAATTAAAAAGCCCTGCATGAATATTTTTTATTTTTATAATTTAAACTTAATAATTCCAGAAAACCATGGCCATTATCTACATTTCTGAGATGGCAATATATATGAAATGGAATTTAAAATATTTTTATTTGCTAAAAATCAATTACTTTTTTTATACATTTATCATCTTTAACGGTAAATAATTGAACAATTAGTATAAGTGTTTCCAAATAAAACTCATAATAACGATTTACTTCTTACCCACTTCCGTAATGGTAATCAAAAAGCGTTTAAAACACTATTTGATCAATATTGGGAGGTTATGCTCGTAAAGGCAAATTCTATTCTTACGGATAGGGATGTAGCACAGGATATTGTGCAGGATATATGGATAAATTTATGGAATCAAAGGGGAAAATTAGTGATTTCAAATTTTGAGGCGTATATTTTTCGTGCTGTCCGCTATGGCTGTTATAAATATTTAAGGGATAATAAATTTACCACTACTCAACTTAAAACTATTGATTCTTTAGTAATAGAAAGTTCTAATGTTGAAAATCAACAAAATCTAGAGGCGACCCAAAAACTTATAGACAAGTCTTTGGAAGAGTTGTCTCCTAGATGTCAACAAATTTTCACATTGAGCCGTATAGATGATATACCTAATGAGGAGATTGCTTTAAAATTAGGCATATCAAAAAGGTCCGTTGAGAATCAAGTTTCCTTAGCTCTGAGGGTCATTCGACGACATTTGGCCTCACTTTACTTCTTTTCTTTTATCTATTTTTTATTGTTTTAAGAAGCGCGCTGTATTGATGGACATTGTAACTCACATTTTAGGGGTGTAATATTCAACTTTTAAAAATGTTAAATATATGTTAAATACAAATATGTGATGTGAGTCATAGGCACATTTTGGTTCTTAATATTATAGGATAAGCAAATGCACGAAAAAGAATTTAGGAAGTTGTTGGATAAGTACCTTGATGGAACTATTTCTGAAAATGAAAAAATGATTCTGCAGAAATTTGAGAAAGAGCAGATTTCAGAAAATTACAATCAACACTTTAAAAACGAGACCGACAAAAATAGTGTAAAAAATATTGTTTGGAAGAACGTAAGACTAAATACCTTTTCGGGTAGTCGTTTAGATTGGAGGGTTTTTACTTCCGCTGCAGCGATCTTAGTCGGTCTTTTAATGGTTGGGTACTTTTACTATCAAAACAACAACATTTTACACAAAAGTGAGGTTCCTCAAAACGCCATTACTTTGGAATTAGAAGATGGTAGTACAAGAATCATTGAAGAAAATGGCTCAGTCATATTAACGGACAAGGAGGGAAGTGTTCTAGGTCAGCAAAAAGGACATGAGCTAGTATATTCGAATTCTGAGGGCATAGAAGAACTTGTGTACAATACCTTAACAGTACCTTTTGGAAAAACTTTTGTTCTGCGTTTGTCAGATGGAACCAAAGCATACTTAAATGCGGGATCGTCGCTAAAATATCCAGTTAAATTTTTAAAGGGCCAAGAAAGAAATGTTTACGTTATTGGAGAGGCATTTTTAGATGTAGCCAAAGATTCCCTACGTCCGTTTATTGTTAATACTGATAAAATGAATGTAAGGGTTTTGGGAACAAAATTCAATGTTTCGGCTTATCCCGAGGATGAGACTTCCGATGTGGTTTTGGTAGAAGGTGCTGTTAGCTTACACGAAGCTGAAGAGAAATATGACCCTAAGAATGTTGTCTTGTTGAAACCAGGGTTCAAGGGTAGCTTTAACAAGAATAATAAAAGTATTACTACAGATAAGGTTATTACAAGTTTATATACATCTTGGATGGGCGGAGAATTGATCTTTCGCAATATGTCTTTTGGCAATATTGTTAAAAAACTGGAAAGACATTATAATGTAGTTATTCTGAACCAAAATAAAGATTTGGCATCTAAAAAATTCAATGCCAACTTTGGAAACCAAACCATAGAGGAGGTTCTACAAGAACTTAAAGATAATTATGGAATTGATTTTAAGATTACAAGCACAGGAGACATAGAGATTAAATAACCATTATATATAAACCAAACAAAAATAAGCCAATGAAAAGAAAAAAATAACCACCAAGAATCACCTTAGAACATAACAAAAAAAAACGGAAAATGCTCGAACATTTCCCGATTTGCTAACAGTGATTAAAAAAAATAATTAACCACCTTAAAACACTTTAAAAGTATGAAAAAACTTCTTTATAAAACAAGAAGGCGCAGCCCTATATTTAAATTTGACCTAAAAATGAAATTGAGTATCCTGTTTGTATTGGTCGCCTTTTTTTCGCTAAAGGCCAATGACAGCTATGCACAGCGAGCTAAAATTACATTAAACCTTAACAATGTTTCTGTAGGCCAAATTATAGATGAGATTGAGAGTACAACAGAATTTCAATTTGTTTACAAGATTGAGGATGTTGATTTGAATCGTATTATTTCTATCGGGGTAAATAACGAAAAGATAGAGGATATTCTTAACCGAATTTTCATAAATACCCGGACCACTTATAATGTAAATGACCGGAGGGTCTATTTGTTACGGCGTATGGACACGCCTATCATAAATCCCCAAAAAGTGGAATACACAAATCCAGTAGTTCAAGAGATTATATCTGGTTCTATTACCGATAAGGATGGTAACCCCCTGCCTGGTGCCAATATAGTTGAAAAGGGAACAACCAATGGTGTAACAGCCGATTTTGATGGGAATTTTTCTATTAACTTGGGGAATGCCAACGCTGTTTTAGTAATTTCTTATATTGGTTTTGCCAATAAGGAAATCCCTGTAAATGGCCAAACTGCATTGCGAATTGTTCTGGAAGAGAGTGCGGCTGGGCTAGACGAGGTTGTTGTTGTTGGGTATGGTACCGTAAGGAGGAAGGACCTGACTGGTTCAGTTTCATCCGTAAAGGCCGAGGAGGCATTTGTAGCACCTGTTTCAAACTTGGATCAGGCTATTCAGGGAAGGGCTGCAGGTGTTTTTGTAACCTCTCAAAATGGAGCTCCGGGCACAGGCGCAACGATTAGAATAAGAGGAGGAAATTCGATTACTGCTGGAAATGAGCCGCTTTATGTGGTTGATGGATTCATTGGGGGGGGTAACCTTAATACTATCAATCCAAATGATATAGAGTCGATTGAAATCCTCAAAGATGCCTCTTCGACCGCTATATATGGTTCCAGAGGTGCCAATGGAGTAATTTTAATAACAACAAAAAAAGGTAAAATCGGCAAGTTACAAGTTAACTTGAGGAGCGCACAGGGTGTACAAGTATTGCCAGAAAGGATAGACGTGCAGACTGGACGTGAATTTGCTGAGTATAGAAATAAACTAAACCCTGGCCTTTTTGATTTGAATAATCTACCTGGGCAAGAAACTAATTGGCAGGATGAGATTACGAGAGCAGCTTTTTTTTCTGATTATCAGGTATCTGTTTCAGGTGGGGATGAAAAAACAAAACATTATACTTCTTTTGGGTATTTTTCACAGGAAGGGATTATTAAAGGATCTGACTTTTCGAGATATTCTCTTCGAACAAATATAGACCATAAATTATCCAATGTTTTCAAGGTTGGGGTAAACCTTTCCCTTTCCAGGTCAAAGACTAACAATAACCTGATTAGTACACTGTCGTTAGTAAGGGAAGACCCATTGAAACCTCCCTATGATGAAGATGGAAACTACTCCGTATACAATATTGGGATAGATAATGGCGGGGGAAATTTACTGGCCAACACCGAACTTAACTTGGATGAGACAATTTATGATCGTGTGCTTGCCAACACATTTATAGAGGCTCAGTTGGCAAAGGGGCTTAAATTAAGGTCGACTTTTGGCGGCGATTTTACCCATAGTAAACGAAATCGATTTGTACCTTCAATAAATCCATCTAAAATAATCTCTGGTAGATTGGCCAACGCTTCTATAAATGAAGAGAACACCACTTCATTACTCAATGAAAATACCTTAAATTATTCTGTACTTTTTGACAAACATTCACTTAATGTTTTAGTGGGGGCCACTGTGCAAAAATCGGAGACCCAGTCCACTTCAATTGTTGCCAATGAACTACCGAGTGATGGGGTTGAATTCAATGCCTTGGAATTGGCACCTATAGAGGAGACTGGGATAGACAGCGATTATTCTGAGTTTGGGTTGAATTCGCTACTTGGGAGAATAAATTATTCGTATAATGACAGATATCTGTTAACCTTATCCGTTAGGCGTGATGGTTCATCCCGTCTAGGGGCCAATAACAAATATTCTACATTTCCCTCAGCTGCGATAGCCTGGAAATTATCTGAAGAAAACTTCATTAAAAATAGTAAAGCAATAGATAACTTAAAACTGAGGGCAAGTTATGGACTTACTGGTAATTCCGGTGTTGATCCGTTTTCTACCTTGCCTACGATCGGTACCAATGCCACAGCCATTTTAAATGGTATTCCGGTGATAGGGGCACAACAAACCACTTTGGCCAATCCTGATCTTAAATGGGAAACTACTAGTCAGTTTGACATAGGGCTTGAGGCATCTTTTTTTGATGGTCGGCTAACGGCAGAAATAGATTATTATTCCAAGAAAACTGAAGATCTTTTGCTTGCAGCAGAAGTACCTTTTTTTACAGGATTTACCACCCAACTCCAAAATGTAGGAACACTTGAAAACAAAGGTTTTGATTTGAGTTTGGGTGTGATACTGATTCGCACAGATAATTTTACCTGGTCCACCAATTTAAATGTTTCAACTTACAAAAACAAAGTATTGGACCTAGGCGGCAAACCCTCGATAATCACACATAGGCTAGGGTCTCCTTCCAATGATATTACTAGTCAGTTAATTGTGGGAGAGGCAGTAGGTACTTTTTGGGGCTCATTTTACGAAGGGGTAGACCCCGCGTCTGGAGATGCAATATTCACCGATATTAGTGGACCAGATGGAGTGCCCGATGGTATTGTCGACGAAAATGATAAAGGGGTGATAGGTTCTTCCAATCCAGACTTTTTTGGAGGATTTCAAAATAACATTCGCTATAAAAATTTTGATATTGAGGCATTCTTTCAGTTTACCCAAGGCAATGAGAACTACAACACCGATGTTTACCAAGTAAACGGAACACAATTAAATTCATATGCACGCCTGAGGGAGGGTATTTGGACCCCTGAAGATCCTAACAACGCAACAATACCAGGATTCAATAGTACTTCCTTCAATACATCCAGCACATTGTATCTCCAAAACGCCAGCTTTTTACGTTTGAAAACATTGCAACTTGGATACACACTGCCCCTTACCAAGCTTAAGGCTATAAACCAATTCAGGATTACCCTTACAGGTACGAATCTTTTTCTAATTAAGGATAAGGACTACCTTGGGTTTGACCCCGATGTAAGTAGTTTTGGAACTAACAATACCTTGCGAGGTTACGACAATATTAGTTACCCTCAGAATAGGTCATTTTTACTTGGTTTTGATTTCACGTTTTAATAAAAATATTTGAAAATATAAATATCATGAAAATAAGAAATATTAATTTTCTAGTTGTCATAGTTCTTTCAATTGTCACATTGGGGTGTAGTGATATATTGGAAGAAGATGCAAAAGGATTACTCACACCCGATCAATTCTTTACAAATCAAGATGAGGCTAATTTGGCTCTCAATGGTCTTCAGGCAAGACTCAAAACGGATGAAGTTACTGGGCAATTTATGCTTTTTTACCAGTTTTTGGGCACGGATGAAGGCGTTGTTGCCCGTGATGGAATTCCCGCCAATACCACCGTTGGGACTTATGACTTTAACACTTCAAATTCCGAAGTTTCTGGAATATGGCAGCAATTATACGCCGGTGTTAGGGATGCTAATTTGGTGCTAGCACGTGTAGCACAGTCAACATCTCTTAGTGAGGACGAGAAATCAGCTACAATTGCGCAAGCCCTGTTCTACCGAGCCCATTTTTATTACAGGCTTACCACTATTTACGGGGATGTTCCGTATTGGCGGGATGAAATAGATATAGATGCGGTTTCCCTTTTAGGCAAGACCTCGGCAGCTACAATACAAACAGAGATGGTAGCAGACCTGGAAGAAGCTATTGGTTCTGGAAAATTATCAACAGGAAGATGGAACCAAAGTGGTGGGAGAGTAACAGTTTGGGCTGCTCGTATGATGAAAGCACATTACCATATGTGGATGCAACAATATGACAAGGCTCGAACTGAGTTGATTGAAATTACACAGAATTCACCTCACGGCCCAGAACTGGGTCCTTATGGCGAAATATACAGGGAAGGGAATGACCTTCACAATGAAATAATCTTTGGTGTGGAATATCTTGTGGGCGTAGCTTCGAGCAACATTCATAATGGTGCTCATCCCAATGGTGGTTCGGAAGGTGGAGGAAGCAGTCCGGCTGGCAAGGCGTTTAGTGAACTTGGTATTTGGACAAGGGCAGGAACTGTGACATTGAGAAAAGGACTAGCGGATTCCTACAGTGCTGATGATATTAGGTTAGCCTATAATGTATTCGACAGTCACACACTTGAGGATGGCACCTTTGCGCAATTTAATCACATTTACATACCTAAGTTTATGCGTGCCAAAGTACCAGTTGCAGATCCTTTGTTTGTGAATCCAGAAGCAAACGGCCAATCCGGAGCTCCGAACAGGCTCATGCTTTTGGCAGATGCTTATTTGATGCTTGCCGAAGCGGAATTTATGCTCGGAGGCTCTAGTGAGGCTTCCTTGGCAGCCATTAACAAGGTTAGGCAGAGGGCAAATGTGCCAGCATTGACCACAATTACCTTAAAGGACATACAAAATGAGCGCCGCTGGGAACTTGCAGGAGAAGGGTTTGGCAGAAAAACCGATTTGATACGATGGGGCTTGCTTGAGGAGACGGTTTTGGCATTACCTGCAATAGAAATTGCTGCCGGTGCCAATCAACAATCCATAGATCGGGCCCAAGCTGCGGCCAATATTATTGCGGGAGCTCCTGAGGGTAAGTATCAGTTTCTACCCATACCATTTGATGAGATTACAAAAAGTAAAGATTTGGGAGGAAAATTGGAGCAAAACCCTCTGTGGCAATAGTTGTCTTCTATTGTAATAAAATCTAAAATATAAACTAAGAATCATTCCTTGGTCCTAGACCAGGGAATGATAACTAAACACGATTAAATATGAAAAAAGTCAGTTTAGCGTTTTTAATATTTATACTTGGCTTACAAACCTATGCACAAGGCATTACGGATCCCATAAAGCCTAACATCCTGTTTATTTTTGCTGACGATCAAATGTTCAACACAATCGGAGCTTTGGAAAATTGTCCGGTAAAAACCCCCAATTTAGATCGCCTAATGAACAATGGCGTTTCTTTTTCCCGAGCCTATAATCAAGGATCTTTTGCTCCGGCGGTGTGTGTAGCCAGTAGGACTATGATCATCACAGGAGGTTATCTTTGGACTGCGGCCACTTTTTCAAGAAAAGGAAATGCGTCCAATGATCACAATGCCCCTGGAAATAATCCTAGATATGAAATTCCTTTTAAAAAACCGGAAAAGTATTGGCCCGAATATTTAAAGGAAGCGGGGTATGATACGTATATGTCTGGTAAATGGCATATAGGTGAGGTCTCACCCAATGATGTGTTTGATAATGTCAAGGATATACGACCCGGTATGCCAAACCAAACCAAGGAACGTTATTCCCGTACTTTTGAAAGGGATAAAGCCGATACCTGGTCTCCTTATGATAAAGAATTAGGCGGCTTCTGGAAGGGTGGAAAACATTGGAGTGAAGTGTTGGCTGATAACGGTATCTCTTTTTTGACCCAATCTGCAAAGAGCGAAAACCCGTTTTTTATGTATCTCGCCTTTAATGCTCCTCACGATCCTAGACAAGCTCCTAAAAAGTTTGTAGACATGTATCCACTGGATGAGATCAAGGTTCCGGAAAATTTCATTCCTGAATATCCATATAATGAATATGCTGGGGCTGGGCGTACACTTAGGGACGAAAAACTGGCACCTTTTCCCAGAACAGAATATTCAGTAAAAGTGAACTTGCAGGAATACTACGCTATAATAAGCCACATGGATGAACAGATCGGGCGTATATTAGATGCACTCAAAGCTTCTGGGAAAGCGGACAATACGTATGTTTTCTTTACGGCCGACCATGGACTTGCCGTAGGAGATCATGGTTTTATGGGAAAGCAGAATATGTATGAGAGTAGTATGAGGGTGCCTATGATCATGTCAGGACCCAACATTCCCAAAGGTAAAACCGTTGATTCCTTTGTGTACTTACAAGATATCATGCCAACTACACTGGAAATAGCCGGTCTAAAAAAACCGGATCAAGTTGATTTTAATAGCTTATTGCCTTTGGCCACAGGAAAAGTCAATACCAGTAATTATCCGGTAGTCTACGGGGCGTATTTTGGTACACAGAGAATGTACAGAACAGAAGAATATAAAATGATTATTTATCCAACCGCGAATAAGGTCCGTTTGTATGATATGAAAAACGACCCTTTGGAAATGAAGGATTTAGCGGAAAACAGAGATGATTACAAAGTGGTTTTAAATACCCTCTTTAGGGAGTATAAGATATTACAAAAGCGAATGAACGATCCTGTGGACGTTGAAGAAGCCTTTGAAAACTTTATGGCTGGGGTGCCAGCACCTACATTAAGGACTAAATAAAAACACCTAAGCACAAGTAAACGTATTATGAAAAAAATAAAAAAAACGGGCATTCTGTATGTCTTTTCCATACTAATTTTGCTATCAGTCCCGTCCTGTAAAAATAAATCAGCTCAAACAGAAACTCCCGAAATTGTTTCAACAAATGCGCCTTACGATGGGAGTTGGGAATCGCTTCAAAAAATGCCGATACCCGACTGGTTCAACGACGGAAAAATAGGAATTTTTATTCATTGGGGTCCTTATAGCGCCATTGGATATAAAAAGGAAGGGAAAGGATATGCAGAGCATGTGCCGAAACTCATCTATGAAGATTCGGCACATTATTATAACTATCTTAGAAAACGGTGGGGTGCCGCCCCCCCTGAGTTTGGTTACAAGGACATCATTCCCGAATTTAAAGCAGAAAAATGGCAACCAGAAGAGTGGGCAAAGCTTTTTGCCGAAGTAGGTGCTAAATATGTAGTGCTAACGGCCGAACATCATGATGGCTGGGCAAATTGGGATTCTGACCTTACCCCTTGGAATGCCATGGATATGGGCCCCAAAAGGGACATCGTTGGTGACTTGGGGCAAGCGGTTCGTAATTATGGACTTAAGTATGCGCCTTCATACCATAGAGAGAGACATACAAGCTTTTTTACCACAGAGAAGTATAAGGTAGACGCAAAGCCACGTCCGGATATCTTAGAAGAGATCAAACGAATGCCAGAATCTGAAAAACTTTACGGTCCGTTTGGATTTAGTAAAGAAGCAGTGGATGAATATGTAGCCAGATGGAAAGAAATTCAGGATAAATACCAGCCGGATATGTTGTGGGTCGATGACATTCCTATTTTCACACGTGACGGAAACGAAACGCGAAAAAATCCTCAGGTGTTCAAACCTGTAATAAAATATTTCTATGACCAGTGTCGCCTTATGATCACCGATTTTATGAATAATGGCGCAGCAAATGGTCAAGCCGTTTATGTCAACAACAAAGGAGCCAACAGAAACTGGCCCGATGGGGTAGGGTGTTTGGAAAAGGACAACCTTAAACTAGAAGTAATAGGACCCAAATGGCAGAGCTGTACCACCTTCGGTACCTCTTTCGGATATTTGGAAAATGACACCTATAAGTCAGTTCAGGACATCATAAAGGAAATGGTGGAGGTTGTATCCCGTAATGGCAACTTTTTGATCAATATTGGTCCAAAAGCAGATGGTACCATTCCCGATGAACAGGTTATGCGACTTCATGAAATGGGAAATTGGCTAAAAATAAATGGAGACGGTATATATGGTACCCGGTATTGGAAAGAAAACCACCAAGAAAAGGGGCATTTGGCTTTTACAACCAAAGGAAAAGCACTTTATGCCATCGCTTTGGAAAAACCTAAGGAAACTATTGTTATTGAAGCAACTAAAGGGTGGAGTGCTTCTAATATTAAGTCTATTACACTTCTAGGTTCAGATGTTAAAATTGAATGGAAAGTAACAGATGATGGACTTGAAATTACTCCCCCGACGGATTTAGGTAAAAGTTCGTTTGCATGGACGTTCAAGATTTTGACAGATAAGGAACAACATACGCCAAACGTTATCGAAACTAATGTGGATAAAGCATTAGAAGGGACAAAAAAGGTTGATCTTGACGGATACCATAAATAGAAGCCATGAATATTAGACTGTTGATTTTTTTGGTAGTGGTATTGGCAATGGGGTGCGGTAGAAAGGGAAATGAGAATCGTTCAAATAAACAAAAAGCTAACATCATTTTTTTGTTGGCAGATGACCAAAATACACTTTCTCTAGGATGTTATGGAAATGAAGAAGTTCAAACGCCCAATATAGATAAACTTGGAGAGGAGGGACTGATTTTTGACAGACACTATAATACTACCGCCATTTGTATGGCCAGTAGGGCCAGTATCTTGACAGGCATGTACGAATATAAGACAGGAACAAACTTCACACATGGAGACATGAAACCGGAGGTTTGGGAGAAGTCATACCCTATATTGTTACAAGAAGCAGGCTATCTTACGGCCTTTGCCGGGAAGTTCGGTCTGGAAGTTGAAGGTAAGGGTATTTGTGAGGATGACTTTGATTTTTGGGGTGGCGGACCGGGTCAAACGTATTATGAAACGGCCAAAAACAAATCCATGGCAAAATATGCTAGAGAATACCCCCATGCTACTTTATCCTATGGTGCGTTTAGTCAAGATGTAATTAAGGAAGCGGTTAATCAAGATAAGCCTTTTTGCTTATCCATAAGTTTTAAGGCGCCCCACAAACCTGCCAAACCTGACCCTAAGTTTGATAATGTGTATAAGGACAAAACCTTTACTAAACCCTTAAACTTTGGAAGGGAAAAAGGGGAGCACTTATCTCTTCAGAGTAAACAAGGAAGACAATATGCCCGATTTTACGATTGGAACTATGCAACTAATTATGATGAAGAGATGAGAAAATATTATCAGCAAATATATGCCATTGATGTAGCTCTTGGGATGATTCGTAGTGAACTGGAAAAACAAGGCATAGCAGAGAATACGGTAATTATATATACGAGTGATAATGGGTTTATTTCCGGATCACATGGATATGGTTCAAAAGTTTTACCTATGGAAGAATCATCACGAGTTCCGTTGATTGTTTTTGACCCAAGAAGTAAATCGGAAGAAACGAAACATCGGACAGGGGCACTTACAGCGAACATTGATTTTGCACCCACTATTCTCGATTTGGCTAATGTCCCAATACCAGAAAATATGGATGGAATAAGCTTGTTGCCTTTACTTGAAAAACCTGAAGAAGACCTAAGAGAGCAAATAGCCTTTATTAATGTATTTGGCAGTAGCCCAGCAACTCATAGCCTTTCGTGTATTACTAAAGAGTTAAAATATACATTTTGGTGGTACAGTGATGACACTATGAAACCAACAGAAGAACTTTTTAATCTTAAAGAAGACCCTTACGAACTAAAAAATTATGCTACCCTTTCGGACACTCAGACTGTTGCTAACCTAGAGAAAATGCGCTCAAATTATGATAAAGAGCTAGATAAATGGAAAGAAAATGCGGTACCATACAATCAATATCAATGCTATGGCGTGCTATTTGACCGAGTGCTTCCTTATTCTGAAAAGCTATCGGCTATAGACAAAGTACCATTGTATAAAGGAAATAAGAAATGAAATCAAAATTAAGTTTATGGTTAATGCTGCTTGCTCTTTCAATAACTGTTGGTTGTAATTCCTCAAAAAAGGAGGTACAGAAGGTAAATGAAAACCGCCCTAATGTCATCCTAATAATGACTGATGATCAGGGTTATGGAGATCTGGGAAGACATGGCAACAATATTATTAAAACACCCAATTTAGATCGTTTGTATGATGAATCTATTCGGTTTACAGATTTTCATGTAAGCCCATTTTGCACCCCTACAAGAAGCGCTTTAATGACAGGTCGATATCCAGAACGTAATGGGGCTTATCGAACCAGTAGTGGCCGTACGATGTTGCACACCGATGAGCAAACCATTGCTGATGTATTTGCTTATGAGGGTTACACTACAGGTATGGTTGGGAAGTGGCATTTAGGCGATAATGCACCTCATAGGCCCCAGGATCATGGTTTCCAAGATGTGGTTTGGCACAAGAGCGGAGGGGTTGGCCAGGCTTCAGATTATTGGGGAAATGACTACTTTGACGATACCTATGAAAGAAATGGAATAGATGAAAAATTCGAAGGCTATTGCACTGATGTTTGGTTCAGGGAGTCTATGAGTTTTGTGCAAGAAAATAAAGATAAGCCCTTTTTTCTCTATCTAGCGACCAATGCGCCACATGGCCCTTATTTAGTGGGAGAAGAGTGGAGCGATCCTTATAAAGAGACAGTGACATGGAGAAATGGAGCAGCATTCTATGGAATGATATCAAACTTTGATCATAACTTAGGGCTTTTACGAAAGCGATTAGAAGAACTTAACCTTACGGAAAATACAATTCTAATCTTCATGACTGATAATGGCACTTCTGCTGGCGGAGAATTCAAGGGCTTAGATTCGGAGCCAATGGCAGGTTATAATGCAGGCATGCGTGGTAAAAAGTCATCAGTGTATGATGGAGGGCATAGGGTACCTTTTTTTATTCACTGGCCTAAGAAAGGTATTGAGGGAGGTCGTGATATAGGTGAACTGGCAGCACATATTGATGTTTTGCCAACCTTATCCGAATTGTGTGGAATTACAATTCCCAATTCCCATCAACCAGATGGAATTTCTTTAGCTTCTTTATTGACAGAGGAAGGGAAGTCCTTGGAAAGGGAGCCCATTTTTGTGCAGTTTAATGGCGGTGCAGGAAATACCGATGAGATTGGACCATTTCTTAATTCTGCGGTGCTTTCAAAAGAATGGCGTTTAATTAACGGAAATATTCTATATAACATTAAAAAAGATCCTTCACAATCAACAGATGTAGCTTCTGAAAATCCAGAGATTGTAACTAGTCTCAGAAAAATGTATAATCCTTGGTGGGAATCGGTTGCAGGACGTTTGCAACCTGTTAGAATTGATGTAGGCAATCCTGTTGAGAATCCGACAATATTATGCTCGCAGGATTGGTATTTGCCCGAAGGCAATCCTCCTTGGAATTTTACAGCCATCAAAAAACTTCCTCAAGTAACAGGGCCGTGGATGTTGGACGTTAAAAGAGCGGGTAGGTATAGAATTACCCTCAGACAATTCCCTAAGGAAGCCAATATTGTGGTTGATGCCATAAGTGCTAAAATTGCGATAGGAGGTCAGATTAAGGAGTCCGTAGTAAACAAAGGAAGTAAAGGGGTGATTTTTGAATTGGAATTACCTGCTGGGCCAACAGAGCTGGTAACATATCTTTATAACGAAAAAGGACAAGTTGGCGGAGCTTATTTTACAGAAGTTGAAGCTTTAAAATAATAAATAAAAAATTATATGAAAACAAGATTTAGAATCTACCTATGCGCTGTAATTTTGGTCGCAAGTCATCATTGTTTATTTTCCCAAAACCAGATAGAACGCCCCAACATAGTATTGATACTTTGTGATGATCTGGGCTATGGCGATGTTCAAAGTCTTGCTCCGGAAACAAGTAAAATTAAAACGCCAAATATAGACAGGTTAACACAGGAAGGAATGGTGTTTACAGATGCACATTCGGGGTCGTCTGTATGTACCCCAACACGCTACGGGATCATGACAGGGCGTTATAGCTGGCGTACTAGATTGCAAAGGGGAGTTGTTCAGGGGTTTGAACCGGATTTAATAGACGAAGACCGACCCACTATTGCCAGCTTTCTAAAAAATGAAGACTATCGTACCGCTATTATTGGTAAATGGCACCTTAATTTTCAATACATAGATCCAGTTACCCATAAGAACATACCCAAGAGCCAAAAGAGAGGTTTACCTCCTATTGGGGCAAAAATTCCCGACGGGCCCATTCAACGCGGATTTGATTATTACCACGGATTTCATCACGCTGGTGATATGAAGGCTGTTATTCAGAATGATGAAGTTATTCTTCATGAGGATGAAATTAACATGTTGCCACGATTGACTCGGGAATCAGTAGAATTCATTAATAACCAAGGGAAGGAAAAGGAACAAAAACCATTTTTTTTATATGTTCCTTTGGGCTCTCCGCATGCCCCTATAGTACCTACAAAAGAGTGGCAGGGAAAAAGTGGGTTGGGCGACTATGCCGATTTTGTGATGCAAACCGATGCTACCGTTGGAGCTATTACTAGCGCCTTGGAACGTAATGGTTTCTCACAAAATACTTTGGTTATTTTTAGTAGTGACAATGGTACATCTAAAATAGTGGATATTCCTAAGTTGGCGGAACAAGGGCATATTGTGAGTGCCGGATATCGTGGTTCTAAGGCCGATTTATGGGATGGGGGCCATAGAGTTCCTTTTATTGTTAAGTGGCCCAATAAAGTAGAGTCCGCTTCCACCAATGATCAATTGATATGTTTAACAGATATTTTTGCTACCGTTGCTGAAATTACAGGAAAACCCATGCCAAAAAACAGTGGGGAAGATAGTGTAAGTTTTCTTCCTGCCATGTTCCACCAACCTATTAGATCTACTAGGGTAGGGGTCATCCATCATTCCATTAGCGGTCATTTTGCATACAGAAAGGGCAAGTGGAAACTTTTGTTGGCCAAAGGTTCAGGAGGTTGGACATCTCCTACGGAAAAAGAATCCGAAAACATGCCCAAAGTGCAATTGTATAATCTGGAAGACGATGCTGCAGAAACCACTAATTTATACGAAAAACATCCTGAAATTGTAAAAGAACTTCTAGCACAATTGGAGTCCGATATCAATAATGGACGTGCCACTAAGGGCGAACCGTCTAAAAATGATATAGAGGAGATTGTTTTATGGAAAAGTGGCACCCACTAAAATACCTTACCAATTACACGATTATCTTCAGATAAGTATGTTATTATTGTAATCCCAGTGACTATGGCTTAAATAAAAAGCATGGAACATTAACCAAACCTATGAACAATCAACCATTAAATTAAAGAAAACAATATAGCATGAAATATTATCTAAGAACCATTTTACTGTTTATTGGGCTTTTAGCCATTTCTTTTGCGTTCAACGTTAAGGAAGGAAAAATTACAAAGGAAAAAAGGCCTAATTTTTTATTTGTTTTGGTTGATGATCAATCTCCTTTTGATCTTCAAACCTATGATCCAGAATCAATATTGGAGACTCCCAATATTTCTGGATTGGCCAAGGAAGGTATGGTTTTCGAAAGTGCTCGGCATATGGGATCGTGGATCGGGGCTGTCTGTACCCCTTCAAGACATATGATTATGAGTGGACGATCACTTTGGAACTTGCCCTCCAGGGGTGATTTTATTAGTCAGGATGAATCCGTAAATTTAGAGATACAGACTATTGGAGCGGTTTTCAACAGGGCGGGTTATAAAACAATGAGAACCTGCAAAAGGGGAAATTCCTATATAGCTGCCAATGAACAATTCAGTGTGGTTCGTGATGCCACAAAACGTGGAGGAACGGCCGAGTCTGGTAGTGCATGGCACGGTGAACAGGTCATGGAGTACCTGGGAGATCGTGAACGTAATTCCGAGACAGATCCATTCCTCATCTATTTTGGTTTTTCGCATCCACATGATACCCGGGATGGAACACCGGAACTATTGCAAAAATATGGGGCCGTTAATCACACGGACACCCTTCATTTGCCTCAGGAAAATCAGAATCAGCCATCATTGCAAAAAAACTATCTTCCCGAACATCCATTTTTTCATGGACACCCGGAACTTAGGGATGAGGAGCGGGTGAGTGGTGTTTGGAAGAATAGGGACGAAAATACGGTTCGCAATGAGTTGGGAAGGGAATATGCCTGTTCAGAGAATATAGACATTCAATTGGGAAAGGTACTTAAGAAATTGGAAGCCATGGGTGAACTAGAAAATACCTATGTTATTTACACTTCAGATCATGGAATAGCTATAGGACGACATGGTCTTATGGGCAAGCAAAACCTTTATGAGCATACATGGCGTGTTCCATTCATTATTAAAGGCCCTGGGATTGAGGCAGGGAAACGTGTAACGGGCAATATTTATTTATTGGATGTATTGCCAACGCTTTGTGATTTGGCAGGTATCGAGATACCTAAAACTGTTGAGGGTACCAGTTTTAAGCCCGTTTTGGATGGCCAAAAAGACTCCGTACGTGATGTTATGTACGGTGTATATGCAGGAGGAACAAAACCCGGAATGCGTAGCGTGAAAAAGGGAGATTGGAAATTGATAAAATATGATGTCATGGACGGAGCTGTTAGGGAAACACAACTGTTTAACTTGGCTGAAAACCCGAATGAATACCTTCAAGAGCACAAAAGAGAGGGGAAATTGGAGACCAATTTGGCTTATGACCCCAATTATGCCGACAAGTTGGAAGAAATGGAGGCTTTGTTATTGGAACAGATGACATTACATAACGATCCTTATAGGCTTTGGAACCAACCTAAGTTAACGAAATAAACTATGAAATCAATTCATTTACTTTTTTTAGTAGCAATTTTTTGCCCCCTACTTTCCTTTGGCACCGTTGATATTTATGTATCGCCACAAGGAAAAGATAGCAATGCGGGTTCTATAAAGGCGCCTTTCGCTTCTCTTGGACGAGCGATTATAGAATTACGAAAATTCGCAGGTAAGGAACCTGTAACTGTTTGGTTTAAAGAAGGCACTTATTATTTAAAAGAAACCGTTCTACTAGGACCTGAGTTGTCCGGTACATCCGAGAACCCTATTGTTTTTTCCGCGCTGCCGGGCGCCAGCGTAACTATTAAGGGGTCTAAACTTTTGGAAAATCTCCAGTGGCGGGAATATCAACAGGGTATCTTCGTTACGGATGTACCTATTGGTCTGGATTTTGACCAATTGTTTGTTAATGGAGAACGCCAGGCTCGCGCACGCTTCCCGAATTACGATTACGACAATCCTCATCGTGGAGGTCAAGGATATCAGCAGGTAACCGGGGGTACCGATAAGAGGTATGATGAATGGTTTACCTATGATTCCAAAAAATTTACGGATAAAACTTGGGAGAATCCTAAAACTGGAATTGTCCATGCGTTTCAAAGCCATAACTGGGGAAATATGCAGTATCGCATTTCAGGAATTGATAGGGGTCAAAACAAAATCTTTTTAGGTGAGGGTGGATGGCAATTACAGCGGTCTTATGGTATTGGAGGGAAAGGAGACAATGCCTCATGGTTTTATATTGACAATGTGTTCGAGGAGTTGGATGTTAGGGGCGAATGGTTTCTAGACTCAGAAAAACGATTGTTATATTACTTTCCAGAAGTAGAAACAGATTTGAAAAATGCCGTTATTGAAGTCCCTATCTTGAAGGATTTAATACAAATAAAGGGAAGCAGTGATAGTCCCGTTGGTCATATTTCCATAAAAGGATTAAACTTCTCCCATTCACTCTCCACATACATGGACAATTATGAACCCCTGGCCCGAGGGGATTGGGCAATTCATCGTGGGGGAGCTATCTTCTTGGAGGGCACGGAGAATTGTACAATAGAGGACTGTAACTTTGATTACCTTGGCGGCAACGGTGTCTTTATGAGTGCCTATAATCGAAATAATACGGTTAGCAGTTGTCAGTTTGTACATATGGGGGAAAGTGCAGTTTGTTTTGTTGGATCACCCTCGGCCGTTCGTTTTTACCAAACTTGGGACGATAGGGAGATAGATGGCAAGGATTGGGTGGAAATGAGAAAGGGAATGGATTTGGCACCGGGACCAAAGTCACTGGATTATCCAAAAAATTGTACCGTACAGAATAGCATCATGCACGATTTTGGAGATTATGGAAAACAAGTTGCAGGGATTTTTATTTCAATGAGCCATAAGATAACGGCTTCCCATAATACGATCTATAACTGTCCAAGGGCAGGTATATGTATCAATGATGGCACTTGGGGCGGACATGTTGTGGAGCATAATGATATATGGGAAACAGTTAGGGAAACTGGTGAGCATGGACCCTTTAATTCTTGGGGACGGGAACGGCAGTGGCTTGGCGGCGGAGGCACAGACTCTGAATTCATAAAGGAATATGTAAAACTGGATGCCCTAAATGCGACGATCATCAGGAATAATCGTATAGCCAATTATAGAAAATCGATAAGTGCGGGCAACTGGACGATCGATTTGGACGATGGATCCAGTCTATACGAGATTTATAATAATCTTAACCTAGGATCTACCATCAAATTGCGCGATGGCATGTTTAGGAAGGTATACAATAACATTACGGTGAGTTCGGTTCCTCTAGGTTGGCACGTATGGCCAAAGGAGTCGGAAGACGAAATCTATAATAATATCTTCGTTATATCAGGAAGTGTGCCAGGTGTTGAAAAGCCTACGGACGCTTTTATACGTCCCATCCGGTTACAAGGAGAAAAGTGGAGTAATAATTACGATTACAATCTTTATTGGAACGTAAATTTTCCAAAGGGTGCCAATATTATCCAGAATAAGACATTTGGGCAATGGCAATCCGAGGGATATGATCAACATTCCAAAATAGCAAAGCCTTTATTTGTGGATCCCGAAAATGGAAACTATTGGGTAGAGAAAAACTCCCCGGCCCTAGAACTTGGTTTTAAAAATTTTCCAATGGATAAATTTGGACACCAAATGACGCGTGCAGTTCCCCACGGTGGTGATTTTGAACAGGAGATTAAGGTAATGCTTATGGCAGATTCCAGAATGAAGGAAGGTGGCAGCTTGCGTTATACCATGGATGGTTCTGAACCCACCAAGGAGTCCGATGTATATACGCAACCTTTTCTGATTCATAAATCCACCATAGTTAAGTCACGCTCCTTTGATAGCGACGGTCATGCCCTAGGATTTATAAGTATTGCCCGATTTAAAAAAGTTGAAAAGGTGGTATATCCCAGTTGGTTGAGTTCATTGCTAAAAGGCCAATACATAGGTCATGTTAGTAAGGATACAATTAATGCTTTAGCGGTAGAAATCAATGGAGCCGTATTTGTAAACATAGCAGACGACCCTGACCTAATAGACGCGTCCGGTGGATATAATTTTGGATGTTTTATTAAAAATATCAAGCCTGAAACAGGTAAGGTATGGTTGAATGCCGGATTTGAAAACGATTGGACAATTCAAGGTTTAAATGGGGAGGAAGTCCGAACTATAAGTGACATGAAGAGGCTTATGGAAAAGTATAAGGGTAAAAAAGTTACTTTCAAAGCGGTACGTAATTATAACGAAAGGCAATTTAGACTAAAGATTGAATGATTATAAAATTGACAGTTGTTTAGAGGGTGTACAAACTACTTGTTTTCTTGATTTTCAAGGTAAATTCACTAAAGATTGTTATTAGTATACATGTATATTGATTTGAGGCTAAAGTATATTTGTTTTAATTAGGTATATTGAAATGTATGTGAGGGAACAGAATGTGCAGCATAAAAGTAGAAACTTTACCTTGTGTGGGTATTTTAATTTATGGTAAAGTTCACACCAACCCAAACTCCTCCACCAATCTCCATACCACAGGATTTATTTCACCAAGTGTTTGTAAATTCTTGGCTTTGGGCGTTAGGGGTTTATTGGTGTGGTTGGTGCAGCCCTTGAATTTGAAAAACAAGTCAGCTAGGTCAGCACCTTCCTCCAGGTCATAGGATTCAAGTAAGCGACTACAGCTTATTTTAAAGCCTTTTGCAGTAAGCATGGCCGATTTGCCTGCCCATGCACCATATTCTGTTTTATCCGGGAATAAAATCACCTTATGGCCCTTTAGGGGTTGTAATACTTTTTCATTAAGGCCAGTTTTGGATCCTGTGGCCATCCAAATATTTTTTGGCATAAGAATACACATGATAATAGCAGTTTTTTCTGATTCTACTATCGCTACTGTTTTGCTTTTGTTTTCTTTTATCAGGTGTAATCCAAAAAGACATTGTTGTAATACAAAATCCGATTGTTTATTGATTTTGTGTATCCAGGTGATTTTTGAATAGGGTTTTTTCACCCTTTCCCCTGTATTACGATTATACGCCATTACCTTACCGCCACGTACGTTGTTAAATTGATCTACTCGCCAAAAAATAGTCGCACCAGTCCAATGATCCGATGTTCCTATGAGATACCTAAGTATTACATTTTGTATTTCGGTCTGGGTAAAATATATTTTCAAAAACTGTACGAGATTATTTGTGCGAAAATTACGCCCGTATTTTACAATTTCTTGGTTGTTGTGATAGCTTGGGCTAGGAGGGGAGTATTCAAAGGTTTGCTTTACATAATTCCCCCTACGGTTGGGCTTATTGTGATATCTGCACTTACTTTCCCGATCGCATCTTCCCAATGATTCCTCCATGTATTGTTGATCGATATTGTCAAAATAACGTACAAATGTTTTTTTTTGACATTTTGGGCAAATGAACTTTTTACTGGAACGATCTAGGGAATATTTAAAATTCATTATGGTGTATATTTTATATTCGTAATGCTCGTAAGGTTCGTAACGTTACGAGTGTTACGAGCATTACGAGTTGTTATTTTTTGCTGTTAAATACTGTTTGTAATAGATATTCAATGGCCTGTTCGTCCGTAAAATTTTGAGCTTTTTTCCTTCTGCTGTTTGGACTTTGGGCAAGATGGATGTCCTTTTGTAGCATATTTAATAGCGCCAACTGCTCCTTTTTAGGGAGCGCCTTCGCTATGCTATATACTACGTTGGCATCCATACTGTTATTTTCCGGATTTCTTTAAGATGTTCCTAATAGTGCCTTCACTTACACCTAACTGTGTGGCTATGACCGTATTGGCCAGTCCGTTTTCTTTTAGTTCTAAAACCTTACTATTACGTTCCTCAACATCGGAGAGGGAATATGTCATAAGGTGGCTTTGTTCATCATCATATTCAACAAATTCAAAACACAAAAAATTATGGTGGTTGACTATGTTGCAAACGACGACATTGCCGGAATGGTAGATATGCTCGGTATTACGCTGTTTAATTTGCTTAATATATCTGTATGACGGCAAACCTGAGCTATCACCGATAGCAAAACTGCTATCACAGAAATTGATCAACATCTTACTTCCGGATAGATCGTTTTTGGATAATGGTGAGCTTGGGTTTCTCTTAGGGGTATGTGCAAGTACCAGTATGGAAAGATCATGTTTTCTGCCAATTGCTTTTAAATGCTTCATTAGCATTAGGGCATCTTTGGCCTTTTCATTGTCGTTCCTTAGGAAAGTTATGTTGTCTATGATCAAAACCTCTGCACTGCGGTTTAGAACAAGTTGTTCTATGGCATGACATATGTAATCTTCGAATGTGGCAAACCCCTTTGGTTTATCGGTATCTGAATTTATTTCCGCCCTCAAAAAATTTGGGTGAAAAGAGTAGTGGTCTTTGTAATTATCAGAATACCGTTTTTCAAATTGTTTATCCGATAGCTCAAAATCAAAATAGACTACCTTTTGTGGGCCTGATTCCAAAGTGAAGCCATCAATACCGACCCCACGGCTGATACTATCCGCAATCTGAACCGCAAGAATGGACTTGCCCACATTTGTATCTGCAAAAAGTATGCACACCTCTTTTTCAAACCAGAAGGCATCAAATAGCATATTGGGAATAGGTCTGCTTTTGGCTTCCTCTATCCAATCGTTGGCAGTCTTAACAATAAAGCAGCTGGTATGTGTTGTTAATTTGGCTTCATGATTATTGATTTCACTTTTTACGGTTTCCACAAATGCTTCTTTATTCTGGGGTTTATCTGTATTATTTTTCATGGTTAAAGTGTATTGTCCAGATTTCTGTTACCAGTAGTACATAATCAAAAGATCCCGGATGGTTGGGAATTGGAAATTGAAATTGTTTGCCTGCATATTCAGGCTCTTCTAGGAACCTTTTCATATCATACACAACCTTGGATAATTCATTTTTAAGTGCGTTGCTCAATGTTGTGTCCATTGTGGCATCATCCAATAGCATTTTAATGCCTTGTATTACATTTTTAGGGTTATGCTCTACTGGGCACATATACTTTGCAAATAGCCATGCTGTTAGAAAGGTGAATTTATAAGATTGGGAAAATGGCACCTCTTTCGTGTCTAGGTCCAACATGTCATCTTCCTCATAATAAAGACTGTCCCAAAGGATATTTCTGATATAGTCTGAAAGGTTGGTTTCCGATTCCAACGCCAGGTATTCCAAGTCTTCTCTAAATTCTTCAGATACTCGGATATTTAGGATACATTTTTTCATTACAAGATATTTTGAAGTATCCCTCTTTATTAGAGGGATACTTAATTAATAATATTTTTGTAATGGTAACTGGTAGGTGAATAAATTGGGTAGCCTATTGAGAATGTAGTTTATTAACAATGACTCTTTGGCTCTTTCCCTCTTTTAGGATAGTGTACCCAACGTTTCCAAAATTGTATTTACTTTGGTCAGGTATAGTTCCAGATAATAGTTAAAATCCAATTTCTCCAACATGTGTTTTAAATGAAGGTCCCAATATTTTCTTTGGTTTCCAGAGGAATTTTCGAGTTGGGAAAGTTCCAATTCCTTTTCCAGGAAAGCTTGAAGCTTTTTTTTGTATTCGGCCTCCTTTTCACAACGCTCTTGCGTTAATCTAACTATTTCAATCCTGATTTCTGGTACAGGACAATAGTCAAATATTTCATTGTTATGCAATTTTTCATTCATAAATGAAATGTTGCTTTCACATATCTCATTCATGTCATCTAACAGAAAATAAATTTCTTTTTTAGTCATAATAAAATGTTTAAAATTATGACGCCAAGATATCTAAATGTCTAAAATTGAGTAAATTAAATGTGTGTCAGAAGTGTGTCAATGTGTGTCAGAAAACAGGGTTTTGTGTCATAAACGCAAAAAGGTTGCTTTTAAGAGGAATATTCTCTCCAATCTTTTGTAAAAAGTAGGACTCTTTCCTCATGTTCATAATTAGGTCTAGAAACATGTTTACGGATTTTTGACATGGGAATATTATATTCATACATGATGAATTTTATGAAATCATTGTCACTGGAAGCTATAACTTTTAGGTTTTTAAGAGATACATATAGACTTTCGATTTGTGCTTTGGTATTCTTGTCAAATGATAAAATCTTTGCATTTACAAATTGATAAGCCTTAAATGTGGAGAAAAGGGATTTGTATTTAGTATCGAATTTCTTCCATAAAACACCTAGGTTGGAAAAATATATATCCTCCTCAAATTGGTATTGGTTGTTAAGACCTACCAAGATTTTTAGATCCGATTCAAAATCTAAGATTGTCCCTATTATATCATGACTTTCCAAGTAATTTTTTTCAAAAGCTTCTTTGTTCCCAAACAGGTATTGAAGAAATAGGTCCGTTTGTGCTAACTCGACTTTTATATTATTTTGTTCATTGGAAAGCTGAGATAATTTTCCCTCGTATTCCAGATGTTCTACACCTTGGTTATTTTCAAGCAGGTGAGCGATTTCGACCGCATTACGGATATGGCATTCCGAGATGTCCTTAAAGTGCTTTAACGCTATTTTCTTTTGTTCCTGCTTATCTAGACCAAAACACTCCTCTTTAAAGTCCAAATAAAATTGTAGGTAAGGATTTTCAATGTCCATTTCCAATGATTTAAGCACAAAACTGTATAGTTCGTTTACTGCAAGCTTGGAAGGTATCAATTGATAGGTATAATTGCCTTGGTCACTTCTAAGGTTAGTAAGGGAATTTAAGGATAGTGAAATTCGGTTAACTTTTTCATACACCTCCTTTTTAAGCAGTAGTGCATTTTGTTCCTCTTTTGATAAATCATTAAACTGTGCCTTGTTTAGGCAACCAAAGTGAGCCATTATTTATAGTATGTATAGTTGATTTTTAACCTCAAATATAAAAATTCTTAGGAAAGATAGGGTAGAGGTAATACATGTGTAACACCAAGTGTATGACATGGCTTGATACACAGTGTATTACAAAAGGGGAGTTTTGGAATATGAGAAAGAAAGGGTAAAAGGAGGAATATATCGGGTTCAGGACAGACGGTCAAATCTGTGATACTTTTGGTTATAAATATATATTAATAGCTATTAAATAGCCTTATTATAACTTTCAATCATACAGATGGCAGTGACCACGCCTGAAGAGTGGAGCACACGAAAGATTTAGAGCAAGTTATGTGGTATTGAATATTAAATGCTGCACAGCCTTATCCATAATTCAATACGATTAAAGGTTATACTATGAAATAGTTAAAGGATAAAATATTAACTTTAGAAAACTGGGCTAGTGCTTTTCATAGGAGCCCTTGTTGTATGCCGTTCTATAATTAATATTGGAATGATTTTAATAGAAATAGTTTCCAATAACCAAATGATCCAGGTTTGTACCGGCTAAATGACTTAGCACAATATTGTATTGAACTGATTCAACCCTAGGACTTATCGGCGGGTTTAACATAGAACTAGTCAGTTTTGGGAATTCCTCATTAACTTCGAAGAAATCTGCATTTATTATTTCGAAGTTCATATTCTCATACTCTGAATCTCTGGCTAAATTATATCCAGCCGAACTTATTAAACTGGCAAATTCAACAAATTTGGTTCTGTCTATCCGATAAATCATACTTCTAATAGCCCTTACCTCTTGTGATAAGTTTAGGCCAGAAATTTCATTTGTTGATTGAAGCTGAAAAGAGATTATGGCTAATTTATTATTCCGATTAGGCTCAAGTTGATCTATTCCATTTACTATATGTACTCTCCTGTCGCTTCTTGTTGCTTTTACCTCAAAACTCCAGTCCGTAAAGGTGAAATCGAATTTACCCCCAAGAGGTCCGTTCCAGCAATCAAGTGCTAAAGTCAAGTTAACAGGGATTAATTTTTTCAAAACTTGGAGTTCTCCTATGAGCCCAATTTGTTCTTCCACATTTAATAAACCGGTCTGCGGTCTAGACCAGAATGATACCCATGCCTGCATAATATCATGAACAGACTGTATGGGAGCAACGGATTCGTCTTCAATCAATATTAATATCTCTTTGAAAACCCCCGTGAACTCATCTAGGAATTCATCAATCTCGCAAACTCCATCAATTACAATCTTCCTAGATCCATTTATCAAATAACTTCCGATTTGAACACTCATCCCGGTGACCTGAGGGAAATTGTTGCTAGGTGATATTCTTGGTTCTAATATTTCAATGGCAAAATGATGTTTTGAGTTATGATCATTAAAAATGTATCCACACACCTCACTTCCGTTGGCTGTAATCTCTACACTCTTAAAACCATCAAGTGGATTACCAGAATCATCAAGATAATTCCAAGTATCAAAATTTAGCGAATTTACGTGTATCATTGGCCTATATAGCTGTCATGTTCATATCTGCTTCTAGGCAAGATAACTGCAATCCCTAAAACATCAACTTTATCGCTATCTACACCATAATAAAGATTAACTCTTTGACCATAGACCGGATCCTCATGCTGAACAGTAGCGGTACTGTCTTTCCAAATTAAATATAGTAGAAGTAACGGATTCGAAGGTTGTCTTTCTTCGCTCTCATCTAAATCAATGGTGATATGATTCGGCTCCGTCAAAACCCCAATGTTATAACCTCGATCAGTAAACTTCCTGCTTCTTTGAATAGGGTTTATTTCGAGACTTCCATAGTTAATAGTATTGTTATGACCCCTAGGATTAGCATTACCAACAACTGCAATCGACCAATTAGCTAATTCACCATCATCAAGTCTACGATAGATATATTCAAGTAAATTTCTGGAATCTAATCCGGGCCCACCAGTTTCTTCTTTTGATATAAAACTGTAGCGTGTCAGAAATTCAGTTAATACTCTTTCCCCATCAATCTTTGAGTTAAGTAAATACACACCACTATTATCTACATTCGTGAATCCAACAGTACCGTTAAGTCCATTAATAAAACTTTCGCCCAGATTGTAATTAGACCTAAGTCTATCCGGATTATCTAATGGTAACCAATGTGTTTGATTAAGGGAGTTACTATATGAACTTTGTCTTAAACGTGCAGCTCCCATTTTATTTCTCGCAGTCACATTAAGTCTTCTGTGCGCTCTAATTGCTACAGCCAAGTCAGCTGGAGTTACAGGTGGATCCGTTTCTTCCTCATATCGGAAAATTTCACTTCTTAGTTCATCCTCAACCAATGCCAGGTGTTCAAATGACTCCCAGATAGTTTCAGTCGTATGCACTCGAGTCAAATCTTCGTACCCCATTCTATATCCAAACCATCTTCCCATTTGAAGCAATGTGTCATACTGCCTACTGTCTCTTAAATAATAGCTTATTAACAATCCTTCAAGTGTAAGTCCTCTTGAAAGCTGATTTCCTCCGATTGCTATAACTTTTAATTCACCTTCTTCAGAATAATTAAGTCGATCATCAGATGAACTATTAAGCTCCAGTACTTGTACTGCATCCAACACACTTCTTAACTCGGACCAAATTTCTTCAAAGCTTGGCACAACTAACTCTACATCTAGTTCATTTCTGATTTTTTGACAATCAGTATTGTACGTATTGTACACCTCGTTATACTGATTCTTTAAGTCCTGAGCTGTTCTTAAATTATTATATCGCCCCTTGACTATTTCAACGTAATCTGTTATAATTCTCTGAAGAGCGTTATGAATTGCTGTTAGATGGGAAATATGAACGAGCATACTCATTGGCTTTACCCTGTCTCCTCTAAGGTTACGTATTGCACAAGCGATCAGAAATTCATCGATTGACACGGAGAGAAAATGTGTCATTTCATTGGTCTGTATTAGCTCAAGACCTTCATTGTCTATAGGATTAACAAAACATTCCGAAAGATCACTTTGAAATATTAATCTGGTCCCAAAATAACCCTCAGGTTCAGTCAGGGATACGATAAAATTTCTTGGATACAAATCATCCTCTAACATCTCATGTTCGGTATTCATATCAATTAAAGCATTGGCAAATGGTGTTGCTGTATAACCAACATAGGCTTTACGTGAGAATAAACTCAAAAGCTCTCTAATCTTTTCATTTGTTCTGGTCGGATCTGAATCTGGATCATTTGCGTTTCCGTCAACACTAGCTTGATCTGCCTCATCATCTATAATTAACAGAGGCATTTCTTTTCGACTCTCTTCTGAAGACTGCAAGATATAATCAAGAAGCTTAGTTAAAACAGATACATTCTTTTTAATTATAGCGATCGTAGGAGATGATCTTCTACAATATGAATCAAATGGGTCTACATTTACCGTATCAAATTCTCCAAGATCTTTAAGTTTTATTTGCCCTGTTCTAGATGCCGACCTTCTTAATCTTGCCGTAGTAATTCTATTCCAGCGTTTTGCATCCGACGGTTCATCAATAAAGCTCTGATCTAAATTTAGATCATTCATCCCAGTTAATTCTTTATCAAGACGTATCTGCGTTTGTCTTCGAAGCACGCTATGAATTCCAGATAAAACAACAATAAACTTATAACCAGAATCAACCGCTTTAGCTATTAATGCAGTAAAATTTGCAGTTTTACCACTTTGCACATATCCAACTACCAATCCTTTATAACTGAATTCTTCTCTACCTGGGTCGGCCAGCTTTGACATAATTCCTTTTGTAGCCTCATCAATTGACCTAACTACCTTACCGGCACTTTCAGGCCCATACTTTCTAGAGAGCTCTGTAGACAAATATTCCTCCAGCCTTTTCCAGTAATACGACCCCACATCATCATTGTTGGACTCAAGCCATTGATCATACCACTCCTCATGCAATCTAGGATCGGAAATCAGTGATATTGGTACAAGTGTTGCTCCATCATGTGATTCTTTGTAACGAATAGCATCTAATAACCTAGCTTTTACAATCTCCTTTTGGTTATCATTTAAACTAACTTCAGTAATAGGATCCTTAAGCCCTAATTCGGATTCCAAATTGAAATTATCAGGATTATTTCGAAACCTGCCGATCAAAATTTGGAGAATACGTTCTGCTACTTCGTTCATTATACAAGTTCTTCCTTTGTTAATTTATCTAATGTCATAGAAAACACCGTTTTAAAAGTTCTGAAAAGCTGTGCGTTGTTATCATTTGTATTGTACAACTCGGCAAACGCAAGCGAGAATATCAAAGAGTCTAAAGCACTAGTTATACCTTTGGATTGTGATGAATGATAGACTCTGGAGTAAAACGGGTGATCGGCATTGACGATCACTTTAAATTTATCGTTTTCAGAGCATACTATTTTCCAGAGATTGTCACTTCCAAGATGATCTGAAACGATTTCATAGTCTTCATTGGTTCCATACTTTAGGAAATCGTGTATTTGATTGGACCTCCAACTTCCAGAGGGGTTTTTCACCTCAATTTCCCTTGATTTAGGTGAAGAACTAGATGAAGGTCTTGTCGAAATCTTATAATCAGAAATTAATGCACCAGCAACATTATTGACTTTCTCACTGTTCTTCCTAAATGTGTTTCTGATTTCGAGTTTTAGATCCTTCTTGTTGTAAACCTCTTTCGCTTTCTTAACAACTTTGGTGTTCAGATTATTTTTTAAGTATTAAATAAAACTTCAGGAAACTGAACTTTCGTCTTGTTAACCGTTATTCGAAACAATTCATCTAAAGAAGGATCAATATCTATGCTAATTCGAGCCAATTTATCATGTTCATCTTTTGCTTTAGTATTATGCCATCCACCAAAACGAATAATTCTATTTGATCGATATATATAATATCCCTGTGAATCATTCCAGGATAAAAGACCTTTTGCATTTTTCCAAGCCTCTTCATTTGAAAAGCCTTCCTTATTTGGAAGCACAAATCCCCGGATCGTGACAGGTACATCATAGCCTTCTTGCTTAAACTCAGAAAGTGACTTTTTTAAATCTATTTCTTTAGTGTTTTTTTCACTTCTACAGAATGGATCCCAAGGTTCAATTGATTCATCATTGAGCAATATTTGAAGTTCCTTACCTATTGAACCATCCAGAAACCTATGGTAAATCATGCCCAAATGGAGCTTGATTTTAGTTAGTAACCGGAAATAGTAATTCTGAGCTAGTTTTTGGCTGTTGTATAACTGAACATCTTGATCAAGGATGAATAAATCATCCCACATTACTATAGTTCCAGATTTTCCGATTTCAAGTTCATTCTCTTTTAAAAGCAGATCAATTTCTTTGTTGTTTAACTGAAGTAACACCCAGTTTTGAGTAGAGTCAATACGATCCATGTCCCACCTGTAGCCACAGACAGGCTTATTCTTCTTTTTGGACAAAACTGTTAGAACATTACAGTGACTTAATGATGCGGTTTTCATTCCCATACCAAACTTTCCAAGGTCTCGTTCAATATAAGTTGTTTCAGTTCCAAGTCTCATTGCTTCTTCTAGTTCAGACTGATTCATACCACATCCGTTGTCTGTAATTCTCAAGATCAGATTAGACTTTCCTTTGAAATCAAAGTCAATGTTAACCTTACTAGAGCCTACTTTTTCTGTAATAGAATTATCAACTACGTCGGCGATCGAAGAATAAAGGTCATATCCCAAACTCCTTAAAGCTTCAAAAGTTCTCGAAGCGTTAGGTATACTTATTACTTCTTTCATTTTGCTTCCAATATTGATTTAACAATCTCCCCTAACTGTCTGGCCAAATAAGGAGGAACGGCATTTCCAACCTGATGAAACTGCTGTGTTCTACTTCCTCTAAACAAATAATTGTCAGGGAAAGTCTGAATTCTAGCTGCTTCACGGACCGTTAAAGATCTACACTGCTCTGGATCATAATGAATAAAGTAATGTCCATCTTTAGATATATGACATGTAACAGTGGTTGCTGGTTTATCCTTGATTTGTACTCTGAATCTATCCGAAAAATCACCTGATTTTGCGTTACTGTGATCAGGCACTAATTCATCACTGTGCTTTGCATAGTCATTTATCCTTGGAAATGTTCCATATTTCTCTACAAACAGTCCAGAAAAGAGGTATCGATATAGATCCTGAGTCATATGACCTTTAGAAACATGATTTGCTACACCTTTTAATTTTCGACTGTCAATACCTCGATACCAGTCTTTGAGTTTATGTGAATTTTCAATTGTATTGGTACATGGAAGGAACTCTGCGCCCACACCATTCTTAAATCTCTTTGCTCCTTTGCTCAAACCATTAAGAGGTATTTCATCCCAAACCTTCATTTTATCAATAAAACCAGTCAGAATTGAATTCCACAGTTCTTCGGAGTCCTGTTGTATTTTGTAAGCCCTTTTCGGTTTGCCGTTTTTATCTAATTCTTTTTCCTTAAAGCCTATAAAAGTCTTAGTTATTCCGCTCCTCACTTTTGGCAGTTTACCAATTACACTCTCGAGGTTGATTTGTTCCTCTAATTTCTCTAAATATTTTCCTGAGTGCTTCAGCCCTTTTTTTACTCCTAGTAGAATAACTCTATGCCTTTGTTGAGGGACTCCATAGTCTTCAGATCTAATCAAGTAATCTTTGTCCGCTATTGCAGGCTTAACAAACGAATGAAGTTCATATTTACCACCTACGACTAGATCTTTTTTCATCCAGTCAAAAACTTTTTCATTCCCAACTTTGGCTGATAATAGGCCTTTGACGTTTTCCATTACAAACACGGCAGGCTTATGTTTCTTAATAATCCTAAGGTATTCTTTATACAAATAAACTCTATGATCATCTTTACTAACTCCTCCTACACGTGATCGTCCCGCATTCGAATATGCTTGACAAGGAGGGCCTCCAATTAACACCCAATTTCCGGACTTATCTCCAAGCCTAGACTTTATTAGTTTGTCAACCTTTTTAGCTGGCCACGCCTTTGACCCCAATTCCAAAAGTTGAGCTTCATTTGAAGCATGTTCCCCTTGTGGGTATTTAGCCAATGCTTTTTTAATAATTTCTTCTCGATTCCTTAAATCAGATTCCCTGTATGCTTTATAATATTCGGAGGGAACTATTTCACCATTTAATACAAATTGCCGATAAAAACTTCTCCAAAGTAGGGTGTCATGGGCACTTTCATCTTTTTCAATAGACAATCTTATATCGAATACGAAGTTTCCGTTATTATCCTTAACGGAAGAAAATCCTTCTCCCAAGCCTCCAGGACCGGCAAATAAATCTATTATTGGTATTGGTTTCATTTACTAATCTCCTCTATAAGTTATTTTAGTTTAACTTCTCATTTATTTATGGTATACAACGTGTTTGTATAAGATTAGTTGTGTTGTTTAAGCATCTAATTTAGCAATAACAAGCCAAATAGAAAATCCGTCCGGCCGCGATTTTGGGCGTGGGAGGGTTTTCGTAAGTAGGTGAGTGCTTGCAATTACATATACCATTGTTAGCTACAGCCATTTTTATTCTAAGTTTCGGAAGAATAAATTAATCCACTTTTTTCAGTCAAAATCGATTTTCCGCCAGATTTGAGAATAGCATGTGCAGCTTTGAATATTGAATTTGGTTCATTGAATTCACTCTCGGATAAGTCCATTCGAATGAAAAATTCAGAGTCTTTAAAATCTCCAAAAAAATCCAAATTGTCAAAGTCCGATTTTTTCAGAATTTGAATTCCGAATGTCTCTTTCGTATTCATATTCATTAATACAAAGCCTACAAAGATAAATTCATCTAAATTATTTTCCGCAATGGATTTCACTATATCACTTCTGTCATTCCAGGTTCCTGGAATCCATAATATTTCGTCATTTTGAAATTCCGATTTGGCTCTTTTATTAATTTTAAATATGTTTTTCATTTTTTGCTGTTCGTTAAGGCACATAGTTTACACAAGTTAAAGATTAGCCTTTACACTAAATTAGTCTCTAACCTTGTTGCTTGTTCTTTATTTCTTAAATACTTTTCATCAAAGAAACCTAAAAATGTGTTTCT
>NZ_JACLHY010000034.1 GCF_014397245.1 Arenibacter arenosicollis | reverse complement strand
TGAGCTGGAAACGGTTGAAGAGTTTTTCCTGATAATACTTTTTTCCTTGCATAACTAAAGTTACGATCGATCCGCCGATCCACAATGATCATGACCGACTTTTTTGCTAACTTGTGCAACAGGCACACAGGCTATACGCAATGCGGGCTCTTCATCGGTAGACAAGGTCGACGCTCGAACTCGCCCAAATTTTAATTCTTAATTGGTATTTGAGTAAATTACCAATCAAACTTAAAATTTTGGCTGGTGGTCAGCCGCGGTTGACTGCGTTACACTCCGTCATCCCGCACTGACGCATAGCCAAAACGTTGGCAACAATATTAAGTAATTTGCGATTGATGCGATTTTGGTGTATATTTACATCAAAATACATATATTATGGCACGACAAAGCATTTCATTCACAAAACCCAATGATGAATGGTTAAAAAATCAAATAGAAAATAACGAATACACTAGTAAAAGTGAGCTTGTAAATGATTTGATTAGACAAGCAAGAAAACAGCAAGTTCAAATTGACTGGATCAATGCAAAATTAGAAAAAGCTGAAACGAATGGATTCACTGACGATGGAAAAGGACAAATATTAAAGCAATCTAAGTCTTTACTTAATGACAAAATATAGATTAAGTAATGAAGCAAAAAATGACTTGATTCGAATTCATCATTACGGTGTTAAAAAATTCGGGATGGCCCAAGCAGACAAATATTTCGAATCATTTTTTGAATATTTTGACATTATAGCCCAAAGCCCATTTTCATTTGAAGCGGTTGATTTTATAAGAGAGGGATATCGACGTTGTGTTTGCGGTTCTGATAGCATTTATTACAGAGTAAATGGTGACTTTATTGAAATAATGGCAATTGTTGGACGGCAAGATTTGAATGAGATTCTCTAAAAAGTTAAAATAAAACTGTTGCCAACAAGGGCTCCTATGAAAAGCACTAGTCCAGTTCCTTAAAGTTAATATTTTATTTTTTATCAGTCCATATTGGTGATTTTGGGGTGTTGAATTGTTGGCAACCCTTGTCAGCTTTTTACTTGGTTGTCAATACTTCAACACCATATATAACTTGCTCCGCATCCTATATGTGATCGATCCTAGATTATGAACGTCACCGGCATCTGTATGATTATAAGTTATAATAAGCCCGGCCACTTGCTATAAAAATGTGATCCCAATTCCTTGGGCCACCCACGTTGTTTTGTGGTACTGGCTTTGAATACTTCGTTGTGAGCTTTGTTATCTGGTTGCTGTTTATCCTTTAGGTTATTCCAATACCCCTATCACATAAGGGGTCTCCGTCTTTATTACCGCCAGTGTCCTGCTCAGCAGTTTCCTGGCCACCTTTATGATAATGCTCTTTACGTTCTTGCCATGGTGCTTGCGGTAATAGGCCTGCATAACAGGATCCGCCCGTATCGCCTGCCAGGCAGCCTCCACAAAGTAGGACCGGATCAAACGGTGCGCCCTTGGCGTTATCCCCAGTGTCCTATAATTACTTCCGCTCTGGTGCACCCCTGGGGCCAGGCCTACATAGCCCGCCAGATGCTTTACGCTGTTGAACCTCCTCAGGTCCCCCAATTCACAAAGAATGCCGCATGCCACTATCCCTCCGATTCCGGGAATACTCCGCAGCAGCATATAATCCTTCTTGTAGTGGACTTTGCAATACCTCCTGAGTTGGGTAGAAACATCGCGCAGTTCCTGATCCACGAAACGAAAAAAACGCATCCTGCTCTCCAAGGTCGCCTTCGCCGTGGGATATCCAAAGACCAAATCGTCCAACCACTTCCGATACTTGTGGCTCCAATGGTCGTTGTCGAACTCCTCGGGTTCCTTGATACCAAAATAGAGCAACTGCATCTTGATGTAGCTCTTGATCCGCCTATAGTCCTTTACGAGATCGTTGCGCCTACGGAAAAGGCTCCTGAGCTGTTCCCGTTCCTTCCCTGGTACGTGGATGCTGTCCAGACGACCGTCCTTAAGTTCCCTACTCAGCAATTGAGCATCGATCATATCGGTCTTTGCATGGAGTTCCCGTCCCTTTCTGTGTACGTCGGCAGGGTTCACCACCATTGAACGCCAACCATAACCCTCAAAGCAACGATGGGCATGGTAACCACAGCAACCGGCCTCATAGACAACATTGACCTCATGTCCTGCAAAATGTTTGTCTACATACTTCCGTAAAAGTTCCGGATCGGGAGCCATGCTAAAGGATTTGCCTGAAAAAAGGTCCGTGGAACAATGAATCTTCCAGCTTCGTTTGTGTATATCGATACCAATGAATAACTTAGGTGTGGCAGTAATTTGAGTGTTCATATCTTTAAGGTTTTAGCTATAATTTAAAGATACTCGACTTACTGCTTTTTCATCGATGCTATAATTAACCTTCCCGAACGACCGTCTGATTGATCAGTAGGGCATGTACCGTTCGGTACGGGCGGGTTGCTTGGTTATAGCCTACTTACGAAAATTCTCCCACGCCCAAAAGCGTGGCGGGACTGATTTTCTACCAGTCTGTCGGCTAGCAGGTTCGGTTTGTATTTGCTAGATTTGTTAGGAAATGACCATACACCAACATGCTAGCAGTAATTAGAATGGATGAACAACAAATCATAGAATGGTTGCTACAGGGTGATGTTTCAATACAATACCAGGTTTACCGAGATTTGTTAGGAAATGACCGCAAAGACTTACAAGATAGAATAGCCCAAGAAGGTTGGGGAAAACAGTTTTTGTCCAAACGAAAGTCGAATGGACATTGGGGACAGAGTTTTTATCAACCAAAGTGGATTTCCTCCCATTATACCCTTTTAGACCTTCGCAACTTGTGCCTAAGAACTGCAAAAAACCATTGAGATGGTCTTGGCCTCCTCTAAAGCTGAAGATGGAGGTATAAAATTGGGGCCTTCTACATCTGTCCATAGTGATGTTTGTGTAAATGGAATGTTTTTGAATTATGCGACTTACTTTCAAACGGAAGAACAAAAATTATACTCAGTTGCAGATAGTATTATGAATGAATTAATGCCAGATGGAGGGTTCAATTGTAGAACAACAAGAAGTGGAGCGGTTCATAGTTCGTTACACACTACCTTATCTGTGCTTGAAGGATTACTGGAGATCCAGAAGGCAGGAAACACTTACCGAAAAAATGAAATTCAAAATGCCATAAGGAGTGCAGAAGAGTTTATCCTAATACACCAATTATTTCTTTCTGACCGAACAGGAAACATTATTAGAAAAGAATTTCTAAATCTTCCATATCCAAGTCGGTGGAAGTACGATATTCTTCGCGCATTGGATTATTTTCAGTATTCTGGACGTAGATGGGATGAGAGAATGAATCCAGCAATCCAGGTTTTACTAAAAAAGCGAAATAAAGATTCTACCTGGAATGTACAATCCAAGCATCCAGGAAGAGATCACTTTGAAATGGAAAAAGCGGGAAAACCAAGCAGATGGAATACGTTAAGGGTTTTACGTGTATTGAAACATTTCGAAATAGAAAACTACAAACAACACCATGTTTAATTAACCAGCCCTACAGAGTCGTTCCCGCTTGCCAAGCTTTTTGGCAGTATACACCTGACAATGTGTAATTTATGATTAAATAGGTATAGTATAAAATTGAAATATATAATCGATCAATTGCCAAACGCACCATATTCAATACCTCACCCACAAATTGGAAATATTCGCAAGGCAATCAGTTTTGACAATCAGTGGAACCCCAAGTATCCAAACTCCTTAAAATTTCCTCCAATGAATTCCCTCTATCGCTTAATTTGTATTCCACTCTAGGAGGAACTACAGGAAAAACTTTTCTAGTAATAAGCCCATCTTTTTCCAATTCCCTTACTGTTTGGGTAAACATTTTATTTGAAATGCCAGGGATTTTCTTTTGTAATATTCCTGAACGTAAAGCACCTTCCAATAAATGAAATAAAATTAAAGGCTTCCATTTTGTGCCTATTATATTCATTGTATAATTTAAAGGACAACTATTATCTTTTTTCAGAATCATTAACTTAAATTACTGATTATCATTATTATACTCCTTTTGGTAACTATACTACTTTTTAGTAAGTTATTGCCCATAAGGCAAATATAAATTAATTTTGCAATTAAAATTAGAACCAATGACAGATATTAAAAATTATCCAAAATCATTTTCTCATATTGGAATTACAGTTCCTAATATAAATGAAGCTGTAAAATTCTATTCAGAAGTAATGGGCTGGTACATAATAATGGAACCATCCAAAGTCAAAAAGGAAAGGGAGACCGCTATCGGTCAAATGTGCATTGATGTTTTCGGAGAGGACTGGACTGAATTTGAAATTGCCCATTTGGCAACTTCGGACGGAATTGGAATTGAATTATTTTCCTTTCCAAACGGAATAAAAGAAGCTCCCGAATTTAATCCTTTCAATACCGGCCTTTTTCATTTTTGCGTACAAGACCCAAATATTGAAGAGTTAATAGATAAGATTGTTTCTTATGGTGGTAAACAGCGTATGCCGATTAGGGAATATTACCCTAACGATAAACCTTTCAAAATGTGCTATGTGGAAGACCCCTTCGGTATTGTTTTTGAAATTTACACGCATAGTTATGAATTGACATATTCTTCAGGTGCTTATTCAAAATAAACCCAAAATGATTATAAATTGCAATAGGCTCTCCCACTAGCACGCGCCTGCCTATCGACAGACTGACATTCTGCTCGTGCCAGCGCAGCTTATTGTTCAATTGCTTCTAAAAATTTAGCCTTCCCATTTTTGTGCCTTTACCGGCCCTTTTTCAAAAAATATTGGAACTGGAAAATCCGAGGGATTTGTTATCTTAGAGATATAAAAGTTGTATAATTAACTAGTAACTTTACATGTCCGTTGAAAAAAATCACCACTAAGCTTGCCATTAACTTATAGTGTGAATACAAAAGAAGACGTCCCATTTATAAGGTAATCTGAAAAATCAATGTTAAAACAGCTATGATAATTAATAGAAGTTTTTAAAGTTTATGTGGAGTATACAAGTAAATTGAATATTTATAAATTAACGCAAAATGAGGTCGAAAATATTAATTTTAATAGCAATAATTTTATGGTCTTGTAAAAGTAATGATTTGGATAAAAGTGACTCTCAATCAACAAGCTTTAATATAGAAAAGGACCTATTATTGGTTCAATATGATTGCAAAACAGATGTTGATGACCTTCATACTTTAGCCGCTTTTATTACTCTAATATCCAATCCCAATTTTTTAAAAATAAACTATTATGCAGTTGCTGGTACTTATGGTATTCAGGACGGGTTATACATTCCTCCTAACGCTTTATTTCAGCTTGCTTTTGGAGACAATTGGTCAGATGCCCATGAAAATAGAAAATCCGCAGTTGAGCAAGTTAAAGTTAAAATAATAGCGACACTCGAAAATGAAGGTGCAATTTGGATTGCAGAGGCGGGGCAATCAGATTTTACGGCTGAACTTTTAAGATCTATTCAAGCTGATTTACCTGAAATAAATACCACTCAAAATATTCATGTGGTTCAACATTCTGATTGGAACGAAAAAGTAACCTCCCCTGAGCACCTTCAATTTGTAAAAAATAATGCTGATTATCATAAAATACCTGATGGTAACGTTGTTGGAAATGGAACACCGGGCTTTCGTTCACCTGACTATTCTAACTGGAAAGATAAAATTAAGAACCCAGAACTGTTAGAAATATGGGAGCTTGCTATAGAATTATCCAATAAGTATAACGGAAAAGAAGGACGTTATAACAATGAGGCCATTTCGAAGGGTGGATTAGACTTTTCGGACCTTTCCGAAGTTTGTTGGATATTAGGAATACAAGACATAAAAGATACAGAACATTTTTTTAATCTTTATTCCAATTAAAAAACCGCTTATTCATTATGTCAAATATTTTTTGGTTCAAAAAGGTTTTGGGATACTCACTAAAAAACAAGATTGTTCCTGCCCCTGTAAGCACTTGTGTCACGCCCCTAGTTAGGCCAGGCTTCAGCTCGTGTCAGCGCAGCTAATTGTTCAAATGCTTCTAAAAATTTAGCCTTCCCATTTTTGCGCCTTTACCGGCCCTTTTTCAAAAAATATTGGAACTGGAAAATACCAGGGATTTGTTATCTTAGAGATATAAGAAGAATATAGTTACTAGTATTCAGTAACTATACATAACCTTAGGCAATAATTTTAAACCAGAATTTAAAATCATGAATAAAGTTATAGTTATTATATCATTTTTATTGGCAACATCACAACTCTGGAGTCAAAATGGGATTGACTTAAGGAGCGATAAATCTTTAACCAAAGTTTTTACAGATACTGAAATTAAAGGCTTGGAGTCCATGATTCAGTATGTGGACGATTTGGTTTTAGATAATGGGAATAGAACCGGCGCCAATGAAACATACCATCTTTTTTTTGAAAAAATTGCAAAAACCCCAGAATATATTGTGCCCTTTGAAGAAAATGTGAAATATCAATTCCTAAAAAGTTTGGATACTGCACAATTCGCAGCTGTATGGACTTTTAACGACCATATTGACCTTATCACTTATCGGGATAGCATTTATAGAAATCTTGACAATATTACTACCCTGGAATTAAAACCCTTTAGCAAATACATGGACTACCTTGAAGAAATCGGAAAAGAGGACCCATATTTCAAATCACTACGAAAACTAATGAGCGATGTGGGAAACCTATCTGCTTATTCGGCATATTGGTTTACTGAAAACCATTCCAAATTTGATTTTAATATTCCCAAAAACCGATTATGGGCGGCAATCTATCTTCTAACGAGAGAGGAAACTTACGAAATGAAACTCGATAGGTATTTCAAAAATCAATAAAAAAGATTCGCCAACACACCTTGTTGTCCATTGTCACTGATTTCCTAACCACACTTCTGGAGTGTTAAGCCGAAAATCCTCAACTTTAGGGATACTGTGGTAAAGTCTTAAGGTTCTCGTTACGAATCTGGGACAAAAACGGACAAAGGAAGAAAACCTTTTCTACAATGTCGTTTTTTTACAATCGTGCCTGATTTTTCTGTAATATCTTTATTACATATCAATAGGAATAGAATATTAATTTATTCTCATTCATTAAAAAATGAAGTCATGATCAAAGTTTCAGAAATAGCACCGGATGTTTACCGAATCTCAGTATTTGTTAAAGAATTCAATCTACAATTCAATCATTTTCTGATCAAAGATGATGAACCCATGCTATATCATGCAGGAATGAAACAAATGTTTCCCGTGGTACTGGAAGAGGTCCGCAAATTAATTGATCCATCAAAGATCATGTGGATCGGTTTTAGTCATTTTGAGGTGGATGAGTGCGGGGCACTTAATGAGTGGCTGCAGGTAGCTCCAAATGCTAAAGCCGTGTGCAGTGAAGTAGGTGCCATAGTAAATATGGGTGACTTTGCAATAAGACCGGCCCATGCAATGGCCAGTAATGAAATATTAAATACAGGCAAACATAAATATCGTTTTATTAGAACGCCACATTTACCACATGGTTGGGATGCTGGCGTATTGTTTGAGGAAACAAACGGAACTCTTTTATGTTCGGATCTTTTTCACCAAAATGGTAATGTAACAGATATAACGGATAAGGACATCTTGGCTTCGCATAAAAGTTCTATGCTCGAATATGATCAGGGACCATTGATGGAATATACTCCTTATACGCATAATACTGCACAGATACTTTATTCCTTGGCAGATTTAAAACCTAAGACCCTGGCAACCATGCATGGTTCTTCATTTGTAGGGGATTGTAGCCAGGCATTACGGGATCTTGATATTGTAATGAGGGAATTGTGGCACAAAGAGCTTAAGGTGGTTTAAACCCTCCTATAATGTATTTTAGGTCATAACCATCAGATTGACAAACTATTAGATCTACCTAAGAGCTTCTTCAAATTTCAGTCATAGCCCAAAATAAACTATCTTTAAGTTTATTGAAATGGACAAATGGAAAGTCAGATAAAAGAATATATGCCATGCGAAAGCTTACGACCCTTCGTGGAGCTTTTTTGGGAAGGTAGTTTTAATATAAATGCTACCGGATCCATGTCCATGCAAATGATTCCAAATGGCTGCCTGGAATTAATTATTCATTTAAACGATTTACACTGCGACCTTGAAAATAACAAAACCTGGTCACAAACCCCGGACTACCTGATATTGGGGTTGATAACCCAACCTTGCGAAGTGAGGTTTAAAAATTGTGTTAGTGTCTTTGCCATTCGCTTTAAGCCGGAAGGCATCTATAACATCTTTGGAGTCCCTTCTTCCTTGCTAATGGAAAGCTACGAAGATATGTCGATGGTATTGGGCCACGGCTTTCTAGACTTCAGTAAAAGGTTAAAAGAAAAAATAGGTGTTGACTCCATGATTCGGCATACAGAAAATTATTTATTGAAGAACCTGCTAGACAAAAAGATCGACCTGAACTACGTAAACTTGGCTGCCGAACTCATTCGCAATACCAAAGGCGTCAGGATAAAGGACCTTAGTAGTCAACTATATATAAGCCAGCGTCAATTGGAAAGGGAATTTAAGGAAAAGCTTGGTATAAGTCCAAAACACTATCTCCGCATTGTCCGTATTAATGAAGTACTGCGATTGTTAAATGAGGATCATATGATCGACCTTACCAGTGTTGCGTACCAATGTGGTTATTTTGATCAAGCACATTTTATAAAAGATTTTAAAAAAATAACCGGTCAAAAGCCAACCATTTTTATGATGGACAAAGAGCAGTTTATTTCCAATCCTGGCCTAGCTCATTATGTTGATTAGTCCAAAATAAAAACAGCTCAACAATGGGATTAATTTGCACCAACCTACTATTTCCCATTAAACTTCTATAATTAATTATTTGACCCAGTATATAAGATAACACCAGCTAGCTCGGGCCTGCCTATCGGATGACCGTCATTTTTCCCGTGCCAGCGGAGCTTAATGTATAAATGCTACCACATGCAGTCTTGCCCATTTTGGGCCTTTACTGTTCCTTCCAACCTATAAATTTACTGTTATTTGGACAAAATAAAACAAGTGAATACAGCCCAGGACACCAATGTGAATATTGTTTAAAAAATTGTATAGAGGGTAGTTACTATAACCCCTTTACCATCATTTAAAGCAACAGATGATAATTGCTTTTCTTCCTTTACCTTAAAATTAAATGGTGGGGCCAATACGTTTAAACCACTTTGTTTTTTAAGTCTAATGCCTTGTCCTGAAATAATCTCCTTATTGGGAATAAAATCTCCTTCAGGCAAATGTTCTGTTATAATAACATATTTAAAATTGGTTAACTTATTCAATATACTTAGTACTTCAGCATTTGAAAGATGTTGTAGTACTTGCCGTAATAAAGCACAATCCCCAGAGGGTAATTCATCTACTGCGATATCCAAACAACGGAATTCTAAATCTTCTTCCTTAAATTTTTCTTTATTATGGGCTATAAGCTCTGGTACTATATCAACCGCTATATACTTCTTAGTGTGCTTTACCAATTGTTTTCCTACATTAAAATCCCCGCAACCTAAATCACATACTACAAGTGGACTTTTAAAAGAGGTTAAAAATGATGTTATTTCGCCTATATATGGATTTACTAACTCAGGATGATGTGATCCTTCACCTGAATAAAAATCAGATTTGTCGCCACCCCAAAGTTTCATTTCATAAACCTGTGCCATAGCCTCTTTGGTTGGCCAAGGCCTCTTTATTTTTTTAGTTCCATTTTCTTTCTTCCCCATAAATACTTCAGTCGTCCGTACAAACTATAAATGCATAATACTATGTCTCCGATGCATTATTAAAGCAAACGTACAAATTTAAGGTAATACCAATTATTATATCCGACAGCTATGCTAACGAGGACATCTTGTATAAATAATGCCAAAATATAAGCTTTACTGTAGCTTTACCCTTTGTGAGCCTATCCCAACCTATTCGTCCAAAATAATGGAGCCAGAAAAATAATTGGAAATAGCTATATTAGTTTTATAAAGGAGATATAGTTAATAGCAATATCCAATTGTTAGCGACAAGCATAACTGAATTCAAGATATCCAAAATGAAACAAAACAAAATCGTAAAAAGAGATTCCAAAGAAGGGTCAGAGGTATATAATAATAGATCATTGGAAGTTGATTATCGAACTTTAAAGCCCTTACTGAGAAAAGATATCAGAGTTCTTGATGTAGGTTGTGGAACAGGAGCTATTTCCAAAGATGTTGCTGCTATAATTGGAAATGGCGGAAAAATTATAGGCATTGATAAAGACCCTAATTTTATAGAAAATGGAATAGCTAATTATGGACATATACAGAACTTGGAGTTAATCTCAACAGACATATTTGATTTTAATACCGAACAGAAATTTGATTTAATAATTTCTGCTAGAATGCTTCAATGGTTAGCTAATCCGAAAGAAGCTTTGTTAAAAATGAAATCATTACTTAATTCTAATGGTGTTATATCAATATTGGATTATAATCACAAGAAAATTCAATGGAATCCAAATCCACCACAAAGCATGATTGAATTTTATGAAGCATTTCTTAAATGGAGAGAAAATGAGGGTATGAATAATGAAATAGCTGATTATTTACCTTCTTTATTTCGGGATATTGGACTTACAAACATACTAACATTAAACTCTGATGAATACTATACTAGGGAAAGAAAGGATTTCAAGTCTAAAGTAGGTATATGGAGTAAAGTAGCTGGATTAAAGCAAATATCTGAAGAAGGTTATATGGATGATTCTCAGAGATTAATTGCAGCAAAAGAATATAATAATTGGGTAGAAACAGAGGCTATATCAATGACAATGAAACTTTCTGAAACTAGAGGTGAAATTGCCAGTCTCTAACACCATATATAACAAATAGGACGGTTTAGGTGTTGATTCGAAAGGCTTGGGTTTATTAAAAAGTTCGCCAAATAAAATTTGACGTTTACCTTGGATTGTATAAAAGCAAAATATTAATCTGTAGCCGTATTTTAGGACGTGACACTTAAAAAAAATGATTAGACCGTACAAACCTTCTGACAAAGAGACTTTATTGAAAATATTTAGCCTTAACACTCCTAAATATTTTGACAACATCGAAATAATAGATTTTGAAGAATATCTAGAGGAATATGCAGAAACCTATTTTACAATTGAAGTGAATAACAATATTGTTGGTGGTACTGGATATTACATAAAAAAAAATGATAAATCAGGACGAATTACGTGGATTTTTTTTGATCCTGATTATTATGGTCAAGGGTTAGGTAGACTGGCGGTAGAGCATTGTTTGAAAATATTAGGGGAAGATAAAAGAGTAGAAAAGTTCATTGTAACAACCTCTCAACTGGCGTATAAATTTTTTGAAAAATTTGATTTCAGCCTTAATCGGATCGAAAAAAATTATTGGGGAGAAGGTCTTGATTTATATGAAATGGAAAAGTCCAATAAATAAAAACCAACAGTTAACAAGGTCTATGGTTTAGCATTGAATCAATATAACCATTCATGGCCATTACATAACGGCAAGAACCTTATATCCAAGAAATATTAGACATAGCAGAGCACCAACCAATGGGATTAAAAACTTGGGGTTCCACCAACATTTCCACTTGCCAAAATCGTCAAAAGCCAGCTTGGTCTGTGAGAAATTCACCAATGCAAAAACGCTAATGATTACGTAGCTCGTAGTATTGGCCAGTTGAACAATGGGCACGAAAATGGCCAAGACCACAATTCCAATGGCTATCACTATGGTGGCCGGCAAAGGAGTACGATACTTTTTATGTAGCTGATGAAACAATTTCGGCGCACTATTCTGACCGGCCATTCCATAAAGTACCCTTGAGCCCATTATGACCTGTGCCAGAACTCCATTTAAAACAGCAACCAAACTTATAACACTAATAGCATAGGCATAATGCTGCCCCTTAATCGCAACTGTTTCCGCCATAGGGGCATTGGTAGCTGAAAGTACATCTAGTGGCAAGGAAATCACGGCTACTACAGCCACAGCTATATACAGGAGCAAAGCAATTATGAAACTGCCTATAATAGCCACAGGCATGCTTTTTTTCGGGTTTTTGGCCTCCTCGGCAACATTTGCCAAATCTTCAAAGCCAACAAAGGCATAAAAAGCCAAGAATGCGCCCTGAAACACAGCAAACACATCATAGCCGGGTGCCTCGATGAACATTTGTGAAAACTGCGAAGTTAATTTCTCCAGATCAAGGCCTGCTACATAAATAACAAATAGCAGCCCCACAACTTCAATCAGGGTTATTAATCCGATCACGTTCAGCGATTCTCCTATGCCCCATATGGCGAGAATAGTCAGTACTGTCATACTAAAAATAATAACATATGCATCTGGGATTTCTATGAACACGTCCAGGTAACCTACAAATCCTTTTAGAATGGCCGCCGCGGAGATGAACCCCGTGAAAATTACTCCCCACCCAACCAAAGAGGCCAAACGTTTTGAGTTAAAGGCCTTAGTGACATAAACTATTTCCCCTCCACTTTTCGGATACCTTGGAGCCAGAAGGGAATAAGAGTAAGCGGTCATTCCTGCCAAAACTCCAGCAAGAAGGAAGGAAAGAGGAGCAAGTGTTCCAGAATATTGTGCTACTTTACCCACCAGCACATAAATACCTGCTCCGAGCATGGTTCCAACTCCGTACAATAATATTTGAACCGTACCGAGTTGTTTCTTTAAACCTACAGTTTCCTTTTCATCGTTCATACCTTCAAGATTTCTTTAAAATTAAAGGACAGTTGGTTTGAATTATAAGGGAACTGGTTTTTTGTCCTTAATCCATCTCCTCATTTTGTACAATTTGTAAACCCACTTGCCCTTATGCCTTGGCAACATATATTAAGTTGAAAATTTGCCTTTTCAAGCTACAAACTTCCCAATCCGAAGGAGGAGTTGAATAGCTTAAGATTTAAGATATATCCTTCGTACTCAGATCGCTTCCAATTTTCCCAATCCCTATACGCCGTGCCTGGATTCCAATTAGGGGGCCTGCGAGAATTGAAGATAGGAGTGCTGAAAATACAATAGCCACGAATATTGTCTGTCCAATGAGTTGTAGTTCCATTGCAAGTGTAGCAACCACAATCTCCATGGCTCCTCCCGGAATGAAGATTAGGCCCATTAAAACGGATGATTGTTGGGACTGTTTACCTAATTTAGCACCTATCCAAGCACCCACAAATTTTCCCAATATGGCAACTGTGCAAAAGATTACAGTAGGCCATAATTCCAATCCAACCAAGAAATCGATTTTAAGACCAAGGGTAGCAAAAAAGAGGGGTACAAAGATGGCGTGTAAGGTGTCAGAGACACTGTTGCGAAGTTCCTCCGTTACTCTTTTGGCACTTCCAGCCATGGTACCTGCAAGGAAGAATCCCAGAATAGCATGTATTCCCATCCACTGCGTGATAGCTCCACAAAGCAAACCAACACTGACAATTAAAGTCTGTGCCGCTGCTGGCTGTGGTAATGAAGTAGCTTGGACACGTTTTATCGCAAAATTCAATATTTTGGCCCCAACGGCAATACTTATTACGATAAAGCCTATTACGAGCAATGCTTTACCGCCCAGATCAATAACACTCATGCTATGCGCCGTTACCAATGACAACACCACGGTGAACAATAACCATCCAAAAATATCATTGATTGCACAGGCGGAAAGGGCAAGGGAAGCTTGTGGCGTTTTGCTAATTCCAAGATCACCTAAGGTGCGTGCTACAACAGATATTGCAGTAATAGAACCTGCTACCGATAAAAATAAAGGAAATGAGACTGCAGTTGCTGCATCTCCCCAATAAATAGGGTCAAATGAACTAAATACTGGAAAGCCAACGGCAATGGGAAACAGCACCCCGACTATACCGATTAGGATTGCTGCACGTCCGCTACGCAGTGCATGCCCCACATTAACATGAAAACCCGAAGCGAGTAAAAGAAAGAAGACACCAAGCCAGGAAACGGTTTCAAGCATTATGTATTGAGGCTCGCTTGGAGGAAAGAGCATGTTTTGTAATTCCGGTGATACCCGCCCAAGTAGGGTTGGCCCCAACATTACACCAGCTAAAATTTCACCTGCCAGGGCAGGAATCTTCACGGACTCACATAATACCCCAAGGGTTCGGGCAAACCCCAGGAGTACAAGGATCTGCACAATAAAAAGCAGAATGTGGCTTTCGTTTAGGTAATGCATTTAAATATATTATCCTATTGGACTCTTATTACGATAGAGTAAGCGTGATCGACATTTGAAATTCGAGGGTCCCCTACTCCATGTTATTTGTAGTTAAATTCTTGGGTAAAAAGTGTTTCTTATACCTTTTCATAATTTTGAAAGGACATTCGTCTTTGTATAACCAATTGTTGGATGGTTGCCATTTTGGACGGCCCTTTACCTATTCCTATTTGTACCAAAAACTCGCCAAAAAAATAATAAAATTTAGTACTGGAACACTTTGTACTCATCAAGATTTATGACTCCTTTTGAAATGTAAAAAGCGGTATTCTTGTTTGAAATGCCGTATTTTGGGTTATACTCTTTTGAAATACCTTTTCTAAAAAGTTGGTGTGATGGGTAAACATAATCACCATATCTGCGTCAACGTCAGCAACAAAATTGTTGATTCCTTGGATAACAGAGCTGCTTTTTAGTTCAATAAACTTTATTTTTTGATAAGAGAAATCTTTTCTTAAACTCAGTTCCTTCTGATGCAAATCCCCATCAAAACGTTCATTGTCCTTATCTATATGAAGAATATGAATCCACGAATCCATTAATTTTGCAAATGGGATAATTAGATCAATCTCTTTATCAAGATTGTACAAGTCACTTGAATATACAATATTGCCAATACCTTTATAGCGAGCAGATTCAGGAATGGTCAGAACAGGTATGCTACTGTTTTGTATGATACCGGCAGCATTACTTCCGAAGAGAATCTTTTTTAAGCCGCTGGCACCTTTGGTACCAATACAAATCTTATCGATATTATTTTTTAAAGCAAATATTTCGACATATTTTTCAATTGAGGAGCCAGAGGTAATTTCGTAGCTAATATCAATATTATGGCTATTATCTTTTTTGATAGACCCTATAAGTTCTTTCATTGAATTTTCGGAACTAGTTTTTATGGCCTCCTGAAGTTTATGGGAACCAATTCTAGCCCTTGAAGGTGCATTGGTATCTATTACGTGAAGTAAAATAAGTTGTATATCCACGTCCTTACTTAAATCTACAGAATACTTGATTGCTACTTTTGATAATTCGGAAAAATCTGTTGGTATTAAAATTCTCATGGAGTTCTATTTTAGGATTGAGCCTTAAAGTTATCCCTCTGTTGATTTTTATCCTATGATATTGGTCAGTCCCGGAAAAAACAAACACAGGAGTATTGGCTTGATTCAGCACCCTTTTAGAGCTACTTCTACGGAATAGGCACGAAATAAAACTCCTTTTCCTATTATTTCTCCCAGTAAGTATGGCATAGCCTTCAGGTATCACAACATTGTCTTCAGATGCAGCAATCGGACATATTTTTTACTCGATACCCAAAAAACCTTAATCAAACTGTCATAGTCATCTTCTAAAGTCATGCAAAGCCAGTACAGGGATGCTAGTTTGATAATTAAGATTCTTTACCATTGGCCGCGATAAAATCATTCCAAAAAAGCTGTGTTTTCTATTAATGAAGGCAACCATATCGCTCCCACGAATTTCAATAAAGGAATTGATCGCTGTTTGTACATCCTTATTATTTAGAGTGTGAAATGAATGGTCCAATTCTTCAAAATAATCTTTCAATAAATTTTTATTAGTAATTTGATCCGCATCAAGACTTTCATCTTTATTGTGGACATTTAAAACTGTAATTGACGAATTGGAGATTTTTGCTATGTCGACCAAGTACTGAAATTCACGTCTTTTATAGGTTGTTTTAAAATTCGTTGGAAAAACAATTTCCTTTATTTCCTTATAAATCGTTTTTGCCGGTATGGCAAGTACGGGACAGTTTCTAATTTCTTCCATTGCTAGCACGGTTTGGCTCCCATAGATTTCCATTCTAGAATCGGTAGCTCCCTTAGTACCCATAACCACCATGTCTATGTCCTGCTTATCAACTATGGTCTTAATAGAGTCTAATAAGTTACCGCATTCTGATACCACGCGGAATTTATGATTTACAGAATTTTTATCAACTGATAGCCACTCAAGAATAATATTCAAGCCACCAATCGATTTTTTCTCGGAATCCTCTAAATCCTTAGTAATGGCGAACTCCATGGTATAAGCTTCAACCTTATAGGTATTAAGAATGTAGAAGACACAGGTTTCGTTCTTAAATAGTTCAATAGCATAGTTAATTGCGTTTTGAGCATTTTTTGAAAAATCTGTAGGACAAAGTATTCTCCGTTTCATAATTAAAATTTATGAATTCAATATATCTCTTTAATAAACAGACAACAATGATATTTGTCAGTCTGGTCAGCGTAAAATATTACGGATTAATATTCTTTTTACGTTCGAAAGAAATTGCTTTCGGTCTTTATTGATCCCAGCTACCGCTAGCCTGCCTATCTACAGCCAGGCATGCCGCCAGTACCAGTACAGTATCTTGTACAATTCTTGCTAAAAATTGGGTTTGTCCTTTAGGCTTTCAAATTTGTGAGTTCCCCCAAACTTTTCGTCTCTAAAATATCGTAATCAAAAAATAATTGGGAATTGCTAACTTAGGCAATTGAAGAATGTATGATGAATAATTATGTTCCATGTATAACGTCCATCCAAATGAGTACATATAAAACATTTACAACAGAAAGACTAATATTAAAACCCACTTCGGAAGCAGATGATGAATTTGTTTTTGAGTTATTTAATACCCAAAAATGGATCCAAAACATAGGAGACAGAAATATTAAGTCGGTTGCAATGGCAAAAGAGTATATTTTAAATAAAATGCAGCCGCAATTGGAAAGGCTTGGGTATTCCAATTACACCATTATTAGAAAAACGGACCAAGTAAAAATTGGCGCTTGTGGATTATATGACAGGGAGGGGCTGGAAGGAATTGATATTGGCTTTGCCTTTTTGCCCGAATATGAAGGCAAAGGATATGCATTTGAAGCTGCACATAAATTAGTAAAGGTAGCATTCAATGAATTTGGTATTAAAGGCATTAGTGCCATCACTTCAAAAAACAATATTTCCTCCCAAAAGCTTTTGGAGAAACTAGGTCTGGAGTTAATTGGAACAACAAAACTTCCCAATGATAATCAGGAACTGCTCCATTATAAAATTGAAAATTAAAACGAGTAGTCTGAATGAAATTTATCCTCCCAATTCAGCCATTTTTTTTCCAACATGGGTAATTACCTCATTGAATTCTTTGGTTGGATTAAAATCAATCATTTTAACATCTTTATGAATTATAGCCGTATGTCCTGATGGCAAATAAAAAACATCTCCTTTTTCGAGTATTTCTTCTTTTCAATCATCATGGATAACTAACATATCGACTTCCAGTATATATCCCCAATGAGGATAATGATTTGACTCCCAAATCAATAAAGCCTGAGTTTAACTGGGATTTATTATCTTAGATAGATAAAAGATATATAACCAATAATAATATCTATTTATTGAAAACATGATGTAGTATCAACAACTATATTTGGCATATTATAGCAAAAAACCCCGTAAATTTTCCTTTGTATCCATTTAGCATTTTATAATTAGTTGTTGTTGAAGAAATCGGTTTATTACAAATACACTAAGACTTGTAAAATGACAAAAACTAATTATTTATCCGTCCTTCTATCCACCGTTATCTGCTTTTTATTGGGAGCTTTCTATTATACAATTTTTGGTGCAGAACTGTCTAAGTACAGTACACCAGTTGTAGAACAACAAGAGGTTTTCCCGAGTATGGTCGTTGAACTTATCCGCTGTTTTATCCTTTCAGTAGTATTAGTAATATTGGTGAATATAACCAATTCAAACAATTGGAAAGAAGGATTTAAACTTGGTCTATTACTATGGCTAGGTTTTCCCCTTGTTTTGTGGATGGGAGCCATTGCTCACGAAAACACACCAATAATGTTAGCCATTATCCACTCAGGTGATTGGTTATTAAAACTAATTGTATTGACCGTTATCTTATCATTTAGAAATCGAAAAAAATAAACCGATATTATGGAAACGTCCAAAATTCAAACACTTCATCCAGAAAAGGGAAAAACAAATAAAATTATAGATAGAGATAAATACGAAATCATTAAAGAAACTATTCTAAAAATCCTGCAAAATTCTGAACCCACACATAGCGAATTGGTAAAGACGGTTACAGATAAATTAAATACGAGTTTTAACAAGAACGTAAGTTGGTATACAATGACCGTGAAACTTGATTTAGAGGCCAGAAAAATTATAGAAAGAACGAAGTCTAAACCACAAAAGTACCGATTAAAAAAGCCCGCTAACCACAATATATAAGTAACTAAAACACAAAAATGAAATACCTACTTACCGGACAGGAAACGGAAAGGCTAAAATTTAGACTACTTAAAACAGAGGATTTCGATTCTTGGGTGAATCTATTTAAATCGGATAAAGTGGCGGAATATTTAGACCTTGACCCAAAACTAACCGAACCGGAATTATGCCAGATTTGGTTCGACAAAGCTTTTCATAGATACGAAAATGACCTGGGCGGAATGAATGTGTTGATCGATAAAAAAACAAACCGACTTGTTGGTCAATGTGGACTCCTGGTCCAAACCATTGAAAATAGGGAAAGATTGGAAATAGGGTACTCTATCCTTCCTGAGTTTTGGAAAAATGGTTTTGCCATTGAAGCTGCGACAAAATGTAAAGATTATGCTTTTGAGAACAATTTTGCTGATTCATTGATCTCTATGATTCACTTAGATAACCTAAGCTCTGAAAAGGTCGCTCTGAGAAATGGAATGACACTTGAGAAAAAAATAAAATCCTTCAATATTTTTCGGGTAGACAAGGAGAGTTGGAACCAATAAATCCCAATTTACCGGGGAGGGCAATTGTACTAAAGTGATATTTCAATTTCAAAAGTTGGCTATTTAAAAATTGTGGAACTATACTTTGGATTGGTTGAATAAACATTGATAGAGAGCTAAATTTTCATTTTCACCGTATTTACTAAAACCTCAACGGCCACACGCACAATAGGAAATAACATTGGGTACTTATAAACCAAAAAAGATCAACCTCACTATGGTCGTTTACCTTAATTAACTATTTTTATTCCAATCAACCGCCACAGTTATTTAGAACATGACAATACCACCTTGAATATATAAATTGACCGATAAGATTTTTATTCGACGTTTAACTTTATAAATTTAAGTGTAATCCAATCTGTGAATAATGTATGACCTCCTCATTGGAAATATCAAGGAATTAGTACCTCTTACGGAAGATGAATCCAGGTTGATCCAGAAATATTTTGAACCCGTTCATCTCAAAAAGAAACAATTTTTACTTCAAAGCGGGGAATATTCCAACCATATGCGCTTCATTTCCCAGGGATGTGTAAAACTATATAGTATAGATGAATTGGGTGCTGAACATATATTACAATTCGGGATAAGTGGATGGTGGATCAACGACTTATATGCCTATCTCACCCAAAAACCTGCCACTTTCTTTATACAGGCCATAACACAGAGTACCGTGCTGCAAATTCATAGGGATAGATTAAATGAACTCTTTGATAAAATCCATATGATGGATAGATTTTTCCGTATCAAAACATAAAATGGCTATGTAGCCCTTCAGGAAAGAACGATTAATAATATGAGTAAGTCTGCCGAGCAACGTTACCTTGAATTTATTGAGAGTTACCGAGACATAGAACAACAGATTCCACAATATATGCTTGCCTCCTACTTGGGGATCACCCCTGAACACCTAAGCACCATCCGCAAAAAATTGATCGGACATTAGTTTTCTTAAGATACCTTAATGAAATTGGTCACCATGGTTTTAATATTTGTACCAACAAAATATTTAAACCATGAAAAGAACGAACATTTTAATTGCAGTCCTGCTCTTTTTTCAGATAATGTTGAGAGGGCAACAAAAAGAAAACGTGGGTGTTAGCCCGTGGGGGCCTCAAGATCAAATTGGCACTCTTAACATGATGACCGAAGACTCAATGCTTCAGGTACTATCCAAAATATCCTCTGGGAAGACCTACGACCTCAGTGTAGAATACTTTGTTGGTATGCCCAGTTTTCATTCGTTGGGAGATCCGGGATACCAGTATTGGCTTACACATACACCACACGGCACTATTGTGGACAATCCCAATGGCCTAGGAGAGGAAATGAACAGAAAGGTAAGCTATACTGGGGACGCCATCTCCATGTACACCCACATGGGCACACACATAGATGCCTTGAACCACTTTGGTTTGGATGGAAAAATCTGGAACGGATTTACCCCTGAAGAGCATCTTGGAGACAAGGGCTGGAAAAGAACCGGAGCAGAAACCATTCCTCCAATTATAGCCAGAGGGGTACTCTTGGATGTGGCGGATGCAAAAGGACCAGTTCCAAAAAACTATCACATCACTTCCCAAGACTTACAGCTCACCCTGAAGAAACAGGGTATAAACCTAAATAGTGGGGATGTTGTTTTGATCAGAACCGGCCAAGCCGAATTCTATGAAGATGCCTCACACTACCTAGATAACTATCCAGGTATTGGCCTTGAGGCCGTTAAGTGGTTGGTAGAAGACCAAGGAATTATGCTTCTAGGTGCCGATAATCTTAGTTTTGAGGCATTTCCGCCAGAACGGGAAGACAATTGGGTGCCTGTGCACACCTATCTACTCGCCGAAAAAGGGATAATGTTCATAGAGCAGCTATTCTTGGAAGAGTTGTCAAAAGATAAGGTCTATGAATTTGCATTTATTGCGGCATCCCTAAAATTGAGGGGTGCCAGTGGATCTCCCCTCAGACCTATTGCACTTCCAATAACTAAGAAAAAGTAAGGTTATGAACAACTCAACATTATTTCTTCTCTCTTTTTCGGTGGGTATTTTGGTCGTAATCCAGGGTGGTATAAACGCTCGGTTAGGGGTATTGCTTAACAATACCTTGTTAGCCACATCAGCTGCCCTGGTTATGAGTGCAAGTTTTACGCTTATCGCAGTTTTAGTGACTGTCCGTGAGCTTCCAAGTCTGGAGCAAGTAAAATTAATACCCTCCTATATGTGGTTTACCGGGGGGGCATTAAGCTTCCTGGCCGTTACCCTTTTCTATTACACAATTCCACGGATTGGTATATCTACTGCGGTAATTTTTGGCCTGAGTGGACAAATAATTTTTGCGGCGATTGCAGGGCATTTTGGCTGGTTTGGAATGCCCATTGAGCCCGTTACCATAAAGAAAGTTATGGGGATAATGGTGTTGACCTTAGGAATTATACTTATAAAATATTGATAGTTATGGATTTAATCAGAGAGAACATCTACAATCTTACGAGCCTTTGGAGCTTGGCTGGCAAGGCCGATGGCCGATTCTTTAATGATGAAGATTACGCTATAAGTACTATTGCAGATTCAGCCTGGCCAAATAAACTTTGGTTTCATAGGCCTCCCAGCCAAAAGCTATTGAAAGAAATCTTTAATAAGTGGGATAGTGACGACATCAATATTCCCATATGGCAAAAAGATATCCCGGAACAACTTTTTGAATCCCTGGGTTTCACATTAAAGAATGAACTCACCGGAATGTCTATAAACTTAAATCTGGTTAAAGATCAACCCTATAAACTTTTCGTTCAAAAGGTAAATAACAGCAAATCCGCAGCACTTTGGTCCAGTATTTTTTTTAAAGCCTTTGGATATTGGATCAATCCAAGAACTGTGGAACTCACCATTAACCAAGTAGATTACCTCATTGGAAATCATGGACCAAAATCCATTGGAACAGCAATTTTGTATAGGGATGATCCCAATATCGCAGGTTTTCATTCTATTGGTGTAGTACCGGAGCACCGTCAAAATGGTTATGCCTCAGACCTGCTAAACCAAGTGCTAAGTTTGGCCAAGAAGCAAGGCGCAAAATATGCCACCCTGCAAGCGTCATCCATGGGGAAAGGTCTTTACCTAAAAACAGGATTTCAAGAAGATTATCAACTTAAAAATTTCGTAAAACGATAAAACTAAAAAAATGAATTTAATAGATCATCTTAATTGGCGATATGCCACCAAAATATTCGACCCAAAAAGAAAGGTAAGCAAGCAAAACTTGGAGTTGATCAAGGAGGCTATTAGGCTTTCAGTTTCTTCCTATGGCTTACAGATGTATAAGGTCCTAATTATTGAAAATGATGAAATCAGGGCAGCTTTGCGAAAAGCTTCTTGGAATCAATCGCAAATTACCGACGCATCCCAGTTGTTCGTTTTTTGTAATTACACACTAGATTATGACAGGCATGTAGACGATTATGTAGAACGAAATATCACTGCACAGGGCAATTCTTCCGATGGGATAAAACAATATGGGGAATCCATTAAGACGAGCATCGCCAAGATGTCGGCAGAGGAACGAAAAAACTGGTCGGAAAAGCAAACCTATCTGGCCTTGAACAATCTTCTTATTGCTTGTGCCGAGCTAAAAATAGACGCATGCCCCATGGAAGGCTTTGACAACCAGGCCTATAATCAAATATTAGGATTGGATGAACGGGGACTTAATGCAGCCGTGATAGCCCCTGTAGGGTATAGATCTACTTCCGATAAATCCCAAAATAGATTAAAAATAAGAAAGACCAAGGATCAATTTTTCCAAACTGCCTGACCAAATAGAATTGAAAAAAAGTATGGCAAGTTCAACATCATTATAAAGCAGGTTGGACTTGCCTAAAATAATCTAAAAAATAATAGTATGCCACACTTTGTAATTGATTGCTCGCAAAACATTTTAAACAAAAAAGCTCCTCACGAAATCATTCAGAGGGTTTATGATACTGCTGAAGCATCCGGTCTTTTTGAAGACGGGGACATCAAGGTAAGGATCAATCCCTTTGAATACTATACGATAGGCAATACCAGGGACGACTTTATGCATGTTTTCACCAATATTATGGAAGGAAGAAGCATTCCCGAAAAAAAAGACTTATCAAAAAAAATAGTTTCTGAATTGAAATCAATGTTTCCCGAAGTTCCCATTATTTCCATAAACATCCGGGATTTTGAGAAAGCCACCTACTGTAATAAATCAATGGTAGGGTAAATTTGTACAGCATATCAGGGATAATACTAATTAACCGCCTTCACGCAACTTTACCTATTATTTTCATCTACGGGAATAAAAAGGTTATGGTTATTGGATGATTTATTCGTAAACGCAAACTTTAGAGAACTTGGAATCTCAAAACGATTAATCGAAAGAGCAAAGCAATTATTAAAGGATTCATCTGCCTGCGGGATGTTTTTGGAAACGAAAATATTCAATTAAAGGTCAATAATCTATATTCAAAAACCGGATTTGCGTTGAACAAGGAATCAAATTTTTATTATTGGGATAATAATCTGTAACATTTATACCGTATCTATCACCAATGTATGAATGAACAATTATACCAAGTGAGGTTAAGAATAAATGACCTAAATGAGAAAACTACTCTCCAATTATATTAACACTTTTGGTGGCTTATCAAAGGAAGTTTGGTGGTTGGCTTTGATTACACTTATTAATCGGGCCGGTACCATGGTGGTTCCTTTTTTATCATTGTACCTTACCAACAGTTTGGGCTTTACACTTTCTGATGTAGGTTGGATCATGTCTTTTTTTGGATTGGGCGCTGTGGTCGGTTCTTGGCTTGGCGGAAAACTGACCGACCAAATAGGATATTATAAGGTAATGGTATTGAGCTTAATGGCTTCAGGATTATTTTTTATTATCCTCCAATTCACTACCACATTTGTTGGGTTTTGTCTGGGTATTTTTGTTTTGATGATCCTTGCCGATATGTTTCGTCCTGCCATGTTGGTAGCCCTGAGTTCCTATAGTAAACCTGAAAACAGAACACGTTCCATAACCTTAATCCGATTGGCGATCAATTTAGGTTTTTCGGCAGGACCTGCATTGGGAGGTCTTATTATTTTTGCGCTTAGTTACAACGGATTGTTTTGGGTAGATGGTATTACCTGTATTTCTGCAGGTATTTTATTACTAAATATTCTTCACCCTAGAAAGGCTAAAGTCTTGGAGCAGATAAAGGTAACAAACCCTACCAAAGCATACACGGATAGCGCTTTTATGATTCTTTTGGTAGCAATGACACTTTTTGGGGTGGCTTTCTTTCAACTATTATCTACCCTGCCCTTATTCTACAAAGATATCCATCATCTAACAGAAGCAGAAATAGGCCTGCTACTTGGTCTGAACGGATTCATTATTTTTATTTTAGAAATGCCTTTGATCAAATGGTTGGAAAGTAGTAAAAATAGTATATCCAAACTCATTCTAGTAGGGGTACTGCTAATAGCCTTGAGTTTTATTGTTATCAATTTAACAGGTTGGGTGGGCGCATTAATTTTGGGAATGATCTTAATGACCGTTGGAGAAATGATCGTATTTCCGTTTTCCAATTCTTTGGCCCTAAACAGATCTATAAAAGGAAGCCAAGGGCAATATATGGCGTATTATACCATATCATTTTCTATAGCACATATTTTTGGGCACAGTATTGGGATGAATTTAGTGGCCAATTTAGGATTTAAATCTACCTGGTATATCATTACATTAATAGCTGTTTTGAGCGCAGTTTTTATACTTATATTAATGGGTATGCTAAAGAACGAAAGAGCTATACTTAAGGAATCCTCGTAATTTTTTTTATGGGTATAATTAATGTAATCTCTACCTTCCTTTTTCAGTATTGACAGATTAATATGGATATTTCCCATAACCGCTTGGGGTTTCAAGGCCCTTCAACAGAAGGAGCGTACATTTTGTTCAAGTATTAAATTTCAAAACCAAAAGATAAAACAATGACTATCATGGTTTCCTTTGAAAAGCGCTGGTATATTTGGATAATTATTCGTAATTTTTTCTCAATATTAATTTTACGAAAGTCCAAATGTATTCCCAATGGGCATATGGGATAGGTCTATTGAATTGTTGCCCCTCAACATATTTAGGCATAAAGGTGTAACGCTATCCCGTGACCTTCATTCTGGATTTTCGATGCTGTATTTTTGAATTTTAATTATTAAATATCCTATCATGAAAAATGGAAATCCTGTAGTTTGGTTCGAAATTTATGTTGACGACCTTAACAGAGCTAAAAAATTTTACGAAACAGTATTTCAACTTGAATTGAGTGAATTGCCAATGCCAGATACCGCTGATGCCAGTATGAAAATGTTGTTTTTCCCGAGTAATATGGAAGCCATAAACAGTGCTTCCGGAGCATTGGTGAAAATGGAAGGTTTTAAGGCCGGTAACAATAGTACTATTGTCTATTTTATGAGTGAGGATTGCAGTAAGGAGGAATCCAGAATAGCAGCAGCAGGTGGAAGCGTTTCTAAACCTAAAACATCTTTGGGCGATTATGGTTTTATGGTTCTCGCAACGGATACAGAAGGCAATATGATCGGGGTACACTCTATGAAATAATGGGAAAACAGTATTGGATGGTGTCCACCGAATTATGAACAAAATGAAATTAACCGAAAAAGAGCATATCGCTATTCTCGAAATATTAAAATCTAGATTTAACCAAAATATAGACCGTCATAATGGCTTTGAATGGGACGCAATAGAAAATAGACTAAAGGAGGATCCCGGCAAAATTTGGTCCCTTAACGCAATGGAAAAATCAGGGGGTGAACCGGATGTGGTCGATTTTGACTCCGAAAAAGGAGAATATATCTTTTTCGATTGTTCAGCGGAAAGTCCAACCGGCAGAAGAAGCGCCTGCTATGACCATGAAGCCCAGGAATCCAGGAAAAAATTCAAACCCAACCACAACGCCTGTGACTTGGCAGCCGCTATGGGAGTCAACATACTAAATGAAGATCAATACAGATATCTTCAAAAATTGGGAAAATTTGACGCAAAGACCTCTAGTTGGATACAGACTCCATCTGCCATCAGAAAACTGGGAGGGGCATTGTTTGCAGATTTTAGATACAACCATGTTTTCATATACCATAATGGTGCTGATTCCTATTATGCCGCTAGAGGTTTTCGGGCCTCATTTAGGGTCTGATGTAGAATAAATCTTATGGACAAATAGGCGATTCAAACGTTGGATTCTAAAATTTCAAATAGGGTATTACGAAATATAAGGGGGATGCCGTAAAGAGAAATAGAATTCCCTTTTGCTCCGGTAAACTAAAGTTTATTGCTATATTTCTTTTCTTTAATCCTAAAATCCAATCATATGCCATTCAATAGACGTAAATTTATTAGTCAATCTTTTGCCTCGGCTGCTGGATTGGCGACCGCTGCCATGATACCTACAAACATGTTTGGCAATGACTTACACAACACAGCGAGACCTGAAGAAATTATATTAAAACCCAATAATCCTACCGGGAACAAAGAAAGCATTAGGTTCTCTGTCATAGGGTTAAATCACGGCCATATCTATGGTATGGTAGACTCGCTCATCAACGGTGGCGGTACTATGGTGGCCGTATATGCCACTGAGCCAGAACTGTTAAAGGATTTTACCAAACGCTACCCCAAGGTTAAAATCGCGAAAAGCCAAAAGGAGATTATTGAGGACAATTCAATTCAGTTGGTGGCCAGTGCTTCCATTCCTGTTGAAAGGGCACCACTTGGTATTCGCGTTATGCAGTCTGGTAAAGATTATATGACGGATAAGCCAGGGATTTTAACTCTGGAACAGTTTAAAGAAGTGAAAAAAGTACAAAAAGAAACGAAGCGAATTTATTCGATAGTTTATAGTGAACGTTTGGGCAATCCGGCCTCTGTACAAGCAGCAGAGCTGGTCAGCGCTGGTGCCATAGGGAAAGTAGTGCAGACTATTGGACTTGGGCCGCACCGCATGCGACCCGAATCACGCCCCGACTGGTTTTTTGACCCCAATAAAGCAGGAGGAATCTTATGTGACATAGGTTCCCACCAATGCGACCAATTTCTTTTTTACACCAACTCCCAACAAGCAGAAGTCAATTACTCACAGATCGGGAATTTTAAAAATTCACATAATCCAACATATCAAGATTTTGGGGATATGAGTGTTAGAAGTCCACACGCAACTGGTTATATAAGAATCGACTGGTTTACCCCAGATGGACTTGGGACTTGGGGAGATGGTAGAACCTTTATTTTGGGTACGGAGGGCTACATTGAGATGCGAAAGTATATTGATATCGCTGGCCGCGAAGGAGGAAATCATTTGTTTTTGGTAAATCAAAAAGAAACTAAATATTACAACTGTTCCAATGTTTATATGCCCTATGGCGAGCAACTGGTAAACGATGTGGTGCACCGTACAGAAACCGCAATGTCCCAAGACCATTGTTTTCTTGCTACCGAATTGGCCTTAATTGGGCAACAACAGGCTCATAAAATCAATGTAGGGTCCTAAAAATTTCCCTAGGGCTAACTTGGGATTTTAGAACTTACTTTTCTTAAGGAGAACTCTGTGCTTTAATTTCAGTAGTTCCGGGTGTAATTAAATGAAGAGATCCATACTTCTAAGCCTCTGCTAACTCTTTATTTAAAAAAACTGAACATTAAAATGGACATGTCTCCTATGTGGTTTTGTGGATAGCTATACTTAATACCATAAAGTAGCAAAAAGCCAAAATTTTTCCAAAATCGGATATTCATTATTTTAGTATTTGCTTAAATAATAAATTAATGTAATTTTGAGGCATGGAAAATAATTCTTGTATTAGACAAAAGGCAGATGTTGAACAGATAAGTCGTTGTAAAGACTTAGTCCTGGAATTAAACGATTCGTTCGACTATTTGGCCAACGGACTTGCCATGGTCGGAAACAGCGTAAGACTCAAAATACTTTATCTGCTCTCTGAAGAAAAAAGACTCTGTGTCTGTGATTTGAGTGATATACTTAGTATGAATGTCTCGGCTATATCCCAACATTTAAGAAAAATGAAAGACAGGAACTTGATTGGGACCGAACGGGAAGCACAGACAATTTTTTATTCCTTAACGCCAGAATACGAAAAATTACTAAATCCATTTTTTAAAATCCTCGATAAAAACAAAATTTTGAACATGGTATGAAAAGTGTTAACAAATTATTCGGTGCAGGTCTACTCACTGCGATTACAGCTTCATTATGTTGTATAACCCCCGTTTTGGCCCTAGTTGCAGGTACCAGCGGAATCGCCTCGGCATTCTCATGGTTAGAACCAATTAGACCTTATTTGATTGGCATCACCATTTTAGTACTTGCCTTTGCATGGTATCAGAAACTAATCCCAACGACTATCGGGACTCGAAAGGAAATAGAATGTGAATGTGAAACGGAACTGAAACCAAAATTCACACAGTCAAAAACATTTTTGGGAATTATAACTGTTTTTGCGATTGTCATGTTGGCTTTCCCTTATTATTCAGGCATTTTTTACCCACAAACTGAAAAGCAAATTATGGTAGTTGATAAATCCGATATTAAAAAAACGGAATTTAAAATCAGCGGAATGACCTGTGCAAGTTGTGAAGCACACGTAGACCACGAAGTAGATAAACTAGACGGAATAGTAAACTCAAAAGCATCTTACGAAAATGGTAATGCTGTTATTGAATTTGACAGAACCAAAACCAGTGCAACAGAAATTGAGAGCGCAATTAATGCAACTGGTTACAAAGTAACCGCAAAAAAAAATAACTAATGACTATCCAATTAAAATCAGAAATTACATGTCCAAATTGCGGACATAAAAAAGTGGAGGATATGCCAACGGACGCTTGTCAATTCTTTTACGAATGTGACAAATGTAAAACGGTCCTGAAACCTAAGGAAGGAGATTGTTGTGTTTATTGCTCCTATGGAACGGTTTCTTGCCCATCTATTCAAGAAAACAAAAGTTGTAACGATTCAGGTTGTTGCTAACCTGTAAAACTTTAACCTTCGGGCTGTTAAAGTATTAATCCATAAGTACATATTGCAGATTACTCAAAACAAAAAAGATCATTTTTATCAATTCTAAGTAAACATAGAAGACTTATTGTTTCAGTTTTTGTAAATTGAGGTTCTATAGGGAATGCTAAATACAGCGCCTTCTCTTTGTAAATCTAAATGGACGCTAAAAACTGTATCTAATGAGTGGAGAAACCAATATAGCCAAATTACTACATGGAATGTCTCCAAAATTGAACAAGGGCCAATACGTATTTTGTTCTGTTAAAGATATAACTACCATAGACCGACAGGATACGATTTGCGAGTTTAAGGAAAAGGAAGGGACAACCATTGTAATTTCCAGAAATAAGGCCGACGAATTAAATCTACCCTATGAGTATGTTGCTTCCTGGATTACCTTAATGATTTATTCCTCTCTGGAGGCAGTTGGTTTAACCGCCCTATTTTCCACTGAATTGGCCAAAAACAAAATAAGCTGCAACGTTATAGCCGGGTATTACCACGACCACATCTTTGTGGATAAAAAAGATGCTGAAAAAGCAATGTTGGTTTTAACGGCATTGTCAAACAATAATAAGTAACTCCAATTCTTAACTTTGAAGAAATTTATTGGCTAATTCAAAATCAATTTCCACCCTGTATTGCCAAATAATTATAATAAACCTTCATCACATCCAACCGGAAGTGCTGACATGAATTTCACAATACAGGACTCCATTATTTTTATTACCTTTCCTTTTTTAACAAAAATAATCAACCATAAAAAAATTATTTTACCAATGAACAAATCAAACATTCTAAAGGCATTTCTATTATTCGCCATTACTACCATCTCACAGGCACAGGAAATAAAATCGGCCGAAGTAATACAGGTTATGGAAAAAGTGGCCGACTGGCAAATAGAAAATTACGAAGGCCTTTACAGCGGACATTCCAAACCGCACCACCCCTTGGACTGGACAAATGGTGCCCTATATGTGGGCATGGTGAAATGGGCTGCCTTGGCAGAAAATGACAAATATTACGAATGGCTTAAAGAAATTGGAGAAAAACACGAATGGCAATTACACCATAGAAAATATCATGCCGATGACCATACCGTTGGTCAAATGTATATTGAGCTGTATCGCAAGTATCAGGATAAGGACATGATTGAGCCAACCAAGGAGCAATTTAATTTTATTATGTACCATCCGGCGCAAACCTCCTTACATTGGAAGACTCCCTATCACCAGAGTCGTTGGAATTGGTGCGATGCCCTTTTCATGTCACCTCCGGTTTGGGCCAAGCTTTACAATATAACAGGAGAAAAAAAATATCTTGACTTTATGATGTCAGAATTTAAGGCTACTACCGATTTCCTGTTCGATGAAAAGGAAGATCTTTATTACAGGGACGAAAGTTATATGGGCAAACTGGACAACGGTACCAAAATATTTTGGTCGCGGGGTAACGGTTGGGTATTTGCTGGGTTGGTGAATGTAATGAACGAATTAAACCCACAAAGTAAGGAGTACAAATACTTCCTGAAAATTTACAAGAAAATGGCTAGTAAACTGCTTAAGATTCAAACCCCTCAAGGTCACTGGGCTATGAGTTTATTGGGACAGGAATTTTATCCGACCCCGGAAACCAGTGGTACCTCTTTTAATGTTTACGGATTGGCATGGGGAATAAACCAAGGTATTTTGGATAAGGCAACCTATGGTCCTGCCGTTCAAAAGGGTTGGAACGTATTGGTTGGCCATGTAACCCCTGAAGGCATGTTAGGTTATGTTCAGCCTATTGGCGCGGCACCAGGAAATGCCTGGCCCGACAAAACCGAAGTTTATGGCACCGGTGCTTTTTTGAGTGCTGGTTCGGAAGTATATAAACTGTACGGCGGAAAATAATCGCTATTTTTTTAGCACCTAGAAAAGAATTATCTGCCAATACGCCCTTCCAACAACTGGAAGGGCGTATTGGCTATTACTCGTTTAAATTTAATCACTTTCCAGAGCAAAAATAAAAACAAGGTTCAAATTCCACATGATTTGATAAACAACCGTCTACATTTTATAAGGCAATATTGATATATGCTTAAATATAATGGTGTTGAAGCAAAAACTTATTCAATTGGGTCTGCCTCTTACTTATTAATACTTTAAATTTATTCGTTGCTAAAGATGGAATGAAAAGAACATTAGTTAAGTTTAGAAATAGCCGATTCCGGAGATTTATAAGAAAACATGAAAAATATGCTCCTGTCCTATTTTTCATTGGTGGTTTTATATTTGACACTCTCACCCTTGGACGTGTGGATCGGTTGTACGACCTCGTTGTACTTAGCCTTCATATGACTTCCTTGACCATTACTCTATATCTCTATAATTTAGCTGATGACGGTAAATGGGACAACACTTTCATAGACCGATTTGTTGAGTATTTTCCATTGGCTATACAGTTTTTCTTTGGTGGCCTTTCCAGTGCCTATGTTATTTATTTCTCGCGAAGTGTATCCATGTCCAAAACGGTGGTCTTTCTTGTCATACTGCTCATCCTGCTATTTGCCAATGAGTTGCTGAAAAAACGGATATCCAATAAATACTTGCAGTTCAGTGTATATTTCTTTATAAGCTTCACCTTCTTTACTTTTATGATTCCTGTATTCATCAAGGAAATGAGTACTCAAATTTTTATCCTATCGGGCCTTATAAGTTTATTTTGTACGTTGGCCCTCATTACCATTATCTATAAAGTAAGTCCAAGTACCAGGACCGAAATACATATAGGTAAACTTATGGGTATTATACTGTCTATTTACATTTTGATTAATGCCTTCTACTTTTTTAGGCTTATTCCACCCGTTCCATTGGCCTTAAGCAATGGCATAGTTGCGCACAATATTAAAGTGGAAAACAATAAATACGTAGTTACTTATGAAACGGATGAATGGTATATATTTTGGAGAAAACACCGATTAAAATATATTCAAAGGCCCAACGAAAATGTCTATGTTTTTTCATCAATATTTGCTCCCACCGATTTAAAAAAATCAATTTTTCATCGTTGGAAATGGTATAATGAGAAAACTAAAGAATGGGAATTAATAGAAGATATTGGTTATGACATCACCGGTGGCCGGGATGGTGGCTACCGGGGTTACACCTATAAAAATAATTTAAGACAGGGTCTATGGAAGGTTGAAGTTCTTACTCAAGAAGAGTTGGTGCTTGGTATAATAGATTTCGAAATTATAACCAGTGAAAAATTACAGCCCAAAAGGGTAGTAAATAAAGCTTTCTAAGCTTTGACAAATTTGGAAACTGGCCAATACCAAAGATGAAATAACTTTAAACTATATTGACCATTAAAGTTAAAATATATTGAAAACCAGATCTTTAAGATTATTTATTACCATTACAGATATAAAATATTTAAAAAAAAACAAATTATTGTGTATCCTTTTTGCCTAAAGTTAGTCTCCTTAGTGAACTTAAAATTTTACAGATATGAATAATTGTAAATGCACTAATTGTGAATGCACCAAATGTAATTGTGTAAACTGTCTGGAGAATAATTGCTCCTGCACCAAATGTGATTGTACAAAATGTGAATGTTGCTAAAAAAGGTTGGTCTCTCCGGACCAACCTTGTATATTGGTATAATATGAAGATGGAAACGGCAGCCATATGGGAAAGGTTCAAAAGTGAAGTTTATTTTTTTATTCTAAAAAAAGTAAGGGATACGGATATCACCAATGAAGTGATGCAAAATTCATTCTTAAAAATTCATCAGGGTATCAATACCCTAAAGAATCCAGAAAAAGTAAAGGCATGGGTATTTCAAATCGTAAGAAATGAAATTGCAAATCATTATAACCAACGCTCAGAATCCGTTCTCTCTCCTCAGGAAGAATTATCCGCAACTTCCAATAGTTATAATGACCTATGTTGTTTGGACCGCTTTATAAACAGCTTACCAAAACAGTATAAAGAAGTTGTTGAGCAGGTGTATCTTAAGGGCAAGACCCAAGTTGAAGCGGCTGCATTAATTGGTATCAGTCTGTCCAATGTAAAAGCTAGAATTAGGCGCGCCAAATTAATCCTTATCAATAATTTTAATACCTGCTGTAAGTTTAAAATAAACGCTGAAGGAAAACTCATTGGGGATTCCAACTGTACCCGTTGCATTTAGGGCCTACCTTCCCCTACTCCATGATTACTTAAAACCGCTCTGGAAATGCCCAAGATTTATTATCTTAGGATAAGCAATAGATTATAAATTTTTCATAATGTGATTTAGGTCAGTATGCCACCATGAAATTCAGGGAACTAAAATTATACACTTCCAATATTAAGGCTCAGGCCAAGTTCTATTCACAAGTTTTGGGATTAACGATTATTGACAGATCCCATCAACATGTTTCCGGATCATGTCCAAAATCTGGGTTTTTACCATTTTAAGAATATAATTTAATCAAGCGATATAAGAAGTATTCCGTATTCCTGACTCCCCTAAATTGTGATCTAAAAGCCTTTACTTTGGCATTAAAGG
>NZ_JACLHY010000033.1 GCF_014397245.1 Arenibacter arenosicollis | reverse complement strand
CGGCGGAATCATTCAATGCAAAAATAAAAGCTTTTAGAGCGCAATTCAGAGGAGTCAAAAACGTAGAATTCTTCCTTTATAGATTGACCACAATATTTGCATAAACACAACAATTGTTCTTGATCCGTACTTTTCGTAAAAGTAGGATAATATTGGACATAAAAAAAACGGATTGGGAGGACCCGATCCGTTGATTTTATTGGCCTTTCGGCTTAGTAGCGGGAACTGGACTCGAACCAGTGACCTTCGGGTTATGAGCCCGACGAGCTACCTACTGCTCTATCCCGCGATGTGCGTTTCCAAAACAATCAACTTGGCTTTTAACCTTCAGTTCATAATGCTGACTGAATTATTTCGGACTGCAAAGATACATCCTTTTTATGATTTCCCAAATCTATTTTAAATTAAATATTAAAAATGAGCATAAATTTTTATCAAATATTTAAAAATGCCCAGTTGTAGTCTTCCTTGTCCAAAATCTTTCTATTTTGTATCGATTTTAATTAAAATCCGTCACCTTTAATTCGCCCGTTCATTTATGGATAACTATGGTTTTCTCTCAATCTTACCGCCTATCATTGCTATTGTATTGGCACTCAGAACAAAACAAGTTTATATAGCCTTACTATTTGGAATATGGTTTTCATGGGTCATCATCAATGACTGGAATTTTCTTACCGGTACTCTAGCGGCCATAGAGGGGATGGTAAATGTTTTTAAATCCCCAGGTAATACAAGGACCATTATGTTTAGTGCTCTTGTGGGGGCTTTGCTGCTGTTTATTCAATACTCCAAAGGGGTGGAGGGATTTATAAACCAGATCAATAAGGTCATAATCTATTTTGAGAAAAAACAGAGTGGCTATAGTAGGGTAGTGGTGCAGCTTATGGCTTTGCTTACTGGAATTTTACTCTTTGTGGAGACCAGTATTAGTTCCTTAACCGTAGGTACTCTTTATCGGCCAGTTTTTGATAAACTAAAGATTCCGAGGGAAAAACTGGCCTATATCGCCGATTCCAGTTCTGCCCCTTCCTCCATTTTAATACCCTTTAATGCCTGGGGGGCATTTATAATGGGATTATTGCTTACACAGGGAATAGAAAATCCGTTTGGAACCATGCTGGCTTCCATAGCTTATAATTTTTATCCCATCCTGGCTATAGTTATTGTATTCGTGGTAATTATTAGCAAAAAGGATATAGGTCCTATGGGGAAGGCCGAAAAACGTACCAGGGAAACAGGGAAATTGTTAAGTGATACTGCCAAACCCATGTTGTCCAGTGAGGTGACCTCTTTTGCGTCCAAAGAAGGGATTGAGGCCAAGGCCTATAATATGATTGTGCCCTTGGCGACCATGGTATTCATGATGCCCATTAATTTGGCATATACAGGTTGGGATGCTGTGGAGGACGCCACTTCATTTTCGGATCATCTTTTTAAGGCTATAGGCAATGGCTCTGGCTCTTCATCCGTGCTATATGCAGTACTCACAGCAATTTTAGTCGCCATGGTATTGTATAGGTCGCAGAAAATTATGAAAACCAAGGAAATGATCGATCTCACCCTGAAGGGAATCAGCGAATTAATGCCCTTGGCTTTACTGATGTTATTGGCCTTTGCCATAGGGGATGCATGTAATGCCTTGGGAACAGGAGAGTTTGTGGCCAATTGGTCCAAAGGATGGTTATCGCCCGCTTTTTTACCGGCAGTTATTTTTGTTATCAGTTCCTTTATTGCGTTTTCGACGGGGACTTCATGGGGTACTTTTGCTATAATGATGGCGATTTCCATGCCCATGGCCGAAATCCATGGTGCACCACTACCTTTAATTGTTGCTGCTACCTTGGGTGGTGGGGTTTTTGGAGATCACTGTTCCCCCATTTCGGACACCTCCATTATCTCTTCCATGGCCTCCGCCAGTGATCATATAGATCATATAAATACACAGCTACCCTATGCCTTGATCGGTGGTTTGGTAACAGTGGTGCTATACATAATTTTAGGATTAATTATGATATAGATGGCTATATATAATTACCTTTGCCATTATAAAAGTTAAAAAGGGAAGATGTCGCATAAAGCCGGTTTTGTAAATATTATAGGAAATCCCAATGTGGGGAAATCCACGCTCATGAATGCCTTTGTAGGGGAAAAATTATCTATTATTACCTCGAAGGCTCAAACTACCCGGCACCGTATTTTGGGAATTGTCAATGGGGAAGATTTTCAAATGGTACTTTCCGACACTCCGGGTATTATAAAGCCCGCCTATGAATTGCAATCTTCTATGATGGACTTTGTGAAGTCCGCTTTTGAGGATGCCGATGTGTTGATTTATATGGTGGAGATAGGAGAAAAGGCCCTGAAAGACGAACGCTTTTTTGAAAAACTTAAAAATACCAAGATTCCGGTATTGCTCTTATTGAACAAAATTGATGTTTCTGAGCAGGGTATCTTGGAAGAACAGGTTCAGTATTGGCAGGAGCAATTGCCTACGGCCGAAATCCATCCTATATCAGCCTTACAGAATTTTAATGTGAAGGAGGTTTTTCTTCGCATTTTGGAATTGCTGCCCGAAGCACCACCTTATTATCCAAAGGACCAGTTGACAGACAAGCCGGAACGCTTTTTTGTAAACGAAACTATTCGGGAAAAAATTCTTCAATTCTACAAAAAGGAAATTCCATACTCTGTTGAGATAGATACTGAGGAATTTTTTGAAGATGAGGACATTATCCGCATGCGGTCCGTCATCATGGTGGAGCGCGATTCCCAAAAGGGGATTATCATTGGTCACAAAGGAAGCGCCCTTAAAAGAGTAGGTGTTGAAGCCCGTAAAGACCTGGAGAAATTCTTCGATAAACAAGTGCATTTGGAACTCTATGTAAAGGTCAACAAAAATTGGAGAAGCGATCCAAATCAATTGAAGCGCTTTGGTTACAATCAGGGTTAGATTCTTAACCGATTGTTCTTGAGGAGCTGCATTACCCTTAATTCCTTGGGTCTGCCACACTAAATGATAACGGCAAAGCAAGACCTCTCGACTGCGCTCGAGGTGACATTAGTACTGCACAAACATTATCCGGTAGAGCTTATGCCGATAGATTTCTTGAGAGACCTCAATAATATTCAATGAATTTTTTTCTTAGATGGAATATTAAATTTTTTCTTTCTACTGACTACTGCTAGTTTCCTTCTTTGGTATGCTTTAACATAAACTCATGCAATTGATGCATTTGGGGCTTGCCCTTTCTTTTTCCGATTCTTCCAAAGACATAAAGAACCACCCATGCAACTACCATTAAAGCCATTAATGCCAATTGGAGTCCAATCTCCTTGCCCAAGGCGTTATTGGAATAAGCCCAAACTCCAAAAAAGATGAACAATGTGGCCACTCCGAAATGCACGAACATAAAAAATGTCCATAGGGTAGGGTTGGGACCAAATAATCCATATATAATGCTATTTCCGTCCTCCTGGTCCACCACCTCGATCTGCAACTGAGGCGACCAAAAATGGGATTCCGATTTATTGAATTTTATAAAAACATGATGGTCGGATATCTTTACGATAAAATGTGAAGTGTCCGCATTTTGGAATAATTGCAATATGGATTTCGCAGGACCATTTAGATTAATTCGGAACCTTGGCCTTAGGATAATTTCGTTGGGTAATACTTTCAAACTAGATGGCTGATAATTAGGATAAAAGATACTGTTTTTTCTTCGAATATAAATAGTACTTTTGCAGCAAATTAAAAGTATGAGTGCTATTGTAGCCATTGTAGGAAGACCTAATGTAGGCAAATCAACCTTTTTCAATCGATTAATTCAGAGAAGAGAGGCTATTGTTGATGCCGTTAGTGGGGTTACCCGTGACCGTCATTATGGAAAGAGCGATTGGAACGGAGTGGAGTTTTCTTTGATCGATACCGGTGGATATGTATTGGGGAGCGATGATGTTTTTGAAAAAGAAATTGATAAGCAGGTAGAATTGGCCATAGACGAGGCCGATGCCATTATCTTTATGGTGGACGTGGAAGCCGGGGTTACAGGGATGGATGAGGATGTAGCCAATTTGTTGAGACGTGTAAATAAGCCTGTTTTCTTAGTAGTGAACAAGGTGGATAACGGTAAAAGAGCGGAAGATGCCGTGGAGTTTTATTCGTTGGGCTTAGGGGAGTATTATACCATTGCCAGTATAAATGGTAGTGGAACTGGCGACCTACTGGACGAATTGGTAAAGGTATTGCCGGAAAAGGAAAAGGAGAAGGACGACTTGCCTCGTTTTGCCGTGGTGGGAAGACCTAATGCAGGAAAATCATCATTTATCAATGCACTTATTGGGGAGGAAAGATATATAGTGACCGATATTGCGGGTACAACTAGAGATAGTATTGATACTAAATACAATAGATTTGGCTTTGAATTTAATCTGGTAGATACTGCCGGGATTCGTCGTAAGGCCAAGGTAAGGGAAGACCTGGAGTTCTATTCCGTAATGCGTTCGGTAAGGGCTATTGAGCATTCTGATGTCTGTATTCTTATGTTGGATGCTACCCGTGGTTTTGACGGACAGGTAGAAAATATTTTCTGGTTGGCTCAGCGCAACAACAAGGGAATCGTAATCTTGGTAAATAAATGGGATTTGATTGAAGACAAAGAGACCAATACCATTAAGCATTACACTCAGAAAATTAAAGAGGCCATATCACCCTTTACAGATGTGCCCATTCTTTTTATCTCCGTTTTAACAAAACAGCGAATTTTTAAGGCCATTGAAACTGCCGTTCAGGTGTATGAAAATAGGCAAAAAAAGGTGGTGACCAGAAAGCTGAACGACATCATGTTGCCTATTATTGAAAACTATCCTCCGCCGGCCTACAAGGATAAGTATGTAAAAATAAAATTCTGTACGCAATTGCCAACGCCTTATCCGCAGTTCGCATTTTTTTGTAACCTTCCACAATATGTCAGGGATCCTTATAAGCGATTTTTGGAGAATAAATTAAGGGAGCATTTCGATTTTACAGGGGTGCCTGTTTCGGTCTTTATGAGAAAAAAATAAGGAGCTCAATTTAAATTGGGTTATTTCTAAAGGCAGGGTCATAAAGTTCTGTTAACCATTTGGGTCGTAGTAGCTGTTGCTATATTTTTGGGGACTTACCAAATTACCAAGAATACAAGACACACTAACCAAATGCAGAAATTTTACTTTTCTCTCCTATTTTCCATTTTATTTTTTTGCCTTTCCTTTTCCCAAGATTTTGTTTTGAGTGGAAAAATTGTAGATGCTATTACCAAGGCTCCATTGGAGGCCTCCACTATTTATGCGGAGTCCTTAAAGGATAGTTCCTTGGTTTCCTATACTGTATCCGATCAAAAAGGGGTGTTTGAGCTGGAAGGCGATACCAGTCTTAAAGAAGTAAATGTTTTCTTCTCCTACAATGGCTATAAATCACATAAGGTAAAAGTTAAATTACAGCCCCAAGTAGATATGGGAAACGTGCAATTGGAAGAACAGGCCCAGGAACTGGACGGTGTTCTTATAGTGGGTGATCGCGTGCCGATTACCATTAAAAAGGATACGTTGGAATTTAATGCGGATTCCTTTAAAACAAAGCCGGATGCTACGGTGGAAGATGTCCTGAAAAAATTACCAGGGGTAGAGGTGGATAGTGATGGTAAGATCACCGTGAACGGTAAGGAGGTAAATCAGGTCCTGGTAAACGGGCAAGTGTTTTTTAGTAATGACCCCAAAGTAGCTACCAAAAGTTTACCTAAGGATATTATAAGTAAGATCCAAATTACCGATACCAAAACCAAGACCGAGGAGTTTACGGGTGAATCTGGCGATGGCGAAAATAAAACCATTAATTTAACCATAAAGGAAGATAAGAACAAGGGCTATTTGGGAAGATTGGCTGCCGGTTACGGTACCGATGAAAGATATCAATTAAACGGCTTGCTCAATTATTTTAGCGATAAGAAAAGGATAAGTTTTATTGCCAGCTCCAATAACATTAATAATTCAGGATTTTCCTTTGATGAGATCTATGATATGGTAGGAAATACTGATGGAGGTTATTCAGGGGCACGGGAATCTGGCCTAATCAATAATTTCGGCAATGGTATTACTACTTCCTCCAACCTTGGGACTAGTTACGCCAATTCTGAAAAGGGCGAGTATAAGATCGATGCCAATTACTTTTTTGGATATAGCGATTCCTATAATGACCAAAAGACAAGTAGGGAGAATATCTTGCCGGATAGTAGATATTTTACGGATAATATTTCCAATTTCGAGGGTTCTACGAATTCCAACCGTGGGGCGGCAAATATAGATTATGATGTAGATAAAACGCTTCGGGTTACGGTACAGCCTTCGTTGAGTATCAATAGGACCAATTCTGTAAATAGGAACAATAAGGTATCTACGGATGAGAGCGGAGATTTGATCAACAGTAATGAGCGTACCACCGTTAACGACGGATTTCAAAGAAATTTTTCCAATCGATTCGGTATTATGAAGAAACTGGATACCATTGGTAAAATGGTCAGTATTACCTTTTCCAATGACAATTCGGAAAACATAAATACATCCAACCTAAATTCGGTTCGGGAAATATTTGGGGATGATCCCAGCGTAGAAAACCTAAATCAACTGTCCGAAACCGACAATTCAAGAAATTCCTATGAATTGGAGGTAGATTATAGGCAGCCATTGACCAGTAAATTGTTTTTGGATTTTGGTTATGAATATAAAAATGATCAAACGGACAATGCCAAACAGGTAATGGATTTTGACCCTGGCAACAATGGCTACACCGATTTCAATACGGCTTTAAGTTCGGATTTTAACTTTAAAAACATTCAGCAGTCACCTTCCATTGGAATACGCAGTAATGGTGAGAAATTGAATTTCCGGGTCAACGCATCATATGTGATGACCGATCTTAAGAACCAAGATTTTCTTCAGAATACCTCATTTACCAATTCCTATGAGAATTTGTTGTTGAGGAGTAGTTTTCGATACAACATTGATAAAAACAAACGTGTGTACCTAAGGTATAATTCCAGGCTCAGCGTGCCTTCTGTAAATCAATTACAGCCGGTCCCTAACATTAATGATCCCTTAAACGTAGTTATTGGTAATCCCAATTTGTTGCCCAGTGTTAACCACGGCATAGATTTTAATTACAATAATTATGACTGGAAAAGTAGAACCGGGCTTTTTATATATGCGGGAATGGATATTCAAAAAGATAGGGTGTCCGCCATCTCTACCACGGATGACAATTTTTTAAGGACCACAAGATATACCAATATAGATGGGAATTATAGTGGTTACTCGGGAATAGGGTATTCCAAACAAATTAAAAAAGACAGTACCTATACCATTAAGTTTAATGTTAGGCCACGATTGAGTTTTGGGAGGCAGGTAAGTTTTACCAATGGCGTGGAGCTTAAAGCAAATAGTTTTGATGTTACCCCCTATTTCTCAACTACCTTTAATTATAAGGAAAAAATAGAAATCGAACCTGGCTATGGTATTGGGTTCAATAATACCACCTATAATTTGGATGGGTTGGATGATATTAAATTTACTTCGCAGAATGCCGAGTTAAAAGTGACTACCTATTGGCCGGAGAATTTAATATGGGGCAATGACTTGAGATACAGTTATAACGGTAATGTGGGTCCTGGGTTTAAAAAAGATGCCCTTTTTTGGAATATGAGTCTCGGACTTCAAATGCTGCAGGATAAAGGCACCTTTAAGGTCTTGGCCTATGATCTATTGGATCAAAACATAAATACCAGAAGAACCACTGGAGAAGATTATATACAGGATTTTCAAGGTACCGTACTCCAACAATATTTTATGGCCAGCTTTACCTATAAGTTTGACCAATTTGGAGGCAAAAAACCAAATGTTAGGGGCGGAAGACGTTATTACAATTAGTGCTTTTGTTTGAGTTGTTCCTGGTTTGAAGGGTTTCAAATCATCACCTTGCCTAATTGTTGAATTCTTTTGGATATTGCTCTTACGTCTTTTTTCTTTCTTCTAGTCTCTAGTTTAGAAGGGTTTCAGGTTTGAAGTATTTTCAAATTGACCAATCTTCAAATTAACACATTGGTACATTAACACATTGCTAGATTAGCACTACCACCCTCCAGAAGATCCGCCTCCTCCAAAGCCTCCACCGCCAAAACCGCCACCGAAACCTCCTCCGCCTAAGCCGCCTCCACTGCCGAAGCCACCACCGGATGACCCCGATCTATAACCGCCTCGCCCCATATTGCTAAGGATAATAATGTCCCATAGGTCCATTCCTTTACGGTTACCTCCCTTACCGCCCCCTCTTCTTCCCTTGTTGGAAAGAATGATTAGTATTACAATGAAAATGATGAAGGGCAATATGGTCTGAAATGGGAATCCTGGGGTTTTGTCAAAACTGCGGTCTTCTTTAAACTCCCCATTCAGGACATTAAAAATAGCATCCGCTCCTTTGTTGAGTCCGTCGTAATATTTATCCTGCTTAAATTCTGGGATGATTACTGTTTCTATAATCCGTTTGGATAGTGCATCTGTCAATAGTGGCTCAATGCCATAACCCGTATTAATGGCAATTTTACGGTCGTCCCTGGCCAATAAAATTAAAATACCATTGTCCTCCTTGGCTTGTCCAATACCCCAGGCATGTCCCCAATTGGCGCCTAAAAAGTTTATATTCTCCCCGTCAGTAGTTGAAATAATAGCCAACACAATCTGTGTGGAAGTACTATCCGAATAACGGATCAATTTTTGTTCCAGACTTTTAGTTTCCTGGGGAGAAAGTAGGTTTATATAATCATAAACACTTGTCTGTTCCTCAAGTTTTGGCTTTTCGGGAATTTTAAATTGGGCAACAGATATGGAGAAGCTGCATAATACCAGGAATAAGAGACTACCCTTTAGATACTTCATTGCTTAATTCATTGGGATTGTTATGCCGCCAGGGGAAATGGGTTTCCAATTCTTTGCCGGCCATGAGTATTCCTTCTATGATGCCTTGCTTAAAATGCCCTTTTTTAAAATGATTTTCCAAGGCCGTTTTGGTAGTGTCCCAAAAATTATCGGGGACCACTTTGTTTATTCCCTTGTCACCGTAAATCACAAATTTTTTGTCATTTACTGCGATGTATATAAGGACCCCGTTTTCTTCTTTGGTATTATCCATTTTTAGGTAGTGGAATACCTCTTGGGCACGTTCAAAATGGGGTTTTTTGGATTGCGGCTCAATATGCACCCTAATTTCCCCCGAAGTATTTTTTTCGGCCTCAACAATGGCATTCACTATTTCCAATTCCTCATCGGCCGTTAAAAAATCTTCTACTTTGGACATACAATTTTAATTGAATTCGAAATTCACATCAGGAGCCTGCTCTGCACCGGCTTCCGATTTAAAATATGCCAATTCATCAAAATTAAAAAGACCTGCCAATACAGAGTTGGGGAAGGTTTTTATATGATTGTTGTAGGGCAATACGCTTTCGTTAAATCGATTACGTTCTATGTTTATTCTGTTTTCCGTGCCTTCCAATTGTGACTGTAGTTCCAGGAAATTTTGATTTGCCTTCAGGTCCGGGTAACGTTCCACGGTGACCAAAAGACTTTTCAAAGCACCACTTAATCCTCCTTGTACCTCATTGAATTTTGCGAGTTGCTCCGGCGTAATATTGGTGGGGTCAATGCTTACCGAGGTAGCCTTGGCCCTTGCTTCTATAACCGCTGTAAGTGTTCCTTTTTCAAAGTCTGCTGCACCCTGTACTGTTTTAACAAGGTTGCCAATAAGATCGTTCCTCCTTTGGTAGGCGCTCTCCACATTGGCCCAAGTCTGGGTAGAGGCTTCTTTAAGTTTAACAGCGGTATTGTTGAAGCCTACAGCCCATTGGTATAGGCCAATGCCTAAAACGACAAGGATAATTACTGGAATTAACCATTTTTTCATGATCAGAGTATTTAGAGTTATTTATAGTTGATTTTTAATTTTGATCAGCTCGGCTTTAACCTTTTCCAATTTCTGGATAACATCAAAAGTTGACAAGGTCTTTAACTTATCTTCCTTTAAATGGATTTTGGCCCCTTCCAGGGTAAAACCGCGTTCTTTTACCAAATGGTAGATCAATTGGAGATTTTTAATGTCCTGGGGCGTAAACTTTCTATTGCCCTTGGCATTTTTTTTAGGCTTCAGGACATCGAACTCCTTCTCCCAAAAACGGATAAGGGAGGCGTTCACATCAAAAGCATCGGCGACTTCACCAATACCATAATATCGTTTTTCCGGAAGATCTATATGCATTAATCCAGGGATTGGTTTTCTTGGGTTGCGTATTTCAACATATTTTCGAATTCTTCCGCAGTTAAACTGCCGTAATAGAAGTTGATCGGGTTAATGCGTTCATCATCTTTCCATACCTCATAATGTAGGTGTGGTGCTTCGGAACGCCCAGTGCTACCCACGAAGCCAATAAGGTCGCCTCTTTTTACCTTTTGACGCGCTTTAACATTGTATTGACTTAAATGACCATATAAACTCATATATCCGTAGCCATGATCTATTCTTATATGTTTCCCGTAACCCGATGCGTTGTTGTCCGCACGAATAACTGTTCCGTCTCCAGACGCATAAATCGGAGTTCCCTTCGGTGAGGTAAAATCCATTCCCCAGTGCATTTTCCTTGCCTTGGTAAAGGGGTCGGAACGCCAACCGTAACCAGAGGCCATACGTGCAAGATCTTCGTTCTTTATGGGTTGTATTGCGGGAATTGCCGCTAATAATTTTTCTTTTTCTTCGGCCAGTTTCGTAATCTCATCCAAGGATTTGGATTGTATTACCATTTGTTTTTGGATAATATCCAGCCTTTTGGTAGTGCTAATGATCATTTCGGAATTGTTGAAGCCTTCCAGGGCTTTATATCTGTTAACCCCTCCAAATCCTGCTCTTCTCTGTTCTTCAGGAATGGGATTTGCTTCAAAATACAATCTATAGATATTGTTGTCCCGGTCTTCAATATTGGCCAATACATTTTCTATCTGCTCCATTTTTTTGCCCAACAATTCGAACTGAAGTTCATAATTTTTTACCTCCCTGGCCAAGGAAAGTTCCCGTGGGGTGTTTACCAAATTGGTATTTAAAAGTAAAATGAGACCTAAGAATCCAAAAAGAAAAGACCCTAGAAAAAATAGCGCTATATTTCTATATCTTCTGGATTTTCTGGGTTCTATCTTCCGATATGATAGAGTGTCCGGATCGTAATAGTATTTTACCTTAGACATGTATCTAATTTATTCTATTTTTGTGGTTGTGTTTATAGATAACTTGCAAAGTTGCAAAATGTTTTCTACCAACCGTTAAATATATAAAAAGCTTACCAATTTACATGAGATCCCAAGAAATTAGAGCCAAATTTTTAGAATTTTTTAAGGAAAAAAACCATAAAATTGTTCCATCTGCGCCTATGGTGATCAAAGATGATCCAACTTTGATGTTTACCAATGCAGGAATGAATCAGTTTAAAGAGTTCTTCCTGGGCAACTCTGTTCCAAAGTCCACACGGGTAGCCGATACCCAAAAATGCCTAAGGGTAAGCGGCAAGCACAACGACTTGGAAGAAGTAGGAAAGGATACCTATCACCACACCATGTTTGAAATGTTGGGAAACTGGAGTTTCGGTGATTATTTTAAAGCCGAGGCCATTGCTTGGGCCTGGGAGTTTTTAACCGATGTGTGCAAAATTGATAAGGATAGCCTTTATGTAACCGTTTTTGAGGGAAGTAAGGATGCAGATCAGTTGGAGCAGGATTCTGAAGCATTGGACCTATGGAGTAAAATAGTGGCCAAGGATAGAATTCTTTTTGGAAATAAGAAGGATAATTTTTGGGAAATGGGAGACCAAGGGCCCTGTGGACCTTGTTCCGAAATACATGTAGATATTCGTTCCGCTGAAGAAAAGGCAAAGGTTTCAGGTGCCTCTTTGGTAAACCAAGATCATCCCCAAGTGGTGGAGATATGGAACTTGGTTTTTATGCAGTACAACAGGAAGGCCAACGGACAATTGGAATCCTTGCCTGCCAAGCATGTGGATACCGGTATGGGCTTTGAGCGTTTATGTATGGTAATGCAAGGGGTGCAATCCAATTATGATACAGACGTGTTTACGCCTATTATCAGGGAGATAGAAACCATAACCAATTCCAAGTATGGAAAGGACGAGGAGATAAATATAGCCATTAGGGTAATTGCCGATCACATACGGGCAGTATCCTTTTCTATTGCGGACGGACAATTGCCCAGTAATACAGGTGCAGGCTACGTAATCCGTAGAATTTTGAGGAGGGCCATACGATACGGATTTACCTTTTTAAATACCAAGGAACCCTTTATGTTCCGTTTGGTGAAGGTCCTTTCCGATACCATGGGAAAATCCTTCCCAGAGCTTAAGGATCAACGTCAGTTAATAGAAAATGTAGTCAAGGAAGAGGAACATTCCTTTTTAAAGACCCTGGACCAAGGGTTATTATTGTTGGATAATATTGTTGGAGAAAACAAGGATAAAAAAATAGACGGTAGAAAGGCTTTTGAACTTTACGATACTTTCGGATTTCCGATAGACCTTACAGCTCTCATTCTAAGTGAAAGAGGTTATGAATTGGATGAAAAGGGTTTCGATATTGCCATGCAAGAGCAAAAAGATCGGTCACGATCGGCATCGGAAGTTTCCAAGGATGATTGGGTAATTTTATCCAATGATGAAGTAGAGGAATTTGTGGGATATGACGTCTTGGACACCACGGTAAAAATAGTAAAGTATAGAAAAGTAACTTCCAAAAAAGAGGGAGAGCAATATCAATTAGTGTTCAACCTTACCCCATTTTATCCTGAAGGGGGAGGTCAAGTAGGGGATAAGGGATATTTGGAAGCCCCTAATGGTGATGTGGTATATGTTTTGGATACCAAAAAAGAAAATAACGAGATTATCCATTTTGCAAAAAACCTACCAAAGGATACCGGAGAAAAATTTAAGGCTGTGGTCGATGCAAAACAGCGTAAAAGAACGGAATGTAACCATACAGCTACCCATTTGTTGCACCAGGCATTACGTGAAATTTTGGGAACCCATGTGGAACAAAAAGGTTCGGCGGTACACTCCAAATACCTGCGATTCGATTTTTCCCATTTTGCCAAACTGAGTGCAGATGAACTGAGGGCTATTGAAAGTTTTGTAAATGCTAGGATAAGTAATGGACTACCTTTGGAAGAACAGCGAAACGTGCCTATGGAAAAGGCTTTGGAGCAAGGAGCTATGGCCCTGTTTGGAGAAAAATATGGGGATGCGGTACGAACAATTCGCTTTGGGCAATCAATAGAACTTTGCGGTGGGACCCATGTGCAGAATACGGCAGATATCTGGCATTTTAAAATTAAGTCGGAAGGGGCAGTTGCTGCGGGAATCCGCCGAATAGAAGCTATAACTTCAGATGCAGTAAAGGACTTTTATTCCGAAAGCAATAACACCCTTTTGGAATTAAAAGAGCTTTTAAACAATCCCCAGGAGCCCGTTAAAGCATTAACGGCCTTGCAGGAGGAGAATGTAAGGTTGAAAAAAGAGGTGGAAAACCTGTTGAAGGACAAAGCCAAAAATTTGAAAGGTGAATTGTTGAATGAACTTACGGATGTAAACGGAATCCAATATTTGGCCAAAAAAGTTGATTTGGATGCCGCCGGAATTAAGGATATCTCATTTGAATTGGGCCAGAATAAGAAGGACCTATTTTTGTTATTTGCATCGGAAAAAGATGGGAAGGCAATTTTGTCCTGCTATATTTCCAAGGAATTGGCCAACGATAGAAAATTAAATGCAGGTACCATTGTGCGCGAACTTGGAAAATATATCCAAGGTGGTGGTGGGGGACAGCCCTTTTTCGCGACTGCCGGAGGTAAAAATCCAGCCGGAATCCCAGAAGCATTGGAAAAGGCCAAAAGTTATTTGATGTAGACCTTGTAGGTTTAATGTCAACTATGAAAAATGAAATTACAAACCCAAATATCCATATCGCGAGCCAGTGATTGCATAGACTACGATAGTCGATTGCTATTATTGGGGTCTTGTTTTGCGGAAAACATTGGGGATAAATTTGGGTATTACAAGTTTCAGTCGCTTGTAAATCCGGTTGGAATACTTTATCAATCCATGGCAATTCAAAATTTTACCAAGAAGGTGGTGTCCGGCCAAGGGTTTTTGGATGATCACATGGTATCATCAAGTGACCAATGGCAGTGCTTGGATGTTCATTCCGATTTGGGACGATCTTCAAAAAAAGAGACTTTGGAGGCTATTGAAAACGCCACCAAAAAGACGGATAATTGGCTACATGGGCTTACCCATGTAGTAATTACCTTGGGAACGGCCTGGGCCTACGAGTACAAATCTACCAACAGTATTGTTGCCAATTGCCATAAATTGCCCCAAAGTAACTTTAATAAAGTACTATTGGATCCGGTATCGATAGTGGCTTCACTTTTGGAGACTATATCGTTATTAAAAAAGAGGTCTCCAGAAGTGAAAGTTATTTTGACCATTTCCCCTGTTCGACATTTAAAGGACGGATTTTTGGAAAATCAGCGCAGTAAGGCCAACTTAATTACCGCTGTCCATAATGTGCTGGAAAAATCACCTGAGGTGGCCTATTTTCCGGCTTATGAAATCATGATGGATGAATTGCGCGACTATCGTTTTTATGATACGGATATGGTGCATCCCAATCAATTGGCCATAGATTATATCTGGGAAAAATTTACCTCTGTATGGATTGCTAAAGAATCAATGGCTGTTATGGATAAGGTGGTAGCCGTTCAGAATGGTTTAAACCATAGACCATTTAATCCTGAATCGCTAAAGCACCATGAATTCCTTAAGTCACTTGATCAAAAAATTACGTACCTTCAAAAGGAGTATCCTTTTATGAAATTTTAGTGCATGAAGAAAATATTGATCGGAGTAATCCTAACCTTGGCAGCGGTACTGATTTTTCGCTCCTGTGCGGAGGAGAAAGAAAAAAAGTCCATTTTAAAAGAGAATTCCATGCTCATTCAAGAGCAGATCAATAATGTTTCCAAACTTATAGTTACTGAGGGGCACTTTGCGGAAGTATACAATTATAAGGATTCCCAACAGTTGTTCGGGCCATTGATTACGGCCCATAAAAAGGCTTTGGTAGTAGTAAATGCTGAGGTAACGGTGGGTTACGATTTAAGTTTGATAAAATTTGAAATAGACGAGGCTACCAAGACCCTTCGAATAATTGATATCCCTGCACCGGAAATTAAGATAAACCCCGATTTTGAGTATTACGATGTTACTTCGGATTATCTGAACCAGTTCAATGCTGAAGACTACAACAAAATTAAGCGCAATGTTAATGCATCCCTTTTGAAAAAAATAGAAGCCTCCACTTTAAAATCCAATGCGGAAAACCGACTCTTAAGTGAGCTTTCCAAATTCCTGATGCTTACCAATTCTATGGGGTGGACACTGGTGTATGGGGATAGGAACATCGAAAATTTAGATGAGCTAAGGTTGTTGGATTAAATGTCTCTGGATTAGCCTAAATCTTCCACTATTTCACAAAGGCATTTGCCCATTTAATATAATTTTCCCAATCGTAATCAGTAACATCATGTTTGCCAGTTCTAATGTGATAGGCTACAGTGTTTTGGATGGGTTCGTTTACCTTGGGCATTTCCATGGTGCCTATACCTTTCTTGCCGTATAGTTCATAAACAGAAGATGCGTAATAAGAAGAAAGGAACTCGCCCTTGGGGTCGGCCCATTCATCCTCTTGGGCACTAGCTACATAAAGTGGTCTTGGCGCAATAAGGGCCAATAATTGGTGCTGATCTACCGGTAAGGCTTCTTCATTATCGCTGTACTGATCGAAATTGTCGCAAAACCAATGCGGGAAACTAGTATTGATGCGGCCTACGGTTTCACCAAATTTACGCTTGGAAAGGGCGGCACCCCCACATCCGGAGTTGTTTGAAATTACCCCGGCGAATCTTACATCGGTGGCCCCTGCCCATAGAGATGTCTTTCCCAAACGTGAATGGCCAAAAGATATGACCTTTGTGGCGTCAATTTCAGGATCTTTTTCAAAATAATCCAGAGCCCTCACCATACCCCAACTCCATGCCGCAATACTGCCCCATTCGTCCGGTTTTGGTTGCCTTTGGGTTTGTTGATACAATAGATTATGGACTCCGTCTGAAAAATCATTTTTATCCGGGTCAACCTCACCGTAATAAATAGTTGCCAATCCATAACCGGCATCCAATATTTTTTCCACGGCCCAGCGATGCGTTCTTTTGCCTCGGGATTCCTCGATTAATGTATGGTTTTCAATGCCAAAGTCCTCATTATTATTGGCCCAGGCTGTTGAGATTAAGACCGCTTTGTCCTCTGTAATGGTATGGTTTCCATAAAAATTATATCCCAAAAATACTGGTGCTTTGTCCAAATTCTTTGGAAGATAGAGTAAAATGGTAAAACTCAATATTTTGTCGTTATTCTTAAAAGTGAGTTGAACCTGTTTGCGTTTGGCTTTTCCATTGAGCGCATTGTTGTCCTGTTCCAAAATGGTATAAGAATCTATCTTTAGGGCTTTGGGTAGCTTTCCGTATACGTTGTTTTCAAAAAATTTAAGCAGCTCTGGTCTTCTTACTTTTTCCCATTTCCGAACGGAGTTTATTTTTTCACCACCAAAGGTCACCAAGGGATCAGGCACTTCAAAAGTGGGGACCTTACTTTCGTCATAAATGGTTTGGGATGTTACAATGGACATAGATAGCATTAAAAAAGAAAAAACGTAATAAGTAAATAATTTCATTTCAGGTCTATTAAAGGTAGTGCCATAAATATAGGGAATCCATTTGAAAATATGATGAAGGCTATATTACCAAGCTTTTATCTACCAAACCTAGGCCGTCGTCTATAAGATGACCTAATTGCGGTTTATGTTGTTTAAGGGTTTCCAGGTATGATTTTAAGTCTTTGGCAAAATGTTCATCTCCATTGTTTTTTGCCAATTCGTAAAGTTCAACAGCAAGTAACCAATCTTTTGGGTGATTGGCTTTTATTTCATGAAAAACCTTGTTTCTGGAAATAGTAACATTTTTACCTTCCCTAAATTCCCTTACTTGCTTGTACAACTGCTCTAATTGTTTTCTTTTTTGAGTTTTGGCCGATTTTATAGTGGTATCCGTAACCTTATGGGTCACCAAATCAAAACTTTTTAAATCCGCAGGACCATTGAAAACGGAAACGATATTTTCTCCAACCGCCATATGGTATAATCCCATATTGGGATGAAAGAGTATTTTTTCATTATGGGTAACCGTGCAATTGGCCAGTGTGATCAGTATTATTTCCCCTTTTAGGTTTCTAGTACCTGTAATAATTTCCCCGGAAACTTTTATGTCGCCGATAAATTCAAGGGACACAAATTCACCTTCATAAATATTATAGGCTTTCAGGTCACGGGGGCTCATATCCTCAATGGCTAGATTTATGCCCTTTAATTTTCCTATTGGCGATCCAAAGCCATTGGGGTGCTGTATAATTCCATGTCCGATCAATTCCTTTTCTCGATAGGCAAGCGCCGTATTTCCAATGGTCTGTAGATAGACCGGTTTTCCTTCATGGGAAATGACACTATCAAAATTACCGGATATTTGTAGGCCGGTACTTAGTTCCACGGTCCCCAATTCTTTAGAGTTTATAAGTTTCTCCAATCCACTTAATCCGCCCTTTCTAAGGGACATGGTATTGGCAAACTCCTCCAAAACTTGGTTGAGGTAGGCAAAATCCCGAGTAACAAACAGTTGTGGCTGTGGCTGTGTAATATCAAAGGAAGTATGTGCTGCTTCAATGGAATAGGGTATTTTTTTAACCTTGTCCGTCATGCACCAAGCACTTTCCCCAATGGAAGAAAGTAGGCCTGCCCCGTATATTTTAGGTTCGTCCAGAGTGCCGATTAGGCCATATTCAACGGTCCACCAATGAAGGTTCCTTATAAGTGCTATTTCACTGGGCTCCCCCATGTTCTCCTGTAAGTCCTCAATTTTCTTTCGGGCCTTATCTATATCAGCTTGCGGGGTGCCTTCGGCTTCCTTTATAATGGACAAATGTCTTACGGCTTCATAAAGTTCATAATCCTTGGCACTGGAAATGGCTTTGGATCCAATTTCCCCAAACCGCCGTAGGTATTCCGCGTATTCGGGATTGGCTATGATGGGAGCGTGGCCGGCCCCTTCATGTATTATATCTGGTGCAGGGGTATATTCAATATGTTCCAATTGTCGTATGTCCGATGCTATGACCAAGACATTGTAGGCCTGGAATTCCATAAAGGCCGATGGGGGAATAAAGCCGTCTACAGCTACGGCAGCCCACCCTATTTCCTTCAAAATTCGGTTCATGCCATACATATTGGGAATATGATCTATGGAAATGCCCGTTTTTTTTAATCCCTCCAGATAACTTTTATGGGCAACCTTGCTTAAATAATCCACATTTTTGCGCATTACATATCGCCACACCGCCTGATCGATCGGCGAGTAATCCTCATAATCTTGAGGTTTTATATACTGCTTCAAATGCTTGGGAAGCTTATCCAGTATGTAGTTGCTTTCGTAGGACATACAATGGGTTTTAATCCTCTTAAAGGTACAAAATGCCCTCATGTCCCCCAAGGAAGATGTTATATTATTGTGTGGGTATTTATCTTGCTCGGTAGCGTTGGAAAGTGGCTAAAGTTGTTGGTTTTTAACCATACTCGCTTAGTTTTAAGTAACTACCAATAAAAAATTCCCTTCCACAAAAAGGGGAAGGGAATCAAGGGTAATTTAATCCAATACATTGCTTTAGGGCCACTTAATTGTTTAATGACCAAAAGGTGTTGATGAGGGAGATTTTATTAGTTCACAACTGTCCCGGGAGGATAGGCTTCCAAAATTTCAGAAACAAACTCTTTTATCCTTGCTTCCTTCTTCTCCATATTTCGAATGTTGTTCAAGGTTCCAATACCTCGTCCCTGCCAGACCAATTCCTTGTTTTTGGCGTCGATGATGTCTATATACAAAGAGCCTTCGGTCCTTGTGCTAACATTGTTTCCACCGTAATAGGGAGATCCCCAGTAAAAAGGAGACCAGCCCCAGCCATAGTAGCCAGCGCCCCAATAGTTATTGTACACATCTACCTGTTGTTTCTCCTTGGTAAATATGCTCAATAAAATATCAGGATTTTCGGATTTCACAAAACCTCGAGAGCTCATCTCATCATCTATGGCATGTAATATTCTCTTTTTATCCAAATCCGATATTTGGGCCTTGTCTATACCAGTCTTGTAAAAAGCATAGGTTTTAAATGAATTAAAATTTGCTTCTTTATCATAATCTGATAATACGCGTACCGAAGTGCAGGAACTTGCGAAAAGCAGCACCAAGATCGGAACGACTAAAAATCTAATTTTTTTCATAGCTATTTTATTTGAATTAGTACTCATGATATTCCACTTAAATATTCGCAAAAATCATGCCGAAGACCTTAGTTGTGGCGCTGTGCATTCGTTTTTTGATTGTAACCGTAAGGACAATGTCTGCAGCCACTTTCACAACAATATCCCCTTTTTAGATGATATTGTTGGGTGAAAACTTTGTATCCCTCCTCTGAAAGGTAAAAATCCCCTTCCTCCAATGGTATAAATTTCTTCATTGATGTAAATTTATGGGATTTATACCAATTATTTTTAGGAGAGAAGCTTAGGGTGTTTATTTTAACAGAGTTTAGTATACTTTTTGCACTTTAACCTATTTTGTTCGTAGTAAGCCGATTATGGAAAATTTTTTTGATAATACCCTCTTATATTTGGTAAGCGCGTTATTTAGCCTAGTAAATGATAGTAGTATTTAAACATTTGTTTTATAAGAACTACGTTGGACTGTCTCTCTGGCCCTTCATTATTTTAAAGAACTCTTCTTTAAAAAAGGATGCTACGCTGCTTAATCACGAAAGAATACATTTAAGACAGCAGCAGGAATTATTAATAGTCCCTTTTTATTTCTTGTATTTATTGGAGGGTCTTATTCGGTTTCTAATTTATTTTGACGCCTATAAAGCATACCAAAATATAAGCTTTGAACGTGAGGCTTATGATAATGAATCCAATTTATATTATCTACAAGAAAGAAGGCCGTATAGCTTTATTAAATATCTTTGGGGCGAAAAGCCTTCAACGTGCAGGGAATAAATCAAAAAGTAGATCTTTCTATTTTAATTGAAAAACAAGTCGCTCTATCAGTGAAAAGAGAAGACCTGATTCATCCGTTCATCTCTGGCAATAAGTACCGAAAACTTAAGTACAATATATTGGAAGCAAAACAAAAGGGCTTGGACACCATTCTTACCTTCGGAGGTGCTTATTCCAATCATATTGCTGCTACGGCCTATGCCGGAAAATTAAACGGGATAAGAACCATTGGGGTAATTAGGGGTGAAGAGCTCAGTCGGAATTGGATGCATAACCCTACTCTGGCCCAGGCCCATGAGCATGGGATGAATTTTAAATTTGTTTCAAGAACGGCCTATAGGGAAAGGGCGGATAGGTCCTTTTTAGAGGTGTTGGAAAGGGAATTTGGTCAGTATTATTTGATCCCCGAAGGGGGTACAAATTTGTTGGCCGTTAAAGGTTGTGAGGAAATATTGACTCCGGAAGATAAGGGTTTTAACGTCATATGTTCTAGTGTTGGTACAGGTGGTACCTTGGCCGGAATTATCAATTCTTCACTTAATTATCAGAGAATTATAGGGTTTCCATCCTTAAAAGGTGATTTTCTAAAAAAAGATATTTGTAATTTTACGGCCAAAGAAAACTGGGAAATCAATTCCGATTATCATTTTGGGGGGTATGCAAAGGTTTCAGAAGAGCTTATAACATTTATTAATTATTTTAAGGAAAAGACCAATGTACCAACAGATCCTGTTTATACAGGAAAATTATTATTTGGTATTTTAGATTTGGTAAAGAATGATTATTTTAAACCGGGAACCAAAATTTTAGCAATACACAGTGGTGGTTTACAGGGAATTACAGGAATGAATTTAGTGTTAAAAAAGAAGAATCTTCCATTAATAAAAGTATGATAAAAAGAATAGCAATAACAATGTTTTTGGGTATCTTTCTAGTTAGCTGTGGTGTTAAAAAGAAAACTACCTATGCTAAAAAACCTAATGTTAGGACTACTACAGCCTCCACAAAGGCCGCACCCAAACCATTGGGCGAATCCAAAAATGAAGGAGCTTATGCCTTACCGGAGGACAATGGTAATTTTGTTAAATTTACAGTAAACTCCACAGAGGAATATATAGAAACATTTGCTGAAATTGCCCAATTTGAGATGAAGGCATATGGCATCCCGGCCAGCATTACCCTAGCCCAGGGCATTTTGGAAAGTGGTGCGGGCAGAGGGGTGCTAGGAGCCAAGACCAATAATCATTTTGGTATAAAGTGTCATACAGATTGGGATGGGGATTATGATTTTCATGATGATGATGCAAAAGGGGAATGTTTTAGGAAATATAATCATCCCATGTACTCTTTCAGGGACCACAGTGTATTTTTATCCTCTCGTGCACGCTATGCCTTTTTATTCGATTTGGAACATGACGATTATAAAGGATGGGCCTATGGCTTAAGGGAAGCCGGTTATGCAACGGACCGTAAATATCCCCATAAGTTGATTGCCCTTATAGAGCGCTATGAATTGGACAAATATGACAGGAAAGTAGTTGGGTCTGGTGCAATAGTCAAAAGAGAGCCAAAGCAGTACGATTACAAAATTCATGTAGTACAAAGGGGAGATACCTTATATTCCATTTCCAAACGGTATTTTGTTTCCATTCCGGAATTGATGAAGCTGAATAATATGACGAACAGTAATTTGGCAGAGGGCCAAAAATTGACCGTAAAATCCGAAAAAATTAGATAATTTATGATTTATAGAAGAAGCAGTGCTTTATTTGCTGAAGCACAGCGTTATATTCCTGGCGGGGTGAATTCTCCCGTAAGGGCGTTTAAGGCAGTTGGTGGTAATCCTATATTTGTGAAGGAAGCCAAAGGGGCTTATTTGTACGATGAGGATGGCAACCGTTTGATAGATTATATAGCATCATGGGGACCTTTAATTTTGGGGCATGCCCATGAGCCTGTGATCAATGCGGTTATTGAGAAGGCAAAAAAGGGTACGTCGTTCGGAATGCCTACGGAAATAGAAACCCAGCTGGCGAAATTAGCGGTTTCAATGGTTCCCAATATTGATAAGATACGTTTTGTAAATAGTGGTACCGAAGCCTGTATGAGTGCGGTTCGTTTGGCCAGGGGATTTACGGGAAAGGATAAATTAATAAAATTTGCGGGATGTTACCACGGTCATTCCGATTCATTTTTAATTCAAGCTGGTAGTGGAGCTGTTACTTTTGGCAGTCCCAACAGTCCAGGAGTTACCCAAGGAACGGCCAAGGATACCCTTTTGGCAGCCTATAACAACCTAGAAAGTGTAAAGGCTTTGGCTGCGGCCAACAAAGGTGAAATTGCGGCCATTATAATTGAGCCTGTAGCAGGAAATATGGGCTGTATTATACCTGAAGAAAGTTTTATTAAGGGACTTCGTGAACTTTGTGACCAAGAAGGTATCTTATTGATTTTTGATGAGGTGATGACCGGATTCAGATTGGCAAAAGGTGGTGCCCAAGAAGTATTGGGAATAAAGGCGGATATAGTAACTTTTGGAAAAGTAATTGGAGGAGGACTGCCCGTTGGTGCCTTTGCGGCAAGAGACGAAATTATGGGGTATTTAGCTCCGGATGGACCGGTTTACCAAGCAGGAACCCTGAGTGGAAATCCTTTGGCCATGAGTGCCGGTTTGGCAATGCTGACCGAATTGAACAATAATCCGGAAATTTTCAGGAGTTTGGCCGATAAGACCAAGTACTTGGGAGAGGGTTTGGCAAAAGTATTGAGCGATAACAATATTCCTTTTCAGATGAACAGGTTCGGTTCCATGATTTCCATTCATTTCACGGACCAACCGGTGACAGATTTTGAATCTTCAGCTAAAGGTAACAATGGCATATTTAAGAAATATTTCCACGGGATGCTTAGCCAAGGAATATACCTACCACCGAGTGCATTTGAGAGTTACTTTTTGAACGATGCCCTGAGTTATCAGGATTTGGATGAGACCATTTCGGCGCTCTCCAATATTGCTAAAGATCTGCAATAATAAAATTAAGAAGGCTAAATAGACATCACTTTGTCCATTTAGCCTTCCAAATTTATAGGGGGGAGGTATTTATTTGCCGTTAGCTCTTTCTTGGTGGCCTTTCATTCCTTTGCCTCTTCTATGGCCTTCTCTGTCCATTTTCATTTTCTCCCATTTTTCATACTGTTCATTATTCAGTATTTTATTCATCTTTTCCTTTTGTGCAATTTGACGGTCCAACATGGCCGTTTTCATGGCATAACGCTCTTCCGAAGTTAATTTTTTAGCCTCGCCGCTTTCCCTTTTAGCTTTCATTTCTTTCATTTTCTCTGCACGGTTCTTGGCATTATCCAGGTTTAAACTTTGAATTTGCTTTTGTTGGGCATCGGTAAGGTCCAGGGCCAAGGTCATCTGCTTCGTTTGTAGAGTGGCCATTTGTTCCGGGGTCATGTCTTTCATATCGCCCCTATGACCTCTTTCTCGCTCTGGTTTTTGTGCCATGGCGGTTATACCGGCCATTAATACTACTAATACAATTAATTGTTTCATCTGTTTATATTTATTTGTTATTAAAAGGTCATATGTAATTCGCCATTAAACATCTCAGCTCATTTCATCTTATTTATTATTTACTGTTATGTGTTTAGGACAATACAATGACAGATTAGTTTAAGGAGAATTGTGGATTTAGCGCAATTTTAACAGAATAGAATAAAGGAAAATGGGAAACAATAATCGGTACCCTTAGAGAAATTAACCAATAAAAAAGGGCATAAACCTAGGTTTATGCCCTTTTTCAAAACAAATTATTGGATTGTTATTGTATATTCAAGAATTGATTTCCTGAGTTGTCAGCCAAGGCTTCAATATTGACTTTTGATTTTTCAGTTGAGATTATTTCGTTTTCTGTTGTGGTATCATTGGATAGATTATTGTAAACCAGTGCTGATACTAAAAAACATATAAAATATAAAAGACTTTTTATTTTGTAGGACATAGATTTGGGGTTTTAATTATACCTCTAAGATAAATAATCTATGACCTCGAATTTGGGCAATGTTGTGAAACGCACCTAAAATTGTTGTAAAAGTCCAATTTAATGTGGTGGAAATTTTGATATAAAAGTGAATATCGTTTTATTCCAGTATTTTGTCCAGTTTTGCTATTTTAGAGTCTATATCCAAATTATTGGATTGTAGTTGAATGATTTCGGCAGAATTACGATTATTTTTGTTGTCAAATTCTGGCTCCATTGCGTAGTACAAAACAGCCGATGCTACAAAAGTGACAAAATACAATAAGCTTTTAATTTTATAAGACATAGATAAGGGGGGTGTTAAACAAGGCCTCAAAGTAGAAAAAATATTAAATAGCAAGAAATAAATTATGTTAAAATTTGCGTTTTATCGATGAAAGGCATCCATTCAACGGAAAAATCTTAGTTTGGGCCATGAAAAAAGGCTACCTGAAATAAGTAGCCCTGTTCAATGCATTCAATATGAACATTATATAATTTAAGATGGCCTTTTAAGTAATGTTCAATTTAACTATTTGGATCCAATATTAAATTTATACGTTCCACAGCATCCTGTAAATGATATTTGCTCATTGTATCGGTTGTTCTAGAAATGGCATTTTTTAGGTCCTTTCTGAGGATATTCAATTCCGCTCTTGCAATTGATCTAATATCCGATTGTCCTGTGTTAATTGGGGTGGATTTTCGGTATCCGCCTGAATTTTCCTTTTGAGTTTCGCTTTCAGCGGTCATCAAGTAGGCCAATCTTTCAATATGTGCTTTTTGAAGGTTTCTTCTATAGGTGTCAATTTTATTCCCATTCCGTGTTTCGGACCATAGGCCTTTTCTTAGATCGGTCATCATTTCCAGTATGGAATAGGCGTCCTTGCCGTTGGCAGTTTCGTTCTCAATTAATCTAGCCAGTTTGCCTAAACTCAAAATATTGTCCAAGGTTCTAACCTGCAGGCTTCTTATGCGCTCCACAGAACCTGAATATTCAATTTTATTAAATATGTCTGGGACAATCAACCATTCAGGAGTTTGGAATAATTGCTCCTGGACAAAAAGCAAGCAATTTTTTTGGTGCTCTTTGTCTACCGGGGTATAAACGGCCCCTTCTTGGTCATAGGTTTTATACAGCTCATATACCCCGCCTATGTTATTGCTTACATGGCCCATATAGCGGTTGAATTGAGAAATTACCTGACCGTAAAGGGTGTTTAGATCATCGTATTCCTTACCTTTTTCCGCGGTCCATTCTAGGAGCTTTGGGGTAATTCTTTTTAAATTTTCAATACCGTAGGCACTGGCCTTAATGGCATCGTCTCCCAAATCTTCGGTCTGGGAACTTGGATCAACTACATCTCCTACCTGCTGATGTCCAAAACGGTATAGCGGATCTCCTGAATGTTTTAAAATCCAACTATCCAAGGTTTCTTTTTCTTCTTTATCGGATTTGTCCAATATGGGACGGTAACCCCAGCTAATGGCGTATTTGTCGTATATCCCAATATCTGGCATTAGTGCAACGCCGTCGTCTTCTGGTTGGGCTATGTAGTTAAATCGGGCATAATCCATGATGGATGGTGCCGTGCCATATTTTTTGGTGAAGGAAGCGGAGCGAAGCGAATCCACTGGATAAGCCACACTGCTGCCCATATTGTGGGGCAGGCCAAGGGTGTGTCCAACTTCATGCGAAGATACAAATCTAATTAAGCGGCCCATTACTTCTTCCTTAAAGGCAACGCCCCTGGCCTCAGGATTGATGGCGGCCGTTTGCACAAAAAACCAGTTTCTTAACAAAGACATTACGTTGTGGTACCAGTTGATATCCGATTCCAATATTTCACCGGTTCTAGGGTCGCTAACATGAGGGCCGTTGGCATTTGGTATTGGTGATGCCAAATAACGAACTACGGAATAACGCACATCCTCAGGTGACCATTCCGGGTCCTCCTCGGGAGAAGGAGGGTCTTTGGCCAAAATGGCATTTTTAAAACCTGCAGCCTCAAAGGCTACCTGCCAATCCTCTATACCTTGCTTTATAAAGGGAACCCAACTTTTTGGTGTAGCCCTATCCACATAATAAACAATAGGCTTTTTGGGTTCTACAAGTTCTCCATTTTTAAATTTTTCAATATCCTCGTCCTTCACTTCCAGTCGCCAACGGTCAAGAAAACGCACAGTCTTACTTTCCTGGGCATCCAGACCATAATCTACCTGGCCACGGGCAAACCAACCAACACGCTTGTCAAAATACCGGCGTTTCATAGGTTCGTCCGGCAGTAATATCATGGAATTATTTATTTCAATGGAAATAGACCCCAAACTTTCATTGGAAGGAGCATTGCTGGCCACATAGGTCTTTACATGTCTTGCTTCTATATTTAGGGGGTAACTTTTAAGGGAGTTTATGTAACTTCTTGATTCATCCAGACGTGAAACCTTATATTCCTTCCTATAATATTCTGGCATTCCAAGAGCATTTACATCTTTCTCAAAAAGATCGTTGACTTGGATAACTGTTGCGGGCTTTAAGCTATCTTTTTTAAATGCCTTGATATCAAATGTATATAAGACCGGTTCAAAATTGGAATTTACCACGGCTTCACTTACTGGAAGCGAATCTGCGGCAACAATATCGTAGCTTACTACCCTTAGTAAAACCTTTTTTGGCAACTTTTCCCATTTAAGGACCTTGGTGTTTATTTTTCCCCCTCCAAATCCAATACCGGTAGCGGTTTTGGAAATTCGGCTTACCATTAGCATTTCCTTGTTGAATAGGGAGTCCGGTATTTCGTAATAGTGATTGTCGTCTACGACATGGACATCAAAAAGGCCTTTATCCGTTTTTGCTTCTTTAGTAATTACTTTTTCATAGGATTCTATTTTTCCTTTTTTGGATTTTTCTTTAGAATCGGTCTCTTCTGATTTTTTGTCCTTCTTTTTAAAGATTTGAGCTTCTGCAGTATGGAAGCTTCCTAATAATAAAAATGCAAATAACGCTTTCGCGAGTAAACTTTTAAACATATTTCACTCTTTTTTGATGAATTCATGGATTCTTTCAAAGAACTAAAAAATATTTAAATTTTGGAAGTGGATTGGCATTATTGCCCAATTGCAATATTATTAACGGAATTGTATGCCTTTGTGAATCTTAAGGGGGTAATTTTTGAATATATAGTGGGAAAGAATAAATTTTCCCAAATAATCTGTAACATTTTCACTTTTTAAAAGTCTATTTAGATAGAGAATTTCTTTTTATAGATTATTTGAATGAGGCAAGTGTAGAGCCTTTGTGATAGCAAAGGCTCTACTTTTGTTAGACCATTTCCAGCATGTATATTCTTTATTCAATTAATAAATTAGAAGAGTAGGGGAATTACGAATTGGAACAACAGGATCAACAGAACTACCGAGATTAGATTAAGAATTATTCCTACCCTTGCCATTTGATATACCTTTATATAACCACTTGCAAAAACTATGGCATTGGGAGGGGTGGCCATGGGCAGCATAAAGGCACAGCTACTGGCGATGGTAACGGGAATCAATAAATAAAGTATAGGAACTCCAAGTCCTATGGCTATTCCTGCCACCACTGGAGCCAGTACTGCGACCAAAGCAACATTACTCATCAATTCTGTCATGAAGAGCATTAATGTTATTAACAGGGCTACTGTAAAAAATATACTGATATCGCTGGTGGAAATCGTGTTTGCCACCATATCTACAATGCCGCTGGTAGACATACCTTCGGCCAAGGCCAGTCCGCCACCAAATAATATTAGGATTCCCCAGGCCAATTTTTCAGTATCGTTCCAACCAATTATAAAATCACCCTTTTTAAGATTAAAGGGAATCGCGAACAGGGCAATAGCAGCCACCATACTAATGATGGTATCCGATAATCCTAAAAGAGGAAATATTTCATTTATGAGCGTTCTAAAAATCCATAGGAAAACAGTAATACCGAAGATTACGAGTACCATTTTCTCTTTCCCACTGGTAGGGCCCAACTTTATTAATTCTTCCTGAATAATTTGTTTGGAGCCCGTAAATTTCAATTGTTTATTGGGAAATAACCATTTTACAAGGACCAGATAGCTAATGGTTACCATGACAATTGAAAATGGTAATCCAATAACCATCCATTTAAGAAAGGAGATTTCAATGTTGTATTCGTTTTCGAGCAAACCAATTAAAATTGAATTGGGTGGGGTACCGATAACAGTGGCTATACCTCCAGCATTGGCAGAAAAAGCAATCCCCAACATAACGTTTAGGGCAAAATTGCGATCATCTTTGGTAAAACCATCGGCATCATTCACCAATAATCCAATAACGGACATGGCAATCGGAAGCATAACAACCGTGCTGGCCGTATTACTGATCCACATACTCAAGGCCGCCGTTGCAATCATAAATCCCAATATCACTTTGTTCGGCGTTGTTCCCGTAATTTTTATAATGTTTAGGGCAATACGTTTATGTAAATTCACTTTTTCCAAGGCAAGAGCCATAACAAAACCACCAAAAAACAGAAAAATGATTGGGCTACCATAATTGGCACCTACCTCGCTGATCGGCATAATCTTAAGTAAGGGGAATAGAATTAGAGGCAATAGTGCAGCCACTGAGATGGAAACGGCTTCCGTTATCCACCAAACCACCATCCAAACCGCTACGGCTATTACGGCATCACCTTTTTCGGAAACTAGGGTAGTGGGTAAGTTTAAAAGAATAAAAAAGAATAGTGGACCTAATATTAGTCCCAATTTTTTGCTTAAATCCATACGGGAGGTTTATGGTCTTCTAAACTAGGTTATTTCCCGCAGTTATAAAAATCAAAATTAAAGAGTCACTTAAGGTTTTGTCACTACTATTCCAATTAATTAAAAATCGACTCCAAGGATATCAAATTTAAGTCTTTATCCACAGCGCCATATAAAATTTTCACAACGGATAAATCTCCTAAATTGACGATCTTATCCGTGGTTCGGTATCCAGCAACGAAGAAGAGATTATTATTTATTTCCAATAAATCCGGTATAAAATTTCCATTGTACTTCAGCTTTCCAATCTCTGTTCCGTTGGGGTCATATTTGCGTAAATAACCATCCCCGGTTGAGATTACAAAGGTATCTCCCAAAGAAATCATGGCCTGGATGTCATTATGGATACTAAAATAATGGGAGGTGATAAGCCCTCCATCGGGCTTTGAAACGGTTAGTTCCCCATTGCCATAAGTGGCTAAATTTCCATTGGACAGTTGTATTATGTGGTAAGCCCCATTTAAATGGTTGGCTTCAGTGATATGTGTGCCCAACACGGTATGGCCATATGCCACTGTTTTGGTGACGGCTAAATTAGTGTCAAAGAATATAAGTGTTGGACTGTAGTTTGTGATATGTGGTGTTGTAATATTCTTGTCGAACGTTCCTCCAAATGCCACATAGCCATTTTCAGTCTTTATCATATCGGCCAGCATGGCATTATTAGACCCTATAGTTTTGAATTGAACATCAAAGGCGTCACCATTGGCATTTCTTTTTTCAATTACGGCCTTATAAATCCCGTTATCCTTTTGTGTGCCATAAAATATAGAATTCACATCTTCTTTCAAGGTTCCGTAAAGATATTTGGTGGCAGAATTTACAGTGGACATTAATAGCCAGGTGCTCTTTAGGGTAATTTCTTGAGATCCGTATAATTCTGGTAAGGTTCGGGAAAAATGGATGTTCTTATTTCCATTGCCCAGAAAATTTATAAAGCCATGTCCAGAATTAAATTGCATATCTGCAATGTAATTGGTAGTAGGTATGAAATTATTATTTAACTCTTTGTAATAGAATTTAGGTAAAGTGAGGCCAACCAGGTCTTCAGACTTCTCCAAATAGTAAATATTACCATTGTGGGGGTTTATGCCTATCCCTATAGGTAGACCATTTAATCCATGAGAAATGTCAGGGAAGTGATAATAGGAATCTACAGGGGTCTCTACAAAAACGGTATGGCTAGAGGTTTCACTATGTCTTTGGTCGTCATATGTTACCAGGGTTATGGTGAAATTTCCTCCTTCCTTAAAGGTTATAGAGGGGCTTTCCTGATTACTGGTTTCATTATTGCCAAAATCATAGGAGTAAATCACAGCATCTTTTGAGCAATTGATCAATTGTAAGGATTCTCCAAGGGTTAAAGTATCCTTGCTTACAGAAAAACAAGCGGTTAAGTTTGTTTCAAGCTCGGGATCCATGCCATCGGCCTTTTCATCCTTGGTACAGGAAACCACAAAAATCAACATTAAAATAAGCGAGTATTTTTTTTCATACTATTAAGATTTGGGATCCTAATAGTCTTAACGTCCTACTGTTGCCGTTGTTTCAATATTTCGTTGTAATCAGGGGTTTAAACGGTGAAAACTACAAATTGATTGCCAAATCAATAAATAATTGAATCGGCCGCTATTTGGGGCAACTCATAACCCCCAAAATCAAAATACAATTCCCCAGGTTTTGGTCTGTCGATTTGATCAGGTTTCGAAATTGGGGTGTTGTACAAATATACGATCTGTAATTTTTTGAACCTTTTTAAATGTTCAAGGTGGGCCTCCTCAAAATTTGTCCCCACAAGATTCAGGTTTTTTAGGTATTCAAGCTTTTCCAAGCTTTCAATATTTTCACCCGTTATTTCGGTATTGTCCATTTTTAGAATGGTTAGGTTGGGAAGAGTACTTAATTTTTCAAAAATGCCATCCGTAATCTGGGTTTCCCCAAGATCTAGGTATACGATCTGATTCTTTACAGAGGACAGAAAGTTAAAATCCTTATCCGAAAAAGTGGGTTTATTGATACAGGACACCCGTATAAAATTACTGTTTTCACTTACCCGTTCTACATGGAAACCTTTTTTCTTTATGGCAGAGATAGTATCTTTTGGGACTTCGGCAACCTCTACATCAGGATAGGTATCATCTTTTTTCTTTGGAAAAAACGCATAGAACAATTCCTTTTTTAGGCCTAGTTCCCCTATGGTCTTATCAAAAGAATTCTTATTGGCTATCCATGTCTTAATAATTTCTATTTCCTCTATAGAGGGCTGTGTCTTATCTTTTGGGGGCATGTGGTCTTCATGTTCCAAAGGCAAAATTAATCTGGCATATAGGGCACTGTTTTCAGGGTCGTTAGCCTCTATCACTTCTCCGTCTTCCCCGCCCTTCAGTATTCCATTTTCTTCCTGCAATTGTAATTCGCCTTTTTCTTTTTTGGAATTATGGCAGCTGACACATCTAGTGTTCAGAATGGGTTGGACCAGATCTGTATAGAGAACGGCTTCTTCCCAATTATTTTCGTCCAAAGTAGGCATTTCGTATACTTCTGGACCAACACCTAATAATGTTTTTATGTTGTTAGGTAGGGGCTCAATGAGGTAATCGGACCCATGGGTGATATTCCCTCCAAGATGCCCGGTAAACGATATTAGAAAAAATAGAGAGAACGATAAAAGCACTATGGGCAATCGCTTTATAAAATCTATTCTTAAGGGTTCAGCCAATCGCAGATACATCAACAAAGAAAACAGGGCGGTAACAATGCCCATCCATAAATGAAATTTTATGGTGTCAAAGGAATAACCTTCGCTTTGATAAAGCAGGAAGCCGCTCACGCATGCTACTGTTGCGAAAATAAATCCCCATTTAAATATGATACCAATTATTTTGGACCATTCATTGTTCTTTCTGTCATACCATTGCAAAAGTAATCCTGCAATTATGAACCCTATCGGCAAATGCACTACAACGGGGTGCAAGCGCCCTATTAGTTGTTGAATAACTTCCATTAATTAACTATTTATTCAATGTTAGGCGTTCTTTTAAGACTTCCTTTATGGTAGGACCAGAAAACATCCTTAATTCCACACCGTCATAGCTTTGCGTGTTTGGCGGTTTGAAAAAGTTATCCCAAGTGAATTGGTTTCCCCAGTCTTTTTGAAAAAATAGGATTGCTAATTGGCAAAGGGAAAAGAGTAAAGATCCAAAAAGTATGATAAATAATAGCATTGTGTTGGTTTGGTTGGTTTCTTAGGCAAGTATTTCCTGTATTACATGTCCTTCTACATCGGTAAGGCGGAAGGGTCTTCCTTGAAAATCAAAAGTAAACTGTTCGTGGTCAAAGCCCATTAAGTGCATCATGGTGGCATGTACATCATGTACCGAGACCTGGCCCTCCAATGCCGAGAAGCCTATTTCATCGGTCAGCCCCCAGCTGGCACCTTTTTTTATGCCGCCGCCTGCCATCCACATGGTAAAGGCATCCCCATGATGGTCTCTCCCTTTAAATGCCATTTCCTGTCCTTCCCTGTTTTCCTGCATGGGAGTACGGCCGAACTCGCTTCCCCATACTACCAAGGTCTCTTCCAATAGCCCCCTTTGTTTTAGATCTAGGAGCAGGGCGGAAATGGGCCGGTCTATTTGGGTACACTTGTTTCTTAACCCTAGATCAACGGCATTTGCATGACTGTCACCATGGCTATCCCAACCCCAATCGAACAATTGTACAAAGCGTACCCCGTCCTCTACGAGCTTTCTGGCCAAAAGGCAATTGTTGGCAAAGGATTCCTTGCCCGGTTCCACCCCGTACATTTCCTTGATATGCTCGGGTTCATTATTGATGTTCATGACCTCTGGCACCGCGGTCTGCATGCGGTAGGCCATCTCGTACTGATTGATCCTCGCCAAAATCTCGGGATCCGAGTATTCGTTGAATTCCTCTTTATTGATGGTGTTTATAGCGTCAATCGTACTTTTCTTAAGATTCCGGGTTATGCCTTTGGGGTCTTCAATATATAGCACCGGATCACCTTTAGATCTGCACTGTACCCCTTGGTATACCGAGGGTAAGAAACCACTTCCCCAAACACTCTTTCCCGCATCCGGGGTTTTGCCGCCCGAGGTAAGTACCACAAAACCGGGCAAATTCTGATTTTCGGATCCCAAGCCATAGGTAACCCAAGACCCTATACTTGGTCTGCCCAACCTCGGGCTTCCGGTGTGCATTAACAATTGTGCCGGCCCATGATTGAATTGGTCCGTATTTACCGCTTTTAGGAAGGCCACTTCATCCACCACCTTGGAAAAGTGGGGCAGGAAGTTGGAGACCCAATTCCCGGATTCCCCATGTTGCTTAAATTCTGCCTGGGGCCCCAAAAGTTTGGGAACTCCCCTGATGAACGCAAATTTTTTCCCTTCCAATAAGGATTGGGGGCATGGCTGATTGTTCAGTTTATGCAGGGTAGGCTTGTAATCGAACATTTCCAATTGGGAGGGGGCACCGGCCATGTGCAGGTAAATAACCGATTTTACCTTCGCGGGAAAGGGAGGAGCCATGGAGGCCAATGGGTTGATGTCCCTTTCCGTTAGGGCAATCTTGGCTTTTTCGTTGTTGCCGAGAAAGGAATTACAGGACATAAAAAAAGAGCCCAGGGCCAAACCGCCCATTCCGGTAACGCAATCCTTGATGAAATGCCTTCGGGTCTTAGCCTGCAGCTCACGCTGTATCTTTTCTTTTATTAATCGGTCCAAACTGTTCATAACTACGATTTTGTTAAAAACTCATCCAAGTTCATTATGGCATTGGCCACTACGGTCAATGCGGCTAAATTGGCATTTGTATCGGTTTCAAAAGGAATGAATTCCTTAATGTTCTTAGGTTTATCCTCGAAATCAGCAACAGAAGTATTGTACAATTCTTTTAAAACCGCTAGTTTTCTCTCACTGATGTCTTCCAAGACAGCTTTCCTATACCCTTCCCGTATACTGGTGTCCACATTATTGCTTTTGCCCATAAATTTGGCCAAATGATAGGCGGTTTCCAGATAAACCGGATCGTTAAGGGTAACCAAGGCCTGTAATGGGGTATTGGTTACCGTTCGTCTTACCGTGGAAACTTCCCGACTTCCAGCGTCAAAAGTCAGGAAGGAGGGGTAGGGGCTGGTTCTTTTTAAATAAGTATAGATTGCTTTTCTATATTTGTCCTCCCCTTGGCTTTCCACCCAATTGCCACCGTTATATACGGTTTGCCATATGCCATCGGGTTGTGGCGGCATTACACTGGGGCCATACATTTTTGTGCTCAGCAGTCCAGAAACGGCCAAGGCCTGATCTCTAATTTGTTCTGCACCTAAGCGAATTCTAGGCCCTCGCGCATAGAGTCGGTTTTCCGGATCTAGATTGTACAATTTGGCGTTATTCTTGGAACTCTGCCTATAGGTGCCAGACATCACAATGTCTTTTACCAAAGCCTTTATGCTCCAATTGTGCTCGTTCATAAACCTTAGGGCCAGCCAGTCCAATAATTCCGGGTGAGAAGGCGGATCGGATTGAGACCCCATATCCTCCAGGGAGGCCACTATGCCACGGCCATAGATCTGCTGCCAGACCCTATTTACAAGGGTACGTGCCGTTAAGGGATTCTCTTTGCTCACCATCCACTTGGACAGCCCCAGCCTATTTTTTGGCCAGGCATCGTTCCATGCATTGAGGCTTTTGGGCGTTGCAGGTTCCACGGTATCTGTTTTCATTAACCAATTGCCTCTTTCAAAAACTTGGGTAGTCCTATTTCTATAATCGGGGTTTTCGACCATTATAGGTAGGGAAGGGGTATTGGTATTTAGTAATTGCAATATTGAGTCCTTGATGCCCATATATTCTGCTGAAGGATGTTCTGGTATATCCGGAAGAAATGCAAACCAGGTAAAATATCCCAGGGCAGATTTAGGCGAGATATTATTATTGTCAGCTTCGATATAAAGGTTTAGTTTTTCGTTAATTTTTTTAAATGGTATCTTTCTTACTATAGTGCTAGAGGTTTTATTGATGACAAATTGGGATAAAATTTCGCCATCAGCATCGTCTTTTTTTATCGTCATAGTGGTCCCGTCTATTCCGGAAGAATATTTTAAATACATATATCCAGCACCTTGGGTATATACATTATTTAAAAAGCAGAAACCATTATCCCTTAAGGAAAGTCTTCCTTCTACATTGCCATTTTCGAATTTTTTTATTAAATGTGAATGGTATATTGGCTCGGTGTAAGTGAGAAAGTTTTTATATTTCTCGGCAACTTCCTGACTCTCATTTTTTGCGATCCATTCATAAATCTTGGTGACTTCCTTTTGTTGCTCTTCGTTATAAAATTTTAGATTGGGCTCATCCTCGGAAGTGTCTTCATCCCTAGAATTGTTAAAAAATGCCATAAGGTTGTAATATTCCCTGTTTTTAAAGGGGTCGTAGGTGTGGCTATGGCATTGAACGCAACCAATAGTGGTGCTCTGCCATACCTCAAAGGTGGTGTTCACCCTATCTACTACTGCAGCTACCCTAAATTCCTCATCATCTGTTCCTCCCTCACCGTTATTCATGGTGTTTCTGTGGAAAGCGGTTGCGATAAGGTGGTCGGCCGAAGGGTTGGGCAAAAGATCACCCGCTAACTGCTCAATGGTAAATTGGTCATAGGGCATATCTTTGTTAAAGGCCTTTATTACCCAATCGCGATATTGCCACATAGTCCTGCCCATATCACTTTCATAGCCTTTGGTATCCGCATAGCGGGCCTGGTCCAGCCACCAACTGGCCCATTTTTCCCCATAGGCATCTTGGGACAAAAGCTCGTCCACCATATTTTCGTAGGTAATTTTTCCAGCGGTAAAATCACTGAATAAGGAATCGTTCGGTGGAAGTCCGGTAATATCCATGGCAAGCCTTCTTGCGATTACATTGGGCTCTGCAGGGAGACTTGGTTCTAAGTCGTTATTTTTCAAGGTCCTTAAAATAAAGTGGTCAATATCATTTTGAATAAACCCCTCCGAATCACCAGAAGAAATACCCGCTGATTGTGTGGCTTCCGGAATTTCCACTTTTTCGGGTAAGGTATAGGCCCAATGCTTGCCCCATTTGGCGCCCTGGTCCACCCACTTGGTCAATAGTTCTATTTCCTCTTTTGAAAGTTTCGACTTCTTATAGGGCATTCGCAATTCCGGGTCATCTTCCTTTAAACGCTGAATGAAAGGGCTTTTGGCCGCGTTGCCCGGAATAATGGCGGGAACTCCCGATTCGGTATTGGCGAAAGCCTCCTCTTCAAATAATAGACTGAAACCTCCACTTTTTTTAACCCCACCATGACAGGTAATACAATTCTTGTTCAAAATTGGTTTTATATCCGCACTAAAATCAACCGTATCGGATGGTTGAAGCATTTTCCAAACAAAAATGACGAGTAAGAAGATGCTTATAAGTAAAATGCCATATGATACTTTCTTTTTCACGCTATTTTTTTTAAGTGTCTCTGTGGTCACTATATTTCTAAATTCGAACAAGTATTGTTTATAAGTGGTTAAATTCTATTAGATGGTTAATTTGGTTGATGTTAAGGTAGTAATAATACTGCCATATAACCATATTTGCAAGCAACATAATGACGATTAGTAATACTTTTTTGTCCAAGACGGTATCACATTTCGGAATTGTTTCCTTTAGATTAGCCCCATAAATGGAACCATATACTGGAACCGACTATTTTACTATTATACAATTCAAATTAATGTTGGGAGCTATATAATTGGTTTGCTTCGGTTACTGCAAAATTGGCATTGGAGAATGTAAGTACCAGTTAGTAATTTTAATTAACGGTAAGGCATTCAATCAATAAATAATGGAATCGGTGGCTATTTTGGGCAATTCATAACCTCCATAATCGAAGAACACTTCCCCTTCTTTTGGTCTGTTAATTTGATCAGGTTTCGTGATAGGGGTGTTTAAGAGATAGACTTTTTGCAATTTTTTAAAACCTTTTAGATCGGCTATATATGGTTCCTCAAACTTGGTCCCCATAAGGTTCAGGTTTTTGAGGTATCCCAATTTTTCCAGGGCTATTATGTTTTTGCCCGTTATGCCGGTATTGTCCATTTTTAATACGGTGAGGTTGGGCAGGCTGGTTATTTTTTCAAAAATGGCATCTGTAATTTGGGTTTCACCCAGGTCAAGGTATACGATCTGATTTTTGACCGAAGAAAGCAGGTCAAAATCCCCATCCGCAAAAGAAGGTTTGTTGATACAGGACACTTTGATGAAATTACTTTCCTCGCTGATTTTTTCTACATGGAAGCCATTTTTCTTAATGGCTGCAATGGTATCCGCCGAAACTTCGGCAACCGTTACGTCTGGGTAGGTATCGTCTTTTTTCTTAGGGAAGAACGAGTAGAACAATTCCTTTTTTAGGCCCAGTTCACCAAGGCTCTTGTCAAATGAATTCTTATTGGCTATCCAGGTTTTTATAATTTCTATTTCCTCAATGGAAGGCTGGGTCTTGTCTTTTGGGGGCATGTGGTCCTCATGTTCCAAGGGCAATATCATTCTGGCGTAGAGGGCACTGTTTTCTGGGTCGTTAGGCTCTATCACTTCTCCGTCTTCCCCGCCCTTCAATATCCCATTTTCCTCCTCCAATTGCAATTCCCCTTTTTCCTTTTTGGCATTGTGGCAGCTTACGCATCTATTGTTGAGGATGGGTTGCACCAGATCCGTATAGAGCACCGCTTCTTCCCAATGATCTTCGTCCAGGGTAGGCATTTCGTATACTTCTGGCCCAATACCCAATACCGTTTTTATGCTACTTGGCAGCGGTTCAATGAGGTAATCGGACCCATGGGTGATATTGCCCCCAAGGTGCCCGGTAAATGATATTAGAAATAACAACGAGAACGATAAAAGCACCAAGGGCAATCGCTCTCTGAAGTCGATTTTAAAAGGTGCCACCAATCGCAAATACATCAACAAAGAAAACAGGGCGGTAACAATGCCCAGCCATAGATGAAATTTTACCGTGTCAAAGGAATATCCTTCGCTTTTGTAGAGCAGGTAGCCGCTAACACAGGCTACTGTTGCAAAAATAAATCCCCATTGAAATATTAAACCAATTATTTTGGACCATTCATTGTTCTTTCTATCGTACCACTGCAGAAGAAGTCCTGCAATGATGAATCCTATCGGCAAATGCACTACAACGGTGTGCAAGCGCCCTATTAGTTGTTGGATAACTTCCATGGATCTACTGTTTCTTCAATTCTGGGCGATTATTATGTAAATCTTCCGGACAATTGGAAAATAATAATGATTCAAAAAGTATGATAGATAATAGCATTATGTTGGTTTGGTAGGTTTGTTTTTTAGGCAAGTATTTCGTGTATTACATGTCCCTCCACATCTGTAAGGCGGAAGGGCCTTCCTTGAAAATCAAAAGTAAACTGTTCGTGGTCAAAGCCCATTAAGTGCATCATGGTGGCATGTACATCATGTACCGAGACCTGGCCCTCCAATGCCGAGAAGCCTATTTCATCTGTCAGGCCCCAGCTGGCACCTTTTTTTATGCCGCCACCGGCCATCCACATGGTAAAGGCATCCCCATGATGGTCACGACCCTTAAATGCATTTTCTTGTCCTTCCCTGTTTTCCTGCATAGGGGTCCTTCCAAATTCGCCCCCCCATACTACCAAGGTCTCTTCCAATAGCCCCCTTTGTTTTAGATCTAGGAGCAGGGCGGAAATGGGCCGGTCTATTTGGGTACACTTGTTTCTGAAGCCAAGATTCAACGCGGTATCGTGCGCTGTTCCATGGCTGTCCCAGCCCCAATCGAACAATTGAACATAGCGTACCCCGTCCTCTATGAGCTTTCTGGCCAAAAGGCAATTGTTGGCAAAGGATTCCTTGCCCGGTTCCACCCCGTACATTTCCTTGATATGCTCGGGTTCATTATTGATGTTCATGACCTCTGGCACCGCGGTCTGCATGCGGTAGGCCATCTCGTACTGATTGATCCTCGCCAAAATCTCGGGATCCGAATATTGGTTGAATTCTTTTTTGTTGATGTTGTTTATGGCATCAATGGTACTTTTCTTAAGATTCCGGGTTATGCCTTTTGGGTCGTCTATATAAAGCACAGGATCTCCTTTGGATCTGCACTGTACCCCTTGGTATACCGAGGGTAAGAAACCACTACCCCAAACACTCTTTCCCGCATCCGGGGTTTTGCCGCCCGAGGTAAGTACCACAAAACCGGGCAAATTCTGATTTTCGGATCCCAAGCCATAGGTAACCCAAGACCCTATACTTGGTCTGCCCAACCTCGGGCTTCCGGTGTGCATTAACAATTGTGCCGGCCCATGATTGAATTGGTCCGTATTTACCGCTTTTAGGAAGGCCACTTCATCCACCACCTTGGAAAAGTGGGGCAGGAAGTTGGAGACCCAATTCCCGGATTCCCCATGTTGCTTAAATTCTGCCTGGGGCCCCAAAAGTTTGGGAACTCCCCTGATGAACGCAAATTTTTTCCCTTCCAATAAGGATTGGGGGCATGGCTGATTGTTCAGTTTATGCAGGGTAGGCTTGTAATCGAACATTTCCAATTGGGAGGGGGCACCGGCCATGTGCAGGTAAATAACCGATTTTACCTTGGGCGGTAGAGGTGGTGCCATGGAGGCCAATGGGTTGATGTCCCTTTCCGTTAGTTTAATCTTGGCTTTTTCGTTGTTGCCGAGAAAGGAGTTACAGGACATAAAAAAAGAGCCCAGGGCCAAACCGCCCATTCCGGTAACGCAATCCTTGATGAAATGCCGACGGGTCTTAGCCTGTATCTCACGCTGTAACTTTTCTTTTATTAATCGGTCCAAACTGTTCATAACTACGATTTTGTTAAAAACTCATCCAAGTTCATTATGGCATTGGCCACTACGGTCAATGCGGCTAAATTGGCATTTGCATCGGTTTCAAAAGGAATGAATTCCTTAATGTTCTTAGGTTTATCCTCGAAATCAGCAACAGAAGTATTGTACAATTCTTTTAAAAAGATCAGTTTTTCTTCACTGATGTCGGTCAAAACAGCTTTCCTATACCCTTCCCGTATACTGGTGTCCACATTATTGCTCTCACCCATAAATTTGGCCAAATGATAGGCGGTTTCCAGATAAACCGGATCGTTAAGGGTAACCAAGGCCTGTAATGGGGTATTGGTTACCGTTCGTCTTACCGTGGAAACTTCCCGACTTCCAGCGTCAAAAGTCAGGAAGGAGGGGTAGGGGCTGGTTCTTTTTAAATAAGTATAGATTGCTTTTCTATATTTGTCCTCCCCTTGGCTTTCCACCCAATTGCCACCGTTATATACGGTTTGCCATATGCCATCGGGTTGTGGCGGCATTACACTGGGGCCATACATTTTTGTGCTCAGCAGTCCAGAAACGGCCAAGGCCTGATCTCTAATTTGTTCTGCACCTAAGCGAATTCTAGGCCCTCGCGCATAGAGTCGGTTTTCCGGATCTAGATTGTACAATTTGGCGTTATTCTTGGAACTCTGCCTATAGGTGCCAGACATCACAATGTCTTTTACCAAGGCCTTTATACTCCAATTGTGCTCGTTCATAAACCTTAGGGCCAGCCAGTCCAATAATTCCGGGTGGGAAGGCGGGTCGGCCTGTGATCCCATATCCTCCAAGGAGGCCACTATGCCACGGCCATAGATCTGCTGCCAGACCCTATTTACAAGGGTACGTGCCGTTAAGGGATTCTCTTTGCTCACCATCCACTTGGACAGCCCCAGCCTATTTTTTGGCCATGCATCGTTCCAGGCATTGAGGCTTTTGGGCGTTGCAGGTTCCACGGTATCTGTTTTCATTAACCAATTGCCTCTTTCAAAAACCTGTGTGGTCCTTTTTAGATAATCCGGATTTTCCACGATTATGGGCAGTGTAGGGGTGCTGCTGTTCAGCAGTTTCATAAAACTGTCATCCATTTGGGAATAGCCGGCATTTTTATCCGCCTTTATTTCTGGAAGAAATGCAAACCACGAAATATAACTGGTAGGACTTCTAGGAGAAATTTTATCATTGTTGGCCTCAATGTAGAGGTTTAATTTTTCGGTACTTTTTTTGAAAGGGATTTTTTGGATTTCCCTACCGTTCGTTTTGTTGGTTGTAAATTGGGCCAATATATCGCCATCTTCATTATCTTTTCTGATGGTTACTTTGGTTCCATCTATTCCAGAGGAATATTTCAGGTACATATAATCGGCATCCTGAGTATAAACATCTGATAGGTAGCAGGAGCCATTGTCCCTTAAGGCCAGCCATTTTGTGTCCGCCAAATTGCCATTGGTGTAATTCTTTGCCGAATGGGCATGGTATACCGGTTCTGAATATTGCAGGAAATTATTATAGGCTTCGGCTACCTCCTTGTTCTCATTTTTAGCGATCCAATCATAAATTTCAGTGACTTTCTTTTGTTGCTCCTCGTTATAAAATTTCAAATTAGGTTCATCTTCTGAGGTGTCTTCATCTCTGGTATTGTTGAAAAATGCCATTAGATTGTAGTATTCCCTGTTCTTAAAGGGGTCATAGGTATGGCTATGGCATTGTACGCATCCGATTGTGGTGCTCTGCCATACTTCAAAGGTAGTGTTCACCCTGTCAATTAGGGAAGCTACCCTAAATTCCTCGTCATCCGTTCCTCCCTCATCGTTGTTCATGGTGTTTCTATGGAAGGCAGTTGCGATAAGTTGATCCGCAGATGGGTTGGGCAACAGGTCGCCTGCCAATTGCTCAATGGTAAATTGGTCATATGGCATATCGTTGTTTAGGGCTTTTATGACCCAATCGCGATACTGCCACATAGACCTTCCCATATCTTTTTCATAGCCCTTGGTGTCCGCATAGCGGGCATGGTCCAACCACCAACTGGCCCATTTTTCACCGTATGCATCTCGGGACAACAACTCGTCTACCATATTTTCATAGGTAATTTTGCCTGTAGTAAAATCACTGAATAAGGAATCGTTCGGTGGAAGTCCGGTAATATCCATGGCAAGCCTTCTTGCGATTACATTGGGCTCTGCAGGGAGACTTGGTTCCAAGTCGTTATTTTCCATAGTTCTTAAAATAAAGTGGTCAATATCATTTTGAATAAACCCCTCCGATTCGCCAGAAGAAATACCCGCTGATTGTGTGGCTTCCGGAATTTCCACTTTTTCGGGTAAGGTATAGGCCCAATGCTTGCCCCATTTGGCGCCCTGGTCCACCCACTTGGTCAATAGTTCTATTTCCTCTTTTGAAAGTTTCGACTTCTTATAGGGCATTCGCAATTCCGGGTCATCTTCCTTTAAACGCTGAATGAAAGGGCTTTTGGCCGCGTTGCCCGGAATAATGGCGGGAACTCCCGATTCGGTATTGGCGAAAGCCTCCTCTTCAAATAATAGACTGAAACCTCCACTTTTTTTAACCCCGCCGTGGCAGGTAATACAATTTTTGTTAAGAATAGGTTTTATATCGGCACTAAAATCTACAGTATCCGAAGGTTTAAGAAGGCTCCAAACGGAAATAACAAGTATAATGATACCGATAAATAATAGGCCAAATGATACTTTCTTTTTCACGGTAGTATTTTTAAATGTAGTTCTATATCAATGTTTTCAAATCCGTACCACTTATCCTTATTTGATGCAAGGTAACACTAAGTAGTTCGGTTGTTTGTTCTAAAAATTATAATAATACTGCTTAATAAATTATGTCGACTGCTAACACTTTATGCTTCCACCATGGCGGAAATGTGTTCATTAGTCCCCCAATATTCACTCCGTTTTAAAAGAATCCAATCTTTCCAACATGCAAATTGCACTTATTTAGGGTGATATAACGGGGGTATTTTCAGCAATTATATGGGAAATAAATCCCATTCGCTATCAAATAGCTATTATTTTTGGATAATTTCTATTAATACCTCAAGTTATTCGACCTAAATTTAATTTATATCATAATAATACCCTCATAAAAGTATGAAATTGCAAAGGCATTGTCAACACAAAATTATCCTAACGGAAGATGATTGTTATAGGGTACAAGAATTTAAGCGATTCTACCCTCAGGATAGAATCGCTTAAAAATATTGGAAGTTATTGTTGGTTTCCTTGGAAATTATTTCTTTAGAAGCACCACTTTAATGTCGCCTTCAGTCGTAACCTTAATCAACTCGTGCTTGGAAAGGGCCTTCATTGATTTATCCCATTTTTTTCCGCTTAGTCCCGCTTTGGTTTTAAGCTCATCCAATGCTAGCTTGCCTTCTGGTTTTAATAGGGCAAGGATTTCTTTTTCTTCCTCGCTAAGCTCCAATTGTTTCTTTTCCGGTCTCATTTGAGGGAAGAACAGAACTTCCTGGATGGAAGCATTGTTGGTCATTAGCATAACCAAGCGGTCAATGCCAATACCAATACCACTTGTAGGTGGCATTCCATACTCAAGTGCCCTTAGGAAATCTTGGTCAATGAACATGGCTTCGTCGTCCCCTTTTTCAGAAAGTTGAAGTTGGTCCTCAAACCTTTCACGCTGGTCAATGGGATCGTTCAACTCGGAATAGGCATTGGCCAATTCCTTACCGTTTACCATTAACTCAAAACGTTCCGTTAAAGCTGGATTGTCCCTGTGTTCCTTGCACAAAGGACTCATTTCCTTGGGGTAATCTGTGATAAAGGTGGGCTGCACGTAGTGATGTTCGCATTTTTCACCGAAAATTTCATCAATAAGTTTGCCAACTCCCATACTATCATCGGCCTCAATATTTAATTTTTTGGCAACTTCCCTAAGTTCCACCTCGTTCATCCCAGCAACATCAAAACCGGTATGGATTTTTATAGCTTCCAAAATAGGCACTCTAGGGTAAGGGGCCTTAAATTCTATTTCATTTTTACCAACGGTTACTTTGGAAGTGCCGTTGGAATCGATAGCCACCTTTTCCAAAAGCTTTTCGGTCATGTCCATCATCCAATTGTAATCCTTGTAGGCCACATAAAGTTCCATGACCGTAAATTCAGGGTTATGGGTACGATCCATACCTTCGTTTCTAAAATCCTTAGCAAATTCGTAAACCCCGTCAAAGCCACCAACAATTAATCTTTTTAAGTATAGCTCATTGGCTACCCTTAAATATAAGGGAATGTTCAATGCGTTGTGGTGCGTCATAAACGGACGTGCTGCGGCACCTCCGGGAATGGGTTGTAGAATAGGGGTCTCAACCTCCAAATAGCCAGCATCGTTAAAAAACTGACGCATACTATTGGTAATTTTGGTACGCTTTATAAAATTTTTCTTAACGCTCGGGTTTACTACCAAATCCACGTATCGTTGGCGATAGCGTAATTCGGGGTCGTTGAATTCATCAAAAACCTTACCTTCTGCATCTACCTTTGGCAATGGTAATGGCCGCAAGGATTTACTTAGTAAGGTAAAATTCTTTACCATTACGGTTTTCTCCCCTACTTGAGTGGTGAAAAGCTCCCCTTCAATGCCAATGATATCACCAATGTCCAACAATTTCTTATACACATCCTTGTACAAGGTTTTATCTTCTCCCGTACAAATTTCGTCCCTGTTAAAATAGACCTGTATACGGCCTTCGCTGTCCTGTAGTTCGGCAAAAGAAGCCTTACCTTGGATTCTTCTGGACATGAGTCTTCCGGAAAGAACAACCTTTTTTCCTTCTTCATAATTCTCCTTGGCCTTTTTAGAAGTGCTGTCTACTGGGTATAGAGCGGCGGGGTAGGGATCGATGCCCATTTCCCTTAACTTGCCAAGTTTTTCCCTTCTAATTACTTCTTGTTCCGAAAGTTGCATATTCTTATAAATTAAGGCTGCAAATATAGGCACTCTCCGTTAATCTATCAATCCAAAAATTGGAATTGATTGTTTTCAAAATAGCGTATCCAAATTATTTCCATTTTCCTGTAACAAACTGACCGCTTTTTAGTCTTATTAGTACACTTGTCCCGCAATGGGGCGGGATCAATTAAATATACCTGTTCCGCCTAGGGGCAGGATCAATTAAAATTCTAAAAAATGGGCTGTTTTAGGGTCATATTGGCCATTGTTTTTCCGCCCTTGGCCGTAATAGGCAAGGGGTGCGGTTCCTTTATAATAGTTTTTCTGCTTACTCTTTGTGGATGGGTACCCGGTGTAATTGCCGCGCTGATTATCCTTAACAATCCAAACTAGGGTTTTGAGGTTTGGTTTATGGGTGGAGTTTGTATCTTTGCAGCATGAACAAAAGTATTCTCTTAGAAGATTTGGGACTTAAAGATTACAAGGATACTTGGGATTACCAAGAGCAATTGTTCAAATCTATTATTGATTTAAAAATAAAGAATAGGAGGGAGGGTTCCCAATTGGAAACACCCAATCATTTTTTGTTTGTAGAGCATCCGCATGTTTACACTTTGGGTAAAAGCGGTGATATGGGTAATCTGTTGGTGGATGAAAACGTACTTACCGAGAAAGGCGCAAAATTCTACAAGATAAACCGTGGCGGGGATATAACCTATCATGGCCCGGGACAGATTGTTGGTTATCCTATCCTGGATCTCGATAATTTCTTTACCGATATTCATAAATATCTGAGGTTTTTAGAGGAGATGGTTATTTTGACCCTGGCGGACTACGGTCTTAATGCGGAGCGATCTAAAGGAGAAACAGGTGTTTGGTTGGATGTGGGCACACCGTTTGCCCGAAAAATATGTGCCATGGGGGTACGAGCAAGTCGATGGGTAACCATGCACGGTTTTGCATTGAATGTGAATGCCGATCTGGGCTATTTTGATCTGATGATTCCCTGTGGTATCAAAGGTAAGGCCGTTACTTCCTTAAATGTGGAACTTGGCCAAAAGGAAGTGGATATGGCAGAGGTGAAGCAGAGACTATTGAAGCATTTTATTAATTTATTTGAAGCTGAATTTCATAGTAGTGACATACATTGTCTAGTCCTAAATAACCGTTACGGTTTATAGGATTAAAAATAGTTAATTAAGCTCAACGGCCATAGTGCCGTTGAGCTTTTGTGATTTATATGTTCTCATTGTTATCTCTTGTTGGCCGTGCA
>NZ_JACLHY010000032.1 GCF_014397245.1 Arenibacter arenosicollis | reverse complement strand
CCCAGGGTCCAACAGGAGCACAAGGTCCAACCGGAGCCAAAGGGGATACTGGTGATACTGGAGCCACTGGAGCGCAAGGTCCAACAGGAGATACAGGTGCTACCGGAGCCCAGGGTCCAACAGGAGCACAAGGTCCAACCGGAGCCAAGGGAGATACTGGAGACACAGGAGCCACCGGAGCCAAAGGGGATACTGGTGATACAGGAGCCACCGGAGCGCAAGGTCCAACAGGAGATACAGGAGCTACCGGAGCCCAGGGTCCAACAGGAGCACAAGGTCCAACCGGAGCCAAGGGAGATACTGGTGATACAGGAGCCACTGGAGCCAAAGGAGATACTGGTGATACAGGAGCCACTGGAGCACAAGGCCCAACCGGAGATACCGGTGCTACCGGAGCCAAAGGAAATACTGGTGATACTGGAGCCACTGGAGCGCAAGGTCCAACAGGAGATACAGGAGCCACTGGAGCACAAGGCCCAACAGGAGATACCGGTGCTACCGGAGCCAAAGGGGATACTGGTGATACAGGAGCTACTGGCGCCCAAGGTCCAATAGGAAATACAGGAGCCACTGGAGCACAAGGTCCAACTGGTCCAGCAGGTCCTGCCGGATCGGATGGTATCGATGGTGCTGTTGGCCCGCAAGGTCCAGCAGGCCCAACAGGGGCTACGGGTTCACAAGGTCCAACAGGAGCAACAGGTCCAGCGGGGGATCCAGCAACGGATGACCAGACCTTGAGCATTGCAGGTGATCAATTGAGTATATCCGGCGGTAATACCATTACAGTGCCTACGGCCGATGGAACAGAGACTATAGTGACTGCAGGTAATGATATTAGTGTAACTGGAAATGGTAGTAGTGCTACTCCTTATGTAATTGCAAATTCACGACCTAATATTTTCTATCCGCCTTCCATTGCTGTAGATGCCTCGTCAACAGGTACGGGTAGAACAATTAATCTGCATACTCAATATACGGCTCAGTTTGGGTCTCCGATGGTGGCTAGTAATTTGGCACCAGGGGCTATACCAACCTATGGCAATACAGAGCTGTATTACTATGTTACGTATTATGACAATACGGTGTTTGCCAATGTAAGTGTCAATGAATTTGGTGTAATGACCTATGATGTTATAGCAACCCCAACAGATTATAATTCACTTATCAACGTAGTATTTGTAGTAAAATAGATAATATAAACCAACTAGGTACAACAGGAGTTTGAAACCAAAACACATATATAGATTTCTTATTGTTACCCTTGTAACCATATTCTTTGGTGCTAATAGGGCCAGTGCACAGTTTTTGTTGCAGGCTCCCAACAGTACCGATGAACATAATTACAAATGGTACGAGGCTTCCGATACCTCCACGGTTTTGGGTACAGATTTCTTTTATGAGGTTACTTCATCAGGTATTTATTTTGCAACCTATGATGGTACCATTTGTGGAGCAAATGCCACAGGTTATTTTATTGTAACGGATTGTACAAGTCCAGATAATGAGGTAACCATGGATATTTCCAACAATGTAAGTCCTAGCGCTGCAATTAGTTGGTCGCCGGCAGTTGGTGGTGATCAGCTGAGGCCAACAGTAATCGCTACACAAAGTGTGGTTCGTTATACCGCCACTGTAACCAAGGCTGGGAATTCTTTTGATTTGCCGAATTTTACGGTGGTTTGTTTACAGCAGTCCAGTGTTCTGGTTGATGATTCTATAACGGTCAACGAAGATTCGTCTGTAGTAATACCCATTTTTGATAATGATAGCAATTTGCCTACAACTGGTATATTGACTACATCAAATCCGTTTAACGGGAATGTTCTTGTAGATGATAATGGTTCACCAAACAATCCATCTGATGATATAGTGACCTTTGTTCCAAATCCGAACTTTAATGGTCCAATTACATTTACCTATACTATTTGTAATGCCTTGGGTGATTGTAGTACGGCAACCGTTAATGTGAATGTACTTCCTATTGTTGATGCATTTGATGATTCTGTGGCTACCTTAGAGGACATGCCTGTTGACATAGATATCTTGGCGAACGATAATGATATTCCTATCCTAGGAACCATATCAACCACCAGTCCATCCAATGGCAGTGTAGTAGTTGACAACAATGGCTCACCAAACAACCTTACAGATGATTTCGTAACCTATACGCCTAATAGTGGTTATATAGGTGGTGATCTTTTTACCTACACAATTTGTGATAATCAATCCAATTGTAGTACGGCAACTGTCAATATACTGGTAAATCCTAATGGAATAGTGGACATTGATAGTGATGAGGATGGAATATTGGACAGTTTTGAAGATCTTAATTTGGATGGTGATAATGACCCCAGCACAGATCCAACGGATTCCGATGGTGATGGTATACCAGATTATTTGGACATTGATAGTGATAACGATGGTATTCCAGATAACGTTGAGGCCCAAACTACCCAAGGTTATGTTCCTCCAAGTGGAGTGGATGCCAATAACAATGGTCTGGACGATTCCTATGAAAATAATGGAAATATAGGCTTGTTCCCAATTGATACGGACGGGGATAATTTACCAGATTACTTGGATGAAGACAGTGATAATGATAATGTACCTGACAGAATTGAAGGCCATGATCATGATCATGATGGAATCCCGGATGTAGTTTATATCGGTTCGGATAAGGATAATGATGGTCTGGATGATGGTTATGAAGGTAACACGACCATTGATGTGGATGTTAATGATGAGATTAACGACCCATACAATGATCTACCAAACACGGATGGTGACGATGAAGTAGATTATCGGGACACAGACGATGATGACGATGGTATACTTACCATTGATGAAGATGAAAACGGCGATGGAAATTATGCCAACGACGATTTTGATGAGGATGGAATTCCTGATTATTTGGATTCTGATTTGATTATACTGGACGTTGGAGTGGAAGTGTTTAATGTAATAACACCTAATAACGATGGTATCCATGATGTTTTGACTATAAAGGGAATTGAAAATTATCCAAACAATACTATCAAAATATATAACCGATGGGGAGTTTTGGTATATGCCACCAAGGCCTATAATAATGATACCAATTATTTTGACGGCACTTCGGAGGGGAGGGTCACCATTAATAAAGACAATCAATTACCGGTAGGAACTTATTTCTATATTTTGGATTATACCCCATCTGTAGGAGGAAAAATGACGACGCTTACGGGATATATTTATATAAACAGATAAAGGATGTCAAATCTAATAAAAAACATACTCAAGCCTAACCCAATGTCATTATGGTTATTTGCCGTAATTATCTTGGTCAGCTTTAAGGTACAGTCCCAACAGGACGCCCAATATACCCAGTATATGTATAATACCGTAAGTGTAAACCCAGCTTATGCAGGTTCCCGTGGTCATATAAGTATGGCAGCATTGCACAGGTCGCAATGGGTAGGCTTGGACGGTGCCCCTACAACACAGACTTTAAATTTACATTCGCCCATTGGGTATAGGGGAGTAGGTTTGGGACTTTCAATTGTGAACGACAAAATTGGCCCCACATCTGAAACTTATTTTGATGGGGATTTCTCGTACACCGTTTATACTTCCCAGGAAGGTAGATTGAGCTTCGGATTAAAAGCCAGTGCACATATGCTGGATATTCGCTATTCCGAGCTTAATCAAGATTATACCAATCCCGGAGGACCGGACCCTACATTACAGCAGGATATAGACAATAAATTTTCCCCAAATTTAGGAGCCGGCGTTTATTACCATACCCAGAAATTCTACGCGGGTTTGTCCGTACCTCGATTTTTGCAGACCACACATTTTGATGGTGCAGCATTATCGACAGCAAAGGAACAGATGAATTTATATCTGATAACAGGTTACGTATTTGATTTGAATACCAATCTAAAATTTAAACCGGCTATTTTAGCCAAAGTAGTTCAGGGTGCGCCCGTTCAACTTGATGCCTCGGCTAATTTTATGCTTAGTGACAAGTTTATTTTTGGAGCCGCCTATAGATGGGACGCAGCACTTAGCGCCATGGTAGGGTTCAATATTTCCAATTCTTTTTTCATTGGATTGGCTTATGACAAGGAAACTACGGAATTAGGTCAAGCTACCTTTAATGACGGATCCTTTGAGATTATTTTGCGTTACGATTTTATAAAAGAGCTGGGCAATTTAAAATCCCCTAGATTTTTTTAAAAGACTATCCCGGCTTTGTCGACGAAGCCTCAATTTCAATACTTCGACGTTTGCCTATGCCGATTAAAAATTATTTTAATCAATTGTCTATAGCTTATACCGAGGATTATTAACTTTAGGGAAAACCATCTGGTAGGCGTGACTAAGGGTCCATGACAAATTTCATATAAATCTTAAAATCAAATTATTACCACGATATTCGTAGAATAACCTTTCTCTGGCCAACATTTCTTCGGTTAGAAGGTAATTACACGAAACATACCCAAAGTATTTCATTTTTATGATGGACTTAGCGCTTATTATTGTGGAAAGGTTTTATTTTTACAAAATGGAAGAGGAAAAGGTAATTCTTGTTAATGAATTTGATGTTCAAATTGGTCTGATGCCCAAAATGGAAGCCCATGAAAAGGCTTTGCTCCATAGGGCATTTTCTGTATTTATAATGAATGATAAAGGCGAGACAATGATCCAACAAAGGGCAGGTCACAAATATCACTCCCCTCTATTATGGACAAATACTTGTTGTAGCCATCAACGGGACGGAGAAACCAATATTGAAGCTGGAAAAAGAAGATTGAATGAAGAAATGGGGTTTGAGGTGGAATTGAAGGAGTTGTTTTCCTTTATTTATAAAGCTCCTTTTGACAATGGCCTTACTGAGCATGAATTTGATCATGTAATGATAGGGCACTATAATGGGGAACCAATCATAAACCCTGACGAGGTTGCATCATGGAAATGGATGACTCCTTTTGCAATTAAACAGGATATGGCTACTAACCCTGAGAAATACACCGCCTGGTTTAAAATTATTTTTGATAAGTTTTACAATCATATTTCTCAATATAATACAGCCATATGAAAGTAAAGGTAAGTAGGAAAGCCCATTTTAATGCTGCGCACAGGCTGTATAGGCCAGATTGGAGTTTTGAAAAAAATGACAGCGTATTTGGACTGTGTAATAACCCTAATTTTCACGGCCATAATTATGAGCTGGTAGTTAGTGTTACTGGGGAAATTGATCCTGAAACAGGCTTTGTTATGGATATGAAGGTCCTTAAGGATTTAATTAAGGATAAAATTGAAAATCAGCTGGACCATAAAAACCTTAATGTTGAAGTGGAATGGTTCAAGAACGTAAATCCAACAGCAGAAAATATAGCAGTTTATATTTGGAACTTGCTTAGGCCATTTATAGAAGCCTCACACGAACTGGAGGTTATCTTATATGAAACCCCAAGAAATTACGTGACTTTTTCCGGATAGACAGTTTTATTAAAATTAAACTGCATAGGAGGAAATTATTAAGCTTTGGTTTAAGCCCTCCAATAAAATTATAAAAGAATACAAATACATAATACCAAACAGAATGAACTTATATCCTTTAAAATTCAATCCAATCCTAAAAGAGCGACTTTGGGGCGGTACCAAATTAAAAGATGTTTTGGGAAAGCCCATTGAAAATGATATTACCGGTGAAAGTTGGGAGCTTTCTGCAGTGGAGGGAGATGTTTCCGTTGTATCCAACGGTGACTTATCGGGTACTTCCCTACAGGAATTGATCAACAAATACCCGGAAGAATTATTGGGAAAGAGTGTTGTAGAGCGTTTTGGTAAAGAATTTCCCATTCTCATTAAGTTTATTGATGCCAAACAGGATTTGTCCATCCAATTGCATCCCAATGATGAATTGGCAAAAAAACGCCACAATTCCTTTGGAAAAACAGAGATGTGGTATGTAATGGATGCCGATAAGGGGGCAGAGTTGATCGTTGGTTTTAACAAAGATGTAACCAAAGAGGAATATGCCAAAAGTATTGCGGAGGATACGCTATTGGATTTGTTGAACTATGAAAGCGTAAAGGAAGGGGATACTTTTTTTATAAACACAGGTAAGATGCATGCTATTGGTGCTGGTGTTTTATTGGCAGAGATACAGCAGACTTCGGATATTACCTACCGTGTTTTCGATTTTAACAGGAAGGATAAAAATGGTAATTTAAGGGAATTACATACCGATTTGGCGTTGGACGCATTAGACTACACCAAAAAGGCCGATTTTAAGGTTAAGTATTCCGATAAGAAAGACAGTGTAAATAATATGGTTTCCTGTCCTTATTTCAACACCAACATTTTAGAGCTTACCAAGGACCTGGAATTGGATGTTGAAAAAAGGGATTCGTTCACCATTTACATGTGCGTAGGAGGTAAGGCAACTATCTCCAATGAATTTGGTTCGGTGACAATAAAAAAAGGGGAGACCACTTTGGTACCTGCACAGTCCAAAAAAATAAATATAATCACAACCAGCGCAAAACTTTTAGAGGTTACAATCTGAAAATGATTACTTTTGCAAAAAAAAATATTACCAATGGCAAGTATAAGAGATTTAAAGAAAGACATTAATTACGTTTTAGGAGATATTATTGAAGCGGTGTATTTAGTGGAAGCTTCTGGAAATAAGCAAAATTCAAAAGAGGGCAATGCGTTAATAGATAGCGCAATAGAAACTTTTGATGAATTAATAGCAAAAGTTAACCAGAAGTCAGTAGAGAATAGACCAGCACATTTAAAATCCGTTAAAGCGGAATTGGAAACTAAAGCAGGTTCTTTAATTGAACAACTGAATAAATTAGGATAATAATAGCCTAAGAGAATTTTAAAAAAAAGCATCCATTTAATGGATGCTTTTTTTTTTACTGCTTTGCCTCTTTCTTGGCAACTTCTATATGCTCTTTTAATTCCTGGCCATATTTGGATTTGGCTACTTCAGGAGAGAGTGAATTGTTTATGGAATCCAAATACTTAATGTTGGCATCTGCCACTTCTTTAACGGCGATGTATGGGGCTACGTACGAATCTGCATTGTTCAATGCAAAATTGATGGCATACAGGTAACCGCGCTTTACATTTTTATCGGTTAAATTTTGAAGGGAATCCAGTACCGTGGAATCATTTTGGGTTTTGGGATCCATACTCATTCTAACATATTCCAAATTTCTGGTATTGAATTTAGACATAACTTCTAGATATTCCTTTAGCTTCTCATCACTTTTAGATCCTTCTATTTTTGCATTTAGATCAAAAGTATTCCAATTAGTTTTTATGGTTATATTTCCAGGCTCACCAAAGAAAGTAATTCGGTCATTAATACTATTGTTGTCCTTTTTGTCCAAGTATAGGTAGAATAACTCTGGGCTTTCAAGTTCTGTTGTAAAGGAAAAATTGCCATCGCCATCCACAACTAGGGAATCGACCGTTATTAAGGTGGTGTCTGCAATGTGTTGCAGGTATAAGGTTCCCTTTTTTAATCCCTTTACATTACCGGTAACGGTCATAGTGTTTTCAGTACTGCCTCCACAGGAGATAACAACTATTGCAAGTACCGCGACCATTAAAATTTTCTTCATAGTATTTTTATTGAAGCGCAAATATCAATAAAGTTTATGGAATTTTAAACTTTTGATGCAATTTCCATAAGAATTGTACAAAGTATGGCACCGCCAGTACCTACTACATAGCCAAAAACGGCCAATAAAACCCCAACCGAGGTTAAGGATGGGTGAAATTCCGCAGCGACCACAGGGGCCGACGCCGCTCCCCCCACGTTGGCCTGACTGCCCACGGCAAGAAAGAAATAGGGAGCCTTGATCAACTTGGCTACAACGATCAACAAAACGGCATGAATCGTAATCCAAACAAAACCAATGGCAATCAAGCCAGGGTTTTCAAACACCTTGCCCAAGTCCATTTTCATGCCAATAGTTGCCACTAGGATATAAATAAATACGCTGCCCAATTTACTAGCGCCCGCACCTTCATAATTCTTGGCTTTGGTAAAGGAAAATACTATTCCTACTATGGTTGCAAGGACCACCATCCAAAAGAAGCTGGAGCCTAAAAAGGATAAAAAACTTTTATTATCGCTAACACTTTCATAGGTGCTGGTCAAATATGAACTGATATAATCCCCAAAAAAATGGGAAATACCAACTCCCGTAAAGGCAAAGAAAAGCATCATCATATAATCCTTCAAAGTGGGAACCCTAGTTATTTTTTCGGTAAACTTCGAAACTTTTATTCTAAGTTCTTCAATAGCTGAGGTGTCCGCTTTAAGCCAGCGGTCTATTTTTTGTGTTTTGCCCACGCCCAGTAAAATAATGGCCATCCAAACATTGGCAACCACAATATCAACCAAAACCATTCCCCCATACTTATCAGGGTTGTACTGATATATTTCGAGCATTGCAGCTTGGTTGGCGCCACCTCCGATCCAACTACCGGCAATTGTGGCCAAGCCTCTCCAAATGGCATCAAAATCGTTCCCTCCAACGGTTTCGGGAGAGAATATAGATATTAATAAAATGGCCAATGGTCCACCAATGATAATCCCCACCGTACCGGTCAAAAACATTATCAAGGCTTTGGATCCCAAATTGGCTATAGCCTTAAGGTCGATACTTAAAGTCATTAAAATTAAGGCTGCAGGCAGTAAATACCTACTGGCCATAAAATATAAGTTGGATATCTCGTCCGATATTAAACCACTACTGGCTAAAATAGAGGGTAAAACGTAGCACATTAGTACTGCTGGTACTATATTGTAAAATTTACTCCAAAAGCCAGTTTTTATGGAAGAGGTGTAAAATATAAATCCAAGACAAAGGGTAAGTAGTCCAAATACAACGGTATCGTTGGTAATTATCGGGTCGCTCATAAAAAATCTATTCAATAAGGCTTGTCAATTGGGCCAAATATAATCAAATTAAAATATGCTGTTTTATGTAATGGGCCACCCCATCCTCAGAATTTTTGAGGGCAAGATCACTGGCAATATGTTTTACTTCCTCACGTGCATTGGCTACCGCTATACCACGTCCAACATTTTGCAGCATTTCCATATCATTGTAGTTATCCCCAAAGGCAATAACGTCGTTTAAACTTTCATGTTCTTGAAGTAGTAATTTTATGGCCGTTAATTTGGAAACCGACTTAGGGGCAATTTCGATCAGGGTATCATTGGACCTATAGAGGTTCAATGTTTTGGCAAAATTCTTTTGTAGTACAGGGAAAAGTATATCGGTATTTTCCTTGTTCCCCATCAGCATAATCTTGTGGGCTCCCATTTTTCTAGCAGTCCAATCCTTTATGGTTTCTTTTGTGTCTCTGTAGGTGGGTAGAGTTTTTGTATACTTTATTTCTTTTTGGACCCGCTCCGAGTCCATTTCCACATACCATTCGCTTTTGGAATAAAGCCCTAGCTGAATTCCTACTTCTTCGGCCATGTCATAAATGGAAACTATTTGACCCATATCAATATAAGTGGAGAGCAATTCTTTTGATCCATGTAGTACCAATGCCCCATTATAACATATAATAGGTTCGTTTTCTATCCCTAGATTTTTTTGAATATAAGTCATGGATTGTGGCATTCTTGCCGAAACCAATATAATCCTCAGGTGTTCCTTAATTCTTTTGATCTCTGCAATCGTAAAATCGGACACATTATCCTTAAAAGTCAATAAGGTGCCGTCCAAATCGGAACATAAAATTTTGAAATCCATATTATAAGATAGGGAATTTTAGTTTTTAAATCGTTTCGTTTCCAAAGATATGGTTTCACAATAAAATAGGGCATTGATTTGTATGAATAGTACTTTTGGAATCACAATTTAGGAATAACAAATTGATAGCTGGAGCCAGAATAAATGGTTTAAAGCCCTAGGTTTTATTATTACTTGTTTTAAAATCCTTGATTTTCTTTTTCTTGGGATTTTTGAAAAGTCTTTTGAAAAAACCATCCCTTTTTATGGGGTCGCAATTCAATTCACTCATCACCGAAGACGTTGGAGTAGGAAATTTGGCCCTGGTTATATAATTGAAGGATTTATCGGCATTTAGTTTCTGTATCCACAAGGCAAAAATGGGCAGTGCCGCGTTGGCCCCCTGTCCCAAACTGGTACTATTGAAGCCAATTTCGTGATTGTCCAATCCCACCCACGTAATATTAAGTAGCTTAGGCGTCAAGGCTACAAACCAAGCATCTTTGTTGTTCTGTGTAGTCCCGGTTTTTCCGGCAATATCGTTTTTAATTCCGTAGGTGGAGCGTATACGGGCGGCGGTACCACTATTTACAGTAGCCTTCATCATCTCTATCATTATCTGGCCATTTTCTTCGGAAAAGGCTCTTTTTTCGGCTACTACAGGTTTAAAAATTTCTATTACGGAGTCCTTTTCATTAGTAATGCGCTCAATTAAAAAAGGAGTTACAGATTTACCGTTGTTCAAATAGCTAGCAAAAGCACCTGCAAGTTCATTGATCTTAATTTCGGCAGTACCCAAAGCCAAAGAGGGTAATGAGGGCAATTTGGTATCGATGCCCATTTTTTTGGCTTGTTGTATCACCTTGGAAATACCTGTTTTTTCCAATACCTTAACTGCAACGGTATTAACTGAGTTACTCAAGGCCTCTTCCATAGAGTAATTTAGGTAGGCCTCGTCTTTTTTGCCAGAATTGCTGGGGGACCAACCTTCCATATTTTCGTAGGCTACCTCTTGCGCTGAAAAGTAAGTACAGGGCGCTATGCCGTTTTCAAGGGCGGCGGTGTAAACAATGGGTTTAAATGCAGAGCCCACTTGGCGTTTGCTTTGCGAAATGTGGTCGTATTTGAAGTGTTTAAAATTAATTCCACCGATCCATGTTTTAACGGCTCCCGTTTTGGGGTCTATGGATAGCGAACCAGTATTTAAGAATTTAAGGTAATGCAGTAGGCTATCCACTGTGCTGGCAGAACGCATTTCATCCTGGTTCCAATCACTTAGCTGTATTTCTTTTTTTAAGTTCATGGAATCCATTATTTGATCTTCTTTTAGTCCCGCATTTTTCCACTTTTTGTAGGGGTCTGAACTCTGTATGATTTTATTGATGAGTTTTTTATCACTTTTCCATGGCGCTCGATTGCCGTAACTTTTTTCAAAATTGTTTTGAAGTCCTTTCATATGTTGTACCATAGCTTCTTCAGCCAAAATTTGCATTTTGGAATCCAATGTGGTGTATATTTTAAGGCCCGAAGTGTAAATATTATAATCTTGTCCCTTTTCTCTCTGCGCTTTGGCCCAACCTAACATTTGTTTTCTCACTTCTTCCCTAAAATAAGGAGCAATTCCCTGATTATAATCGTAATCCCTGTAATTAAGTTGTAGCGGAAGTTGTTTAAGACTATCTGCCTCCTGTTGTGAAATAAAATTATTGGAATACATGGACTGCAATACCAAATTTCGTCTGTTAAGGCTGTTCTTTGGGAAAACACGGGGGTTATAACCGTAGGTTGCCTTCAACATGCCTACAAGGGTTGCGCTTTCTTCCAATTTAAGTTCCTTTGCTGATTTGTTGAAGAATTTTAAAGAAGCACTTTCTATACCGAAGGTGTTGTCCCCAAAAGAAACGGTGTTCAGATAGAGCATTAGAATATCGTTTTTGGAATAAATGGATTCCAGTCTTGAAGCAATTATCATTTCCTTCAATTTTGATATGGCCAGATTGAACTTTCCGGATTTTTCCCTGGGATATAGGTTTTTTGCAAGTTGTTGACTAAGGGTACTTCCGCCACCGGCAGATTGATCTTGCATCAGGATAGTCTTGAAAGCTACGCGGAGCAAGCTCTTGTAGTCTATTCCGGAATGATCATAAAACCGCTCATCCTCAATAGCCACCAAGGCCTCAATCAAATTTTTGGGTACAGCTTCAAATTGTATGGGCTGCCTATCAAACAGAAAATATTTCCCAATCAGTACGCTATCTGCAGAATAGACCTCGGAAGCTCTTTGGTACCTGAAATCAGAGAGCTCATTTGTATTGGGTATCTTGCCCCAAGCGCCTAAATATATGGCCAGCAACAACAAGAAAACGCTGCTTCCGACTACCAATAAAGAAAGGATTCCAATCCGGAGGAATGGATTTTTTATTTTCTTGAACATCAATTTTAATAATTAAGTACTGCAAGATCAAATTAAAAAATTAAATGGGAGTACTTCTTAACAATTACTTAAATTCCAATTTGTTATTTTTGGAGGCCAATTTCAAGTGGCACAATATAATATTTAGCTCTAAAAACATAGAGTTCCATCAATCAATATTTTGACTCAAAAGACTTTACTTGGACACAAGTGAATCCAATAATAAAATCAATTAAAAATATAAATGAAAAAAATAATTGCACTTTGTTTTCTTATGCTCCAATTTGGCTACGGCAATAATTTGGAATGGTCTAAGACCGGACACAGGACTATAGGGGAAGTTGCGCAGCAACATTTGTCAAGAAAAGCAAAAAGAGCTATCAACAGCCTTTTAAATGGAGAAGGATTGGCCTTGGCTTCAAATTATGCCGATGAAATAAAGGCTGATAGAAGCTATGCCAAATTTGGACCGTGGCATTATGTAAATTTTCCGGCGGACAAAAAATATACCGAGGTTCAGCCCAGTGGGGAGGGAGATATAGTTAAAGGAATTGAAAAGTGCATAGAAATTGTTAAGGATAAAAATAGTAGTGCGGTCGATAAAAAGTTTTATTTGAAAATGTTGATCCATTTGATCGGTGATTTGCACCAACCTATGCACGTCGGTAGGCTGGAGGATAAAGGAGGGAACGATATTCACTTGCAATGGTTCGGAAGAGGTACCAATTTGCATAGATTGTGGGATTCCAACATGATCGATGATTACGGAATGAGCTATATGGAATTGGCAAATAATTTACCCAGGCTTAACAAGAGTGAAATTAAGAACATTCAACATGGAAATTTATATGACTGGGTAGAGGAATCCCAGGATGTGGCCAATGAACTCTATCTTTCGGTAGAGGAAGGCGAAAAATTGGGGTATGCCTATAGTTATAAATATTGGGAAACAGTGGAACAACAACTACAAAAAGGAGGTCTCCGCTTGGCCAAAGTTCTTAACGACCTATTTTCATAAGTAGCTTTTAGCAATATGGATATAAGCCTTGATTACCTTTAGGCTAATATAGGAAACTACAATGCTTAAAAGTCCTATAAATATCCAAAATATGTAAATGTTGCTTTCCAATGCATAGGAAAGTCATAAACCAATCCACGTCCGATTAGATCAGTAGTTGGTCCCGTGAAAGCTAATCCTTTGATCAGGAATTCGTTAACAGGTTAAGTGGTCTTTAATTCAAGGGGTTATGTTGGTTTATTTATACTTATTATCGAAAAAATCATGGCTTTTGACCAATTTTTATATTTTTTGGCAAAGAATTTGAGTTATTATTATTGAAGTTGGGTGTGAGGAGACTAACGTAAATGCCTGGTAGGTTAGGGGCAGTATCCAGCAGAAATAACAAAGGCATAAAAAAATCGGTTTTCGTAACCGATTTTTTTATTTAATAATTCTAAAAGTAATATTGATCCGTTCCTTTATCGGTTTGCTAGTTTTAGGGATTTGGTGGTGCCAATGGTGTTGGGTTTCTCCCTTCATTAAAAGTAGGCTGCCATGTTCCAATATTAGTTTGTGCTTCAAATCCTTGTTCAATTTGTGTTTTAGATGAAAGTAGCGTTCTTGCCCAAGGGTTATGGATGCAATTGCCGGGTTTTCTCCCAAAGCTTTCTCGTCATCAGCGTGCCAACCATTACTATCCTTACCGTCTCTATATAGGTTTAAAAGACAGCTTGTAAAATGTATGCCAATTTCCATTTGTAACTTCTTCCTTAATTCCAGCAATTCAGACGAAAACTTATGGGGATTCATGGTAATGTTGGAATAGGAATAGGGCTTGTTATGGTCGCCAAATAATGCGGTTAACCTTGGCTGGGGGTAAGTTTTACCATATACGGTAATGTTATCCTGTTTCCAAGGGGTAGTATTCCTAAGAACCTTGAAAAAATGATCTGCTTCGGTAGTATTTAGAAATTTGGGATAGTAAACTATGTCACTATCTGGGAGTTGAAGGTCTATTCTATTGGCAAATAATTTGCTCACGATTGCAGTACACTTTTCAATTCATTTCTATATTCGGAAGGATTTTGTCCTGTAAAGGCTTTAAAAGATTTGTTGAAATGCGAGAAATTATTGAATCCACTTTCAAAGCAGACCTCTGTTATACTGATCGGCTTTTCTGCCAATAATTTGGACGCATGTACCAATCTACACTCATTTACAAACTGTATAAAGGTCTTGTTGGTTATTTTTTTAAAATATCTGCAGAATGAGGGAACCGTCATGCTTACCAAATCTGAAATTTCCTCCAAAGTTATTTCCTCCTTAAAGTTTGTTTTTACATAGTTAAAGACAATATTTATCCTGTCATTGTCCTTTACTTCCGTTTGAAGTGAAAAACCCTGTGCGTTCAAAACTTGATATTCTTTGGAATTCCCCAATTCATTTAAAATATTAAGAATGGAGAGAAGACGTTGAAAATCGGTCTGATATTCCATGATTTCAATTTTTTCACCAATTTTTTTCTTGGTACTACCAGTGAAGGCAACCCCTCCTTTAGCAATTTGAAAAAGGCTTTGAATTTTTTTCATTTCGGGAATGTTGAAAAAATCGTTCCCTAAAAAATCCTGTTTCATTTGTACCACGCTTTCATTTTTATTGCCGGTAAGTACATCGGTGAAGCCACAATGGGGTAGGTTGGATCCAATTAGGATTAAATCTCCATCGGTATAATAGGAAACGTGGCTTCCAATTTGTCTCTTTCCAGATCCTCCGTTCACATAAACTAGTTCAATTTCAGGATGATAGTGCCACACCCCTATCTTATTGGGGCGATGTTCATCAAACTGTTGATAGGTATAAGAATGACCAAAATCAGGTTCTATTACCTCAAATGTAGGTTTAGGTATCATGTCCTTCAATTTCATTAGGTAGTGTAAAGATATTACAGCTGTTTGCGACTATTCTGTGCAAATTTAACTTAAATATGTCCTATATTAACTTCTTAACAATTATTTAATATTGCAAGATGGTAAAATAGAATATAAACTGGAGAATTATGGAGTAGTGGGAAGGGAATTGCTGGTCTACATTTGCCATATAAATGATTTATTAATCTTAAATCCAAAATGTTATGAAAGCAGTTTTAAAATTAACAGCAGTGGCAGCCTTATTACTTAGTAGTACTATGGCAATGGCCAACGATCCAGGAATGTACTTGACAACAGTTAAAGAAGCAAAAAGATTGGTTCTTAAATTAAATAGGCAAACCGAATCTTCTATATTGACTTTGACCGATACGGAAAAGCACCAAATATTCGTAGAGAATATCAGGGAAGACGAGGATTACTCTAAAAAATTCGACTTATCGAAATTGGAAGAAGGTCTTTATTACCTAAAGATGGAAAGCCTTACCAAAACTGTAGAGTTCACTATAAGTGTAGAGGATTCAGAGGTAAATGTTATTGCTCGTAATGAAGTGGCAAAACCATTTTTTAGAAAAAGTGGTAATATTCTTTATGTAAATTACTTCAACCAAAAACTAAATCCGGTAGTTATTAATGTTATCGATAGTGAGAACAGGGTAGTTTTTACTGAGAAAATGGGTACGGAATTGGTAATAGGTAAGATGATTAACTTTAAAGATGCTGTAAAAGATGACTATACCGTATCCGTTAGTGAGGGTGCCAATACGTATTATGAAACAGTTTCGGTGAAGTAATGAATCCAATATCGAGATACTAAAAACAAAGAAAAAGGGGCCAATTGGCCCCTTTTTTAATTTTCTACCAAATATACTTCCTAAGTCGCTCTCTTTTGTATTCGGGCAAGGAAAGGTTATTTATCGCCTTTTTTAAAATAATGGGGTCCTTTTCTTTCGAAAGAATAATTTGAAAGCACTCCTTTACGGTAAGGGTGTTATTGGATTTTTCAACCAAAATTAATTGGTCCTCTTTTTTTACATAGCCTTCTTGTAAAATGCGAACATAAGTTCCTGAATATGCGTAATCTACAAATTGCTTTAAAATTTTAGAGTTACTAAATCGTACACCTAACTTATAACAAGGTTCCCTAGGTTGTGAAACCTGTACCAAGGCACTTCCAATACTATAAACGTCACCGATTCTCATTTGGGATTCATCCAAGCCTTCCACTGTAATATTTTCGCCAAACATACCCCAATCCCATTCCAGTTCCGGATATAACCCTTTCCAATAGGGATGGTGGCCTGAGGCAAAAAGGTAACAGGCTTTACTGATTCCTGCGTGGTGCACCCGATCTATAACGGTATCGTTCAGGACATCCACCTTGCCTAGAAATAGTGCTTCATCGGTTGGGTATTTGAAAATGCCTGTTTGCTCTTCCTTTCCATTCCAAAGAAAGGTGGTGGCTGTTCCTATATTCGTTGAGATGACTTTCATAATATAAAGATAGAAAACCACTGTAAATTAATATTATGATGGTTTTACTTTATTTTGGCATTTGCCCTATTCCAGTACGTTCAAATTTTTGTTTCAAAGAGATTTTGGCAGTTGCGTTTTAGCCTTTGCACACTATATTCCAAAATAGGAATACGCCCAGTATATAAGCACAAACTGCAGCGGAATTCTAAGAAGTAAGATCCATTTTGGTATTCCTGCCCCTTCCTTTTCGCCCTTCAACATATAAAAGTGAACCAATAGAAACACGGTCAACATTAAAATGATGCCGATAATGGAAACATTTTTGGTTTCTGGAAAGCACAGGCCAACACCCAAAAGAATTTCGGCCAAGCCACTTAGGTATACAAGGACTTTATGATTGGGCAAATACCTAGGCATAATTCTCAAATATATTTTGGGAACAATAAAGTGCATGACACCGGCAATGACATAAATCGATCCTAGAAGGTAAAGGTGCCAAGGGTAGTCCATTTGGCAAAGATATAAATAAAAGAGGCTGAATTACCTAAGTAATTCAGCCTCTTAATCGTTGGTGAAAAATGTTTATTTCACCATTTCATAACTTCTTTTAATGAACTTAGTAAGTTCCTCACCTTTCAAAAGTCCTTTGGACAAACGTGCCAAATCAAGGGATTGATTAATAAGTCGCTCCTTCTTCTTAGCAGTCTTTGTGTTTAGGATTTCCGAAACCAATTCGTGGTTGGTATTCACTACCAAATTGTACATTTCCGGCATATTTCCCATACCGAACATACCACCGCCACCAGATTGCTGCATTTCTTTCATGCGGCGCATAAACTCCGGTTCTGTAATAATAAATGGAGAAGAGCTACTGTCCATAGCTTCCAATTGAATGGTGTAGCTTTTATTATTGATAGCAGTTTCAATATCTGTTTTTAAGGCCTCTTTTTCCTCATCGGATAACTTGGAAATTTGAGTATCCTCTTTTTTAATTAGATTGTCCAAATGGTCAGCATCTACTCGTGCAAAGGAAATCTTCTCTTTGGAGGTTTCCAATTTTTGCATTAGGTGCGAAACTATTGGGGAATCCAACAATAATACCTCAAAACCTTTTGCCTTGGCAGCCTCAATATAACTGTGTTGCTCCTCCTTATTGGAGGCATAGAGCAATACCAATTTATCGTCCTTGTCTGTTTGATTTGCCTTTAATTTCTCCTGTAGTTCCTCAAATGTATAATAAGCTCCGTCTACTGTAGGATATAGTGCAAATTTGTCCGCTTTATCAAAGAACTTGTCTTCGGAAAGCATTCCATATTCAATAACGATTTTGATATCGTTCCATTTCGCCTCAAAATCTTCCCTATTGTTTTTAAATAAGGAACTCAATTTATCGGCTACTTTACGGGTGATATAAGTTGATATTTTCTTAACTGCGCCATCGGCCTGTAAGTAAGAACGGGAAACATTCAAAGGAATGTCCGGAGAATCTATAACCCCTCTAAGCATGGTTAAGAATTCGGGAACAATTCCTTCTACATTATCAGTTACAAAAACTTGATTTTGGTATAACTGAATCCTATCCTTTTGGGTATTAAGATCATTGGTCAATTTCGGGAAATACAATATCCCTGTTAAATTAAACGGATAATCTACGTTCAAGTGAATATGGAATAAAGGCTCCTCAAATTGCATGGGATAAAGTTCCCTGTAGAATCCTTTATAATCCTCATCCGACAATTCCGTTGGCTGTTTTGTCCAAGCCGGATTGGGATTGTTAATTATATTGTCTACTTCCTTAGTTGGTGCCGGATCTTCTTCTTTAGCACCTTCTGGTTTAGGAAGGGTCTCGGTTTTAGTCCCAAACTTAATGGGAATTGGCATAAACTTGTTGTACTTGCTAAGTAAACTGCCAATTTTCCCTTCTTCCAAAAACTCTGTTGAGTCATCGGCGATGTGGAGAATTATTTCCGTACCACGAGTTGTTTTTTTAGCCTTTTTAAGAGTGAAATTGGGTGATCCATCACAAGTCCAATGTGCTGCCGGTTCGTCTTTATAACTCTTGGTTATAATCTCTACTTTGGAAGCAACCATGAATGCGGAATAGAATCCTAGTCCAAAGTGACCAATGATACCTGAGTCTTTGGCAGAATCCTTGTATTTGTCCAAGAATTCTTCGGCCCCTGAAAACGCAATTTCGTTGATGTATTTTTGTACTTCCTCCTCGGTCATACCAACACCTTGATCAATAATATGGATTTTCTTTCCCTCCTTATCAATCTTTACCTCAATAAGAGGATTGCCATATTCAACTTTGGCTTCCCCTATAGTGCTCAAGTGCTTAAGCTTTAAAGTTGCATCTGTTGCATTCGAAATTAGCTCCCGTAAAAATATTTCATGATCGCTGTATAAGAATTTTTTTATAAGCGGAAATATGTTTTCTACTGAAACATTAATCTTGCCTGTGGCCATACTTCTATTTTTTTTAAGTTTACGACTTACCACTGTCAAAAAAAATACCATTGTTAGTGGAGGTGACAAACTGACATTCTTTAAATGGGATTACATGGATTCGTTGTCAGAATGATTTCTTTAATTTATGGGATGGGTCAAATGATTTTTATCAATTCATAACCATATATTTTTGTCTATATTAGGTGTCATCAAAATTATTACTCATATTTTAGATTTTATATTAATGTAAAGGTGAGGGTTAACCCACTTCAATTAAAAATTAAATTATCCAACGCATGTTCAATTCAAAAATAACAGGTTTGGGCTTTTATGTGCCCGACAATGTGGTTACCAACGACGATTTATCCAAAAAAATGGATACCAATGATGCCTGGATCCAAGAACGGACTGGAATTAAGGAAAGAAGGCATGTAATAAAGGGTGATGGGGATACCACAACCACCATGGGTGTAAAAGCAGCTCAAATTGCCATTGACCGTTCTGGAATAGATAAAAATGATATCGACTTTATTGTCTTTGCAACATTGAGTCCCGATTATTATTTTCCTGGTCCGGGAGTTTTGGTACAGCGCGATTTGGATATAAAAACTGTTGGTGCTTTGGACGTGAGAAATCAGTGTTCCGGTTTTGTATATGCCCTATCGATCGCAGACCAATACATAAAAACGGGTATGTATAAAAATGTTTTGGTAATAGGGTCCGAACTGCATTCCCACGGATTGGATATGACAACTAGGGGTAGGGGAGTTTCGGTAATTTTTGGTGATGGTGCAGGAGCGGCTATCGTCAGCAGGGAGGAAGATCCTACTAAAGGTATACTATCCACCCATTTACATTCCGAAGGTCAGCACGCCGAGGAATTGTCACTAATTGCTCCTGGGATGGGGAAGCGTTGGATAAATGACATTTTGGAGGATAATGACCCCAATGATGAATCATATTTTCCATACATGAACGGACAATTTGTTTTTAAAAACGCAGTAGTACGTTTTAGTGAAGTGATTATTGAGGGGTTAAAAGCTAATAATTTGGAAGCAAAGGATATAGATATGTTGGTACCACATCAGGCCAATCTTAGAATATCCCAATTTATACAAAAAAAGTTTGGTCTAAGTGACGATCAGGTTTTTAATAATATTATGAACTACGGGAATACGACCGCAGCTTCCATACCCATTGCCTTGACTGAAGCATGGGAGATGGGTAAAATTAAATCGGGCGATTTGGTAGTACTGGCCGCTTTTGGAAGTGGCTTTACCTGGGGAAGCGTCATAATTAGATGGTAAGGTATTTTGGAATTAAAAGGTGTATAAAAACAAAACCCGGAACAGATGTTCCGGGTTTCTTTCATTGATAGACTATACTAAACACTAACCATTAACTATAAATATATAGCGTTATCAATGACCAATTTTTTCATATTCTTCCTCTTAAATTACGAATATTCTATTCCCTCCTTACAATGATTAACACACTTTAACATCAAAATGAAATGTGTTAACACCTAGTTTTGGGTGTATCTATACAAAAAATAAAAGCCAATAAATAATAATTGCAATCAGGCTATAGGACTGGGGGAACTATGCCTGTCAACAAATTAAGGACATATTATTTTATTTTCAAAATATAGGTGCAGTAACTTTATAATTGTTTTTTTTTAAGTGACTTTATTTTTGCTTGAAATTAGTGTGGTGGAATCAGTTGGATGTTAGAAAAATAGTACCTCTGAATTCCAATTATGATGTGTAAGTGGTTTTAAATCAGTTATTAATGTTTTTTTTATTCAAGGGGTATAACATATAGCCATTTTCAGGGTTCTGGATTAAAGACTTACCTGGACATGACTTTTTTGTTCGAAAAAAATGTAAATATACTTAGGAAGCTTACCGTCAAAAGGCTATTTGTATCGGTGAATTGAAATCCGGCTTTAAGTCATTTTCTTAAATATTTGGGATTTGGGTTTGTTGATTGTAGGAATATTTACACTTTTTTCCAATTGGCCAAAGACCAACTATATGATGTTTATTTTGCTAATTGAAAATATCAAGGTGCTGTGGCTTTGGCTAGAAGCACATAAATTAATGACAGTGAATGGCCTGAAAAGAGATTTGAGAAAAGGTGGTTTACTGTGTTTTCTAAATTTTTCTTTTAGAAAGAATGCCTTAATTTAATGGTATAAAATTGTAATTTTGTGCTTATGGAATTTTCTTCTAAATTACTCGAAAACGCGGTATATGAGATGTCCCAATTACCAGGAATAGGTAAGCGCACGGCATTGAGGTTGGTCTTGCATCTCTTAAAACAGCCAAAAGAGCAGACTGCTAGATTGGCGGAAGCCTTGGTCAATTTAAAGGACAATATTAAGTTCTGCAAGAACTGTCATAATATTTCGGATGTAGAAGTTTGTGAGATTTGCTCCAATCCGAGGAGAGACGAAAGTGTAGTCTGTGTAGTTGAAGATATTCGGGATGTAATGGCAATAGAGAATACAGGGCAGTTTCAAGGTTTGTACCATGTTCTTGGAGGTAAAATTTCCCCGATGGAAGGAGTGGGTCCTCAGGACTTAACTATTTTTTCTTTGGTAGACAAGGCAAAACAGGGAAAAATAAATGAATTGATTTTTGCGTTAAGTTCTACTATGGAAGGCGATACGACCAATTTTTATATTTACAAGCAACTGGACGGATTGGGTATTAAAACTTCTACCATAGCAAGGGGTATTGCCGTAGGGGACGAATTGGAATATGCAGATGAAGTTACTTTGGGAAGGAGTATTCTGAATAGGATTCCATTCGAGAATTCATTAAAAGTTTAAATATCATTGGTGAAAAGCATGAATAAAAGTCAAAAAAATGGTCTTTTATTTATTATTTTTGCAAATTATTAATCATTATTAGTGTATTAAATAGGGATATGTCAAAATTTGAACTAAAATTACCACAAATGGGCGAAAGTGTTGCAGAGGCTACACTTACCTCCTGGCTGAAGGAAGTTGGCGATGCTATAGAAATGGATGAAGCTGTTTTTGAAATTGCCACCGATAAGGTAGATTCCGAAGTTCCCAGTGAGGTAGATGGCATTTTGGTTGAGAAATTATTTAATATAGACGATGTTGTTAAGGTGGGGCAGACGGTTGCTATTATAGAAATAAACGAAAGTGGAATGGACGGGGACCATGATCAGGACGATCATGTTTCATCAATGAAATTGGATTCGCCAACAAAAGAGGTCGAAGAATTGGAAGTTGGGGTAAAGGAAGCTCGAGAAACTGCTACGGCACCGGTATTGGATTATAGTGGTACTGACCGATTTTATTCCCCATTGGTTAAAAATATTGCGAAGCAGGAGGGTATAACCATTGCGGAACTGGATACTATTACGGGAACTGGAAGTGAAGGAAGGGTGACCAAAAATGATATTTTGGATTATATAGCTGCTGGAAAATCAAGCGGTGGACAGCCTTTTAGTGAAAATGCTGAAACACGTGTAGAAACTCCTAGGGCTAAGGTTGAGCAAGAAGAAAAGCCTGTTCCTGTTAAACCAGTGGAAACAAAACAAGAAGCTGTTAAACCGGCATCTGAGAAGGAAGAGCCCGGTAATGGAGACGAGCATATACCTTTGACTCGAATGGGGAAATTAATTGCCCACCATATGACAGCCAGCATTGCTACCTCGGCCCATGTACAAAGTTTTGTTGAGGTTGATGTTACCAATGTGGTAAATTGGAGAAATAAGGTTAAGGATGCCTTTGAAAAAAGGGAAGGCGAGAAGCTTACCTTTACCCCGATCTTTATGGAGGCAGTGGCCATTGCCCTGAAAAAATACCCTATGATAAATATATCTCTAGAGGGAGATACAGTTATAAAGAAAAAGAATATCAATATAGGTATGGCTGCGGCCTTGGCCGATGGAAATTTAATAGTTCCAGTTATCAAAAATGCCGATCAGTTAAATCTGGTGGGTATGGCAAAAGCTGTAAACGATCTGGCCAAGAGGTCCAGAAATAATGCATTGAAGCCAGATGAGGTTAAAGACGGTACTTACACTGTAACCAATGTTGGAACTTTTGGCAGTGTTTTTGGCACGCCAATCATCAATCAGCCACAGGTTGGTATACTGGCACTGGGCGCTATACGTAAAATGCCTTCTGTAATTGAAACCAAAGAAGGCGATTTTATAGCCATCAGAAGTAAAATGTATCTTTCCCATAGTTATGACCATAGAGTGGTAAACGGTGCTCTAGGTGGAATGTTTGTAAAAGCTGTAGCCGATTATCTAGAGGCTTGGGATGTAAATAGGGAGGTGTAGATGTTGCCTTAAATCAATTTCTATTTATTAATAGTAAAACCTATTGTACTGTATTCATATAACACATTATAATAGGTTTTGGTTATATTATAGGCATCCTTGGAATTTAACGGTCACATCCATTTATATTTGGCAATACCAACCAAATACCTATATAAAATGCAACATCCTTTTAGGCGGATGAAACGATCTATCCTATTTTTTGTGTTACTGCTTCCTTTGTCACTAATGGCGCAGAAAGAACCCCTTAAATTATTTACAAGCTGTAATTGCGATAAGAATTACATTCGGCAAGAATTAAATTTTGCGGATCACGTGCGCGATAAGGCCTTGGCCAATGTTACTCTGTTTATATATGATATAATTAATGGCAGCGGAGGACGTAATTATAATATGGAATTTGAGGGTTATGGAGATTATGAGGGCATTACCAATAAAATAACTTATGAAACAACCGCCAATATGACTCCGGACGATGTTAGAAAGGGGTTGTTGTCCCAGGTTAAAATTGGTCTGCTAAAGTATGTTATGATGTCCGACCTAGCGGATAAAATAGAATATTCCATATCCAATAAAGGTCTTGCAGAACGATTGGACATAGATTTTGATGACCCCTGGAACAATTGGATTTTCGAAATCAGGGGGTCTATGAAATTGGATAAGGAATCCAGTAGGAACGAGTTTGAATACGAAGTTGGTTTTGAAAGTGATCGAGTAACGGAAAAATTGCGGATACGGACCGATGTTCAAATGAATCAATATAGAAGTAGGTTCGAGAATAATGGAGAGGAATTTACCAGTAGCAAGGAGACATACTCCGGTTATGGTAGCGTCGTACACAGCTTATCCGATCATTGGTCAGCCGGTATCTTTGGGGGTGCCAAACACAATACGTATACCAATATAGATTTAGCTTTGGATCTTCGGCCGGCCATCGAATATAATATTTTTCCATATCGTGAAGTATTACGCCGCGAAATTGTGTTTGCTTATAAAATTGGATACCTCTATAATAATTATATTGAAACTACCATCTTTGGAAAGGATCAGGAATCTTTTTTTAATCACTCAATGAACGTTCAGGTACGGTTCAGGCAGCCTTGGGGAAATATATCTTCAGTTTTGTCCGCTTCCAGTTTTTTGAGCGACTGGACTAAAAATCGTCTTCAAATGAACAGTTGGTTGTCGGTAAGGATATTTAAGGGGTTGGCAGTGAGATTTTCTGGGGACGTAAAGTTTATAAAGGATCAAATAAACCTACCCGCTGGTTCGGCTTCCATTGAGGACGTGCTTCTTCAGCAAAAACAGATCGCCACCAATTACGAAATGGGTTTTGGGATAGGACTTAGTTATACCTTCGGTTCGGCATTTAATAATGTAATCAATACCAGGTTATAATAATCTAGAGGTCAAGGGCAACAGATGAAGTGCTATTAATGGGATTGGGGTTGTTTGTCGAATAATGTTGGTTATTCTTTTCCCGTACATTTTGTAAAAACTATATTTGCATAAAGAACCTACAGCATGCAATTAAAGCTTACAAGACCTATTTGTTTTTTCGATTTGGAGACTACCGGCACCAATGTGGCCAAGGATAGAATAGTGGAGATTGCTATTCTAAAGGTATATCCAAATGGGAATAAGGAGAGCAAGACGTGGTTAGTTAATCCAGAAATGGAAATCCCTGCCGAAGTGGTGGCAATTCACGGCATTTCCAATGAAAAAGTGGCAAATGAGCCTACTTTTAAACAGCTCTCCAAAGAAATTCATAAAATGATCAAGGACTGTGATTTGGGAGGTTATAATTCCGATCGCTTTGATATTCCGCTTTTGGCAGAAGAGATGCTACGCGCCGAAATTGATTTTGATATGAAGAATGCTGTTTCTGTAGATGTGCAGACCATTTTTCATAAAATGGAGAAAAGGACCTTGGAAGCCGCCTATAAATTTTATTGTGATAAGGATTTGGTCGATGCCCATAGTGCCGAGGCGGATACCACTGCAACTTATGAAGTGCTTTTGTCGCAATTGGATAGATATCCCGAACTGGAAAATAATATTAAAAAGCTTTCGGAATTTACTACAAGAAAACAATCGGTGGATTTTGCTGGATTTATAGTGTTGGATGAAGAAGGGGAAGAGGTTTTTTCTTTTGGAAAACATAAAGGGAGAAAAGTACATGATGTCTTGGAAAAAGAACCAGGTTATTTTGGTTGGATTTTGAATGCGGATTTTCCTTTGTATACCAAAAAGGTTCTGACTCAAATAAAATTGAGCAAATTGAATAACAAACTGGGGTAGAAGTTGGGTGGTTTTGAAAAAAAATGTTCATTTTCTCAATGGATTGCGCAGCTCTTTTCTACAGTCTGGCCATAAAAATGCCAAATTCTAAAGAACACTTATTATCATGAAAATTATTTGTATTGGCCGTAATTATACGGAGCATATAAAGGAATTGAATAACGAAAGACCTACGGATCCGGTATTGTTTATTAAGCCGGACTCAGCGGTGTTGCCAAAGGAACAGGATTTTTATATACCTGAATTTTCCCAGGATGTTCATTATGAAGTGGAGGTATTGGTAAAAATAAAAAAAGTGGGTAAACATATAGATGTTCAATTTTCCCATAACTATTATGATGAAATTGGTTTGGGAATCGATTTTACGGCCAGGGACATTCAATCCCAATTAAAGGAGAAGGGATTGCCTTGGGAAAAAGCAAAGGGTTTTGACGGCTCTGCGGTAATTGGTAAATGGTTGCCAAAAACCAATTTTAAGGATTTAAACAATATTAGTTTTCAACTTAAAAAGAACGATAAATTGGTACAGGAAGGTAATACTGGTTTAATGCTGTGGAAGATTGATGAAATAATATCCTATGTTTCCCGTTTTTTTACATTGAAGAAAGGTGATGTTATTTTTACTGGAACACCTGCTGGTGTTGGTAGAATAAGTGCAAATGATTATCTTTCGGGTACCTTGGAGAATGAACAAATGTTCTCATTAAATATAAAATAGATGATTTATAGTCTGGACAAGATAAATGAAATGGCAGATGGTGATGATGAATTCATTAAATCTGTCGTTGCTGTTTTTTTGGAAGAAGTGCCTCAGGATTTGGATGAACTTGAGAAGGCATTGGGGTTGAAAAACTATGATAGTGTTTATAAATTGGCGCATAAAATTAAACCTAATGTAGATTTGTTGGGCATGGAGCAAACACGTGAAATAGCCTTGCAGATTGAAACTTTGGGAAAAAAGGAAGAAAATACGGCAGAAATTCAGCGACTGGTGCCCTTACTTAAAAAGGATGTTCAGCAAGTGGTTTCAGAATTGAAAAATGACTTTAAGATTTAATGTTTGCTGAAATAATAACTATTGGCGATGAGATTCTCATTGGTCAAATTATAGATACAAATTCTGCTTTTATTGCCCAAGAACTCAATAAAATTGGGGTCTCTGTTTATCAGATTACCTCTGTGCAAGATGAAAAGATTCACATATTGGAGGCTCTTAAAGAAGCGGAATCCAGAGCCGACATCATAATAATGACGGGTGGTTTGGGCCCAACCAAAGACGATATTACCAAACACACGCTGTGCGAATATTTCAATGATAGTTTAGTGGAGAGTCCAGAGGTGTTGGCCCATGTTGAGGCTATCTTCAGAAAACACCTTGGAATTCCTTTGTTGGAGGTTAACAGAAATCAAGCATTGGTACTTTCCAAGGCCGTTGTTCTCCATAATGAATTTGGTACAGCTCCGGGAATGTGGATTGAAAATGAAGGGAAAGCTTTTGTTTCATTGCCAGGAGTTCCCTTCGAGATGAAAAATTTAATTACGTCAAAGGTTATACCTAGAATAATAAAGGAGTTTAAGCGTCCTTATATTGTTCACAAGACGATTGTAACCTATGGTATCGGGGAAAGTTCGCTTGCGGATAAGATAGCATCTGTAGAGGATAACTTGCCCAGTATTGTGAAATTGGCCTATCTGCCGAGTCTAGGCTCTGTAAGGTTAAGGCTTACGGCAAAAGGAAGCGATAGTGAATTGATAAGTTCCGCCGTCAATACCCAGGCGGAAAAAATTAAAGCGTTGATAGGCGACCTTGTTTATGGCGAGGAAGGGGATGAGCCTTTGGAATCGGTAATTGCCCAACTATTGACCAAAAAGGGCATGACCTTGGGGACGGCGGAAAGTTTTACTGGAGGTAAAATTGCCCAACAGATAACCAGCATGCCAGGTGCATCTGCTTATTATAAGGGAAGTATTGTAAGTTATGCCACAGAAGCCAAAATAGAGCTACTTAAGGTGTCTAGGGCAACTATAGACCAATTTTCAGTGGTAAGTGCAGAGGTTGCTCTGGAAATGGCTACCAATTTGCGTAAAATATTAAAAACGGATTTTGCCATCGCCACCACAGGTAATGCCGGTCCAACAAAAGGGGATTCCAATGCAGAGGTAGGAACCGTGTTTATAGCCATCGTTTCTCCCAAAGCAGAAGTAGTAGAGGAGTTTCATATGGGAAGTCAGAGAGAAAGAATAGTGCAAAAGTCTGTAAATAAGGCATTTGAAATGCTTCAAAAAGAAATTTTAAAATTCTGACAAAGAATTTTGTCCGTCCCATAAAATTAATTTAAATTTGCACCCTGTTTATAACAAAATAAAAGTAGAGAGATGTCAAAAGTTTGTGATGTTACTGGAAAGAGAGCCATGTTTGGGAACAATGTGTCCTTCTCGATTAATAAAACCAGAAGAAGATTTGATGTAAATCTTTCTAAAAAGCGTTTCTATATTCCAGAAGAAGATCGTTGGGTAACCTTAAAAGTTTCCGCTAAGGCTTTAAAGAGTATAAATAAAAAAGGAATTTCCGTTGTTTTAAAAGAAGCAAAGGAAAAAGGATTAATAAAATAATCCTGAAATACTAAGATAATAATGGCAAAGAAAGGTAACAGAATTCAGGTTATTTTGGAATGTACAGAGCATAAAGAATCTGGCATGCCAGGTACTTCAAGGTACATAACCACAAAGAACAAAAAGAACACTCCAGATAGGATGGAAATTAAAAAATTTAATCCTATCCTTAAGAGAATGACAGTTCATAAAGAAATTAAATAATACGTCATGGCAAAGAAAACGGTAGCGAGTTTACAAACAAGTTCAAAGAGATTGACCAAGGCCATTAAAATGGTAAGGTCACCTAAAACAGGTGCTTATACTTTTCAGGAGTCTGTAATGAGTCCAGAGTTGGTAAACGACTGGTTGAAAAAGAATTAAAAACCTAAATATATTTGGTTATAAAGCTACTTTCTAATGAAAGTAGCTTTTTTATTTTTATATCTTTGATGAAAAGGAATATGCCAAGAATATGAGTTTATTTAAGAAAATTTTTTCCACACAAAAAAAGGAATCTTTGGACAAGGGTCTAGAAAAGACCAAGACCAATTTTTTATCCAAACTAAGTAAGGCGGTAGTAGGGAAGTCCAAAGTAGATGATGACGTTTTGGACAATTTGGAGGAGGTATTGGTTTCCTCGGATGTTGGTGTAAATACCACCCTAAAGATAATAGATCGTATAGAGGCAAGGGTGTCCAAGGATAAGTACTTGGGGGTAGATGAACTTAATGCCATCTTGCGGGAAGAAATAGCGGGATTGTTATCCGAAACCAATTCCGGAGTTGAGACCGAATTTACTGTGCCCTTAGTGAGAAAACCTTACGTGATCATGGTGGTTGGTGTCAATGGGGTAGGTAAAACTACAACTATTGGTAAATTGGCCTATCAATTTAAAAAACAAGGTCTAAAGGTGATGCTGGGTGCTGCCGACACCTTTAGGGCCGCCGCAATAGACCAGTTACAGGTTTGGGCAGATCGAGTAGATGTTCCCATCATAAAACAAAATATGGGGAGCGATCCGGCTTCTGTGGCTTTCGACACCCTTAGTTCGGCCCTTAAACAGAATGTGGACGTAGTGATTATTGATACTGCTGGCAGATTGCACAATAAGGTTAATTTAATGAATGAATTAACAAAAGTGAAACGGGTTATGCAGAAGGTGGTAGAAGGCACTCCGGATGAAGTCCTTTTGGTATTGGATGGTTCCACTGGGCAGAATGCATTTGAGCAGGCTAAAGAGTTTACCAAGGCTACAGAGGTAACTTCCTTGGCGGTTACCAAATTGGATGGAACGGCAAAAGGTGGCGTGGTAATAGGTATTTCAGATCAATTTCAAATCCCGGTAAAATATATAGGAGTCGGGGAAGGAATGGATGATTTACAAGTATTTAATAAGGTTGAGTTTGTAGATTCTTTTTTTAGTGGCAAGCGATGAGGATAATTCGCGGGGTATTTAAAGTTGTGTTTCTTTTGTTTGCCTTGCTGGTAACAGCTTATTTTTTGGGTCCCAAGGTAGATAAGCCTGTATTGACAATGGATTTGCCAAAAGTGGACACGGATTTAAATACGCTGAACAACAATCTTCTACAAAAGGAAAAGGCCAATACAAAAATTAAGACCAATAATGAATCCCGTATTATATGGTACGATTCAATTCCCGCTATAACAGAATATTCCATTTTATATCTCCACGGCTGGTCTGCCAGTCATGAAGAGGGAGCTCCCCTGCATTCTGAACTGGGAAGGAGATATGGAGCCAATGTATATTTGCCGAGATTAAAAGGTCATGGGGTACGTGATGATGATGCCTTTTTGAATCTAACGGCAGGGGATTACTTCGATTCGGCCAAGGAAGCTTTCGCAATTGCAAAAAAAATAGGAAGAAAGGTTATTGTTATGGGAACTTCTACAGGAGGTACCTTGGCGCTTTATTTGGCCCATGGCGAGGAGGATATTGCTGGACTTCTTCTGTATTCCCCCAATGTGGAAATCTACGATCCAACGGCACCCTTATTGTCTGGACCTTGGGGATTGCAATTAGTAAAAACTATTATGGACGGGGATTACTACGAGTCCGAGGCAGATTCCTTGAAACAGGCTTACTGGACCACAAGGTATAGGGTAGAGGCTTTGGTGCAACTACAGACCTTGTTGGATGAAACCATGAAGCCTGAGGTTTTTCAGAAGATTCATCAACCTACATTTTTAGGATACTACTATAAAAATGAGGAAGAACAGGATGAGGTAGTGTCGGTTCCTGCTATGCTGGAAATGTATGATCAATTGGGGGTTAAGGATGGCATGAAACGAAAAGTGGCTTTTCCTAATGTAGGCAACCATGTAATGACCTCCTATATTACTTCAAAGGACTTGGGTTCTGTAAAAGAAGAAACTATTAGGTTTTTAGAGGATGTTATTAAGCTTCCCCCGCTGGAATAATGTTTTTTTGTGCATCAATAGCCTCAAGTGGGAGATTTTGGAGATAATCACGCTAGTCTATTACATCATTTAGTTTTTTCCATAAATCTGTATCAAAGGAGGTAGGTCCCAATTCTTGCTCTTCGGCAGAGTCGCCCATGCGTATAACTACCAATCCCTTGCTGGGTACCACATAAAGCTTTTGGTCCAAGGCACCCAGACCAGCTATGAGGTCGTCCGGAGCATCAGGAATTAATTTTCCGGAGAACAGTTCTTCCGATCCGGGTAATCTAAAGTTGCTTTTTCCATTTAGCCACCAGAGGTAACCATATGACTTGTTCAAATCTTGGGAAGTATTGGTCATGGCTTCAAAATAGCTGGGATCGTCTAGAATTTTGTCGCCATTCCAAATCCCTTTGTTGAGATTCAAGAGTCCAAAACGGGCCATGCTACGGGCATTGCTAAAATATAGATTAAGATAGCCTGTTTTTATCCAAGATCCTTGCATCCCTATTTTGTTTCGCACCTTCTCATTAAAGTAATCCTTGAAATCTTGCTGAACAGCACCACTAACAATATTGTCCAAAAGTGTATAGGCGGCATTGTGGTAATACCAAAATGTGTTGGGGTCATCCTTGTATATTAAACATTCCTTATCGGTACAGAAGCTGTTTTCACCAGTGAAATCCAGGCCGGTAGTCATGGTAAGGTGATTGTTTACGGTAATCTGTTGCTCCTGTTCGGGACTAAGGGTAGACCAGCCTGTTCCCATATAATCCGAGGAGGCATTGTTTATGGATAGTAAACCTTCCTGTTGGGCAATTCCTACCGTAAATGCGGTCAAAGTTTTTGCGGCCGAGTTCCAAGTGTGGTTTTTAGAAGCGCTAAAGCTTCCAAAATATTTCTCCAAAACAATTTTCCCATCCTTCAAAAGAATAAAAGCATCGGTGTTATTGGTTTCAAGGAAGTCGTAAAGTGGCTGTTCTCCACTGGAATTCCATTCCAATTCCTCAAGCGATACGGTTTTCCATTCCTCCGAATTCAATGGGGGAAAATACATTTCCTCTTCAGGTGGAATGGGCACTTCATCATCACTGCCCTTTGAACATCCCATTACGAAGCAAATTGCAAACAAATAGGTAATAAGAAAGCGGATTTTCATAAGACTTTATAGCTTAGAGTTCAAGTGGTTATATAGGTTTAACGTTAAAAAAATAAAAAAAGATATAATGGGACTACAATCTTTTTTCAAGTTGTACTTTTGCACTTTATTTGAAAAATATGCGTACTAAGTCACTTAAGAAGAATAGGATCAATGTAGTAACCTTGGGATGTTCCAAGAATGTTTACGATTCGGAGGTGTTGATGGGTCAATTAAGGGCCAATAACAAGGAGGTTGTACATGAGGAGGAAGGTAATGTTGTAGTGATAAACACTTGTGGTTTTATTGCCAATGCCAAGGAGGAGAGTGTAAATACCATTTTGGAATACGTTCAAAAAAAGGAAGCTGGTGAAGTGGACAAGGTGTTTGTTACAGGCTGTTTAAGTGAGCGTTATAAACCGGATCTTCAAAAAGAGATTCCTGATGTGGATGAATATTTTGGGACCAGTGAATTGCCTAATTTGTTAAAGGCCCTGGGAGCGGATTACAAGCACGAGCTTATTGGGGAGCGTTTAACGACAACCCCTAAAAATTATGCGTATTTAAAAATTGCAGAAGGTTGTGATCGTCCATGTTCCTTTTGTGCCATTCCTATAATGCGAGGTAAGCACAGGAGTACGCCTATAGAAGATCTTGTTACTGAAGCCAATAAGTTAGCGGCCAAAGGGGTTAAGGAATTGATCCTTATTGCACAGGACCTTACCTATTACGGACTTGATCTTTATAAGAAAAGAAATTTGGCGGAATTGCTAAATGAGTTGGTGAAAGTGGATGGCATAGAATGGATCAGATTGCATTATGCTTTTCCAACCGGCTTTCCTATGGATGTTTTGGAGGTGATGAAGCGTGAACCAAAAGTTTGTAATTACTTGGATATTCCATTACAGCACATTTCAGATGCCATATTGAAAAGTATGCGTCGCGGAACTACTCAGGCCAAAACAACTAAATTACTTCAGGATTTTAGGGCTGCGGTTCCCGAAATGACGATCAGGACCACCTTGATAGTGGGTTACCCTGGGGAGACAGAGGAAGATTTTCAAACTTTGAAGAGTTGGGTGGAAGAGATGCGTTTCGAAAGATTGGGCTGTTTTACGTATAGCCATGAAGAGAATACCCATGCCTTTAATCTTATAGACGACGTTCCCGAGGAAGTAAAACAACAAAGGGCATCGGAGATTATGGAACTACAGTCGCAGATTTCATGGGAGTTGAACCAAGAAAAAGTAGGTAAGACACTGCGTTGTATCATAGACCGTAAGGAGGGTAAATATTTTGTAGGGAGATCTGAGTTCGATTCCCCAGATGTGGATAATGAAGTGTTGGTAGATGCCGCAAAGCATTATTTAAAAGTAGGGGAGTTCGTGAATCTAAACATTTTTGAGGCCGCCGATTTTGATCTTTATGGTGAACCGGTTCAGCTATAGCGGGTTTTGGTTTAGGTAGGTGTTGTGGCAATCACAAGTAATCCCTGGACTGTTTTTTACAGGTTGTTATTTCAGTTTTAGATAGGTACAATGGGTTAATTGTACTTTAAAAAGTTATGCTTCACTATTTTTTATATTTTTAGTCCGTTAACAGACAAAAATATGAATCGCAGATTATTTATTACAGGCGCAGCCACAGCTGGTGTTGCAACACTCTCAATGGCTAATGCCTTGCCATTGGGAATTTCCAAAAAAGAAAAAAGATATCAAAACGGACAGAGTCCATGGCCCATCTGTTTGGATACAGCGACCATAAGACCTGTCAAGGGATTGGAAAAGAAGGTGGAGATTGCCATAGCAGCGGGTTATGATGCTATTGAACCTTGGGATAGCGATTTGGAGGAATACGAGAAAAATGGTGGAGATCTTAAAAAGTTGGGCGCCAAGATAAAACAAGCAGGTTTGTTCGTGCCTAGCATGATAGGGCTTTGGGGTTGTATCCCAAAGAATGAGGATGAATTTCAAAAATCCTTACCAGCAACAAAAAACAGAATGAGAATGGCATCTGAAATAGGCTGTACCTATGTACAGGCTATACCTAATCAGGTTGGGGAAAATTATGACCCTCACTTTGTGGCGTCCTGCTATCGAAGATTACTGGAAATAGGAATAAAGGAGTATAATGTAATACCGGCTATGGTATTTGTAAAGATGTTCCCTCTCAAGACCATGGGTCAGGCAACCGCTGTAGCCTTGGATGCAAATCACCCGAAAGCGAAAATAATACCGGACGTTTATCACATGTATATTTCTGAGGGAGGATTTGACGGCTTAAAACTTTTAAATGGTGATATTTTTGCTATTTTTCAGTTTAACGATGCACCCAAAGGCATGGAGTTAAAAGATATGGAAGACAAACATCGTGTTTTTCCAGGCGATGGAATATTACCGCTGCCACAAATTCTGAAAGACCTGAAACATACAGGGTACAGTGGATGTATCTCCTTGGAATTATACAACCCGGAATACTACGGCATGGATTTGTTGGAGGTAGCCAAGACCGGACTTCAAAAGACCTTAAAAGTAATTAAAGAGGCGGGAGTTTAATCTTATTCCTTTCCCATATATAAAGAGGCTTGTCATAAAAGGTAATTCTGATTCCGAAAAGTAAAATAATTCCCCCTAGGATCATATGTAAGGTAATTACCTCATTTAGAAATACCCAAGCCAATAATGCAGCCAATATGGCTTGGGCCAAAAGGCTCAGGGAAACTCTTGTAGCTCTCATATGTTGGGTGGAATAGCTGATTAGCGTCCAGGCCAATAAATGACAAACTACTCCTTGGATCAACAGTACAAACCATCCAATATCGGTGAAGCCGTTAAAAGGCTCGCCCAACAACCACGATATGACCCCTAAAAAGAGGGAAGAAGATATTAAGCTTAGTGTCATAAAGTTTACAATGGAAATCTTGCTTAAGACTTTTTTGCTAATCAAAATATAAATGGCATAGAAAATACCGGACAGTACCCCAAAACTAAAACCAATATCAAAAGAAAGTTGGGCGAAGAATTGAAACCCTACTAAAGTAATCATCCCTATTAAAGCAATGGCGGTACCTATCCAAAAGTTTCTGGAAGGCTTGGGTTTTAAAAACAAAAATGTGCCAATCCCAACCCATACCGGTGATAGGTTGGTTAATAAGGACGCTTGCGTTGCCGTGGATTTTTGAATTGCAATATTCCATACGGCAACATCGGAACCAAAACATATACCACATAGAAGGGCTAGGAAAAATGTACTTCCTTTCGGAATTTCCAATTGTTTTGTTATTATGGCGTAGGGTAGAATTATGGCCAAGGCAATGGCCATTCTATAGAAGGCGGAAATAAGCCCAGGAGTGTAGTTCAGTTTCACTAAAATCGGAAAAATGGAAATACAGATAATTCCAACAAGTAGGGCAATCCGAGGTTTTGTTATCATTTTGAAAAAAGGAACAAAAATAGGGAATAGTGAGAATTGTTAGTGTCTGTAAAAGGAAATAAAATAGTGCTACATATTTACAAATTCAAATCCGGCAAGGGGTATGTCTCTTAGGTCAAATTTTGTCTCATTCAATAGAACACCATGCTCCAAATAGGCTTTTAGGTTGGCCAGCCAGAATGTCCAACCATTGCTACACCCATAATGTATGTTTAATTTGCTTTTGTCATCAGTGGGAATGTTGTATTGTTTTAGGGTGAGCAGTACAAAATCTCCCTGCTCCTCCATGGAAATGGCTACTTGGCATACATCGGCAAAAGTAATTTCAAAAAAGTCTTTTCCGTTAGCTTGGATTACTTTCCCTTTCTCATGTCCATCCCAATTATGCCATTCCCAGATATAGCTGTCTCCTTTAGCAATCTTGGCGCTCCCTGATTTCATACGACCATTGGTAGAAGTATAGGTGGCATTGCTTAAAAACCAGGAGGTAATCCCATCTGCGGTGCACCAAGACCAATAAAGTTTTTCCAAATTGGTTTTGATGTATATTTTTTTGGTAAAGGAATCGAAACTCAATGTGCTCATTTCAGTTGTTTTTGTGCTACTTCCAGATTGTAAATTTCACGTCCCAATTGTGCTAAAAAGGGAAGTCCAATTTCTTCATATTCGTATTTGTTGTCGTTGAAAATTCCATCCTTGTTTACCAGAAGTGTGGCATTTAGCATGAATTCAATATTGTTTTTACTATCCGTTATATAGGCGCAATCCGTAATTGTGCCATAGGCATTACCAACTTTATTATAAATTTTAAGATATTGGGGAATAGTGTCCTTCGTATCGCCGAACATAAAAAACTTACCATAGCCGTCATAATAATCCATTTCATCATAGCCAATATTTTTAGGCAGGTCGGACATCGCCTTCAGTAGGAACTCATATTGGTCCTCGCTCAGGTTAAATTGTTCATTTTTTGAAAACTGTTCGGGAAAAATTATCCTTTTCAACACTTCGTTTTGAGTGCTAAGAGGGAAATAATTTTTTAAACTAAAATCAAATGATTCGTTCGCTAAGGTGTTCTCTTCGTAGTAGCCTGCCCCTTTTTTTATTCCTTTTAATAATAAAGGTTTGGCAGGCCTATTAGTGCTTGGCCCCAACAAAGTTACGGTAGTGTCGTTTAGGTAAATAATCAGTGGCTTTGTAGTTACTTCAAAGGCATTTTCCGTTGAAAGTCGATGAGAGATTCGTACAGGGGCTAAGTCCTTGTCCTTTAAACTTTTATTTATACGGTCCTGACCTAAAAATTCGAACAATCGGTTGTTGGCCTCATTGTCACTTACAGCAAAAATTTTTGATATCTCATTGGCAAATGTAGTTTCCAAGGAGTCGCCCTCAACATAAAACTGGGTGTAAAGGTCCAGAGAATCCATTTCGTTCAATTTTTCTAGGGTCAACAATGCCGTTAAAATTTTGACGGTGCTTGCAGGGTAGAAATAATTACTGTCATTGATCTGATAATTGTAATCCGTGAAGACAACACTGTCCTTTATCCTTTGAATCTGAGTATATCTTACTTGTAACTCATATTGCGCCACGCTATCCATTACTCGTTTTATTTTAGAATTGGTGGAGGATAAGGCCACCGTCAAAAAATCTGGCTGTTCAATATGGGGGCGGCATGAAAAAAGTAAAGACGCTAATACTGAAAGGAAAAAAACATATCTTTTGGCCATAGGTTTGGTTTAGGTATTATAAGCTATTCCTTGGCGGTGTACACTTCTCCTCGGTGTGGTTTTAGGGCATCCCTAACAAAAATCATTTCAGATTCGGTTACAACAAGATATGCAATGGCATGCATATCATTTATAGTCAAATTCCCTGTTATGTTCAACTTTAATTTTTGGACCAAAATATATTCTTCAAGATGTATTTTATGGTGCTTGGCCGTATTCTGGGCAGATTCACCCCTAAAATCCCAAATTAGTTTTATTTGTCTGTCTTCCATTGAATAAAATTAATAATAAAAGGAATAACATCTGCGGTAAACCATAGGTTAAATGCAAGGCAGTTTTATTAAAAAAAGAGAACTTGCATAATGCGGCTTAATTGCTAAATTTGCGGAATGGATTTTTGTAAAATTAAGCAGGTAAATATTCCAAGATTCTTAGTGAGTGCAATATTGCTCTGTACTTTTATATCTTGTGATTCTCTTTTTAAGGGAAAGGAAGACAAAATTCCTGTAGCTAGGGTAGGAGAGACTTATTTGTACAAAGAGGATTTGAAAGCACTGCTTTTGGCCAATATGTCCAAAGCGGATAGTACCTCTTTAGTCAATAATTATATTAATAATTGGGCGTATAAACAATTGTTACTGTCCAAGGCCAAAATAAACCTGCCCGAGGATAAGCTGGAACTTTTTGAACAATTGGTTTCCAATTACAGAACGGATTTGTATACAGGGGCCTATAAGGAAGCTTTGGTCTTGAAATCCCATGACACTGCTATTAGTAAGGCTCAGCTTACCGAATTTTATGAGCGTGAAAAAGAAAATTTCAAGTTGAAGGAGAGGATAATGCAATTAAGATTTGTGGAATTGCCAATACAATATTTGGATAAGGATCTGGTAGCTAAAAAATTAAAAAATTTCAAAGAAGAGGATAAACGTTATTTGGATTCCATTAGTGTACAATTCCGAAAGGTTAATTTTAATGATTCCATATGGGTAAGTGTTTTTCGGGTAATGGAAGAAATTACTCCTTTAACCCCTGAAAATCAGGATAAGTACTTAAAAAAATCACAATTTTTTGAATTACAGGACTCTTTAGGGGTATATTTGGCAGAGGTAAACGATTTGTTGGAGATCAACGATGTTGCTCCTCTTCCTTATATTGAACCGACCATTAAACAACTGCTTTTAAATAGAAGAAAGTTGGATTATATGAAAAAATTGGAAGTAGAGTTAATGGATGAAGCTATTAAAGAAAAAGAATTTGAAGTTTATGAACAAGGTAATTAAAACAAGTTTTTCCCTATCTATTTTATTATTGACGGGGATTGTAAGTGCACAAGAAAGTGATAAACTCCCAGATACCCAAGTTGAGCCGCAGGAAGTAATTGTTGAGGAATCGATGATTACCAAAAATGATTCTGTAAATAATTTTGAAAGGATAAAATTAGACGGAATTGCTGCTGTAGTGGGCGACTATGTAATTCTTGAATCGGATATTGAAAAAACTTTGATAGATCTTAAAAGTCAAGGTGCCTCCACTGCTGATGTAACAAGATGTGGTCTTTTAGGCAAGTTGATGGAGGATCGCTTATACGCCCATCAGGCAGTTCAAGATAGTATTTTGGTTTCTGATGATGAGGTAAATTCGCAAGGGGATCGACAGTTGCAACAATTGGTGTCACAGATCGGTTCTATGGAAAAGGTGTTGAGGTATTATAAAAAAGACGATGAAGCCAGTTTTCGTGAAGACCTGTACAAGATTAACAAGCTGAGAATGTTATCCGAAAAAATGCAAAATAAAATCGTTTCGGAAATAGAAATTACCCCGGAGGAGGTTAGGCAATTTTTTAATAAGATACCAGAGGATGAAAGACCAGTTTTTGGAGCGGAGTTGGAAATTGCGCAGATTGTAAAGGAACCTAAAGCTACGGATGAAGAGAAACAAAAGGTAATAGACAAACTAAACGGTATTAAGGCCGATATAGAGGAGAACGACGCCAGTTTTAGCGTGAAGGCCATTTTGTATTCCCAAGATCCAGGGTCAAAATCCAAAGGTGGATTCTACAGTATGACCCGTGAAACTCCATTTGTTAAGGAGTTTAAGGATGTGGCCTTTAGTTTAAGGGAAGGGGAAATATCAGATCCTTTTGAAACCCCTTTTGGTTTTCATATTATTTTTGTCGAAAAAATAAGGGGTCAGGAGCTGGATCTAAGACATATACTTATATCACCGGAGATATCCCAAAAGGAATTGGACAATGCGCGTAAGGAATTAGATAGCATAAGACAAGGTGTTTTGGACGGTAAATTTACCTTTGCGGCTGCCGCATTGAATTTTTCAGATGAAAAGGAAACCAAGTTTGATGGCGGTTTATTAAGAAACCCTCAGGACTATAGCTCTCGTTTTGAACTTACAAAAATGGAACCTTCACTGTACAATCAGGTAAGGGATATTAAGGATAATGAAATTTCGAAGCCTATTTTGGAGAACGACCCCAGAGGTGGTGGTCCAAAGTACAAGATTATGAAAATTACCAACCGGTATGACGAGCATGTTGCCAATTTTGCCAAGGATTACATAAAAATTCAGGAACTGGCCCTTAGGGAAAAACAGTATAATGCCATTAAGAAATGGATGGACGACCATATTGAAGACACTTATGTAAGTGTTAATGCAGGAAACAAGGACTGTGATTTTGCAAATAATTGGATAAAGGATTAAGTGCATGTCAGATGTAACTGCTATTAAAAATCTGGTTGAGAAAAACAAGGAACTTAAACAAGAAATAGCCAAGATCATTACTGGTCAGGAGGAGGTGGTAGATCAAGTACTGCTCTCAATATACACTGGAGGGCACTCCCTGCTAATTGGAGTACCTGGTTTGGCCAAGACCCTTATGGTGAATACCATTGCGTCTGCCTTGGGATTGGGCTTTAAAAGAATTCAGTTTACTCCCGATCTTATGCCGAGCGACATTTTAGGGAGCGAGGTATTGGATCAAAATAGAAACTTCAAGTTTATAAAAGGGCCTATTTTTTCCAATATAATTTTGGCAGATGAAATTAACCGTACTCCCCCCAAAACCCAAGCAGCATTGCTGGAAGCTATGCAGGAGAGAGCGGTAACCATAGCAGGTAATCAATATAAGTTGGATTTGCCGTATTTTGTTTTGGCAACCCAAAATCCGATTGAACAGGAAGGCACGTATCCATTGCCCGAAGCGCAACTGGATCGCTTTATGTTCGCTATAGAACTAAAATATCCTTCTATTGAAGAAGAGATCAAGGTTGTAAAGGAAACAACCTCCGACTTTCAGCCGGAAATTGTTCCTTTGTTTACACCTAAAGAGATATTGGATATACAACATTTGGTGCGTAGGATCCCAGTGCCCGATAATGTGGTGGAATATGCTGTGAAATTGGTGAATAGTACAAGACCAAATCAGGAGGGTGCATCCGAATTTGTCAAGCAATTTGTAGATTGGGGAGCAGGTCCCAGGGCATCCCAAAATTTAATAATGGGTGCAAAAGCCCATGCCGCTGTAAATGGCAAATTTTCACCGGATATCGAAGATGTCAAAGCGGTGTCCTTAGGTATCCTAAGACATCGTATTATAAAAAATTATAAGGCCGAGGCCGAAGGAATTTCCGAGGAGGATATTATCCTCAAGCTTTTATAGCTAAGCCAAATATGCAAGGATGTTTTACTTTTCGTAGGCCTAAAAATGTGTAATTTATTGCATTTCCATTCCAATTAGGGCATTCTTTTTTACAATTACATAAATTTGGCGTATTCTTGGGGTATTCTTGGTTTAAAAGTTTTATAAACGTAAGGTATTTTCTTAATTTTGAAGAATAACTTAAACTAAAATTTTATAGATAATGGCATTCGATATTGATATGATTAAAAAGGTGTATGCTAACATGTCTGAACGTGTTGATAAGGCACGTGAAATTGTTGGCAAACCTTTAACCCTTTCAGAGAAAATTTTGTATTCCCACCTATGGGAAGGCAATCCTAGCAAAGCATTTAGAAGAGGTAAGGACTATGTTGATTTCGCACCAGATCGAATCGCCTGTCAAGATGCTACTGCCCAAATGGCGTTGTTGCAATTTATGCAAGCTGGGAAACCAAAAGTGGCAGTACCTACCACTGTGCATTGTGATCACCTCATACAGGCCAAAAGTGGTGCTGTGGCAGATTTAAAAGTGGCCAATACTTCAAGTGCCGAAGTCTTTAATTTTTTAGAATCAGTATCCAATAAGTACGGAATTGGTTTTTGGAAGCCAGGTGCAGGTATAATTCACCAGGTAGTTCTTGAAAATTATGCATTTCCAGGAGGAATGATGATAGGAACCGACTCACACACGGTAAACGCTGGCGGACTTGGAATGGTTGCTATAGGTGTTGGTGGAGCTGATGCTGTGGATGTGATGGCCGGAATGGCTTGGGAATTGAAGTTCCCTAAATTGATAGGTGTAAAATTAACGGGTAATATCTCTGGTTGGACATCAGCCAAGGATGTAATTTTAAAAGTGGCCGGTATCCTAACTGTTAAAGGAGGTACAGGAGCTATTATAGAATATTTCGGTGAAGGGGCCAAAAATCTTTCATGTACCGGTAAAGGCACCATATGTAACATGGGTGCAGAAGTGGGTGCCACTACCTCTACCTTTGGTTACGATGCTTCTATGGAAAGGTATTTAAGGGCTACGGACAGAAACGATGTAGCAGATGCGGCAAATGCTGTTAAGGGTTATTTAACGGCAGACCCTGAGGTGTATGCCAATCCAGAAAAATACTTTGATGAAATTATAGAAATAGATTTGAACACGCTTAGACCACATCTAAATGGTCCATTTACCCCTGATTTAGCCACACCGGTAGGAGAGTTGGGAGAAAAAGCAAGAGCTAATGGATGGCCAATGAAAGTGGATTGGGGCTTAATAGGCTCATGTACCAATTCCTCTTATGAGGATTTAACTAGGGCAGCCTCCATAGCACAACAGGCGGTTGATAAAAAAATAAAACCAAAATCGGATTTTGGTATTAACCCAGGATCAGAGCAAATTAGATTCACTGCGGAACGTGATGGTTTATTGCAGATATTCGAAAATTTGGGAGCAACGGTATTTACCAACGCTTGTGGACCTTGTATCGGTCAATGGGATCGTAGTGATCTTAAAGGGGATGAAAAGAATACCATAGTTCATTCCTTTAACCGTAACTTTTCCAAAAGGGCGGATGGAAATCCAAATACCCATGCGTTCGTAGGTTCACCGGAAATGGTGGCTGCCATTGCAATTTCAGGTAGATTGGATTTTGATCCAATGAACGACACTTTGATCAATGAAGATGGACAAGAAGTGAAATTGGACGAGCCATTGGGAATTGAATTGCCTCCAAAAGGGTTTGAAGTGGAAGATGCAGGTTATTTGGCGCCAATGGAAGACGGTTCCGGTGTTGTGGTAAAGGTAGATGTTAAATCTGAGCGTTTGCAATTGCTGGATCCATTTACTCCAATTAAGCCTGAAAGCTTGCAGGGAGCTAAATTGTTGATCAAGGCCTTTGGTAAATGTACTACAGATCATATTTCCATGGCAGGTCCTTGGTTACGTTTTAGAGGGCATTTGGATAATATTGCCAATAATACCCTAATTGGAGCGGTAAATGCATTCAATAAGAAAACAAATTTTGTAAAGAATCAGCTCACTGGAGAATATGTAGGTGTGCCAGATGCACAAAGGGCCTACAAAGCTGCCGGAATAAAAACCGTAGTTGTGGGAGATCATAACTATGGAGAGGGATCTTCACGTGAACATGCAGCCATGCAGCCAAGACATTTAGGAGTTGCTGTGGTAATTGTTAAGTCTTTTGCAAGGATTCATGAAACCAACCTCAAGAAACAGGGTATGCTTGGTCTAACATTTGCCAATGAAAACGATTATGACTTAATTCAGGAAGATGATACCTTCAACTTTGTGGATATAAAGGATTTTGCTCCAGAAAAGCAAATTACCTTGGAATTGGTACATAAAGACGGCAGTAAAGACACTATTAAATTAAATCATACATACAACCAATCACAGATAGAATGGTTTAATGAAGGCTCCGCCCTTAACGTTATAAAAAGGGAGAACGCGGCCTAATTTAATGCTGTAAATACTTTATAAAAACTCCTGATATTCATCAGGAGTTTTTTAGTTTTGACAAAAGATTAAATTAAATGAAAATTCGCAAAAAAACAGTTTTGAACATTGCCGTAATGGCTTTAATTTTATCTTTTTTTGTAACGCCTTTGGGCGATTATAGCAAGGTGTTATTAAATAAATGGTTTTCTTTTTCACCTGAGGTAACCAAAGAAATTAATAGGGGGCAAATAACTAATTACGATTGGAAATTAAAGGACGCCAATTGGAACTTTTTCAATTTTAATAGATCCAAAGGACGTGTCGTGTTTATTAATTTTTGGAGATCCTGGAATATTCCCAGTGAGGCAGAAGTTGAAAGTATTCAAAAATTATACGACGATTACAAGGATAAGATAGATTTTTACATCATTACCAATGAAGAAAGGGAGCCCGTAGAGAAATTTATGTCCGACCATGGCTTTACTTTCCCAGTTACCTACTCCATAGTAGGAGATCCCATGCCCGTAGACGGGTCTAAACCACCGCGGTCCTACTTGTTGGATAAGGACGGTAGGATTGTAATAAGCAAGGAGGGAGTTGCAGATTGGGATAATGATAAGGTGAAGGCTATTTTAAACGACCTTATTAGCAAATAAATAAAAACCTATGGTACCTAAAAAGAAATGGATTGTCAACGGTATTTTTATTTTGGGGATTCTAATTCTGTTGTTTACTCCAATAGGTTTTAAGGTAAAGGTTATTGCCAGTAGATTGCTGTCCTCTAGTGCCGCCAAGGTTAAGGAGGGAATGCAGGTGCCATTGGACACCTACCAGTGGAAATTAACGGATCTGGAAAACGGCACATTCAATTTTGAAGATCAAAAGGACAAAATAATCCTTGTAAATTTTTGGGCTACCTGGTGTCCTCCATGTGTAGCGGAAATGCCTAGTTTGCAGGAGCTCTATAACGATTATGGCAATAAGGTTGTCTTTATGTTCGTAACTTCTGAGGATCGCCAAAAGGTGGTAAGCTTTTTAGAAAGGAAAGATTTGGATATACCTATTTACTTCCCATCTTTCGAGCCTCCGAAAATGCTTCGCTCCAAGCTGCTACCCACTACATATATTATTGATAGGGACGGCAAAATAATTGTGGCCGAGACCGGCGCTGCAGATTGGAATAGTAGTAAAACGAGGGCGCTTATTGATGAGTTGTTGAAAGAATAGTACTTAAATGTCCTATTGTAGTTTTTCTTTTTTCTGGAAATACTTAAAGGGCACAAATAACATTCCAAAGCATTCACCTTCTTCTTTCCCTAAATGTTTGTGATGCATCTTGTGTGCTCTCCTAACTCCTTTGGCATACCAATTATTGGCGTTTCTGAAAATTTTGAACCTTTGGTGTATAAAGATATCATGAACAAAAAAGTAGGCAATTCCATAGGCCAATATACCAAAACCTAATGGCCATCCATACCAGAATTCGGTTTGGGAACCAAGCCAAAAGAAAGTAATACTTACAGCAGCATAGAATAAGAAAAAGGCATCGTTTCTTTCAAACCAAGAATCGTGGTCCTTTTTATGGTGGTCCTTGTGTAGGGACCATAAGAAACCGTGCATAATAAATTTATGGGTAAACCAGGCCATAAACTCCATGAAGGAAAAGGTCGCAAAGAAAATTAAAATCCAAATCAACATTTTCATCCTAAACCAGTTTTAATTTATAATTAATATACGATTTTACCAACAAACTAAATTTTTGTGGATTTGAAACCCGTATTCGAGTGCTCTTAATCTTTCTAGAAGGGGTTTTCTGTAATTTATTCAATAACTTATAATAGTATCTATAGGCTGTGTAAACTCCAAACTTGGCCTCATTGGGCAGGTTTAGTATTCCTGAATACCCCAACTTAAAATCTGATTTTATTTCGTTTACAATTTTGTTTTTGGCATCCTCGGTTAGTTCGTTCAAGTTAGTGTTTGGGAAATAAGATCTGTTCAAATCCTCAAAATCAGTCTTTAGATCCCTTAAAAAATTTACTTTCTGAAAAGCCGATCCCAAGGCCATTGCGGATGGCTTCAGTATTTCATAGGCTTCCTTGTCTCCCTTTACAAATACCGTTAAGCACATTAATCCAACAACGTCTGCGGAGCCGTAAATATATTGTTGATACTGGTTTTCTGTAAGACGAACGGTTTTTTCCAAATCCATCCTCATACTCTTCATAAATGAGGTTACTAGATGTAGTGGAATGTCATATTTATAAAAAGTATGCTGAAACGAATTAAGAATGGGGTTAAGGCTTATTTTTTGATCTAAGGCATCCTTCAAATCCGTCTCAAATTTATCCAATAAATACAATTTATCGTAGTTGTGAAAGCTGTCCACAATTTCATCAGCAAACCGCACAAAGCCATAAATGTTATAGATATCTCCTCTAATGGAAGGAGCAAGCATTTTTGTGGCCAAGGAAAAGGAGGTGCTGTAATGTTCGGTGACGAGCTTACTGCATTCCAGGGAAACAATATCAAAAATTGACTTCATATCTAAGTTTTCTGATAGTTAATAATAAGTTCCGATACCAATTTCCCAGAAATTAGGGCTGGCGGCACACCTGGACCAGGTACGGTAAGCTGGCCCGTAAAAAAGAGATTCTTTACCTTTTTACTATGTAATTTGGGTCTAAGAAAAGCTGTTTGCATTAGTGTATTAGCCATGCCATAGGCATTTCCCTTATAGGAATTGTATTGTTCTACAAAATCATTGACGCAAAAGTCCTCCTTAAAAAGGATATTATTTTCTACTTTTTGGTAGGTAAGTTTTTGAACCCGGTCCAAAATAATATTAAAATACTTATTTCGCAATTGTTGGTTATCCTCTAAATCAGGGGCGATTGGAATTAAAAAAAAGCCTGTTTCACAACCTTTCGGCGCCATGCTGGAATCTGTAATCGAAGGAAAATTGGCATAGAAGAGGGGAGCTTCGGGCCACTTGGGGTCATCATATATTTCAATGGCGTGTTGTTCAAAGCTGGTATCGAAAAATAGGTTGTGGTGAGAAACATTTTGTAGTTTTTTATCAAATCCCACATAAAATAATAGTGAGGACGGGGCGAAAGTCTTTTTGTTCCAATAGCCTTCGGAATATTGACGAAATTGGGTTTCCAGTAGCGTTTCGGAATGATGATAATCGGCGCCGCTGAGCACAACATCTGCATTTATATGCTTTCCGTCTATACTAATTCCGGTGGCTAAACCCTTGGTTACTTCAATTTTTGTTACCGCATGATCGGTGTAAATTTTGACTCCCAATTCCAAGGCCAATTGCTCCATGGCCCTAATTACTTGATACATGCCACCTTTGGGATGCCAAGTGCCCAGCCCAAAATCCGCAAAATTCATAAAACTGTAGAAAGACGGGGTTTTGTTGGGTTTGGCGCCTAAGAACAATACTGGAAATTCCAGCGTAGATATTAATTTTGGATTCTTAAATTTTTTGCGAACATCGTGGCTAATGGATTTAAAGAACTGATCCAGTCGAAGTACCGTATCCTTACTCACTAATTCCAAAGGGGAAAGACCTGGGCGCAGCACTATTTTATGAATGGCAATTTCATAATTTTCCTGTGCTTTTTTAATAAACTTCCGTAGAGGTTTTGCGCTCCCTTTTTCTATTCGTTCAAATTCATCACATATTTTATCCATACTATCCCCAATAGTAATAATATCGTCCGAAAAGAAAATTTTATAGGCAGGATCTAACTTGTCCAATTGATAGAAGTCGGAGGTCTTTTTTCCGAAATCATTGAAAAAGCGTTCAAATATATCGGGCATCCAATACCAGCTAGGGCCCATATCAAAAGTAAACCCATCTCGGACAAATTGCCTCGCCCGGCCACCAACGGTATTGTTTTTCTCATATATGGATACATCATAACCCTGTTTTGCCAAATAGCACGATGCTGAAAGTGACGAAAATCCCGATCCGATTATGATAACTTTTTCACCCATAGGTAATTCTGTAAATTAATTGATATGTTTTTTGTAAATATGGCCGATTATGAAAATAAGGTTTATTTTCAAGATAGTAATACAAATCCATTTATTAAATAGTATTGGTACTTCGGATACAAAGTTTTGAGAAATAAAAAAACCGTTGACTATCAGTAAGAAGTCAACGGTTTTTGGTGCCCACGACTAGATTCGAACTAGCACGTCCTTGCGAACACCACCCCCTCAAGGTGGCGTGTCTACCAATTTCACCACGTGGGCCTAAAAATTCACTTAAAAGACCTTTATGTGTTTGTAAATAGTCTCTAAATTTAGGTAATTCGAAACTATTTTAAACAAAAAAAGTTAAGTACGAGACTTAACTTTTTTGTGACCGGGCTGGGGCTCGAACCCAGGACCCTCTCCTTAAAAGGGAGATGCTCTACCAACTGAGCTACCAGGTCATAATGAGTAGCAAACTATTGCTGTTTGCGGGTGCAAATATAAGATCATTTGTTTGTTTTGCAAGGCCTTTTTGAGATTTTTTTTTTTTTTTTTGAATTACCACCAAATTAGCCCAATTTTACAAAAAATTAGGACGTGAAAATTGTATTGGTTGGGTATATGGGTAGTGGTAAGACCACAATTGGTAAATTGTTGGCTAAGGAATTGGAAATAAGTTTTTTAGACTTGGATGAAGTTATTGAGGAAGGTCTGGGCGACACCATTTCGAATATATTTATTGGGAAAGGCGAAATCTTTTTTAGGAAAAAGGAACATGAATATTTAAATGATGTTTTGTCCCAAAAGAACAATTTTATTCTTTCTACTGGTGGTGGTACACCTTGTTATTCTGGAAATATGGAGACCATGTTGGCCTTGGCAGATTATGTTTTTTATTTAAAAATCTCCATTCCCGGTCTTGTGAAAAGACTAATTAAGGAAAAAGACCATAGACCCTTGATCAAAAATATAGATGATGGGGATCTACCAGAATTTATTGGAAAGCATTTATTTGAACGAAATAACTATTATCTTAAGGCTAATCATATTATTGAATGTGATGATAAGGTCCCTGAGACATTAGTTACCGAAATACAACAATTACTCGGTTAAATAAACCGAATCGTTTTTGGCCTTGAATTCCACATTTATGTGTTCTTGGAGTGATGTGGATAGGGATATTCCCTTATAATCTGCTTTTACCGGATATTTCTTGTGATTTCTATTCACCAATACGGCTGTTTTAAGCTGTTTTAAGGGCACACGTAAAAAATGATGGACTCCATATATTAAAGTTGTCCCGGAATTAAGTACGTCGTCTACCAAGACTACGGATTTATTGGCGTATTCCGATTCTGGGATGGAGGTCTTAACACCACTGGCCAAAGGGTTGGACTTGTCCATGATTACTTTGCATAAAATGATGTTGGCCTCTGTTATTTTCTGGAGTACGGCCTGTATCTTTTTGGCGAAATTCAATCCCCCACCTTCAATCCCGGCAATAATAATTTCTGGTTCATCTACATTGGCCTCATAAATCTGATAGGCAATGCGTTTTATCTTATGCTGTATCTGGTCATGGGATAATATTCTATTGGACATAGTCATTTCTATTTAGATTCAAATATAAAAAAGAGTTCCTTATCCGCTCTCGGTTTTATGGAATTGTGTGCGGTTTCCAAAATCTTGATTTTAAAATGCTTCTGAAAAAGGGCTTTGTATTCAGCTAGGCTTCCTCCGAATGGTGGTCCGGATTCGGTTAGCGGAAAATTAAACAAAAGGCCTGTCAATTTGCCATTGGGTTTCAGAAGTTGTTTCATTTTACGTACATAATCTGTCCTCAGGCTCGGATCTAGGGCGCAAAAAAAAGTTTGTTCCAGGATTAAATCAAAATTATTCAATTCCAAATCAAAGAAATCACCTTCCAGGATTTGATCGTTAGGAAAATCGGGAATCCTTCTTTTTATGTGTTCCAATGGCTGTTTGGCGATGTCGATAACAAAAACATTGGAAAAGCCTTTTTCCACCAGATATATCAGTTCATATGCATTACCGGCTCCAGGGATTAGGATTTTTAAATTTTTATCCTTCAACTGGTCAATGTACTCTTTCAGTGGAGTTGAAATGTAACCAATGTCCCATCCCAATTCCTCTTGGTTATACTTTTTTTCCCAGAAATCCTTATTCAGCTTCGTCATCCAAGTAACCATCTATGTCCCTTCTATCCTTTTTTGTAGGTCTTCCTGCTCCTTTTTTCCGATAATAATCTTTGGAGTACTGCAACAGCTCTTTGTGTTCAAAGGCTTCCTTGGGAGTGGTATCCTTTCGATAGATGTCAACCAGTTTGGCGCCGACCCTGCTTTGCGGAACATCCAATACCGTAAACTCGTAATTAATTTGGTTTTTTCTTACAATCACTTTGTCCAAAGGATATACTTCCCTTGATGGTTTAACCACTTGGTCATTGATTCTTATATGCCCCTTTTTACAGGCTTCAGTAGCTATGTTCCGCGTTTTAAAATAGCGGGTGCTCCATAGGTATTTGTCAATTCGCATAAACTATTGAAAATCTTTGTTAACGTCTTCTACAAAAATAGTTGAAAATTGTATCTTGCGCCCTTTAAATAAGAAATCAATGACTATAAAGAGAATTCTTTTACTTACTTTAATTTTTGTGGCTATCTGGTCTTGTAAAAAAGACGACGGCAATGACATTGAAGTGGTACCCCCAAGATTGCTAAGTGAAGTTGCAGTGGAAAATGATGCTGAAATTCAAGCTTATTTAAAAACACACTTTTATAACTATGAAGATTTTGAGGAACCTATTGATGAAGGTTTCGACCTAAGAATAAGAATAGACACCATTGCCGGTGCCAATGCCGACAAAAAATCCTTGTTTGAAGATGCTAAAACACAGGTGATAAAAATATCCTCGAGTGATTTAGGACTGGATGCTGGGGAAGTGGATATAGAACATACCCTGTATTACGTTGTGGCAAGAGAGGGTATTGGAGAAAATCCTACTCCTGTAGATTCTGTTTACCTAAAATATCAAGGAATGCGCTTGGATGAAACTATTTTCGACAGTAGACTTGGTGCTCCGGTATGGTTTGATATGCAGGGGTCTGGAGTTTCCGGCAATTCGGGAGTAATAAAAGGATTCAAGGAAGGAATGCCCAAATTTAAATCAGGTGGTGAAATTATTGAAAATGGGGATGGGACTTTTACCGTAACAGGAAGTGGTATAGGTTTAATATTTATGCCCTCGGGAATTGCCTATTTCAGTGGAAGTGCTCCAGGAGCATCCTATGCCCCTCTAATGTTTGAAGTAAACTTATTGGCGACCAATACCTCAGATCATGATCGGGATGGTGTAAATACGATTCTGGAGGATTTAGATAAGGACGGAAATCTTTTTAACGATGATACTGATCAGGATGGAATTCCAAATTATTTGGATACCGATGATGATGGGGACGGAATCCTTACCAAGGATGAAATAAAAGATGCCAATAACGATGGTGTTCCTGATTATTTGGACAAGAATATTTAAAATTGAATTTTTGCTGATGTCTAGTCCTAAATAACCGTTACGGTTTATAGGATTAAAAATAGTTAATTAAGCTCAACGGCCATAGTGCCGTTGAGCTTTTGTGATTTATATGTTCTCATTGTTATCTCTTGTTGGCCGTGCAT
>NZ_JACLHY010000031.1 GCF_014397245.1 Arenibacter arenosicollis | reverse complement strand
ACTTGCTGTCGGAAAAGAATCCACCCCTCCCTGTCCAGGGTGGGGAGCCGCTTTTGGCAGGTAAGTCAAATAGAATAGTCCAGAAAGAATCTATTTTATTTGAATATTGCTAAAACCGGGCGTCATCGTTAATTCATTTTTGCGTAGCTGTGGCAGCCGCATATTTTTGCTTTTTATCAGCTTGCATCTACTCCTGCAAGGTTTGCATAATCCCATAGGTATCTCAGTTGGTTGATGATTATAGTCCTGCAAGGTTTTAAAAACCTCGTAGGACAGACTTAAGTCCCATTGATCAACAGCCTCCCAGTTTAACCACAGGGTAATCGCTTACATCAATGTTGGGATCTTTACTATTTCTGACTAATTCGATTGCTTCATCCGTCTTATATTGATGGGGGCCAATATAAAAGGTCGCACCTTTTTCGGCCAATTCCTTTATATATTCCACTGGATCTGGATTTTTTTGAGCTGGTGGTTGAGGTACAGTGTACAAATGTCCATAATATAAAAAAGGCTCTTTTATAGCCTTTAAATTTTGATCGGTGCTACTTTGAGAAGTTGGTGATGATATATTATCTTCTTCAACGTTTGGCGTAGAATTTGGTTTTCCAAATTCCCCATTAGGGTCATTATATAATGGGACCGGATGCACGTAATGATTTTCCTTATATGCCAATTTTTTATACGTATCGTAAAATTGCATTACTTCAACATATTTTTTTTTTAGTTCATCAATACTACCCTTGTGCTCGTTGTGGTAACGGGAGACTGCAGCCCTATAGCTTTTCGCTTTTTTTAAATAGGTATTAATCGCATATTTCACTTCTTTCGAATAGTTTTCAGTATTGACGTGGGTTGCAATAGTTGGAGGAGGTGGTGGGAAATCGGAGCTAACAACGGGTACTATTTTCGCTTTCGATACCACTTTTCTTGAGATATGATTATTGTTTCCTAACTCTTCTTCATGGTCAACTTTTGTTTCTGTCTTTGGCGGTGTTGGAACTGGTGGAATAGGACTTGGCTCACCTTTTTTTACGGTTGGAACCAGCTTTGGAGCAGGAGCAGGAGCCTGTGGAACTGGTGGGCATTCTGGAAAGGGCTGAGCCTGCTGTTTTTGCTCATTGCTCATACGCCCGTAAATAGTTTCTAATTTCTTTAGGTCCTTTAACGGAATAACCCTTGTTTCTTGGGGTTGTGCATTGTATTTTTTGGCGAGGGTGTTGAATTCCTTTATTTCGGTTTTGGTGGCCCCAACTTGATCCGGGAATTTTGAAGGTCCTTTAATGTCAATGGTGGCTACGCCATAGTCCATTAAAATAGCATCTACTTGTTTTATAATATTATCCGGAGTTTCTTTCTCTACCCTAATAATGGCCCTAACGCTTTGCTCTCTTTGTTCTTTAGTTAGGCCTTTGTTGTATTTTGGTAGGTGTGATTTTAAGTCTTCAATCTTAACTATATCAACATTGACCAACAGCTGTCCCTTTTTGTTTATAGCTATGGAAATTTCTTGTGTTGGAATATTTTGATTTCGTAAATCGTTAATTTTTTCCTGTTCAATATCCTCTACGATTGTTTCTTGTTGGTAGTCCCGCTCAATAGTAATGGTCTCGATTTTTTGAATTTCAAGAATTTCTTTGGTGCTAAAACTATAGAGTAGGAGAGCCATTAATGGAATTAGCAATAAACTTTTAAGCCAAATGGCTTTTTTTGATGTCTGTGTTTTCATGATAACGATTCGTTTTTTGATTGATGAATAATGAATGGCGTTTGCCAAAGGGGATGTTACGGCATTTGATGAGAATACCAATACCAAGTTTTGATAGTTGGCAATACGTGCTCCTCTTTTTAAAACGGCTTGGTCCGCTAAAAATTCGTGGTTCAGTTTTGCTAAATGCTTTGCCCAATAGACCAAAGGGTGAAACCAGAAGACAATTTGAATCAGCTCCAACAGTAAGATATCCAAGCTGTGTTTTTGTAATGCATGTGTTTCCTCGTGCCAAAAAACTTCTTGCGGAATTTTCTCGGTTTCGTAATTGTTTTTGTTGAAAAAAATATAGCTAAAAAAGGTATGCGGAGCAATAAGTTCTTGAAGCAACACGTGATGGATAGGTCCCGATTTGCGTTTTGGATTATTTTTAATACTCTTAAGTAAGGATTTTAGATTGGCCAAAAACTTAAGAGCAAAAAGGACTACGCCCAAACCATATAGGCTCCACAACAAAATAGGGAGGATGTTGGACTCCGGATGTGGAAGTGCCTCTATATAGATACCGCTGTGTTCAGGGTTTTGAGCGAACATCATGCGTTCCACAGTAACCGTAACGTATTGGGTGAAAGTAATTAACGGGATAGCAAGAGAGATTATAAAGGAAGATAATAGGTAATATCTTTTAAAATGGTGAATGTGGACCTGTTCCAATACCAACTTGTAAAATAGAAGGAGTATGGCCAAAGACGCACTAAATTTTAAAAGATAGATCAACATGGCTATTTATTTTTAATTTCTGTATCGATCAAATTTCTTAATTCTTCCAGTTCTTCCTTGCTCAAATCTGTTTCTTTGGCAAAGAAGGAAGCAAACTGTGAGGTGCTATCGTTAAAAAAGGTTTTAATGAGTCCGTTTAGGTGCTTGGAGAAATAGTCTTTTTTCTTTACCAAAGGGTAGTATTGTCTAGCGTTTCCAAACAAGTTATACCCAACAAAGCCTTTGTCCGTCATTCGCTTTAACAAGGTAGCCACAGTTGTGGTGGCGGGTTTGGGTTCCGGATAGACCTCCAACAGATCCTTCATAAAAGCTTTGTTCAGCTTCCAGAGGTGGTTCATTAATTCTTCTTCTGTTTTTGATAGTTTCATTTGTAAAATGATTATTGCTCTACAAACATAGAGCAAATATTTTAATTCTACAAATGTAGAGGTATTTTTCTTGCTGAGAGTGATGAAAATTGAATCGCGGTTGAATAAATAGTTTTGCCTGAATGACGGGTTTAGGAACTGACCCGAGAGATTGTAAATTGATTTTGCGTTAGCAATTGCAGTGGCATCCTTTTTTGGCCTTACTCCTTCCAAGGTTTGTCAAACCTTGGAGGTATGTTGTCAGGTCATCATTGCTTATCTAGTTTTTCGGGGTAAGCTTGGTTCCAATCCTGCAAGGTTTTTTTTAACCTTGTAGGATTGGAGTAAGAGCGTTTTAATTTGTCGGGAAGTCTTGCTAAGCTAGGTGCTATAGTCCTACAAGGTTTTGAAAACCTTGTAGGTATGATGTCAGGTCATCATTGCTTATCTGGTTTTCCGGTGTAAGCTTGGTTCTAATCCTGCAAGGTTTTTTTTAACCTTGTAGGTATAGAGTAAGCGCGTTTTAATTTGTCTGGAAGTCTTACTAAGCTAGGTGCTATAGTCCTACAAGGTTTTGAAAACTTTGCAGGACTACCCAATAGTGCGCAAGGGAGGGGGCATCCCGACCTTTTTGTCGGGATGGCGGGAGGGGTAGTGTGCATTCTTGGGCTATTATGATATGGCTATTAGTGCAATCACTATTTTACAGGTTTTCTACCCGCCCCGTCTTCTTTTCCGACTCGTTGTCGGTAAAGAATCCACCCCACCCTGTCCAGGGTGGGGAGCCGCTTTTTTAAATTTTTTATTGGCCTGCCCTAGCCTACAAGGTTTTAAAAACCTTGCAGGACTACCCAATAGTGCGCAGGGGAAGCTGGCATTCCGACCTTTTTGTCGGGATGGCGGAAGGGGTAGTGTGCATTCTTGGGCTGTTGTGATGTGGCTATTAGTGCAGTCTCTATTTTACGGGCTTTCTACCCGCCCCGTCTTCTTTTCCGACTCGTTGTCGGTAAAGAATCCACCCCTCCCTATCCAGGGTGGGGAGCCGCTTTTTTAAATTTTTTATAGGCCTGCCCCTAGCCTACAAGGTTTTGAAAACCTTGCAGGACTACCCAATAGTGCGCAAGGGAGGGGGCATCCCGACTTTTTTGTCGGGATGGCGGAAGGGGTAGTGTGAATCCTGACGCTATTGTGAGGTGGCTATTTGGGCACCCTATAGTTTTACGCGCTTTCTACCCGCCCCGTCTTATTTCCTTACTCGCTGTCGGTAAAGAATCCACCCCTCCCTGCCCAGGGTGGGAGCCACTTTTGGTAAATAAAGCGATCAGAATATATGTCGTAATGTTAGAGAATTGGTCGAACCTAATTAAGTAGTGCCAAATCATGGCGTCATTGTTAATAGATTTTGCGTTAGCTATTGCAGCGGCATCCTTTTTTAGCTGACGCTAGGCCCCATACAGCGGTCCTGCAAGGTTTCTAAAACCTTGTAGGACTAGAATATAAATGTGACCGAAATATCTACAGGGTTTCCAAAACCTTGCAGGATTAGAACCAAAACCTTGCAGGACTGCTGGACATGAGCAAAAAAGATATAGCGGAAAGAGCGACCCGCTAGGGAAACGCCCAATAACATGATTCTTGCTTATTTGGATAGTTCCGTGAAATATTGATAGAAATAAGGAATGGTCTCTATGCCTTTTAGGTAGTTCCAGACTCCAAAATGCTCATTGGGAGAATGTATGGCATCGCTGTCCAGACCGAAGCCCATAAGGATGGTCTTGCTTTTCAACTCCTTTTCGAAAAGGGACACAATGGGGATACTGCCACCACTACGCTGAGGTATTGGGGTCTTGCCAAAGGTAGTTTCGTAGGCTTTGGAAGCGGCTTTATAGCCATTATTGTCTATGGGCGTTACATAGCCCTGTCCACCGTGATGGGGGGTAACCTTGACGGTTACTCCGTCTGGGGCCAGACTTTCGAAATGGGTTTTGAACAACTCGGTTATTTCTTTCCAATCCTGATGTGGCACCAAGCGCATGGAAATTTTAGCATAGGCCTTACTGGCAATTACGGTTTTTGCTCCTGCACCAATATATCCACCCCAAATTCCGTTTACGTCCAAGGTAGGTCTAATGGAGTTGCGTTCATTAGTGGTATAACCTCTTTCACCGTAAACAGCTTTTATATCCAGAGCTTTTTTATAGTTCTCCAAGCTAAAAGGTGCCTTGGCCATTTCTGCACGTTCTTCCTTGGAAAGTTCTTCCACCTTGTCATAGAATCCAGGGATGGTGATATGGTTGTTTTCATCGTGAAGTGCAGCAATCATTTTGGTCAATACATTGATGGGATTGGCCACAGCTCCGCCGTATAGGCCTGAATGCAAATCCCTGTTGGGTCCGGTCACTTCGACTTCCACATAGCTAAGTCCGCGTAAACCAGTGGTTATGGAAGGCACATTGTTGGCAATCATGCCGGTATCTGAAATTAAGATGATGTCGTTTGCAAGTTTTTCTTTGTTTTCGGCTACAAAAGTGCCCAAATTCTCGCTTCCGACTTCCTCTTCCCCTTCGATCATAAATTTTACGTTGCAGGGCAATTGGTTGGTTTTTACCATAAATTCCAAGGCCTTTACGTGCATATACATTTGTCCCTTGTCATCGCAGGCGCCTCTTGCAAAAATGGCCCCTTCGGGGTGAACGTCGGTGGATTTTATAACCGGTTCAAATGGAGGGGAGTTCCAAAGGTCTATGGGATCTGCTGGTTGAACGTCATAATGACCATAAACCAATATGGTAGGCAATTCTGGATTTATTATTTTTTCCCCGTAAACTATGGGGTATCCATTGGTTTCACAGATCTCTACCGTGTCGCAGCCAGCTTCCAAAAGTGAAGCCTTTACGGCTTCAGAAGCATTGATAACGTCCTGTGAATAAGCAGGGTCGGCACTTACCGAGGGTATCTTTAAGAGTTGTGTCAATTCGTTAATAAAACGTTCTTTGTTTTTAGCTAGGTACTCCGTAATGTCGTGCATAAATTGATTTAATTGAAGGCTAAATTTACAAAAAAGAACTTTTTAATGCCTAAGTATTTTAAAATTGAAAAATTACTTTATATTTGCATCCCGATAATAATCGGAGTCAATGCAGGCGTGGTGGAATTGGTAGACACGCTAGACTTAGGATCTAGTGCCGTGAGGTGTGAGAGTTCGAGTCTCTCCGCCTGTACTGAGTAAAAAGCTCTTCAGAAATGAGGAGCTTTTTTTGTGGTCGATGGTTTTGAAACGGGAGAGACGAGAAGCCTGTCCCGCCATGGGCGGGAAGTCTCGGAGTTTATTCTGGAAATTTCGAAGCATTAATCTTAAAAATTATGTCTGCTATGGAAATAGTTGGATTAAACCATCACAAAGTTGGTGTTCTGTTCCTTTTTTGCATCGCCAAAAAATCACTGGGCTGGTTTTAATTTTCTTATTAATTAACCTTGTATATTAGACTTCAACAATACATTTCTGTTTCTTATTTTTGTTGTTAACCTAACATGCCTTCCTATGAAAGTCCGTGAACGTTTTATTCTTATCTCAACCATAGTTGTCATTGCCATCATCTGTATTGCTCTTTTCTGGCCTCCTATTTTATGGAGTTTTATATTGGTAGGGCCATTGGTTATGATGGGCATCTTTGACATCTTTCAAAAACGTCATACCATAAGGCGTAACTTCCCGTTAATCGGTCGGTTTCGGTATGTATTGGAATCCATACGGCCAGAGATAATGCAATATTTTGTGGAGACGGATACCGAGGGAAGGCCGTTGAACCGTATTTTAAGGTCAGTGATCTACAGAAGGGCGAAAGGCGAAACAGATACCGAACCTTTTGGTACGCAGATGGATCTTTACCACTCGGGATATGAATGGATGGAACATTCCATGTATGCAAAGAATAATCCAAAGGATATTGGGGAGTTTCCCAGGTTGCTGATCGGAGGCAAGGATTGTAAACAACCTTATTCATCAAGCCTTTTGAATATTTCGGCAATGAGTTTCGGTTCTTTGAGCAACAATGCCGTTATGGCCTTAAATAAGGGTGCCAAAATGGGGAATTTTGCTCACAATACGGGCGAAGGCGGAATCAGCGATCATCATCTGAAATACGGCGGCGACCTTATTTGGCAGATTGGTACCGGGTACTTTGGCTGTAGAAACGATGATGGCACTTTTAATGAAATAACCTTTCGAGAAAATGCCCTACGACCCTCGGTAAAAATGATAGAGATTAAACTGTCGCAAGGGGCAAAACCTGGTCACGGGGGAATTTTACCTGCCATAAAGAATACAGAGGAAATCGCCAAGATCAGGCATATAAAACCTGGTATTGCCGTTCATTCCCCTCCGTCGCATTCGGCTTTTTCCGACCCTATTCAATTCATGTATTTTATTAAAAAACTGCGCGACCTGTCCGATGGAAAACCAATTGGGTTCAAATTGTGCATTGGGAGGAAACAGGAATTTATGGATTTCTGCGAGGCCATGATCTTTACAGGCATAACTCCAGATTTTATTACCGTTGATGGGGGAGAAGGTGGCACTGGTGCCGCCCCTGTCGAATTTTCGAATACAATGGGAATGCCCTTGCGTGAAGGGTTGATTTTTGTACATGATACCTTGGTAGGTTTCGGATTGAAAAAGGATATAAAAGTAATTGTGGCAGGAAAGATCATAACCGGATTTCATATGGCAAGGGCATTGGCTCTGGGAGCCGATGGTTGCAACAGCGCCCGTGCTATGATGTTGTCCATAGGATGTATCCAGGCCCTTCAATGCAATATGAATACATGCCCTACAGGGATTGCCACGCAGAACAGGTCGCTTGTTAAAGGGCTAGTAGTGGATGACAAAGCGCCAAGGGCTGCAGATTTAAGGCGTGAACATATAAGCAAGAGGGTGGGCATGTACGTTGTAAAGACCTACGATGAAATTTATCCATACATGGAGGAAGGTTGCTTATTGGATATTGCGGACATCCCCAAAAACTATCAAAGATATTTTCAATTGACAAGGATAATGAAGTAATATCTCTTGTTTGGCCTAAATATTAAGAATATGCGGTATAAAAAATATAACTTTCCGGTTAAGATGACATGGAGTTATGATTTCCCGCAAGGCTCAACGCTTGTGAAGGAGGTGAAGAAACTCCTTTAGTACTGCTAGAATGTATTGAGCTAATAAAATTCCAGTTCCTTTAAAAAATGAAAAAAATCTTCGAGCTTATCGGTCCTGGCTTTATTACGGCAGCCATGGTTTTGGGTCCTGGTAGTTTGGCTGTAGCATCTAAGATTGGGGCAAACTACGAATATCAACTGCTGTGGATAGTGCCGTTGTGCGTTGTGTTTATGGGTGCATTTACAGTTGTTTCCACAAGAATAGGCATTACCTCTGATATTTCATTGCTCCAACAGATTCGTCTCACATACAGTAGTTGGGTTGCAATTGTGGTTGGGGTCGGACTTTTTTTGGTAGCAGCATCGTTTCAAGCTGGAAATTCCATTGGTGCGGGAATGGTATTTAGTGAGACCTTGTCCATGTCATCAACCCCATGGATTATTGGAATATCGGTCATTGCCATTTTCTTGTTGTTTTTTAAGACCTTTTTTAGGATTCTTGAAAAAGTTATGATCGGTATGGTCATTTTAATGCTGGGATCCTTTGTGATTACCTTGATCATTTCTAATCCGGATCTTACAAGATTGGGAAGACAATTTATTTTTGGAATTCCGACAGGTTCCGAAATGCTCGCTTTAGCGTTGGTGGCATCAAGTTTTTCTATTGCCGGGGCCTTTTACCAAGCCTATTTGGTTCAAGAAAAGGGATGGACAAAAGCCAAATCACGATCCCACGAACGGGAAGGAATTACTGGAATTGTTATTTTGGGAGTAATTACCTCGACCGTACTCTTGGTAGGTGCGTCCGTTTTATTTCCCAAGGGTATAGCGGTGAATAGCGCCACTGAAATGGGAATGGCATTGGAGCCAATTTTCGGGTCGTATGCCTCTAATGCCTTTATGTTGGGACTTTTTGCAGCCTCCTTTTCTTCCTTATTGGGTAATGCTACCTTGGGTGGCGTTTTAATATCCGATGCGCTGGGGTTTGGGATGAAACTCGAATCGATAAAAGTACGTGCTATGGTTATGTTGGTGATTGCAATCGGTGCTATGGTCGCGATAGTTTTTGGCAATTTGCCCATTGAACTGATCGTTGTGGCACAGGGCCTTACCGTTATCGTGTCGCCATTGATCGGGCTGTTGTTGCTTTTGATCGCCTTTGGAAAATCGGCAAAAAAAGAAATGGAATTGGGCATTGGTTTAAAGGTCCTGATGATCTTAGGTTGGTTGATATTATTATTTTTGGCCTTGGCCAATGGGTATAACCTTTTTATTAAATAGCATATGCAAACCGTAGAAGAACTTGAGCTTAAATTATCGGAACCTTCGGAGAGACTTATCAAGGATGTTGCTAGGATCCATGGCGATATTATGATTTTAGGTTTGGGTGGAAAAATGGGCCCTAGCTTGGCCAAATTGCTTAAAAAAGCCATTGATAAGGCGGGAATTTCTAAAAGGATAATGGGGGCTTCACGGTTTTCGAACGAGACTATATACAACGAACTTTCCGATTTCGGAATTGAATGTCATAAGGTCGATTTGTTGAACGATGCCGCATTAAACGGGCTGCCCAAGACCGAAAATGTCATTTATATGGCTGGCAATAAATTCGGGACTGCAGGCAACGAGCATTTTACCTGGGCGATGAACGCCTATCTCCCGGGAAGGGTTGCCGAAAAATACAAACACTCCAATATCGTAGTGTTTTCAACTGGAAATATTTATCCCTTTGTGCCCATCGAAAGCGGTGGTGCAACGGAAAACATAAGGCCTTCGCCGATCGGGGAGTATGCCCAGTCCTGTTTAGGTAGAGAGAGGGTGTTTGAGCATTTTTCAGTAAAGAACGGCACCAAAATGTTGTTGTACCGTTTGAACTATGCACTTGATCTAAGGTATGGGGTGCTTTTGGAAGTCGCTAAAAAAGTGATTTCCGAAAAACCCATCGATTTGAGAATGGGTCACGTCAATGTAATTTGGCAGGGCGATGCCAACGAATATGCCATTAGAAGCCTGCTGCATTGTGAATCTCCTGCCAAAAAACTAAATATTACAGGTCCGGAAACCATATCGGTACAATGGCTTGCCGAACAATTCGGCGAACATTTCCAAAAAAAGCCGATTTTTGAGAACCAGCCTGCAGAAACAGCCTTGCTGAACAATGCTTCGCGATCATTTGAGCTTTTCGGAAAGCCTTTTGTTTCCCTAAATGAGATGATTATGATGACGGTAGAATGGGTAAAATCCGGAGGAAAGGAAATTAGTAAACCAACCCATTTTCAAGAGCGAAAGGGAGATTTCTAAATTTTATTGCCTTAAAAGGAACTCAAAAAAATGAAAGATTTGGATTCAAAAATAAAGGAATTATTAAATGAGGGAACAGTGATTCCGGCCCATCCGTTGGCCCTTACCGCCGACCGTAAGCTGGATGAGGCTCGGCAACGCCTGTTGACTCGCTATTATATAGCTTCCGGTGCCGGTGGCATAGCCATTGGCGTACATACCACCCAATTTCAGATACGCGATCCTGAAATCGGATTATACCAAACAGTGTTGGAACTGGCGCTAGAAGAAATCGACAAGGCGAATCTAATTCGGCCCTTCATAAAAGTGGCTGGGGTAAGCGGCAATACGGAACAAGCGATCAAGGAAGCCAAATTATGTGCTAAATTGGGGTATGACATCGTGCTGCTCAGTACAAACGGATTGAGAGATTGGACCGAAGAGGCTCTATTGGAACGTACCCGAAAGATTGCCGAGATCATTCCCGTATTCGGTTTTTACCTTCAGCCGGCGGTAGGAGGGAAGGTATTGAGTTTTGATTTTTGGAAGGCTTTTGCCGAAATAAAGAATGTTCACGCCATAAAAATGGCCCCGTTCAACCGCTATCAAACCTTGGAGGTGGTCAGGGCGGTCTGTGAATCGTCCCGATGCGATGACATCGCCCTTTATACGGGTAACGATGATAATATAGTCAATGATTTATTGTCCACATATAAGTTCAACGTCAATAATAAACCAGTAACCAAAGACATAGTCGGTGGTTTGTTGGGTCATTGGGCAGTTTGGACAAGTAAGGCGGTTGAAATGCTCGACAAGATAAAAAAGGTAAAAAAGAGTGGAAGTAACCTGCCAAAGGAACTATTGACCTTGAACGTGGCCGTAACCGATTCAAATGCCGCTTTTTTCGATGCTGCCAATAATTTTCATGGATGTATCGCTGGCATTCACGAAGTATTGTACCGCCAAGGAATTTTAAAGGGAATTTGGTGCCTCGATGAAAAGGAAAACCTTTCTCCAGGACAAAAAGAGGAAATCGACCGTGTTTACCGTGATTACCCTGAACTTAATGATGACAAGTTTATAAGGGTTCATATTGAGAAATGGATGGAGGATTAGTTGTATTGTTTCAACTTATAAATTACAGTATAGTTAGAATCAAAATAAAAATAGCGATTATGAAAGAATTAAATAAAACCGACAGAAGAGCTTTTGTAAAGACATCGGCCAAAACGCTAGCAGCCGGTATGGTCTTCAGCCACTTGCCGATATTTTCAAGTGCCAATGTACTGGGCCATGAAATAATTAGATTGGGATTGGTAGGTTGTGGCGGTCGTGGGACAGGTGCTATTTTTCAAGCTTTGACCGCTTCAAAGTCAGTACAGCTAGTCGCTATGGGCGATGTTTTCCAGCATGAGCTCGATAATAGCCTTCAACAGGTAACCACCAAATTTTCCGATCAGGTAGCTGTACCGAAAGAACGTCAATTTTTAGGGATGGATGCGTTTGAGAAGGTTATTGCGCAGTGCGATGCGGTCATCTTGGCAACCCCGCCGGGATTTCGTCCCCAACATTTTCAACATGCCATCGATGCTGGAAAACATGTGTTCTTGGAAAAACCTTTGGCCGTAGATGGTCCGGGCTATCGTAAAATAATCGAAACGGGAAAAAAAGCAGAAGATAAAAAACTAAACGTTGTTGTAGGTCTGCAATTCCGCTACGAAATCGCCATGAATGAAATGGTAAAGAAAATACATACAGGAGAAATCGGCGACGTGCTTTCTGCCGATGTGTATTACAATGTAGGCAAAGCCACCGTGCACCCACGAAAAGAAGGCCAGACAGAACTGGAATACCAGATCAGCAATTGGCATTATTTTAATTGGCTTTGGGGTGGACAGCTGGCAGGGCAGGCCATACACCAGATCGATGTCATCAACTGGATAAAACAGGCTTACCCCATAAAAGCAAGTGGAATGGGTGGCAGGGCACTGCTGGAAGGCCCGGATCATGGGGAAATATTCGATCACCATTATGTGGAGTACGAATATGCCGATGGCTCGAAATTACACGTACAATGTCGCCAAATGGACAATTGCGCCAACCGAATGGGGTTCAATGTACAAGGTACCAAAGCTAGAGCCGATGAGCGTTATCAGTTTCTCGACAATCAGGGTAATGCGCTTTGGCGGTACCGTGAAAGGGACGACCCTTCATCTTCACAAATCGAACAGGATGTGTTTATCGGCGCGATATTGGGATCCAAGCCCTATGTGAACAACGTTGAATTTGGTGCAGAAAGTAGTTTGACCACGATCATGGGCCGCATGGCGATCGAGTCCGGCCAGATTATTGAATTGGATAAGGCCAAGGCCTCCGATTTGAGTATTGTCCCAGATTCAATGTCATGGGATATGAAAATGGCCAATGCACCCTTGGAAGATGGTAATTATGCCATACCAAAGCCGGGTGTGAGGGTGCTGTAGAATGAAAGGATTTGTTTAATGTAGCCCCTAAGAAATCAATTATCCATAATCTGTTGTTAAACATCATATTGATGCATCTAATTTAAAAAGTGGCAGGGATATGGAGTCATATGCGTTAATCCTAAGAGTGGGGTCATTAAGGCCATTACTTATATCTTGGATTCATTTATTTGAAATGTCAGCGGAAAGTATTCCTTAAAATTAATCATCCGCCCATTGAGATACTTTTTGAACTTTTTTGTAGCCATCAGACCTATCCAAATTTTCATACAGGTCTTGGGTCCACTTATATGTTTTGGGCTCATTGCCGATAATAACGATTTCATCGGGATAATGCAAACCTACCACTTGCGGTAGATCCGTAACCCTCAAACAATTAAGCATTTCTATGGCTTCTCCCTTCCCTGTTGGTTCGCTGGGCACGTTTTGGGTCGCTGGGGGGTCTTTAAGCAAAAGTGATTTTACATGACCATCAAACAACGCGGCGTAAGCGGCAATTGCTGCCATTTCACCCTGTGCCAGAATGCTAATGTTGTCGGCATCCAAGCCCGGGATGCTTCGCAAGGCTTCCAAACAGCGTAGCACGTCATAGACACGCATGGAGGCGATGGTTCTTCCAGTCCAAGCTGCTGCCCTCCGTATATGCCATTGCTGTGATGCGGACCAGCCCGTGTCGCCGATGCCCCGCGCCTCAAAATAGGCTACTGTCATTTGTTCGCCCAGACCTCCGGCCAATCCTGCCGATGCATAGCGTTCTTCATTGGGATTTTTCAATACGAGAACAAGGGGTTTGGCGGTATTTGTGGGTTGCCCTGTATGAAGGGACACCTTCAAGCGCCATCCTTCCTCGGAAACAAAACTGTAATCCTTTCGTTCATCTCCCGACTTACTCGAAGACCTAAAAATCAATCGCATATCCAGCGGTTGGGATTCGTCGGGAAATGCGCCAAACGTTTTTTCTATCAAAAAAGCCTTTACCTCGTTTCTATAGGAATCCAGTTGTTCTACCGTTTTAATTTCTGGCGCTGTGGCCAAGTCTACGAACGAATCCTGAATAGATTTCGTTCTATTGTCATTTGGCACACCATTTATATAGACTTTTAATTCTTCCTCCGACAGTTCCTTGGTGGTGTCAATATTAATAAGGGCTTCCGGTTTTGCCTTCTTTCCTTTTAATTCTTTTATAAAGAATGATAAAATTTCTGGTCGCAGTTCTTCCTTCGATCCATAACTATGTCCCCCAGTCGCATCTTTCATAATCAGATTTTCTGGTTTTCCGTAGGAGGAATAAATGGGTTTTATCTTATTGTACAGCGTATGGACTGCCTCGATGGAGTAGTACAGGTCACGATTTGGTTGTGCAATCATAAACGGTCGTGGAGCAATCAATGCACCAATATCGGAAAAGTCGATGCCATAAGTGTTGATCGGCATCATACAGTCGCAATGGTCATCGATTGTTTTTTGAGCTATTTGTCCTTCAAGCGAACTTGCGCCTGCCACGGCCGCAGCAGCTTTTATTCGTTGATCGGCAGCCGGTAGATACCAGCTTTGGGAGCCACCTCCAGAAATGCCGGTTACCCCCAGGTTATTTTGATCTACTTCCGGCATTGCAGATAATAGATCTAAGCCTCGTATTCCGTTCCATACTTCCACCCCGGCAGGATTGTAGCCTCTACTGTACCAATGGAACCATCCGTTTGATTCCTGACCTAAATGTTCACCTTCTACCTCTCCTCTTTGAATGGTTTCGATAATCATGCACACAAAGCCATTTTCGGCGAAATTCTTGGCATGTGCTTGATAGTTGTATTTTTGGGAATGGGCATGGCCACTTACATACAAAATGGCGGGCACCGGTTTTTTGATTCCATTGGGAATATAGAGGTTGGCGGGCACATATAGACCGGGCAAAGATTCGTAGTATAGCTTTTCGATACGGTATCCTTTTTTTTGAATGCTTCCTGTTTTGGTTACATTTAAGGGAGACCTTTTTCCTTGAAGGGGCTTTCCCTGTAGCCCCAACATCTCAATAAATTGATGGTGCCTCTCCTCGCGGACAGCCTCCCAGTCCTGCAAATTTTTAATATCATTTAAGGAATTATGGGTAATATTGCTGGCCACCGTACACAGATGTTGACGAATGTTATTTGGTTGATCAAAGTTCGTATCAACTGTAAGCTCAAAAGATTGAGGGAATGTCAACATTGAACAAAATGCAAAAAGAAGGATTACAATAGATTGCCTTTTCATTGAATTGCGTGTTTACTTTTTTTAACTAAACTGTTGCATACATCAACACTAGATTCACGATTCTGCTTCTGACTAGACTTGTTGTAGCTTTTTATTTTGATACACTTTACTTACAATATATAAAAATATACTACCAAATGTATTTGAATATGATGTTTAAAAAGTTGTAAATCAAAAAGAAACAACCGGTAAATCCTTTGGTAAGAAAATTTTAAAACAATAGGTTTAAGTTAGTGCCGGTAAGATTTTGGACATTGGCAGTTATTTTTTCTATTGGCCAGTCCCACCATTGCTGTTCCAATAATTTGGCAATGTCCCCTTCTGAAAAGCGTTTTCGGATTAATTTGGACGGATTGCCCCCAACTATACTATAGGGCTCTACATTCTTTGCCACCGTGGTGTTGCTGGCTATAATTGCTCCATCGCCAATTGTAATTCCCGGCATAATGGTGGCTTTGTAGCCAATCCATACGTCATTGCCTATAACTGTGTTCCCTTTGGAAGGATAGCTTTTTCCATCCATCGCATGTTTCCAATCCTTGCCAAAAATGGCGAATGGGTAGGAGGATATTGAACTGCTCAAATGGTTGGCCCCGTTCATAATAAAGGTTACATCGGAGGCAATCATACAGAACTTTCCAATAATAAGCTTGTCTCCAACAAAGTCGAAATGGTATTTGAAGTTTCTCTCAAAATTGGACACATCCTCAAAATCATCGTAATAGGTATAATCACCTACTACAATATTAGGGTTCTTTACAATATTCTTTAAAAAGCAGAGTCGATCGTAATTTTCCAATGGAAATGGATCGTTTTTATCAGGTGCGTTCATAACATTAAAAATTTGATAAATAACTTATTAAAATGCCTACTGAAAAATCGAAAAGGGAATACTGAAATGATAGTTTTTTAATTTGAAAAAGTTTCCATATCCCCAAATTAAGCTAATTGAAGCGATTACAAAAAGTCCATAAATTGTGTAATTGGCAAGAATAATCGTTGTTATATCAAATATATTAAAAAGTAAGGTTTCAAAAACAAAATGCCCAAACGGTATTATAAGGGTAAAAATTCTTCTTGTATTGGGAGTAAATCGAAGTGCGAACTACAAAATTAATCAATGAAAAACCAAAGTATAGTTAACGCCTTTTTAAAATTTATACCCAAAATGGTTTTTGTAAATTATTGTATTTTTGATTAGGTTCCCAATTTAAAAACCGACTAAGATTTTTTTCGAATGCCTAGCAAAAAAAAACGCCGTATTGCCGCTATAATGTTTACGGACATAGTTGGTTATACAGCCTTAATGCAAAGGGATGAAAATGCGGCGGTGGAAATGCGTTCACTTCATAGGCAGGAGTTTAAAAAGAACCATGAGCTTTATAATGGGGATATCCTTCAATATTATGGTGACGGAACACTGAGTGTTTTTGCAAGTGGTTTGGAGGCTGTGGAATGCGCCATAGATATTCAAATGGCATTGCAGAAGGAAAACCCAGTACCACTTCGTATAGGTCTGCATCTAGGAGATATTGTTTTTGATGGAACGGAAGTTTATGGCGACGGAGTAAATTTAGCCTCACGAATAGAGAGTTTGGGAGTTGCAGGTTCAATACTTCTGTCCGGTAAACTAAACGATGAACTTAATAATCATCCTCACATATTAACGCAGTCCCTAGGGAAGGTTAAGCTAAAGAATATCTCAAAACCTGTTGAAGTCTATGCAGTAACCAACAAGGGAATAAAAATTCCTAAAAGTTTTGAACTTAAGGGTATTCCGAAAAAAGAGGCAAAATCAGTCGCCGTGCTCCCATTTGTAAATATGAGTTCCAGTCAGGATAATGAGTATTTCAGTGACGGTATGACAGAGGAAATCATTAATGCCCTTTCAAAAATTAAGGGATTAAAAGTGACCTCGAGAACATCTTCATTTCACTTTAAAAAGGTTAATCTACCTATTTCACGGATAGGTCAGGAACTTAATGTGTCCACTATTTTGGAGGGAAGTGTGCGTTTATCTAGCAATAAAATGCGCATAACTGCCCAGCTAATCGATGTAAAGGAAGATTATCATTTTTGGTCCGAAACTTTTGATCGGTCTTTGGAGGATGTTTTTGCCGTTCAAGATGAAATTAGCCTTCTTATTGCCGAAAGGTTGAGGGAGCATATTGGTCATTTTGATATTGTGGAACAATTGATCCAAGACCCAGAAATACCTGTCGATGTATATCAAGGTTATTTAAAAAGTAGATATCATATTCTAAAAATGGGCAAGTCAGATATTGAAACAGGGATTTCAATATTGGAAAAAATTATAGAGGATTGGCCCCATTTTGCATTGGCCCATTTGGGGATGCATCTGGCTTATACCCTTTTGGGAACAATAGGATTGGTTCCTTTACGAGAAGCCTTTGCCAAAGGCCAGCCTTTTCTGGACAAGGCTATGGAATTGGATGAAAACTTGCCCGAATGTCAATTGCACCTTTCCTATGCCTCCTTGATTCAAAAATGGGACCTCCCAGGAACCTATCGGCATTTGAACAGAGTGTATGAAGCTGGTCCCATAGTTGAATATTATCCAAGCATGGCATCCACCTTGGTAGCCGAAGGCAGATTTGCAGCGGCAAGAACATATATTGAAACAGCCCTTCAGCTTGATCCTTTTTCGTCCGTTAATTATCATCTCAAAGGATTTATTGATTACTGCGAAGAAAAATATGACAGCGCCATTAGTAGTTTTGAAAAGGCAGTGGAACTGAAATCGGATTTTAAAACGTCTACGTTATTTTGGGGACAAGCACTTTTGCTAAAGGGAAAATGCAAGGAAGGATTGGCGTTTTTTGAGAAACTTCCTCAGGATGAAACCGAAGATGTGATGAGGTTGGGAGGAACAACCATGGCTTATGCGGTTTTGGGCAAGAAAGAGCAAGCAGAAAAGGGAATTGTTAAGTTGGAAGCTGCTTTGGAAACCGATCTAATGGGTAGGGCATTGAACTTGCTGATTCTATGTAATGCACTTTTGGGGAAGACCCAGGAAACCATTAAATTAATAGAAAAAGGTATTGCCCACCGATTGCCAATGATGATCTATTTATTTGTGGAGCCAATACTCAAGCCCATGAACGGAATGCCCGGTTTTCAGAAACTCAGGAGAGAGGTTTTGGGGGAGGATAATCAATTTGGGACCGCTAAAAGAAAGTACCAAAAATCCCTGATCAATAAAACACAGATCAAGAAATATAGGAATCAATTGGATTTGTTGATGTTGGAAGAGGAACCATACCTTGATCCCAACCTCACACTTAGGGCTTTGGCGGAAATGATGGAAATCCCTTCCAATCATTTATCCCAGCTGCTGAATGAGGGATATGGGAAGAATTTTGCCGACTTTGTTAATTCCTACCGCTTGGAAACCTTTAAGTCCAAGGTCGCCGACCCCACGCAACGAAACCTCACCATTCTAGCTTTGGCATACGATAGTGGATTTAACTCCAAGACCGTATTCAATACCTACTTTAAAAAGACGATGGGCACAACTCCTAGGACCTATTGGAAAAAAACAGTTTCCTAAAAGGTTCCGATTTCCAAACCCGAACGACTGGTACTCCCATTTCATTCATCTTTGTCAGAAATAAAACCAGTTTAGCGCTAAAAGAAATTTGGGTTTCATCATAGAAATATAACTAATGTAATTTTTTTTAAAAATGGCCATACGCTTTATCATTCAAATTTCAATTGAGATAGCAATTTTGATTACCATCTTAATAACATCCTAATCTCATGACGATTTAGAGTTGCTCGAAAATTTTTCGAAAATACTATTTTTGAGGTCTCCTCAAGATTAATATATATGATCTATAGCATAGATATGATCGCCAAGGCCGAATACCCTCATGTGGTTGAGGTTTGGGAGACTTCGATCAGAGTAACACACCACTTTTTATGTTAAACGCATTTCCAAAACAGAACCAATAAAAAACTTCTGGGACTTTGTTCCGATTTTGAAATTAGAACGATTGACTTATCTGCACTGTATACATTTGTCTCAAAAAAAAATATGAAAGCAATAGTGATTACCAAGTATGGTGCTCCCGATGTTCTGAAACTTAAGGAAATAACAAAACCCCAACCTGGGGAAAATGAAATTTTAATAAAGGTAAAGGCGGCCAGTGTAACCACCGCGGATACCATGATACGAAGAGGGAGTCCATGGTATGGTAGACTTTTTATTGGTTTAACCAAGCCTAAGTATCCCATAGTTGGCACCGGTTTCTCTGGGATAATTGAGTCAATTGGAGAAAATGTAAGTCTATTTAAAAAGGGAGATCATGTTTTTGGCGAATCGGTATTTGGACAAGGTAGCAATGCAGAATACCTGTGTATTTCGGAAGATGGATTAATAATTATAAAACCTAATATAATATCCTTCGAGGAGGCAGCAACCATCTGTGATGGGCCATTAACTTCTTGGAATTTTTTAAATGAAATGGCCAAAGTGAAAAGTGGTCAAAAGGTGCTAATAAATGGTGCCTCTGGAAGTTTGGGTACAGCTGCGGTACAGTTGGCCAAATATTATGGTGCAGAAGTGACAGGTGTTTGTAGTTCTTCCAATTTGGAGATGGTTAGGTCTCTTGGGGCGGATTACCTTATAGATTATACAAAAACAAATTTCACAAAAACGGGGAATTGTTACGATGTTGTTTTTGATACGGTGGGCAAGAGTTCGTTCTCCGAGTGTAAACGAATACTGGCGAAAAATGGCACATACCTTTCACCGGTACTTAGTTTTCCCTTATTATTTCAAATGTTATGGACCACTATATTTGGAAGTAAAAAGGCCAAATTTTCAGCTACAGGTCTTTTGGCTGTTCCAAAACTAAGGACAATGCTAACTGCACTCACTGGCCTTTTGGAAGTCGACCTTTTGAAAGTGATCATTGACCAATGTTATTCCTTGACCGAAGTTCCTGCTGCACATAGGTATGTGGATACAGGCCACAAAAAAGGCAATGTAGTTCTAAAGCTATAAGAAGGGGTGACTTTCAACCTTTTCTCCAGGCTTGGGCGTTTTTATAGAATATATAGCAGCATACTTTTTAAAAGTCTTTTTTTTAGGTTAAATGATTACCATGGAATTGGCCACTGAAAAAGCCATTAAGGTTCCTACTGAATATCGTTATTTAGGATTGTATTTTTAGGGCATTTAATAAAGTGGATTATATCATTTTCGGTTGGTAGTTAAGCTAAATGTACATTTTATCCAAGGTTTGTTAGAGTTGAACGTTGATATTTTGAAACTCGATCGATCTACACTAACTTTAGATTAAGAAATGTGCCTAAGTTAATTGCACATTTATAATTTAAACCAAGGAATAACCAAATCAAAATTAAATACCTCATCAGTGTTATGGTGTTGACTATGGAAAACAATAAAAAATAAAGTGATGAAAAAGAAATTCAATTTAATTGACCTTGTATTGACATTTAGCGGCGCCTTTGCAGTTATTGTATTGGTATTGGTAGTTTCCAAGTTTGTTTAGTAGCGCTTGTTGTTAAGATGTTTAGGTCATAGAAAAAGTTTCTTAATGTTAACGGTCCATGGATGCTATTTTTAACGTAAATATATTATCGTGTCCAAATGGATTAATTTATTGTTTAAACTAAATTCGGAATATGTCTAAAACATCCGCCCGTTGGTTATTGGTATTGGGTTTTGTTATAGTTGGTTTTGGGGTCGGTATTTACTTGCAGGATTTAAAGCATCAGGAAAGTACTAAGGCCGCTTGGAAAGCCAATAGGTTCAACGTGGCTAGATTTAATAAGATAATGCGGTACGCTGGGGATATGAACTCCCAAAATTGGTCCTCTATGAGGGACAGCATTGGTGGTCAATTGGATAGTTTGATGATATTGAGATTTAGAAAGGAAGTTGATAGCATAAAAAAAACACGAAAATAGAATTCTCCGCCTAACCTGTCCAAGTTATTACTTATCACTGGGACATGGTAATTCTGTAAGGAAATAATTAGTAGAAGCAACCTAAATAGGGTTGCTTTTTTTTGTGAATAACTGTACAAAATGGCATTGCATTTTAAATCGAATAGTTAACTTAGAGGAAAATAAATGTAATATGCTTAAAATTATGTTGAGAACTGTAAACCTCTTAATTCGTAAAATATTAGCATACAGAAAAATATTAAATTGCAATTATGGACAGTAATTCGTGGGACTGGATATTTCAGTTGTTAGGACGCTTTCATCCTATGGTAGTACATTTTCCGATAGGCTTGTTGGTGGGGGCAATTTTTTTAGAATTTTTGACTCTTGGCGGTAAAAGACAAGGTCTTAGGGAAGGTATTAATTGGATGATTGCTTTGGGATCTGGGTTTGCCGTACTAGCTGCAGTCTTGGGCTGGTTGCTTCGTACAAATGACGATTATGTAGGAGATTTGGTTCAGTTTCATCAGAATGTGGGTATTGCAACAGCAGTTTTTGCCACTATTACCTGGTTCTTGTTGCGAAGTACTTTAAATGGAAAGCTTGCAAATTATGGTTATTATCGCTTTGGTCTTTTTGTAACCGTATTGTTACTGGTTGTTGCCGGTCATTTGGGTGCAAGTCTTACCCATGGGGAAGATTATTTAACCAGTGTCTTGCCGTATAATCAAGATTCTTATGACGATGGAAAGGCCACGGTACTTTTGGCTGAATTAAAGGGGTTGGATTCACTGTCCGAAGCTCAACAAGAAGATCTTAATCTGGGTGTAAGGGCAATTATAGCTCATAATTGTTATCAATGCCACAGTGAAAATAAACAAAAAGGGGAGCTGGTACTGGACAATAAACGTGGGGTTTACCAAGGAGGGAAGTCGGGCCCAATTATTGTTGAAGGTAGGCCGGAGGAGAGTGAGATGTTCCGAAGAATAAGTCTTCCACCTGATCATGATGAAGTTATGCCCAAGAAAGGAAAGGTTTTGAAAAGCAATGAAATAAAATTGATCGAATTATGGATCAAAAACGGGGCAAAGTGGTCCGATGGGGCGCTTAAGATTTTTCCCGAAGCCGAGTTGGCCTTGACAATGCCCGATATTCCCAAGACTAGCAATGAAAAACATCCCATAGATAAGTTTATGGATGTCTATTTTAAGGAAAAGAGGTTGAAATGGCCCCAGGTGGTGGACGACAGAACATTTATTAGACGTGCCTCTTTGGATATTCTTGGCCTACTACCTGAGCCAGAAAAAATAGATCAATTTGTAAACAACGGTGATAAGGGGAAGAGAGAAAAGCTTATAGATGAATTGTTGGGAGATAATCATAATTACACCCAGCATTGGTTGAGTTTTTGGAATGATATACTCAGGAATGATTATAGTGGTCCCGGATTTATAACGGGTGGTCGTAAACAGATTACAGATTGGTTGTACCATTCCCTCATGGACAATAAGCCCTATAATATTATGGTCAAGGAATTGATAAATCCAAGTGAAGAATCGGAGGGGTTTATCAATGGGATTAAATGGCGGGGCTTGGTTAATGCCAGTCAACGCACCGAGATGCAGGCCGCCCAGAACATTGGTCAATCTTTAATGGGAGTCAATGTAAAGTGCGCTTCCTGTCATAACAGTTTTGTGAGCAATCTTACTTTGGAGCAATCCTATGGGTTTGCCTCTATTTTTGCAGATTCCATTATGGAATTAAATAGATGCGATATGCCCATTGGGAAAATGGCCGAAGTAAATTTTCTATATCCAGAACTCGGCTCGGTAGAGGCGGAAAGTGTAAAGGAGCGATTGCTATTGCTTTCAGAGGTCATGATAAAGCCCGAGAATGGTAGGTTGTACAGAACTATCACAAATAGATTTTGGAAACGTTTTATGGGAAGGGGGATTATTGAACCCGTAGACGAAATGGACAATGAACCATGGAATGCTGATTTGTTGGATTGGTTGGCTGCTGATTTTGTGGACGCTGGTTATGATGTAAAATATTTAATGAAAATGATAATGACCTCCAAGACTTACCAATTGGAGTCTACCCGCTTGGAAAATCAAGAGGATTTGAAAAAAGGATATGTATTCAATGGGCCAATCCTAAGACGATTAAGTGCAGAGCAATTTTCGGACGCCGTTAGCCAGGTAGTTGCCCCCATGTATTATGCGGCGGCATATGACCCCAATAATGAAGGTTTGCCTTATAATAGGGTTTGGCATAGGGAAGTTAAGTTTGATCGTGATGTACTGCCCGAGGCAGGGAAGAGATATTTCCGACATGGCTTCAATTTAAAGGGGAAAAAAATCCAGACAGCAAAGGCACTAATTTCCGTTGATCATTCCTATACCCTGTATCTCAATGGTAAAATAATATCGGAGGGAACGGATTGGAGAAAAGTAGATAAGTTAGAGGTTGGGGACAAGCTTGTTGAAGGTGATAATATATTAGCTATAGAGGGAAATAATGAGGGAAGCATTGCTAATCCGGCGGGTATCCTGTTCGCTATGAAAATCCAATTTGAAGATGGATCGGAAATGCTGGTTACCTCCAATGATAAATGGAAAAGCACCGATGTACAACCGGAAGGCGAATGGGTAAGTTTAACATTTGATGATGGTAGTTGGCTAGGTGTCCGTAATTATGGATCAAGTAACTGGGATAAGTTGGTAAATTTCACTTTTGAAAATACGGAACGGGAATTTGCTAGGGCCAGCCTTGTAAAACAACATCCATTTATGAAGGTTATGGGTAGGCCTACTCGGGAAAATGTAGCCACCACAAGGGATGAACAGGCTACTTTGTTACAAGCTCTGGAGTTGACCAATGGGGAGTATTTTAATGGCGTTCTAAAGGAAGGGGCAGAGGCATGGCTGAAGAAGTATGGAGATAAGGATGAACAAATAGTGCTCAATCTATACCAAAAAACATTGGGTAGAAATCCAACGGATAAGGAAAGGGGAATAATGCTCAGTGCATTGCAGACCGGTTCAAAAGAAGAGGCGTTGCAGGATCTTTTTTGGTCGATGTTCATTTCGCCCGAATTTCAATTTATATACTAACAAAAAATGAATAAGGATTTACATAGTAGTGCGAGAAGGGATTTTGTTAAAAAGATGGGAGCGGCTAGTCTGGCGGCAGCCTCTACCAGTATTCCACTTGCCAGTTTTTTAAGTTCCTGCAATTCGGTTCCAGCTATAACTTCCAAAGCCGATACCATTATTTTACTGTGGATGGCCGGGGGTATGGCCCATACGGAAACATTTGACCCCAAGGCATTTGTACCCTACACCAAGGGAGTGGAAAGCAAAAGAGTTTTAAGTACCTTTCCTAAGGTGCCTACAATTGTGGACGGATTACATTTTTCGGAGGGACTTGAAGGGATAGGGGGTGTAATGGATAAGGGTGCTATAATCCGCTCTTATAAATCAGCAGATCTTGGTCATATATTACATACGCGTCATCAGTACCATTGGCATACCTGTTATGAGCCGCCCCAATCTGTGCAGGCTCCACATATAGGTGCTTGGATTGCCAAAGAAATGGGACCTGTAAACCCGGTTATTCCTCCATTTATAGCAATGGGACAGCGATTTACGGTTGGGGAGGCAGAGGAATTGAAGGCATTTCATTCTGCTGGATTCTTGGGGAGTGAATATGGTCCCTTCCTAATACCGGATCCTTCTACAGGTTTGGATAGTGTAAGACCACCTCAAGGGATGTCGCTTAAAAGATTTGAAGCCCGCTATAAACTTTATAAGGAATTGGCTAATAAGAGCAAGATTATGGAGGGCGGCAGTGATTATCAAAGGGAATCCCTGATGCGTTCTATGGAACAGTCCTATCGGTTATTAAATTCTCCTGAAGCTAAGGTGTTCGATCTATCACAGGAACCCAAAGAGGTGTATGACACCTACAATACAGGTAGGTTTGGGCTGGGATGCCTTCTGGCAAAAAGATTGGCCGTGAACGGAGGTAGGTTCATCAGTGTTTCCACAGAATATGAACCATTTCTTGGATGGGATACCCATGAGAATGGCCATACGCGGGCTGCGAAAATGAAAGAGCTAATAGACCGGCCAATAGCACAACTTATAAAAGACCTAAACGAATCAGGGCATTTGGATAGAACGCTTATAATACTGGCCAGTGAATTTAGTAGGGATGCCATTATGGAAGGTCGACCAGGAGTTCCTGTAAAGGACCAAGTAGATCAGCCAGATATTATCCAGGACGAAAAATTCTATGGTATGCATAGACATTTTACCGATGGTAGCTCCATACTCATGTGGGGCGGCGGAGTCAAGAAAGGTTTGGTGTACGGTAAAACAGCAGATGAACGACCCTGCTCTTCAATTGAAAACCCAGTGGTTATAGATCAGGTGCATCAATCCATATATCATGCCTTGGGTATGGATCCAGAAACAAATTATACTATTGAAGGTAGGCCATTTTACACCACTCCGGATGGACAAGGTAAACCAATATTGGACTTGTTTGGCGAAAGAATAGTGACCTAAATGCCTTTCAATGGAGTTCCGTTTGAAGAACTATAGAATCAGGCCAAGCTGAAATAATATAAATAAAGGGTCCTGTTATATTGGGGGGAATAATATAACTTGGAATTGTATAGGTCTAGAAGCCTAGGGTCCAGTTTCAATTGAAGAAACCAAAAGCTGCTAAAATAAGACAGACTACCACGGCTAATAGAATGGCGACCAATACTACTACCATAAGGCTTAGGAATCCATTGAGCACCCTAGTGCCAAAAGTAACATCTTCCATAATATTAAGATTTTAATACAATTTAATGAATTATCCTTAAATTATGATGGGATTCAGAGTCAAATCCGTTAAATGACTTTGAAATAGTATACTAATCCGTTGTATTGTAAAAATTTTCGATAAACTGCTGGAAATCAATCGATATTATTTTTAGATCTACTCAGTTTTTTGCCGAGTTCTTCAAGGGTAATTCCCTTGGTTTCCGGCATCATAAACATTACGAAGAGCAATTGCAACACCATCATAAAGGCGAAGAATCCGAAAACAGGTCCTGGACCTACCCAAGCAAAAAGTGCAGGTATAGAGGAGGGTATAAGCCATGCCAGTACCCAATGCACAGAACTGCCAAAGGCCTGACCGGTTCCTCTTAAATGATTGGGGAATACCTCCGAAATAAACACCCAAATTACCGCACCCTGACCTATGGCGTGCGATGCAATAAATAAGAATAGAAAAATAGGGACTGCCATGCCTTCCCAGTTTAAAATAAAAGCAGCTGCTACCAGTGATAATGAAATTATATAACCAATAGAGCCAAAATACATTAATTGTTTTCGACCTAGGCGGTCAATTAGAAATATACCCAATAGGGTAAAGATGAGGTTGGTGATACCGATCCCAATACTACTGAGTAGTGCAGTACTTTCACCCAATCCTGCAGCTTCAAATATTCGGGGAGCGTAGTATAGAAAAGCATTGATTCCAGAGAATTGATTGAAAAATGCGATTAAAAAGGCCAATGTCAAAGGAAAACGATATTTTTTCATAAAAATACTTTCAGATGCGGCAGCACTTTCTTCTCCATAGGCAATTTCCGCTTCCAATTCTTCCAAGGACAGATCTGGGTTTATGGAATACAGAATTTTTTTGGCCTCATCGGTTCTGTTTTTAGTCAAAAGCCATCTTGGACTTTTAGGAACGGTAAGAACAAATAAGGTATAAATTATAGCGGGGAAAGCTTCAACGCCCACCATCCAACGCCAATCGTTTTCGCCCACATTGCTGAGGGCATAATTGGACATAAAGGCCACAAGGATTCCAAATACAAGCATAAATTGGTATAGGCCAACCAATCTTCCCCGATCTTTTGCCGGAGCAATTTCCGAAATATAGGCCGGAGCTGCCACGGTTGAAGCACCAACACCCAAACCGCCAATAAACCTGAATATTCCAAAGGTAACTGGGTCGTTTGCAAAAGCAGAACCTATGGCGGAGATGGAATAAAGAATACCTATCCAAATAAGGGTATTTTTTCTACCAATTTTATTGGTGGGTATTCCACCTAAAATTGCCCCAATAACGGTTCCAAACAAAGCCATGCCTATTACTACCGTTCCGTGAAAAGCTTCCGAGGAATTCCACAAAAGTTGTAATTTTTTTTCGGCACCTGAAATGACTACAGTGTCGAAGCCAAATAAAAATCCGGCCAAAGCGGCAATTAGGGAAATACGAAGAATTTTGGAATTCATAATTTGGTTTGTTGATTTTTGTAAAGCTAACAAAAAAAGAAAACCAAATTTATAGACTATTTAAGATAGGGCAATTTTTGGGCTAAGGGTGTCCCTTGTTTTGGACTTTTGTCCATTTTTTGATTTTGGAGCCACTTTTTCAGGTTGTGGTTTCTTGATGACCTCCTTCTTTGGAGATGTTGCTTCGTTTTCAGGCGGTGTTGTGCCCTGTTGTTCTCCCATTGGTTCTCTACATGAAAGACAGGAAAGCACTAAATAGGTAACCGCAACCAAGGTTAAAATTCGGGAATATTGCATAGTCGTACATAGGTGTTCATAGTAATGTACGTATATAGGTCATGATTTGGACGCTTGCTCCCTTATTTTCAGAGACATAGGTTCCGTTAATATTTCCAGTTTTTGATAGATATTCTAAGTCACCTAATAGTTCATTCATAAGGGTGTTGAATTCCATTTTGGATTTAACAATCAATATTCCACCTTTGATTACCAAGTCTTCCGCTTCCTTAAATCCCTTAAAGTTTGGTCCAATTATAACAGGAATACCGTGTACGGCAGGTTCCAATGTATTGTGTAATCCAGTAGCAAAACCACCTCCTACATAGGAAATGTCCGCATAACTATAAATTTTGGTCAGTAGCCCAATAGTGTCTACTATAAGTACGTCATAGTCAGTTAAATCTTTATTCCCAATATTCTCAATCTCAGAAAAAAGCACCGTTTTCTTATTTATAGATGCCCTTAGTTTGTTAATATGTTCCAATTTGATGTTGTGTGGGGCAAGAACAAATTTTAAATGGGATTCACCAGAATTTATATACGGCACCAAAATTGCTTCGTCCTCTGGCCAAGTGCTGCCAGCTACCAAAGTTTGGGTATTGCTCTTAAATTCTTCCATGAATTTTAAAGTATTGTCCCGTTGCAGAATTTCAATTACCCTATCAAATCTGGTATCCCCGCTGATATCTGTATTTTTGATCCCAATCCCGTTCAATAATGCAATGGATTTGGAATCCTGAACAAAAATATGGGTGAAATTGCCCAACGCCTTGCGCATAAATCCACCAAAACTTTTGAAATAAATTTGATTGTCCTTGAAAAGGGCGGAGATAAGGATAGTAGGTGTTTTCCGTTGGCCTAATGTTTTTAAATAATTGGGCCAAATTTCGTACTTAACAAAAATCACCAGCTTGGGGTCAACGATGTCAAGGAATTTTTTGGCCTTTTTTGGGGTGTCCATAGGCAGGTAGGTAACCATATCGGCTGCAGCCGTATTTTTTTTAACCTCATAGCCCGAAGGGGAAAAGAAAGTTACCAATATTCTATACGCTGGATAATCTTTTTTTAACTGTTCTATTATGGGAAGGCCTTGTTCAAATTCTCCCAAAGAAGCCGTGTGTATCCAAATTATTTGATCGCCCTTTGCAATGTTCTTTTGAAGGTAGGACTGCACTCCTTTGCGACCCTCTACGAAAAGTTTGATTTTTGGATGGAACAGCGCTATCAATTCCAGGAAAAGAGCGGATAATTGTACGGCAAAATTATATATAGCAAACACTGAATCTTCGTTTGGGGCTAAAATACGCTTCTTTAAATAAATTCCATTGGCTGCCAATCCTTATTTTTGTAATATTGTTTGCTCCAAACCAAGTTGGGAATCTAAGCTTTATTCAATGAGGAAAATACAAATGGTTGACCTAAATGGTCAATACGAGGTCATAAAGGAGGAAGTAAACACCTCCATCTCCAATGTTCTGGAAACAGCGGCATTTATTAACGGTCCCGAAGTACATGCCTTTCAAAAGGAGTTGGAAAACTATTTGGGGGTAAAGCATGTAATTCCATGTGCCAATGGTACCGATGCGCTACAAATAGCCATGATGGGACTTGGTTTAAAGCCTGGGGACGAGGTGATAACCGCCGATTTTACTTTTGCGGCAACGGTAGAGGTAATTGCCCTTTTGCAACTTACTCCGGTTTTGGTAGATGTGGAACAGGACAGTTTTAATATAGATCCAATAGCCTTGGAAAAGGCCATTACTCCAAAAACCAAAGCGATAGTTCCCGTACACCTTTTTGGCCAATGTGCCAATATGGACGCTGTTTTGGAAATTGCCGAAAAGCATAATCTATTTGTTATAGAAGATAATGCCCAGGCTATTGGAGCTGATTATACCTTTAATAATGGTAAAAAGCAGAAAGCCGGTACTATGGGGCATGTGGCGGCAACCTCCTTTTTTCCCTCCAAGAACTTGGGGTGTTATGGTGATGGTGGTGCAATATTTACCAACGATGATGCTTTGGCGCATACCCTAAGGGGTATTGTGAATCATGGGATGTACGAACGTTATCATCATGATGTAGTTGGAGTGAACTCTAGATTGGACTCAATTCAGGCCGCGGTGCTACGATCGAAACTTTCGCGATTGGATGGTTATAATGCCAGTAGGAGGGCAGCAGCAAAAAAATATTCAAAAGCCTTTAGTGGTAACAAGAATATTGTTGTCCCACAAATGGCAAATGGCTGTAAGGAGATATGTAATACTTGCGATTGTCATGTGTTTCATCAGTATACGCTGAGAATTTTGAACGGACAACGGGATGCTCTGGTAAAGCATTTGTCTGAAAAGCAAATTCCTTGTGGGGTGTATTACCCAATACCTTTACATAGGCAGAAAGCGTATTTGGATGAGCGTTATAAGGAGAAGGATTTTCCTATAACCAATCAATTGGTCAACGAGGTTATTTCTTTGCCAATGCATACCGAGCTGGACGATGAGCAAATCGCGTTTATTACCGAAACCATTATTCAGTTTATAGATAAATAATTGAAAATCATTTAGGACTACTCTTGTTGCAGTTGAAAATGAAAACAAAAATTTAAAATAAAAATCATTACATGAAAATACTCGTAACGGGAGGCTTGGGATTTATTGGTTCCCATACCACGGTAGAATTGCAGAATAAGGGCTATGAAGTAATTATTATTGACGATTTATCCAATTCAACGGAAAAGGTTTTGGATGGTATTGTGGCCATTACGGGGAAAAGACCCATTTTTGAGAAACTTGATCTTAAAGAAAAGTCAAAAGTTGAGGATTTTTTTAAAAGACATCAGGATGTAGCTGGCGTAATTCACTTCGCCGCTTCTAAAGCGGTAGGTGAAAGTGTAGAAAAGCCCTTACTGTACTACGAGAACAATATAGGCACTTTGGTGTACTTGCTTAAGGAGCTCTCCCAAAAGAACAAATCCAGTTTTATTTTTAGTTCGTCCTGTACCGTTTATGGACAAGCGGATAAGATGCCTATTACCGAGAGTGCACCCGTAAAAGCAGCTGAATCACCCTATGGGAATACTAAGCAAATGGGAGAGGAAATAATTCATGATACCTGTAAGGTGACACCAGGAATAAATGCCATTGCCCTTAGATACTTTAATCCAATGGGGGCACATCCAAGTACTGAAATAGGGGAATTGCCCATTGGTGTGCCGCAGAATTTGGTGCCGTTTATTACCCAGACAGGTATTGGTCTCAGAGAGCAGCTTTCTGTTTTTGGTGGGGATTACCCAACCTCGGATGGAACTTGTATTAGGGACTATATTCATGTGGTGGATCTGGCTAAGGCCCATGTTGTGGCCTTGGAAAGATTACTGAACGGTAAGAACTCGGAGAATTATGAGGTTTTCAATGTAGGTACAGGAAAAGGTAGTACCGTTTTGGAGGCCATAAAAAGTTTCGAAAGGGTGTCCGGAAAAAAATTAAACTATAAAATTGTGGACAGGAGACCAGGGGACATTACCTCTGCCTATGCTGATACCACCAAGGCCAATAAGGTTTTAGGTTGGAAGGCAGAATCCACTCTGGACGAGGCTATGAAATCGGCCTGGCTTTGGGAACAAAAAGTCAGGAAATAAATTTAGGGAATCCTATTTTTGATTTTAAAATAATTTGTTGAAAACATATTGGCTTTCAATAATTGAACGACTGTTTATTTGTGGGTTACTATATTGATGGTAAGTAATTTTTCCTGGAATAAAGCAACCTGCTCGAAGATTTTGTATCCTTCTTAAAAATAAAGGAAATGAAAGTCTTTGTTGGATTAATAACGTTATTGATAATTCTGAACTGTAGTCATAAAAGTGAGGATGATGCCTTGGATTGCTTAAATGTGGCCTGTACCGAAGAGTATAGGACAATTACAATAAATGTCAAAGATCAGGAAGGTAAAGCTGTGGCTTTGGATGAATTTAAAGTAGTTACCCTGCCAAAGGGGGATGATATTACCCCCGATATTGCAAGTGGCGATTATGAGTGGATGATGATAAATGGTGTCTACCCTTTGTTTAGTGATAAGCATTCAATGGAATATAGGGACAAAAAACTTGAAATAAATTTCAAGGGATATGTAGAGGATAGACTTGTGGTTGATTCGAATTTTACAGTGGGAGCGGATTGCTGTCATGTTTTGCTTTTTGAAGGGGAAACGGACGTAGTTGTCAATAATTTTTGATTCGTTTAGGCCATTTATTAATTTGGTTAGGAAGATGTTCTAAATTAATGAGGTGTTGTCTTTTCTGGGTTTTTATGATAAATTTTCACACAATCTTTAAGGTTGGGACTGGGGATTTTTGAAAAAAAATGGCTTTATTGCATTTCTAAAAAACCATTTAAAGTAAAATTTCGTAAATAGCATATGGTTGTAAATTTCCCCACTATTTCAGCACTTCTAGAGCATGCAGAGAACAAGAGCCTCTATCAAAACCTGGTTTTGCAACTGCAAAAGGATTTTGTTTTTGCCAATGTATTTATAGACTTGCCCGACAAGATATCACCAGAGGATTTGAAAACTTTGGTACATGAGAAAGTGTATTATTTGATCATGGAGAAATTCACGGACTATTTAAACTTGCTTTACATTATTGATGTGCCAGAGAAAGTGGTCAAAGCTATTGAAGCTACCGATGTGGTTGAAATTTCTGAGCAGGTGACCTTTGAGATATTAAAAAGGGAATGGCAAAAAGTGTGGTTTAGAAACGAGTACGGTTCCTAGTTTAAAAATATACCCGCACAAAAGGCATTAAGGCACTGGCATAAATACTTTTTTGAGAGTCGTATAAAACATCGTATCTTATGCCTATGGTCACATTTCTATTGCCATAGCCAATTCCTAGAAACAAGGCGGGTGACCAGTAATCTTCTTCCAAATTGCCACCATCCAGTTCAAGTTGACGATTTACCCTTAGCTGTTCCAACTCTGCCGAAAGTTGCAATGCAGGAATTGGATTGAATAGGGATATTACACTTCCGCCGTAGGCCACTAATTTTGCGTCACGAAATTTGGCATAGTTAAAATTAAGTCCTGCCCCTAAACCCAATATTTCGGTGGCTTGATAAATGGCACTTGGAGAGATCGATGCATTGAAGGAATTATTGCCAAATCCAAGGCCCAAATTACCTCCAAAATGTACATTTTTCCAAAAATCAGAATCCCGTGGAGTCAGTTGTGAATAGCCCAAGCCGCATAAAGCAGTGAAAAAAACACATAAAATCAACCTTTTTTTTTAAGGAATAACGATTTATCATAATTATTGTAATAATTTTCCATTATTAAGGACTAAGATAAGCTTAGATATGCTAAATGTTGTATTTTTGAATAAATTTTGTTCAAAAGACAGAGAGACTTTTTCATGGATAAATATTCCTTTTTAAATGCTGCGCATACTTCTTACTTCGCAGAATTATACGATAAGTACTTAACAAATCCAGACAGTGTAGAGCCCAGTTGGAGGGCCTTTTTCCAAGGATTCGATTTTGGCATGGAAAGTTCCATGGAAGGTATGGCCGATGAATTGCAAATGGCGCCATTGTCCGTTGCCGGTGGTCATGAGGTAGAGGTTCCGGAGAAACTTCAGAAGGAGTTTCAGGTGGTGCGACTTATAGATGGGTATAGAACTAGAGGACATTTGTTTACCAAAACAAACCCGGTAAGGGAAAGAAGGCAATATTTTCCTACCCTGGAAATTGCTAATTTTGGATTGACGCCGAGTGATCTGGATACCACTTTTACCGCAGGAGAAATTTTGGGTATAGGCCCCAGCAGCTTGCGCCAAATTATAGAGCACCTTACAAAGATTTATTGCGATGCAATAGGTGTGGAATATATGTATATAAGAAACCCTGAGCGGGTAGAATGGATTCAAAATTGGTTGAATGTCAATGATAATCATCCAAAATATGATGCAGATCGGAAAAAGCATATTCTAAAAAAATTAAATGAAGCGGTTTCCTTTGAAGGTTTTCTGCATACCAAATATGTTGGGCAAAAAAGGTTTTCCTTGGAAGGTAATGAGTCGTTGATTCCAGCTTTGGATGCCGTAGTGGAAAAGGCTGCCGAAATGGGGGTTGAGCAATTTGTTATGGGAATGGCCCATAGAGGCCGATTAAATGTTTTGACCAATATCTTTGGAAAGAAAGCAAAGGATATCTTTAGTGAATTCGACGGGAAGGATTATGAGCAGGAAATCTTTGATGGGGATGTAAAATATCATTTAGGGTGGACTTCCGAACGAAAAGCAAATAACGGGAAGAAAATTATTATGAACATTGCGCCAAACCCTTCCCATTTGGAAACTGTAGGTGCTGTTGTTGAGGGTATTGCTAGAGCAAAGCAAGATGCGCGTTATAGTGAGGACTTCTCCAAGGTGCTGCCTATTGTAGTACACGGAGACGCTGCCATAGCAGGTCAGGGATTGGTTTATGAATTGGTGCAAATGGCCAATTTGGATGGTTACAAAACCAATGGTACCATTCACATTGTTGTAAATAACCAGATTGGGTTTACGACCAATTATCTGGATGCCCGTAGTTCCACATATTGTACGGATGTGGCCAAGGTTACCTTGAGTCCTGTCTTACATGTTAATTCGGACGATCCCGAGGCGGTAGTACATGCCTCGCTTTTTGCCTTGGAATTCCGTATGCGTTTTCAAAGGGACGTATTCTTAGATCTTTTGGGATATAGGAAATACGGTCATAACGAAGGGGATGAGCCTCGTTTTACCCAGCCAAAATTATACAAAGCAATTGCCAAACATAAAAATGCTCGGGATATTTATGCTGAGGCATTAATGAAGGAAGGTATCATTGGGGAGAGTTTTGTGCGGGAGCTCGAGGAAGAATATAAAGCTACCTTGGAAGAGGAGCTGGAAGATTCCAGAAAAGAGGATAAGACCGTAATAACGCCATTTATGGCCGATGAATGGAGTGGGTATACCCATGTTCGTGAGTGGGAAATGATGGATCCAGTAGATACAAAATACGATAAAAAGAAACTTACCGCAATAGCCAAGGTATTAACGGAACTGCCCAAGAATAAAAAGTTCTTGCGTAAAGTTGAGAAATTGGTAAACGACCGTAAGGTCATGTTTTTTGAAAATGACACTTTGGATTGGGCCATGGGAGAACTTTTGGCTTATGGGACTCTTTTGGAAGAAGGTTATGGCGTGCGAATGTCCGGTCAAGATGTGGAAAGAGGTACTTTTTCGCATCGTCATGCGGTGATGAAAGTGGAAGAAAGTGAGGAAGAAGTAATGCTCCTGAACCATATTTCCGAAAAACAGGGAGATTTCCAAATCTATAATTCCCTTCTATCGGAATACGGAGTGGTTGGTTTTGATTACGGTTATGCAATGGCAAGCCCTAATACGCTTACCATCTGGGAAGCTCAATTTGGGGATTTTAGCAATGGTGCCCAAATTATGATCGATCAGTATATATCCGCAGCAGAGGATAAATGGAAATTACAGAATGGATTGGTAATGTTGTTGCCTCATGGATACGAAGGCCAGGGAGCGGAGCATTCCTCGGCCCGTATGGAGCGCTATTTGCAATTGTGCGCCAGGGATAATATGTTTATTGCCGATGTTTCTACACCCGCGAATATGTTTCATTTGTTAAGGAGGCAAATGAAGGTGAATTATAGGAAGCCATTGATTGTTTTTACGCCTAAAAGTTTATTGAGGCATCCCAAAGCTGTATCAACGGTTGAGGAATTTGCCAATGGTGGATTCCAGGAGGTGATAGACGATGCTTCTGCTGAGGTATCCAAAATAAAGAGTTTGGTATTCTGTACCGGCAAATTTTATTATGACCTTTTGGCCTTTAGGGAAGAAAATAATAGGGAAGATGTTGCCTTGGTCAGAGTGGAGCAATTGTTTCCAGTACCAACAAAGCAAATGAAGGCGATTATGGAGAAGTACACTAATGCCGACGATAAGGTATGGGCACAGGAAGAACCTAGGAATATGGGTGCATGGGGGCATTTAACAATGCATTTTAGCGAGGCACATAAATTAAGGGTAGCTTCTAGGAGATTTTACGCCTCTCCGGCTGCTGGTAGCGCGGTGCGCTCCAAACGTCGTCATCAGCAAGTAATTGATTATGTTTTTGATATAAACAAGAACAATATGGGTTTAAATCCAGATGCCATAATTAATAAATAGTAATATGTCAAAGGTTAAAATGGATCGAATCTGTTTTAAACCTGTTATGGCGTATTTTATGAAAGTCAAATTACAATAAGAGTTCAGACAAAACACAAATTAAAATTATAAAACATGATTTTAGAAATGAAAGTCCCTTCTCCAGGGGAATCCATTACGGAAGTAGAGATAGCGGAATGGTTGGTAAATGATGGTGATTATGTTGAGAAAGATCAGGCAATAGCAGAAGTGGATTCCGATAAGGCTACGCTTGAATTGCCGGCAGAGGAGAGTGGAATTATTACTTTAAAGGCAGAAGTAGGCGATGCAGTTGCCGTAGGCGCTGTTGTATGTTTAATAGACACTAGCGCTTCCAAACCGGAAGGGGCAGCCAAAAGTGAAGAAAAGCCAACGGAGAAAAAACCTGAGGTAAAAGAGGTGGCTGAAAAGAAAATTGAGGCAAAACCAGAAAAAACTTCTTATGCTTCCGGGTCAGCTTCCCCTGCTGCCAAGAAAATCCTAGCTGAGAAAGACTTGGATGCAGCCAATATTAAAGGTACGGGCAAGGACGGTAGGATTACCAAGGAAGATGCTGTAAAAGCGGTTCCATCCATGGGTACGCCTACTGGTGGATCTAGAGGTGAAAGTCGTACCAAGTTGTCTATGTTACGTCGTAAAGTAGCGGAGAGATTAGTATCGGCCAAGAATGAGACGGCCATGCTGACCACTTTTAACGAAGTGGATATGTCGGCTATTTTTAAATTGAGAAATGAATATAAAGAAGACTTTAAGAACAAGCATAATGTAGGTTTAGGATTTATGTCCTTTTTTACCAAAGCTGTAATTAGAGCCTTGCAAATGTATCCTTCGGTTAACTCCATGATAGATGGCAAGGAAATGATTTCCTTTGATTTCTGTGACATCAGTATAGCGGTTTCAGGACCAAAAGGACTTATGGTACCTGTGATACGCAATGCGGAAAATTTAAGCTTTAGGGGTGTGGAATCCGAAGTTAAAAGGTTGGCGATAAGAGCTCGTGAGGGAGAGATTACGGTAGATGAAATGACTGGTGGTACTTTTACCATTACCAATGGAGGGGTTTTTGGTTCAATGTTGTCAACTCCAATTATCAATCCACCTCAAAGTGCAATTTTAGGAATGCACAATATAGTGGAAAGACCTATTGCCCGTGATGGAGCCATAGCAATTGCACCAATAATGTATGTTGCACTCTCCTATGACCACAGAATTATAGACGGTAAGGAGTCTGTTGGGTTCTTGGTGGCGGTCAAGGAAGCATTGGAGAGTCCAGAAGAGTTGTTGATGGACAATAATGTAAAAAAGGCTTTAGAGCTTTAGTATAATACTCAAGGGGCATGGCCCCTCATATAATAGTAATGGAAATAGAATTGACCTGTCAGGTTTTAAAAACTTGGCAGGTCTTATTTTTTACACACCTTGATTGTTCTTATTGTTTTAAGTAGAGGCGGGTTTTTTTGTAATCAATAATAGCCTTACCTTTTTTTAGGATATCAGCTCCAATAATGCCGTCTACTGGCATAGCCTTATGGGAGGTTAAGGCTTCATTTACATGAACTAGGTCGAACAGGACAATTTTATGTTTTTTCTTGAACCAACTGCCCATTTCTATCCTATTTTTAGTCGATAGTTTTGTAAACATTTCTGTAGCCCCGGCACCCGCAGCCTTTATTTTGGAATCTTTGGAGTTTAATTTGAAGAAATCTATTTTGTCCAAGCCAATACAAGTGTTTGATGCTCCGGTGTCCAGGATAAATCTTCCTTTCACTCCATTTATGGTGGCCGTGACTTCAAAATGATTTGTTGCCGTTAGGACTAAGGGAATGGCTATATATTTTTTTTTGTGAAGAAAAACTTTAAGACTGGACATATATAAATTTTTGTCAAAGATAATCCTATTTTTGTTCTATGATATTAACAGATACGCATACCCATTTATATAGTGAAGCATTTGATGATGATCGCAATTTGGTCATAGAAAGGGCCATGGATTTGGGAGTAAAACGCTTTTTTATTCCGGCAATAGATTCATCCTATACTGCGGCCATGCTGGATTTGGAAAAATCCTATCCAGATAATATATTTCTCATGACCGGATTGCATCCAACACATGTAAAGGAGAATTACAGGGATGAACTGGCCCACGTTGAAGAGATGTTGGCCTCAAGGAAATTTTATGCCGTAGGGGAGACAGGGATTGATCTGTATTGGGATAAAACTTTTCTTAAGGAACAGCAGATTGCCTTTAAACAGCAAATACAATGGGCCAAGAAATATGCTTACCCCGTTGTAATACATTGTAGGGATGGTTTCGATGAAATATTCCAAATTTTGGAGGATGAAAAAAGTGAGGAGCTATTTGGTATTTTTCATTGTTTTACCGGCACTTTTGAACAGGCGCTTAAGGCTATTTCCTATAATATGAAATTGGGTATTGGAGGAGTCGCTACCTTTAAAAACGGAAAAATAGATACTTTTTTAAGGGAAATAGACTTGAAACATGTAGTATTGGAAACAGATTCTCCTTATTTGGCCCCTGTTCCCTTTCGCGGAAAGCGCAATGAGAGTGCCTATTTGGTGAATGTTCTGGAAAAGATGTCGCTCATATATGGGATGGACAAGGACGAAATTGCCGCTATAACCACTGCCAATTCCAAGGAGGTTTTTGGAATCTGAAAATAGTTGGAGCTATAGGTTGATAAATGGGATTCAGCCCTAATTATGTTGCTTAGTATTTGTTATTGTGTATCCTAATAAAAACTAACATTGAACAATAGACCCTCAGAAGCAAAAAAAACTAAAATTCTCCTGATTTATACGGGAGGGACCATAGGTATGGTTAAAGATTATGAGTCCGGAGCCTTAAAAGCTTTTAATTTTAACAAATTGCTTAAAAATATTCCAGAGCTCAATCAATTGGACTGTCAAATAGATAGTGTTTCCTTTAAGGAGCCTATAGATTCGTCCAATATGGATGTTGGGCATTGGGTCAACATCGCTACAATAATTGAGGATCATTATGATTCTCATGATGGTTTTGTGGTGCTTCATGGCAGCGATACTATGAGCTATACTTCTTCAGCCTTGAGCTATATGTTGGAGAATTTACAGAAACCAGTGATTTTTACGGGTTCCCAGTTGCCCATTGGAGATTTAAGGACAGACGCCAAGGAGAATCTAATTACATCGATTCAGATTGCCGCTTTGTGGAAAAACAACAAGGCTGTAGTACAGGAAGTTGGTCTGTATTTTGAATATAAATTATATAGGGCAAATAGGACAACCAAGATAAATGCGGAACATTTCGAAGCTTTTGCCTCCTTAAATTATCCGGCATTAATAGAGTCTGGGGTACATTTAAAGGTAAATGAGGAGTATTTATTTAGGCCGAACTCCGCTAAAAGACTTAAAGTCCATAAAGAAATGGATCAAAATGTAGTCATTTTGAAATTATTTCCTGGTTTTAATCAATCTGTGTTGCACAGTGTCTTAAATTCCCCTAACTTAAAGGCAGTAGTTTTGGAAACATATGGCTCAGGAAATGCTCCAACAAACGAATGGTTTAGCTTGGAATTAAAAAAAGCCATGGAAAGAGGAATTTTTATTATAAATGTAACACAGTGTTCTGGAGGCAGTGTTCTTATGGGGCATTATGAAACCAGTAAGCACCTTCAGAAACTACAAGTTATTAATGGTAAGGATATTACAACGGAGGCGGCAATTACCAAGTTAATGTATTTACTTGGAAATAATATTTCCCCTAAGTTGTTCAAAACCATATATGAAACATCTCTCAGGGGTGAAATGCAATAAAAATAACAGTCTAAATTTCTTTAACTAATATTTTTTTTGTTATTTGGCTGCCCGTTAACTAGTACTAGAGAGGTGGCCGAGTGGTCGAAGGCGCACGCCTGGAAAGTGTGTATACCCCACAAGGGTATCGAGGGTTCGAATCCCTTCCTCTCTGCTGTTAAGTTTTAATTTTTATATTGCGAATTTTTTTTATCTTTAACCCTATTAACTAACTAAATTTAAGTTTGAAAGAAATGAAAAGACTATTCTCTATCCTAGCAACAGCTGGGTTATTTGTGGCAGGTACAAATACAGTAAGTGCGAAAGTTGTTGCAGCAGCAGCTATTTTGCAAGATGCGGCTCCAGCGGCAGAAAAAGGATTTACCCAAGTGCTTAAGGAGCAATTTATACAGGGTGGTGCCGGATTTATGGGTATTGTTCTTTTATGTTTGATTCTTGGACTTGCGGTTGCAATCGAAAGAATTATTTATTTAAATCTTGCAACTACGAACACAACTAAACTAAAGCAACAAGTAGAAGATGCTTTGGCTTCGGGTGGTGTTGAAGCTGCTAAGGAGGTTTGTAGAAATACAAAAGGTCCAGTTGCTTCTATCTACTATCAAGGTTTGGAAAGAGCTGGTGACAGTATCGAGTCTGCTGAAAAAGCAGTTGTGGCCTACGGAGGTGTTCAAATGGGTCAATTGGAGAAAAATGTTTCTTGGTTGTCTTTGTTTATCGCAGTAGCTCCGATGCTTGGGTTCATGGGTACGGTAATCGGTATGATTCAGGCCTTCCAGAAAATTGCGGCGGTAGGTAACTTAAGTGCTTCGCTTATTGCAGGTGATATCCAGGTGGCGTTATTAACAACGGTATTTGGTCTTATTACTGCGATTATCCTTCAAATCTTCTACAATTATATCATTGCAAAAATCGACAGTATTGTAAATGATATGGAAGATTCATCAATCGCTTTGATTGATATGTTGGCAGATCACAAAAAATAAGTCGGACACTAAATACTTAAAGTATCATGCATAAAATAGTTAAAATAATATTAGTTGTACTCGGAGTGATCGGGGCCATTCTTTGGTTCCAACTTCCAAGTGCAGACGTTCCCGCAACGGAAGCCATAAATAATGGGTCTATGAACTTTATGTTTATTATCACTTATTTATTGTTGGGGATTGCGATAGCGGCCTCGGTTCTTTTTGGATTGATGAATTTATTGACATCCAAAGGAGCCTTAAAGAAAACCTTATTTGGTGTAGGTGGTCTATTGGTCGTAGTTGTTATTGCTTACGCACTAGCCAATGGAACTGACGTTAATTTGGACGAAATGGCCAAAAAAGGAGTTCCTACTACTGAGAGTACAGTTAAGACCATAGGAATGGGATTGAATGTATTTTTCATACTTACAATAATAGCAGTTGCTGCCATGTTGTGGTCTGGAGTTAAGAAAATGATTAGTAAATAATAAAATAAAATATTATGCCAAAAAGAGGAGCACCACCAGAGGTAAATGCGGGTTCTATGGCAGACATAGCGTTCTTATTGCTTATCTTTTTCCTAGTGACTACCACTATTGAGACAGATGCAGGTTTAGATCGTATGTTGCCACCAATAGAGCCGCCTGATACGGATGTAATTATTAAGCAAAAGAATATTTTTCAAGTCAGTATTAACCGTGACGGACAATTATTGGCTGATGAGGAATTAACAAATATTAAGGATCTAAGAGCTAAAGCCATTGCCTTTTTAGATAATGGTGGTGCCCCTTCGGGATCTGCAGATTACTGTAGTTATTGCAAAGGGAAAAGGGATGCATCTTCATCCGATAGCCCGGCAAAAGCTATTATATCACTTAAGAACGATAGGGAGACCAAGTACGGTACTTATATAACCGTTCAGAACGAATTGGTTGGTGCTTATAATGATCTTAGGAACAGAGAGGCCCAACGTTTGTTCAAGAAAGATTTTACGGATATGGAAGCTGAATATCTTAATCCCGAAACTCCGGACAATGTTCGTGATGAATTGAAGGAAAAGGTAAAGAGGATTCAGGATTTGTTTCCACAAAAACTTTCAGAGGCTGAAACATCGTCAAACTAAATTCAGAAGTTAAAAACTAAATACTATGTCAAAATTTAATAAGAAAAAAGATGCGGCTTTACCTGCGGTGAATACGGCCTCTTTACCAGATATTGTTTTTATGCTTTTGTTCTTCTTTATGACGGTTACTGTAATGAAAGATAGTACCCTTAAGGTGGAAAACGTACTGCCCAATGCTACAGAAATTAAAAAACTGGAGAAAAAGGATAGGGTGATTTATATTTATGTTGGGAAACCAACCCGTGAATATGAAAAGGTATTTGGTACCGAGTCTAAAATTCAGTTGAACGATAAATTTGCTGATGCATCCGAAGTTGGAGATTATATTTTGATGGAAAGGGCTAAAAAGCCTCAGGAATTACAAAATGTATTGACAACTGCACTTAAGGTGGACAAGGAAGCCAATATGGGTATTATTTCCGATATTAAACAAGAACTTAGAAAGGTAAATGCTTTGAAGGTTAATTACACTACTTATGAGGGTGATGCTTTCAGGAATTTGCAATAGTTAGTAAAAGGATAAGAGAATCAAAACGCTTCAAATGGTTATATTTGGAGCGTTTTTTTTATGTTTAATTAATTACCTTTAGTGGGCTATGAGGTTTTCCTGCATATTAATTATACTTCTGTTGTCCAGTGCTTTTGTTGCTGGGCAAGTTTTGGATTCCAGCCAAAAGGTGGATAGGAAATATTTGGAAGATCAGTTTTATTTTGGGTTTACTTATAATTTTGCCACAAATCTTCCAAGTGGCGTTTCCCAGAGAAATTTATCATATGGATTGCAAGGTGGTTTTATAAAGGATATCCCGATCAGTTATGATAGAACCTTTGGTCTTGGGATTGGTTTGGGCTATGGTATAAATTCCTATTACACAAATTTATTGGCGTCGCAACAAGGAACTGAATTGGAATATACGGTATTGGATAGTGATGCCGATTTTAGACGAAACAAGATAGCTACCCATGTTCTGGAGCTTCCCTTTCAATTTAGATGGCGCAATTCCACTCCTCAGGAGTACAAATTTTGGCGGATATATACCGGAATTAAGATGGGCTATGTTTTTGATGGGCGGTCCAAGTATGTTTCCAGCACCGAGAGAATTGTCTTTGTCAACAAGGATATTAGGGACTTTCAATACGGCCTAACCTTGAATGTTGGCTACAATACCTTCAATATACATATTTACTATGCCTTAAGTTCGTTGTTTAATGATGGAGTTATGGTAGAATCCGGGGAGGCAATAGAGTACAAGCCTCTTAAAGTGGGACTTATTTTCTATATATTATAACCAATATTTAATAGTGAATAATTGGGTCAATAGGCCTATGGCAAAACCAATTATCACTTCAGCTTTGGTATGGGCGTTTAAGTAAAGTCGGGATGTGGCTGCTAGGCCGCAAAGTAATGTCACTATGCTAATGGCAATGGTGATGTTGATCTCAAAGTGAATGCTCAGATTTATAAGGAACATTAAGAGGCTGCCCATGCCCAATAGATGCATACTACACTTAAAGTTTAAAAAAAGTAATACCAGTGCGCTAAATAGGCCGGCTATAAGGCCTAAAAAATAGTAATGCAGCTCTATGGTAAAGTTGTTGGGGATAACCTTCAGCAAGACCATTAAAAGCAGTCCTAGGCTAATGTAAAGTGGGTATTTCCTTTCTTGGAGATTTGGCATGAAAATGGAACTGACAATCCCCAGGTTTCGTAAGATCAAATAAAAAATTATAGGAATAATAATGGTCAATATAAATATGGGCAAGATATTGCCGCTCTGCACTTCCAGCGGACTGTACTTGGGAGTAATCAAAAAATAGGCTATGGTGCCTGCAAATGGAATAAAAAGCGGGTGTAGTAGGTAAGATGTAATCTTTAGGAATAGTCGCATTAAATCTGTTTTCTCAACCTAGCCACAGGAATATCCAACTGTTCCCTATATTTTGCTACTGTTCTTCTGGCAATAGGGTAACCCTTTTCTTTTAAGATGGCCGCCAGTTTGTCGTCTGTTAGCGGTTTTTTCTTGGTTTCTTCGCCAATGACAGTCTCCAATATCTTTTTTATTTCTTTTGTGGAAACATCCTCTCCCTGATCATTTTTCATGGATTCTGAAAAATAGTCCTTGATCAACTTTGTTCCATAGGGAGTGTCAACGTATTTGCTATTGGCTACCCTGGAAACTGTGGATACGTCCATGTGGATTCCATCAGCTATGTCCTTTAGGATCATAGGTCGCAGTTTGCGTTCATCTCCCGTAAGAAAATATTCCTTTTGGTATTCCATGATTTCGTTCATGGTAATGTAGAGCGTTTGCTGGCGTTGTCTAATGGCATCAATAAACCATTTGGCGGAATCCAGCTTTTGCTTAATAAACATTACGGTGTCCTTCTGGGACTTGGATTTTTCCTTGGAATTTTTGTACCCTTCCAGCATGTTGTTGTACTCCCTTGAAACATGTAGTTCAGGAGCATTTCTTCCATTTAGGGTGAGCTCTAATTCTCCATCCACGATTCGAATGGTGAAATCGGGGACCACGTGCTCCACAGTTCTGTTATTTCCTGAATATGAACCGCCTGGTTTGGGATTTAAGCGCTCTATTTCGGATATGGCATCCTTTAACTGTTCCTCTGTAATATTGTGTTTCTGAATTAGTTTTTGATAGTGCTTTTTGGTGAACTGTTCAAAGGATTTCTCCAATAATACTATCGCCAATTCAATACTGGGAGTTACTTCTTTTCTCTTTAATTGAATAAGAAGACATTCTTCCAAGGTTCTTGCGGCTACACCCGCCGGGTCAAGATCTTGAACTATGCGCAATACTTTTTCAATGGTCTTTTCTTCGGTGTATATATTTTGGGTAAATGCCAAATCGTCCATGATGTCCGTAAGCGGCCTTCTTATATATCCACTTTCATCCACACTACCTACCAGGAATTCGGCAATGGACCATTCCTCATCGGTTAAATAGATCGTGTTTAATTGATTTATTAGGTATTGATTAAAAGAAATTCCAGCGGCATAAGGTACACTTTTCTCTTCGTCATCGGCACTGTAGTTATTGGCTTGTGTACGGTAATCCGGAACTTCGTCATCGCTTAAATAATCATCTATATTGATATCTTCGGCACTGATATTTTCGCTATCGGTTTCGTTATCGTAAAGATCATCAAATTCATCCTCCTGAGTTTCACCTTCTTCCTTTCCAGTTTCAAGAGCAGGGTTTTCCTCCAATTCTTGTTTTAGTCGTTGTTCAAACGCTTGCGTAGGCAATTGAATCAACTTCATCAACTGTATTTGTTGTGGAGATAATTTCTGCGATAATTTAAACTGTAGGTGTTGTTTAAGCATAAAAATTGATAATCTTTCCTATAAAGTTAAAGAATAATGATTAGAATTCGGCATTTTGAGGCGTTCTTGGGAATGGTATTACATCCCTAATATTCCCCATTCCCGTTGCAAACAGTACCAACCTTTCAAAACCAAGTCCAAAGCCACTATGAACGGCAGATCCAAATTTCCTAAGGTCCAAATACCACCAAAGTTCCTTTTCGTCAATACCTAGTGCCTGTATCTTCTCCAATAGGATGTCCAAACGCTCCTCACGTTGCGATCCACCTACTATTTCGCCAATTCCAGGGAAAAGTATGTCCATGGCCCTAACCGTTTTGCCATCCTCATTTAAACGCATATAAAAAGCCTTTATTTTAGCAGGATAATCAAATAATATTACAGGACATTTAAAATGTTTCTCCACCAAGTAACGCTCATGTTCGCTTTGGAGATCTGCTCCCCATTCGTCGATAAGATATTTAAACTGTTTCTTTTTATTCGGCTTGCTGTTTCTTAATATATCTATGGCTTCCGTATAGGTTACACGCTTAAAGGTATTGTCCGAAACAAACTTTAGTTTTTCGATCAATGGCATCTCACTTCGTTCCGCCTGTGGTTTGCTTTTTTCTTCGTCCAATAATCGCTGTTCCAAGAATTGTAGGTCCTCCAAACAATTTTCCAAGGCGTACTTAATTACTTCCTTAATAAAATCTTCTGCCAAATCCATGTTGGCGTCCAGGTCATTAAAGGCTACTTCAGGTTCGATCATCCAAAATTCGGCCAAATGTCTGGATGTATTGGAGTTTTCTGCCCTGAAGGTAGGGCCAAAGGTGTAAACTTTTCCCAATCCCATAGCATAAGTTTCTGCTTCCAATTGTCCGGATACCGTTAAATTGGTTTCTTTTCCAAAGAAATCTTCCTTATAATCTACTTCTCCCTTTTCTGTCAAGGGCGGTTTTTTATTGTCCAAGGTAGATACTCTGAACATTTCTCCAGCTCCTTCCGCATCCGAACCTGTAATTATTGGGGTATGAACGTAAAAAAATCCATTTTTCTGAAAATATTGATGTACAGCAAAAGAGAGTGCAGAGCGTACCCTCATAATGGCCGCAAACGTATTTGTTCGTACTCTAAGATGTGCCTTCTCCCTCAAAAACTCCAAGGAGTGTTTTTTAGGTTGAATCGGGTAGATTTCCGGATCTGCTCCCCCGTGTACCTTTATTTCCTTAACCTGTATTTCCAAGGATTGTCCTTTCCCTTGACTTTCCACCAACGTACCACTTATTCCAAGTGCCGCTCCGGTATTTATTTGTTTAAGTAAATTTTCATCAAATTCCTCAAAATTTACTACACACTGTATATTGTTTATGGTAGATCCATCGTTCAAGGCAATAAATCTATTGCTTCTGTAGGTTTTTACCCAACCATTAACAGTGACCTCCTGGTGTAAATGATCGGCAGATAATAGCTCTTTTACGCTAATTGTATTCATTTTAATTCCTTCTAAATTAAGTGGCAAAGATAGCCTTTTTGCAAAAATATAAATTGAGTATATACCTGTATATTCCAGGTAAAAAATATTTTAATAAATGGATTATTCTTCCTTGTCCGTGATAGTTAATTCTTCCTTGGGGAGAATGTCTATTTGCGGTTTTTTAAGTACCTGTTTGTTGGCTATGCTTCTTTCTAGTGAAAGCAGTAGTGAGGGCAATAGGATTAGGTTGGCCAGCATAGCGAATAATAAGGTAGCGGAAACCAAGGCCCCTAAAGCTACCGTTCCTCCAAAACTTGAAATAACAAATACCGAAAAACCAAAGAAAAGGACAATGGAGGTGTAAAACATGCTTACTCCGGTTTCTCTCAATGCTGCATAGACCGATTTCTTTATTCTCCAGTGGTTGGCTATGAGTTCCTGCCTATATTTTGCCAAGAAGTGTATGGTGTCGTCCACCGAAATTCCGAAGGCGATGCTAAATACCAAGATGGTAGAGGGCTTTATAGGCACGCCCACGAATCCCATGACACCTGCCGTTATTACCAAAGGTAATAGGTTTGGTATCAAGGAAATGACTATCATTCTAAACGATCTAAACAGATAGGCCATAAAGAGGGCAATTAAGCCAATAGCCAAAGCTAAGGACATAATCAGGTTTTTTACCAAATATTTGGTCCCCTTTAAAAATAGGAGGGCACTTCCGGTCATGGTAACCTTATACCTATCCTGCGGAAATATTTTATCAATATTCTCCCTTAGTTTTGCCTCGATAATTTCCATTCGGGATGTTTTTACGTCCCTCATATAGGTGGTCATCCGGGCTACTTGTCCTGTGCTATCCACAAAACTACTTAGGAGATTGCCGTTATCCGCAGATTTTCTGGCCACATCCATGATAAAAGTATTCTCCTGGGAAGTAGGGAGTTGATAATATTTTGGGATGCCATTGTAAAAGGCCTGTTTGGAATATTTAACTAGGTCTACTACGGAAACCGGTCTGGATAGTTCAGGGATCTCATGAATTACTGTTCCCAATTCATCCATTTTTTTTAGAGTGGACGGTTTTAGGACCCCTTTGGGTCTTTTGGTGTCCACCACAATTTCTACGGGCATTATTCCATCAAACTCTTGTTCGAAAAATCGGATGTCCTGAAAAAATTCAGCCTTTTTTGGCATATCCTCTATGGGACTTCCCGAAATATCTATTTGATAAATTCCAATAATACTGGCTACCAAAAGGGCAATGGAAACAATATAAACCGCAATCCTTCTATCCCGAACAATGCTTTCCATCCAGCTCACAAAAGTTTCTATCCACTTGGTGTTTAAGTGTTTCAGATGCTTGTCTTTTGGAAGCTTCATAAAACTATAGATAATTGGAATTATCAATAAGGAAAGCACAAATATTCCAATAATATTTATAGAGGCTACAATGCCGAACTCTTTAAGTAATTTACTGTCCGTTATAATAAATGTCGCAAAACCGGAAGCGGTAGTAACATTGGTCATTAAGGTAGCATTGCCAATTTTTGAGATTACACGTTGTAATGATAATGCCTGGTTACCGTGCTTCTTTACTTCTTGTTGGTATTTGTTTATGAGGAAGATACAGTTGGGAATACCAATTACAATTATTAATGGTGGAATAAGTGCAGTTAGTACTGTAATTTCATATTGTAGTAGGCCTAAAATTCCAAAAGCCCACATAACCCCAATAATCACCACGAACATGGAAATAATCGTCGCCCTAAAACTTCTAAAAAAGAAAAAGAAAATTAAAGAGGTAACTCCAAGTGCCGCTAGGATAAATTTCCCTATTTCATCAATGATGTTCTGGGAGTTCATGGTCCTTATGTACGGCATTCCGGAAATATGGACATCCAGGTTTGTTTCCTTTTCAAAATTTTTGACCAAAGTGGATAGGTCTTCCAGTATAAAATCTTTACGTACAGAGGTGTTAACGATATCTTTATCCAAATAAATTACACTACGTATGGTATGTGTTTTTTTGTTGTAGATAAGATTGTCATAAAAGGGTAGGTTGTTAAAAAGGTGATTGGTTAAACTGTCTACCTCCTTTTTGGTTTTTGGAGCTTTCTTTAAAAAAGGCCGCATAACAAATTCTTGCTTTACAGTGTCCTTTATGAGCTCTTGTAGGTTGTCTGTAGATAAAACAAAATCTACCTCAGGGAATGCTCCCAATTGTTTGCTGAGCTTGTTCCAGCGGTTAAATTTTTCAGGGGAAAATAGTGAACTGTCCTTAACCGCAATAACAACAACATTGCCTTCCTCTCCAAATTGTTCTAAAAAAGAAAGGTATTCCAGATTTACTGGGTGATGGTCCGGCAAGAGATTGGCCTGTGAATTGGAAAACCTCATTTTGTCCCATTGCATGGACATGAAGATAGTCATGATGGCTAAAAGGACTAGAATTAGAATTCTGTTCCTGAGTATTATCCTTGCTATTTTTGCCCAAAATCCTCGCGTTAACTTTGCAACCATCTAGTGAAACGTCTTATTTTAAAATGCCTTTTTGGGCATGTAAACCGTTAAATGCAATAAGCCATCCCAATTGTAGAGCCGCTTATTGAATCCTAAAATTATTCGAGCGCAAAGGTAGAGAATGATTGTTATTGTTCCTAGAAAGCATGCACTAAATAGTTGGTTATAAGGATGTGGTGCAGACCTAACATTAAACCTGTAGGGTAGACTACTGGTATATTATATTTTAAATGGGCAAATAGTTTGTGGATATTAAAAGAGCGACCAATTGGTCGCTCTTTTAAGAATAGTAATTTTTGATGATTATATCTTCATAATTTCAGCTTCTTTGGCTTCAAGGAAGGCGTCGATCTTTCTTATATATTTATCCGTAAGCGCTTGTACATCGCCTTCAGCATTCTTTTGTAAATCTTCTGACACTTCTAAGCCCCTTATTTCCTTGTTGGCTTCCTGCCTTGCATTACGAACACCGATTTTGGCATCCTCTGCTTCCGCTTTTGCCTGTTTTACCAAATCTCTCCTGCGTTCCTCCGTTAGGGGAGGTACGTTGATAATTACGAAATCGCCATTGTTCATAGGATTAAATCCAAGATTGGCGTTCATTATAGCTTTTTCAATTTCGTGTAGCATGTTTTTTTCCCAGGGCTGAACGGACAAGGTTCGGGCATCGGGAGTATTCACATTTGCAATTTGGGATAAAGGGGTGGGGGAACCGTAATATTCCACCATTACACTGGATAACATTACGGGACTTGCTTTTCCAGCCCTAATTTTTATAAACATTTTTTCCAAGTGGGCTATGGCGCTATCCATTCCTTCCTTGGTAGTGTCCAGTATAAACTTAATATCTTCGTTCATATGCTATTTTTTTTAAATTGATTTAACACAAATAGTGCCAAAACTATAGATTTACGACCGTTCCTATATTTTCTCCGGAAACCAATTTCATGAGGTTTCCTTTTTTGTTCATATCAAAAACCACAATGGGCAATTCGTTTTCCTGACTTAAGGTAAAGGCCGTTGTGTCCATAACCTTAAGACCTTTCGTCAATACATCTTTAAAGGTGATGGTATCGAATTTTGTGGCTGTTTTGTCCTTTTCTGGGTCGGAGGTATAAATCCCGTCAACCCTGGTGCCTTTTAAAATTACATCGGCCTCAATTTCTATGGCTCGAAGTACAGCAGCCGAATCTGTGGTAAAATAAGGGTTGCCTGTACCACCTCCGAATATGACCACTCTGCCTTTTTCCAAATGTCGCATTGCGCGTCTTCTGATAAAAGGTTCTGCTACCTCATTTATTTTTATGGCAGATTGTAGCCTGGTTTGTACTCCCTTTAATTCCAAAGCACTTTGTAGGGCCAATCCATTTATTACGGTGGCCAACATGCCCATATGATCGGCTTGTACCCGGTCCATTCCATTGCTGGCTCCGGCCAAACCCCTAAAAATATTACCTCCACCAATAACAATAGCTACTTCTATACCCTTGTCTACCACTTCTTTGATCTCCTCGGCATATTCAGATAGACGTTGCCCGTCTATCCCATACTGCTTTGTTCCCATTAAGGCTTCCCCGCTGAGTTTTAAAAGTATTCTTTTATATTGCATCCTGATGTTGATTAATTTGAAGCAAAAATAATCAAAAATATTTATGAAGCGTCTTGCGCTGGACGATTCATGTATCCTTAATTATTTCATAATGGACATGGGAAGGTAGAATAATTTTTATAATCTTGTGTCAAATACTGGAGTTCCATTAATTTATATAGGTTAAATGCTATATGTTGGCCTATGCTCACATTGGGGCTTTTAGCTTTTCTGGGACCTACAATAAATAAAATCAATTGAAAATGACGAACAGATTAAGGTTATTTAAAAACTTATGGTTATTTGGAGTTGCAATTTTAATGCTCCAAGCATGTGGTTCAACAAAGACATTGGCATCTGCAGATAAGACTTCGGTTATTGCGAAAATCGATTTAATCAATGTTGTAGAGGATAAGGTAAATGTGGTTTTAGATCCAGGCGTCTTTACTAGGGACACAATTTCTTTTTTTATTCCTAAGACAGTGCCTGGCACCTACAGCGACGATAATTATGGAAAATACATAGAACAATTCAAGGCTCTGGATTACAAGGGCGGGGAGTTACAAGTAGAAAAGTTGGATGATAATACTTGGAGGGTTATCAATGCCAAGGACTTGGATAAAATTGATTATTGGGTAAACGACACCTATGATACCGAGACGGAGGTTGATGAGCATGTCTTTTCACCTGCCGGTACCAATATTCTTAAGGGCAAGAATTTTATGTTGAACCTCCATGGTTTTGTAGGCTACTTTGAGGGATTGGAGGAAATACCGTATTCATTGGAAATTACGGCGCCTGATGGATTGGAGCCGGTAACTTCCTTAACTAAGGGAATTCAGGATGTAAATAAGCCGGAAACAGATTTTTATATGGCCAATCGTTATTTTGAGGTTATTGATAACCCAATAATGTACTCTAAACCCAGTACGGAAACATTTCAAGTGAACGATATTGCGGTAACCTTAAGTGTTTATTCTCCCAATGGTCATTTTACTGCCGCTAGTTTAAAGGCGGGAATGGAGAAAATGATGAGGGCGCAAAAGGCATTTTTGGGAGAAATCAACAGTACAAAACATTATACCATAATCCTCTATCTTTCCAATATGGATGATAATGATGCCACAGGTTTTGGAGCATTGGAGCACCATACTTCTACTGTGGTAGTAATGCCCGAGCAAATATCTAAGGAGCGATTGGAAGAGGCAATTTTTGACACGGTAGCCCACGAGTTTTTTCATATCGTTACTCCCTTGACAATCCACTCCAATGAAATACAATATTTTGATTTTAATGACCCCAAAATGTCCATGCACTTATGGATGTATGAAGGGACTACCGAATATTTCGCCAATCTTTTTCAAATACAGCAAGGGTTGATTACCGAGGAAGATTTTTATCAACGTCTTATGGAAAAGGTCGAGAGGTCTAAAACCTTTGACGATAGTATGTCCTTTACGGTAATGAGCAAAAATATTTTGGAGGAGCCCTATAAGGATAATTATGCCAACGTTTATGAGAAAGGAGCTTTAATAAATATGGCTTTGGATATTAACCTTAGGGAATTAAGCGGTGGGGAGAAGGGTGTTTTGTGGTTGATGAAGGAATTTTCCAGAAAATATGGAGATTCCAAGCCGTTTGAGGATGACAAATTGATTGATGAAATCGTTGCAATGACATATCCGGAAATCGGAGAATTTTTCAATGACCATGTTATTGGAGAAATACCTATAGACTACGATAGGTATTGGGAAAAAGTGGGGCTGATGACAACGGAACAGGAGCAATCTACAGGATATTTTTTTGACGGTGAGGTGCCTTATATAGATGTAGACCCGTCCAATGACAATGCTATTTTTGTTAGGAAAGGAATTCAATTAAATAGCTTTTTCAATAATTTGGGAGCCCAAGGGGGGGATATCATTAAGAGTGTGGATGGTAAAATGACCAATCTGGTTAATATTCGATTACTCATAGGTCAGAGCATAAATTGGGATCCCGATAAGGAAATTGTTATGGTGGTGAAAAGAGGGGATGAGGAAATTACCTTGACTGGGAAGGTTGGCACGCCTACCTTAAATGTCGTTAAGCTGGTTTCTGTGGAAGGGGCTAGCGATAAACAGATCAAACTGAGGGAAGCTTGGTTGAAAGGTTAGTTGGTGGAGGATAAAGCATTTAGAAAAAGCATTATATCGTCAATTACTGAATGGATTAATGCAATCTAGTGTTGTAAAAAGGGAGGGAATGAAATAAGATTTTCTCGACCTTATTCCAGACATACAAATTCTATAATTTAATTTTATGTCTAGTCCTAAATAACCGTTACGGTTTATAGGATTAAAAATAGTTAATTAAGCTCAACGGCCATAGTGCCGTTGAGCTTTTGTGATTTATATGTTCTCATTGTTATCTCTTGTTGGCCGTGCATCTGTTGTGGTGTTAATTAA
>NZ_JACLHY010000030.1 GCF_014397245.1 Arenibacter arenosicollis | reverse complement strand
TTACTTAACACCACAACAGATGCACGGCCAACAAGAGATAACAATGAGAACATATAAATCACAAAAGCTCAACGGCACTATGGCCGTTGAGCTTAATTAACTATTTTTAATCCTATAAACCGTAACGCTATTTCAGGACTAGACAATATGGGCTTAATGTATTACACCACACGTACGTTTACGGCAGATAATCCTTTTTCCCCTTTTTCTATTTCAAATGTTACCTTATCATTTTTTTTGATTTTACCATTGACATTTGATGCATGTACAAAGTATTCTTCATCAGAATCCTTTAGACTTATAAAACCAAATTTTTTGGTTTTATTGTAAAATTTTACAGTACCCTCTTTTATTTCATTACCCTTATTGATATTCAATAATTTATAAAAAAATTGTTTGATCATTATTCCTTAATTTTTTTCAAATTTATGCTTATTTATTTTATATAGCAATTACATCTTCCTTCTTTCCCAAGAAACGTAACATCTTCATATGGTCCCAAATGGCATGATTACTTACCTATTATGATCGCTCACAGGAAAAAAAAGGGACATTACCATTCCACCAAACGGGTATTTTTCCAATGGCTTATCCTTGGTCCATGGGTCTGCTTTATGTTAACAAGCTAAGTAGAAAGCTTTTCCTGTTATTTTGTTACAACCCTTTTATACAACCTGTCCTTAAATCCAACTACCTACTCAGGAGATGTTGCCGAGGATTCTGAAATGGAAAAGTTGCCAAACCCGTCTTTACTTATAACTTGAAAGGCACAAACTATTGATTTGTGCTAATTTTCCATTTGATAGAGATATATTTTTTAATTATTTTCTAATAAATTGGTCCAATGGAGAGTAGTATCTGGAAGTAAGAACTTAAAAGTCTCATCATGTTGAAGTGGACTATTATTTTTGTTATACTGGCCTTTATTGCCGCATTTTTCGGGTTCGGAGGAATTTCGACGGCTACGGAGACCATAGCCAAAATTCTATTCTTTGTCTTCTTGGTATTAGTAATCATATCTCTAATAACCGGAAGAAGCAACAAAGTATAACACCTTGTCAAAAACTACACAAACGGTTATTTATGATAAAGTGTTTGGTCGTTTATTATCAACCTAAAACAATTAACCATGGATGCAGATTCTCTAAGAACCAAAACTTTTATCGAGACCTATAGAATGATGCGATCCAAAAAGCGAATTCCCAGTCTATTTACCGATTTTGATAATTCCGGAACGGAAAATTGGCAACCCCACACCAATGAAAATAATATTGTTCTTCCCCAACCCAAAAACACTTTTCTTACGGCCTACGATCCGCTAGAAAGTTTATAACCAAAGACACGGACCACAACTCCCCTAACGACAATTTATCTTCCATTTAAACCCTTTCAATAGCACCTTATGACCATAATGCTAACAGCTACTGGCACCAACACATTATATTGTTTAGAGAGTGCTATCATCATGGACCTGGATTAATTGGACGGCCATAAAATCAAAAAAAAATAGATTAGAAACTTGAGATATTATATAAAAAAGCCCCCGATATGGGGGCTTTTTGTCTGTACCAGCTAAATCGTTATTCTTCTACATTAGTGTAGGTTGTATGTTATATTTCCGGTTGTACGGTAATATTTAAATCTTGTACAGTACTGTTGCCCAACACCTGAAACCTTATACGATATAACTTCTCTCCCCAGGTAGTGTACAATTTTGAGTCGGTTTCAATGGTTATATTTTCTACCGTAGGTTGCAAAATTTCAGGGTCATACTTCAACGACAAGCCTCCCTTTCGATGTCCAAGTCTTAGCAGGCCGGGTTTTATAATTTTGGGTTCTAGCGCAGCCATAAGATTAAGTTGGGTATCCCCCGTATTTTCCAAAAGGGAATACGAATCGGAAATTTCAAATTTTTCACCTCTAAGCAAAGTATAACTACGTTGCCATTGCTCCACTTTAGCTTCTTTGGGATATGCTCCTGAGATATCTAGCGAATACGAAACTTTATCTTTTTCTGACTTATAGGAACTGTTTTTAGCTTTGTACTCCAAACCGTCTTTTTGATCCATACCATTTATGGTAGGGAGGTTATGATAACCCGATTGCATGGTCCATATAGAATATCTCTCCTTACCAAAGGTCTTGGCGGTATAAGTATCTACTCCAACATCGATCAAAGCAGGCTTACCATTATAGTATAAAATAAAAGTGCCCACATCATTGTGATTGTGGCTTTCTGCGTTATGGCCACCTTTTGCGGCAAAATAAAAACCATCATGGTTTTCCTCTTGTTCACGTGCAGCCATTATCTGCGTATCCGGAAGACAGAAATCCGCCAACAGGGGCTCCACGGCTTTGGCATTTTTAATTTCGTCCAAATTGAATAGGTCATCCAGTGCCAATTCTATTTTACCCTTAAAAGTACTTTCCCCAAAATGTTGTTTTTGGGCCAGAAAAGCTCCAAAACCGGTCATGATCGAATCGTTTATCCGTTTGCCGTAGCGGTAAATAGTGCCGGGCCGCGATTTCAGTTTAGCCGAGGCGTCTGCAAAATTCACAAAATACTCGCCATTGATATAGGCCTTATAAATGTACTTACCTATATTTTGCACAAGCTCTTCATTATAGATATCTATTTTACCATTGCTTCCTTTATACAGTAGTTCCAAATAATCGAACAACTTACCGCCCGCATGGCTCCAGTACGATGGACCTTCCTCACAGCCCCCGTCATCTTTATAATAATTCATAAACTCATCAACGGAAAGCATACTCTTTTGCACATTTATACTTCTGGTAATGGAATCATTCTCCATAAGCATAATACAATTTAGAGCGTTATAGTTACACCAAGGGTTCCAATTGTTTACACTCTCATTGGTATAGCCCATCCACCCAAAATCATTTCTGGTGTAATAAGGCTTTAATACCTTTTTATCGATTTCAAATCTTAACCTTTTTAATATCAATGGGTTCACCTTATTTATTTCCTCTTCTAGAAAATGATGTGTCCATGCCAAATTGGCCGCCACTTTTCCCACACCCAGGTCAATCGTAGGTTCCAAAACATCGGGAAGTCCCGCTCCGGCACGTTGAAGGGATAAATGTGCCGAATTGCCCCAATAGGTTTGTTCACTATAGTAGAATATGCCGTTAATTATGTCCTTTAAAAACCGCCCCTTTCCTTCCATCAATTCGGCCAGCACCAGCGCTTCAAAAGCTTGAATGTTGTCCCTATAAGGTTTCTCCATAATCATTCGGCTTCCACTCTTGGTGAATTCCAAGTAGTGTGAAACTGGAATATATTTCCAGCCGTAATCCAGATAACCCTCCCCTTCCTCTATATAGGCCTCTCTTAGGTTTTGGGGAATCTTTTCCCATTCAGCCCGGTTATTATATCCGGGATAAGGCACCCAAGATTGGTCTTTTACCACATATTTTTTAATGGTATCGTAGGAATAGTTCCTGCTCAATAAATTTCGGTAGGCCTGGGCGTTGGTAAACTGAATGCTGATAGTAAGAATGAAAGAAAATAGTAATGTTCTCATGGTATATTTTGGTTGGTTTTAAGTTTAGAAGAGCAAATTCCATTGCAATCTTCCTGGTCCCTTCTGGAAAGATGGGAATAATAATTTAATTGTCATTAAAAATTTCCGAATTATCGATTTCCAATATCATGAAAAAATCTGTTTGGGGGTTAAAATAGGAAGTATTCCGATCTTTAAGAATTACTTAATTATGAGTTGATATATTGGCTTAAATACAAAACAGTAAATTTCTCCGGGGCAAGCCCACGGAGCATTTTAAAGGAACACGTTTTCAAACTTTAGCCACTTACTAACGAGACAAGTCTCGGGGTATTCACCCCTCTAGAATAAAAAGAGGATAATTATAAAATAATTACCCTCCCTTTCACTAATTAACCAATCTAACTATCCTTATTCCATATCAATAATACCTACAACCTGATATGCCCTGGTACCATCTACCTGTATTTTTTCGTAAATTATATTAGCATATTCGTAATAGGCCAAACCATCTATGGCTATTTTCTCATAATCTTCCGGAAGTTCATAGACTATGGTTCCTATTTCTGGTTCTACAACTTCATAATCATTATTTATTTGAATATAAAATATCCCTTGGGCATTAAAATAATTATGATTATTAAACCTAACCCGTTTATAATTTGGCGGTAAGCTATTAATTCTAAATCCAATTTTTGGAGCAATTACAATATACCGTCCTCTAGATTGGGTGTAATACTTGTTGTTGGCATAATAGTAATCCTGACCTCTATATTTTATAACTTTTCTATTGGGTACCGAACGAACTGACACTACTTTCCGCACTGGAGTTTTATAGGTGACCTTTGTACTTGGCACTCTTTTGTTTACCGTTTTTTTGATCGTTGTGGTTTTGGTAACGCTTGTGGATTTAGAAATTGAGTTACCGCGCGATTGCCCTGAAGCTTGTGTTGCAAAAGCTATTATGACTAATGATGATAAGGTGTATCTTTTAATAAATGTTTTCATAATCTCTAATATTTAAGGTTCAAATTGCTTTCAATTCTTTGACTCCGTTTTCTATTAATAGTTTAAAGATATATGTAGACCACCTATTTAAAAAAGCAAATAGACGTTTGCTGGATTTCTATCTATGAATAATAAGATTTAACAGATTTAAAGGGAAAGGCCCGTTTAAAAGTGATGTGAATTGCTGATTAAGACTTTGTTGATTTTGGTTTGTATTTTTCGGATACCATATATCCCTATTGACTGTAAAACAAAAAGTAAGGGTCGGTCACTTTGTATAGTGTATTAGAAGTTGTCCGCAAAGAAGCAATAAAAGGGTTGCTTGAAACCAAAGGGTTAACAATATTCGCTTTTATTATTTAGCTATAGTAGGAAACCTTTTTTTTGGGCAATGTAAAAACCAAAAAATCCAGCCACTTTTGCAAGTAGCCGGATTTTAATTGGGGGAACTATAAAAATTAATAAACCTGTAGGTTCATCAACTCAAAAAAACTATTTATTTAAATAACTGCTCACTGCTGTGGCACGGGCGCTAACGTGACTATTCAACTGGCTTATGGCAGCTTGAAAATCCGAACTTGAACTAAGAAATGTATAACCGGAAACTTCAAGGTTCGCAAAAGGTTCTACCAATGTCCCATAGGTTACATATTTTGCTTGCATGGTACCAACACTAAAAGCATTATCCACCACTTCCTGTAGATAAGCATCGTACTGTGCCCTATAGGTTGCATCTTGATATAGATAGCCGATCAATGGCCATTCCGTAGCATTTAAGTCAGAGAAATCCAAGGCTAAAGCCCCTTCTCTAGTACCCTCTTGCAAAGCCTCATTATTATCCCAAGGAATCCATGATAATTTTTCCGTATCGGGATTATTGTACAGATAATAATTATGCGTCATTCTTCCGTAAGTATCCCAATTTTGAATGACCGTATTTACCGCCAAATATTTTAAGAAGGTATCGGTATCAAAAACAGTCTCTAAATTGGCACGCCATGTTTCGGGATCCGTTGTTCTGTTCTCTGCATGCAAAGCTGCGAAAACACTCTCTATATCCGAAAAATCGGCCTCATCTTCATTGGTTTTCTTTACAAACACATCTTCGGTAAATGTGCCTTCGGCAAAACTGGCTCCGTCACCATCCGGTTTGTACAGATTACCATCATTATCCGAAAATTGGGTATCGATCACCGTATCGTCCACCTCTTCCACCATGGTGTATACTCCAAAATAAACCGGTCCCTCACCATGATCCACATAAACGGCATAAAATGCTGCGTGCGAACTTGCTATACCGGCATCCCTAAAAATATCCGTGGCAACCTTTTCCCGTAACATAGATTTATCATTGTAATTATTTTTTAAACTCAATTTCTTAAAACCGTAAAAGCGCTGATTGTCTATTTGAGGGTATTGATCTTCAAATTCATCAAAATCCAACTTAAAGGATAGCTTTAAGATGCCTCCCGTCCAGCTGGCCTGTAAACTTGAGTTGCCTTTAAAGCGCACACCAACCCTGTACCATTCTTTGCCGTTGTACAACACCTCTCCGGGTACAAAAATAGGATCCTCATCAACCTCTACCAATCCTCCTCCTCCAGGACCACCTGCACCTGGTCCTCCACTACCACCAAATGTACCATAAAGAGAGGTCATATCGTCCAACATACTCTGCCAACGTTCTTCGGTAATTACAATATCCAATCGCTTTACAGCCTCATCCTCAAAAACTTCATCAAAGTTGGGGTCGGCCGATTTACTATGGGTATCATCTGTCCAATCAGAAGCTTCAAAATCCGTATCCCCATAGGTTTCAACATACGCTTCGCTGTCTATTACTTCTAATTCATCACCCGTTGTTTCTGCAACATCGTCAGAACAGGAAAACACAAACAATAGTTGCATTGCTAAAAAAAATAGTATGCTTACTTTTTTCATTATAAAATTCATTTTAGGTTATTATTACCCTACAAAGATGTGGATTGGAACAACATGAATTTTAAGGAATCAGTGAATGGCCTATTCTTTTAAGTGAAACACAAGGAATATCCAAAGAGTAAAATTTGATGGCCTTAATTGGTATTCTGTAGAAGCTTGATGATGAACAGATTATAATTCTATGAGCATTTGATCAGTATTTTTCAATGTTTTCCAGAAAATGCCAAGGAACCATTTTTGAAGTTCTTGGGTATTTAAAAATTTTTATGAGAACTGTCGCTACCCGTTTAATTAAATTGTGTGACTTATCTGTTGGATATGCTGTCCAACGCCTTACCAATTAAAACATCTCCGGATAATATCTCGAAACTTCTATTGGCTGCAGAATCGTCATGCAAGGTCCGCGTAAGTACCAGGGCAACATCATCCCTGCTAATGGAACCTTGTTTCTGCAAAGCTTGTCCAATTTCTATCTTACCCGTTCCTTTCTCATTTGTGAGGGAACCTGGCCGAACTATGGCATAGGGAACATTGCTTGCTTTAAGATATTCGTCTGCATTGTGTTTTGCCTGTAGATAGTCTTTAAGTTCGGTCGCCTTTTCGGGTTGATCGGCGCCCATGGAACTTAGCATTACAAATTTCTTAATGGTGTGATTTTTTGAGGCGTCGATTATTTTTTTTGCACCTTCCTGATCCACTTCAACAACCTTTTTGCCACCAGATCCTGCCGCAAAAACAACTTTATCGATATTGGACAAAGTATGGGATACATCTTCTTCAAGATTTCCCAAAACTGTTTTAATATCCTGATCTGAGAATTCTTTAATTTGACTTTCTTTTCGGACCATGGCAATAGGTTCAAAATATTGTGATGTCCTTAGTAAATTAACTATTTTTCTTCCTGTAGTGCCCGTAGCGCCAACAACTAGTATATTTTCCATAGTTTTTTTTACAAATTTCAACTTAAGCGACAACATAAATTGATAAAATATAATAAATAATTGCCTCGTATGACCAAGATGGCCATATCTCATCTATTTCAAATTTCAAAACAATCTCTGGGCTTGAAATTATCCATGGGTAAGCCATGATGTATGAAATACCAATAGTCCTTGAAATTTAGAATTGGAAGCGCTCCAAAGGTCAGAAGACAATGGTAGCACAATTAATTTGTTAATATTCTTTTATTTAGTTTATTATACCGGCCATAACTCTATTGGTATAAGCTATAAGTGTGTTTACTTTAGTTTCATCATAGGCATCTGGATGTGCTGCGGAAAAATGACCTCTGTGCTCACCTTTGTCGTTATCAAAATACTTCCCGGAATCGTTTTTAAACTCATCGGAAAGGCTTAAATCCGTTAAAATGTTAACTCCTTTTTCCGCTGGGGCCCAATGTTGCCCATAAGCTTCCTTCGCCATTTTGGTGTTTAATAACGAACCTGGATTTACTGCAATTACTGTAATTGCTGGTTCTTCTTTGGCCAAATTGAAACTCCACATGGTCAAGGCCAATTTGCTCTGTGCATAGGTTTCGTTTTCGGATAGCCGCGTTTTTCCAATTACAACATCCTCTGATACAGCGGATTGAGCAGCAGAGCTTAAATTAATAATTCGTGCTTCTTTCGATTTTCTTATAATGGGAAGAATGGCATTCGTCAACATATAAGGTGCCAGATAATTAACCACTATTCTGGTATCCAATCCATTTTTGTTGGTAGCGGTCTTGCTTTTAAAAATACCGGCATTATTAATGAGAACATCAATTTTGGGGATTTCGTTTTTAATTTGTTCGGCCATTAAAGAAACCTCATCCAGATCTGAAAAATCGGTCACAAACCCTTTTACATTTTCATTTTTTGAAAGTTCTTTAATTTCTGAAATCACCGCAGTGAGTTTTTCTTTATTTCTACCATGTAGGTAAACTTCGTGGCCTTTTTTAGCCAATTGTATAGCGGCCAATTTTCCTATGCCGTCCGTGCTACCTGTAATTACTATTGTTTTGCTCATATTATCGCTTTCTCTTTTTTAGTGGTATGAAATTCCGGCAATACTTTTTCTGCCAGTCGCTCCAAGGTGCCTTCCATACTATTGGAATTGAACCTTAAATTTATACTTACATGATTTACGCCAATAGTTTTTAATTGATGTAAATAAGTATTTAAATAATTAACTCCTGTCCTAAACCCTAAATGAATAGGTTGTGGCATAAAATTATCGTCTTCCTGAAGATCCACATATAAAGGTTGCATAAACGGTTTGTCGAATTCGCCCGATTCGGCCACCAGTGCCCGCCATTCTTCAATTCTGTATTTCTGTTGTCGGGGATCCCTGGGGTAGTACATCCATCCATTTGCGTTTTTGGCGTTCCACTCCAAGGACTGCTGACTAAAACCGGTCATCAACAAAGGAATTTTATGGTTTTTAGCTTTTGGAAGTATATCTATATGCCCTTTTAAATCACCAAAGTTTTTAGTTTCCAATACAGGAAAACTCTCCTGCGACCTACGAATGTATTGGAAGGCTTCCCGAAATAATTCCCCGCGATTATCATAATCGATGCCCATGGCGGGATATTCGTCAAATCGATCACCAGAAGCCACCCCTAAAAGCAACCTCCCGCCTGATAATTGATCTATGGTAGCAGCGGATTTCGCCACATGCACCGGATGGTGCAAGGGCAAAGCGATACTGGAAACACCCAATGCTATTTTCGACGTCTTGCCCGCCAAAAATCCCAAATAGGTAAATGGATCATACATTTGACCCGCATCGCCAAAGGAAGGCACATTAAAAGGTACATCCCTAATCCACAATGATTTAAAGCCTAGATCTTCAATAAGTTCTACACGTTCCAAGTGATGCTCCATGGTAGGCATTAGCCCTTGGTCGTAGTTTTCTATAGGCACTACTATTCCAATGCTCAATTCATCAACTTGAAATACACTGTTGTAGGCTTTATTTATGGGTTCGAATTCTCTCATATTAAATTGTCTTGTTAAAAAGCCAACTATCTACCATAAGCTTATATCTACTATAGAAAGATTTAGCTAACTTACTATGCTATATTAAAAACCAAAATATCAATACTGCAAAGGTGTGAATTGTAAGCTCTTGAATATCAAGAAATCGGCCAATAGCCCAATATCTTAAGTGAATCAAGGCTAATTTCCAATATGTAAAATTTGATGATTATTATTTACCGAGAATATTGATAAGTCCGAGCTATTGAAGGTAGAAAACTTGGCTGATGTTTTTATGATGTCAACGACCTACGTTAGTGAATATTTTAAAAAACAAGTGAATATGCCTTTGCGGGAATACATAATCAAGGCTAAGTTGAAATTGGTAGAAATTCGTTTACTAAACTCCGATTTCACGCTTACCAAAATTGCCCATGAATTAGGATTCACAGATGTTAGCCATCTATCAAAAACCTTTAAAGAATATGCAGGCTCCTCCATACGCGAATTTAAAAACAATGGAGAGTATAGGCTTTTAACGCGAAATGCCTGTACTGCATAACTTTCAATATTCATTCCTGCACATTCTTCATGCCGAAACTTCAAAGTTAATACCAAATGGTATTGTTGTTAAATGCGCTGCCTTATTAATCCAATAATACAGTGGCCAGACTCCACTTGCTTGTCAAATTAGCCTCCTCCGGAGCTTTTAACACCGAATAAAAAGCAGTACCCGCATTATTGAAAAAGCCAAAATGCGCTTCCGAATCATAAATTGAGCCATCTCCGGTGCCATCGGGAACCAAATATCCTGGTAACAAAATAGTCCCAATCATTTCATGATACTCCGCATCAAATATATTGATGATATTGGACGGCACTTCCTGATAAATTGTACCAGTTTCCATTACGGCGCAAATTTTATTTGCAACTGTATGGATATCCAAGGTAGCTATTTTCTGATTTCCCATTAATTGTCCATTATAACGAATATCAGTAGCTTGGTCCTCAGACAATTTAAATATATTTCTGCTTCTCGAAAACAATTTATCACCAGCATCAGACATCCAAATATCACCATCAAAAGAATAATCTCCGTGATAGGGTGAATCGTACAAATAATGGGCGGTCCCAGCATTAATATCATATTTCTCTACATCCGAGGGAGAAACATTGTTATCCGATCCGTAAATAAAATTGCCCGAAGGGTGCAACTTGGCCTTGGTGCCCTCACGTATTTGATTGCCCGTAGAGATGGTTTCGGTTCCAGTCATCATATCTATGCAATGAATCCTTTGCCACTGACCCGACCTAGGAAAAGCATAAGCCCAATTATTTGGGGCCAAAACAATGTCGAAAACATCTGTGGCAACATCAAAAATATTAAGCAATTTCATAGTATTTAAATCAATGTAGGAAACTCGGGCATCGTGACCCACTACGGCAAAATTACCATCCTGGCTTACCGAAAGACAGGTAGGGGTTATGTTTAATTGCAGGGTTTCCATAATCTGGTTCGAAAGGCCGATCTTGCGGATTTCATTAGGCCCAGTTGATACCACTATCAATTTGTCATTTATTCTATCGAACTCCGCATCCACTACTTCTCCACTGATCAACCATTTTTCTTCCTTATAATTTTTATAGGCAACTGGTATTTTAATGATTTGATCCTTATTGTTGCTTATGGATAAATCTAGCTCATGAATGGCGGTGGGCAAGGAACTTCTGTCTAGCACAGCATTGACCAAAACGGAATCTCCCGGCGTTAAATTAGAATTTTGAGGGATAATAGAAATATAGGATTCAGCTAAGGAGGCACTCCAATCTAACACGACATTACCTTCATTTTTCACATAAAAGCTCTTTTCGTCTTCGAAATATCCAAAACTCAGGCTACTCTCAGACAAGCTCATGGAGGCCTTTTCTCCAATACGTAAGGTTACATTTGCTTCTGCCTCAAGACCATTGGACTTTAATTTAATAATTCCATCATATTCACCAGAATTCAATCCTTCAGTAATAGGGTATACATCCAGTACTATGGCTTCTCCCTTAAAAGTACCAGATAGCGAATTGATAGAAACCCAATCCGGTTTGGATATAATTTCCCAGGCCGTTTCCCTAGATGGGACTAGGGATAAAGTTAAAGTACTATTGCCGTTTTCCGAAAGCGTCAGTGATCTAGGGGAAAGTAAAATTGCAGATTCAACTTCAATACTCTCGGTACTGTCAGAGCTACAGCCGGAAATAATCACAATAAACAAGAAGAAGTAAAATATAGTACCAAGATTACCTTTCATAAGATTCATACTTAGTTATAAAGTTTAAATTGGTGGTGAATATTTGTGGTTTATCAGCATCAAATTTAAATTTTTCCTTGAGATATTTATCAAACTGATAAAAATATTCTCTTATTATTTAAATGCCTTCAAATTAACTTTAAAAATACATGCCGACACTTATTTTAGCCCTAATACTTAAAGCTTTACATTAAGTATTTGTGTATTTATTAGACATTCTATTGAGGATTCTTAACCTTAATGGACCCAACAATTAAAAACAGTAAAAAGACCAAGGTGATATAGCTTATATACCTATAAGACCCCAAGGCTGTAAAGCAATAACTAAATAAGCTGGGCGCAATGGCGCTGGCTATAACTAATAAGCTCATCACTTTTCCTGTAATGGAACCCAAATACTTTCTGCCGAAAAAACTAGGCCATGTAACTGCATTGATTACGGCAAATAAACCACCCATGGTACCTAGCCCCCCGACCAATAAATAAACCCCAATGGGATTGGCGAGAAACAATAATCCCAATGAGGCCACTACCCCACCTGCCAACATAATGAATAGATAGAATTTATGCTGGATATAATCACTTAAAATATTACATAGGGTTGATACAGAAATTGCTATTATAGACATAGGCAAAAAAATAGCGATGGCCTCTGCCTTTGTGTAATCCTGACTGCCAAAAATGGAAACTATATGAAATGTAAATCCCGTTACATAAAAACTATTAAAGGCCAATACCAGTCCAAACATCCAAAAGGCCCGAGTTTTTTTAGCTTCTTTTAAGGTAAAGTCGGTCTCCATTTCCTCAGCTTCTTGGTCCACTTCCTTCTTATCATAGCCATCCGGAAGCAAATTGAAATCTTCCGGCCTATTTCTATATAATTGTAAAATACAGATACCAAAAATAAAAAGACACATGGCCATTATTTGCCAACTGCTTGCCCAACCATAGTCGTCAATAAGGCTATTTAGCAATATAGGTGCACTGGAAAAACCCAATGACACGGTAATACTGCTTATGGAATTAATTTTGCCCCTATTTTTCTTAAACCACATCATAATCATATTCCTAGAGGCCATGGTTAATACCCCCTGACCACTAAATCTTATTAAAAAAAACAAAAGGGTAATCAATAAGAATGGAATCAACCAAGAATCAAAATTGAAAAGCGACTTTATGGCCTCACTAATTTCGACGGATACAGAAAATATTAATAAAGACACGCCCAAGAGCAGGGTGGCAAAGAAGGCCACATATCTTGCACCATAGGCATCGAACCAAATACCAGCCCTCGCCACCAAGGCAGAGCTCAACAAAGTACCGATCATATAGGCATTACTAAACTCATTTCTTGTTAACCCCAATGCATCCTTTACTGGATCCGTGAAAACCGAAACCCCTATGGTCTGCCCCGGTATACTCGCTAAAATGCCTAAACTGCCAATAAAAAGTACTATATAACCATAGAAAAAAGGAAACTCCTGAGGCTTTATTAGGGTTATTCTATTTTGATTTTGCATGTGCCTAAAAAATCTGCAAAGGTAAGTTTTTATCACGATCTCCTTTCTTAAGGTTTCAAAAGACGCTAATAAGTCCTTATTAGACGAAGTGAACAGTGATACAAGCCAACTCGGAAATCGTTTAAGGCTCTTATTGACCAGTTGTCCAACTAATTTTTCGTTGTTATTGAGGCCAGATATCAAAAAGCAAATTATTTATGACAAAACATTTCTTTATCTATTGGCGGTATAACTTCATTTTAGCTATTTTTAGGACACACAAATACAATCAATATGGGTTCTAGAAGAGATTTCTTGGGAAAATTAACCGTTTCCGCAATCAGTTTACCAATTTTATATAGTCCAGCACAATTGTTTGCAGCTTCCAGCAAGCCTTATGAGGGGCCCATTTTAAGGGTCGCCATAATGGGACTTGGAAGTTATGGTACTCGGGTTGCCAAAGCCATGGAATCTTGCCAGAGGGCAAAGCTGGTGGGACTTATAAGTGGTACTCCCTCAAAAGTGGTCGACTGGCGTGCCAAGTATGACATACCCGAAAAGAATTGTTACAACTACGACACTTTTGATCAAATTAAAAACAACCCGGATATAGATGCAGTTTATGTTATTACTCCAAACGGATTGCATAAAGACCAAGTAATTAGGGTAGCCAAGGCGGGAAAGCATGTAATTTGTGAAAAACCGATGGGCATCAATGCCAAAGAAGGTCAAGAGATGGTTGATGCCTGTAAAGCCGCAAAGGTGAAATTATTGGTAGGTTATCGTATGCATTATGAGCCCAAGACGGTAGAAGTAATACGGATGCGAAAGGCCGGAGAATTTGGAAAGCTCAAATTCTTTCAAGGACTATCCGGATTTACCATTGGCGACCCCACACAATGGCGATTGAATAAAAAACTAGCCGGTGGCGGTGCTATGATGGATATTGGCATTTACTCCATTAACGGAGCCCGGTATATGCTAGGTGAGGAACCAATTTGGGTTACGGCCCAAGAAACCAAAACAGATCCAGTAAAATTTAAGGAAGGTGTGGATGAAACCATACAATTTCAGATGGGGTTTCCCAGTGGTGCAACGGCCTCATGCCTATCTACCTATGCCATGAGCCATTTGGACCGCTTTTTCCTAAATGGAGAAAAAGGGTTTGCAGAAATGCAACCCTCCACAGGCTATGGCCCTATTAAGGGCAGAACACATAAGGGCGAATTAACCCAACCACATATAACACACCAGACCCTTCAGATGGATGGTATGGCCCAACTTATTTTTGAAGGTGTACAACCTATTGTTCCCGTTGACGGGGAGGAAGGTCTTAGGGATTTGAAGATTATCGACGCCATTTACAAAGCAACAAAAACAGGTCAAAAGGTTGATTTATAATGTATTATACCATTGCATTGCAGCTAATAATTTAAAACTAAAGTTGAGTTTTATTCCAAAACTTCACTTAATCTATCTCGGCAATTAAATAGACTATTACCGGCACATCCAATGGCGATTGATAAATGCCTATTGCCGATCGGGTGTGGATTCCCCTTTCGCCAAACACTTGGTTCATTACGTCCGAAGCACCGTCCAAAACATCAGAGTGGTCCTTAAACCCTTCAGCAGCCTGAATATGGCAATCCAATCGAATAATTTTTTTAACGCGTTCCAGGTCTTTAACCGCGTCTTTTAATTGGGCAATGGCATTGATGGCACAAATACGGGCACAATCATAACCCTGTTTAATATCCAGGTCGCTCCCTACCCTACCGGTATATGCCAAAACACCAAATTCTCCGTCCTTCCAAGGTAATTGACCAGAGGTGTAGAGGGTATTATTACTAATTGTCCAAGAAACATAATTCCCTACCCCCCTTGGGGCTATTTTAGGGACTACAATGCCTAAACTATCTAATTTTTCATCAATGGTCATTTGCTTGAAATTTTTTAACTAATAAAGGATTACCGTTTTACCTATAGATTTTCCGGATTCTTGCATTTCATGCGCGTACTTAAGGTTTTCTACCGTAAATCCATATAATGTAGTGTTCAAGGTGGATTTTAAAATTCCCTCGTCCAACAAATGGGCTACATGATTTAATATATCGTGCTGCCTCTCTATGTCCTCCGTTGTAAACATGGAACGAGTGTACATTAACTCCCACGAAAAGGTAACGCTCTTATTTTTTAACAAATTCAGATTCAAAGGTTTACTACTGCCCGTAATAGAAACAATATGTCCCTGTGGTTTAATAATATCTGTAGCCATTTCCCAATACCCTTCCAAATCCACAAAATCCAAAATATAATCTACTTGGCTATACCCTATTTTTTCCAATTCCGCTTTTAGGTTATGATGATTTACTACAAAATCCGCCCCTAAATCCGTACACCATTTAATGGAGTCTTCACGGGAAGCCGTAGCAATTACAGTAAGGTCGGCCAACTTCTTGGCCAATTGTATGGCGATAGAGCCTACCCCACCAGCTCCTGCCAAGATCAAGGCAGATTTTCCCTTGTCCTTCTCCGCGTCTATTCTAATACGATCAAACAAGGCCTCATAGGCTGTTAGGCTAGTCAGAGGCATTGCAGCCGCCTCCGCTATACTTAGGTTTTTAGGTTTGTAACCAACAATACGCTCGTCTATCAATTGATATTCTGCATTGCTGCCACTCCTGGTAATGTCCCCGGCATAGTATACCTGATCTCCAACACGAAATTTTGAAGTGGTGTCGCCTACAGCCTCCACGATTCCCACAGCATCCCACCCTATAATTTTAGGGGTGTCCAATACCGTATCCTTTGCTGCATTTTGCCTAATTTTATAATCTACCGGGTTTACTGAAATTGCTTCTATTTTAACCAATAGATCATATCCAGTGGGCGATGGTATTTCCGTTTCGAACGCTATAAAACTATCTTTTTCAGAAATGGGTAGTGATTGTTTAAATCCTATTGCTTTCATTATTATTCTTTTAAATTATTTTGAAATCGCTCTACATTGTACTTCAAAGGTAGTTGTCTAGATCTTTAGCATTATAGTAAAAATAATGGGTATCCATGCACATTTAAAGGTTTGTACTACATAAATATAATTGAAATGACCCTAATATAGGGTTTCACCAAAAAATAACCCGATATGAATTTTCATAAACCCTATATAAACTCTTGGGAAGAAAATTTGAAATTATAAATAAGCAATAGTAAGTCCATTATTCATTTCTATTGTCATGAAGAAATAAAATTCGACCAGCTCGGGAAGGATTATTAGACTGTAGATAGCATTTATATGACCATCATCAGAGTTTTAGATTAAAAACTTCTTTATCTTTATAGTATGTAATCAATACTATTGTAAAATGAATGATATAAGAAAAGTATTAGGCCAAATTACACAGCTCACCTCCAATATCGAGACCAATTACCCCGAATTATATCGTTCTCTGGATGAAAACCCTATGACCATTCCTGCAAAAAATCATCCTCATGTAGATAAGGAAGCTTTGCAGGATTATTTGGAGAGTTTAAAGCAATTACTAAAACATCATTTGGAGACCCATAAAAAAAATGGGTAATGCAGTTCTAAAAAAAAGAATATGGGAGAAATAGCTACATCGGAAAGACAGATTACCTTATTTTACAGTTCCAAATCTACAAGGGCCAAGCAAACCCTGGCCTATGCCAAGGCTGAGGGCCTACCAATACATGAAATAGACATCTTAAAAGTAACCCTTACAGGCACCCAGATAGTGGAGTTGGCAGACAAATTGAATATTGAGGTAAAGGACTTGGTAAATCAGGAACACCCAACTTATAAGTCACATTTTGACCATCATGAATTTTCTACCGACGACTGGATCAAAATGATAAGACAGAACCCTGAGATTATGAAGCAACCCATAGCACTACGTGGCAAAACGACCATTTTAATAGAAACTCCTACCGATATAATTAAAATATAATATTACTAAATCCTTATAAGAATTGTTTGGTAGATAGTTGAAATAATGGAAGGTTGTTTAGCCTAACTAAAAATAGTTTAGTGCTATTATACTTTAATATAAATCCTCTTTTTATCCAACCAAAACCCAATAAGCCAACAAAATAGCATAAAAATAAGGGCAAAGGCCAATGACCCATAATAAGGTCCTATCCAGCTGAAGCCTTTTTCATAGATATAACTGTACAAACTTTGATTTTCATCAACACGAAGAAAAAGTAAAGTAATGGCCAGGTATTCCGACAATAAATATATGAACAGTGAATTTTTTCCAAAAACCTCGAAAAACTTATAGTTTACAGGTTTTTTAATAAAATCTATAGAGTAGATAAGTATGGCTAACACAATTATATCAAGGCCAATGGTTAGAATTACAAATGAACTCGTCCATAATTTCTTATTTACAGGGAAACTTAAATTCCAGAAATAAGCGACAGCCAATAAGCCGGCTCCTAACATCAACATTTTAGCTAACTTTTCATAATTGATTCCCCCTTGAATAACAAATTGCCCTATAAGATATCCCGCAATAACATTGCAAATCGCTGGTAATGTACTCAGTAAACCTTCAGGGTCGAACGGAATTCCATCACCGCCATATAAATGACCATCTCCAAGAAGTAGCCTGTCAATTGTTCTTACTAGATTGCCCTCCAAGGTATAGTCACCAAAGCCACTTAACAGCCCCCAATACCCAAGTAGGATGAGTGCAGAAGCTATAATTAGCTGGCGGTTACTAAGAAAATAAATCATGGTTGCACCAATAAAATAACAAATCGCTATTCGCTGTAACACCCCCAATATCCTCGTTTCACTAAAAGAAACAAAGGCAAGGTCTCCAGATTCTGTCCATGATACAAACGGAAACCAGTACATTATATACCCGAGTAAAAAGATAATCAAAGTCCTTTTAATTATTTTCTGAAAAACTTCGGACAGGGGTTTATCGGCCCATCTGGTCTTAACGAATGCAAAAGCATTTCCAACCGCAAAAAGAAAAGAAGGAAAGACCAAGTCGGTCGGAGTAAACCCATGCCAATTGGCATGAAGTAGCGGAGCGAAGGTAAGGTCCCAATCTCCTGTAGAATTAACTATGATCATTAGACAAATCGTCAATCCGCGGAACACGTCGAGTGCTTTGAATCTTTTCATAGTAAATTGCATGTTATTTGGCATCTAAGTTAAACAGTACTGCTGTTCTACCAAATAATTTGCCCATTTTCATTGATTCTTTTTAAATCCTCGATATACGACCCTTAACATTGCAAAGTATTGTATGGATATACAAAAAAGTAACCCCGATGAAATACCGGGGCTACTTTAATTGAATATGTATTGAAATATTAATCTATGCTTCCACATGCTGCGGTTGTGCCGATTCCTGAAATTCCCATTCTCCCCTGACCAGTCGGGTAACATAACAATTGTCGGCCTCCTTGATCAATAGCTGTTGTTGCTCCTCGGTGAGATTACCTTGGATTTGAATGTTGGATTCCACTTTGGTAATAAAGCTGTCATTGGGTTGGCGTACTGCCGTTTGTTCCAATTGTGCGTCCACCTCCCCTATTTCCCAACCTTTTCTTCTGGCAACATTTCTAATTGTGGCCACTTTGCACATTGAGATTCCCACCAAAACCAATTCCACTGGGGAAAACCCCAAATCCGTACCTTTGGAGGGGATTGGCTCGTCCCCTATAATAGCGTGTTTTCCATTGCTTATTACTGATTGGTAGCCTACCGGTAAATTCTTGATGTTTATTTTTGTACTCATTTTGTAGTTTATTTTAGACCCCTTGAATTTATTGACACCCAAGGGTGTTTATTGACTAACGCTGATTTATATGACTGCTGTTTGTAGTTCTTCCGCTAAAGGAAAATCTATTTCAAAATCGGCCAAATTGTGAATTAGATTACTAATGGTCTTGTCTCCAATAACTATAACCACATCGATCAAATTGGCTTCGGTATATCCTGCAACAAAGAACTGTTCCTTAACCGCTTCAGAGGCCCTTCCTCTATTTTCAACTGTAGATAATACAAACTTGGCCAAGGCATCAAGCTTACTATCAAAACTAGCCTTACCAGTCCTGACCTCCAAAATTTGATCTTCGGTAAAACCATTCATTTTACCAATTTGTGTATGGGCGGATAAACAGTAGTTACATCCATTAAACTGACTCACCACTAGATTAATAACTTCCTTTTCCTTTGTCTTTAAGGTAGTTTTACGATTCTGTAATGCTAGGTAATCTCCTAAGGCTGTCTCGTTCTTTGCGTAATAGGCGTACAAATTGGGGACGAATCCTACTATTAAGCATGCTTCGACAAAACAACGTTCCAACCCCCCTTAAAAAAAGAGAAAGCCCAATGGGCTTTCTTTTTTTACGTTATATAGATAACCAATGTATTTGGCAAAATTGGCCAAGTAATTGTTATGTAGCTTAAAGCATTTACGCTTCTTGAAGCTGTTTTTTAGATTGTCTATAGGTGTATTTAGGATAGATCATACGTTTAGCAAAACGATTAACGGTATTGGAATTAACCATCTTGATATAAACTTGTTTGGTAACGCCAAAGTACTCATAAGTAGACCCATCCATAAAAGTAATTTCCAATAAAAGGCCTTTGTGATGGTAATCGGCAATACCAGAATTATTTATAGTTTCAGTATATGCCTCAAGATTTGCAGCTTTTGTTTCAGGAGCTATACTTACTAAAAAATGGTAGCCGTCTATAATCTTGCGACTATTTACTTCAGCTTCCTCACGTTTAATATCTCCTTCTTGAAATTTATCCGGATGCCATTCCTTTACCAAGTCGCGGTAGCTTTTCTTCAGCAACTTAAGATCGATCTCCTTTTCTATTCCAAATAATTTCTTGTACTCATTTATGCGCTTCATACACCAGTTTTTTACAGGGCGCGAAACTACGCCTTATTTCTTAAAATTCGTCGTTTTTTGAACATAAAAAAGCCCATCATAACTGATGGGCCTTTTCTTTAAACATGGAAGTATATATTATATAACTTGTACGTTTACTGCGTTTAATCCTTTGTTACCTTCTTTAAGATCAAAAGATACTTCATCGCCTTCGCGAATTTCATCGATTAATCCAGAGATGTGTACAAAATGATCTTTTTCAACACCTTCTTCAGTGATAAAACCAAAACCTTTAGTGTCATTGAAAAATTTTACTGTTCCTTTACTACTCATTGTAATGTAATTAAATTTATTATAATATTATTTTGCAAATATCGTGCTAATAATTTAAAATACAGCGAATTAGTTCATTTATATTTACTAACAATATTTTTAGGAACATAAAACTGGGCGTTTTTACTTAAACAATTGCCCATTTGAAAACGCTGTATCCTGCTATAAGCCTGACCGTTATACCTTTTCTCTGGATTAAGCCCGAAGGTAATATATAAGCTCGTAGTGGAATCAATAAACTTTAATTACCGGATATGAACTCCCTGTTTTAAGATTGATCATTAAATTCATTTTTTCCCTACTCTACGCCATTGTTCCTACTATAAAACGTAGCTTTCGAATAGATTTTCCAATTCTTTTTTAGGATCTTGGCATAGACCTGAATGAGTTTCTGAACTCTGAATCATTGTACTCCTAGAGGCTGTTAACCACCGAAATCTATCAGGTAAATCCAGTTTGCCGATTGCTCCTCCGGAAGGTGCTCCTTTACATACCAATGTCCAGGCCTTTAAATATTCATCTATAGCATTAATATCAATTTCATTTGAGAAACATTTCAATTTTTTGGGGTCTACTAAATATTTTACTTCCAAAAATTTCTTCCGTCTTGAAAAAAGTATAACCCCAATATTAAAGAATTCTGCACGCTCCACTTTAGGAACAAGTCTAATAATTGCGTATTCGTATTTGTCTTTATCTTGCATTTTCAGACTCTTTAACCAATGTATCGATCATGGCAAGTTTGGCATATATATATTCAATATAGGCCGCTCTAATTTCATCGGGATTTAAATCATCGGCCTCGTTCAACAACCATTCCTCAGGTATTAATCCTATGATTTCAGCAATTTTATCGGTATTAAGTGATTCTTTGATTACCAATGCAGCCTCTTTTAACTTTGTGGCAAACTCTAAAAGCACGTGGTCTTTTATTAGCGGAAAGGTTCTGGTAAGATGATTTTTCCATGTTTCCCAATTATGGTGAAAATAAAAGCTTGCACCATTATCAATTACCCATAATTCATTGTTCCATTGCAATAAGTTGGTGTTTTTTGCCGTCCTGTCAATATTACTCATAATGCTATCCAGCAGTACAACTTTTGATGCGATCAAAGCATCAACCGTGGAAACCAACGGGTCATAAGTTATGGCACTGGACAAAAAATGCAAACCTAGGTTCAGCCCTACACTAAATTTAAGTAAGTCTTGAACTTCCTCATCCGGTTCTGTCTTGCTAAATGAATCATCTAGATTCATAAAAACCAATTCAGGCACCTTAAGTCCGACAGCCCGCGCCAATTCGCCTCCAATTAGTTCCGCTATTAACGCCTTTTTTCCTTGACCTGCCCCTCTGAATTTTAAAACATATAAAAATCCATCGTCGGCCTTTACAATCGCCGGCAGGGAACCACCTTCACGTAAAGGTTTTATATATTGAACAACATCAACTGTTCTTATATCTATTGAATTCATAAGCACGAAGATAAAAAAAGTTAATTGTGTAAAATAGAATTTGTATTCCCGTGAATTGGTCTGCTTTTTTCAGATTGAAGTAAATTCAAGTTTTAATTTGCCTGGATATAATTACCAATCAATTGGAAAGTAATCCTTCAGGAATTTGCCGGACCAATGTTTTCCAGTATTAATTCCGTCTATTAACGGGTCCATCACCCTGGCAGCACCATCCACTATATCCAAAGGCGGTTGAAAATCATAGACTTCCTGTTTCATTTTAGATAGTTCAGCGGGGTCTTCATCCGTAACCCATCCAGTGTCCACGGCATTCATAAATATTCCTGCTTTGGCCAATTCCCCTGAAGCGGTATGGGTAAGCATATTTAAAGCGGCCTTGGCCATATTGGTATGTGGGTGACGTGATTCCTTGAAAGAACGATGAAACTTCCCTTCCATTGCCGAAACATTAATGATATGTTTTTGTCCTGTGTTCTCCTTCTTCATTAATTCAGCCAAACGATTGCACAATACAAAAGGGGCAACAGCATTTACCAATTGTACTTCCAACATTTCAGTAGTTTCAATTTCTCCCAGTTTAAGTCGCCAACTGTTTGTTTTGCGTAAATCTACCTGTTGAAGATCGGCATCCAATTCCCCTGTGGGAAATACTTCCTGTGCCACTAAGACATTGTCAAAACTATATGGAATTTGCGATAATTTGGCAGAAGCCCTTATTCCGATTCCTGCTTCCGGTCCATGCCAGGTAACCGGCATATTCTGATTGGGAGACGCTCCCGAGGTTAGTTCTTTTAATTCCTGTAAACAACTTGTATGATCGCTCAAAACTTTTTGTGCATCTGGAGGAAGAAATGTTATAGGGCTTTCTTCTTTGGACATCAAATGATGGTAAAAGCCAGCGGGCCGTCTAACCGTCTGGGCTGCATTATTTATAAGAATATCCAATCGGTCATATTGCCGCTCTATATAATTACAAAATATTTCCACACTTGGGATATGACGTAAATCCAGACCGTGTATTTTTAATCGATGCCCCCATTCCATAAAATCTTCCTCCTTGGAAAAGCGCAATGCCGAATCAACAGGAAACCGGGTCGTAGCGATTACAGTAGCGCCACCACGTAATAACATTAAAGTAATATGATATCCAATTTTTAATCTAGAGCCAGTTACAACGGCAACTTGCCCTTTTACATCAGCTGTTTGAAAACGCTTGGCATAGTTGAAATCACCACATTTTATGCACATGGTATCATAAAAATGATGTAATTCGCTAAACTCCGTTTTACAAACATAACAGTTTCTTGATACCTCCAGTTCCTGTTTTTTATGATTGACCAATTCTGCAGTAGGCAAAAGTTTAGGGGCAACAAATATGTGGGCCTCTCGTGCATTTCTAATACCTGTTTCTTTCCGAGCCTTTTTGTCCCTTGCTTCTTTTTTACGTAGGGCACTTTTCTTACCGTCTTTTTTTCTTCTGGAAAATTCTTCCCTATTGGGTCTGGAAAATTGGCCCGATACCTTTATTAAAGCAGTTCTTTTTTCTTTTGGAATATCAAATATCTGATCTGTATGGTCCACTAATTGCTGCAAGAGTGCAATACAATTATCAATCTCCGCTGGAGTGATTGCAGCTTTATTCCCTTTTAGATTTTCTTTCATTTTTAATATATTCCAACAGATAAATATTTAGTTTTTACTCCAAAAAAACTAGAGAATCGTAATGCGAACTTTTTTCTTTTTTAAACGTGAATTGTTCAATTTTTCCACCAATTGATTGGCAATCGACAAAGGAACGGCAACAAATGCGCAGTCCTGTTTTAATTCTATGTCGCCCAATTGGTCCTTGTTGATATTCCCTTGCTTAAAAAACAGCCCAGCAATATCACCCTTGGAAATTTTATCCTTTCTTCCTCCCGAAATAAACAAGGTTTCCCAAAACTGTTTCATAGGTGCCCCTTTTTTGGTGATATCCATATCGCCAGTATCCTTTATAAACTCAGGCAATCGCTCCTTTTCCCATTTTAACACATAGGCAGTACCTTTGGCATTTACCCTTGCCGTTCTCCCATTTCTATGGGTAAACTCCTCCGAAGAATGTGGAAGCTCGTAATGAATTATATATTTTAACTCCGGGATATCTATTCCCCTGGCCGCCAAATCAGTGGCGATTAAAATTTGACTGGTTCCGTTTCTGAATTTGATAAGGGAACGCTCCCTATCCTTCTGTTCCATTCCTCCGGAAAAGCAAGTGTGCCCTATTTTATTTTTCTCCAATAAAGAACTCACTTCCTCTATACTATCCCTGAAATTACAGAAAATGATTCCCGGCTGATTTCCCAAGTGTTGCAACAGCTCCAGTAGCCTTGGCAATTTATCCTTGGCAGGCGATAACACGATCTTAATTGCTAATTTTGAACCAACTTCTTCCTCTAAATAATCGATAAGTACTGGCTGATCCAATTTCACAAAACTTGGAATCTCAACTCCCTGTGTAGCGGAAGTCAAGATCCTTTTTTTAATATTGCGCAATTCACTTAGAATTCCCGCCATTTCCTCCTCAAAACCTATTTCCAGAGACTTGTCGAACTCATCCAGCACCAAGGTTTTAATACTTTCCTTTGAGAACCGGTCACTATCAAAATGATCCAAAATACGCCCTGGTGTCCCTATTAAAATAGAAGGATTATGTTTAATTTCAATCTTATCCTTGGACATAGGGCGTCCGCCATAAACGGCATTTACCTTATAACCAGTCCCCATATTTCTAACCACTTGTTCAATTTGTATGGCCAATTCACGCGTAGGCACCAATATCAGTGCCTGTACTTCGTCAATATTGGGATCTAGAGTATCTATCAATGGCAACAAAAAAGCCAAAGTTTTGCCCGTACCTGTTGGTGACAGAATAATAGTGTTGGTAGTTTTTCCAATTAGGGCAATAGCTTCCTCCTGCATGGGATTCAACTGCTGGATATTTAGTTTTGCTAAAACATCCTCCTGGTCTTTTATATTATTTGCCATGGCTACTATTTATTTTTTTTCTTTTTGGGCGTTTCTACTTTTGGACTGTGACCCGTAGATTGCGCCAAGTAATTCGCCAATATCTTATCTATAAGTTCCTCTTTTGTCAAATGATGGAAAACTGTTCTTATTTCTTCCCTAAACTCTTGGGAAATATTTCGGTTGGGTTTGGTCTTGAATATTTTGTTGGCCCATATCAAGGCATTGTTTTCTTCAATACTTTGGGCATCCGCCTTTTTAAATTCCTTAAAATCTATACCCAACTCCTTTTCAAAATCGGCAATATCCTCCACTTCCTCTTTTTGGATAATGCTTAATGAAAATCCTGCTGCCCCTGCTCTAGCGGTACGTCCACTTCTATGAACATAGGTATCATAGGTGTCCGGTAAATGATAGTTTACCACATAGGATATCTCCTTAACATCGATACCACGGGCAGCCAAATCGGTTGCTACCATAACATCTATATTACCTTCCCTAAATTGTCTCATCACCCGATCTCTAATTCCTTGGGTTAAACTGCCGTGGATGGCACCTGATCGGAATTTATTGATGGCCAAATTTTTCCCCAATTTATTGACCGCCGCTTTCGTCTTGCAAAAAATAATTCCCCTTTCGCCTTCCCTGGACTTTAAAAAGTGTAACAGAACTTCCAATTTCTCTATAGGTTCCACTACAACATACCTATGCTCTATGCCCTGATGCCCTACGGTAGCCATGTCCGCTTCTATCTGAACCACATGTTTGGACATATAATTCTGGATCAATTGTTTTAAGGCTCCCGGCATGGTGGCGGTAAACAATAATGTTCTTCTGGTTTTAGGAATTTCTGAAATAATATTATCCAGGTCCGCCTTTAAAGCAGTTACCATTTCATCGGCCTCATCCAAAACCAAATACTTGATATCTTTAATATTGATGGCCTTCCTATTCACCAAATCCACCAGGCGGCCTGGTGTGGCTACTACGATATGGGTAGTACTCTTTAAACGTTCAATTTGAGGTTTAATAGGGATTCCTCCACATATGGAAGCAATGGAAATAGACGGACTATGGGTGGAAAAGGAAACCAGATTTGCATAAATCTGTTGCCCCAGTTCCCGTGTAGGCGCCAATATTACCAATTGTATATTGCTATTATTTTTATCTATCAATTGTAATAAAGGCAACCCAAAAGCAGCTGTTTTACCGGTTCCTGTTTTTGCCAGAGCGACTACATCTTTATTTTGCTCCAAAATCACAGGAATTACCTTCTTCTGAATATCAGTGGGCACTGATATTTGCTGGTCTATTAAACTTTGAAGTAGGTGTTCGTTAATTCCTAAATCAGAAAACTGCTTTGACATATAATAATTTTCGGCAAAGATAGCCACAGTTTTCTAGGGAATGCCAGTAATTGGTATATATTCCTATTTTTAAAGAGCCTAGTTGCTTAAGCTCATAATTAATGGAGGCTCCTATATTGACAATACATAAGAAAATGGAGATTTAACTTTCCATAATTCTCACGATTACACAATTCTTTCTATTTTCTTCATTTAGACCTACTTTTTGAATAACTTTAGTAAAGTCTAAACTTCGCTGGAAATGAAAAGGAACGATTTTCTAAAAAAAGGATTGTTGGGAATAGGAACCCTTGTTGCCGTTCCTACAGTTGTACATGCCTGTTCCAAGGATAGCAATCCAAAGGGCGATGTAGCAATAATTGAGGATTGTGAGTTATCTCCTAGCGAGACGGCGGGGCCTTTTACAATAAAGACGCCAGCGGATTTAATGAGGGCCAATATTGTCTCCGATAGAACCGGTGTGGCCATGCTTATTACGCTAAAGGTGCTGGACCAAAGCAACGATTGCAAACCTCTTTCCAGTGCTTTTGTAGATGTATGGCATTGCGATGCCGAAGGTTACTACTCCGAATATGGTGGAATTGCATTGCAACCTACCGATTTTACCAATGCCCATTTCTTAAGGGGACGCCAGACTACGGATGCCAACGGTAACGCTTCCTTTATTAGTATTTTCCCTGGATGGTACAGAGGGAGGGCTCCCCATATACATCTTGAAGTGTTGGATAAAAGTGAAAAATCCATTAGAACAACCCAAATTGCTTTTCCAAAATCCGTTTGTGATACGGTGTATGCCTCTACATACTATAAAGGTGAAGCGGACACCTTGAATACCCGTGATAATGTGTTTTCCAACAGTATTGATGGTAATATGGCCGATTCCGTGAGCGGCAATAATACAGACGGTTACACACTTTTGAAAACCATTGTAGTTTAGAAAAGGTCATCTAGATCCTATGGTACTTAGTTTTAAAAAGAAAATTGTTTTCTAATCCCAGTGTTCCACTTACCCGCTAATCATTAGTGGAAATTGGCCAATCTCTTAAAAGCCGCGTATTCGCTTCCACTCTAATAAGTATAAAGATTAATTCTTTGTTAAAAAAAAGAATGAACGTTCATTTTATGACTATCTTTGTACTGAATTTTATCATGGATGTTAAATCGCGTCCAACAAATAAACCTAAAACATATAATGGCACAACTACAAAAAAGTATTGAAAAGCGAAATGCTTTGGTAAAGGCTACCATTCACCTCGTTAACAATAATGGGTTTCATGCCACGCCAATGTCCAAAATTGCGAAAATGGCGAGTGTTTCCCCGGCTACGATTTATTTGTATTTCGACAATAAGCAGGATTTGGTAAATAAGGTATATATAGAGGTAAAGGCCGCCTTTACCGCTTATGCCTTCAAAAATTATAATACGGATATTCCTGTAGCGGAAGGTTTTGAGATAATTTGGAAACGCATTGCCGATTTTAAATTAAAAGAAGTGCAAGAAGCTATGTTTTTGGCCCAGTGCGACAATACCCCTATGATCGATGAAACTAGTAGACAAGAAGGCCTAAAACACCTTCAACCATTACTTGACCTTTGGGAACGAGGCAAGCAAGAAGGTATTATTAAGCCTTTGTCGCCCTACCTATTATATGCCTACTCCATAAATCCCCTCTCCTTTCTAATGGTAATGCAACAACGTGGTGTATTTCAATTAAACCAAGATCATTTGGAAGACGCCTACCGAGCTGCTTGGGACAGTATAAAAAAATAAAACTCAATAAACTAATATCACATTATGATTCAGACAATAATATTAAAACAAAGACCGGTAGGAAAACCTACCCTTTCAGATTTCGAATTTATTAAAGAGGATACTGATTTAAATATTGAAAAAGGTGAAATACTTTTGGAGGCCACCTACATCTCCGTAGACCCTTATTTACGGGGAAGGATGAGCGATGCCAAATCGTATGTAGCGCCCTTTGAATTGGGTAAGCCCATTACCTCTGGGGTAATAGCAAAAGTAATCGCCTCCAAGAATGACAAATTTACGGAAGGTGATTTTGTTTCTGGAATGATGGATTGGAAGACCCAACAAATTTCAAAAGGTGAAGGACTATTAAAAGTAGACAAGGACAGAGCTCCACTTAGTGCTTATTTGGGTATTTTGGGAATGACAGGATTAACTGCATATTGTGGGTTAACCCAAATTGGTAAACCCAAAGCCGGGGAGACCTTGGTAGTTTCAGGAGCAGCTGGAGCCGTAGGTAGTGTTGTAGGACAAATAGGGAAAATTTTGGGGTTATATGTGGTAGGAATTGCCGGTACAGATGAAAAAGTAGAAATGCTTACCTCTAAATTTGGATTTGACCATGCCATAAACTACAATACCACAGATGACATGAAAGCAGCCCTTAGGACAGCTTGTCCCGATGGTGTGGACGTCTATTTTGACAATGTTGGGGGGACTATTTCAGATGCCGTACTTTATAATATTAACAAATTTGCCAGAATGGTTATCTGTGGGGCCATTTCGGTATACAACAATACAGAAGCGCCCAAGAGTGTCAGCGTTCAGCCATTTTTGGTAAAAAACAGCGCATTAATGCAGGGCTTTATAGTCTCGAATTATATGGATAAATTTCCAGAAGCCATGAAGCACCTATCTGGGTGGTTAGCGGAAGGTAAGTTAACATACAGCGAGACCGTTGTAGAAGGATTTGCAAATACCACTCAAGCATTTTTGGATTTATTTGACGGTAAAAACAAGGGTAAGATGATCGTAAAAGCCTAAGGCAACGATTGCTAACCCTATTATTTAACATTTAAAAAATTAATAAAATGAAAATACTATTTGTATTAACATCTCATGATAAATTAGGAGATACTGGAAAGAAAACGGGATTTTGGATCGAAGAATTTGCTAATCCATATTATACCCTATTGGATAAAGGAGCGGACATTACCGTGGCAACGCCAAAGGGCGGTGCTGCACCAATTGACCCCAGTAGTGACACTCCTGATGCCAGCACGGAAGCTACTGAGCGATTTAAAAACGATAATGTAGCTCAGGAAATAATTAAAAACACCCTTGTCTTGGCAGACATTAATGCCGGTGATTTTGATGCGGTATTTTACCCAGGTGGTCACGGCCCCTTATGGGATTTGGCAAATGATGCCAAGTCCATTAAACTTATAGAAACCTTCAACAAACAGAAAAAGCCAATTGGCTTTGTATGTCACGCTCCGGCCGCTCTGAAAGACGTTAAAAATGAGGATGGCTCCCCGTTGGTAAAAGGTAAAAAAGTTACCGGATTTACCAATTCGGAAGAGGAAGCTGTGCAATTGACAAAAGTAGTGCCCTTTTTAGTGGAAGACATGCTCAAAACAAATGGAGGTATCTACTCCAAAAAAGAGGATTGGGCTGCATATGCTGTGCAGGATGGTAATTTGATTACAGGACAAAATCCGGCATCCTCAGAACTGGTTGCTGAAAAATTATTGGCATCCCTTAACTAAGGCATAAAATATAATCAATGATTAAAGCCTACAAACCACTGGTTTGTAGGCTTTTTTTTTATCCATCAAAAATATTGTGATATCAATTATTGCAGCCCCCTAGCTTTTAACATGGGTTCAATTGTTGGATCCCCGCCGCGCCAATCCTTGTACATTACCTCCAATGGCAAGGTATTTCCACGGGAAAGAATCATATCCCGTAAACGCTGACCGTTTTCCCTAGTAAGTCCACCATGTGTTTCAAACCAATTGTATGCATCATGGTGCAGCATTTCTGTCCACAAGTAGGAATAGTAACCTGCGGCGTAACCACTGCCAAAGATATGAGCAAAATAAGTAGACCTATATCGGGGTGGGACAGCAGAAACCACATCCAATTTAGTTTTATGCAAGGCCTCTTTTTCAAAGGCATTTGCATCCTCTATTTTTGTGTCCGATTCAATGGTATGCCATTGCATATCCAAGTTGGAAGCCGCCAAATTTTCGGTTAGACTATAACCTTGATTAAAAGTGCCCGATTTCTTAATCTTATCTATAAGCTCTTGTGGAATTTGTTTCCCGGTTTTGTAATGCAGGGCATAGTTTTTCAGTATTTCAGGATACAGTGCCCAGTTTTCATTAAATTGGGAAGGAAACTCTACAAAGTCGCGCGCCACCGAGGTACCTGATAAAGATGGGTATTGTTGATCGGCAAAAAAGCCGTGCAGCGCATGACCAAATTCATGGAACAGGGTCTCCACCTCATCGTATGTAAGCAATGCCGGGTCCCCTTCGGTTGGTTTGGGGTAATTACAAACATTATAAATTACAGGTTTGTTATTGTACAATTTGGATTGGTTAACAAAGTTGCTCATCCAAGCCCCTCCCCGCTTACTGGGGCGGGAAAAAAAATCGCCATAGAACAATCCCAATTGATCTCCGTTCTCTTCAAAAAGCTCATAGACCAACACATCCTCATGGTAGGTAGGGATATCCGTCCTGACCTTATATGTAATTCCGTATAATTTTTCTGCAGCATAGAACACCCCTTTTTCCAGTACGATCTTTAATTCAAAATAAGGTTTTATCTGATTTTCGTCCAAATCATATTTTTCCTTGCGCACCATTTCAGCATAGTGGTTCCAATCCCATGGGGCTAAGATGAAATCCCCTCCCTTTTTCTGTATCATTAATTGAATTTCGTCTGCCTCTTGCTGCGCTTTAGCTGTGGCGGCAGGAATAAGTCCGTTAAACAATTTATTCACATTCTCGGGCTTTTTGGCCATGGTGTTTTGCAGGCTCCATTCCGCATAATTGGCAAAGCCCAACAAGGCTCCTTTTTTTGCTCTTAATTCCGCAATTTCTGTGATAATGGCCTTGGTATCATGAGTTGAACCATCTGTCCTGTACCAGGCAGCTTTAAATATTCGCTCCCGTGTTGCCCTTTTTTCGAGCGATTGCAACAAAGGCTGTTGGGTAGTATTCTGAAGCGGTAACTTCCAACCCTCATCTTCTTCATTTTTTAATGATTTCAACTCGGATTCAGAGATTCCGTCTAGTTCGGATTTATCCGTGAACAATAAGGCTCCGGCATTATTTGCCTCCAATAGCGTTTTATTAAAGGTATTGCTTAGGGTAGCCAAGCGCGAATTATAGGTTTTCAGTGTTTCCTTGTCTGCTTCCGATAAGTTGGCTCCGGCAATTTCAAAATCTTCAAAATAATTTTCCAATAATTTTAAGGATTCCGCATCCAAGTCCAAACTTTCCTTTTTATTGTATAAGGTTTTTACACGCTGAAACAATTTATCGTTTAGATAAACGGCATCCCGAAGTTCTGAAAATTTAGGCGCCATTTCTTCTTGTACGGCTTGCAGGGTATCGTTGGTATGTGCCCCTGTTAGGGCCGAAAATACGTTTTGAACACGTTCTAAAAGACTACCGCTCTTTTCCAGCGCCAGTATGGTATTTTCAAATGTTGCCGCTTTCTTACTACTTGCAATTTTTTCAATGATTTCTCTTTTTTCGTCCATTCCTTGCAATAATGCTTCATTGAAATGATCGTTTTTAATTTTGGTGAAATCGGGAGCGCCATATGGCAAGGTACTTTCGGCGAGCAATGGATTATTGGAATTCATGGAATTTTGGGAGGTTGGATTATTCTGGGTGTTGGAGTCCTTACATGCGGAAAACAAAACCGTTAATAGTAACACAGAACAAACTTTTTTCATTCACTTATCAATTTAAAATTTGAGTGCAAAAGTAATGAAACCAGTAGAAAGGAGAATGGGCACCACCAACAATTAGGTAAAATTCCGAACCCTAAAAATTGACTACCTTTTAAAGAAATTAACCATTGTTCCTTATGGATGAATTATTTTTAAGGATAGCGAATACTTTTTTCTATATTTTCCATACTGTTCTCATAATTTTTAATCTGTTCGGATGGATATTAAAACGTACTCGAAAATTTAATCTTATCACCTTACTCTTAACCTTTGGGTCTTGGGTTTTGCTAGGGATTTGGAAAGGTTGGGGATATTGTTTTTTAACCGATTGGCATTATGAGGTCCTAAGACGCTTGGGTGAACACAATCTACCAAATAGCTATATTGCCTTTTTGATTAAAAAAATCACGGGTTGGGTGCCCAATACCGAACTAATAAATTTCTTTACCCTTGCCATGGCAGTTTTGGCTTTGTCATGTTCACTGTGGGCAAACCTCATATCCCGAAGAAGAAAAAGAATACCCCGATAAATGCTGCAAGAAATATTTTTTTGATATTTATATCGTATCTTTTTTAGCTTGAAATCATTTATTAATAAACCTAAGCATGCTCACAAAAGAGGAAATTGAAATATTGGATAGTCAAGGATATTTGTCTTTGGGCAAACTGTTGACAGACGACCAAGTAAAAGCCATTAACGATAGAATTGAAGTCCTCATGTTGAATGAAGGCCAGACTGCGGGATCGGAATTGGCCGAATCCAAATATATAAGGCATCCCAAGGAAGAAGGTGCCGATCGCTTGGCGGATCTGGTTAACAAAGGGGAGGTTTTTGATGTTTTTTACTCACATCCCAGAGTTCTGGCCGGTATAGCAGCCGTTCTAGGCCCATCCTTTAAATTATCCTCCCTGAACTACAGGGCTGCAAAACCTGGACTTGGACATCAGAATTTACATATAGATTGGGGCAATAAAATGGTGGAAGGTGTCTACAAAGTATGTAACTCCATATGGTTATTGGATGATTTTACCGAAAATAACGGTGCAACCCGCATTGTACCAGGAACCCATAAACTAGGGATCTCGCCTAATGAAAAAATGAAAGATCCCAGCCTTCCCCATCCTGATGAAATAATCATCACCGCTCCGGCCGGATCTGTTTTTATTTTTAACTCACACGCCTGGCATGGGGGGACTACCAACCGAACTACAAAATCGAGAAGAAGTATCCACAGTTATTTTTGTACTTTTGACCAGCCCCAACAGATAGATCAAAAAAAATATATTACCGAGGAAACCAAACAACGTGTAGGTACACAAGCCCAAAAAATATTGGATGTTTAGTGGCTTAAAGACCTCGATGGGACACATATCCTTGTTAGGCAAGCCAATTAGATGGCTTGCCCAAATTGCTCCCTGACCCTTAACTACTAGGAAGGATATTCTGATTTACCCTAAACAAGTTATTGGGGTCATAATGTTTTTTTATACGGGCCAATCGTTGGTAGTTATGCTTATAACTTGCTTTTACCCGTTCCTGACCTTCATCCATCATAAAATTGGAATAGGCACCTCCAGAGGAATGTGGATGCAATTCATTGTAATAATCCTTGCACCAATTAGTGATTTTGTCGGCATTTGCCGGATCCGGATCCACCCCTACAATTACACCTGCGTATTTGGCATCCCTATATGCCCATGGTGTATCTTTATCTCCAACCCTAGCTGCAGCTCCGCTAATGGGATATAAATGCATTTGCGAAAGTGGCGTTGGAATTTTTGATCCGTATTTTAAATGCCCAGCCCTAACTTCTGGACCTAGTTTATTGAAAAAGTCGGCCCTCCAATACCATTGCATTCCAGGAGGCATAAGTCCATCAAACATCGTTTGAATGGAAGGATAGGGCATTTCACCAACATGTTGGAACAAGGGTTTCTTGGCCAAAACTGGTTTAAAGATTTCTTCAAATTTGTCTGGATGCCCCGTATAGCACCATACAACTCCACAGAATTGCTTATTGTGCAAATGTTCGGGAAATGGCGGACCTGGAATAATCATGGTTGCTATAAACCCATTTAAATCCTCTGGGGCTTTATGAATAAATTCATCATACCAAGCCATTATTTCCTCAGTTTGCTCTATTGGCCATAAGGTAGGTCCTCCAATTACATTTTTTAAAGGATGGGCCTGAAATTTAAAAGAAGTTACAATCCCAAAATTTCCCCCGCCACCACGAATGGCCCAAAAAAGATCAGGATTCTGCTTTGCGTTCACGGTAACAAAAGAACCATCGGCCAACACCATATCGGCCTCCAACAAATTGTCTATGGTAAGTCCGTATTTCCTGGAAAGATAACCTACACCACCTCCCAGTGTTAATCCTCCTACTCCTGTTGTAGAAATCATTCCACTCGGAATTGCAAGCCCAAAAGCATGGGTGGCATGATCTACTTCTCCCCAAATGTTGCCTCCCCCAACGCGTACCGTATTATTGGACGTGTCCACGTTAATAAACTTTATTCCTGATAAATCTATAACCATTCCATCTTCGCACAAACCCAAACCACCTCCGTTATGTCCACCGCCCCGGACAGCAATCAACAATTCGTTTTCCCTACCAAAGTTTACGGAAGCTATTACATCGGCTACATCCACACACCTGACGATCATGCCGGGATGTTTATCAATCATAGCATTATACACCTTACGGGTACTATTGTATGCGCCATCAGAAGGCATTACTACCTCTCCTCGTATTTCTTTTTTAAAGGATGCAATAAGACCGGCATCCATACCTATTACCATTTCCATAATCTTGATTTTAAATTAATATTTTTTACTTCATATTCTATAAATGTGTATTTACCATTATTCTTTAAGTACCATTGGAAAAGCGTCCAAAGGTTCCTCAAAGGCAATGAAAAGCACACATGGATCTTTATCACCGCATTTCGCGGTATGAGGTTTAGTTGAAGGACCAAAAGCGTAGGATCCAACTTTCATTATTTGTTCCTTTTCCCCCTCATAGGTAACATGCAATTCGCCAGAAACAAGTATCATACGTTCAGCAGAACTATGCCAGTGTTCAGGTATTTCATAGCTGGCAGGTACTTTAAAAAAGACATCCACATTATTTTTGGAGGGATTACCATGCAATACCGATATTGTGCAGCCTTCGGGCATAAAAGATGGACATGGGCCCCATTGCAAATCTTTATCCGTGTGTGTCCTAACCAAGGATGTTTCCAATTCGCCTTCAAGGTTGCCTTGTCCAAAAAAGGACGGACTAGCCAATAAGGTGAAAAATAACATGACAACTTTTATCTTGTAGAAATTAAGTGCGCTCTTCATGACTTAAATGTTTTAAGGTTAATAATTATTACTATCAAAAAAGTAAATTCCAGTATCCAGTCCTACCACTTCAACCTAATAATGGAGCGTAGAAGTCTTGCCAATTCCGTATCCTTTAAAATTCATCCACTACCTGTGGACAAAAAGTTGGAAAAGGGAAAAATTAGTAATTGGTTATTTAAATCTTAAATCGAGGGGGGTGCGTTTGTGAAAAACAAAGCAGTATTGATCAATAGACTGCTTTATGTTCTTGATAAGGCCACAAAGACAATTTGCAAACGTGGATTATCAAATTATTCAAAGTAAAAGTAAACGAAATAAATCCCAAAGACCTCTACTTTTAATTCAAAAAATTACAAAATTCAAGCATGGGGAGAATTACAGGACATAAAGGCTATACAGCATAATTCTGGACATATTTTGACGGTAGGATCCCAAAATTATCCATAAAACATTTAGAGAAATAGGCTGGACTGTTAAATCCGGTATTAAAGGCGGTTTCAGAAATATTATTCGAATTTTTGTTCAATAATTGCAGGGCTTTTTCCAAACGATAATCCTTGATAAAGGTATTGGGTGACTTCCCGGTCAGAGCAATCATTTTCCTATATAGTTGAGATTTACTGTATCCTAGGTTTTTACTAAATTCATTGGAATTGAATGCAGCATTGGTCCATTCCTTCTCCGTGTAATCCACTAATAGATTGACAAATTTTTCGTCTCCAACATTAAGGGATTTTATATTTTCATGGTCCAGTTTAATGTTACGATTCTCACTTTCATACAATTCCCTTACTTCAGGGGATATAACGATTTTTCCATGGATAATATCACAAAAGCGTTCCGCCATTTTAATGGTATCTTCAAAAATACCATCCTTCTCCGTAACAGGAACCCCTGCATGCAATCCAATATTCAATTGGAAATATTTATTGTAGTCCTTTGAAATTGCACTTAGATTGGTATAAACTTCCTGCGCACAAAGTACTGCATTGGTAACGGAATTAAAAGATAACAAAAAATGATCCGATTTTTGTTTTACAATTCTTCCTAAAAATTTCTCTATCGATGTAAGAATGACTTTGTTGAGCTGCAGGATTTCCTCTTTTAAGCCCTCTGAATCTATGCCTGAAAAGGAAACTTTTCTTAAATCAATGACCATTATGGTTCTAAACGCGGGGTCGTTAATAATATTTAATTCTGTCTTTTGTGATTTTTCGGGATCCTCTATCCTACCAAGAAACGATTCTACTATTGACCCCTCCACCTCAATAATTCTATGGGGAACTTCGCCATGTGCATGATTGTGCATATCCTGGATTGCCTTTTTATTGGGCGCCTGAATTAAACAAAAGGCCGTTCGCCTTTTTTCATCGCACCAATACGTCATACCCTTGCAACCATAAAGATGCTCTATTTTTAGGTCTTCCCGATGCATTTGTGCCACATGCGCCGCAGTGATTTCCTCGGGAATATCGTGACGATCCATGTAAATTGGCATAGTGTTATTTTTTTATACAAGTTAATGATTTTAAACAAGTTAAAATGAAATATATCCATATTCTTTAAACTAAAAATTGGGAATATTTGATAAACGTTTTTATTACATTATCTTGAAGCTCAATATAATTGACTATAAATTACTGGCCGAAGTAAGTATATGAAACCAATCCGCTGGACAGAGAAATTATATGATTATTTAAACAATGAGGAAGATGCCCGTATCTGTAAGGACATCGATGAATCAGCCTGCCAAAACACCCCAAAAAATTACTTTCTTATAATGCTGAGTAATACGCTGACAAAATTGGGCGATACATTAAGTAATCCTAAAACGGTTCTGGCGTGGGTAATGAGTTATGTGAACGCACCAATTTATTTAATTAGTTTTATAGTTCCTATCAGGGAATCGGGGTCCATGCTTCCCCAAATAGTCATTGCGAGTTATATTCGCACCAAAGAAAAACGTAAATGGGTGTATGTTCTTGGAGCAATTCTTCAATTTGCATCCATTGCCGCCATAGGTTTTGTTAGCCTATATACCCAAGGCGCAACGGCCGGGTGGCTTATCATCCTTTTCCTTGTGACCTTTAGTTTATCACGTGGATTGTGTTCGGTAGCCTCCAAGGATGTACTGGGAAAGACCATTCCCAAGACTAGGAGAGGAAAATTGAAAGGTTATACGGTGGCCGTGTCCGGGATTTTGGTATTGCTAGCCGGACTTTATATGGTCTATCAATCCAAAAGTGATGCAAGTATCACCTTTTATAGTTACACCCTTTTCTTTGCGAGTACCATGTGGTTAATATCGGCTGTTATCTATATGGGTGTCCAAGAGTTTCCTGGGGAAACCTCCGGAGGGAGGAATGGATGGAAGGAAGCAATGGAGCGTATATATTTAGTAAGAAGCGATAAAAATTTTAGACGTTTTATCATTGCTCGGTCCCTACTACTTTGCTCCGCCCTAACAGCACCCTTTTATGTGATACTGGCACAAACCTATCTGGGTAAGGAAGGCTTTCTGCTAGGGCTATTTATAATTGCAAACGGACTGGCCTCTATTTTAAGCGCGCCTGTTTGGGGAAGAATGGCCGATGTAAGCAGTAAAAATGTAATGACCTTTGCAGCGATTATTGCTGCCTTAATGGGAATAGCAATGTTTGTGCTTATAAGTTTCGTGCCCAATGCCAAAAACGCGTATTGGCTTTATCCTGTTGCTTTTTTTATATTAGGAATCGCCCACAGTGGTGTACGCTTGGGAAGAAAAACCTATATCGTAGATATAGCTAACGGAAATAAGCGGACGGATTATGTAGCAGTTAGCAATACCATTATAGGGTTTATTCTTTTGATTACGGGTGGCATAAGCGCCGCCGCTGCAATCATTTCTACAGAGGGTATCATACTGGTTCTATCTCTTTTTGGACTCGCTGGTGCTTATGTGAGTTATCAATTGCCCAATGTTGAGTAGAATTAAAATCGTTTTAGAATTGGAACTATTATAATCCAAGGCATTCATATCCCTCAACTGTTAATAGTTCATTCTCTTCAACACCCGGTGAATTCCATCATTATAGGGATAGGGTCGATTATGGAATATGGAAACTAAGCCAGCAATCTCCAAATTTGGGCCACTAAAAATGTCACCACAAGTCCCATAATTACAGGTAATATTGAAGCTACTACGGTCCTTTTTACACTTTTGGTCTCTTGATATATAGTATAAATGGTGGTAGTGCACAGATTGTGCAACAAACTGAATAACAGATTAACAGCTGACAATAATCTCTAACCTCGGCTCCACATAGATCTCCATATACAATTGCTGAATCCATTTTTTATATATCCATCGGAGCCTACTTTAAAATGTTGCTCAAAATTTTTTATCCATTTTTTTATAGGATATTTATTAAAACAAATATTACTTTTAGAAAAATATTATTCCAGAGTATTATGAAAAAATCATTGTTCACCCTAATATTAAAAAAATTAATTCTGCCAGTTCTGATTTTTGGCATGTTTACAGCCAATGCCCAGCAAAAGGTTGGTGGTCTGGCACTCTATACTGTCCGGGATAATATGGGTGCCGATGCCAAAGCCACTCTTAAGGCAGTTGCTGATGCCGGTTATAAAAATATTGAAGCAGCAGGATACAGGGATGGTAAATTTTACAATATGGCCCCAATGGAATTTAGCAATCTACTTAAAGAAGTGGGGCTAAAACCAATTAGCACACATCAGGGCGGGGTTACGCTTGAGAATGCGGATACCATGATTGCCGATGTTAAAGCGGCCGGCTTCAAGTACTTTGTAATTCCAGTACCACCCATGGGATTGAGGGACGACTATAAACAACTCGCTTCCGTTTTGAGCACCCTTGGTGAAAAATGTCACAAGGCGGGATTGGAACTTCTATACCACAATCACGATTTTGAATTCAAAAAAGGGGATGATGGTGTTGTTACCATTGATTATTTGCTGGAAAATACCGATTCAAAATATGTAAATTTTCAGATGGACCTTTATTGGGTAACCAAAGCTGGCGAGGATCCTGTGGCTTATTTCAATAAATATCCAGGTAGGTTCATAATGTGGCACGTGAAGGATATGGACGATCAAGGCAGATTTGCCCCTGTAGGTAACGGTCAAATTAATTTTTCCAAAATCCTTGCGCAAAAAAAGCTTTCCGGGATGAAGTATTACATGGTTGAGCAGGATAAAACTTTTGACATGACACCTTTGGAAGCTATAAAAATTAGTCATAAGGGCATCATCAAAATAGGATTTAAATAAGAATACGACCAATTTCAGCTGCCGATAAATATGGTGTTGATTAAAAATTGGTTTTATTATAGCCAAACGGCTGCCAGGGTCTATCCATGGCAGCCGTTTGTTTTTCTACTCTCCACCTCTATTAACACTCTCTGCAAGGCTTAATCAAGATTAAACCTTAAAAGCCGTAGGGCATTGATTACCACCAACAAGGTAGACCCTTCATGAATGGCTACAGCAATACCTATATTGGCAAATCCTAAAAGGGTGGCCGGAATTAAAAAAGCCACAACGCCCAAACTGATCCAAAGATTTTGTTTGATAATTGATTTTGATTTTCTACTCAACCCGATTACAAAAGGAACGCTTTCTATCTTGTCCGACATTAAGGCTACGTCTGCGGTTTCCAAGGCTACATCGCTCCCTGCAGCCCCCATTGCAATACCTACCGTACTGCTGGCCATTGCAGGTGCATCGTTTACGCCATCACCTACCATGGCAATTTTTACTCCCTTATTCTGAAACTCCTGAATAGCCTTTACCTTGTCTTCCGGAAGCAAATTTCCTTTGGCTTCGGTAAGTCCAATTTGTCCGGCAATGGAGTCGCCCACGTTTTGATGGTCCCCGGTCAGCATAATCATTTGTTTTATCCCTATTTCCTTTAGTCGCTCCAAGGTAGAAGCGGCACTTTTTCTGGGAAGATCCATGACACTCAACAATCCGATTATTGTTTGCTTATAACCCACCAACATAACTGTCTGCCCGTCATTGTGCCATTGGCTAATTTGATCATGGGTTTCAGATGAAATTTGGATTCCCTCCTCCTCCATCAATTGCACATTGCCAATAAAAATATAATCACCGTTATATTGTGCCTTTACCCCTTTTCCCTGAACGGCCTGCATATTGGAGGAACGGTGTTTGCTTTCAATGTCATATTTTTCTATAAGATCCTTCGTAATGGCCTTTGCCAAGGGATGATTGCTTAAACTCTCTACGTCTGCCACCATATCAAGAAACTCATTTTTATCAAATCCATTTTTGGGAAGGGCATTTGTCAATCTCGGTTTTCCTTCGGTGAGTGTCCCTGTTTTATCAAAAGCTATGGTGGTAAGGCTACCCAAATCTTCGAGGGCACGTCCCCCTTTAATGAGCACTCCTTTTTTGGCCGCCCTGGCAATGGCGCTCAATACGGCACTCGGTGTTGAAATAGCCAAGGCACATGGACTGGAAGCTACCAATACGCTAATGGCCCTATAAAGACTTTCTTTCACCGTCTCGTCTATGACCAAATAAGCAAAACACAAAACAACGACCATAACAATGACCGCAGGCACAAACCATTTCTCAAATTTTTTGGTCAGTAATTGGGTGGGTGATTTTTTGGTTTCCACCTCGCTTACCATTTTTACCAATCTGGAAATGGTAGCATCCTCATTCAATTTTAAAACTTGAATCTCCAGCATAGCATCCCCGTTAATGGTACCCGTAAAGACAAGGTGGGATTGTTCTATTTCACTAAATTCCGGAAGATCCTTGGCATTGGAAACTGCTGTTTTGTCCACAGGAATACTTTCTCCTGTTATAGGTGACTGATCTATACTACTACTCCCCTTTACAATAACTCCATCTGCCGATATTTTGGTATTTGGTTTTACCACTATTATATCGTTCAACTTCAAATCCTCTACCGGAATTTCCTTAATATCCTGCCCATTTTTCAATAATGCAGTCTTGGGGGAAAGCTCCGCTAAGGCCTTTATGGATTTAGTGGCCTTGTTCATAGCATAATGCTCCAACGCATGCCCTAAACTAAATAGGAACAATAATAAGGCACCCTCTCCCCAACTATCTATATAGGCAGCTCCCAAGGCGGCAACGAGCATTAAAAAATCAATTTCAAATTCCCCTTTCCGAATCTTGGCAATTGCCTCGAGCAGAGTAAAATATCCTCCAAAAAAGTAGGCCGCTATATAGCTCACCAATGGAGCCCAATCCGGGGCATTAAATATGGTAGACAAAACCAATCCCGTTAAAAAGAATACCCCACTTAAAATAGCAAAATAGAGTTCTGTCTTTTCACCAAAAATCCCACCATGGTCGTGTTCATGATTGTGGTCCTCACCCTTGTGATCATGCTGATCCTTCATAAATAAGTTATTTAAAAGCAAAATTAACCGTTATGCCCTTGCAATGTATGTGCATTTATTGGTTACAGTGCTCGCAAATACCCTTTACCAGCATATTTACATCTTCTGGGATGAATTTTTCCGGCAGATTTATTTGAGGAATCCGATGCTCGGTTAAGCAAGTGGTTTTATTACATTTTGTACAATGAAAATGCAAATGTAGGTCTGAGTGCCTTGCCATACCTTCATCATGATCGCAGAGTGCATATTTGGGGATTCCTGTTCCATCGTCTATTTGATGGACAATGCACTTCTCCTCAAAAGTCTTTAAAGTCCTATATAGGGTAGTCCTATCCGATTTTTCAAAATTCTCCTCCACGGTGGTAAGGCTAACCGCCGACTGCTGCAAGGCCATAAACTGATGCACCAAAATGCGCATAGCTGTAGGCCTGACACCAAATTTCTTCAGTTGTTTCTCGGTTTCCTTCATAATTTCGTTGTGCTCGTTCTAACCTTCCTAATTATTTCTTCATTTTCAATTATCGTTCCTCAATCACCAAGGTATTATTTTCTAATGTATCCTTAAAATACAAACCCTTGAAGTTTTCATAATTATAATAGAAACCCTACGCCAATTAATGATAGTTGAGTATAGTAATAAGGCACAAATAGTCCAATTCATTTGTGTAAAAGCAATTTCGGATTGAATAGTTGAAGTTATATTTTGTATTTTTAAGCTAAACCAAAAACTCATGATCAAACCAACTCTTTTCCGTTTTGCCCATCTTCAAATATTACTTTGTTTTCTCGTTTTCAATTCTGTATTAAACGCCCAAAACGAATCGTTCCTTTACGGGGATGCTATGCCGGACGCTCCAGAACTATCGGCACGTGGTACTTATAAAATTGGAGTACGAACTATGGATTTTGTCAACAAAGGACAAGCAGATGTTTTAAATTCGAAAAACGGCATAGACCCTATTTATGATCGACCATTAAAGGTTGAAGTCTGGTATCCAGCACTATTGGCCAATGGAGCAACAGAGTCTGTTACATATAACGAGGTCATGGGCACGGCCCATGATACACTACGACCTTTGACTCCCATTACTTTTAAAGGTAGGGCATCCCGCGATGCCGCCCCACTGACCACAGATGGTCCTTTTCCACTTTTAGTAGTAGCCCACGGGTATGTTGGCTCAAGATACCTTATGACCTATCTAACGGAGAATTTGGCTTCCAAAGGCTATGTTGTAGTGGCCATAGATCATACGGATTCCACATTTAAAGATGCCTCTCCCTTTCCAAGTACTTTAGTGAACCGGGCCAAGGATATTTCCTTTGTGCTAAACCAAATGGCAAATTTGGGCAAAGCTAAAGACAAAAACTTTTTATCAGGGTTGGTAGATTCTGAAAATATTGGCATCATAGGGTATTCCATGGGAGGCTATGGTGTATTAAATGTGGCGGGAGCTGGTTATAGCGATGGCCTCGTAGGTTTCTTTTCAGGAATGAGCGGTGGTAGCAAAGCCATAGCAGAGTTGGCCATGAGCAACCCAAAATTCCCAAAAGTAGACCCACGAATCAAGGCGGTTGTGGCCTTTGCTCCTTGGGGAATGGAGCGTGGGGTTTGGGATGCGGAAGGCTTAAAAGGGCTAAAAGTTCCTACCTTTTTTGTTGCAGGAAACCAAGATGACATTTCAGGCTACGAAAAAGGAATTAAGGCAATATATACAGGAGCTGTTAATGCCGACCGATATTTACTTACCTATAAAAATGCAAGGCACAACGTAGCCCCTAATCCACCCCCGATAGAATCCTTAAAACCAGGGCTCCATATAGATGAATATTATAGGTATGCAGAACCCAGCTGGGACGAAAGGAAAATTAATAATGTAAATCAACATTTCCTGACTGCCTTTTTAGGGATACACCTAAAACAAAAGGATTATTCAAAATTCTTGGAGGTTCAGGAAAATTCCAATGAAAAAGACTGGATCGGATTTAAGCCCCGATCATCAACAGGCATGGAACTGCTACATGAAAAACCTACTCCTTAAAGACTTCTTATTCGGGTACTTCCTTAACTCAATATTTATTTAACATTTTTCAAAACAATTAGGCCATGAAGCTATTTTGGACCATCCTTAAAATTCTCTTGGCCCTTTTTATGATATACGCAGGGATACAACATTTTTTAAAGCCATCCTTCTACCTTTCCTTCGTACCCTATTTTTTACCTTTTAAAATGTTGGTCATCTATTTGTCAGGAGTATTGGAAATTGTTCTAGGAGTACTGCTCCTCCTTCCCAAATACGCTAAATTGGGAGCTACCGGGATATTATGGCTTATGATCATTTTTCTTCCCATCCATATTTGGGATGTATTTTTGGACCAACCTGCCATTGGAAGCCATGAGGCTGCTATGATTCGTTTGCCGATACAATTTGTCATAATAGGCCTGGCGTGGGCTGTTCGAAAATACGCTACTTGATTGGGATTTGGATTGATATTTTAAAAAGTGGCATAAAGAAAAAATTATAACTTTGGGGTCTCAACCCTGTCCAAAATATAGTACCCTCGATCCATGCTGGAACCTGCACATCTTCACTTTAAAATATACAAGCCTTTCGAAATGCTCAGTCAATTGCATTCCAATGACGCCAAGGAGTTGCGCAACAAACGTTTCTTAACGGAGCTTCATAATTTTCCTGAAGGCATTATGCCCATCGGTCGTTTGGATGAAAAATCGGAGGGATTGCTTCTGCTAACTACAGATGGTAAACTGAGCGATCTGATCAACCGTTCGGGCGTGGAAAAGGAATATTATGTACAGTTGGATGGAGAAATAACCAATGAAGCTATAGAATTATTACAGCATGGAGTGGAAATAGGATTCCATGGCAAGAAATATACCACAAAAAACACCTCTGTTCATAGATTGTCCACCCTCCCTGTTCTACCCGACCCGGATAAAAAATTAAGAATTGGAAGGCATAGGCCCAATTCCTGGATCAGTATCACCATCACTGAGGGGAAGTTCCGTCAGGTCCGGAAAATGACTGCAGCCGTAGGATTTCCGACACTAAGATTGATCCGCATGCGGATTGGGGACATTGAGTTGACCAATTTAATCCCTGGAGAGGTAATCCCCATTCACCACCTATCTATTTAGGTATCATATATTACTACTTAAGGCAAATCAAGATTAACATAACCCAGGGCAAGTACACTTATTTCTTGACATGAAACCCTTTTATCATCAGTAAAGTCCATATCAACCCCAACTTTTTTATTCATTTCTGGTAAAGGGTACAAACCGAACTGGAAACAATTTTTTGGTAATGATCCTATCATTACTTTTAGTGACCTTTACCAAGTAGGTAACATCATCGTTTGGCCCTACTGGAATCACCATATGTCCCCCATTCTTAAGCTGATCTAACAAAGGTTTAGGTATGGATTCCGCTCCTGCCGTGACCATAATGGCATCAAAAGGGGCTTTTTCTGGCCAACCGTGATAACCATCTCCCCATTTAACAGTGACATTATCAAAACCTAAATTCTCCAATCTACTTTTGGCGGACATGGCCAAATCTTTTATTATTTCAATCGTAAAAACAGAATCCACTATTTTGCCCAGTACTCCTGCTTGGTATCCCGAGCCTGTTCCAATTTCCAAAACTTTATCAGTTGATTTTAATTGTAATGTTTGAGTCATAAACGCCACTATATAGGGTTGGGAAATGGTTTGGTCGTTGCCTATTGGCAAGGCACCATCCTTATAAGCATGGTCGACCAGGTTTTTGGGTACGAATTCATGCCGTGGCACATTCAGCATGGAATAAAGGGTTAGAGGGTCTTTGATACCCCTAGCTTGCAGTTGTGTTTTTACCATCTGCTCCCTTTTTATGAAATGATGGTTTTGGGCAATAAGTACACTCGAAAAACAAAGCGCAAGCCCATAAACGAAGAAAGATCTATAATTCATTGCTCTTGCTTTTAAAACATATCTTATTAATAATTAATAAGATATAAAATAAAACCCAAGCATTCTGCGCCCCTATGTTAAAAGAATACGCCTTTTAGATCACCCATTCTATAATAGGATCAAACCAAAATGTAGAAGTACCCAAGGTGGGACGAGCAAGACATTGTTTATCACGGCGCTGTTTCACTGAGCTTGTTAATAGGTGTGAGCATAACTTTTCGGAATTCTACTTCCGCACCTTCCGCCTGTAAGGCAATATTTCCACTACTTACTGTGGCATTGTAACCATGGTTTACCAAATCGCCATTTACCCATACCTTTATTGAGTTATTAAGGCACTCAATGGTCATGGAATTCCATTCACCCAAAGGTTTTTCCGAACCATCGGTCAAATTTTTTATTCTTCGCAATTTGCCTTCGGTAATTCCCCATTCTTCTTTAGGCCCACGTCTTTCCAACATATTGTCCGTCTCAATATCCTGTACAATACACCAAAAATCGCCGGCATTTTCATGCATCATTTGAACCTCTATAGATTTGGGAAACATTTCATATAGGGATCTAGGAGTTGAAGCAAATACCAACACACCACAATTACCAGGTTTCCCAGCAAAACGATACTCCACTTCCAACCTAAAGTCCTGATAAATGGCATCCGTAATAAGATGGCCCTGTGGTTCTCCCAAACTCACCAACATACCATCCCTTACTATAAAGGGATTTATAGCATTGGGATCATTGTCCATTTTGGGTACATCTACATGCCAACCATCCAAATCCTTTCCATTAAAAAGACTTTTGGCAGCTTGGGAGGTACAAGAAATTAAAGTAAAGAAAGTAAATATAATAACGATCGTATTTTTCATCCTGCTAGTTTTATTATTTAATGTTGGCAATATTGGTAGAATTCACAACTGTGCCCTATAAATATATCATTTTACCACGATATTCCACCTAATATAATTATCAATTGGCATTTTTAATATTGGAAAACATAGTCCGGTTCTATTACAAGTTGAGTACTCCATTCCAAATATCATTGGAATAGAAAATCCTTTTTTCTAGGAATAAGACAGTTTAAATTAAGTAATTTGCAAGCCTTATTAAACCCCTTTTGAAGTGAAAGTCTGTATTGCGGAAAAACCCAGCGTAGCTAGAGAAATTGCACAAGTTTTAGGAGCAAACACTAAGCATGATGGGTATTTTGAAGGAAATGGATATGCCGTAACTTTTACCTTTGGACATCTGTGCACTTTATTTGAGCCCAGTGACTATAAGCCTTATTGGAAAAGTTGGGATTTGAACAATTTACCCATGCTCCCCGAAAAATTTAAAACAAAAGTGGTGGACAATGCGGGAATCCAAAAACAGTTCAATATTGTAAAAAGTCTTTTTGATAAGGCGGAGGTGGTTATAAACTGCGGGGATGCCGGTCAAGAAGGAGAACTTATTCAACGTTGGGTAATGCATCAGGCCAACTATAAGGGAGAAGTAAAGCGCTTGTGGATCTCTTCCTTAACAACCGAGGCCATAAAAGAAGGGTTTACTAAATTAAAGTCCTCCCAAGATTATGACAATCTCTATTATGCTGGCTTTTCCCGTGCCATAGGGGATTGGCTTTTAGGGATGAATGCCACGCGCCTTTATACGGTAAAACACGGCGGCTATAAACAGATGTTGTCCATAGGTCGGGTACAAACCCCCACCTTGGCCATGGTGGTAAATAGGTATTTGGAAATAGAAAACTTTAAGCCCCAACCCTATTGGGAATTGCAAACCCTATACAGGGATACGGTCTTTAATTATGAGGAAGGCCGATTTTTAAAAATGGAGGAAGGGGAAATCCTGGCCAAGCAGGTTAAGGAACACGATTTTGAAATTGTCTCCATTGCCAAAAAGAAAGGTAAGGAATATGCTCCCAAACTATTTGATCTAACGGGCCTACAAGTATATTGCAACACTAAATTTGGTTTTACAGCGGATGAAACACTGAAGATCGTCCAAAAATTATACGAACAAAAAGTGGTTACCTATCCTAGGGTGGACACCACTTTTTTACCCAATGACGTATATCCCAAGGTATCAGGAATACTTCGGAATCTAAGTAATTATGAGCCTTTGACCTCGCCCCTGTTGGCCAAAAAAATCAGAAAATCAACAAAGGTTTTCAATGATAAAAAAGTAACGGACCACCATGCCATTATTCCTACTGGGGTTGAGATAAAACTAGGGGTGGCCCAACAACAGGTATACGATAGTATTGTTCGGAGATTTATCGCCGTATTCTATGATGATTGTGAAGTTTCCAACACAACGGTAACAGGAAAGACTGCCGATATCCCATTTAAAACTACGGGCAAGGAGATACTCAAGAAAGGCTGGCGTGTTATTTTTGAGACGGCCAATTCCAAAGAAAAAAAGTTACCCGGTATATTACCAAATTTTGTGAAAGGTGAAAAAGGTCCCCATGAGCCTTCATTTTTGGAAAAACAGACCAAGCCTCCAAAACAATTTACCGAAGCTACTTTACTAAGGGCAATGGAAACGGCCGGCAAACAGGTTGACGATGAGGAAATGCGTGAATTTATGAAAGAAAACGGCATAGGAAGACCATCAACTAGAGCCAATATTATTGAGACCTTATTTAGGCGTAAGTACATAGAAAGAAATAAAAAGCAAGTACTGGCTACCCAAACAGGCATCCAATTGATCAATACGATTCAAAACGAATTGCTGAAATCTGCGGAACTAACAGGTTTATGGGAAAAGCAGTTGAAAGATATTGAAAAAGGCAATTTTAGTGCTGCATTGTTCATCAATAATATGAAAAAAATGGTGGACGAATTGGTTTACGAAGTAAGGAGTGAAACAAAGCGTGCCAATATCTCCAATGTCATTGCCGACCAAAAGAAAGAAACCCCAAAACCAAAAAAAAGTTCAAAAGGCATTACGGATGAAACCTGCCCAAAATGCAAGAATGGGAATCTTATACAAGGGAAGTCGGCCTATGGCTGCAGTGGGTACAAAAATGGCTGTGATTTTATACTTCCATTTGTTGTTCACCATAAAAAAATCTCTGAAAAGCAGCTGATGAGGTTGCTTCAAAAAGGTTGTACCGTAAATTTAAAAGGGTTTGATTGCGAAGGGGTTAAGGATGTTGAAGGTCTCGTACGCTTTGATGAAAATTATAGGCTGATTCTGGAACCTAAGAAAAAGGCGAATACCGATAGCCCAAGTTGTCCCAAATGCAAAAATGGAATGATTGTAAAAGGAAAAACCTCATACGGTTGCAGCGAGCACCGAAACGGTTGCGATTTCAGGTTCACCTTTGAGGAGGTAAAAGCCAAAGCTGCCGATAGACCTTTGACCAAAGCCCTAGTTCTTAATATCTTGAATGGCAATCATAAGCAAGCATAACAAAACTACTAGCCCATATTAGCCATAGTCTTTTATATCTTTTAAAGAAAATTGGTGTATAAAAAGCAAAAGACCGTCCCAAATTAGACGGCCTTTGTAATTCAATAGCATTATCCACTAGTAGTGAAAATGCTGTTTTATTTAAGCTTTATAAAATAGCTACCAATTCCAACTCAAAGGTAAGGTCCTGTCCTGCCAAAACGTGATTGGCATCAATAACAATACTTTCCTCCTTAACATCTGTAACTCGCAATTGGTTTTCTGTACCGTCCGGATTTTTTGCAACCAACATCATTCCTATTTCAGGTTTAATGTCTTCAGGAAGCTCCGCTTTCTTAATTTCATGAAACAATTCCTCCATAATATCTCCGTAAGCTTCTTCCTTGGGCACGGTAATCGTTTTCTTTTCATTGACCTCCATATTCACCAATTCCTTTTCAAAACCTGGAATAAGTTGGCCTTGTCCCAAAGTAACTTCGATTGGCTCTCTTTCCAAAGAACTGTCGAATATTTGACCGGTTTTTAATTTTCCAGTGTAATGTACTTTTACCTTGTCATTTTCCTTAACTCTACTCATAAAATTCAGTATCTCTAATTTTTAATCTGACTATTAAAGTGCAAACCTATGGGATATAGATTTTTTAGAAGAATAGATTGTCCTAAAACCGCTAAAATTTACAATATCTTAACACTTTTTCTTTAAAATCATGTGTTTTCAACAATATACAGTGGGTGGTTTACTCCAAAATGGCCTGATATACCAAACTTCTCAACTTAGCGTGATCGTCAATTCCGTTGGTAGGTATTAGTTGTTTAAAATATACTACAACCAGGTCCTCCACGGGGTCTGCCCAATAAGTAGATCCATAAGCTCCTCCCCACTCAAAAGTACTGACAGAACCAGGTTCTCCCCTTTCCCCCACGTTTTTGGTAATGGAGAAGCCAAGTCCAAAACCTGAACCCTTTCTACTGCCATAGGGAATGCCACGAACATCAACATGATCTGCAATCATTAATTCAACGGTTTTTGGGGATATAATCCTCTGCCCGTTAAACTCACCTCCATTCAACATCATTTGTAAGAATTTGGCATAGTCCATGGCCGTAGAAAGTAGACCGGCGCCACCGGAAAAACTTTTACGGGGTCCCTTAACATAATGACCTTGACCAATTCCCAAGCCGGGATCGGGAGATCTTTCCAGAGGCTTGCCTTCATAGGCCATATAGGAAGTAGCTAGTCTTTCAGTTTTATTTTTAGGCAAATAGAAATGAGTATCCACCATTCCTATCGGATCCAAGATCCTTTCCTTTATAAATGCATCCAGTGATTTTCCAGAGGCTTTTTCTACAATTACCCCAAGGATATCCGTATTGTAACCATATACAAACTTTTCTCCAGGCTGGGCATCCATTGGCAATTTTGCCATACGCGCAACAGTTTCGGCAATAGGTTCGTTTCGGTCTGCAAAATACCAGTTCTGTATACCGGCCTCTTCCCATTCCTTTTTTGCAGGTCCATGTCCATATCCAATACCAGCAGTATGGGTCAACAAATCCCTTATGGTTATGGAGCGATTTGCTTTTACCACATCATATCCCCCGTCATCACGTATTTTGGCAACAGTAGTTTCTTTCCATTCTGGTAAATATTTTCCAATTGGATCTGCTATCAAAAGTTTTCCTTCTTCCTGTAATATCATTGCAGCTACGCTAACTATGGCCTTCGTTTGTGAAGCTATCCTAAATATGGCGTCATTGCCCATCTTTTTCCCGGTCTCCAAATCACTCGCCCCAAAGGCATGCTGATAAATTACTTTGCCCTTTCTCGCAATGAGGGCCACATTTCCGGCCATTTTACCCTCTTTTACATACTGTTCAAGTGTGGCAGATAATCTGTCCAAGCGTTCTGATGACATCCCTACTTCCTCCGGAAGTGCTGTAGATAGGTCTTGAGCATGTGTAAAGGATATCCATAACAGACAGCCTAATAAAAAAATGTAAGCTTTAAATAATTTTACCATTGTACTTTAAAATTTGATTTGTTATCCTTTTTTACGAATCTTAAAAGTTATTGCTTTTTTTGGTTATACAAAACAGTAAATGGTTTTCGATTATTTTTTATCTAGAAAAGTAAGATCAAAGTACATAGAAGAAAATATAAATATGACTTATATCTTCGGAATACCATCAAATTTCAAAAAAAGTTGTTGTATTGACTACTATAGCATTTGATGGAATTTATATCCATCAACGATAGCCCCCGTTAAGAACAAAATTGAAAGTTTGGCTTGGGGAATCTATAAACGGGGCTCATTTACCCAAATTATGGCAAAAAACAAGGGTAGTACATAAATCCATACAAAGTTGAATTTATCTGCACTACCCTAAATATTATATAGGTGCGCAATTCCATTTTAGGAATTGACTTAGAAACTAGATTTTCTTTACGCGAACGGCATTCATACCTTTCTGACCTTTTTCAAGCTCAAAGGAAACCTTATCATTTTCCGCGATTTCATCAATCAGCCCACTAACGTGGGTAAAATATTTCTCTTGATTTTCGGTATCTATGATAAATCCAAAACCTTTTGAAGTATCAAAAAAGGATACTTTCCCATTTCTAACAGGGTCGAATTCCTCTACATCACTATCATCCCTTTTTGGAACACCAATTTCTATGGTAGAGGCATCAACTTTTATTTTTTTGGATGGATCTGGTGGGGTATCCGTTAAATTCCCATCATGATCAACGTAGGCAAATTGGATACCTGGCCCATTTTCCTTCGACTCCAATTTACGAGCCTCTTTTTTCTTTTGCTTTTCCTCACGCTTTTTCAGGCGCTTCTTTTCCTTTTCACTTTTACTATAAGTTTGTTGCGATTTTGCCATTGTTTTTTTTAAAGTTATAAATTGTAAATCTCGTTTGAGCAGCGGTTGAAATACTAAACGAGTGTTGAAAAAGAAAAATGAATCTAATTTTATTTACCCAAGGATTTAGTAGCAGCAATGGTGATTACAGGTCAAAGCGCAACTCTTAAAACTACAGCAAATATAAGGCTAGTATTTTAATTTATTTAATTTCGTCCTGCAATTTTTTATCCCTTTCACATAAAAACACACATGATTTTCAGGATTTTGGGATTATAAACAAGAAATTTCACCTAATGTTTTATTCTGTCATTAAAATTAGCTGGCCAAAACCACATTGTACTAGCTGTTAATGGCTTGGATGACTTAACCCCAACTCTTTCAGCAGGTAATTACTGCATTCCTATTTTTCTCAAAATTAAGCTATTAGCTCACTTTTTAGTAATTTTTCTTACATCTTGACCTAAAATTCCTTAACTTCTATGCTTATAAACTCAAAAAACTCATATATGAAAAAGTATTACTTTATTGCTTTGATTTTCATTTATGGGATGGTTGGTTTTACCAACGCCCAAGTAACGGGATCAGTTGTGGATGAAGAAGGCACTCCGTTGCCCGGTGCATCTATCGTAATTAAAGGAACCACTACAGGTGCTACCACGGATTTTGATGGGAATTTCACCATTGAGGCCACAATGGGCGACATTTTAGTGGTTTCCTATATTGGATTCCAAACCTTACAAGTTACAGTCAACAGTACCAACATGGCCATTCGACTTACGTCTGGTGTGGCATTGTCAGAAGTAATTATTGTTGGTTCGCGTAATCCAAACAGAACGGCTACAGAGAGCACTGTTCCTGTAGATGTTATAGACATGAAGGAACTTAACAATATGGCCCCCCAGGTAAATTTAAACCAGATATTGAATTATGTGGCTCCTTCCTTTACCTCAAATACCCAGACCATATCGGATGGTACAGATCATATTGATCCAGCTTCGCTTAGAGGATTAGGTCCAGATCAAGTATTGGTCTTAATTAATGGTAAAAGAAGACACACCTCCTCTTTAATAAACGTAAACGGGACTTTTGGTAGAGGAAGTGTTGGTACCGATTTAAATGCGATACCTGCAGCTGCTATCCAACGTATTGAAGTATTACGCGATGGTGCCGCAGCACAATATGGTTCGGATGCCATTGCCGGGGTTATCAATATTGTATTGAACAAAAGTGTAAACGAACTTACCACCACAGTTACTACAGGTGCCAATTTCACTAAAAACGCCAATGACCAAACCGGGGGTGTGGACGGTGAAACCACCAATATTTCGGCCAGTTACGGTATTCCACTTGGAGATAATGGGGGATTTATAAATCTTTCTGGGGATTTCGACGTTCGTCAAGAGTATAGCCGAATGAAAGAATGGGAAGGTTCTATATTTAATTTGTACAATACCGTTGAAAGAGTAGCTGGTTCAGACGGATACGACATCTCTAATTTATTGGATGATGATGTAGCCGATGTAATCCAATACACCGATCAGGCTGGAATTGACCGGAATGGAGCAACCACCAAGGAAGATTTGAGAACAATTCTTGGTGCGGATGCAACTACTGCGGAATTGGCGGCCCGAGGGCAACAAAGAAGCGACTACAATATGCGGGTAGGACAGTCTGCCTTGCGTGGGGGCCGATTATTTGCAAATTTCTCATTGCCCCTGGATGATATCGGCACTACCCTATACTCTTTTGCAGGAATTAGCTCGAGAACTGGTAATTCAGCAGGATTTTATAGGTTACCTAACCAAAGTAGAACATATACGCCCGCCTACGTTAACGGTTTTCTTCCTGAAATAAACTCCAATATAAAGGATCAGTCCATTGCCATAGGAATCAAAGGGTTGGTTGGGGATTGGAGTGTTGACTTGAGCAATTCCTATGGTAAAAACTCATTTTTGTATACTATAGGGAACACCTTTAATGCCTCCATGCAAAATGCCTCCCCAACATTTTTTGATGCTGGTGGATTTTCTTTCCTTCAAAATACCTCCAACCTGGATATTACGCAATTCTTTGACGATGTTATGTCTGGTTTAAATATTGCGTTCGGAGCGGAGTATAGAGTAGAAAACTATAATATTGTTGCTGGAGAAGAAGCTTCTTATGCCCAATATACTGCCAACGGTCAACGTATAACTCTAGCCTCCCAACAACCTTCACAAGATTTCTTTGGAAATTCCAGACCTGGTGGTTCTCAAGTTTTTCCAGGATTTGCCCCTTCAAATGAATTGTCGAGAGGACGAAGCAGTGTAGCTGGATATTTTGATGTAGAAGCTGATTTTTCAGAAGCCTTTTTGGCAAGTTTCGCTACTCGGTATGAAAATTACAGCGATTTCGGAGGCACCATCAATTTTAAATTGGCTGGAAGATTAAGGGCTACCGATAATATAAATATTCGTGCAGCATTAAACACAGGCTTTAGGGCTCCTTCCTTACACCAAATCAACTTTAATTCCACCTCGACCATATTTGACAACCAGGGCAACCCACAGGAAGTAGGTACTTTTGCTAATGACAGTAGGGCAGCCAAACTCTTGGGTATTCCGCAATTAAAGGAAGAAACATCGTCAAGTGTTAGTTTGGGGCTTACGGCCAAAATACCGGACGCTAATATCACTTTGACAGTGGATGGTTATTTTGTAAAAATCAACGACCGCGTAGTATATACCGGTCAGTTTTCCGGACCAGGCACAGGAACTGAATTGGATAATCTGTTAAGACAAGCCAATGCTACCGCAGCCTCATTCTTCGCCAATGCCATTGATACAGAATCTAAAGGCTTGGATGTGGTGGTAACCCACAAAACGGACTTAGGCACTAATTGGAGACTCAAGTCGGACTTAGCTGGCACATTCTCTAAAACCAAAAAAGTAGGTGATATAAATGCATCTGACGTATTAAGGAATGCAGGATTGGTAGGTACATACTTTCCGGAGGATAGTAGGGTTTATTTGGAACAAGCCGTTCCCAGAACTAAAATAAACCTTTCCAACAGCCTTACCTCCGATAAATTTATCATTTTTCTAAGAAATGTATATTTTGGAGAGGTTACCGAAGCTACCACCACTTTAGCCAATCAGCAGGTATTCAGCAACAAGCTCGTAACCGATCTTTCCGTAGGTTATAAAGCAACGGATGCCCTAACCTTTACCCTTGGAGCAAATAATCTGTTCGATATTTATCCAGACAGAGCCAAGGATGAATTTGGTAATCGTAGCGACGGCCGTTTCGATTGGTCCCGTAGGGCACAACAATTTGGAATCGGAGGTAGGTTTCTTTTTGCAAGAGTGAATTTTACGCTTAAATAGACCTAATCGGAATAAGTATCTGAGTCGTCCTAAAATAGGTTGACGGTTTTTAAAGAATATATATTAGACCTGTGAAGTTAACTTCACAGGTTTTTTGTTATGTATAAAATTAGGTGTTTTATAATTAAGGCTCAAATGTGGTCTTCTGTTGT
>NZ_JACLHY010000003.1 GCF_014397245.1 Arenibacter arenosicollis | reverse complement strand
TCAACTTGGGAAATAACGGCCAATTTAAAACCTAGATTGTAATCGCGTTGTGTACGCTTATTACCTGTAATCTTTGAATGTTTCATAAATAAGTCGATTTTGTGTCAACTTATTTTAGGACGGGACATTTTGAAAAAGATAATAATCCCGAAGATTTTAAGGCTTATCTTAATTCTGCCTTTGGCGAGAAAGCACTCAACAAGGAGCTTCTTGACAACAATTCATCTTTTTATTTTGTTTATAACGATGCCATTTTAGTGGGGTATATTAAGATAAATGAAAATGGATCTCAGTCGGATATTAAGGATAATGATTCCATGGAGATAGAGCGTATCTATGTATTGGGCGAATTCCAAGGTCAGGGAGTTGGAGCCTGGTTATTGACACAGGTAATTTCAATGGCAAGAACCAAAAACAAAAATTATGTGTGGCTTGGGGTTTGGGAATTGAACACTAAAGCCATAAAATTTTATAAAAGATCGGGGTTTTATAAGTATGGAACTCATCCGTATTACATTGGCAAGGATAAACAAACGGATTGGTTAATGCGATTGGATCTGTAAGAGGGAGTTTAGAATAAATCCTATAGTCTACAGCTTGCAGAGAATTGATGTGGCCTTGACCAAGGTTTCGTTGGTCTTTGCGAAACAGAATCGCACAAGATGTTTATCAATTCCTTTGGTATTAAACCCTGAAATGGGAATACTTGCTATTTGATATTCCTTTACCAAACGTTCTGCAAAGACATCATCCGGTTCTAGGGTAATGGCACTAAAATCCACCAATTGAAAGTAGGTGCCTTGGCAGGGGTGTATTTTAAATCTTGAGTTGCTTAATCCGGAAAGAAAAAGATCGCGCTTATCCTGATAAAATTTGTTGAGACTAAGATAGTGTTTAGGTTCCTTTAAGTAGGTGGCCAAAGCTTTTTGAACGGCATGGTCAGCACTAAACACATTAAACTGATGGGTTTTGCGAAATTCGTGCATTAGTTCGGCAGGGCCTGCGCAATATCCCATTTTCCAACCCGTAATATGGAATGTTTTTCCAAAGGAACCACATACAAAGGTACGGGAGGCAAGGCCGTCAAATTTTGATGCGCTTTCATGTTCAAGGCCATCAAAGACAATATGCTCGTATACTTCATCACTAATGACAATGATATCTGTTTTTTCAAGACTTTGCTGTAATTGAAGCATATCTTCGGTGGAGAATATGGTGCCACTAGGATTGTGGGGGGTGTTAATTATGACCATTTTGGTTTTGGAGGTAATTTTGGAACGGAATTCCTCCCAGTCTACCTTAAAATCGCTATTGTTTAGTTGAACAAACACAGGAATACCTCCATTGACCTCAATGGCGGGCTCATAACAGTCATATGCAGGCTTAATGACTATTACCTCGTCACCATGGCCTATAAATGCCGTAATGATGGTAAAAATAGCCTGTGTAGCACCAATGGTTATTGTTATTTCATTTTCTGGGTTATAGTGCCTACCATATAATTGCTCTATTTTCTTTGAAATCTCTTCCCGAAGTTCCAAAACACCTGTCATGGGTGCATATTGATTGTAGCCTTGGTTCATGGCCTGTGTCACCAAATTGATCAAGTTTTGGTCCGGTTCAAAATTGGGAAAGCCTTGGGACAGATTTATAGCGCTGTGTTTTTGTGCTAATTGCCCCATGGTCGTAAAGATCGTAGTCTTTACTTTGGGAAGCTTGGAGAATATTTTGTGTTTATAATTTGGCATTAGGGAGTAGTTATATGTGCTTCAGTGGGGTTAGGATTGCTGAGATTGTAAATGGGCAATTACTTGTTTTAGGCATTCATCCAATTCTTTTTTAATTTCCCGCTCCCAAAATCGGAATACGGTATAGCCCAAAGTTTGTAGTTCTTGGTTTACTTCTTTATCCCGTTGAATATTCCGTTCAATCTTTGGAATCCAGAATTCTTTATTGGTTTTAATCTTATGTTTCCGTTCTTCCCAATTATAACCATGCCAATATTCGCCATCAATGAAGATAGCGGTTTTATATTTATTTAGGACGATATCTGGTTTGCCTATCAATTTCTTATAATCTATCCTATATCTATATCCTGCCGCCCACAGGGCTTTTCTAAATTTTAGTTCGGGAATGGTGTTTTTACCTCTGATCTTTCCCATAATCTCAGAACGTTCAGGGGTGGTGTAAAAACCTGACTCTTCATTGAAACGCGGGACTATTATCCGTTCTTCCTTATATTCCTTGTTCATATTTAAAGATACTGGAATTTTGGGATTTGGGTAAACAAAAACCCCATTCCTGAAAGAGAATGGGGCCTAATTTTGTGAACCACAAATTATATTTAGATCAGAACTATCCTTTTATGCTGGCAGCAAAGAACTCCCTGTTCATACGGGCAATGTTTTCCAGGGAAATTCCTTTAGGACATTCTACCTCACAAGCCCCTGTATTGGTACAGTTTCCAAATCCTTCCAAATCCATTTGCGCAACCATATTTTTAACACGATCTGTTGCTTCTACCTGTCCTTGTGGTAATAAAGCGTATTGGGATACCTTAGCCCCAACAAACAACATGGCGGAGGAGTTTTTACAACTAGCTACGCATGCACCACAACCAATACAAGTAGCGGCATCCATGGCCGTATCGGCTGCATGCTTATCTATGGGAATGGCATTTGCATCCTGAGTATTTCCAGAGGTGTTGACGGAAATATAACCACCAGCCTGTTGAATACGTTCAAAAGAACTGCGATCTATTACCAAATCTTTAATTACCGGAAATGCTTTGGCCCTAAAAGGCTCAATAGTAATGGTGTCGCCATCCTTGAACATTCGCATATGTAACTGACAGGTAGTAACCCCTCTATCCGGACCATGGGCTTCCCCATTGATGTACATGGAGCACATACCACAAATACCTTCGCGACAGTCATGGTCAAAAGCAACAGGATCATCCCCTTTGTTGGTGAGCTGTTCGTTTAAAACATCCATCATTTCAAGGAAGGACATGTGTTCTGAAATCTCAGTCACCTTATATTCGACCATTTTACCTTTGTCCTGTGGTCCTTTCTGTCTCCAAATTTTTAATGTAAGATTCATTCTTATAGTTTATTAGCCAAAAAGCCAATAGGCATTAGTTATTTGTCTATCGATTTAATGAAGGCGTTTAACATTTTACTTTCTTCGGTTATTAAACCTTGTATTCTATTATAACTATTGGTTGATATAAAATTTAATTCTTTAGCTATTATTATTTGAGTTTCCAATTCGAATAAGGACCCTCTGGAAATTTTTAAAAATTGAATATAATACTTTGTGTAATTTCGACCCCATCCCTCGGCAATATTTGAAGGTATTGATATAGAGGAACGCTTGATTTGACTTTGTAATCCAAATATTTCGTCATTTGGGATTTCTTGGCATAATAAATAGGTCTCTTTAACTATATCTATTCCTTTTTGCCAAATCAGTAAATCTTTATACGTTCTTACGTCATTCATGTGGGCAATCTCCATTTATATTTGGCTTATGCCTATTGCCTATTGTCTTTTGCCTATTTATAACTTCTTTGTTTTAGTTCTATATCCTTAAATTCCAATTGTTCCTTGTGCAAAACGGCATCTGAAGGTTCTCCTTTATATTCCCAGGCGGCTACAAAAGCATAATCCTTATCGTTACGTTTTGCTTCTCCTTTTTGCTCTCCATCAATTTCCACCGACTCTTCACGGAAATGTCCTCCACAAGATTCCTCTCGCATTAAGGCGTCCTTGGCAAACAATTCTCCCAATTCCAAGAAATCTGCCACTCTTCCTGCTTTCTCCAATTCCGGATTCATCTCATTGGCTGAGCCAGGGACTTTTACTTCCTTATAGAACTCTTCACGAATAGCCTTAATTTCTGCAATGGCTTCCTTGAGGCCTTGAGCGTTACGGGACATACCACATTTGTCCCACATAACTTTACCTAAACGTTTATGGAAATAATCTACTGAATGCGTTCCTTTATTATTGACAAAGAAATTGATTCTTTCGGTTACTTCTTTTTCCGCTGCGTCAAATTCGGGAGAGTCCGTCGGAATTTTACCAGTCCTAATTTCATGGGAAAGGTAATCACCTATAGTGTACGGTAGTACAAAATAACCATCGGCCAAGCCTTGCATTAATGCAGATGCTCCCAAGCGGTTGGCACCATGATCGGAGAAATTGGCCTCCCCTATACAATACAATCCTTCTACGGTAGTCATTAGGTTGTAATCTACCCAAACTCCGCCCATGGTATAGTGGGTAGCAGGATAGATCATCATTGGTGTCTTATATGGATTTTCATCTACGATTTTTTCGTACATCTGAAATAGGTTACCATATTTTTCCTCTACTACTGCTTCGCCCAATGCGGTTATTTTTTCTTTGGACGCATTTTGTATTCCGTGAATTTTAGCTTGTTCCAAACCGTATCTTTCAATAGCGGATTTAAAATCCAGATACACGGCTTCCCCAGTAGCGTTAACACCGTAACCGGCATCACATCTTTCCTTTGCTGCTCTGGAAGCCACATCACGTGGCACCAAGTTTCCAAAGGCAGGATATCTTCTTTCCAAATAATAGTCCCTTTGTTCCTCGCTCAATTGGGTTGGTTTTAATTTTCCTTCCCTAATGGCCAACACATCTTCCATATTTTTAGGGACCCATATACGTCCGTCATTTCGCAATGACTCGGACATTAAGGTCAATTTGGATTGATAGTCACCCGAGCGTGGGATACAGGTCGGGTGAATTTGGGTATAACATGGGTTTGCGAAAAAGGCACCCTTTTTATGTATTTTCCAAGCTGCAGTGGCGTTAGATCCCATGGCATTGGTAGAAAGGAAATATACATTTCCATAGCCCCCGGATGCAATTACTACTGCGTGTGCGGAATGGCGTTCTATTTCACCGGTAACCAAGTTGCGCGCTATAATACCACGAGCCTTGCCATCCACCTTTACAACATCGAGCATTTCATGCCTGTTGTACATTTCTATTTTCCCACGGGCAATCTGTCTGTTCATGGCAGAATATGCCCCTAACAATAATTGTTGTCCTGTTTGTCCTTTAGCGTAAAACGTACGTGAAACCAAAACACCACCAAAAGAACGGTTGTCCAATAATCCACCATAATCCCGAGCAAAAGGCACCCCTTGTGCTACACATTGGTCAATGATATTGGCCGAAACCTCTGCCAAACGATATACGTTGGCCTCACGTGAACGGTAATCCCCTCCCTTTACAGTATCGTAAAACAAGCGATAGGTAGAATCCCCATCCCCTTGATAATTTTTTGCTGCATTTATTCCTCCTTGTGCGGCAATGGAATGTGCCCTGCGCGGGGAATCCTGATAACAGAATGCTTTTACCCTATAACCAAGCTCGGCCAAGGTTGCTGCAGCAGAACCTCCAGCAAGACCTGTACCAACAACAATAACATCGATGTTTCGTTTATTGGCAGGATTTACTAAGTTTATTTTATCCTTATAGGTCGTCCATTTATCCTTTAATGGGCCTTTTGGTACTTTAGAATCCAATACAGACATAGAATTGTATTATTAATGGTTAAAATGGTGAAAAAGTGCAATAAAAATAAATCCTAACGGAATTAAAATAGCGTAAGCCTTTCCAAATCCTTTTAACCCTTTTGTATATTTATTATTGGCACCAACAGATTGAAATGCTGAACTAAAGCCGTGAAGTAGGTGCAATGAAAGAAAAACAAAACCTAAACAATAAAGGGCAACCCTCCAAATAGGCTCAAATTTATGGGTAAGTTCTTCGTAATAACGATAACCTTCCCCATCGGCTAAAAGGCCCGACATATCTCCTTGAATATATTTTGTATTGATTTCAGGAAACCAGAAATCCAAGAAATGAATAATTAGAAAAATAAGGATGAAGCCACCGCTCCAGATCATATTCCTACTCATCCAAGTGGAATTGGCCGCTCCATTGTTTTTGACATAACTAATTGCACGCGCATTCCTGTTTTTTATTTCCAGAATAAATCCCATCACAAAATGATAGATGACCCCAAATAACAGCACTGGTTGCAATGCGTATTGTATTAGGGCGTTGGTGCCCATAAAATGTGAGGTTTCATTAAAAGTATCCGGACTTAAAACGGATAGGATATTAATGGCAAAATGTTGAAGGATAAAAATCATTAAGAAAAAGGCGGAAAGGGCCATTGTGTACTTCCTGCCTATTGAAGAGTTTAAAAATCCACTCATTGGTTATATGTTTTGATTGCAAATTTACTCTAGAATCGAGTTATTAACAAACTTTGTTGAATTTAAGTACGGTATTTAGAACCAATTTAAAGAATTCCATAATTATAGTTCAGAAATAACAAGAAAATCTTTTCGCTCGAACTATAAAAAAAGTTGAACCAATTAATTTTATTTTTTGATTTATTTTTTATAAATGTATGGTATACAAGTGATTGCATTTTATTTATTAGATGTTTGGGAAGATTTTTTTGATGTTAAAATTCCTTTTGGACGCAGTAATTTTAGAAGGTTTTTTCTTACATTATTTTGAAATATCGATTGGTGCGACTATACTTTTATTGGTTTCCTGGCGTTAGAAACTAACCCAACCGTAAAAATCAAGATGACTGCATGGTAATCTGGAAATCCTGGACATTTAATATTAAATTCTCTTTAATTGCATTCTTTGCAACTGCAATACTAGGTCTATTAAGCATGGGTGCCTTGGGAGGAATATTATATTATCCGGTCTCTTTCCTTTTTGAACCTTATCTTAATATAAACGATTGGCATGGCGATTGGGTGTGGCCAACCGTAATTATGGTCGGAATGTTATGGTCCTTCGGTTTTGTATTTGCGGCTGTGGCATGGTACTACCTCAATAAGATATCGGATTCCAAAGTATTACTTATTTCCGTATATGTGGCCATACTTTGGCTATGGGCGGCCTTACTGTGGGCTGGCATGATCATGGTTAATATAGGTCAATTAACCTAGGTTTTTCACACATACATTGCCCAAAGACTATTCATAATTTTAATTATTTGAAGCGTTAGGGAATTTCTAACTAGCTTCATTTCGTCAATTCCGAAACAAAAATTTTGGATTGGGATTCTATAATGGCCTGCGCCTGTAAAATGGCCTTGTCCAAAATTACCGTATTTTCCGGGGAGGCCAAGTCCCTAGTGGAAGTAATGGCTTTTAAATACCAATCCTCCCAAGCTTTTATTATGTCTACCTCATTTTCCGCGGGTTTACCGGCCTTTACGGATTTCTCACTTAGTAAAAATTCCTCAGCAAGACGTGTGGTAGCAGCATCTTTTACTATTTCAACAATATCCATCGCTGTATAGGAATCGCCATTTACTAGGGTCAATGCACTTGCCAATGCGGCAATACTTACATTTTTAAGTGTTTCTTGAGATACCTTATCCATTCTATCGCTATCGGTATGATAAAACTGATCCGTAAAATGCCATAGTAATAATCCGGGAATATGGCTGTCCAAAAATGGGGTGTGATCACTGCCCCCTTCATAAGGGTTGGTGTTTACCGTCCATTGTGCAGCTTTCCCTTGATTCATAAAAGTATGGATTATATAGTCGTTTAGGTAATGGGGCTTCATATCCTCCAAGGTGAGTAGTTTACCACCCCATTCCGTATGCTTATCTTTTCCTCTGGTCCAAATGGCACTGGGATCTGGCATTTTTTCGATCAAAAAGGAACCGCCGGTAATGGCTGTATTTTCCCCTACCATATCCAGACTAAGTCCCCATTTAATAGTTGCTGCCCTTTTCTCATTCTCTTGGAGATACCTTTTTGTGGATATAATCTCATCTCCCCATAGGAAGGTCATCGTTCGTTGGGCATCAATACTGCCTTTTTTAATTAATTTGGCAGCCATGGAAGCAATTTCCAATTGTGCTCCCACACCGCTAGCATTATCATTGGCACCCGGTTCCTGTATATGGGCACTAAACACAATACGCTCTTCAGGTATTTCCGATCCCTTTATATTGGCTACGACTGTCAGTTCTTCGGAAGGATACATTTTACTGGAAATATTCACTTTGGCAAATACTTTTCCTTTTTCTAAAGCCGATTTCACCTTCTCTTTGGCCTCGTAGGACAGGGCAATACCCCAAGTATTTTTTGAATCGTAGGGCAAACTTCTGAATTGAATGGAATTTACGTGTTTCTCGGGTTGTAAATACCCGGGATTATCGTAGCTGACAATACCCAACGCACCCTTTCTTAAAACTCCTTCCTTGTATATTTCGATGATATTGAGTTCCGTGAAAATAATTTTACCCCTTACCGAAACCTTTTGGAGTTCATCTAAATCCTTTACAAATATTAATTCAGCGGTGGTTCCATTTTTAGGGGTCGAAGTTGAATTTTGATATACCATGTTTCTATTTGAAGCATAGGACAATATTGGTTCATTAATACCAACAATGCTAAGTTCCGCATCCACAATCTCCCATGTGGGATGCTCCATTGGTCTGTTTTCTATTCGATAGGTAAAGCGATCGATATTGGATGCGTTTACCTCCAAGACATAACCTGCCGCCTCTAGGCTAGTGGCAACTTTATGGATACTTTTGTTAAAACCTTCATTGCCCGCCACGCGCCAAAACTGTTCAACGAATGCCGTAGTTTCGTAGGCAAGCTCCCCACTAATATTACTCCTAAGGATATTTAAATAGTCATCTGTTGTAACTGCTGAATTTTTTACCTGGCCCCAACTCAGGGTAATCGCACTTATCAATAAAAGAACTAGATTTTTAGTCATAACTATAGACAATATTTTAGGGACTTTATAGGGCATAATACACCACACTTTTATTATATAAAATCTAAGGACGAAGGTATGGCATTTTAAAGTTTCGATGGTTGGAAAGAAGTGGTTTTAAAAATCATTTAACGCTTTGTGGGGGGTAAAGCGTTTCCTATTTATTAAATTTGGCTGAAAAATTAAAAAACATGCAATGAGCCGCGATAATACAGGGATAATAACCGAGATACTGCGTAACGAATTGCTCTGACTCTTTTAAAAATTTAGATTGTATGAAATATCAGCAAATAGATAACAACTTGTTTATAAAGAACCGCAAGAAATTTATGGCCCGGATGAAGCCAAAGAGTATTGCCGTTTTTAATTCGAACGACCTATATCCAATTGGTGCCGATAGCACCATGCCCTTTGAGCAGAACAGGGATTTATTTTATTTAAGCGGAGCCGATCAGGAGGAAACCATTTTGTTATTGTTCCCAGATGCTGTGGACAAAAAGCACAGAGAAGTTTTATTTGTAAGGGAGACCAATGCACATATTGCGGTTTGGGAAGGGGAAAAGTTGACCAAGGAAAAAGCCACGGAAGTATCTGGGATTGAAACGATATATTGGTTGACCGATTTTGATAAGATTTTCTTTGATCTGATGACCGAAACGGATACGGTATACTTTAATACCAATGAACATTATCGTCAGGCGGTAGAGACCCAAACACGTGAAGATCGTTTTATTTTAAAGTGCAAGCAAGATTTCCCAGCGCACCAATGGGCCAAAAGCAGTCCAATTTTGCAAGAAATAAGGGGTGTAAAGGAACCAGAGGAAATTGCTATTATGCAAACAGCCTGTAATATCACTGAAAAAGGATTTAGACGCTTGTTGGGTTTTGTAAAGCCAGGGGTCTGGGAATATGAGATCGAGGCGGAGCTATTGCACGAATTTATCCGTAATAGGTCCAAAGGATTTGCCTATACACCTATCATTGCTTCTGGCAATAATGCCAATGTATTGCATTATGTAGAAAATAACCGCGAATGTAAGGATGGGGATATGTTATTGATGGATGTTGCGGCAGAGTACGCCAACTATTCCAGCGACCTTACGCGTACCATTCCAGTGAACGGTAGGTTTACCCCAAGGCAGAAAGCGGTTTATGAAGCTGTGCTCCGGGTTAAGAATGATGCTACTGCTATGTTGGTGCCCGGAACCATGTGGGCCGAATACCATAAAGAAGTGGGTAAGTTAATGACCTCCGAACTATTGGGATTGGGGTTATTGGACAAGGCCGATGTTCAAAATGAGGATAAGGATTGGCCAGCTTATAAAAAGTACTTTATGCACGGCACCAGCCATCATATTGGCTTAAATACCCACGACTACGGGGCGCTTAAAACACCTATGTTGGCCAATATGGTTTATACCGTGGAGCCTGGGATCTATATTCCAGCCGAAAATATGGGCATTAGGTTGGAAGATGATGTGGTTATCCAAGAAAAAGGGGCTCCTTTTAACCTTATGGGCAATATTCCTATTGAGGTGGAGGAGATTGAGGAGTTGATGAATGCCAAGAAATAACAATAAAATTGATGGCGCAAGAATAAGTAAATTGTCTATTTTCTAAGTGCCGAGTACACTATTTAATTAATCCCCGACGCCTCTGCCTCGGGGATTTTTTTTTGCCTTTAATAATTATTTGTTGTCGGGAAGGGCTAATTATTGGTTATTAATTTGAATTCAGATAACTTAACTGATTGAACGGGATAGGTTTTAATGCAATTCATGTCCAGAACCTTAGGGATAATTATTTTTTAGAACCCAAAATTGATTGTAGATATGGATAATAGAAGAAGAAATATTATTAGGGCTCTAGCAATTGCTCCATTTTTATTGGGTATGCGTAAGCTTATGGCGAGCCCTAAGATTGTTGCAAAGGCCAAAGATAGATTGCAATATAGTGTCAATGCATATTCCTTTAATTCATTGTTGAGAAATGGTGAAATGACATTTTTTGATATGATGGAATTTGCTGCAAGTATCGGTTTGGATTCTGTGGACTTGACAGGATATTATTTTTCCTCATATCCTGAGCCACCTTTAAATAGTGAACTTTTTCAATTAAAGCACAAAGCGTTGAAACTTGGACTGAATATTGCTTGGACCGGCATAAGAAATGATTTTGTTAACCCTGATGCTGAATCCCGTAAAGCTGATAGCGCTATGATCAGTAGGTGGTTGGACGTTTCGTCAAGTTTAGGAGCGACTATCTTGAGGGTTTTTACAGGAAAACATAATTATGATGGATTTTCAAAAAACGAAGTAAAAGAGTGGCTTGTGGCTGAGTACAAAACCTGTGCTAAATATGGTGAGGAAAAAGGTGTCATAGTGGCATTGCAAAATCACAATGAATTTTTATTCACAAGTGACGAAATTATTGACATAATAAAAAGGGTCGACTCTGAATGGTTTGGTCTAATTTTGGATATAGGTAGCCTCCATGCTGAAAATCCTTATGATGAAATTGAAAAGCTGGCTCCTTATGCCAATTATTGGTTTATTAAAGAACATGTATACCCAAATGGCATAAAAACCCCGGTTAATATGAAAAAGATTGCCAACATAGTTAAAAATCAAGGTTATCAGGGGTATATTTCGTTTGAAAGTCTTTCCGATGGCGACCCGAAGGAAATTATTGCTTCGATGTTTAATTCGTTTAAAGCAGAGTATGAAAAACTATAGATTATTAAGATAATCGATCATAATTAAAACAATGATAAATTGGTACCAAGGTACCAAGGTACCACATCAACTACCTCACTTTTTTTCAATTACATTGGATATTACAAAAGTTGCCATAGCCGGTAATACCCATCCCACCTGGTATTCGCTTAAGGGAATCCAGGAAAATATATTCTTATTGGGAGCTAAATCTCCCAAGCTTCCAAAAAAATCGGGAACACTGAAAATAAAAGTGGTGATCACCACAGCTTTAAAGACCATTGGTGAGGCCCATTTCTCCGGGACAACGTTCAGGAGTATTAATATGATAGTGATGGGGTAAATAAACATTAGGACGGGAAAGGCCACAGTAATAATGTAGGCCACATTAAATTGTCCCATTACAATCCCGAGAAGGCAACCCATTATAGCAGTTAAGAGGTAGGCATGTCTTGAATTGGGGAGACGGTCTTTTATAAAATCGGAAGTTCCTGTCACAATACCTACGGCAGTCGTAAAACAGGCCAGACTTACCAATATGCTTAAAAAAATATTGGCGCTGTTGCCCAAGGTTATTTTGCTTATTCCGGAAAGCAATTCTATTCTGGTGATGCTGGATTCAAAATTATTATGGTTCAAGGCCCCAGTAAGGATAAGGCCAATGTATATTACAAAGAGGCTTAGACCGGCCAACCATGCCGCATTGCGGACCAACGTTCTTTTGTCTTTATAGGAGGCTTTTGACTTTAGGTTGATGGAAACAATGATTACACCGCCCACTACGATGGCCCCAATAGCATCAAAGGTCTGATATCCTTCCAAAATACCAGCGCTGAACGGACTAACCATGGAAGTCTCCCCAAAATTGAATTGCATGGCGAATACGGATACACCTATAATCATTACTAATATTAGAATAATTGCGGGAGTAAGTCCTTTTCCCAGTACGTCCAATAATTTGGAACGGTTAATAACGAAAATAAAAACCAAGGAAAAATAGATTATACTCGTAACAAGAGCGGAAGTATTAAAGAAAGGCTGAACTGCAATTTCATGTGTAACGGCTGCGGTACGAGGAGAAGGCAAGCTAATGGAAATGGCATAAATTAGGATGGAATAAACCAGACTAAATTTTGGGGAGACTTTTTTTCCAAAGTCATATATAGTCCCCTGTAATTTGGCATGGGCAAAAATTCCCAATATGGGTACTAAAACTGCGGATACTGCAAAACCCAGAGCTACCAGCCACCACCAACTTCCCGATTGAAACCCCAACAATGGCGGGAGGATCAAATTCCCTGCACCAAAGAATAAGGAGAATAATGCAAAAGAAGTAACAAGGGTTTCCTTGGTGTTCGGCATTTATTGCAATTTTGGGCGAAAGATAGTTTAAAAACCGTTCAGTTTAAATAGGTATTTAGACACAGTATTGACGCATTTGGTCGAAAAAATTAAGTTTTATTAAAAAAAAACGAAAAAAAAACAGGTTGCGCCCAATAAATGGAAGGGTGTATGCGTTAATTATCTGAAAGTCATTTAGTAAGTGACGAACACCAATTAACCCTAAGTTTAATTTTTGCATTTTACGGTCCCTAAACCTTACCAATGCCACTCTAAAACCTGCATTATGAAAAAAGTTATCACAGATTATGGAACAAGACTCAGCGCATTTTGCTGCAGCATTTTCGGACACCATTATTCAGTATCCAAAAAGGTTACCTTGCACATCAAGGAATATCAATGTGTACACTGTGGTAAGGAGGTGACTACGGATGTTAGTGGAAATCTTTCCGTTTTAACTCCGGAATTACAGGACATCAACAATACTTTACAAGATATTTATCAGAAAAGACATAGGGCCACACAACAGGTAGCCTAAACTATGCTTTGGCAAATGAATTCCTACCTTAAGCGGTATCGGAGTTTTTGAAGTTATTCCCGTAAATTATAAGAACGCCCATATTTTTGGCTGTCCTGCGCCCCACGACAGTTAAGTAAGGAACGTCCTTTATTTTCGGGAATTCTTTTTTTACCGACTTGTCAAATTTGCTTGCATTTCTTTATTTAAAAGAATTCCAACCCTGAGCGGTAATAGGAATTTTGGTATTGCTTCTGGAAATCAAATTAACACCTTCGTCTTTATCGGTCATATGTCCCACTACCGTGAAATGGGGATTTCCTTTTATTTTTAGAAAATCTTTCTGATCTATAGTGAATAATAGCTCGTAATCTTCACCCCCACTTAGGGCTACAAGCGTACTGTCCATTTTAAATTCTTCACATGCCGAAATTACCGTTGGATCCAATGGAATTTTATCTTCGAATAAATTACATCCCACTTCACTTTTATCGCATAAATGTAAAATTTCAGAGGAAAGTCCATCACTAATATCGATCATGGATGTAGGACGAATCTCCAGTTTATCCAACAAGTCTTTAACATCCCTTCGGGCCTCAGGTTTTAATTGTCGTTCCACGATATAGGTGTAAGGGGATAGATCGGGTTGATTGTTTGGATTTACTTTGAAAACTTCCTTTTCCCTTTCCAGTACCTGTAGCCCACAATAGGCAGCACCTAAATCCCCTGAAACTACTAAAAGATCATTTGGTTTGGCCCCGCTTCGGTAAACAATGTTTTCTTCCGCAGCTTCACCTATAACGGTAACGCTTACCAACATTCCTTTGGTAGAGGAGGTGGTATCTCCACCCACTAAGTCTATTTTGTAGATTTCGCAGGCAAGGGCCACTCCGCTATAAAATTCTTCCAGGGCTTCCAAAGGAAATCTATTGGAAACGGCAATGGAAACGGTTATTTGGGTAGCTGTTGCATTCATGGCGTAGATGTCCGATAAATTTACCATAACAGATTTATAGCCCAAGTGCTTTAGGGGCATATAGCTGAGGTCGAAATGTACGCCCTCTATCAATAGATCTGTAGATATTATGGCCTTCTTGTCCTTAAAATCCAACACGGCGGCATCATCTCCAATACCCTTAAGGGTAGATTTATGCTGTAAGGTAAAATCTTTGGTAAGATGTTTTATCAATTCAAACTCCCCCAATTGATCTAATCCGGTCTTTTCTTGATTCTTATCTTCTATCATGCGGCAAAAATAAGGAGTATATCCATTATATCCTTTTTTTGGACTAAATAAAGAATCTATAAGTAAAAAATTAAAAAGCCGGACCTAAATAAGTATTCTTAATGATACTTACAAAGTCCGGCGATTTAGATCAAATTATATTTAAGAGGTCTATCCCACAGAATATCCCGCTCTATAATTGCGTTTTACGTACTTGTTGGCAGCCTCAAAGTTGGTAACCCTCATGTTTTCTGCATCCCATAGCAAACGTTTTCTTCCATTGTATTTTGAGCCTCCCCAGAAGCTACCTTTATCGGCACTAGGGTCCACTTCAAAATAGGCCTTAAGCGCCAAGTTACCAATCAGGATACTTTCGGTAAAAGGACCGGCATAATCAAATGAAGAACTGGTCTCGGCATTGCCATAACCTGCCATACAGGCGTTTACCCATTGTAGATAGTGGCCTTCCGGAACTCTTGCAATGGTTTCGGCAACTTCAAATTGTTCGTTTAACGATAAAGGAAGGAGTCTTGGGTTGGCGCCATAACAATCAGCCAACAATTTACCTTTGGTTCCAATAAATAGTACTCCGCCATCCCAGTTGCCCAAAGCTTCGTCATCGCCCATTTCATCCGGTCTTTCCGGTAGAAGTCCACCATCCATCCAAGTAACTTTTACATTGCCTTTGCCATCGGTTCTTGGATAGCTTAGGTGTATTTTACTGGAATTCGGGAAACTCTTAGGATAATCGGCTGTTTCAAATTTCCCTTTAAAGGAATCTGAAACACTACACTCAACCTGGTTAGGATAAAGTATTGGCAGTATTCGGTATACGGGATCCATTATGTGGCAAGCCATATCTCCAAGTGCACCTGTTCCAAAATCGGACCAACCCCTCCAATCAAATGGAAGGTAAGCATCATTATAATCACGCATTTCGGCGGTACCTAACCAAAGGTCCCAATTTAGGCCTTTGGGTATTTTATCTTTTTTGGTTGGTGTTTGAAGTGCTTGTGGCCAAATAGCCCTATTGGTCCAACATTTTACGGTGTGTACATCTCCTATGATGCCTGTATCATAAAGTTCCTTCATTTTTCGTACGCCATCACCTGAACCACCTTGGTTCCCCATTTGGGTAACTACCTTGAATTTTTTTGCTGCCTCGGTAAGCATTCTAGCCTCCCAGATATCGTGTGTCAAAGGTTTTTGAACGTAAACGTGCTTGCCCATTGACATAGCCATATAGGCAGCTACAGCATGATTGTGGTCTGGAGTAGATACCGAGACGGCATCAATATTGTCCTTTTCATTTTCCAACATTTTTCTAAAATCGGCATAGTATTTTGCCTTTGGAAAAGATTTCCTGGATTCAACGGCCTGTCTGTCATCCACATCGCAAAGCCCTACAATATTAACATTGGGGCTTTCTGCGAAGGAAGCAATATCACTTCTACCTTTACCACCGGCACCTATGCCGGCAATATTAAGTTTGTCACTTGGGGCAACATAACCTGGGCCTCCCAATACATGTCTTGGTACTATCATAAATCCGGCAGTTGCCAAGCCGGTACCTTTAATAAAATCTCTTCGCGAATTGTTACTAAATGCGGTCTTTTTTTTGGACATAATTTTTGAACGTTTTTCTATTTTTTTAAAATGGATTTGAATTTAAATTAATTTTTTGTAATCGGCATTAATATGATATAATATATTTTCCGAATATTTTGTTAATTTATTAAAATTCAACCCCAAGGCCTATTAAAATCTTATTTGGTTAATGGATTTTTGGCCCAATATTCAAGAATATGCCATTTTTCTTTTTTGTTGACAGGCAAATATATTTTGGTCTGAGAAACCTAAAGTACAATCATTTTTTGTTTATATATTAATTGGAATTATGGATTAACATCAATAAGAGTTCGTAATTTTATAAAAAGGAAAGCCATGTCAAAAGTCATTAATTTTATAATCATAGGTCTGTTGGCCATTGGGTGTTCCAAAAATTCGGACCCTCAGGAAATCCCCATGGACGAGCAGGTTGTGGATGGGACTCCATGCATAAATGGTAAGGCGGGTATATATCCTTGTAGTGGTTATGACCTTCTCGGGAAAATATCGTTAAACACTCTTCAGGCCAGTTCGGCCAGTGATATTTGGGGTTGGGCCGATTCTGAAAACAACAAGGAATATGCTATAATAGGGTTGGATAATGGCACCGCATTTGTGGATATTACGGATGAGGATAATCTTAGATATTTAGGGAAATTGCCAACTGCTACAGTGAATAGTACTTGGCGCGATATCAAGGTTTATAAGAATCATGCTTATATTGTTTCGGAAGCAGAAGGCCATGGAATGCAAGTTTTTGACCTTACACGGTTAAGAAACGTTGTTACTTCTCCCGAAACATTTACAGCAGATGCCCGCTATACCGGATTTGGGAATTGTCATAATATTGTTATTAATGAGGACTCTGGTTTTGCCTATGCGGTGGGCACTGCCAGGGATGATATATACAATGGTGGAATACATTTTATAAATATCCAGGACCCCAAGAATCCTTTGGCGTCTGGAGGATATGGCGCTTCAGGCTATACTCACGATGGACAGGTTCTAACTTATAGTGGGCCGGATTCAAATTTCAGTGGAAAGGAAGTGTTTGTCGGAGCCAATGAGGATCATGTGGTTTTGGTAGATGTTTCCAATAAAGCTATTCCTGAAGAAATTTCTACAATGACCTATAGTAATTTCGCTTATACCCATCAAGGTTGGTTTACTCAAGATCAGAAGTATTTTATTTTGGGGGATGAATTGGACGAAGTAAATTTTGGATTCTCATCACGTACATTGGTTTTCGATTTTACAGATTTAACAGCACCCCTCCTTCATGATGTTTATTTGGGGAAAACCAGTGCAATTGATCATAATGGCTATGTTAGAGGGGATGAATTTTTCCTTGCGAACTATACTGCGGGAGTTCGTGTTTTGGATATTTCGGGAATCACAGATAAATCCATTTCCGAAGTAGGTTTCTTTGATACCTATCCGTCGGATAATAAGACCGACTTTAATGGGGTTTGGAGTGTGTTTCCCTTCTTCACCAGCAATAAAATTGTGGTTAGCGATATTAATTCGGGACTTTTTGTAATTAAAAAATCCAATTGAACCATGAAGAAAATTGCCCTGATAATATTCTGTTTTATTGCACTTTCTTGCTCAAATAATGACGAAGAACACAAGAATGAGTTGGACAAATCCGTTTTTTTAGGGGAGCTGGAATGGGTAAAAAGTTTTGGTGGCTCCCTTGACGATACTGCCCAGGCCATTATTTCTACTAATGATGGCGGATTTGCCATTTTAGGATTTTCCAATAGTATTGATGGGGACATTAACGACAAGGCGTTGGAGGATAATGATTATTGGATGTTAAAATTGGACCAAGAAGGCATTTTGCAATGGAGCAGGACATATGGAGGAAGTTTGGATGATATTGGTAAAAATATTGTTCAAACTTCGGATGGGGGTTATGCACTTATAGGATATAGCCAGAGCAGTGATGGGGATGCCAGTAATAATGAAGGCTTTCATGACAATTGGATTCTTAAATTGGATGCCTCTGGAAATATAGAATGGGAGAGAAGTTTCGGATTTTCTGGGCATGATCATTCTTATGATTTGATACAAACCTCCGATGGGGGTTTCTTTTTCTCGGGGTTTTTGGATATTACGGCGGCTAGATCGGACGGTTATTTGGATAAGGGAAGCTACTTGACTAGACACGGTGTCGGCGAATTTTGGGGTACTAAATTGGATGCACAGGGAAATCTGGAATGGCGGAAGTATTTTGGCGGCACCAATAACGATAGGGCCCACGGGGTGGTGCAGTCCAATGATGGAGGTTTTGTTCTTGCAGGATTTTCCGAAAGTGAGGATTATGACATTTCAAATTCCAAGGGAAGCTATGATTTTTGGGTGGTTAAGATTTCGAGTGATGGTGATTTGGTCTGGGAGCGATCTTTTGGTGGCACAGGTATTGAAATAGCGTACGACATAGCGAAAACTATGGATAATACCTATGTAATTACGGGAAACACTTTTAGTAATGACACAGACGTTTCTAAGAATAATGGAGAATCGGATATATGGCTTATAAAAATTGATGATAATGGCAGTCTATTATGGGAAAAAAACTACGGGGGACCTCAGTTTGATGCTGCACAAAGTGTTAGTCTTGCCAGTGATGGTGGCTTTATTATTACGGGAAATTCCAAAAGCAGCGATTTGGACGCTACCTCCAACTTAGGGGAAAATGATATTTGGCTATTAAAGACCAATGCTTCCGGGGATTTGATTTGGCAAAAATCCTATGGGGGAAGCGGTATCGATTTTGGTTTTGATGCCATTGAAACGGCTGATCAGGGGGTTATTTTAGTGGGAGACTCCCAAAGCACAGAATTTATGGGCCTGCAACTAATGGGAAATTCCGATGCCATAGTTATTAAAGTTAGGTAGACAAATGACTGACCGTCTTTGGTGGGTAAAGAAGTTGGATTCAACAATATGTTATTGTGGGCGAATTAGGCATAACTACGGCTCTATAGCATACTTTTAAATCTAGATTAAGTCCAATCAAGAATTATAATCGGAATAACTGGTTAGGTTAAATTAAAACTTAAGAAATAGAAAATGACTTATATCAGGGGATTATCGAAGTTATTGGTATATTCGTGTAAATTAAAAAAGACATTGCATGAAAAAATTTATTATAACAATTTTAGTTTTGGGATTGCCTTTTTTTGCCATTATTTCCTGTAGGGAAACCAAGGAAAAAACTGTAATTATAGAGAAGGAAGTGGAGAAGGATAAAGGTATTCTGGAAAAAGCAGGAGAAAAGGTAGATAAGGAAGTTAATGAGAAAATAGATGATGCTATTGATGAAATTGGAGATGATAATTAGAATACGACCTTAATTATATCTAATTGGCTTTTAAAATTGGCCAACAAAATTGTGATAAACAATTTTGTTGGCCAATTTTTTTTGAAGGGAAGTTTTATAATAGAAATCCCCTATTTGGCTATACGTTATATTAATGTTAGGAAATATGGTAAAACCCTACATATGTACTATATTTGTAAACTATTTAGATTAAATCCAATTAAGAATGATTAAAGTATCTGAAACAGCTAAGCAGAGGGTAATGGCCCTAATGGCCGAAGGAGGCTTTGACGCCAGCAAGGATTATGTGCGGGTAGGCGTTAAAAGCGGGGGCTGCAGTGGTTTGTCCTATGAGCTCGATTTTGATAATAAAACCACTGAAACCGATAAAATTTTCGAGGACAATGCAGTGCGTATTATAGTAGATAAAAAAAGCTTTCTTTATCTAGTAGGTACCGTCCTGGAATATTCCGGGGGACTTAATGGCAAAGGGTTTGTTTTTAATAATCCCAATGCCCAAAGAACTTGTGGTTGTGGAGAGAGTTTCTCTCTCTAATACAACAATGGGGAAATAACAAAATATACCAATGCTTGCGTTGGAGATGATAAATAATTAGCCAATTGTTGTATTGAACAATTGATAAATTAGGAAGAATGGCATATACTGAGGAAGAATTAAAAAAAGAACTGGAGACCAAGGAGTATGAGTATGGTTTCTATACAGATATAGAATCTGATACGTTTCCAATTGGTTTAAATGAGGAAATTGTAATCGCTATTTCAAAGAAAAAGGAAGAACCCGAATGGATGACCCTATGGAGGTTGGAATCCTTTAAAATCTGGAAGGAAATGGTGGAGCCCGAATGGGCAAATGTTAAATATAAAAAACCTGATTTTCAGGCCATTTCATATTATTCCGCACCTAACAAAAAACCCAAGTATGATAGTTTGGACGAGGTAGATCCAGAATTATTGGACACTTTTAAAAAATTGGGTATTTCCTTGGACGAACAGAAAAAGTTGGCGGGAGTGGCCGTGGATATTGTAATGGATTCCGTATCGGTAGCCACTACTTTTAAAAAGACGCTTGCCGAAAAAGGAATAATATTTTGTTCTATTTCCGAGGCAATTAAGGAGCATTCGGAACTGGTTAAAAAATATATAGGATCTGTGGTTCCGCAAAAGGACAACTTTTATGCGGCCCTTAACTCAGCGGTTTTTTCTGATGGGTCTTTCTGTTACATTCCAAAGGGAGTACGCTGCCCAATGGAACTTTCCACTTACTTTAGAATTAATCAGGCAGGTACGGGACAGTTCGAAAGAACCTTGGTAATTGCCGATGAGGGTAGTTATGTAAGTTATTTGGAAGGATGTACCGCACCTTCCCGTGATGAAAATCAGTTGCATGCCGCTGTGGTAGAATTGATAGCTTTGGATGATGCCGAAATAAAGTACTCCACCGTGCAAAACTGGTTCCCTGGAAATAAAGAGGGATTAGGGGGAGTTTTCAATTTTGTAACCAAAAGGGGATTGTGCGAAAAGAATGCTAAAATTTCTTGGACCCAGGTTGAAACTGGTTCGGCCGTTACCTGGAAGTACCCATCATGTATACTTAAAGGAGATAATTCCATAGGGGAATTTTATTCCATTGCGGTAACCAATAATTATCAACAAGCGGATACGGGTACCAAAATGATTCATTTAGGAAAGAATACCAGGAGTACCATTATTTCCAAAGGTATCTCGGCAGGGAAGTCCCAAAATAGTTACCGTGGATTGGTACAGGTAAACAGTAGGGCCGACAATGCAAGGAATTTTTCCCAATGTGATTCCTTGCTAATGGGGAATGAATGTGGTGCACATACCTTTCCTTATATTGAAGTAAAGAATAAAACTGCACAAATAGAACATGAGGCCACTACCAGTAAAATTGGAGAGGACCAGATTTTTTATTGTAACCAGAGAGGGATAAATACGGAAAAGGCAATTGCCTTGATCGTAAACGGCTTCAGTAAGGAAGTGCTTAATAAATTACCAATGGAATTTGCAGTGGAAGCCCAAAAATTATTGGAAATAAGTCTAGAGGGGTCTGTAGGATAAGGGAAATAATTTCTGATGGTATGTCTTCTTCAAAGGAGGGTTCAAGTGCCATAAGAAAAAAATACTGCTACCCATTTAAAACAACAACATAAAAGAAGATTTTAATAAAATGCCGAAGGCGCCCAATTATTAAAAATAATTAGAATTTAGAACAATGCTGAAAATTAACAACTTACACGCTAGAGTAGAGGATAAAGAGATATTAAGGGGAATAAACCTAACGGTGAATGCAGGTGAAGTACATGCCATTATGGGCCCCAACGGTTCAGGGAAAAGTACCTTGGCGGCTGTAATTGCCGGGAAGGAAGAATTCGAAATTACCGAGGGAGAGGTATTTTTGGAAGGTGAAAATCTAGAAGACACTTCGCCTGAAGATAGGGCACATAAAGGAATATTTCTATCCTTTCAATATCCTGTTGAAATTCCTGGGGTTTCCGTTACAAATTTCATGAAGACCGCTATCAATGAATCTAGAAAAGCTAAGGGATTGGAAGATATGCCAGCTAAGGATATGTTGAAATTGATTCGTGAGAAGTCGGAAATGTTGGAAATAGATAGAAAATTTTTATCGCGTTCATTGAATGAAGGTTTTTCCGGAGGTGAGAAAAAAAGAAATGAGATTTTTCAAATGGCCATGTTGGAGCCTAAATTGGCCATTTTGGATGAAACTGATTCCGGTTTGGACATTGATGCCTTGCGTATTGTAGCCAATGGTGTAAATAAATTAAAGAGCAAAGACAATGCGGTAATTGTAATTACCCACTATCAACGTCTTTTGGAATATATAGTACCTGATTTTGTTCATGTATTGCACAACGGAAAGATCGTAAAATCCGGCACTAAAGATCTTGCCCTGGAATTGGAAGAAAAAGGATACGATTGGTTGAAACAGGAAACTGTTGTCTAATTTTAATGTTCAATGTTGAAAGTTTAAAAGTCAAAATTGCATTCTGACTGTATTTTTGAGATGGCTAAAATAATTTCATTTGAGGAAATAAATGCTTGGAAAGAAAGCAGGGATTTCAATAAAGTAATTTATGGCTTGACGAATAAGGGAGAGTTTGAAAAAGATTTTGATTTAAAAGACAAATTAGAAGGGCCTCGGTATCTATAAGTTCCAATATTGCGGAAGGGTTTGAAAGAAATACAAATAGGGAATTTATTCGCTTCCTATACATTTCAAAAGCCTCTGCGGGAGAAGTGAGATCTCAGTTGTATTTAGCATTGGATTTGGGGTATTTGGAGGAGAAGGAGTTTATATTATTAAAGGAAAAAATTGAAAATATATCTAAAATGTTAAGTGGGTTTATAAAGTATTTGGATAAGTAATCAAGGCACTTTATAACATTAGACATTTAGACATTACAACTTGTAAAGATGGATTTAAAAGAAAAATTAGTTTCCTCATTTTTGGCATTTGAAAACGGTGTGGATGTAGATAATCCGGTTCATGATATACGAACAGAGGCCATTAAAAATTTTGAGGCAAAGGGGTTTCCTACCAAAAAGGAGGAGGCTTGGAAATATACTTCCTTAAATACACTACAGAAAATAGATTACAGCATCTTTCCAAAGAAGGAGAATATGTTGGAGTATAGGGATGTTAAAAAATATTTTCTACATGAAATAGACACCTTCAAGATTGTCTTTGTTGATGGGGTATATAGTTCTTTTTTATCGGAGACTACCCATGATGGAGTGGATGTATGTCTAATGAGTTCGGCCTTGAACAAGCCCATGTACAAGCAAATAATAGATGTTTATTTTAATAAAATAGCTTCTAAGGACGATTCGTTAACTACTTTGAATACTGCTTTTAGTAAGGAGGGAGCCTATATTTATATTCCTAAAAATAAGATTCCTAAAAAACCGATAGAAATTGTTCATTTTTCCACTGGTAATGAAGCCGCACTTTTGTTGCAGCCGAGAAATTTGATTATTGCCGAGGAAAATGCCGAGTTGCAAATTATTGAACGTCATCAGAGTTTAACAGCAAATGAAGTGTTGACCAATTCGGTCACCGAGATTTATGCGGCGAAGAATTCCAACGTTGATTATTATAAGGTACAGAACGATTTAACAACTGCCTCCTTAATAGACAATACCTATATTGATCAGAAGGACGGCAGTGTTGTAAAGGTTCATACCTTCTCCTTTGGAGGTAAATTAACCCGAAACAACCTTAATTTCTATCAAAATGGGGAAAGGATAGATTCTACCATGAAAGGGGTTACCATTATTGAGGAAAAACAGCATATAGACCACCATACATTGGTGCATCATATTCAACCCAATTGTGAAAGCCATCAAGATTATAAGGGGATTTATGGTGAAAATTCTACTGGGGTTTTCAACGGTAAGATTATTGTGGACAAAATTGCCCAAAAGACGAATGCCTTTCAACAGAACAATAATATTTTGGTAAGCGACAAGGCTACCATTAATACAAAACCTCAATTGGAGATTTTTGCAGATGATGTAAAATGCTCCCACGGTTGTACCATCGGGCAATTGGATGAGGAGGCTTTATTTTATCTTCAATCTCGGGGAATTCCAAAAAAAGAAGCAAGGGCATTGTTAATGTACGCCTTTGCCAATAACGTTTTGGAAAGTGTCCGAATCCCGGAATTAAAGGTTAGGATCAACAAATTAATTGCCAACAAATTGGGCGTTCGTTTAGGATTTGACCTTTAGAAAGTTTCTATTCAACGTAATTCCCAGCATTGAATTTTTACCATGATACAAACTGTTTTAGATATCTTGAGCATACGTAAAGACTTTCCAATCTTAAATAGGAAAGTTAATGGCTATCCCTTGGTATATCTGGACAATGCTGCTACGTCCCAGACGCCGAAAAAGGTTATAGATGCCATTGTGGATTATTATAGTAACTATAATGCAAATATCCACAGAGGGGTTCATACACTGTCGCAAGAAGCAACGGACGTTTACGAACAGGCTAGGCAGAAGATACAAAAGCATTTTAATGCGGCTAAGTCGCATGAAATTATTTTTACTTCAGGAACTACCCATGGTATAAATTTAGTGGCCAATGGTTTTGCCTCATTTTTAGAAAAGGGCGATGAAATTATTGTTTCCGCATTGGAACACCACTCCAATATTGTTCCATGGCAAATGCTATGTGAGCGTACTGGGGCAGTGTTAAAAGTAATTCCAATGAATATGGAAGGTAAATTGATTATGGAGGAATACCATAAATTACTCTCCCACCGTACCAAATTGGTATTCTGCAATCATGTTTCAAATGCCTTGGGTACCATTAATTCAATAGAGGAAATTATAACAGCTGCCCATAATATAGGGGCTGCGGTCCTAATAGATGGCGCTCAGGCTGCTCCACATATAAAAGCTGATGTACAGAAATTGGATGTAGATTTTTATGTGGTTTCAGCCCATAAAATGTGCGGTCCTACTGGAGTAGGAATGCTTTACGGCAAAGAGGAGTGGTTAAATAAATTGCCACCTTACCAAGGTGGGGGCGAAATGATTGCAGAAGTAACTTTTGAAAAGACTACCTATGCCGATCTTCCCCATAAGTTCGAAGCTGGGACTCCAAATATTTGTGGAGGTATTGCTTTTGGTGCTGCCCTGGATTATATGAACGCCATAGGATTTGATGCCATAGCCCAATACGAACACGAGCTTTTAGAGTATGCAAGCAAGGAACTCCTGGCCATTGATGGATTAAAAATATATGGAGACACCAAGGAAAAAACAGCAGTGATTTCTTTTAATATTGAAGGTCTTCATCCTTATGATATTGGTAGCATATTGGATAAACTAGGGGTTGCTGTAAGGACAGGACATCATTGTGCCCAGCCAATCATGGATTTTTATAAAATTCCCGGTACCGTAAGGGCCAGCTTTAGTTTTTATAATACCAAGGAAGAAGTAGATATATTGGTGGCAAGCGTGCAGCGGGCAAAAACAATGCTGTCATAACTTCATTTGGTTAATTTTCAATCTTTTAAATAGTTGATATGCAAAATTACTTATTGTATTTTTGCATGGAATTGTTACCATTATACAATGGGCACAAAATTTGGATATGAGTATAAAAGAAATTCAGGAAGAGATAGTTGATGAGTTCTCTATGTTTGAGGATTGGATGCAGCGTTATGAGTACATGATAGAGCTTGGAAAATCGCTACCTATGATCAAGGAGCAGTATAAGACCGATGATAATATTATTAAGGGCTGTCAGAGTAAAGTATGGGTACATGCAGAATTGGAAGGCGATAAATTAGTTTTTACTGCGGATAGTGATGCCATTATTACCAAAGGTATCATTGCCATTTTAATAAGGGCCTTTAGTAATCAAAAACCTAAAGATATTATTGAGGCCGAGACCAGTTTCATAGATGAGATCGGATTAAAAGAGCATTTATCACCTACTAGGGCAAACGGTCTGGTAAGTATGATTAAACAATTGAAATTGTATGCTGTGGCATACCAAACACAATTAAATTAATTGGTCTGGCCTACAGGAAATTGTTGGACAAATCTTTTTTGCAGACCATAAACATTTAAAAGAATGAGCGAAGAAATGGAAACTATAGACACACAGGAATTGGGAGAAAAGATAGTAAGGGTCCTTAAAACAATTTATGACCCCGAAATACCTGTGGACATTTATGAACTAGGCTTAATTTATGATGTTTTCGTCAATGACGAAAATGAAGTTAAAATCTTAATGACCTTAACTTCACCCAATTGCCCAGTTGCCGAGTCGCTCCCTATGGAGGTAGAGGAAAAGGTAAAGTCTATAGACGAACTAAAGGATGTTGAGGTAGAAATTACTTTTGATCCACCTTGGACCCAGGAATTAATGAGTGAAGAGGCCAAATTGGAACTAGGGATGTTATAGTTTGGGCCTCCAAACCCAACTATTGATTGGTGGAATTATTACTATTATTACCATTGGATCTGCCGGTTAAATTTGATATTGAAAAACTCAAAAAATTATGTCTGAAATTATAAATCGTGTCTCCCAAAGTAAATTGGTGACCTTTAACCTAGAGGACTTATACCCTAAGGGGAATAGGATACTTATGGATATTAAGGATTGGTTGTATGAGGGTTTAATACTGCGGGAAAAGGAATTTCGGGCACAGTTGGAGGAACATGATTGGAGTGTATACAAAGATGCATATGTGGCCTTATCCTGCTCTTCGGATGCCATAATCCCGGGTTGGGCTTACATGCTTATTTCTACCAAACTACAACCTTATGCCCAGAAAATAATTATTGGCGATTTGGAGATGTTGGAATCATCCCTTTATCAAACCATATTGGAAAATATGGACGTCTCCGAATATGTGGATAAACCGGTAATAATCAAGGGCTGTTCCAATAAACCCGTTCCGCCCAATGCCTATTTATGGGCCACGACCAAAATTCAGACTGTTGCCAAAAGTGTTATGTACGGGGAAGCTTGTTCTTCGGTACCCTTGTTTAAGGCAAAATAACGATCAATAGCGTTCCTTCATTTTATCCAACATTCCTTATTTTTGCCGTACTATAAATAAAACACTAACTATTATGAAAAAAATTGTACTAGCAATAGTCGCTTTGCTGGCTATGAACATAACCGTTGCCCAAACTTTGGAGGAGTTAAAGGCGGAAAAAGCCAGTAAAAAAGACTCTATAGCAGCAATACAGGGAAGGGTAGACGCCATTCAAGGTAAAATTAATGCCATTCCCGGTTGGAAAAAGGGCGCTTTTGGAACTATCGGTGCCAGTCTCTCAGGTTTTAACAATTGGTATGCTAAAGGTGCTCCAAATTCTAGTGCTGGGAACATAGGTATTACGACCAATGCCTTTGCAAATCTTAATCAACCAAAATTTTTCTGGAGAAATTCATTGAATATAAATCTTGGGTGGGTAAAGATTGATGATAAGGATATTGACACCGATAACGATAGTTTTCGCTCAGCTACGGACGTTTTTAATATAACCTCTTTGTACGGTCAGAAATTGAGTGATAAGTTCGCTATTTCTACCTTGGCGGAATACAGGACTACCATTATAGATAATTTTAATGACCCGGGCTATTTGGATATTGGGGTTGGAGCAACCTGGACGCCCATCACTGATTTGGTGGTGGTTATACATCCCTTAAACTACAATTTTGTGTTTAGTTCGGGTGATAGCGTTTTTGAATCTTCCTTGGGTGCTAAAATTGTGGCCGATTATACCAGAAAATTAGGGAAGGTTAATTTTAAGACCAATTTGTCCCTATTTCAGAGTTATAAAAGTGCTGATTATTCCAATTGGACCTGGACCAACTCCTTTGGATATACCTTGTGGAAAGGTATTGGTCTAGGGTTTGAATTTGGTCTAAGAAACAACAAGCAGGAAGCATTAAATTATGCAACTGGTAATCTGGATGTTGGAGATCCGACACCTACCTTTGCATCGATCGACAACGATTTACAGACCTATTGGCTGTTCGGCTTAAACTATTCGTTCTAAAAAGCAATATCAATTCGTAAAAAAAATAAAATGGCCCTCAATGAGGGCCATTTTTGCTAAGTAGGGTTTGTCAATTTTGGTTATGTGGTATATATTTTATATTTCCAGGAATTTGGAATGTTCTTTTTTGGGATTCCTAAAAGTGAATCCCAAATGCTTTTGGATATTTATTCTTTTATTGATAAGGCTAATATACAGGGAAATAAGTTTATGGATAAATATATGTTGTGAATGGAGGGCATCATGTGGTATACAGCTCCCTTGAAGGGGTTTGTTGTTTTTAAAAAGTATTAGAGTTAATACCAATAAGCTTTACAAGTTCTTGCCGTTGACTTAAGCGCTGATTTGGGGAAAAGACACTTGGAATTAAGTTGTGCATTGGATTTAGGGTTGGGCACTATCATCTAAATAAAATGTAAAGATTAAAGGATTAGGCAGTTGTGTTTAATTTTTGTGGTGAAGAGGGGCATACTTTGGTATTGAATCTATGTCATTTGTGGAAAAATAAATATCTTGTATGGTAAAACTGTATGAAGTTATAGTTTGTTATTCAAATTCAGTTACACCTGAGGGTATATTATTGTAATTATATTTGGGTGAGTATGTTATGCAGCATTTTAAAATTGTTCAATTATTTTTAAGTCCGTCTAATGTAAAAATTGAACTATGTCCATTAATGATTATTGAATTTCCAGTTCTCTATGAACAAATTCATTTTAAAATCACATATATAAGAATAGTAGAAAATATCAAAAGATGAAAATATCAAAAGATGAAAATATCTCAGCTTTTAACAGTTTTGAGCCTTATTGGGAGCCAATTCCTCCCTGGTCAGGTAATAGATGTTCACCTTCATAGTTAAACAGAAGATGATTACTGGGGTGGTAGACCCAGTAATTATCAGAACCTATCTTCACCCAAGTCCGCGGCAGAATTATTAAATAAAACAATAGCAGAAATGGATAAAAATAATATCCAATATGCTGTTGTCAGTGGTTCTTTAAAAAGTGTTGCGCGCTTTGTCAAAGCAGATTCCAGGTTTATACCAGGCTACATGGAAGAGGATACTATTATACCTATCCTAAAGTTTGAGGAACTGGTTAAGAATGGAGAGATCAGGGTGTTTGGCGAAATTACAGGTGTGTATTTTGGTAAGACTTTAAACGATAGCCTTTATAGGCCCTATTTGGATGTTTGTGAGAAATACGATATTCCAGTTGCTTATCATACTGGTGGTGGGCCGTCAATGGCGGTATATAGGGGTACTCCAAAATTGAGAATAAAGAACGGTGATCCTTTGCTAATTGAAGATGTTTTGGTGAAATATCCCAAACTGAGGATATATCTCATGCACGGAGGTGAAATGTACTATACGCATACCCTACGTATGATGAAGTTGTTTGAGCAATTGTACATTGATGTTGGAGTGCTTTTATGGGCAGATCCCATGGTTCAGGATTATGGGACCAATCTTCTGAAAAAAGCAAAAGAGTATGGCTTGTTAAATAGAATAATGTTTGGAACGGACCAAATGGTGTGGCCTGGAGCCATTTCAAAGTCAATCGAATATCTTAATTCCTTGGATTTTCTTACAGAAAGGGAAAAGCGCATGATTTTGTATGACAATGCCAAAACCTTTTTAAAAATTGAACAATAAACGTTTGGAGTAATAGTGATGAACATAATTCCCAATAAAAAATGCCCCTTTTTCAAGGGGCTTTTTTTTAGTTAAGTAGGTCTTTCCAGTAAAATTTGGTTTGTTATCTAAAACTTTTACTTTTAGGTTAAGTGCTGATTTGGGGAAAAAGCACTTCGAATTAAGTTTTGCGTTCGATTTGGGGTTAAACACTATCACTTAAATACAATGTAAAGATAGAAGGAATAGACAGTTATGCTTAATTTTTGTTGTGAACGCGCTCGAGAATGTTGTGAAAAAAACCAACGGTATCGTTTCTTCGATAAACGGCAATAATTTTATTCCTCTTGGAGTCTTATTTAAGATATAAAAATCATTTAAAGGGACACTTTGATCAATATAAACAGCAATATTTAATCAAAATACCCAGATACACAATACATTAGATTTACTTAGATTATACTGTTGTTTTAAAACCAACTATCTTTGTCCGCATTTGTTGGGCTAAAATTATGAAAAAGAGTATGTTGGAGAATAATAATGATGGCGTTGAAAGTCACCTGGAAAATCCCATTTCCTATAACCCAGAGATTCGGATTATAGCGGATGATTATGAAATTCCACAATTGAACAAGAAAAGAAGGATATCGGTACTCCTTCCGCACGGCTATGAGTACAGTTCCAAAAGCTACCCGGTTTTATATTTACACGATGGCCAAAATCTATTTGATGGCGGTGGACCCTATGGTAACTGGGCCATAGATGAAAAGCTTTCGGACTTGTCCAAAAATGGAATGGGAGATATTATTGTTGTGGCCATAGACCATGCAGAGGAAGAAAGAGTGTTGGAGTTTTCTCCTTTCAAAGAAACCAAATGGGGCAAAGGGGACGGAAAGAAATATCTCAAGTTTTTGGTGGAAACCCTGAAACCTCAAATCGACAAAAATTTCAGGACGTTAAAAGAAAGGGAGTTTACCGGAGTTGGAGGAAGTTCCATGGGTGGACTAATAAGTATTTATGCAGGTTTAAGGTATCCTTCGGTTTTTGGAAAATTGATGATCTTTTCACCTTCACTATGGATTACCCCAAAGATTTATTTTGATGCCATAAATTTTCATCAACCTTATCCAACCGATATCTATCTATATGCCGGTGGCGATGAAAGCGCAAATATGGTGGGGAATGTAGAAAAGTTAAAGCAAATACTCGAAGAAAAAAATAAAGAGGGTACCAAGGTAAATATTGAACTCCATATTGATCCCGATGGAAAACACGAGGAATGGTTTTGGAGCCGAGAATTTCCCACCGCATTGGAATACCTTTATTTTAGGAACTAAACACAAAGCGCTTTTATGATTACAATTATAACGGAAAAGAATCATTTTTCGGAAGTACTGGTTATACCTTTTGCCCAAGGTGACAATTTGGAAGCGAACATTGTTAAAATGGCTGGGGATTTAAATCTACCAGCGGAACTTTTGACCGAACAAATAAAGGCTGAGAAAAAGGAAATATCCCTATTTTACCCTATTGACCAGAAAAATTTAAAGAAGGTATACTGTTTGGGCTTGGGTGCTAATCCCACTATAAAAGTTATTATCGATACTCTTAAGCGCTTTATGCAAATGGAAGCGGCCAAATTGCCATCCAATTTGAGCATTGATATTGGCAGCGGGAATTTTGACCCTGAATTTGTTCCTGTTTTGGCTGAAGGCGTGGTTAGTGGCTTAATATTGGGCACATACAAAAAGGGCATGTATCAAACATTGGAAACGAAAACACAGAAATGGGAATCTAACCAATTAAAATTGGGCTTTTATGTGCCCGGAGGTTTTGAGGAAATTGTTAAAAAGACAACTGTCAAGGGCATGGCCACTGCGGAAACCCAACTCAAGATCTTAGGGTTGGTCAATGCCCCAAGCAATAAACTTACCCCCAATAAATTGGCCGAAGTTGCTGTAAAATCTGGGAAGGAATTTGGTTACCATGTGGAAGTCCATGATAAAAAATCCATCAAAAAATTGGGTCTAGAAGCCCTGATGGCCGTGAGTCAGGGGAGTGAGGAACCAGCTAGGTTCATTGTAATGGAATACAGACCAGTTAAAAGTGGGTCGGACACTCCTACTGTGGGCTTGGTGGGCAAAGGGGTAACCTTCGACACAGGAGGACTATCAATAAAAGGTTCTTCCAATATGCATTATATGAAAAGCGATATGGGGGGAGCAGCAGCTGTTTTAGGGGCCATAGAATTGACTGCCAAGCTACAATTGCCTGTGCATCTTATTGCTGTAATTCCCACGACAGAAAATTGTGTAGATGCCAAAGCTCTAAAACCGGGAGATGTTATTGGGTCTTACGCCGGGAAAACTATTGAGATTATAGATACGGATGCAGAGGGGCGCTTAATATTGGCAGATGGAATTGCCTACCTAAATAAAAATTATCACCCAGATATAATTATAGATGCGGCCACTTTAACGGGAAGTTGTGTCCAGACCTTGGGCTATGAGGCAGGTGGATTGTTTACCAATAATGAAGACTTGGCCCTTAAATTGATAAAGGCAGGGGATCAAAGCGGGGAACGTTTGTGGCGGCTACCTTTGTGGGATTCCTACGAGGGAGATATAAAATCTGATATAGCCGATGTAAAAAATTACAGCGGTAAACCTATAGCTGGGGCTATAAGTGCGGCTAAATTTTTAGAATTTTTTACGGATAAACATCCAAAATGGGCCCACTTGGACATTGCTGGGGTGGCTTTTGGTGATGCAGAATTCTATACCCAAAAAACGGCTACCGCTTTCGGGGTAAGACTGCTGACCGATTTTATTGCCGGTTTGGTGAAATAGTTTCTGATCAATATGGAAAGGGAGACATCACTGTCTAATTGCCCACGATGAAGTTTATAGGGGGTCTACTTGTTTTAAGGTCTTTATTATCGATTTAACGTCAGGTATTATTTACTTCAAAAACCATTAAATATCCAAAATAGTAGCTAAGGGGGTAATGACCTAGGCAATTTTAGCCTCGAAACAAGAACAAAGGATAAGCCGAAAGTGATAGGCAATTTTTTCAAACGATTTTGCTGTGTATACGGGATTAATGGGTATTTTACAACTAATAAGTTATACCTCACGACCATGACAGGAAAAGCCGATCAAACCACCTTTTTATGTATTACCAGTTTTTTTAAGGGAGAAGATTTTTTAAGATCTTGTAAGGCTTTGGGCAACAAGGTGTTACTTATTACCTCTAAGGGATTGGAACATAAGAAGTGGCCTCGCGAATCTATTGATGAAATTTTCTACATGCAGGAAAAGCGGGAAGGGGTATGGAATATGGATGATTTAATTTCTGGCCTAGCTTTTTTAATGCGTAATCAAAAAATAGACAGGATTGTTGCCTTGGACGATTTTGATGTGGAGAAAGCCACCATGGTAAGGGAACATTTTAGAATTCCCGGTATGGGACAAACTACAGGTAGATATTTTAGGGATAAATTGGCGATGAGAATGAAAGCAGCGGAGTCCAATATTCCCGTACCGGCATTCACCCCATTGTTCAACAATAGTGATATAGACGAATATATAAAGAGGGTATCTGCGCCATGGTTGATTAAGCCCAGATCCGAAGCCTCTGCTACAGGGATAAGAAAAATATTTTCGAACGAAGAGCTATGGTCCGTTTTGGAATCTTTGGGAGACCGGCGGCACGAGTACCTATTGGAGAAATTTGCTCCTGGGGATGTTTACCACGTAGATTCTTTATCTGTGGATGGTAAAATTGTTTTTAAACAGGCTTCCCAATATTTAAGCACCCCTATGGACGTGGCCCATGGGCATGGTATTTTTAGATCCATTACTCTTAAGATGGATTCTCCGGATGCCATTGGCCTTATGGCTATCAATGAGGAAGTATTAAAAGCCTTCGGAATGCGTTTTAGTGCCTCCCATAGCGAGTATATTAAATCTCGGCAAACCGGAAAATTCTATTTTCTGGAAACCGCCTCACGTGTTGGTGGAGCCCATTTGGCAGAAATGGTATTCTTTGCTACCGGAATTAATTTATGGAAAGAATGGGCTGTTATCGAAGACGCAATGGCCAAGGGGAAACCATATAAACTACCCAAAGTAAAAAATGAATACGCAGGTATTGTAGTTTCCCTGTGCCGGTTCCAATATCCAGATTCATCCTGCTTTACAGACCATGAAATTTGTTGGCAACTAAAAAAGGAGTACCATATAGGACATATAGTAAAATCCGATTGTCAGGAGAGAGTATTGGAATTGCTTAATGCACATACTAGACGCATCCAAATCGACTTTCACGCAAGTACCTAATATGTCATGGGAAGAGTTGTAAAGAGATAAAAAACTTGAATGCATCTCTAGTCCTCAAAGAAACCTACGCTGGCACCCACCCAGTCCTTATCCTTGTTAAAACGAACTCCGACCATTTCTCCTTTACTAATACGTACCAGATTGTTGACAACTCGGGCCTTTTTTTCGCCCTTTTCCCATATCATCAACATCCTGATTTCACATTTGGCCGGTTCCGTTGGAGTCTTTATTGCAGGTGCATAGACTACTTTTTTTTGTAAGATATAGTTTTCCTTATTTTGGACGGCATCAAGATCTTGTTTGGTGACATTGATGAGTACGCCCGATCCCGCAAAAGAGAACAAGGGTTTAAGCACATAGTTTTCCAAGTCTTCCGGATACTTTTCCAGTTGGTGCAAGAAATGGCAGGGAGGAACATAAGGGCTGTTGATCAAAGGCATGGTAAACTTGCTTATCCTAAAAAACCAATTGGGGTGCCCTATCCATTCCACATTGTATTCCTTAGTAAAATCGAATTGCCGCTGAAGATCGTCCCTTTTAAAAAGTTCGTCAAAAATAACCCGATTATATATCCTGCGTACCGGTATTTTCTGGCCTTTATTATTGGTGTAAAACACATTTTTCCCTTCGGTGATCAATTCACTTATGCAAACTACTTTTATACCCAAATGATGGGCCGTAGCCAAAAAATCTATTTGCGTGGCCTGTTTATGGGGTTCTATTTCCAAAAGAATCACATTTTCGGGAGGACTGTCGCCCACAATAATTTCCCTTAATTTCTCTACATATTCTGCAGAAGTTATATTGTTTAAATGGTGATAGTGGGAAGGTATGTTGAAGTGATCGCGATAGCCTTTGGCCATTAGCTCCTGAAAAAAATAAAGGGTAGGAAATCCTTGTACTTCTACCATTTGCGGCATTAGCTCCCCTTTCTCATCCAAACATATTCCAAAGTCCATTTGAAGAAAAGTAGTGTGCTCATCTTCTCCCGGAACCAATTGTGATGCATCCTGAAGGGCATTTTGGGTCAGTTCCTTAAAATTTGGCTGACAGATAACATTGTTGACCTGATCGCAAGCCTCCAACAATCTTTTTTTTAGGTATTTGGGAATGAAGATAGGAGTCTCTGAAATACGAAACGGTGGTTTGTGGTTATAGGCGGTAGAGATACTTTCCAAAAATGCCTTGTATTTCCCATCCGTAAATGCTGCATTATATTGCTGACGAAGATGTTCTACCATGAATACCTATATTAAGAGAGTTGCTTGGATAATCCAATTTTTTTAATGGCATTTTCAATAAATCCAGGTATTATGGAATTGTAGGTAGATTCCAATTTATCCGTATCCCTAATATGGGTCATCATGTTGTTATATTTTCTTTTCCCGTAGGTGGCAACTACTTTCTCTTCGTTTTCCGGTTTCGAAAAGTGCACTTCCATACTAACCGGTTCGGCCTCGGGATGAAATTGTACTCCGACAAATTCCTTGGAAAAACGTACGGCCATAATGGCCCTTTCGTATTCCACATGTGTCCTTATTTTCTCCAAAGCCAATATTTTGGCCCCTTTTTCCTCAAAAACTTTCAATCTCGGTTGTATAAGTTGCCAATCCCTTGAATCTACAGCAAAGAAAGGGTCGGGTAATTTAGAGAACAACTCATCGGCCCTTCCGTTTTTGGTCTTGTGGATTGGCAAGATGCCGAAAGAGGGGGATTTGCGTTTTGTTATTTCTCCAAGACCAAAATGATGACAGACCATTTGATAGGAATGACAAATAAAGAACACGTATTTTTTGGGATAGTGGCCATTTTTGTTGTGCTCCCATAGTTCGTCTATGAGGGAATAATACTTTTTATCCCATATTCCATCCCCTTCCAAAGGATTTCCTGGGCCTCCAGAAGATATATAGATATCATAACTGGTATCGGGAACTTCATTTTTTGCCCTAACGTCAAAAAATTTGTAATCGGCCTCTTCGCTATATTTATCCATTATTTCCCGAATGCATCGCAACCCTTGATTGGGAATGCCATTATATAAATCTAGAACTGCAATCTTTTTTTTTCTATCCAACATTTTTCTTGTTCATTTAAATCCCTGCAACCGTCTCCTTCAAAATATAATCGACCACATCATTAAGGTTTTTGGTTTTTTCAAAAACGGCCAGTTGTCTGTCCGCCCCAGTCCCTTCATTTAAAATTTTATGTATTTTATTAATTTCATCCCTACTTCCCAAGTCATCTACCACATCATCAACAAACTCGAGCAGCTCCAAAATTAATTCTTTTGTTGGAACTTCTATAGATTTTCCAAAGTCGATCATCTTGCCTTCAATTCCATATCTTGAGGCCCTCCATTTGTTTTCGTTGATCAATGCCCTTTTGTAAATAATAAAGTTGAGGTTGCTCCTTCTTAAAATATAAAGTTTGGCTACCAAGGCCTGAATCAATGCCGTAATGGTTACAGTTTCATCTATTGTAAGGGGTACATCACAGATCCTAAATTCGATAGTCGGGTAAAAAGGGTGTACCCTTACATCCCACCATATTTTTTTTGCGTTGTCTATACACTTCGTTTGTACCAAAAGGTTAACATATCTTTCGTATTCCCCGGCACCGGTAAAGAAATCTGGGATACCAGTACGTGGAAATTTATCAAAGACTTTGGTGCGGAACGATTTAAAGCCCGTGTTTCTGCCTTCCCAAAAGGGGGAGTTGGTAGAAAGCGCATAAATATTGGGTAAAAAGTAGCGCACGGAATTGTAAATATGTATTGCCATTTCCCTGTCCTCAATGCCCACGTGAACATGTAGCCCAAAGATAAGATTGGACCTGGCGGCATCCTGTAATTCCTGTACAATTTCATCATATCGTGGATGAACCGTAATCAATTGTTTTTCCCATTCCGAAAAAGGGTGGGTACCGGCTGCAGCTATACGAAGGTCGAGGCTGGCCGCTACTTCTGATATGGTTTTTCGCAAATTGGTTACCTGCGACCTTACCTCTTTTATATCCTTGCAAATGACCGTACCCACTTCAACTACGGCCTGATGCATTTCCGCTTTTACTTGCCCTTCCAATATCTCATCGGCAATTTCTACAATTTTTTGCTCATGGGAGGTCAATTCACGGGTTTTGGGATCTATGACTTGATATTCTTCTTCTACTCCTAATGTAAAATCCATTGGTGTCCACGTATTACAGGTTGGGCATTATCAAAACTATTTTGACTTGCTTTTGGTTGTTGTGGCCTTTTTGACCGATTTTTTAGTTGTCGATGGAGTGGCTTTTGCCTTTGTTGCCGTCGTTTTATTAGCTTTTGTAGCTGCTGCTTTTACCGGAGCTTTTTTTACCACCGGGGTTTTAGCTGCTGGTGTTGATGCTTTTGTGGGAGCTTTTTTTGCCTTTGCCGCTGCCGGGGCCTTTTTAACCACTGGCTTGGGGGCATTGGGTGTAACTGCATTCTTAATAAAAGTTCCCCAGGTTAAATTCATCTGACCTGGTTTTTGTGCTTTTGCCCTTTTAATCGCCATATTTGCTGCAGTCTCCACGACCCAATCAAAATTATCCTTGCCAACGGAATTAATATCTGCATCCGGCGCTGGATTGCAAAAATCTATTGCGTAAGGAATTCCGTTCCTAACGGCGAACTCCACGGTGTTGAAATCATAGCCTAAAGCCGCATTTAATTTTATGGTGTAGTCCTTAACGGTATCCAAAAGTTTTTTACTCAATGGAGGACCGTCATGTACATATCTTAAGTGATGCGGATTGCGGGGCTCATATTGCATAATACGGACTTCATTGCCGCCAAGGCAATAGCAACGGAAATATTCATTAAACTCAATTTCTTCTTGCAACATCATAATAAGTTGACCCGTTTCGCTGTGACTCTTAAAAAATTCCTCAGAATTATTCAGTTTGTACACATTTTTCCATCCACCACCTGCAAAAGGTTTCATGTAGGCGGGAAAGCCAATATGTTCAAAAATACCGTCCCAGTCCAAAGGGTATTTTAGATTCCGAAAGGAATTTTCGTTGGTATCGTCTGGCCTATCCTTCGAGGGCAGAAGCACTGTTTTTGGTACTGGAACCCCAGTTTTTATGGCTAGGGCATTGTTGAAAAATTTTTCATCGGCACTCCACCAAAAAGGATTGTTAAGGACTGCTGTACCAGATATGGCAGCATTTTTTAAATACGCCCGGTAAAAGGGAACATCTTGGGAAATACGATCAATGATAACGGCATATTCCGTTGGATCGGCCTGCATCACCATGTCGATCATTACGGCCTCCGCCATAATTCCATTAATATTTTTTTCGTTTATTCTATCTATAAAGGCTTGAGGAAAGGTATTTTCCTGGCCGTAGAGTATTCCAATTTTTTTCATAGTGCTTGTGGTGTTAAATTTTACATTAGCCATAAATAGTGGGGAAGCATTTCTCTCCATATGGGCCAATCGTGACTGGCGTTGGGCCTATTGTCCAACCAATGGTCGATACCCTTGCTTCTCAGGATTTCTGACATTCTAAGATTGGCTCCCAAACAAATATCATGTTCGCTGGTCCCCAGAATTATTTTTATATTATAGAGCTCAGGATTTGACATGTCCGGCAAATAATCAACTGGATTATTAAAATACACATTATCGTCGTAATATCCGTCCATCTGGTCCCTTATATCAAAGGCGGCGCTCATGGTAAAGAGGTGACTAACCTTTTCAGGATGTCTAAAGGCAAAATTGGCAGCTTGGTAACCTCCGAAACTACATCCGGAAACGGCCACCTTACCTATAGGGGATTCATGCTGCACCTTGGCTACTACTTCCTCCAAGATCATCTTATCGTACCAAATGTGGTTTTTAACACGGTCTGCGGGGTGTATGGATCTATTGTACCAACTGTATTCGTCAATACTGTCCAGGCAATATACCTTGACCCTACCTTGTTCTATGAACCAGGAAATGGAATCTATTAAATGAAAATCCTTGCTTTCGTAATACCTTCCCCTTGTAGTTGGAAAAATTAATAAAGGATAGCCCCAATGGCCGTAAACCATCATTTCCATTTCCTTGCCCAGATTAGGGGAATACCATTTATGATAGTTCTCTTCCAAAATGTTGTTGTTAATGGTCGGGGAAGTATCTCCTTGTCTTAAAGTTAGCCAAAATTATGACTCCAACAAATCTCTTTTTAGGAATGATCTGTACTTTACAATTTGGCTTAAGGTTTGCCTATCCGTACAATTTGGCGAAAACAATCAAAAGGTGTTGATATTCAACACCTTTTGATTGTTACAGGGTACTGTAGTAAATTTTTATTATATATAAAGTTATGAATTAAACACTTGTACAGCTTTAATTCAATACTCATCCAAATGTTCTGGATAAAGGAAGTTGTTGTAGGGAAATCGTGTTATGTGAATGTCCCTAACCTCATCATAAACGCGTTTTCTAAATTCTTCCAAATTCTCCTTATTTAATGCCGAGATAAATAAAGCCCTATCACCTACACGGCGCATCCAAGTATTTTTCCATTCTTCAATGGTGAAGTGCTTGTTTGTTTTTTCCGTAATTAAATCGTCGTCATCAATAGTTTTATGCTCATACTGGTCTATTTTATTGAAGACCATTATGGTTTTTTTGTCGGAACTTTTTATTTCAGTCAGAATTTGGTTTACAGAATCTATATGCTCTTCGAAATTGGGATGGGAAATATCAACGACATGTAATAATAGATCGGCCTCACGGACTTCGTCCAAGGTGCTTTTAAAACTTTCCACCAATTGCGTGGGCAATTTTCTAATAAATCCAACTGTATCACTTAATAGAAAAGGAAGGTTACCTATAACCACTTTTCTAACGGTAGTGTCCAAAGTGGCGAAAAGCTTGTTCTCTGCAAAGACATCGCTCTTGCTGATAACGTTCATAAGGGTAGATTTACCAACGTTTGTATACCCAACCAAGGCTACACGGACCAATGCCCCACGATTTCCTCTTTGGGTCTCCATCTGTTTGTCTACCTTCAACAACTTCTTCTTTAACAGTGTAATGCGATCACGAACAATACGTCTGTCCGTCTCTATTTCCGTTTCACCAGGTCCACGCATTCCAATACCCCCTTTTTGTCGTTCCAAGTGAGTCCATAAACCGGTTAGTCTTGGGAGTAAATATTCATATTGGGCCAATTCTACTTGGGTGCGGGCATAGCTGGTCTGTGCCCTTTGGGCAAAAATATCCAGAATCAGGCTGGTACGGTCAAGGATTTTACATTTGAGTTGCCTTTCTATATTCCGCTGTTGTCCCGGGGTAAGTTCGTCATCAAAAATAACAGACCCAATGTCATTGCTCTTAACATAGGCCTCGACTTCCAACATTTTACCACTTCCAATATAGGTTTTAGGGTTGGGCAAGTCTATTCGTTGAACAAATCGCTTGCAAACCTCCCCACCGGCAGTGTAGGTGAGGAATTCAAGTTCATCCAAATATTCGGTGACCTTTTCCTCATTCTGATCTTTGTTCATTACTCCTATGAGTACCGCTTTCTCGTATTCTATGGTCTTTTTCTCTAGCATATACTTATTTAAAGTACAAATCTAATCAATACTTGCCAAGGGATTTTTGTATTTTAGCTTTCGGTTAATAATTTTGGATGAATTTTTCATTTTTTAAGAAGAAATCGGTCAATACTCTTCACACGGTAGCTTTCTATAACTTAGAAAACCTATTCGACACTATAGATGATCCAGATTCTTTGGACGATGACTTTACTCCCAATGGATCTAGAAAGTGGACCCCAAGACGATATCAAAAGAAATTAGGCAAACTAGCTAAAACCATTGGAGAAATTGGGCTCGAAGCGGTTGGACTTCCTCCAGTCCTAGTTGGGGTAGCTGAGGTAGAGAATGAGACGGTAGTCCAGGATTTGCTGGCAACAGAGCCTTTAAATAAGTACAACTATCAGTATGTTCATTACGATTCTCCAGACAAAAGGGGAATTGATAATGCCTTGCTTTACAATAAGGACAACTTTGAAGTAATAAGTTCGGAAGCAATTCCTTTAATCGTTTATAGCCTAGCCGGGCAGAGGGATACTACAAGGGATATTCTATATGTACACGGTATTCTTAATGGTGAAGAGGTACATATATTCGTAAATCATTGGCCATCCCGAAGGAATGGCGAGGTGGAAACGGATTACAAGCGTATTGCCGCAGCCAAAACCATAAATGAATATATGGGGCATATCGAAGAAGGCACTGAAAACCCCAACTATATTGTAATGGGCGATTTTAATGACGGTCCGTCATCTACCAGTATTCAAACCTTAATGAGTAGGAACAAGTTGCATAACCCAATGGAAACATTAAGGTCTCCAAATCGTGGGAGTGCCAATTACAGAAAATCGTGGAGTCTATTTGATCAAATTATGGTCTCCCATAACTTCCTCAATTACGAAAAAGGAACCCATAGTTTTTGTGATGCCAATATTTTTGATGAAACCTTTTTAAGGGAGTTCAAAGGAAAGTATAAGGGCAGTCCACATAGGACCTATGTTGGGAGGAGATATATGGGTGGATTTAGTGATCATTTCCCTGTGTATGTGCAATTTAAGTACAATTCCTAAATTATTTTCTCGCAAAAGGGAACTTTTCATGCCGTTTTTTTAGCTGTTCACAACAAAACTGTGTATTTCGTCGAATAAAAAGGTGCGTTAATCGATAATATTTCTTTGTTACAGTATATTTGTAGTCCAAATCTTACTGTAAACATTATCATGTCTAACGCAAACCCTACATTGTTAAAGATTCGCAAGTGTCTTCTTCTAGTTGCTTTTAGCTTTGTTGTAAACATTTCGTTTGCGCAAACTGAGAAACAAATTCATATTATTAAGGATGAGTACCGTAGCTCAAAACTAGGGGCGTTTACAAATGACCTTAAAAATAATTTTACCAAAGAGAACAATACCTTGCTACAGGCTGCCAAGACCAATGGCTGGAAATTGACAGAAAGATTGGCAGACGGAAATTTTAGTGAACTTACTTCCATTGGCGACGATGGGACTCCCCTTTATTACAGTACCTTCAGTACAGAATTAAATACCGCTACAAGGGCCAATGCTCTACATGATAATGGTTTATTGGATTTAGGTATTAACGGTGAGAACATGTTGGTCGGAGTATGGGATGCCGGATCGGTATTGACAAACCACAAAGAATTTGACAATAGGGTACAGACCTTGGATCAGAGTGAAATAGTAGATTCCCATGCCACTAGGGTTACCGGTATTTTAGTTGCCGCGGGATTGGATAAGAAATCAAAAGGAGTAGCGTATAAGGCTAAGGCTGTTTCCCATGACTGGAGGAGAGATAAAATTGAAGTTGCAGAAATGGCGGCCAATGGTTTGTTATTATCCAACCACTCATACGGAATTATGTCCAACCGAGTGCCGGATTGGTATTTTGGATCCTATATCCAAGTTTCAAGGGATTGGGATAAGATTATGTACAATGCTCCTTATTATTTAATGGTAACTGCTGCCGGAAATTCTCAAAGAAGTAAAGATAACGAGGCTCCTATTTTTGGTTCAGCTTCCAATGGTTATGATTTGATGTTGGGATTTGCAACTTCGAAAAATGGAGTTACAGTTGCCGCAGCTGACATTGAAACCAATGACCAAGGGCAATTGTTGAGAGCCTCTGTGGCATCTTATTCCAGTTTTGGACCTGTTGATGATGGTCGTATTAAGCCGGACATTGCTGCATATGGCACCAATATCTATACTACAGGTATTGAAAATGACAATAGGTATGAGACCGCTAATGGAACATCTGTAGCTACACCAGGTGTAACGGGTTCCATGCTTTTGATCCAAGAATATCACGAACAAATGGAAGGTAGTTTTATGAGGGCTGCTACTTTAAAAGGATTGGTATTGCATAGTGCAGACGATGTGGACGCTCCGGGACCTGATTACAAAATGGGTTGGGGTGTTATTAATTCAAAATCGGCTGTTGAGGTAATAGCCAACAAGGGATTTTCTTCCATGATTTCTGAAGAAACCCTTTTGGAAGGTGAAACAAAGACCTATACGGTATTGGCCAATGAACAAGAAGCATTATCGGCCTCAATTTCCTGGACAGACCCTGCTACAGGAGCGGTTAATTCAGGTACCTTAAACGATATATCGGCTGCCTTGGTGAATGATTTGGATATTAAGATCACTAAGGACGGCAAGACTTTTTTACCTTGGAAACTTAATGCGGCCAAGGCAGATGTGGCAGCTGTTAACGGCGACAATAGAGTGGATCCATTTGAAAAAATAGACATTCAGAATGCCAAAGGGGAATACACCATTACTGTAACCCATAAGAACAGCTTGGATCAGGGACCTCAGAATTTTTCCATTATTGTTACGGGGATTGCGCTTACCGATTGTGTTCTTAGTACACCAGAGGATATTGAATTGACTACTTCTGATGAAACCGGTGTAACATTTAACTGGACGGCGAACACGGATGCACTGTTCCAAGTAGAATACAAAAAGAAAGGTGCAGACCAATGGAATGTAGAAACCACCTTTGATTCCTTTATTAGCCTACAAAATTTGGTTGAGGGCACGGATTACTTCCTTAGGGTAAAGACCTATTGTTCCGAGAATATTAGTTCGGAATATAGCAATGAGTTCCACTTTACCTTCAATGGAGCAGAAACCGAACTTGTAGATTATATGGAATATGAAACCTTGACTTTAGAAGTACAGTTTTCTATTTTCCCTAACCCAGTACAGACTTCAATGACCATAAATGGAGATGTCTCCGAGGATGCTATGTATAAAATAGTTTCCCTTAACGGTACAGTGGTAAGATCAGGGAAAGCGGAACAAAAGCAAATTTATATTGCCGATCTAACTGCTGGCCTTTATGTGCTGACCTTGGCTGATCTTGAGGGTTCAAAATCGGTTAAGTTCTATAAGTCATAATCGACCAGGAACATTTTCGACTTTACTAAATTCTTTTTATTTCGTTTTCATCCAATAGTTCCTCATTTCGCAAACGCAAAAACACCTGGGCTGTTGTTATTACATCCAATTCGCAATATTTTACAATGCGATCCAAGTCCTTTTCCTCATAATAAACAGCTTTTACCATACTACCATCTATATCCTCTTTTGGTGAAGGAATACCTAGTATATTGGCCATTAACTTCAGTGAGGTATAATGCTTATAGTCTCCAAATTTCCATAGCTCCATGGTATCCAAATGCGTTATTTCCCATGGTTTTTTGCCAAAAAGGTCCAGCTTATTGGGCAAATCTATTTTGTTGATAATCATTCGCCTGGCGATATAGGGAAAATCGAATTCTTTGCCATTATGACCGCATAGTAGATGGTGAGGTCGATTGAAATGGGTATCCAGTAAGTTTTTAAAATCTTTGAGGATCTTTGGTTCTTCACCGTAAAATGAAGTTACCCTAAAGTACCGGTTGTTCCCTTTAAAATTAAAATATCCAACGGAAATGGTTACAATCTTACCAAATTCTGCCCAAATTCCAGCCCTGTCGTAGTATTCTTCCGCTGTATATTCGTCTTTTCGTTGGTAGTGTGACTTATGTTCCCATAGGTCTTTTCTGGTGTCGTCCAGCTCATTAAAATTCTCTTTTTCCGGGACTGTCTCTATGTCCAAAAAGAGTATGTGCTCCAAGTTAATTTTGTGTAACATCCAATGTTATTTATAACATATATGGCTTAACCATAATTTCGATAATAGAACCTAGAGATATAAATATACAAACAAATTTAGAACTGATGTTTCCAATATTTTGCCAAGGAAATAGGTGGAATTTTTGGTTTCGTAAATTGATTGGTCAACATTCCCGGAACCGACCATTTGGTTGGTGTGCAGCCTTGGTTCCCAAATCAGATTTGGAGTTGCCCCTGTAAAGAACATAATTTTATCGATGTAGGACCACATTGTCCCAAGAAACTCAATAGAAAGGGCTAAGCACAAACCGGAGGGTTTGTAAAAACTAAAAAAGTGATTGCTGTTTTATGGGGCTTTCGTGTTCCAAAAGCCATTTTTTACGATGTAATCCACCCGCATATCCCGTTAAGGAACCATCGCTTCCAATGACCCTATGACAGGGCACAACAATCCATAAAGGATTACGACCATTTGCGGCAGCTACGGCCCTAATGGCTTTCACATCGCCCAAGGTTTTGGACAACTCAAGGTAGGAAACGGTTTTACCATAGGGTATTTTTTGTAATGCTTGCCACACCTTAATCTGAAAATCTGTTCCTTCAGGGTTAAGGGCTAAACTAAATTCGGTTCGGGAGCCTTCAAAATATTCCTGTAATTGATACACAGCATCTTCGAGCAATTCAGGAATGATATCCGATACTTTTTCCTCACTATCAAAAACGGTGATGGAAATCAAACCATTTTCATCGCCTTCAATTTTTGCAATTCCCAATGGAGTGTTTACATATACGGTTTCCATTACTTCTTTTTCCCTTTGTCTTGAATAATTCCCAATCTTTTAGCACGTTCATTCCAATTGGTACGTGCCAAGTGCTGCAGATCTTCCACATTATCGCTTTCATCCATAATTTCAAGGCCTAATAAGGTCTCCAAAATGTCCTCCATGGTCACTACCCCGCTAATGGAGCCATATTCATCGACCACTAGGGCAATGTGCTCACTTTTGGATATAAAGGTCTCTAAAAGCTCCGGAATGGGAGTTTGTCTATTGCTTACCAGAATCTCTCTCTTAATTGATGATAAGGGGGCATTACCATTTTTTTTGATTATATCCTCCAGTATCATATACTTTAACACATATCCCGTGATGTTATCCATTTTCTTACTATATACGGGGATTCTTGAAAATGGCATATTTTGATTGGCATCGTAAAAATCTTTAATTGTGGTTGATTCCTCCGCAATCTTTACCACAGCTCTAGGTGTCATAACGTCCTTTACCTTAATCTTGTCAAAATTTAAAAGATTACGTATTATTGTAGATTCCGATTCTTGAAAAACACCTTCTTCGTGGGCAAGATCGGTCATGGCACTAAAATCTTCCCGACTAAATACGCTGCCATGCTCGCCTTTGTTGCCAATTAATTTGGTAAAAAGCTGTAATACCCAGAGAATTCCTGTCCATTTGAGTCCCCACACCATTGCAACAAGGATTTTCGTGGAAATATTTGCCAACTGCTTCCAATAGTTGGCACCTATAGTCTTGGGGATTATTTCGGAGGCTACCAAAATTAGTATTGTCATAATGGTAGAAACCAATCCCACCATAGCGCCTTCGGTAAATTCTATTCCCAACAATGATTTTTGGGTATTTCCATATAGTTCGGAATATGCAACTTTTGCCTGTACTCCAACTAATATAGCACCCACAGTATGGGCAATAGTATTTAAGGTTAGAATGGCAATAAGCGGTTTATCCACATCTTTCTTAAGTGTTTCCAAATCTCTTGCATAAGATTTACCCTCTTTTATATTTAGATTGATAAAGGTTTGGGGAACACTCAGTAATACTGCCTCCAAAATGGAACAGAGAAAGGAAACGAGGATGGATATAATTGCAAATAATATAAGTAGCCCCATAAAAATGTATAAAATACTAAAGTACTAATTAATTCAGAATTTCTTAACTCAATCGATTATGGCGTCGTAAAATACTTGTTGTACTGCAGAGCGAATATTGTATTTGTATATATTGCTATGGGTTCTGCTGGGATATACCCGGTTGGATAGAAATATGTAAACCAATTGGGTTTGTGGATCGGCCCATACAAATGTTCCTGTAAACCCACTGTGTCCAAAACTGTCCGGACTGGCACTTGGAGCAGGATAGGAATCAGCTAAGGTAAGTTCATGATTATTCAAATCGGGTTTGTCGAATATTAATCCTCTTCTATTGCCATTTTCAGGATACTGTACTTTGGTAAATTCCCTCACTGTGGCCTCGGACAGATATCGTTTACCATTGTAGCTCCCGTAATTCATGTACATCTGCATCATTTTAGCCAAATCGGTGGCCGAAGCAAATAGACCGGCATTTCCCGACACCCCACCCAAAAGGGCTGCGTTTTCGTCATGGACCCAATCTTTGGTGAGTTCATGTCTAAACAGGGTGTCAATTTCCGTAGGCACTAAATTATTAGGGTAGTTTTTGGTTTTGGGATTGAATCCCAAAGTGGTGGCGCCCAATGGCGCATAAAAATTTTGGGTTAAATAGGTTTCGTAATCTGTATTGGTCAATCGAGAAATAATTTCGGGATAAAGTAAAAAAGTCAGTCCGGAATATTTGTACTTTTTCACGTCTGATACCTTTGAGCGGTTGATATGACGATAAATCTTGTTCTTAAACCTATCCTTGATATAGATGTTTTGGTAAGCTCTGGTACTAAATCGGCGACTGGGTTGGTCCCTTACAAATCGCCTTTTTAAGGACCCATTTTTTTTCATCACCTCCTGAAGAAAAATTATATAGGGAACCAATCCCGCTTGATGTGCAAAGACTTCCCTTATTGTAAGCGATTTTTTATCCTTTCTTTTTTCCCATTTAGGCCAGATAGTGCTAAAGGGTGCGTCCAAATCCAATTTCCCCTCATCGTGCAATTTCATTAAAGCCGGAAGCGGCCCCATTATTTTAGTGACCGATGCCAAATCGTATATATCTGTTAAACCTACCGCTTGAACACTGTCATAGGTATGAAATCCATAGGCTTTATGAAAAATGATTTTGTTGTTCTTGGCCACTAAGACCTGTGCTCCTGGGAAGGCTTCTTCTGCAATGGCAAAGGCCATTATGGAGTCTACCTTGGAGTGGATATATAAAGAATCCATTCCTACTGCTGAGGGATTGGCATAGTCAAGTACTTCTGAATTTCCTACTTGGGAAGCTAGGAGGTGCACATTAAAAAATATATTTAATAGTATAATGATTGGAGCAGAAGTACTTTTTTTCATAGCAGATTAATTACCAACCCACATATTTTGGGGGTTCTATATTATTGAGATTTAAATACACCACTAATTGGCCCCTGTGATGGGTTACGTGATCCTGCAGCAAATTTAATATTTGCAATTTAGTTTTTTTCCCGGCAAAGAATTCAACTTTTTCAGAAAGTGCAGATGAAGGGGTGTTTTTTAGAATTGTGCTCACCCTATCAAATCCGTCAATAAGGGATTGGATGGTTTCCTCTTTCGTTAATTTAGAGTTACTGTCCTTGGTCTTGTCAGGTCGTTGCCCACCGAAATAGGTGCTACTTAACCATTCCATATTACTTTTTATATGCAGCAATTGATCTTGAAATCCCATCTGCTTTTCTGTAGGCTTAAAATTGAATTTTTCATAGGGCATGGCCTCTGCCATGGCAACTAAATAGGTTTTGGAGTTGTCCCATTTTTCCAAAAAGGTGGGAATGGTAATATCTTGGGACTGTACAGAATTCATAAAAAGACCAATAAGTATAAAAAGTAAGTTTTTCATATGGTTAGTAGATAGGTTAAGGTTCCATAATATTCTCTTTGAAAATTATTATTGGACAATGGAGACCTCAACGGTTCATTATCCCAATACACGAACCACGTCCTTGGCAAAGTAACTGGCGATAATATTGGCACCCGCTCTTTTTATGGCTGTTAGTTGTTCCATCATTACGGCATCGTGATCTAACCAGCCTTTTTCTGCAGCGGCCTTTACCATGGCATATTCCCCTGAAACCTGATATACGGCTACGGGAACCTCCACCTCATTTTTGATTTCCCTTACAATATCCAAATAACAAAGACCAGGTTTTATCATTACGATATCTGCACCTTCATCGATGTCCATTTCGGTTTCTTTAATGGCCTCAAACCTATTGGCATAATCCATTTGATAGGTTTTTTTATCGCCAAAACCGGGGGCTGAATCCAAGGCATCCCTAAAGGGGCCATAAAATGCACTGGCATATTTGGCACTATAGCTCATAATTCCTGTGTGTTTATACCCTTCATCTTCCAAGGCTTCCCGAATGCTCAATATCCTGCCGTCCATCATATCACTGGGCGCAACAAAATCGGCCCCCGCTTGGGCATGGCTTACACTCATATTGGCCAAAACCTCCACGGTGTCGTCGTTAACGATCTGTCCGTCTTCTACTATACCATCATGTCCGTAAGAGGAATAAGGGTCCAATGCCACGTCGGTCATTACGAGCATCTCGGGACAGGCATTTTTAACCGTTTTAATGGCCCTTTGCATTAAACCCTTGGGGTTTACTGCTTCCTTGCCCTTATTGTCCTTTAAATGGTCCGGCACTTTAACAAAGAGAAGTACAGATTTTAGTCCCATAGCCCAAAGTTCTTTGACTTCTTTTTCCAATAAATCCAGGCTATATCTGTAATAATTGGGCATGGATGCAATTTCTTCCTTGACCCCATTTCCTTCCACAACAAAAAGTGGTACTAAAAAATCATTTGGAGAGATAATGGTTTCCCTGACCAGTGACCTTATGGCCTCATTGGTACGCAGTCTTCTATTTCTTTTAAGTGGATACATTGCTAGTTTATTTTAAAATTCAAAGATAGTGGAACAAGTCCTAAATTGTATAATTGGATTGCGTTAATCCTTGTATTATTCCGCCAAGCCCAAATACATCCAGCATCCGTTTTCCTTTACAAAGTCCGACTTTTCATGAATGACCTCGACCTTGCCGTTTTCAAAAAAATATGCGTTAAAGGTAACGGTACCCCTTTGGTCGTTTATTCCTCCTTTTTCCTTATCCACAATCTCCAATCTGATCCAACTTACGGATTTTGCCCAAGCTTCTATGGACTTCCTTTCTTTAATGGGCCTAGTAGTGGAGTGGTGACTATCCATTAAATAGTTGCCATTGCCCAAAACGAAGGCCGAATAGCGGGAACGCATCAATTGTTCTGCAATTGTGACCTGCGATAGGTCCTTATGAGCTCTTTCGCAGCATTGGGCGAAGGAATTATTAGATCCACAGGGACAATTCATGGTATTTATTATATGGTTTTTCTTTTAGTGATTATGGTTCTATTGCCTAATATGACTAATTCGTATCCTCTTTATTGCCCTTTTCCCGATGCTGTGCAATAATAGCTTTTAGTCGCTCTTTACGGGTGTCCTTTTCTTTCTTAAGCTTGTTTTTCTTTCTATTGAGGAGTTTGCTGTGTTTTGCCTTGTTGGCCGTATTTTTTTCTTTACCTTTTTTACTCATAATCCTATATTTAGGTTTGCTATACCCATTCCTTGGGTTTGGCAAGAACATTCAATAAACGCTCTTCTTCACTTCCCTTTTCTGGGTGATGGTCATATACCCATTGTACATGGGGAGGTAGGCTCATTAATATGCTTTCTATTCGGCCATTAGTCTTTAAGCCAAAGAGTGTACCCTTGTCATGCACCAAGTTAAATTCTACATAACGTCCCCTTCGAATTTCTTGCCAATCCCGCTGTTCTTTCGAGTAGGACAAGTCTTTTCGTTTTTCTACAATGGGGATATAGGCCTCTAAAAAACTATTGCCTACTTCGGTTTCAAAATTGTACCAATCTTCCATGGACATCTCTGTGTTGGCTTTACAGTAATCATAAAACAATCCGCCTATACCCCTGGCTTCGTTCCTATGTGTATTCCAAAAATAATCGTCGCACTTTGCCTTGTATGTACTGTAGAATTCCGGATTGTGCTTGTCGCAAGCATTTTTGCAAATTGTATGAAAGTGTTTGGCATCCTCATCAAACAAATAGTAGGGGGTAAGATCTTGTCCGCCACCAAACCATTGATCTACCAATTTGCCTTGCTTGTCGTACATTTCAAAATAGCGCCAATTGGCATGTACTGTTGGAACCATGGGATTCTTCGGGTGGATAACTAGGCTGAGACCACAGGCAAAAAAATCGGCATCCTTAACGCCAAAATAATTTTGCATGCTTTGTGGCAAGGCTCCGTGAACGGCAGAAATGTTAACACCGCCTTTTTCAAAAACAGCTCCATTTTCTATAACCCTTGATCGGCCACCGCCGCCTTCCGGTCGCTCCCAAATGTCTTCCCTAAACTTGGCTTCACCATCTACGGCTTCCAATTTGGCAGTAATCCTATCCTGTAGTTGTTGGATGTATGCGTAAAATTTATCTTTCATGTGTCTTTTTTTGTTCTTAGACCTACAAGGTTTTTGAAACCTTGCAGGTCCTGTTTTGCATTCTGTTGGTTGCCTATCCTGCAAGGTCTTCCTGACCTTGTAGGTATTGTTTCTTTTCTTTGCTATCAGCCATGCGTTATTTATGTTCATGTCTTTAGACCTACAAGGTTTTTGAAACCTTGCAGGTCTTGCCAGCGGCTCAACCTTACAGGTCATTAATCCCAGTTCAATTTGTCTAGACCTAAGCTTGTTTTTTGATTATGCAAATATTCAAAATTCCCTAGATCATCAAAAAGATTTATTACCTCTTCCTTTGCTATTGGCACTGAATCGGTACTGTTCTGAATGGAAATAGTGGTCTGATAAGACGAATATTGGTATGTTTTAAAATCTTTGGTGGTTCCATGACTTTCCGGGTTTGTATTGATATAGATTATCAGGTTCCTCAAATAATTAGTGTCACCAATTTTAATCCTTCTAAAATGTTTTTCAAAGAGACTACCCGTTCTATTGTGCATCTTATTAAATGCTTTGGCATAAGCATTGAAAAGATTTGAAAATGATTGTGTGACCATTTTTTCTTCTTCAATGACCTGGATTGCCATATGGTAATGATTGTCCATTAAACAATATGCAAGAATGGAAACTTTGTTGGACAAATACTTGTTAATCAACTTTAGAAAGTAGCTTTTGTTTTCGTTGGATTTAAATATTGGGCCACCGTTTATTCCCCGGTTGTAAATATGATAGTAGTGGTCTTTTTCGAGCTTTTCGAGTTTCATTTTTTTTCTTCTTTAGACCTACAAGGTTTTGTAAACCTTGCAAGCTTGCCAGCGGCTCAACCTTGTAGGTCTTGGTTTTCGTTCTGTTGGTTACCTATCCTGCAAGGTCTTCGCGACCTTGTGGGTATTGTTTCTTTTCTTTGCTATCAGCCATGCGTTATTTATGCTTCATGTTTTTAGACCTACAAGGTTTTGGAAACCTTGCAGGTCTTGCCAGTTTCTCAACCTTGCAAGTCTTGGTTTTCGTTTTGTTGATAACCTAACCTGCAAGGTCTGCCCGACCTTGTAGGTATTGTTCCTGTGCAATCAGCCATTCGCTATTTATGCGCCATGTTTTCAGACCTACAAGGTTTTGTAAACCTTGCAGGTCTTGCCAGTTGCTCAACCTTGCAGGTCTTGGTTTTCGTTTTGTTGATAACCTAACCTGCAAGGTCTTCCCGACCTTGTAGGTATTGTTCCTGTGCTATCAGCCAATCGTTATTTATGCTTCATGTTTTTAGACCTACAAGGTTTTGGAAACCTTGCAGGTCTTGCCAGTTTCTCAACCTTGCAAGTCTTGGGGGTCAACTAATTTCTTTTTCCACTTTCAATAGTTCTACTGTCCTTATGGTCGCAGCGGTAACCGATAGTGGCAGCACTAGAATTACACCAATTACGGGAATAAAAAGAAAGAACATAAAGACAATTCCGTTGCCTATAGCAATGCCTTTGTTCTTTCGAACAAAATTTAGACTTTCGGCGTATTTAAAATGTCGCTCCAAAGTATAGTCCATATTGCCAAAACCGGCATAATAGGCCTGTATTAGAAATATAAGCACAGTTGAAACCAATCCTATTACCGGAATTAGACCAATTAATAAAAGAGGGATGGTCAACAAAATTTCCATAATCAAGTTTCTTAGGTTGATACGGATTCCGCGCCATAGTTGTTCCCCGAAAGTAGTATCTCTATGTTTTTCTGCCGAGTTTCCCAATAAGTGTGCTTCTATTTTTTCTGAAACTGGGCTCATAAAAGGCGCAGAAAGTGCCATGACAATATGTTTGTACAATATAAAGCCAAACACAATAATAAGAAGACCACCAAAGATTTCGCTGATCAGGATTACTGTTTGCTTTCCCCAGTCCCAAGTCCACCATTGTGAAAGAAATCCGCCAATATTGTCGGATAGCCCATAAGCAGAGGTAAAAATTATAATGGCTATTACTACGCTGATCAATATGGGAATCCAAAAATAGCGCCAAAGCCCCAATTGGGAAAGGATTTTAAAGGTGCCAAAATAGGCTTTAATACCGCTCAGTATATGTTTGGTCATACTATTGATTTTGCGTAAGCGATTGTAGTGACATCCTTTTATTTTTATCGGTAGGAATGCTTCTAGGGGCGTAATTTTAGAGTTTTAAACGGTGCCCCGAAATAATGCTTCCATAAAAATAAAAGATATAACGGAAAGGGCGACCCTTTTTTCCTGAAAGGAAGAAAAAAAGGGATACGCCCATCTAATTCTGTTGGTACTCCTTTACCGCATCTATAAAGGCCTTGGCGTTGTCCAAGGGAACATTGGGCAAAATACCGTGACCAAGATTTACTACATATTTATCCTTGCCAAATTCATTGATCATTTGGGTTACCATTTTTTTGATTACTGCCGGAGGAGAAAGCAATCTTGCCGGGTCAAAATTACCCTGAAGGGTTATATTGCCCCCTGAAAGGTAACGTGCATTGCGCGCGGAACAGGTCCAGTCCACTCCAAGGGCAGCAGCTCCTGATTTGGCCATATCGCCCAAGGCGAACCAGCATCCTTTACCAAAAACGATTACGGGAGCCTCGTCCTTAAGGGCATCTATAATCTGTTGTATATATTGGAACGAAAATTCCCGGTAATCTACTGGTGACAACATACCTCCCCAAGAATCGAATACCTGTACGGCATCGACACCGGCTTTAACTTTTGCCTTTAGATAGGCAATGGTAGTATCGGTGATTTTTTGCAGTAGCTGATGTGCCGCAACTGGATTGGTAAAACAGAATTCCTTGGCTTTGTCAAAGGTTTTGCTACCCTGCCCTTGTACAACATAGCATAAAATGGTCCAAGGTGAACCTGCAAAGCCGATTAAGGGGATTTCATTGTTCAATAGTTCCTTTGTCGCTTTTATGGCCTGCATTACGTAGTCCAATTCAACATTTACATCAGGGACAATAACTTCGTCCACACCTTTTTGGTCCGTTACCGGATTTGGCAAATAAGGGCCAAAATTAGGTTTCATCTGCACCTCTATGTTCATCGCTTGGGGAATCACCAAAATATCACTGAATAAAATTGCGGCATCCATGCCGTATCGGCGTATGGGCTGTACCGTAATTTCACTGGCCAATTCCGGCGTACGGCAGCGGGTAAAGAAGTCGTACTTATCGCGGATTGCCATAAATTCCGGTAGATATCTTCCTGCCTGGCGCATCATCCAAACTGGTGGGCGCTCTACGGTTTCTCCTTTTAATGCTCTTAAGAATAAATCGTTTTTAATGCTCATAATATTTAGGTGTTCTTCTTGCTTACCCATTTTAAACTGCCCCTTGATTATATTCCGTTAAGGGATAGTTGTTGTGTATGCCGGTTTAATTGCTTTTTATTTTTAAAGTATCTATAACCCTTTCCAAGACACTTTCTATCGTTGGTTTTTGGGCAATAATTATATTTTTGGTGTGTTTTTCGGCTTCCGAGGCGGTGGTAGTACCAATACAAAAAGCAACACTATTCTTTAAATTATTCCTAGCTGTAAAGCTTTCAATACCGCTGGGACTAAAAAACAGAATACCATCAAAATCGGTGTCAAAGGTAAGATGATTTGGGGTATTTTGATATACGGTCTGCTCCTTAAATGCCACCTTGTGTTTTGCTAGATAGGAGGGAATTTCATTCCGACGTTTATCACCGCACAAAAACAAAAAAGTTTCATTTGGGTGCTTATTTACCATAATTTTGGCCAATTCTGCTCCATAATTAGTCATTTCCAAGACATTAATGCCATTTTTCTCTAAAACCGACTTTGTTTTTTCGCCAACGCAAAAAGCAGAATAGGATTTTTTTTTGACGTTTAGAGGACCCATTATCTTTAGAAAAGCCTTTACGGTATTTTGGCTAGTAAATATGATATTTTTGAAAACTGGGTCTATATTGGGAGTTAAGTATTCTATATTGATGGCGTCATACTCTTCCACTTTAATATTGGCATTGGTCAGTATTGCTTTTTGGGAGGCTGTTAGAATTTTTGTAGAAAGAACGGTCATGCTCATGATACTTTGGTTTGTAATTCCCAAGCTGGGGTCATGCCAATTCCTTTTTTATCTCCACCATCAATTCCTTGCCGCCGTTGTTCAACACTTCTTGGGCACACAGCTTACCAAAGTTGATATATTCATTGGCGGGAATAGATTTTTTGACCATTAATTTCTGTTTGCCATCCAAGGAAAGTAGTATACCTTCAAAATTGAGGTTATCCTGTTCTATTTTGGCCAAAGCCCCTATGGGTGCAGTACAGCCCCCTTCCAATATTTGCAGAAACTCCCTTTCTACATAGGTACAAATATCTGTGGTGGAATCGTTTAGTTTACGAACAGCCTCTGTTGAAAACGCATCATTTTCCATGCTAACAACAACCATGGCCCCTTGTGCCGGTGCGGGCACCATCCAATCCAAGTCTATATGGTTTGGCGGTAAAACCTCAATACGCTCCAAACCTGCCTTGGCAAAGATAGCCCCGTTCCAAGGATTGTCCTCAAGTTTTTGAAGTCGGGTGTTTACGTTTCCCCGTATATCCACAACCTTGTGAGATGGGTATTTATGCAACCATTGCGCCTGTCTTCGTAAGCTTCCGGTGGCAATGGTACCGTTGGATTTTAAAAAATCCAAATCTTTGTAAACTAATATATCTTGGGTATTTGCTCTTGGGAGTACCGCGCTCTGTACAATTCCTTTGGGAAGGCGGGTAGGTACGTCTTTCATGGAATGCACGGCGATATCAACAGTGCCATTGATCATGGCGATGTCCAATGTTTTGGTAAATATTCCGGTGATGCCAAGTTCGTACAAGGGCTTGTCCAACAATAGGTCCCCAGTAGATTTTACGGAAATTATTTCGGTGGTAAAGCCTAAAGCCTCTAATTGGTCCTGAACGGTGTGGGCTTGCCAGAGTGCTAACTGACTATCACGGGTGCCAATTCTTATCGTTTTACTCATTTAGACTCCAATTCTAGTTGAAAAACTCGTTGTATAAGCTCTAAACTGGTATCGGAATCTATTTCGGTGTCTTTAAGGTGATTGGCAAATTGTTTGGTAATTTTCTGAATGATGCGTTCCGAGATAATATCGGCTTGAACAGAATTGAAATCGCTTAGCTTTTTGCTTTGGAAGTCCAATTCCTCATCTTTCATGGTCTTTAATTTTTTCTTTAAAGCCTTGATGACCGGAGCAAACTTCCTAGTTTCCAACCATTTAATAAATTCTTCCTTTACTTCCTCAATAATCACTTCTGCCCGGGGCACGGATTCTTTTCTTTTTTCCAGCGTATCATCGGTCATTTGCGATAGGTGATCTAGATGAATTACAGTTACATTATCTAAATCTGATACATCGTCCGATACATTTTTGGGAATGGACAGGTCCAAGATCAACAAAGGTTTTTTAGTGTAGATCAATTCTTTTGAAATAGTGGGTGATTGGGCACCGGTAGCTACAATAAGAACATCGGTATTTCGGATTTCGGTTTGTAGGTCCCCGTAGTTCTTCACTATTAAATTAAATTTCCCAGCTATACGCTCCGCCTTATCCTTGGTACGGTTTATTAGGGTGATGTGGGAATTTTTAGTATGCTTAATTAAATTCTCACAGGTATTTCTACCTATTTTCCCGGTCCCGAACAACAGAATATTCTTTTCTGAGATATCAGGGATATTATTTATGATGTATTGTACCGAAGCAAAAGCAACTGATGTAGCACCAGAGGAGATATCGGTTTCGTTTTTTATTCTTTTACTGGCTTGGATTACCGAATTGCACAAACGCTCCAAGAACGGGTTGGCAATGTTTTGTTTTTTGGATCGATTGAAACTTTGTCTTAACTGACTAATAATTTCGAAATCGCCCAAAATCTGGCTATCCAATCCTGTGCCCATCCTAAAAAGATGGTTTATAGCGTCGTTATTCTTATACACATAGGCCACCTCTTGGAATTCCTCCACGGTGCCCTGAGTATTATCGCATAATAATTTTATAAGTTGAAAGGGATGTTGGGCAAACCCATGTAATTCGGTACGGTTACAGGTTGAAGTCACCAATAGTCCGTCTATCCCAATGAGTTTAGCCTGTTCCAATAGTCGGTCTATGGCATTCTCATCCAAGCTAAATTTACCACGCACTTCGGCATCGGCCTTTTTGTAGTTTAGGCCAATGGTATATAACGAACTATGTTTGGAAATGTGATAATCTTTCATAAGTACTCTTGAGAGCGCCACAAATTTAGGGGCATCAGCCAAATAAAAATAACGCTAGAGGAACAATAAGTATCGTTTGTGGTTTTTTAACGCTATTTTATATATCAAAACGCTTGAAATACTATATTTTAGCAGTGTTAAGGAGAATTATACCTTGGTTAATTTAGAATGTTTCTAAATAGGTAAATTTAATATAAAGTCGACATGGAGGAAGAAAATATCGCTCAAGGGTCTTTTGAGGAAGTATTGATTGAAGATGGTTTTTATGTATTGAAAATTCAGAACGATAGTATTTACAATCAGACGGTTACGCGTGAGATCGATAGTTCTTTTATACAGTTTCATTTCTGTTTAAAGGGCGGAGCCAAGTTTATATTTAATGAAGGCAGATATGCCTTGGAAGTCTCGGAAGATAATTCCCTCTTGTTGTACAATACCCAGGTAGACCTACCCCTTAATCTTGTCTTAAATGCCAATTCTTGGATGGTCTCTATTGTAATGACCATTCGCAAGTTCCACTCTTTATTTTCCAAGGAGGCGGACTATATTCCTTTTTTAAGTTCTGACAATAAGGATAAGAAATATTATTCACAGGAAGCCGTATCCCCTGCGATAGCAGTAGTTCTGAGTCAGGTTATGAATTATAACCTACATCGTTCCATTAAGGAGTTGTATATAAAAGGAAAGGTTTACGAGCTAATTTCACTTTATTTTAATAAAAGTCAGGATGCCGATGTGGAGCAATGTCCTTTTTTGGTGGATGAGGACAACGTTAAGCGAATTAGGAATGCCAAGGAAATAATTATTTCTAGAATGGCGGAACCACCCAGCTTACAGGATCTTTCCGAAGAAATTGGACTTAGTCTGAAAAAATTGAAAGAAGGCTTCAAGCAGATCTATGGGGATTCCGTGTATAGTTTTTTATTCGATTACAAAATGGAATATGCCCGTAAAATGTTGGAATCGGGGAAACATAATGTAAACGAGGTGGGGCTGAAGGTGGGCTATAGTACCTCCAGTCACTTTATTGCAGCCTTTAAGAAAAAGTATAGCACCACTCCTAAAAAATACCTGATGTCTTTGGCCAACGGATAGGTTACTTATTTATGATTTATGTGGTTCCCAGATTTATTTTAGTCGATTAGGGATTATCCAAACAATTCTCTTCCCTTGGGTTTATTAGTGTTATGGTAAGGGAGTCTATGCAAGGTTTTGGAAATTTAATTTTTAACATGTAGGGGCATTATTGTGAAAACTGTAAATAATTTTGGAAATATTAGTAAATTTTGTGTTTTGTTGCAGTAAATTTTGGATATTTAGAAATTCTAATTTGAAAATCAATAATTTTTATGAGCTTATATAAATGTACTATTACATTAATAGCACTAGTTTTTGTGGTTGGTTGTGGCAGTACGAGGATTCAGGAAGAGGTTACCATAAACCCGAATTTACATACTAAGCCAGTACAAATCCCGGAAAAAATAATATCCGCGAATACATTGGCCAAAGATCGGGTATTGGTATTTACCAAAACCAACGGATTTCGACATAAGTCTATAGAAAAGGGGGTAGCTACTTTCGTAAAATTGGGTGTAGCCAATAATTTTGCCGTTACCCATACAGAGGATTCACTTCAGTTTAACAGCGATAATCTTAAGAAGTTTAAACTGGTGGTATTTTTAAGTACTACCATGGATGTGTTGGGCGATGAGCAGCAGACAGCTTTTGAGAAATACATTCAAAATGGAGGAAGTTTTATGGGGGTGCATGCTGCGGCTGATACAGAATATGAATGGCCATGGTACGGCAAATTGGTCGGGGCTTATTTTTTAAGTCACCCCAAACAACAAACGGCCACGATAGACGTTGTGGATCATAACCATCCTGCTACCAAACATTTGGCCAATATTTGGACGCATTTTGATGAATGGTACAATTACAAAAACATAAATCCGGATCTTAATGTGCTCATGAAGATGGACGAAAGCTCCTATGAAGGGGGTAAAAATGGGGACAACCACCCCATTGCATGGTATCATGAGTATGACGGAGGTAGGGCCTTCTATACAGGCTTGGGACATACTGATGAGGCTTTTGACGATCTTAATTTTCGTCAACATTTGGTCGGCGGAATCGAATACTGTTTGAAGAGAAAATAACTCTCAGGCAAATACAGCACAAAGTTTAATACCAATGCTTTGTAATTTTTAATAACCACCAACTTTTACTGTAGTCCTGCAAGGTTTAATTGACACCGAATTAACCAACCTAAAATTCATTTTAGTGTGTCGGTAACAACCTCGCAGGACTTTTTTTTGTTTGGATTCCAATGAAACCTTTCCAATGTTGGTGCCGAATCGGGGAAACGGATTCAACGGCACGCAAATAATTGAACTTAGGTGTTATTGTATGACTTGGGAACTTGTATCAACTTCCAATCCAACAATAATCAGTCTGAACAGCCTAATAATTTGATCCATTTTACACAGTCCAATTAGACCGGGTAGTCGTTTTTCCCTACAATTTTTCATCTTAACTGTAAATTATAGGTATTTCATAGATCTTGTTTCGTTTTATATCGAAGCTATGTAGTTCACTTCGGCCCGTTTTATAACGAAAACCAACCATGCGGTTTAATTCTTTGTTTTGAAAGGATAATCTAGAACTACTCTGCTAAAGGAATAAAATTGGCGTATAAAGAAGTAGTTTTTAGTTGTTTTCGGTACTTTTTGGAAAATGTACCTCCACCTTATTATGCATGGTATAAAGTCTAAACTGGTCTCCATCCGGAACTAGGATGCCACTGGATCTGTTCTCTTCCATTATCGGATTTTGGGGATATTTTTTCCAATGTAACAAGTCTTTTGACGCCGCTACATTGGTGGACCAAAGACTCCAGTCTTCAAAAGGGGTGCCATGGTAATAAGCATAATACCATCCTTTGTATTTAATGATCTGGTTTACGGCCACACCGTATTGATCATACTCTTCAGGACCCATATTTATTACAGGTTCATCCTGTACATTGGTCCATACTTTTAAATCTTTGGAAGTGGCGAGCCATATGCCCAGGTCATTTCGCTCATAGAACAAATACCAAGTGTCGTTTTCCCGCCAAACCGTTGGTGTGCCATATGGTCCTTTGCTTAAAGGTGAACCGTTGGCATTACGCATGTCAAGGGAGCCATGGTCCGTCCAATGTATGCGATCAGTTGAAGTTAGTCTGTGGGCTACGTCGTTTTTCCCTTCGGCAAACATGTGATAGGTATCGTCTACCTTTATTACCATCATGTCCTCCGTCCAACTTTTACTAAAAACTGGGTTGTCCGGATAAGGGGTCCAGCTGATTCCATCCAGCGAGGTTGCATAACCTAAGGAGAGCGACTCCTTTTCCGTGCGGAAGCCAGTATACCACATATGGTAGGTATCCCCTTCTTTTAAAATATATCCCCTTTCCCTAATTTTTTGATCCCAGGAATCCGGGCCGGAACCCGTAAAAACAGGATTTTCTGTTGGGGTTTGAAATTGGACCAATTCGGCAGGGAAGGGCACGGAGTCTTTAATATCTTTGACAGTTAGTTGATTTTCCTTAATGTTTTCCTTGGGTTTTTGATTGTATTTGCAAGCCAGAAGAGTAACAACAAGGGTAGCAAACAGAAGGAAGCGTAGTTTCATATGGCAGTTATTTGGATTATTCAGGATTAATTGGTCTATTGAAATAGGAAGATAATAATTCCTTTTCAACTAATGACCTTTGGCGTTCATAATAAGAACCAACTATACTTTTTCACCCCCTTGTGTAAGGGATAGCAGTGAAAAGCCCACAGGCAGAAAGCCGAGGACTTGTAGCGTATAGCCCGGCCCGTTAGGGATACACCAAAATATTATAGCTTAGGGTTAAGATTATGGCAGTTTTTGATAGAATCTGCTAGAAGATGCAGATTCAGTTTTGTTACCTTGCTGTTGGTTATAACCCCTGAATTCTTGGGTATCTCGGCCGTGTTTTGGCAATGGTATTATGTCAGTGATTATTTATGCCGCTTGAAATTGGAGTATGGGCCGCAAATAGTTCCTGCCTCCAGGCAAGTAAAAGCTATAAATCTAATTAAATGAAATTAACATCTTTATTGTGCTTCCTGTTTTTAGCAAGTTTTGCCATGGCGCAACGGCCTGCACAAGGGCCTATGTCCAAAAAGCGGTTTAATCCCGAGAAAGTGGGATATAAATTGATATGGGAAGATCAATTTAAGGGGAAAACATTGGATACCACTAAATGGGCCGTAAGAGGTATTGGTCCTAGAGCTATTGCCTATGTTTCCGAAGAAGCGGTTAAAGTGGAAAAGGGATATCTAAAATTATATGCCCTTAAAAAGGGGGATTCACTGTTGGGTTCCGCTGTGGGTACCCAAGGGAAGTTTATGTCCAAATATGGTTATTACGAATGTAGGGCCAAATTACAGAAGTCAGAGGGAGTATGGGCGGCCTTTTGGTTGCAGTCACCCGGGATTAGTAAAGGGGAGGATCCGGCCAAATTTGGGGCCGAAATAGATGTGATGGAATTTTTTAAAAAATTGGGAACCGATATTGTGTCACACAATGTTCATTGGGCCTACGGACCCAACCAGCAATCTACCAAGGGTATGCAGAGCTATCGCAGGGGGGTAAGTTTGGGGTTTCACACCTTTGGGCTAGAATGGTTTCCGGATAAATATATTTTTTATGTGGATGGCTATAAGTATTATGAGGTCACTACCGGTATTTCGAATATTGAGGAGTATATGATCCTGAGCATGGAATATCCAAGCAAAAAGGAAGAGGTGTTAAAAACCATTTTCCCCGATGTATTTATGGTCGACTATGTTAAGGTTTACCAAAAGAAGGAAGGCTATTAAGTATGACCAAATAAGTTTAATTAATTTTGCAAATTATCATAACCCTAAGTTTATAATATTAAAGATTAAATAAGAACCCATGAAAATAGCCCTACTACAAGAGTCAGACGTAAATCCTGATATGGAACAACAATTGGCCGGATTGTTCCGCCAGTTGAATGCCGACATAAAGCAAATTGATCTTAAACATGTGCTTGATCCAGAGAACCCCATATGTCTAGTATATTGTAAGGAAGGTAATAGGGTTTTGGGAATGGCCTTAATGTGCACCTATACTGTTATATCCGGAATTAAAGGTTGGGTAGAGGATGTGGTTGTGGATGTAGAGCACAGAGGCCAAGGTATTGGCAGGAAGCTCATGGAAAAATTGGTAACCGTGGGAAAGGAGAAAGGACTTACCGAAATCCTTCTTTTCAGTGCCGATAAGAGAATTGAGGCTATTAATCTTTATAAGAGTTTAGGCTTTAAGGAAAAGGAAAGTCGTATTTATGTCCTTAAAACCGAGGCTTTGATTAAGAAGGGTTAAAATACATAGGATAACAAAGAAAAGACTATTGCACTTATTAGGGCTGCTATAGGTAATGTCAATATCCAAGAAAGAACAATATTGCGGATAACTTTTATATCCGACTTTTTGGTTACACTGCCAATTCCAAAAATTGAGCCCACGGAGACATGGGTCGTGGAAACGGGAAGGCCATGTATACTTGCGGTGGTTACCAAAAGACCTGTAATAAGGTTGGCCGTAAATCCTTGCCCATGATTCATTGGTGTTATTTTTTTACTTACGGTTTCGCCTACTTTTTTTGCGTTCAATAGTCCTCCAATTGCCATTGCGAAGGCCAGGGCAACCATGCCCCATTCTATGGACAGGCTATTTATTACAATGAGCAAACCTACCAATTTAGGGGTGTCGTTTAAACCTCTGGCAAAGCTAACTACCCCTGCACTTAAAAAATGGGCAACATCCAATAGTTTTTGGGCATTTAAACCCAAAAAGGCTCCTTGATAGCGTTCAATGCAGTTTTGTTCCTTATCTATATTAATTGATTTGTATGAGGTAATGGAATCAGCCACAGGATTTACCTTATTTAAATTGTTGACAATAGGTACGTATTCTTGGCCTATGCAAATACACATTTGTTTATTGACTCCAAAGAAAACGCGTAATCGTCTAAAAAGGAGATAGGCTACCATACTGGCGACGGTAGCCATCAATGGACTCAGAATTAGGGGCATTATAAATGTGCTGCCTAGCAGACTAAAATTAAATGCACTTCCGACAGCCACAATTCCACTACCGAAAAGTCCGCCTACCAAACTATGTGTAGTTGAAATAGGCATCCCTATTTTTGTGGCTAAGAACACTGTGATTCCCGCGCCTAGGGCTATTGATACTGCAAATTCAGGGGTCTGTATCAAAGCATCTGGCACCAAACCCTTGCCTGAGAAGTTTTTGACCAGCGAACTAGCCAGAAAAATGGCGGTAACAGAACCAAGAAAAGTCGTCAGCGTTGCCCAATTTATGGCCCGACTGTAATTTGTGGTCCCACTGCCAAAGAGGGTGGCCACACCTTTAAAATTATCATTGGCCCCATTGCTATATGCAAGAAAACATACCACTACAAAAAGAAGTACAAAAATCATAGATAATAATCTTATGGAATTAGAATAATTGAATCCGCCGGCATAAATAAATAGACGGTGGGGATTTGGATTAATTACACGAATACTTTTTAAATATAATGTGGTGTTGCCGTAATGGTGACAATAGGAAAGATTATTTCAGGATGTAGGACATATTGTTACTGGGTAGAAGTAATTCTTAATGGATTAGGCTCTAAGTATGTGGTGTCAGCTCCTGTAACATTGTTACTTCTAGTAATTGGGATAACAGGGAGGAAGTGGATATGTAACTTCACCGGGGTAAGCTAAAATAAAATTACAGGAATTTTATACTACATTTTATAAACTTTTCATTTTCAGAGGGTCATGGTTCTTAATTAGGGTTAAAATTGTAGTAGTATTTGAGAAAATCTCGGAGATAAGGTCTATTATTATGTTATATCTTGCTATATCCCTAAGGCGGTTATAACTGGGACTGTAAGATTGCTTTTGTAGTTGCTCCGGTTAAGGAAGATGTTTTGATGAATATAATTGACAATGTAAAAATGTAATAATCAATAATTATGAAAAAAGAAAAACCTAAAAAGTCTGTCGATTCACGCAGATCATTTATCAAAAAAGGAGCCATGGCTTCCTCTATCTTTTTCGTGCCCAGGCATGTACTAGGAGGCGTTGGTTATACGGCCCCGAGTGACCGATTGAATATTGCGGCCATTGGCGCCGGAGGTAAAGGAGCCAGTGACATTCGCAATGCCTCTGTTGGAGGTAGGGAAAAGGTAGTAGCCTTGTGCGATGTGGATTTCTCAGGTTCTGCCAAGAAATCCGTGGAACTGTTTCCTAAAGCCAAGCTTTATGCTGATTTCAGAGAGATGTTGGACAAGGAAAAGGGTATTGATGCCGTAACTATTTCCACGCCAGATCATGTGCACGGACCGGCGGCGGCCTATGCTATGGAGCGTGGGATAAATGTATATGTTCAAAAACCCATGACCCACAATATACGGGAGGCAAGAATGCTGACCGAAATGGCAAGAAGTAAAAAAATCGTGACTCAAATGGGGAACCAAGGAGGTTCCAATCCGTTATTGGGCATGGTACAAAAATGGGTAGATTCCGGGGACCTTGGAAAGATATCAAAAGTACAGGTCTGGACCAATAGGCCAGTTTGGCCACAGGGAGGCGCATTTCCTAAACCAGATCCAAGTGCCAAACCAAAAGACCTTAATTGGGACCTATGGTTGGGACCATCGGAATTTAAGCCATACACCCCCAATTTGCATCCATTCGGATGGAGAGGATGGTGGGAATACGGCACAGGAGCTTTGGGAGATGTAGGATGTCACCTGATCGATATTCCTTTCAGAACTTTGGGACTAAAGTATCCAACAGATGCTGAATGTAGTGTAGGTGCTGTATACACCAATATGTGGAATGCCGATTATCATCCAGAAGGATGTCCGGCTTCCTCTTATATAACATTGCACTTTGGAGCTACGGAAAAGAGTCAGTCACCAATAGAAATGACCTGGAGCGATGGTGGGATTAGACCTGCACATCCAGAAATTATACCTGCGGATCATGAGATTGGTGGACATGGAAGTCAGAATGGGGTATTGATTATCGGGGAAAAGGGAATTATCTCTACCAATATTAACGATAGTTCCCCTTTGATGCCAAAATTGTATATGAATGATGGCTCAACGGATTTCGGTCCCGAAGTAGAGCCCAATGATGAACCGGAATACGGACATCAGCGTCTTTGGGTAGATGCCTGTAAAGCTGGATTTGGCAGTAAGGAACATCTTGGTCTAACTTCTTCCTTCGACTATGCGGGACCTATGACAGAGACTGTTCTTATGGGGAATTTGGCCATTCGCAGTTATTTGTTGCAGAGGGAAAATGAAAAAGGTAAGATGGAGTTCTTTGCCCGAAAGAAATTGCTTTGGGACGGAGAGAACATGCGTATTACCAACCTTGAGGAAGCAAACCAGTTTGTAACAAGAAATTACAGACCTGGCTTTGTAGTATAAGTTGGAATATCACGGAATTAAACACCCTTAAAACCTTATATGTTGTGGTTTTAAGGGTGTTTTGTTTGTGCTAATTAACTAAAATTTATAAACCCATATGGAATACCAGCACAGACGGCTTTAGGTATTTTGTTATATTTGGCCCTTAAAAAAGAATAACTATGAAGAATACACTTTTTGCTTTGGCCCTAGTGCTTTTTATTTCTTGTGATAACGATAAGAAAACCGAGGAGGATATTGATTATGTTGCCAAGAACGAGACGGATATCCAGGCTTATGTGGAGGAGAACAACTTAACCGCTGTACGGAGTAATTCAGGACTTTATTACGTAATCGAAGAAGAGGGTACGGGAACACAGGCAGTGGCCAGTTCCAATGTAACGGTGGCCTATAAAGGGTATTTTCTTAATGGATCGGTCTTCGATCAAAGTGATGCAGAGGGAATTACTTTTGATTTAAATCGAGTTATAGCAGGGTGGACAGAAGGTATTACCTATTTCAAGGAAGGTGGTAATGGAATACTTCTGGTACCTGCCCATTTGGGATATGGCAGTAGAGATTATAATGGGATTCCTGGTGGATCTGTACTTATTTTTGAGGTCTCTTTGATTGCCGTAAACTAGAGGATTAGCCATTATTTTTCAGTTTACCTTGGTATTTGCCCAGGTGTAGGAATATACATAAAAACCAACCGATAGGTTGGTTTTTGTTTTTTATCGGTTTTTGTTTTTTAATGAGATGTGGAGGTTAAATACATATTTAATCGGTGAAATACTCATTTAGCATTTAAAAACGGCATAAATTTTACTCATACCGACCAATCAGTTTGTGATTGCGCTATAAAATGGGACTTCTAACTGACATGAGCACTTACCTGAAGGTGTAAATTTTGGCAGTCTCGAAGTTGTGCCATAGGCTCCGCACATTAGAAGCAACATCCTGGTTTGGACTTTAATGGTTTTGGTCATATTTTTTGCCTAACTGCCTTCATTGTCTTACGAGGGCTTTTATTAATTGGAACCTATAGAAGGCGGAAATAGGGCAAAGGCAGATTGACTTTCAGGAATCACATTGGATATTGGGTTTGCGGTATTTCCCGATCAAGACCCCTCCTTAATTAGGTTGGCTTTTTAAAAATACTTTGTCCTTATTCAACTTGTCCCTATATTTAAAGATTCTTATTATTATTATTGGATGGCGTTGGCCTCCCTATCTAACAAGTTGGCGGAATAGTGAAGCTAAAACGTAGAAGAAAACTTATTACTTACCTAAATATATTGGACCAACCAATTCGGTTCAATCCTTTTGTATTCAGTCGTACCTTTTTATTATGGGCTTTCCTCGGTTTATTAGGGGGATTGATTGCTGGCCTATATTGGATTGTCCTGGAATTCTTGACCCACAAAATGGCATTTTTTACAGGGTGGCAGGTAATCCCCCTTATGTCGATCGCTGGTTTATTGGCCGGATTGGTGATTCATTTCATTGGTGATCCGGGTGAAATCCATCTCATTGTAAACAATATTCGTTTTAATAAGGGCAAGTTAGATCCCAAGAACAATCCGTCAATGATATTATCGTCCTTGCTTTGTGTAGCCTCAGGAGGCAGTTTGGGTCCGGAAGCTCCTTTGGTACAGGTTACCGGTTCAACTGGTAGTTGGCTTGGAAAAATATTTCGGTTAAAGGGCGAAGAATTACGTTCCTTGAGTATTGCGGGCATGGCTTCGGGTTTTACGGCCTTGTTTGGCGCCCCATTGGGAGGCAGTTTATTCTCGCTGGAAATTCTGCACCATAAACATGCTGTAGAATACTATAAGGCTATTATTCCTGCCTTGGTAGCTAGTAGTTTTAGTTACGTGGTTTTCGCTTTGGTCATTCATTTGGGTATTGGTCCTATTTGGAATTTATCCGAATATGAATACTCAGGAGTGTTCGATTTCCTCTATGCCGTAATTTTTGCCGTAGGTGGCACTCTTGTGGCTTGGGGATTTATATACTGTACCAAATTCTTTAAATTGATTTTTGAGAAGCGACCGATTCCAATTTATTTAAAAACTTTGATTGGGGGATTACTTTTAGGTATTATAGCCTATTATTTTCCTTTGACGAGATATTTTGGCCATCATGAAATTAACGAACTGCTAACTCAGGATCTATCACTGAATGCGCTAGTGGCGATCTTGGTTTTTAAAATTGTGGCTATTGCCATTACGGTTACCTCTGGTTGGCGTGGTGGTTTTATTATACCCTTATTTTTTGTTGGGGTTAGTTTAGGATTGATACTTTCTATTTTATTCCCTTCCATCAATCCAATTTTAGCTATAATAAGCTGTATGGCGGCCATAAATGCCTGCGTCACCAGAACACCTATGAGTACCACTATTCTTTTGGCTACTTTAACCGGATTTGGGTATTTTATCCCTATCCTGTTTGCCAGCCTAACGGGATATTTTTTAGCCCCAAAAATACCTTTTATAGGTTCACAAATGGAATAATAAATTAAGTGATTGTGTAAAATGGGATTGAACATAGATCCACGAATTGAAGAGATATCGGAAAAAAAATTGATCGGTAACCGATTGGTCATGAGCTTATCGGAGGATAGGACGAAGGAACTTTGGCGGGGATTTATGACCAGAAGAAAGGAAATTGGGAATCCTGTGACCACCGATTTGATAAGTATGCAGGTATATGACCGGCTGTTGAGTTTTTCGGAATTTAATGATACCACCCAATTTGAAAAGTGGGCCGTTGTCGAGGTGGAGGATTATAAGGACTTGCCAAATGATATGGAGTCCTATACCTTGTTAGGAGGGTTATATGCCGTATTTGTTCATAAGGGTTTACCTAGTGACTTTCCAAAAATGGCACAGTATATTTATGGGGAATGGTTGCCAAAATCGGACTATGAGTTGGATCATAGGGAACATTTTGAGGTGTTAGGCGATAAATACAGGAATAATGACCCTAGTTCGGAAGAGGCGATCTGGGTACCTATAAAAAGAAAAAATTAAAATAAGATTATATGAGAACAAAGTCGCTTATTGGTTTTTTTACAATTATTTTTCTGATTCAGTTGGCCAATGCCCAGGAGGATAAGAACATAAACTGGTGGAACCCAGCGGACGACAATTCCCTGGTCGTTGAAGGACAAGCTTGGCCAGATCAGGTGGCTTCAAGGTATCACAGATTACCAAAGCAGGCCGAGGGAAAAGTTCGGGCTGCTGTTTGGAACCTATCCAAACATTCAGCAGGCCTGTCTCTACGGTTTAGAAGTGACGCCGAATCTATTACGGTTCGCTATAAGGTGAAAGGAAATCATGCCATGGCCCATATGCCAGCAACCGGGGTTAGCGGGGTGGATCTATATGCCAAGACTAGTGATGGGGATTGGAGATGGTATAGAGGCAAGTATTCTTTTGCCGATACCATACAATATCGCTATTCCAACATAGACCCAAAAGAGAAATATCATACTAAGGGTAGGGAGTATCAGTTGTATTTGCCTCTGTACAATGAAGTGGAGTGGTTGGAAATTGGAGTGCCAACGGATGCTGTTTTGGAACCTTTGCCATTAAGAAGGGAGAAACCTGTGGTGGTTTATGGCACCTCCATTGCACATGGGGCCTGTGCCTCTCGCCCAGGAATGGCATGGACCTCTATCTTGGGAAGAAAATTGGATAGACCACTTATTAATTTAGCCTTTTCGGGAAATGGTAGAATGGAGGAAGAGGTAATTAATTTTATTACGGAAATTGATGCCAAATTATATGTGTTGGATTGTTTGCCGAATTTGGGCGCCACCAAAGATCGTTCGTTGGACGAGGTACGGCAACTTCTTATTTCCGGGGTGAAACAGTTAAGGACAAAGCGTCCCTCAGCGCCAATTTTGTTGGTGGAGCACGACGGTTATTCTGATGGTGCCGTAGACAGTGAACGTTTTAAAACCTATACCGATTTAAATAGAATGGCCAAGGAGGCATTTGCTCAATTGGAGGACGAGGGTATAAAGGATATTCATTTATTGACCAATGAAGAGCTGAATCTGTCCATGGAGAGTTTTGTAGATGGTACCCATCCCACCGATTTGGGGATGATGGAATATGCCGTGGCATATGAAAAGAAAGTACGCCAAGTAATAAAGGAACCTGTAGGTGTCCTTTCTACAACGATTCCTGTAACCCAAGCAAGGGAGCCAGAAATGTATCCTTGGGAGGGTCGCCATCAAGAGTTATTGAAAATGAATAAGGAAGCTGCTCCAAAAATATGTTTTTTCGGAAATAGTATAACCCATTATTGGGGCGGTAGCCCAAAAGCCAACTTAAGCAATGGAGCCGATTCATGGAAAACCTATTTGGAGGATTTACAGATAAGGAATTTTGGCTTTGGTTGGGATAGAGTGGAAAACGTGCTTTGGAGAATATATCACGATGAATTGGATGGCTTTGAAGCTGAGCAAATAGTCCTGATGATCGGCACCAACAATGAACACCTCAATACAGATGAAGAGATTCTCAGTGGATTGGAAATGGTGATCAGTGCCATAAAGGAAAGACAGCCTAATGCGCGACTGTTATTGCTGGGGTTGTTTCCAAGGGTAGACAAAGAGGAGCGTATGCGTAATTTAAATACTGGAATAGCAGCATTGGCGACCTCTAAAAATGTGGCTTATGCGGATATTGGTGTGGTTCTTTTGGACAAGGATCAGAAAATTGATGCCAGTCTTTTTTCGGATGGCTTGCACCCCAACGCAAAAGGTTACCGAAAAGTGGGCAAAATACTAAAACAAACCTTAGAGAAAAATGCGAACTAGAAATTTGAGAAGTACCGTTCCCATCCTGTTAAGCATATTGTCATTATCCTGTAATTTAAAGACAGATGGAAACTCTTCACATACCTCTTTGGACAAGGCGGAAACAAAGGAAGCCACAAGACCTCCCAAGGCACCCATTATGGGTTGGGCCAGCTGGAACAATTATCGAGTGAATATTAATGAAGAAATTATAAAATCCCAGGCAGATGCCATGGTGACTTCAGGTTTAAAGGATGCCGGTTATTCCTTCATCAATGTAGATGATGGCTTTTATGGGGGGCGGGATGAAAATGGAAACCTCTTGGTGCATAAGAACCGCTTTCCTTCCGGGATGAAGTCTTTGGCAGAGTATATTCATGCAAAAGGGCTAAAAGCAGGAATCTATTCCGATGCTGGAGTCAATACCTGTGCTTCTTATTGGGATAAAGATACCATCGGCTCCGGAATGGGGCTTTATGGACATGATCGGAAGGACTTGACCTTATATCTTAAGGAATGGAAATACGATTTTATTAAGGTGGATTGGTGTGGCGGAGAATGGTTGGGATTGGATGAGGAAATCAGATATTCAGAGATTGGAAAGATAATAAGGGAGATTAACCCCAATACAGTTTTCAATGTATGTAGATGGAAGTTTCCAGGTAAATGGGTAACACAGGTAGCAGATTCTTGGAGAATTTCCGGGGATATCAGCAATAGGTTCGAATCTATATTAAGGATTATTGATTTAAATGCCGATTTGTGGTCCTACGGTTCTGCCGGACATTATAATGATATGGATATGCTTCAAGTTGGAAGAGGAATGACCCTGGAGGAGGACAGGACCCATTTTTCCATGTGGTGCTTAATGCATTCCCCGCTTTTGTTGGGCAATGATCTAACTACCATGTCCAATGAAACATTGAAAATGGTAGGTAATCGTGAAATGATTGCACTCAATCAAAGTCCCTATGTTTATCAGGCAAGGCGTTTGATAGATTATGGGGAATTGGAAGTCTGGGCTAAACCTCTTATAGATACTATGAGTGGCGAAATAGCAGTAGGATTGCTTAATAGGTCCGATAGCCCGGCGAACATAACTTTTAATCTTTCGGAGGTTGGCATTAAGGCCTCGGAAGGATATACCATTCGAGATATATGGGCAGATAAAGACTATAAAACCACCACGGAAGAAACAATTCAGATGGAAGTTCCCGGTCACGGGATTGTGGTTATAAAGATTAAAGGAAAAGCCGTTCCCTTTAACGTTTTCCAGTTTAAGGAAAATAATTGGTAGTTTTATAAGGGGCGTGCTACCATAATCCCCGTATTACTTTTTATATCTTTTAGGTAATCGGCTAGGGGTAGTTTGGATACTTCTACCTCCATGGATCCTGTGGAAGCATGTAGTAGGTGTATTCTGCCGTCAGCTTCCCGACTAGCAATACCGGTGTGAGTAATATCAAGTCCTTTTATTGAAGTGGTCAGGGCTATAATGTCCCCAGATAGAATCAAATGTTCATTGGCTTTGATCTGGTCCTGAGGAAGGATACAGATGGACTGCGATTTAAGAAACTCTTCTGAAGCCTGTATTTTCTCATAGTTATCGGCATCTTTGAGAAAAGGATACAGTTCTCTATGTGTACTCATAAAATTAATGGCCTTACTGCTTTCCACACCTCCTATTTGGGAGGTCATATCTTTTAATAGGCCCTTATGCTCATTGTTGGCGATCCATTCTGAGAAATAATGTAGCCGTGAGGAGTAACCATTGAGGTTTCCATCCTTATACCGAATGGTTTCTAAGTGGTCGATAAAGCTATCAAAGTCCTTTTCGTTGTTTTGTAACATTAGACTAAAAGCCAAAACATTCTCTACAAAGGTGGTGCAATCCAACCCTTGAAAGTTAATGACCAAGGATTCAGTTTCTCCTATTTCCAAAGTTTTGGCCACATAGGGAATTCCTATAAAGGTTTTGCCCACTGCAACCATAGTCGATCCCATATCTTGGGTTTTAATTTGGGAAATTAAATTTATTTTGGTGTTAAAGGCTTCCCTGTCCTGGGGAGAACAAATTAGATTTTGGGCGTATCCATGGAGATTAAAATATAGAAAAATTAAAAAATAAAAAATATTTTTCATTGCTATTGTATTAAATATTTAGTTTATTAAGATATATCTATATCGTTATATATAAGATAATTGCAATTTTTAAATACTTATAGGTATGTATTTATCGGTTTCAGTTGGCCAAGTCCAGATTTAGGGGTAATTATACCTCTTAAAGGCCTAATTCAATTTGCAAAAGGTTCTTGGCGGAATATTTACATGTAAATAATTAATTAATGGCAAACATTCAAAACTAACTATTATATATTAATAATTTTTTATCTATTTCAACCACTCGAGTATGGATTAAAAGCAGATATCGTTATTTTCATAACAATAAGTTTAATATTTAATGCATAAACCCTGAATACGCGGAAGGGTTGTTCACTATAGCACGTTGTCTATCCTTCAAATTATACTCTTCGGTAGTTAAATCCAATACCTCTTCTTCCGTGCTGATGTCTGCAATGTTAAAACCTTTGTTTATATAGTAAGGTTTGGATTCAATATGATTCGATTTTTTGAATGCTAATAGATACATTTTTAAATTGTTACTATACTTATCTTTATCCTTTACTTTAAAGTAATAACCGTGGTAATTGTTATTGGGATAATACAATTTTTGATCCTTGATGTATTCAATAGTGTATTGCTCAGGATTTAATTCCAAGGTGTTATAGAGTATGGACTCCGCTATGGCCTGTTGATTTCTGTAGTTGGCAGGGAAGTAATTTAATTTGCCAATTTGCTGTAATTTCTCGAATAGTGATAATCGTGTTTCAGGGTTTTCAGCTAGGGAAATTATTAAACTTTTTGGTATTTTATTTTCACCATGCAAAGGATTTTCTTCGTTTTTAAGCAATAAGGCAATATATGACGTTTGAATTTCAGGGTCTTCTACCATAGAAAGACGTCGGAAGAATGCGGCGACCTCTATTTCTTTAATAAACGGATAAAGCAGTATGGCATAGTTTTCAAGAATGTCGTAATTGTTATCAGTTGTTTTGGGCGATTCTTCTGTTAATTGATCCATGGAAAGGCCTAGTTGTCTCTTTAGTTGAATCTTGGCATCATTTAATATTTGATTTTTGTACTTCTTGTAACTTTTTGGCTTTATCAAGCCCCTGGCTTTAAGTTTGGCGAGTATGGAAAAGATTGGGGATTTATATTCTTCTATGGCACTGTAGTCGAAAATCTCTGGGAACAGATTATTGGCAAGGGGTAGGCTGTCCAAATATGGTTGGAAGATGTTTTGAATCTCTTGTTTACTTGACACCAATGGCAGATCGGTAGACATTAGTCGTAGGAGCAGGGCCAAGGAGCTTTCATTTTGCTTTTTGCTGATTGCCTGTAATATCTTTGTTTGCGCCTTGGAGTTGTTATAGGATTTGGTATAGTAGGTCTCAAAGAACCTTGTGGCATCAACATCCTGCATTTGTGCCAATTTTTGAATTAAATGTGCCTGTAAGTATTTTTGATTGTCCTTAAAGTTGAACTCGGATATATAATATTTTAGGGAATCCTCGTGTTTTTTGTAAAACTGCACAAATGGATAGCCATCAAGGACAATACTATCGTTCTGTCTTATGGCCTTAAAGAAATCGGCTGTTTTATCACTTAAAATGGAAGAACCTATTAGGGTATCATGAGGGGAGAAGTTGTTGAAGAATTTATTGACAAACTTACTAGGAGGCAAAACAGTGTCTATAAGTGCTTTTACTTCGTAAAGCAAACCACCCTTAACAATGTTTTTGATCATTATTCCCCTAGTGCTACCAGTATCCACTAAGGTTAGGTTCATCTCGTGATATTTATTGTTGTATTGTGGCCTTTGCTCCCGTATAATGTTAAAGGTATTTTGAGCGTACAATTTTCTTCTAAGCCTCCATACCGAATCAATATTGGGAAACATTAGAAAATCATGGGCTTTATTAACAGTTACAAGGACGGCCTCGTTATTTTTATTTTGATAGACAGACTTCTTAGTGTATGCGCTATATGGTTTTGGTTTTTTGTGACGTTCGTAATAATTATTGCTGTTTTCAACAAACTTGGGAGGGTCGATAGGACTGACTGTCGAAAAAAACAAAGCGGTATCCTGGACTTTTTTAAACTCTTCGATATAATTTTGCTGCTTTACCTTAAAGGAATCGAAAAAATGCACGGCATCCGAACTATCTTTGGCTACGCTACCTAAGAGATAGTAGTTGTTGCTCCTAAAAACAGTCTTTAAATACAACTTTTGTGATCCGTTAGGGGTAAAGTTGGCTGAAGAGATCAAACTCTGATTGTCATAAGGCCCAAATTCCGGTTTCAGCTTAAGATCTTCATAAAATCGGGTTTGAATTTGTTTCAGTTCAAAGGTGTCCTCTTCAATAAAATTAAAATCATTTAAAGTAGCTTTTTTTAAAAAGAAATAGGAAGAGGTTTCTGGATCCACTCCTTCAATAAATCTATTCCCTTTCCTTTTCCGATTGGTAAAATTGTAGATAGAAGGCATTTCTACTTCAAAATCATCGAATTGGGAAAAAAGTACCGTTCGTTTTTTTTCTATTGAGCTAAAACTGATACTGTTAAATATAGTGTCTGAATGTTTTACTACATAATCACCATGTCCGCTCATTTTAAAAATGAGTATTTCCAAGGGGGTAATATAGATATGGTATCGTTGAAAATCGCCATTTTTCAACTGGTTTTTTATATCCAAACCAGGATATGGCCCAGTTTCAATCTTAGTCTTTTCAAGGATCTTTCCTGGGATATTCTCGAACAGCAGTTTATCAACATCTTCCAAGGTGTAGGAGTAGTCTTTTTTTAAATAGGAAAAAGTAGGAATGCGGTTCACCATAAGATAGCTGCCGTTAGCCAAATCCGGAGATACGTAGGTAGTATTGGTATATTCTGCTATTGGGTAGAGCTTGTTGGGAAGGAGAATACTAAAAAGAGCATCATCAGGAGTTCTTGTGTAATATTCATTGTTGAGGATTTTGGTTTCCAACGAATCTTTTAAGGCCCGTCCTTTGTATGAAAATCGGGAAGTAAGGGCCTTAACCTCGTATCCCTTGTTTCTAAGTAGTTGTATTACCCCATTTTTTCCTGGGAGGTGTGCTGCGCCAATACCGGTAAACACCTTTGCTGTTTGCATTAATGAATCCATCCGCTGCACCATATTTACATTACGCGCATAGAGCATATTTTGTAAATAATGCTCTGTATACATGGCCTGGTCAAGGCTATCTATAAGATTTATATTGCGTTCCCTATAGGCGTCCTGTAAAAGTGACATGACCTCCTGGGTCTGCATTTTTTTCTGAAGCCATTCGTCAGGTTTGGGTTTCATGGCATTCATGTTGGCCCTCCCCACCAAAGCGCTGGATTCTTCCAGGTCTTCCAAGGCCACTATGGGTTTGGTAAACTTTTTACCCGCCTGATAAATAAACATGTCCAAATAGGTTTCCTCTTCAAAGTTTTGGGAGGTTTCATTGGTACGGTAGAGAATGTTGTTCACTAAGCGATCGTCGAGGGAGAGGTAGGAGGATACGATTTCTTTTGTAGGGTTTTTTATTGCAAAGGGGTATATATAAAAACCCTTGGTAATAAAGCCGGTTCCATATCCAACTCCTCCGCTACGCATTTTTCCATAGTCTTCCAACCAACTGTCCGGATCCGATTCCAAGGCCACTATTTCACTTTTGTCCAATGCTTCGTAAAAAACGTCGTCCAACCTGAAAGCAATTTTTTGACTTACATGCATGGTACCGTACAGATAAGACGATTGCTGTAGATTATTGCCAGATATTTCCCATAAGAGACTGTTCTCTTCCTGGGCAGAAATGCCATAGGATACGAATAGTAGAAGAAAACCTAAGCAAAAGCGCATACCGAATCCAAATTTTTGTTAAAAATGCTTCAAAAATATATAGGAATAAAGGCTTGGGGCATAATTAACGTTTTATTTGTATTAAAGCCACATTTTTCATGCCAATCAATAGAGAATGCCCGCTACTTTTTAGAGGAGTTGGGCTCGGTATTATCGGTAAGGTATAAACGGGTATGTGGTAGGCTTTCCGGATAATGTTCTTGTAAAAAACCAATCAGTTTTTCCCGAACCAAAACCCTTAAATCCCATGCGGTGGGCGAGTCAACTGCGCTCATTAATGCCCTTATCTCAACACTCTGGGCCTTGGCATCAGTAACTTGGAGTACATTTACGTTACCATCCCATAATTCTGAAGAGGACAATATCCTTGTGAGTTCTTCCCTAAGCTTATCGAATGGAACGCGATAATCTGTATGAATAAAAACAGTTCCCAAGATATCTGCGGATGTTTTGGTCCAATTCTGAAAAGGGTTTTCTATAAAATAGGTGGTGGGGACAATTAGCCGCCTTTTATCCCAAATTTTAATTACTACATAAGTCAGTGTAATTTCTTCTATCCGACCCCACTCGCCCTCCACCACCACCACATCATCAAACTTAATGGGTTGGGTAATGGCAATCTGAATTCCGGCCAAGATACTTCCAATTAGTTTCTGGGCGGAGAAACCTATAATTATACCCGCTACCCCGGCGGAAGCAAAAAGACTTACACCAATCTCCCGGATGCTGTCAAAACTCATTAAGGCGGCCCCCAAAGCCAATACCGCCACAACCACGATAAAAATCCGTTCTAAAATATTGAATTGGGTGTATATTTTTCGAGCCTTAAGATTGTCGGATGTTTTTACATCATAGTTTTTGATAATCAATTTTTTGGCAACTTTTAAGGCTACCAAAATCAGCCAAGTGATAGAAAATATGATAAGAAGGGTGCTGGCCTTTTTTATGACAAAACTAAAATCATTTAAATATAATAGGGTATGAAGCGATTTTGAACGGATTAAGAAAGAAAGGAATAAGATGAAAAGGGGCAGACTCACTTTTTTCATGGCATCCTTAGGAATCAGATATTTTGGATTGCTTCCCAATTTTCGAAGGGTAGTGTAGGTGATTATGTAAAGTATAGCCAAAAGTACAAACGTACCAATAGCATAAACTAAGGTCTGGTTGTCTACGTTTTTTAAAATATTTCCCATCTATATAGAATTTTTATTCAATGATATCCGTAACATACTAAAATCTATTCAATATATAGATTTTGAAAGCCTTTATCATTGTTAAACCCTTAGACATAGTATACTTATATACCTTTGATGTAGGTATGGTAGACCTCAAACCCCGAACACTGGTGACAGAGGGCTTAGCAAATAAAATACTTATTGGTATTAAAACGTAACGTTATTTATTTTTGCATTTAAATTGGTCTTATCTATTCCAGTATAAAGAAACTATTTAATGGATTTAAATTATAGTTACCCTGCATGTGTTATTTTTGTTGTTTAAGTAAATTAATATAACAAGGAATAATGAAAGGAGTTTTGTTAGTAAACCTAGGTTCCCCGGATAGTCCCACACCTAAGGATGTTAAACCTTATTTGGATGAATTTTTAATGGATGAAAGGGTTATCGATGTTCCCAAGTGGTTAAGGAATATTATTGTGCGAGGGATAATTTTGCAAACAAGACCCAAGAAATCCGCCGAGGCCTACCAAAAGATATGGTGGGAAGAGGGATCTCCCTTAGTCGTAATTTCCGAACGCTTTGCGGATAAGGTAAAGGAACAAAGTGAAATTCCGGTCGCCTTGGGAATGCGTTATGGTAGTATGACCATTAAAAAGGGCCTTGATCAGCTTCATAAAAAAGGAGTGGATGAGGTACTGTTGGTGCCATTATATCCGCATTATGCCATGTCTTCCTACGAAACCGTTGTGGTAAAGACCATGGAGGTACGAGAGGAATTTTTTCCCAAAATGGAAATTACAACCCTTCCGGCGTTTTATAAAAATAAGGACTATATTGAAGTACTTTCAAAAAGCATTGCTGAGGGATTGGAAGGTTTTGAATATGACCATATTTTATTTTCCTACCACGGTATTCCCGAAAGACATATTAGAAAGTCCGACCCTACAAAATTCCATTGCAAGATAGATGACAACTGTTGTAAGACCAATTCTGTGGCGCATCATACCTGCTATCGCCATCAGTGTTATGAGATGACTGAAAAAGTAAAGGAAAATCTTGGACTTTCCAATGATAAGGTGAGTCTTTCCTTTCAGTCCAGATTGCCCAACGATCCTTGGTTAAAACCTTATACTGACTTTGAGTTTGAGCGTTTTCCTAAGGAAGGCATTAAGCGTTTGGCGGTAATTACCCCTGCCTTTGTTGCGGATTGTCTGGAAACTTTGGAGGAAATTGCCATGGAAGGAAAACATCAGTTTCAAGAAGCAGGAGGTGAGGACTATAAACATATACCTTGCCTAAACGACAATGAAGCCTGGGTGAACTTAATGGTAAAATGGATCGGAGACTGGGAGGCTAAAGAAACACTTCCAGTGTAATGGCTAAAGTGTCCTCAGAACAGTTGGGCAGCGAGTCTATAGGTAAATTGCTGGTAAAACAGGCAGTTCCGGCCTCCATAGGCATTTTGGTCATGTCCTTGAACGTTCTTGTCGATTCTATTTTTGTGGGTAATTGGATAGGTTCCATAGCCATAGCGGCAATCAATGTAGTGCTTCCGGTATCCTTTTTTATAGCGGCTTTAGGAATGGCCATCGGTATTGGAGGTTCTAGCATTATTTCCCGTGCCTTGGGCGAAAATAATAGGGAAAAGGCACTTAAAACCTTTGGAAACCAAATTACCCTAACACTTCTGGTTACCATAGTTATGGTGATATTGGGGCTGTACTATGTAAATAGCCTTATCCCGGCCTTTGGGGGCAAAGGGGATATTTTTGGGCCGGCCAAAATTTATTACACCATTGTTTTATACGGGGTGCCCTTTTTGGCCCTTTGTATGATGGGAAATACGGTTATTAGGGCGGAAGGCAAGCCTAGATTTGCCATGAACGCTATGATAATTCCCTCTGTAGGTAATCTGTTGATGGATTATATCTTCATCTATGTCTTTGATTGGGGTATGGAAGGGGCGGCATGGGCAACGACTATTGGTTATTTTCTTTGTTTTGCCTATATCCTTTATTTTTTTCTTTCCAAAAATTCCGAGCTTAAATTGAAGTGGTCCCATTTTGGGTTAGATCGTCCTATTCTAAGTGAAATAGGGGCTTTGGGTTTCGTTACCTTGTCCAGGCAGGCCGTAATAAGCTTAATCTATTTATTGATGAACAATATCCTTTTTGGTTTGGGAGGAGAGGCCATGATTGCGGTCTATGCCATTATTGCTCGTATGCTTATGTTTGCCTTTTTTCCTGTTTTTGGGGTAACTCAGGGATTTTTGCCTATTGCAGGCTTTAATTACGGAGCCAAAAAATACCAAAGGGTACGAGAATCGATAAATACTGCGATTCTTTATGCCGCTGGCTTGGCTTTTATAGTGTTTGTGGGTCTCATGATTTTTCCTGCGGAGATTGCAGCCTTGTTCTTGAGTAATCGTCCAGACATGTCGGCAGACGAATTGGCTATGAATACTTTTGTGTTGGAACATACCCCCTCAGCCATGCGTTGGGTCTTTGCGGCAACACCTATAATTGCGGTTCAATTGATCGGCGCGGCTTATTTTCAGGCCATCGGAAAAGCCGTGCCGGCACTATTATTGACCTTGAGCAGACAGGGATTCTTTTTTATACCGCTCATTTTAATTTTACCTAATTACCTGGGAGAACTTGGAGTTTGGATTTCTTTTCCTATTGCAGATGTTCTGGCCACCTTGGTTACAGGTTATTTTTTAAGGAAAGAGGTGAGGGCGACCTTGGTAGAAAAACCATAAGTAATTCAGGCTATGAGAAATCAACATCTTGTAACCCATTTGGCAGATAATTATAAAGCAGTAGGCTTAATATCCAGGTTTTAAATAATTCAAAGTTTAAAAAAGGGGTTGGACTTCCTATTGCTATATCCATGGAATAATATTACGGATAGAAGAATTGCACTACACGCCAATGCCGTATATGCCGGGATTTCCAAACTGTCCTGATGCCTAATATAGATGGCGAACAGTGCCCAGACCCCAACAGCGGCAAATTCGCGCATGTTTCTTTTGTAAATGATGACCAGATTTATCAAAGTGGCAATTACTATGAGCACCATGGTCCATTGCACTTCGGTTAGAAATGCGCCGTCCCAACCTATTTTAGTTAGATATAGGGCAATATTGGCTATAGTGGCAACGGTAATCCATCCACTGTAAAGACATATGGGCCACCAAGAAAAGACTATTATTTCCTTAGGGGCATCCCATCGTTCCATATTGGTATTGATAATGATTTTTAATAGTGAGATAAGGATTCCGACAATGATAATAACAGTTAAGCCCATATAATCATAAGCAAATGCAATGACCCATAAAGCATTCAAGACATTGGCAATGGCAAACCAATATCCGGTTTGTTCTATGTAGGCCAGTTCTTTCTTATCATAAAAAACAACCTTGACTTGAAAAAGGGCATAGGCTAATAAGCTAAGAAAAATGAGGCCCCAAATGGCAAATGCATAGCTCGCAGGAGTAAAAAGATTGCTGTACCGCTGACTTAATTCCCCTATAGTGGTATCGTTAATGCGGACGGCTTGTGAGATGTAATTTACGGCAATGACCAAAACCACTGAGAGTAGGTTTATAATGGAAAGCTTTCTTTGCATTTACCCAAATTACGTAACTTTTCCAGGGAATTAGCTATTGCTAAAAAAATTATACCATTCCATATAAATCCTAATATTCTTGCACGGCATATTGTATTTTTTTTTCGACAAAGATTACGGCAGACATTTTCCGAAAGACAATGGATTTAGGATATTTCTTAATAGGCTTGGTTTCCTATATTAAGGGTATAAACCAGTACGGATACCAAAGATTAGTTTTTCAGAAAACCGTCTACTATCTTTACGGAAGAATAGCTATTAAATGACCGACTATTACAATTATATTAAAGCCTTACACCTCATTTTTGTGGTTACCTGGTTTGCGGGATTGTTTTATATACCTCGATTGTTTATCTATCATATTGAGGCCGATCAAAAACCATCGCCTGAACGGGAGATTCTAACCCATCAATTAAAGTTGATGACCAAACGTTTATGGTTTATCATTACCTGGCCTTCCGCCATTTTGGCCACATTATTCGCTATTTGGTTATTGATATTATATCCAGCTTGGTTGCTACAACCGTGGATGCATATAAAACTCACCTTTGTGGTGTTGCTTTTTCTCTACCACCTAAAGAATCACCAGATTTTTAAACAATTGCAGCGCGATGAGGTAAAATATACCTCCAGGTTTATGCGCATATGGAACGAGGGAGCCACCCTGATTCTGTTCGCGGTTGTCTTTTTGGTTATTTTAAAGGGTACTTTTAATTGGATTTTTGGTGTTGTCGGAATAATTGTTCTGGGTGTACTACTTATGTTGGGGATTAGACTTTATAAGCGGATCCGTGATAAAAATCCTGAAGCTTAGGCACTACTTGATGCTAAATTGCCATTAATTTTGGCGTGATAATTGTTACCTTTAAGATCTAAATTAGATTTCAGTTGCTCACAAACTTTTCCTTGCGTTCCCGAATTTTTATCTCCATGATTTTTTGGGTGGTGATTGCATTTGTATTGATTGCAGCCGTTACGGTATATCAGTACAGTGAACAGAATAGGGATTACCATACTGAACGTATGGAACGTAAGGAGGAACAGATAAAGCAAAGTATAGATTTAGTACTTCAAAAGACTACCTATCCTGTAACTACGGAAAATTTGGGGCATATTTTTAGGGATGAAATATATGAGATTGCCCTGGTACAGAATATTAATTTTAATATTTACGATCTGCAAGGCCAGTTAATTAAGAGTTCTAGGCCTAAATTTGAAATAGATTCCATTTCTACTTGTTTGGATGCCGAAGTGTTGAACAAATTGGCTACCATGCCCTCCAAGAGATATGTTGAGCAAAAATCGGCTGCTGGATTCAATTATCAGGCCTCCTATACCTACATAAGCGACAAAAGATTTAAACATGTAGGTATTTTAAACCTGCCCTATTTTGAAGACAATTCATTTAATGATAAGGAATTAAAAGAGATACTTTTAAGGCTTACAGGGGCCTATCTTCTGTTGATGCTTTTAGCCATTGGCCTTGCCTATTTTATTTCCAAATACATTACCAGATCTTTACAGACCATTTCGGACCGATTGAATCAAACAGATTTGACCAAGCGGAACGAGAAAATTATTGTCGAGAATCCGAGTGAGGAAATTGGCAAATTGATTACCTCCTATAACGAAATGATCGATGAGCTAGAGGTAAGTGCGGCAAAATTGGCAAAAGGGGAGCGGGAGCAAGCATGGCGAGAAATGGCAAAACAGGTGGCACATGAGATTAAAAATCCTCTAACACCCATGCGCCTCAGCGTACAGAATTTTGAACGTAGATTCGACCCCAAGGATCCGGATATTACAAAAAAGGTTTCAGAATATTCAAAAACACTGATTCAGCAAATTGATACTATGAGTAGTATCGCCTCCGCATTTTCCAATTTTGCCAATATGCCTGCCCAGCAGAACGAGACTTTAAATGTGGTGAAGATTGTAAAGATGGCGGTTGACATTTTTGATGAAAATTATATTCACTTTTCCTCTGATGTAGAGGAAATAATAGCCAAATTAGATCGCACCCAATTAATTAGAGTGGTTACCAATCTTGTTAAAAACGCCACCCAGGCAATCGTGAAAGTGGAGTCTCCTTATATTATGGTAACCGTTTCCCAAGATGGAGATTTTGTAAAAATGACCGTTGAAGATAATGGCCTCGGGATACCGTTGGAAGTACGGGATAAGGTTTTTGAACCCAAATTCACTACCAAGAGCAGTGGAATGGGTCTAGGTCTGGGGATGGTGAAAAATATTGTGGAAAACTATCAAGGGACGATCAACTTTACATCGGAGACCAACAAAGGAACCGTATTTACGGTCCGGTTTCCTATTGCCAGAGCAGGGGCAACTTCCATGGCCCCCAACGCATAATGAAGTAAATACTGAATATTTTTTATAATACAAGGTTTAACTTAATCTTAAAGCAATGCAAAACGAAAACTTACTCATTAATTCAGAAGCGACTGTAGCCGTTATCACCATTAATAGGCCTACCAAGTTGAATGCACTTAATAAGGCAACTATAGAAGAGCTGCACTTTGCCTTTAAAGATTTGGAAAAGGATAAAAAGGTAAAGGTTATAATCTTAACGGGAAGCGGTGAAAAGGCATTTGTAGCCGGAGCAGATATTTCCGAGTTCGCCAATTTTTCAGAAAAAGAAGGTGGGAAACTGGCATCAAAAGGTCAAAAACAATTGTTCGATTTTGTAGAAAACCTATCCACTCCCGTTATAGCGGCAATCAACGGATTTGCTTTGGGAGGTGGTTTGGAATTGGCCATGGCCTGCCATTTCAGGGTAGCCAGCCACAATGCCAGAATGGGTCTCCCTGAAGTTTCCTTGGGTGTTATACCGGGCTATGGAGGTACACAGCGCTTACCGCAACTAATTGGTCGGGGCAGGGCTATGGAAATGATTCTTACCGCCGGAATGATCGATGCGTCTAAAGCATTGGAGTTTGGGTTGGTCAACTATGTGGTTGAACAGGAACATTTAATGGATCTATGTATGAAATTTGCAGGTAAGATATCGAATAATTCACCTGTAGCCATCGGTTATGCAATAAAAGCGATAAATGCTGGTTTTAACAATAGTATTAATGGGTTCAAAACGGAAATAGAGGCTTTTGGCAGTTGTTTTGGTACTTCGGATTTTAAGGAAGGGACCACTGCGTTTTTGGAAAAAAGAAAAGCCAATTTTCCGGGTGCTTAAAAGATACCCTAAATAGCTTGTTATGAATATCAGGAAAAACCTTGGGTTGCTAAGCTTGTTTTTGTCCTTTTTTTACTTGACTCAAGCACAGGAAATGCCTGTGAAATATAGTTTTGGAGAAAAATATAACGATAGGTACAAATATTCCAACCTCTTGGAAATTTCCGATGACGGTATGGGTGGTACAATTTTGGTACGCTCCTATTACACTGGAATAATCTTAAAACCAAGGGGTTATTATATTGAGCATTACAATAAGGATTTAGAGCTGGTTGCAGAATACAATTACAAGATAAAGGGTCTCGATTTTGTAAATGCCTTTGTCAAGAACGGACAACTGAATATACTTTTGTTGGAATACAATCTAGGTAAGGGTTCCTATGATTATGTGGTACATAGAAGTTCCATAAGCAGTTTTAATTTTACCGAGGAGACAATTCTTTCCATATCTTCCCAGGAAGTAGCCGAGCCTTTGGATCATAACTACTACAAGAGGAATTTTTCATCAGGTTTTACCACCACCACTTTTTTTAACGAGGACAAATCTGCCTTTGCCATTAGCACCCATTTTAAAAAAGGGAGGGATGAAAAGCATTTCGTATATCTCTTCAATAGTAGTCTGAACAAGCTTATGGAATACGACTTCTCCGAGCAGATAGAGGAAAAGAACTATGCCTTTGAGAATATGGTTACCTCCAAGGATTTAAGTCAGTTATATCTTGTTGGCAAAGCCTATTATAAAAAGAAACGTTTTGCTGCCACAGATCGCAAATTTCAATATGAAATGCTCAAGGTGACCAAGAGCGGGGCGGGAATCCAAACTTTTGATGACCCTGGTAAATTTTCTGAAGCTTTAAAACCTATAATTGTAAATGGCAAATTGATTTGTGTCGGATTTTATGCAGATCGAAAGGATAATAGATATAACGGCTTGGCCTATTTTGAGCTCGACAGAAACTCCCTTGCCCTTAATGCCAAAAAATATAATCCGTTTTCACAACAATTTATGGCTGATAAGTTTGGTAGGGAAGACGATTTGGAGATTAAGAATTTAGTCTTTAAGGATGTTAGTGTAACCAAAGACAACTCCATTCTGTTCAATGCGGAGGAATACTTTGTTACTTCCAGTGTACAGCAAGATCCAACTGGTTCCAGGGTAAAAATTGAAAGGTTTCACTACAATGATATTGTCAGTGCCAAACTAAATGCCGAGGGAGATATTATTTGGGCCAGGAATATTAACAAATCTGAGGTTACCCAAGGTGATGGCGCCTATGCCTCCTATAGCTCCTGTGCTAGGGGCGATAATACTTATTATGTAATCAGCACTGCTTCGGAAAACCCACAATTGTTAAGTGGTGAAAGGCTAATTTTTAGGCAGGGCCTTAGTCGTAATAGAAATGTTTTCATGATTAGGTTGGACAAGGATGGTAAGATCAGTTATGAAAAGGTTATCGATGACAATGAAGCCAGACTCCCTTTAATGGTCTCTATGCCGTTAATTGATAGGGAGAATAGCCGAATGCTCTACTATGCCAAAAGAGGTTCCAAAAAACAGTTGGTGAGTGTTGAAATTAATACTCCATAAACCATATTTTATTTATATAGGTTTCCCTCCACAATGGTTATTGGGATCTACTAGCCTGTTTAGTTAATTAACATATATACGGTCAATTAATTTGGAAATATTCCATATTTTTGGAATAAATCCAACATATTGAAGTCTAATAATTATATAAAAGGTCGTGGTGCCCAGCATAATTCCAACAATAGGTTTGCCCAATTCTCCAATGAATTAAGGGACGATTTTTTGGAGTTTTGTCGCTTGGAAGGGGAAACTGCGGACAATAACAAGACACAGTACCTTCCCATCTTTCCAAAGTCTATCGTCAATAAAGTTGATAGTCCAGACGTAGGCATGAGCTTTTCATTGAACCCATACCAAGGCTGTGAGCACGGATGCATTTATTGTTATGCAAGGAATAGTCATGAGTATTGGGGTTATAGCGCCGGGCTCGATTTTGAACGAAAAATTCTGGTAAAAAAGGATGCTCCGGCCTTATTGGAGGCCAAATTGAAAAGTAATAATTGGAAGGCAGCTACCATTGTACTTTCCGGGAATACAGATTGTTATCAACCTGCAGAAAATCAATTTAAAATTACAAGGGCTTGTCTGGAAGTTTTTCAGAGATACCGTCATCCAGTGGGCATAATTACTAAAAATGCGTTGGTATTACGGGATCTGGATATCCTGACCCAATTGGCGGCGGATAATTTGATCGGGGTAAATATTTCCGTAACTTCTTTATCCGAAGAAACCAGGCGTATATTGGAACCTAGGACAACAACCATTAAAAAGAGACTGGAGACCATTAGGATATTATCCGAAAATAATATTCCGGTAAATGCTATGTTGGCTCCAATTATTCCGGGTATAAACAGTCATGAAATACTTAATTTGGCCCAGGCGGTATCGGATAACGGGGCTCTTTCCTTTGGGTTTACCGTCGTTAGGTTAAATGGTGCCATAGGCCAAATTTTTGAGGATTGGATAAAAAAGACCCTTCCCGACAGGGCCAATAAAGTGTTGCAGCAGATAGCGGACTGTCATGGAGGAGCTTTAAACGATAGTCGTTTTGGAATTCGTAACAAAGGTGAGGGTAAAATTGCTCAACAAATCCATGATATGGCACATTTGGCGCGACAAAAGTATTTTAAGGACAAAACCTTTCCCAAACTTAATACAAGCCTTCACGAACAATATAAATTAGGACAGATGAAATTATTTTGAAAATAATGGTAAGATATGTCCAAAGGGAAGGTTGCTATTCGTCTTTAAAGCGAACATAAAAACTATTTTATTAATTTAAATGTACTACTATGAGCAATTTTTTATTTTTATTTAGGGGCGGTGATGCCGCGAGAAGAAATCAAACGCCTGAAGAAATGCAGGCAGAAATGCAGAAATGGGGGGCCTGGATGGGCGGATTAAAGGAAAAGGGACAATTAGTGGATGGGCTGCCTTTGGCAAAGGAAGGTAACGTTGTTAAAAAAGGTGGAGAAGTAATTACCGATGGTCCTTTCGCTGAGGGATCAGAAGTTGTTGGCGGTTATCTTATTGTGACGTCCAATGATCAAAAAGGGGCTGTAGAAATTTCCAAGGGATGTCCAATATTTGAGCATGGAGGAAATGTTGAGGTAAGACAGATAATGTCAATGGACATGTAATACCATGAAAATTGAATTAAAAGCCGTTTAACAAGTTGGGCTATTGGGCGTTTAATTATGTTATAAAATCTGTATTCCTGGGAATGGGGATAATATTGATTTTTGACATTTCCTGAGCAAAGTTTAAAGAACCAATAGAACATTGACAACCACTTGCTTTTTCACGGCTTTTTATTTTTTTAGTTATGATCGAAACAAAGAAACAGGTAGAAAACTTATTTCGTTATGAATATGGAAAGATCATAGGTGTACTCATAAATAAATTTGGTCCCAGCAATTTAGAAAGAATTGAGGATGCAGTACAGGATGCCCTTTTGAAGGCAATGCAGGTATGGGGATATAAGAACCTGCCAGAGAATCCCACATCATGGCTTTACCGGGTGGCCACCAATAATCTTATTGATGTACTTCGAAGGGATAAGAAAATGCTACTCGCAGCAGATGACAAAACAAATCTAACAGAAAATCACATCAGTATTCCGGAGATTGTTTTGGAAAGTATTATTTCGGACAGTCAATTAAAAATGATTTTTGCATGTTGCCACCCTTCACTTTCCGTTGATTATCAAATTATTCTAAGCCTAAAGTTAATAGGCGGATTTGGTAATAAAGAAATAGCCAAGGCCTTATTGAAAAAGGAAGATTCTGTGGCAAAATCCTATACTCGTGCTAAAAAGATGTTGAAGTCGAATATCACCACATTGGACATTCCCATTGAAATAGGGTTGCAATCAAGGCTTTCTATAGTTTTAAGGGTAATCTACCTGCTTTTTTCAGAGGGCTATGCTTCCAGCACTGGCTCAGAAATCATTAAAAGGGACATATGTTTGGAATCCATCCGCCTTGCCCTTATGTTGAGTGAAAATGAATATTGCAATAGACCCAATGTAAATGCCCTGCTTGCTTTAATGTGTTTTCATACCTCTAGATTTGAAGCTAGGGTAAATGAAGATGGGGAATTGGTGGATTTGGAACATCAGGATAGAACAAAATATGACAACAACCTTATTGCTATAGGCATAGAACATTTGGAAAATGCCTCCAAAGCTGTTCTTGAACCATCCAATTACCACTTGGAAGCAGCGGTCTCATATTATCATTGCATTGCCAAGACATTCGAATTAACGGATTGGAATAGTATTTTGAATTTATATAATTTACAGTTAAAAAGACAATATTCCCCAGTTGTACAATTGAACAGGATAGTACCTTATTATAAAGTAAATGGGCCTAAAAAGGCAATGGGAAAGCTTCTAGAATTTGAAGGCAGTGCGTATTTCAAGGTTAGTGCCCTCTATTATGCCATTAAAGCGGAACTTTTATTACAATTAGGAATTAAAGAGGAAACATTAGTGGCATTAAAAAATGCGGTGGACCAAACAGAGAATGACATGGAAAAGAACCATTTTCTGAAAAAAATGGTACAATTAAGAACAGAAATGATGTAAAATCAATAACCGAGGCCCGTAAATGGTTATTTAATGTAAATCGGATTTTCTTCGTGTGGTAGTTGGGCCAGATACCTAATTAATTTCACGGTATCATTTGCCTGCGATTTTTCAATATGAACTTTCCTGCTTTTACCTAGTTTTTGAAAGATCCATTTTTTTGAATTCCTTGGTGCGCTCTCATGTTTAAATGCCAGTGAAGCTTTATAATAATTCAATGTCATTAGGCATTTCCATTCCATTCTTTATAGAATTGCTCCAAATAATCCAACATAAATTGATGCCTTTTTTCCGCCAGTTGCTTGCCAGATTCGGTATTCATTTTGTCTTTTAAAAGCAGAAGTTTTTCATAAAAATGATTTATGGTGGGTGCGTGGGACTTTTTGTACTCCTCCTTGGTCATCTGCAGGTTTGGGGCAATTTCCGGGTTGTAAAGTTCTCTATTCTTAAACCCGCCATAGTTAAAGGCTCGGGCTATTCCAATGGCGCCTATGGCATCCAAACGGTCGGCATCCTGCACTACCTTGAGTTCTTGTGAAATAAATAATTTTTTGGAATCCAAACTGGATTTATAGGAGATGTTTTCAATAATTTTCACCACATGGTCCAATACTTTTTTTTCGACCTGTAAGGAAGTTAAAAATTCAGCAGCCATTTTTGGACCTACGGTTTCGTCCCCGGCATGGAACTTTGCATCGGCAATATCGTGTAAAAGTGCACCTAAACTAACTACCAGCACATCTACCTTTTCATCCTTGGCTATGAGCAGCGTGTTCTTAAAAACGCGTTGGATATGAAACCAATCGTGTCCCCCTTCGGCTCCCTTCAATGTTTCTTTTACAAAAGCAATGGTTTCTTCTATGATTTGTGTGTTGGTCATGTAGATGGAATTATGGCCTGTGTTATGGTTTCTTCAACCTTTTCAATCAGCAATTCCACATCTCCGTTATTTTCCAATGGTTTGTGCACCTCGAAAGTAATGTGGTTGCAAAGTCCATAGGGGAATTTGCCATATTTCAGCATTTTCCAGGAATTGTTGATGCTAATAGGGATAATTATCGCAGTGGGTGCTTTTTTTAACAGCACTTTTAATCCCGTGGTATGGAATTTTTTGGGTTCGCCGGTCTTACTTCTAGTACCCTCCGGGAATATTACGGCTGAACGTTTATGCTTTTCAATATAACTTCCCAACTTTGCTATTTCGGTTAAGGACTGCCGGCTGTCCTTTCTATTTATTAGCACCGAACCACCGTGCCTTAGATTATAGGAGACACTGGGGATGCCCTTACCCAGTTCCTTTTTACTTACGAACTTGGGATGATGTTTCCTCATGAACCAAATAATGGGTGGAATATCGTGCATACTTTGATGGTTGAGCACTATAATAGCTGGCCGATCTGTTGGTATATCTTGGGAATTATTAAAGGAATAACGGGTGCCAAGGATATGGGTACACCTCAATAGCGTTAGGTTCAATAGGGCCACGCTCATTCTGTGGGCGTTATAACCAAACCAATTAAAGCAGACCCATTGAATGGGATGGAACAGGAGCAAGGTAAGCCCAAATAATATAAGGTAAAGGGCCGACAAGGGAAATGCCAATACTTTTTGCATGTTACAAAAATAAAAAACCGCTCTTTTACAAAGCGGTTTCATTCAAGAATATTTCCAAATATTAATGAGACCTCAATTCATTAACAGAATTCGTTATAGGCCTCCATTAAATTTTCTGCTATAACTTCTGCAGGTCTGCCTTCTATATGATGACGTTCTATCATGTGTACCAATTCCCCATCTTTAAAAAGGGCCATGCTTGGGGAAGACGGAGGAAAAGGAATCATTGCATTCCTTGCCGCATTCACGGCCTCAGTATCCACACCTGCAAATACAGTTACCAAATGATTTGGCTTTTTAGGGTTTTGTAGGCTCATTTTGGCTGCTGGTCTAGCATTGGCAGCGGCACATCCGCAAACCGAGTTAACCACCACCAAAGTAGTTCCTTTTTTACTTATGGCACTTTCAACCGCATCGGCTGTATATAATTCTTCAAAACCGGCAACTGCCAAGTCTTGTCTCATAGGTTTTACTAATTCCGCAGGATACATAGTATTATTTTTTATTCGATTATTACTAAAGTTTTCAAAGATAACCATTTTGAAGCATTCTAATGGAATACCTTAACTTTTCATTAGACCTTCTGTTGTAACGTAAAATTATATCTTTGCCAAAATTTGGATATAAGATGATTAAATGGTTTGCCGCAATATTAGGATATTACACCTTTAGGTTTCCTGGGGCTATTCTAGGATTTATAATTGGTAGTTTTTTCGATAACCTAAAAAGCTCGGGCGGTGGAGGTGCGCGGTCTATTTTTAAGGATATTACACAACAAAATGTATCTCCTGCCGATTTTGAGATTAATTTGCTTTCCCTTTGTTCCATAGTCATAAAGGCGGATGGATCCGTTAGTCAGACAGAAATGGATTATGTAAGGCGATATTTTGTGAGCACCTATGGCAAGGACAAGGCCAATGCTATTTTCAGGACCTTTAATGAGGTTGTTAAAAAAAGGGAGGTATCCGCAGAGCGTATATGCAGCTATCTAAATCAACGTACTAGATATGAGGTTAGGCTTCAATTATTACATTTTTTGTTCGGTATCGCTCAGGCTGATGGGACCCTACGACCTGCAGAAATAAATAAAATTTCGGAAATAGCAGGATATTTTAGGGTAAGTCAGATCGATTTTGAAAGTATTAAGGCTATGTTTATCAAATCGGCCGATAATGCCTATAAAATTTTGGAAATAGAAAAATCGGTGTCGGACGAGGAGGTTAAGAAGGCCTATAGGACCATGGCCAAAAAGTACCACCCCGATAGGGTGAACACAGAAAATGAAGCTATTAAGAAAGGGGCTGAGGAAAAATTTAAGGAGGTTCAGAAAGCATATGAAATTATTCAGCAAGAAAGAGGTCTTTAATAATTTTATTCATGGAAAGTAAATATTTCTGCATAAAGTATTGATTATGGGAGATTTTGGATTTTATATTCAGTTGGGATTGGAACATGTATTGGATTTGGATGCTTATGATCATATCTTGTTTTTGGCGGCCCTAACCCTACCTTTTACCTTTGTGGATTGGAAAAAAGTATTGGTGCTTGCTACGGTATTTACAATAGCCCATTGTTTTTCACTTGGTCTTTCGGTATATGAAGTGGTGGTAGTGGATGTAAGTCTCATTGAATTTTTGATTCCGGTCACCATATTTTTTACAGCTATGTATAATTTAATTAGTTCCAAGAAAACCACTGATCAAAAAAACATGGCTGCTTACTTAGTGGCCACAGGTTTTTTTGGACTCGTTCATGGTTTTGGATTTTCCAATTACTTTAAGATGTTGATGGCTGGGGAAGAGGAGAAAATTTCGCCCTTATTGGGATTTGCGGCTGGGATAGAAATTTCACAAATATTAATTCTACTTGCGGTGCTTTCAGGGAATTACATTGTAAGATCCTTGTTTAAGGTGAAACAACCTTCTTTTATCCAAATAATGTCGATTATTGTTCTGTTCATTACAATACCTATGTTGATTACTACGTTTCCTTGGTAGAGTTTGGCTAAATCTTAACCTTTCTTGATTGCGGGAATTGTTGGTAGCAGCTATCTTAGTAAATACAAAATTGATTTAATCCCTATTGGCTAATATTTTCAATACAAAGTTGCCTTACCTTTGTGGAAACAAACCATTGGGAAAAATTAAGAGGGGTCTATTGGCGCAATACTCGGAAATGACCCAATGCAGTAGTGGGGAAAAATTATTGAATGAAAGAACGTAAACAAGAAAAGTACGATAAAGCGTATTTACGTATGGCCAGTGAATGGGGTAAGCTCTCTTTTTGCAAGCGCAAACAGGTCGGGGCCATCATAGTAAAGGATAGGATGATTATTTCCGATGGTTATAATGGAACTCCAACTGGTTTTGAAAATATTTGTGAGGATGAAGAGGGTTATACCAAATGGTATGTTTTGCATGCCGAAGCCAATGCCATATCCAAGGTTGCCTCCTCCACCCAATCCTGTGAGGGTGCTACATTATACATTACATTGTCGCCCTGTAAGGAGTGCAGTAAACTAATACATCAGTCTGGCATAAAACGTGTAGTATATCAGAAAGCCTATAAAGATGACTCTGGTTTGCAATTTCTTGACAAAGCTGGAGTACAACTTGTTCACCTTCCCATAATTGTGAATGTGTAAAATGCTAATTTGAATCATGAAGAAAATAAACACCTACATATGGCCCACAGTAATAGCCCTGGCAATTGCCATTGGAATATTTGTTGGTGGAAAATTGAACTTTAATGATTCTCCAGAAAAACTTTTCACAACCAATTCTAAAAAGGACAAGCTCAATAGACTAATAGACTATATAGATTATGAATACGTGGATGAGATAAATACGGATAGCATTGTAGATGTTACCGTTAACAATATTCTTGAAAAATTGGATCCACATTCAGTGTATATCCCTAAACAGGAAATGGATAAAGTCTCCGAAAATATGAAAGGGGATTTTGTAGGGATCGGGGTTAATTTCTATATGTACAAGGATACGATTTCCGTAATTAGAACTGTTGTGGACGGGCCAAGTTTTCTAAAAGGCCTCCTGCCTGGGGACCGTATATTAATGGCCGATAATGATACTTTATTCGGGGAGAATATTCCCAATAATTTGGTCGTGGAAAAACTTAAAGGAAAAAAGGGATCTCCGGTTAAGTTACAGGTATATCGGAAAGATGATAAAACCACCTTCAGTGTAAATATCAAAAGAGATGTTGTCCCTATAAAAAGTGTAGAGGCTTATTATATGCTTACCAAGGATATGGGTTATATCAAGGTAAATCGTTTTGCCGAATCTACCTATAAAGAGTTTAGAACGGCCCTTAGAAAGTTGGAGGCCCAAGGAGCTAGGAAATTAACCTTGGACCTTAGGGATAACCCTGGGGGTTATTTGGGCATTGCCGAACAGATGGCGGATGAGTTTCTCTCGGATGGCAAGTTGATTTTATTTACTAAAAATAAAAAGGGCAAGATCGATAAGGTATTTGCTACTAAAAAAGGGGATTTTGAGGATAAACCCGTATATGTTTTAATTAATGAGCGTTCCGCTTCTGCTAGCGAGATCATTGCTGGATCCTTACAGGACAATGATATAGGTACCATAATAGGTCGTAGGTCTTTTGGCAAGGGCTTGGTGCAGCGCGAAATGGATTTGGGAGACGGTTCTGCGGTGCGTTTAACGGTTTCCAGATATTACACCCCAACAGGCCGTTCCATTCAGAAATCGTACGAAAAGGGGAATAAGGATTATTATCAGAAATTCACCGATCGTTACCATAGCGGTGAACTAATTTCGGTGGACAGCATTAAAGTGGCCGATTCGCTAAAGTTTAAAACTCCTAAAGGCAAGGTGGTCTATGGTGGTGGCGGCATAATACCAGATGTTTTTGTGCCTATTGGGACCAACGAATCCGAATATTTTGAAAGTATGGAAAGCGTAGGCTTTCTATCCTATTTTGTGTTTGAGCATTTGGATGGGAATAGGGCACAGTACAAAGGCTATTCCAAGGAAGAATTTGTCAATAATTTTAGGGTAGATGATATCCTCTTCGAGGTATTTATTGACTATTGCTTGGCCAGAAATATCAAAATGGACTTTTATGCCTTTGAGGAAAAAATAAAATTATATATAAAGGCCACCTTGGCAGAGCAATTGTTCGACCCCAATACCTATGCTAAAATAAAAAGTGGGGAAGATGATATGCTGAAAAAGGTTTTGGAATTGGATAAACCTACCATAAGCCAAAAAGAGGCAGATAAAATTGAAGCCAAAAATTAATCTTGTTCTATTTTTTTCTGGATCTTTTTAGAGGTAGTATAAATCAACAATAGGGCAATGGCGCATAAGGAAGCCACGATCCCTATCAAGGCTATTATACTATTTCCCTGAAAAGGGTCTTCAAAATCCACTAAAGTTACGTTATAGGCTATTAAGGCCAATCCCAATACAATGAGTATTACTATTAATATTTTGTTCATCTCACCTTTTTTCTTAATTGATTAAAATAACTGGTTGATATTTGAGGTAAATAGTTTGACCGCAATGGCCAAAAGTATAACGCCAAATATTTTTCTGATCACATTAAGCCCGTTTTTACCCAAAAATTTCTCTATTTTACTAGAAGATTTAAGGACAAGGTATACAAAAATAACATTTATTATAATGGCGACAATGATATTCTCTACGTAGTATTCCGCCCTTAGGGAAAGAAGCGTGGTAACCGTACCGGCACCCGCAATCAAGGGAAAAGCGATTGGGACAATGGAAGCGCTTTCCGGTTGTTCATCCCTATAAAGGGTAATACCCAAAATCATCTCTATCGCCAAAAAGAAAATTACAAAAGCCCCTGCAACGGCAAAGGAGTTGACATCTATCCCTATGAGATTTAGGATTTCCTCGCCCACAAACAAGAAAGCCACCATAATACAGGCCGAGACAAACGATGCTTTTCCGGATTGTATGTGTCCTACTTTCTTTCTCAAGGTTATGATGATAGGAATACTCCCTATAATATCAATTACTGCAAAAAGGACCATACTTGCAGTAACAATTTCCCTAAAATTAAAATTGAATTCCATAGCTTAATTAATATAATCTTAGTCCATAAGGTGTTTATTTCGCCCTTTCCTCCTAAGACGCGGCAAATTTACGTTTAATTAGGGGCATTTGGATTTAATTAAGGGAAAATATATCCCCTTAAAGAATTATATTTGCTGCCTAATAAAATGGTATGTTCCAACTAGGAAAAACAATAGTATCCGAGGAAATTATTGAAAACGATTTCGTTTGTAATTTAAGTGCCTGTAAAGGAGCCTGCTGTGTTGATGGAGAGGCTGGTGCACCCCTGGAAGATAGGGAAACAGAGATTTTGGTGGACATCTACAGTAAGGTAAAACCCTTCTTAAGGGCAGAGGGTATTGCCGAAATAGAAAAGCAAGGAGCCTTTATTCGCGGTGAAGATGGCGAATGGGAAACCCCATTGGTAAATGGTAGTGAATGTGCCTATGTGGTCTTTGACGACAAGGGAATAACCAAATGCGGACTTGAAGAAGCTTATAATCAAGGGGCTACCAAATGGAAGAAGCCAGTATCCTGTCATTTATATCCTATCCGTGTCCGCGAGTATTCGGAACTTACGGCAGTTAATTATCATAAATGGGAAATCTGCGACCCAGCATGTTCATTGGGAAATGAACTTAAAGTACCAATTTATAAATTTGTAAAGGAGGCCTTGATTCGCAAGTTTGGGAAAAAATGGTATGCCGAATTGGAACAAATAGCTCTGGAGCATACTAATGGGTAGGGATATGTAGTACTACCTTGGTGCCCAATGCCACTTTGTTAATGTCATAAAGGTCTATTATTTCTACCTGAAAGGAATTTTCGAAATCTTTGGAGAAATTGGCCAGCCTTTCCTTAGTGATATCTATACCAATGGATTTGCGTTTCAAAATTTTACTTTCCTTTATTCTTTCGGAGGCTTCCCGCCCAACGCCGTTGTCGGTAATACTTATTTGAATAAACTTATCGTTTTCCCGACTTACGTGCAGTAGTATATTTTTTTCCCCTTCTTTGGAGGAAAGCCCATGCCACAGGGCATTTTCCAGAAATGGTTGAAGAATTAGCGAAGGAATCTTAACGGTGTGCTCATCTATGGGTTCCTCCACACGTACCTTGAAATTTATTTCGTTGGAAAATCTAATATTCTCGATGTTCATGTATAGGTCAATGGTTTCCAATTCGTCTGCCAAGGATATTTCTTTCAAGGAAGAGGATTCCAGAATTTTGCGCACCAATTTTGAGAATTTATTGAGGTAGTGCACGGCATTCTTCTTTTCGTTATTTATGATATAGAGCTTAATGGAATTCAGGGAATTGAACAAAAAATGCGGATTCATTTGGCTGCGCAACATGCTTTGTTCCAAGGTAAGTATCTGTTTCTCGTTCTTAAGTTCCTTCTGCCTATAGAGGATATACAATATAAAAGTCAAAAGAGCCATACCCAATGCGCCAATAATTAAGGTATTGGTCTTTTTGCGCAGCCGAAGGTTGATAAACTCGTTTTCCCTGGCCAGCGCCTCTATTTGATTGGTTTTTTTTTCAGTTTCATATTTGATGATCAGGTCATTTATATAACGTCGATTGACCTCACTATTGATTTCTTCGTTAAATTTTTCGGCCAATTGGTAATACTCCAATGCGTTCTTGTAATCTGACTTGTAGGTAAATAATTTGGAAAGGAAGGCATAGGCTTGTGCAATGGAGCTAGGAAGGTGGTGTTTTTTGGACATTTCCAAACCAGAAGTGAGAAATTCTTCTGCTTTGTCATATTGTTTTAACTCCATCAACGCCCAGCCCATATTAATGTTGATGGCTGTGATAATCGACATATCGCCCAGCATCTCTGCGGCTAGGAGATTAGGTTCAAGAATCTCAACCGCCTCATACAATTTATTTTGTTTTAAATAAACTTGGGCAATACTGTTTTTGCAAATAATTTTACCCTTGTCATTGTCAATTTCATTATTGTAATCCAACGAGGTTCTGTAGTAGTGAAGCGCTTCCTCCAATTCTCCCTTATATTCCAAACATTCACCAATATTCTGATAATTGATGGCCAATCCCAATTTGTTGCCCAGCTCTTTAGCCGATTCCATGGCCCTTTTAAATTGGGAAATAGCTATTTCATACTGTTTAAGGGTCAGATAAAGATTTCCAATGCTATTTAAGGATACGTTAATGCTCTTTTTGAGTTCGTTCGAGGGATTGGAAACGGACTCTGCCAACTCCAAGGCCTCTTGATGATAGTCCAAAGCTATTTTAATGGAATCATTTCTCCTGTAAACCACGCCCAGCATATTTAAGCTAAATACTCTGAACTCCAGATTGTTGTCGTCCATAGCGGCCTGTAATCCTTTTTGGTGAAGTGCAACGGCCTTGGTATATTGTGAAATATCCCTGTACTTTCTACCTAATTGGTTTAAAGCATATGATTGTCCCGATAAATATTGTTTTTTTGCGGCTTCATTATTAAAGTAGCGCATATAAATGGTATCGCTTCTTTTGGAATTTAATATAGAATCCAATTCTTGGTAAGTTCTAGGGGCAGCGTTTATTAAGCTATCCGTTACTCTTTTAAATTCTTCGGTAACCTCCTGTGAAACGCCTTGGGAACTGCAAAATAAGGTAAGAATTAAAAAAAAAAGGAATTCCCTCGATTTTAGGAATAAAAATCTCCGTATAAATAAAAAAATGCTGGAGGGAAAATTCATGTTATGGTGATAGATTATATTAAATCTAAAAAGTCGGATTTTTTTTGTCTTGAAACAGGGATTTTATGGTTGGATTGTAAAATGACATAACCATCTGTTTTAAGAAATTCCTTTATTTTATTCAGGTTGATGATAAAGGAATTGTGAATTCTAAAAAAAGTATCCTTCGGCAGTATTTGATTTACTTCCTTTAATTTTTTGGTAAGTAAAATTTTTTGACCATCGCTTAAAAATAACGTACTGTAATTACCGTCGGATTCCGCAAAAAGAATTTCATCACTTTGTAAAAATAATAATTTCCCGTCTGTATTGATGGTAATCTTTTTTTGAAGTGAATCTGAATTGAATTTCAATAAAATTTTTTCCAGTTTTTCCGCCGTATAATTCTTATTATTGAACTTTTTTATTTTGGCAATGGTGGCATTTAAATCGTCCGTGTCTATCGGTTTTAGAAGATAGTCAATGGCCTCGTTTTTAAGGGCCTTAATAGCATATTGGTTATAGGCCGTAGTGATGACCACTGGAAATTCCTTGTTTTGTAATTTTTGAATAAATTGAAAACCATCCATAGTGGGCATTTCAATATCCAGGAACAAACAATCCGGAGGGTGCTGTTCCAAATATTTTAATGCCTCAATAGGGTCCGTAAAAGAGGCAACCACTTTAATTTCATCACTAAAGTTGGTCAACTCCCAGGAAAGACTCTGGAGGGCCTTAATTTCGTCGTCTACTAATACTGCTTCTAACATAGTTTAGGAAAGATACTCAAAATTAAAACTATTGTTTGTTAAGCCTCCTATATTTTGTGTCAATGGAAATGAATTGAGTATGGTTGGTGGCAAATAGTTTAAGATTGGATCTTTATAGAATCTTGGCCATGGTTAAACTAGGAACTAATGAAGAGGCATCTCGAATTTGATCAATGTCATTTATACAGGATAATTTACCATTTACACAATTAAGCAACATCCATTAGTGCATTTCAGCTACATTTGATTAACATAATTATTTCCCAATAAATGATTATGTATAACCTACAGTGCAAAAAAACCTGGTGATGAATAAATGTATAGTTTTCTTTATCGTTTTAGTTTTAGTACTTGTCGTTGCTGTAATTACGGATAATAAGAACACAACTTCCCTAGAGAACAATTTAGTGGAGAACAAGGTAGATACGAATATGCATAATAGGACCCTAGTAGAAAATAAGGCGGGGGCTGACAGGAGATATTAGGTATTTAAAACTGTAAATAATCCTTCAAGTAGGTAATATATTAATAGTAATCAATGGCCATAAGAGTAAATAACAAAAATTAACTACCAAAAAAAGTGCGGTCCTGTAGGATTAAGTTTTAAATATGAACATGTCATTGTTAAAAACAATCCGAAGGATGTAAATGTAAGTTTGAAAAACACAATCAACTTGTAGGTTTTGGAATTCGCATAGTATTTAGGTTTCGGGGGAACTACCTAAACGTGTGAATCCGATACTCGTATTTCATAATCTCATTTCATCTGTTGGATCGCACTTTTTTTGGTAGTTTTTTTATTGGTATTGACAACGGATTAATAAATTGCCACTTTTTTTTTTAATCAGGAAATACAAATTGTCTTTAGTTCTAGAGCTCCCTATATTACTTCATTTAAAGCATCAATATTAGGGTAGGATTGATTTCTTCTTGGATAAACCTTATCTTGTTATAGCGTTTTATAACAGAAAGGGATGGCTTTGGGCAAAAAAATTACTTCACCACTATTGGGATTTATATTATTGGGAGTGATGTATCTCAATACCATTTTTACGGCCCAATCGCAATCCCAGATTAAATTTAGACAACTCTCCGTACAGGACGGACTCTCACAGAACAGTGCTATATCTATTACCCAAGATAGTATAGGATATCTATGGATTGCGACCCAAGATGGACTAAATAAATACGATGGTAGAATGTTTACAACGTTCCCTTTCGCTTTTGTAGATATTACCCGGTCTAACTACAGTAATTTGGGGAAAGTCTATACCGATAAAAAGGGTGATATTTGGATAATCCCCATGGATCGTTTACCGTATAAACTAAACACAAAAACAAATAGTTTTGATCCCTTAGCGGGAGTGACCGATGCCAGTGCCATTTTTATGGATAGGGAGCTTAATCTTTGGATTGGGACTTATTCAGATGGATTGTATGCTCTAAAAAATGGTCAGGAGAAAGTACAACAAGTAATTCCCCCTACAGTTCTCAGTAATACCATTTACAATTTGACCCAAAATGATAAAGGAGTCTTATTGTTGGCAATGGAGGATGAAATGGCGGAATACGATGCTCGTAACAATAGGTTTGGGTACGTACGGGCACACACGAACCAGGGCATCATGGTTGACGCTAATTTCAGTGATATCGTTGTTGATGGTTCGGCAAGGGAATGGATTGGCACATTTGGTGACGGACTTTATTTTAGATCTTCGGGCGGAGGCCCTTTGAATCGTATCCACAATTTGTCTTTTAAAGATTCATTACCGACAGATTTGAATATTACCGATTTGTATTTGGATTCTAAAGATAGACTTTGGATAGCCACTTATGGTCATGGGCTATATATGGTAAATTTTGAACAGTTTTCAATAATCAATTTTGTCACCGAAAAACATAACCCCACCGCTCTGCATTACAATGATATACTTAGTATCTATGAAGATTATACTGGCACTTTGTGGTTTGGTACGGATGGAGCTGGAATGAGCTATTACGATGAATATTTGGAAAAATTCAATTCTTTCACAGATTATCAGACCCCAGAGGACGTAAGTATAGATGTGGTAAGGTCTATTGTCGTAGACAAGGAGAAATCTGTTTGGATAGGTACCTCGGGCAAGGGACTTACACAGTATAGTCCCGACACCAATAGCTGGAGAACCTTTAAGGCCATATCTGGAGACAATAAAACAATTTCTTCAGACCGTATCATGAGCCTTTATGTGGATAGGGACAATAATTTATGGATAGGAACTCAGGAGGGAGGCTTAAATATTATGGAACCGGGGGGTAATATTTTGCATTTTTCCAATACTTCGGAAATCAAATTAAATGCCAATACCGTTTGGTGTATTTTTGAGGACAAAGACAATAGAGTCTGGTTGGGAACACGAGACCAAGGTCTAATTCAATTTGATAAAGAAAATGGGGTTATTAGTCAATATGCTTATGACTCACGGAACAAGAATGGGATTCCCAGTAATAACATCAGAGCTATCACGGCAGATGGAGAAGGAAATTTGTGGATTGCGACAGAGAGTCATGGAATTGCTTATTTTGATGTTAAAAAGGAAACATTTAGAGCATTTCAGTATTTGACAAATACAAATTCGCTGTCATCGAATAGTATAAAAAGTTTGTATTACGCACCCAGTGGAATCTTGTGGATAGGTACCAACGGTGGTGGTCTCAATGCATATGATGTTAAAAACAAGCGATTTTACCACTACAGTGAAAAGGACGGCTTGGCCAATAATGTTATTTATGGGATTTTGCCCGATAGTGAAGGTAATTTATGGTTGAGTTCCAACAAGGGAATTACCAAATTTACAAGAGGCAACTTATTGGATGAAGCCCCGGATATAGTAAACTACGCCAACTACGAGGGGTTGGCTACTGAGTTTAATACCGGTGCGGCCTATAAGGACTCGGAAGGCAGTCTTTATTTTGGTGGGTTGGACGGATTTTACTGGTTTAGGCCTAACGAATTAAAAGAGAATAATATCTTGCCCAAAACTATGATTACAGGGTTCGATGTATTTAATACTCCCATGCCTTTAACGGAAGGGCTTGCCTTGGAAGCCAAACAAAATACCATTTCCTTTACCTTTTCCAGTCTTCAATATTCCCTTCCCCAAAAAAATCAATACCAATATAGGCTGGTTAATTTTGATACCGAATGGGTTTTTTCAGGGAACAAGAACTTCGCCCGCTATACCAGATTGCCATCTGGTGATTACAAATTTCAGGTGAAGAGTAGTAATTATGACGGCGTTTGGAACATTGTGCCCGTTAGCTATTCATTTTCAATATTGGCACCTTGGTATTTAACACTCCCGGCCAAGATAGCTTATGTGCTTCTGTTTTTTATGTTGCTATATGGGGTTTATGCTTACCTGAAATGGAGATGGCGCATGCAGCTTAGCCTTCGTTTAAAAGTAGAGGAGACAGAACGATTTAAGGAACTTAATGAATTTAAGTCCAAACTTTATACAGATATTTCCCATGAATTCCGGACCCCTTTGACTTTAATATCGGGACCAGTTGATGTAAAATTGGGGCAAGGCAACCTTTCCGATACGGATTTTGCCAATTTCTCTATGATGAAGCGGAATATTAATAGATTAATTGCCTTGGTAGATCAACTCTTACATCTGGCAAAACTGGAAAAGGGAAAATTGAAATTAAGGATTGCTGAAGGTGATCTCGGACTTTTTTTGGGGATGTTAACATCCTCCTTTAGATATAGGGCTTCCATGGGGAACATTGATTATAGGGTTGAAATTGATCCTTTGCCCAATGCCTGGTTCGACGAGGATGCAATGGAGAAAATTATTGTCAACCTTCTTTCCAATGCCTTTAAATATGTAAGCGAGGAGGGTATGTGCCAGTTTATTGCCAACAACAAAGACGAAAAAGTGGTGATAAGTGTAAAAAATACCGTAGAGAATTATTCCGATATGGATATAGACCTTCTTTTCACACGTTTTTACCAGAAGGACGAATATTCGGATGGTGCTGGGGTAGGTCTTTCCTTAGTGAAGGAACTAATTAATATATATCAAGGAACCATATCGGCACAAATGGAAAAGGGCGGGGTTATTCATTTTATGGTAACCTTGCCTATAATAAGATCCGAATTTAAAAATTTGGAAGCAATAGAGGAAGTAGTAGAAATAGATGCTCCTACCATAAATAACCATAAAGAAGGTTTGGTGCCTACCAAGAATCCTAAGGAGCAGAACGAGAAGACAAAGGACTTGCCTATTTTGTTGATTGTAGAAGATCATGTAGAAATACGTGAATTTCTTTATGCTGTTTGGAGCACCAAGTATCGAATCTTGCAAGCGAGTAATGGCTTGGAAGGAGTAAAAACTGCCTTGGAAGTGGTTCCGGACCTCATTATTTCTGATGTCCGCATGCCAGTTTGCGACGGGATAGAGCTTTGTAATAGATTAAAGACCGATGAGCGTACAAGCCATGTTCCCATTATTCTGCTTACGGCAGGGATCGATGAGGAGCAGGAATTGAAAGGGTTGTTGTCCGGGGCAGATGATTTTATCACCAAACCTTTTAAGGTAAGAAGTCTGGAAACACGTGTGGAAAACTTAATTGGAACCAGGAAAATGCTTCGCAAACGGTATAGCCACGAATTGATTTTGGAGGCAAAGGATATTGCTATTACCCCTACTGATGAGGTATTCCTTACTAGGTTGGAAAAGGTTCTGGAGGAATGCTTGTTGGATACCAAATTCAACGCAGCGGCTTTTTGTGCAAAATTAGGTATGAGCAGAATGCAGCTGCATCGAAAACTTTTGGCATATACTGGTCTGTCTACAACTGCATTCATAAGGTCGCAACGCCTAAAACGAGCTATCCATATTTTAAAAACCTCAGATGCCTCGATCAATGAAATTGCATATGCCGTGGGCTTTAACACTCCCTCTTATTTTATTAAGTGTTTTAAGGAAGTGTACAAGAAAACACCTACAGAGTACCTGGAGTCGATAGAACTGTAATATCCTGCATTCATGTTACATTTCTTGCACACTTTGTTACATATAAGGCATGGCCTTCTAGATCCCTACTATATATTTGTTTTCCTGATAATAGCTTAGCGAAATTTAGGAGATATTATAAAAAGGAATTTGGATGTCTGTACAAAGGAACACCACAAGCATTGTATTTCCCGTCGCATAAAATCCAATGAAATATCAGGATAAAACTCGATTCAATAAATTAACTCTAACTCCACTAATATGAACACTACTAATATTAAAGCTATAAGCGTAGTTTTTTTGGCTATGTTGGCTATTTCCGTCTTTATGATCTTGGCAGCATTGTCCCTATAGTTTTTCAAATTTAATTTGGAAACAGAAATGGGCGACAACTGCATACCTTTTCAACCAAACCTATGGGTGTGAGTAGGTATGCGTAACCATAAACCAAATAGTATGTTTTTATATACTTTTTGGTTTATTTTTTTAGTGCTATTTTTTTGAACCTAACGGATCCAATTATTTATAATTGCCTTTGTTCTATAAAGGTAATGAACATCACTTGCGAACATACATTTCAACATTTTGTGTTAAAAACTTTGTAGTTAATAATGCTTATTAAGCTTTAGTTATTGGGGGTATTTTGCAATCTTTGTTATCTCCGACCGAGGGCAAATTTTCGCCTTAGTTTAAGAAACCCTATAAATCTAAATAAGATATGTCAGCAGCTATAGAGCCGATTCTGAAAGAAAACCTTAACCGATTTGTTATTTTTCCTATAAAACATCATGATTTGTGGGATTGGTACAAAAAATGTGAGGCTAGTTTTTGGACGGCCGAAGAAATTGACCTGCATACCGATCTTAACGATTGGAACAACAAGTTGAATAGTGATGAACGTTATTTTATAAAACATATTCTGGCCTTTTTTGCTGCTTCGGATGGTATTGTGAACGAAAACCTTGCTGAAAATTTTGTAAGTGAAGTGCAATATGCGGAGGCGAAGTTCTTCTATGGTTTTCAGATTATGATGGAAAACATTCATTCTGAAACCTATTCCCTACTGATTGATACTTATGTTAAGGATGAAAAGGAAAAGGATTTGCTTTTTAACGCTATTGAGAATTTTCCGGCCATTAAGAAAAAAGCTGATTGGGCATTAAAATGGATAGATTCGCCAAGTTTCGCAGAAAGGCTTATAGCTTTTGCCGCTGTAGAAGGTATTTTCTTCTCTGGTGCGTTTTGTTCTATTTTTTGGTTAAAGAAAAGAGGCTTGATGCCGGGACTTACTTTTTCCAATGAATTAATATCAAGGGATGAGGGGATGCATTGTGATTATGCAGTTCATCTTCATAACAAACACCTTATCAACAAGGTTCCTAAGGCGCGTATAACCGAGATTTTGGTAAACGCTTTAAATATAGAAAGGGAATTCATCACAGAATCACTTCCTGCAAGTTTAATAGGAATGAACTCTAAGTTGATGACACAGTACCTCGAGTTTGTAACAGACCGTTTGTTGGTGGAGTTGGAATGTGATAAAGTTTACAATTCAACCAATCCGTTCGACTTTATGGACATGATTTCCTTGCAAGGTAAAACCAATTTCTTTGAAAAAAGAGTGGCTGAATATCAAAAGGCCGGGGTCTCGAACAACAAGGATAAGGACGACGATTCGCAGAAAATCAGCTTCGACGCAGATTTTTAAAATACAATAATATTATTTAAATCCCCTTTGGGTTATAAGGGGATTTTTATGCGACAAAATTGATATGTTAACGTTTTTAACATATTGCGCCATAACCCAGACTTATGTATCATTTAAAAAAATTGTAGCAACATGTATGTAGTAAAAAGAGACGGCAGAAAAGAGCTGATGATGTTCGATAAGATCACAGCTAGAGTAAGAAAATTGTGTTATGGCCTAAACGATCTGGTTGATCCCTTGAAGGTGGCCATGCGCGTAATTGAAGGGCTTTATGACGGGGTAACCACGTCCGAGTTGGATAATTTGGCAGCTGAGATTGCGGCTACAATGACCACTTCACACCCTGATTATGCCAAGTTGGCCGCTCGTATTTCCGTTTCCAACCTTCATAAAAATACCAAGAAATCCTTTTCGGAAACCATGAAGGATTTATATGAATATGTAAATCCTAGAACAGGTAAAAAAGCGCCATTGTTGTCCGATGAGGTGTACAAAGTGGTTTCTGAGAATGCGGATAGACTGGACTCTACCATTATTTATAACCGGGATTTTGGCTACGATTATTTCGGATTTAAAACTTTGGAACGTTCCTATCTTTTAAAATTGAACGGGAAGATTGCAGAAAGACCACAGCATATGCTAATGAGGGTTTCCATAGGCATTCACCTAAACGATTTGGATTCGGCTTTGGAGACCTATGAGTTGATGTCCAAAAAATATTTTACTCACGCTACACCTACCTTATTTAATTCAGGTACCCCAAAACCTCAAATGTCTTCTTGCTTTTTATTGGCAATGAAAGACGACAGTATTGATGGTATTTACGATACGCTTAAACAAACGGCAAAAATTTCGCAATCCGCTGGGGGAATTGGTCTATCTATCCACAATGTTAGGGCTACAGGTTCCTATATTGCAGGGACCAATGGTACCTCCAATGGTATAGTGCCAATGCTACAAGTTTTTAACGATACAGCAAGGTATGTGGATCAAGGCGGTGGAAAGCGCAAAGGTAGTTTTGCTATTTATGTTGAGCCATGGCATGCGGACATATATGAATTTCTGGATCTGAAGAAAAATCATGGTAAGGAAGAAATGAGGGCGAGGGACCTATTTTATGCCATGTGGATTCCAGATTTATTCATGAAAAGGGTAGAGGCCAACGAGAATTGGACACTGATGTGTCCTAACGAATGCCCTGGACTCTTTAACCATCACAGTGAGGAATTTGAGAATTTGTATATTAAATACGAAGCAGAAAACAAAGGACGTAAAACGGTTAAGGCCAGAGAGCTTTGGGAGAAAATCTTGGAATCCCAAATAGAGACGGGTACTCCGTACATGCTTTACAAGGATGCCGCCAACAGGAAAAGTAACCAACAGAATTTAGGTACTATTCGTTCTTCCAACCTTTGTACTGAGATAATGGAATATACCTCGCCTGATGAGGTGGCGGTTTGTAATTTAGCTTCCATTGCGCTTCCGATGTTCATTAAGAATGGGGAGTTTGATCACAAGGAGTTGTTTAGGGTCACCAAACGGGTTACCAAAAATTTAAATAAAGTCATAGACAGAAATTATTATCCGATTAAGGAGGCCGAAAATTCCAATATGCGCCATAGGCCAGTTGGCTTGGGGGTTCAAGGTTTGGCCGATGCATTTATAATGTTGAGATTACCTTTTACAAGTGATGCTGCCAAAGAATTGAACCAAGAGATATTTGAGACTTTGTATTTTGCTGCTGTTACGGCTTCCATGGAATTGGCAAAAGAGGAGGGGGTTTACTCAACTTATGAAGGTTCTCCAATATCCAAAGGAGAATTTCAACACAATTTGTGGGGCGTAAAGGATGAAGAATTGTCCGGAAGATGGGATTGGGCAAAATTGCGTAAAGAAGTAAAAAAGAACGGAGTCCGCAATTCCTTATTGGTAGCTCCTATGCCTACGGCCTCTACGTCTCAAATATTAGGTAATAATGAGTGCTTTGAGCCGTATACTTCCAATATCTACACGCGTAGAGTTTTATCTGGGGAGTTTATTGTTGTAAATAAGCACTTATTGGAAGATTTGGTGGGTCTTGGCCTTTGGAATGAAAATATGAAACAGGAATTGATGCGTGCGAACGGTTCCGTACAACACATTGATAATATTCCTGCGGATATTAAGGAGTTGTATAAAACGGTTTGGGAATTAAGCATGAAGGATATTATTGATATGTCTAGACAACGTGGTTATTTCATAGATCAGAGCCAGTCCTTAAACTTGTTTATGGAGAACGCCAATTATTCCAAGTTGACATCAATGCATTTTTATGCTTGGAAGAGCGGACTTAAAACAGGAATGTACTATCTAAGGACTAAGGCTGCTGCAGACGCCATTAAATTTACTTTGGACAATACAAAGAAACAGGAAGTGCCTGTGGCCGAGGCTCCTTTGGAGGTTAGTATAGTAGCTCCGGAAGTAACCAAGGCCATTAAGGTTGAAGCTACTGCAGCTACACAACAGGAGGTGGAGGTACAGCCCATGACAGCTGCTGAGATGAAGGAACTGATAGCTAAGTCCAAAGAGGGTCAGGCCGATGATGATTGTTTAATGTGCGGCTCCTAAGGGGCTTAAATCTCCGGATTAATCAACAAAAAATCCCCAAAGGTAATCTTTGGGGATTTTTTGTTCCATATTGTAATGTAAAAGGAATGGCCTAAATGGTTGTTCTTCCATCTATTAATGAGCTGCCTATCGATTGAATATATAGGGTTTTAGTATAAACGCACATAGGAACGCTATACAATAAATTACTAAAATTGTGATGTACTTATCCATTTTGCCCCGTATTAAATGGTTTATTAAAATTATATACGACAAAAACGGGATAATGGACTATAATAATCTCAAAAACAAGAATTTAACATAATATATCCTTGTCATTTTTTAAAATGATGGTGATATATTATTCGTCCTAGAACGAAGAATATAAGATAAATTGCTATGGTGTAAATGTAAAGTTCCATCTTGTTCTTATGACGAAGAAGCAAGATGGAAACTTTCTAAATGTAACGTTAAAATCCTGGAATGTAACCTAGGGAAAGTTTTGGGCTACAAAAAATTATCCTCGGACTTATAAGCGTTGATAACCGCCAGTTCCCCTTCCTTGTCCGGTTTGGAATTACCATGTTCCATACCCAAGACTCCTTTAAACCCTTTGTCATGGATAAACTTAAAGACATTTTTATAATTGATTTCCCCGGTAGTGGGTTCTTTTCTGCCTGGATTGTCCCCTATTTGGATATAGTCGATTTCATCCCAGGTAAGGTCCATATTGTGGATCAGATGTCCTTCGGTTTTCTGCATGTGGTAGATATCAAACAATATCTTACAGGAAGGACTGTTTACACCTTTACATATCATATAGGTTTGATCGGAATTTTGTAAGTATAGGTCAGGAGAATCGGATAAAGGTTCAAGTACCATTACAAGGCCATGCGGTTCCAAAATTTCTGCACCTCGTTTTAAGGCCTCAATTACATTGCCATCTTGAATACCTATCGGCAGTTTTCTTTCGAATCCTCCGGGTACAACGGTCATCCATTTGGCATTGACGCGTTTAGCCACATCTACGGCTCTCCTACAGCCGTCCAAAAAGATATCTATGTATTCCTGTTTACCGGCAGCAAGGGTGTTGGCCATATTACCTCCTTTGTCCACTACGAATACGCCCATGGTCATATTCCGTTTGGCCAAGGTTTCACCTATTTTGGTCTGTGTTGCAATGTCCCTCCCCATCATGCCATTGTCTTCAAATGCCGTAAACCCTTGATCGGCCATAAAGTTTATTTGATCAATAAGATCATCACCGGCAAGGTTTTTAAACATCCCAAAATGAGGGGCATATTTTAAGTTGAAAGAATGTTTCGTTTTCATTAGAGGTTTGGCGCCATAGGCTAGGGATCCTCCCAATGTTACGGCACTACTGGTAAGGGCTGTTTTCTGTATAAAATCTCTTCTTTTCATGTTCATTTTTGGATATGGTTGGAATTTTGTTATAAAATAATGCTAATAGAACTAATTGACCATTTGGCCATCCTAGCTCTATTAGCTTATTCTTAATTTATTAATACTATTATAATTTATAGTGACCAGGCCTTTCCCCCAGTTAATTCTTGAAGGTCACCGCAAGCAATGAATTCACCTGGTACCGGCAAATAGCTTAATACATTCTCCCCGACAAATTCAGATGACTTGTAACCCCAAATTGTCAGACCCCTTAAATTATTGGCGAAGGCAAATCTTGAAACTTCATCATCCATGGTGGCTGTTTTACCAGCTTTTACAGCTTCCGTATAAGCGCTAATTGCCTTAAAGTGTTTAACCTCATCTTCTTTCGAAATTTTTAGGGCATTGGCCATGACCGGCTCCAGTTCTTTAGGGGTTAAATCCCCAATCTCCTTCTTGCCCGAATCTTGCAAAGCTTTGTCCATGAATTTTCCCATGGTCATTTTTAGCAGATCTTGTTGTTCTTTTTCCATTACCTGATTGGCAAAACGATCTATGAAGATATGTACTTGTACCTCAGAGGCAGAAGGAGTATCGGTTTTTGGAAGTATAATATCTACCAAATGTGTTAAAACAGATCCTTCCGCTGGCGATAGAAAGTCTGGGGTCCATACCATTGCAGCGTCTTTTTTACAACTCTGTACAATGCTGATCAAGGTTGGGGTGGCAACGGTGTATCCCAACGCCAGCCCCATATTTTTAAGTGCTTTTCTTCTATCCATTATATATTTCCTTTTTTAAGTTCTTTGACCGCATGGTCAGCGGCCCTAGCTGTGAAGGCCATATAAGTCAATGAGGGGTTTACGCAACTGGCCGAAGTCATAAATGACCCATCAGTTACATAAACATTTGGTACGTCATGCAATTGGTTGTTCCCATTAAGCACGGAAGTTTTTCTGCTACGTCCCATTCTGGCGGTACCCATTTCGTGAATGCCCAGGCCTAAACCTGTTGGTCCGTCATGCCCTTCGACATCACGCAATCCTGCTTTTTCCAACATATCTATTGCAGATTGCTGCATGTCTTTACGCATGTTGAATTCGTTTTCCTGAAGATCGGCATCAAAGGTTACCGTGGGTAGTCCCCAGCTATCTAATTTATCGTAATCCAAGGTCATTCTGTTATCCTGATAAGGAAGCACCTCGCCAAAACCGCCGATGCCCATTCTCCAACCTCCAGGCTTAAGAATATTTTCCTTAAGGTCTTTTCCGTAGGAGAGTTCTGCAACCGTTTCTTCCCAATCGCCTCTACTGGCTCCACCTTGATAACCGAAGCCACGTTTGTAATCTTTTCTATCGGAAGCTCCCCCTAGGTTTCTAAATCTCGGAATATATATTCCATTAGGTCTTCTACCCTTGTAATATTTGTCTTCGAAGCCATCGAATTTACCGGAAGCACCTACACCTAGATGGTGATCCATAATATTGCGGCCCAATTGATCTGAATCATTGCCCAAACCATTGGGGAAACGGTCAGATCTTGATTGCATTAAGATGGCAGTGGAAGCAATAGAGGAGGCACATAAGAAAATTACCTTAGCCTTAAACTCAAATGTTTCCTTGGTCAACCTGTCTATTACCTTTACCCCAGTAGCTTTCTTGGTATTGGGATCGTATATTACTTCATGAACAATGGAGTCTGTTCGCAAAGTCATATTTCCTGTAGCCTCTGCAGCGGGCAGGGTGGATGACAAACTGCTAAAGTAACCTCCAAAAGGACACCCTCTGATACAGCGGTTTCTGTATTGACATTTGGTACGTCCGTCAAAATTTTTGGTCCCGGTAATGTGTGCCACTCTACCTATGGTAACAGCGCGGTCATCGAAACCCTCCGTAACTTTATTTTTAAATTGTTCTTCCACACAATTCATTTCCATGGGTGGCAAAAAATCACTATCCGGTAACTGGGGCAGGTTAAGTGCCTCTCCACTAACACCAATATAGTTTTCCACTTTTGAGTACCATGGGGCAATATCCTTATAGCGGACAGGCCAATCAACTGCAATGCCATCCTTTAGGTTGGCCGTAAAATCAATGTCGCTCCAACGGTAACTTTGACGACCCCATTGTAATGAACGCCCTCCTAAATGGTAACCTCTCATCCAATCAAATCGCCTTATTTCGTTGTAGGGATGTTCCAAATCATTTACAAACCACATTTGACTTGCTGCATTTGTGGTATATCCCGTTCTGTTCTGTTTTGGTTGTTTTTCAATATCTTCCTTGGTGGGTTTTCCGGCATTCGGAAAATCCCAGGGATCCATATTTGCAGTCTCGTAGTCTTCAATGTGTTTTACCATTCTTCCACGTTCCAAAACTAGGGTTTTAAGCCCCTTTTCACACAATTCTTTGGCGGCCCACCCTCCGCTAATTCCCGTACCTACGACAATTGCATCATAAGAATCCTGCACTTCATTGTTAAAAATCTTGCTCATTTATGAAATTGTTTATTTAATAAATTTATTAAATATAAAATTAATTTTCTACATTTAAACCCTATATTTATTAATACTATGGCACTATAACGTTATAGTAATTGTTAATTCTTGGATTTAATCCCGAAACGTAATATGAAGTGTAAAAATTTAAAAATTAAGGGAATTGCGGTAGTTTTGGTTGCCTTATCAATGACTGTTTTTTCTTGTAAAGAAACCCCTAAGGAGCAACCGAAAAAAGATATGGAGGCTTCCGAGGTTTCCATGAAAGCTGCGGAACCTTTTTTTAAATTGTCATTGGCCCAATGGTCTATGCATAAAATGGTTCGTGAAGATGGTGTTGACCCCTATACCTTTGCTGAAAAAGCCAAGAAATGGGGCTTTACAGGATTGGAATACGTAAGCGGATTATATTATAAGGAATTGGAGGCTGCAAATTTTTCCAAGGAAGCCATGGCCGCTTTCGTGGAAAAAAGTAATGCGGAAAGCAAAAAACATGGTATGCAAAATGTGCTTATCATGATCGACGGTCAAGGAGATCTTGCCACAACGGATGCCAAAAAGAGAAAGGAAGCTGTTGAAAATCACTACAAATGGGTAGATGCCGCTGCAGCCATGGGTTGTCATGCCATTAGAGTAAACCTTTCAGGGAGTAAAGTTCCCAACGAATGGGTCGCCAGTTCAGTTGACGGGCTAACCCAGTTGGCCACCTATGCCAAAGGGAAAAATATTGAAGTATTGGTGGAGAACCATGGTGGTCTGTCTTCCAATGCCGTTATGTTGGCAGAGGTAATGACCAAGGTGAATATGGAGAATTGTGGTACTCTTCCGGATTTTGGCAATTTCTGTATAGAAAGAACCAAGGACGGATGTGCCGAGGAATATGATATTTATAAAGGAATTAGTGAGCTTATGCCACATGCCTTGGCCGTAAGTGCCAAATCCTATGATTTTGATGCAGAGGGTAATGAAACTAAATTGGATTACCCTAGAATTCTAAAAATAGTTAAGGACGCGGGTTATACTGGCTATATAGGTGTGGAGTATGAAGGTAGTCGTTTAAGTGAGGAGGAAGGAATTCTTGCCACTAGGGATCTATTGATAAAAGCCGGTAAGGAACTTAATTAGCATTCGATCCTATGAAGGCTTTTTTTAATCAGCTGTTCGATTATAATTTTTACTGCAATAAGAAATTGATTGAAGAGTGCCAAAAGCTGGAGAATGTTCCAGATAGAACAACGGAGCTCTTCAGTCATATTTTAAATGCCCATCATATATGGAATGCTAGAATTCTTGGTAAAAAGATAGAGTACGACGTTTTTCAGTTACAAGCGTTAAAGGATTGGGGAGACATACATTACGAAAATCAAAGAAGCTCATTTGAGATAATCACCAATGTGGATAGTTTTGAAAAGCGATTGGATTATGAGAATACCCAAGGTAGGTTGTTTACCAATACCATTCAAGATATGTTGTTTCACATCATAAACCATTCTACCCACCATAGGGCCCAAATTTCCGTTGATTTTAGAAATAACGCTATAGAACCCTTGGTCTTGGATTATGCTTTTTATAAGCGCTAAATAGACCCGCCGAATCGTGAATGTAAAAACCAAAGTACAATTGTCCTTAATGATGTTCCTCGAATTCTTTATTTGGGGAGGGTGGTTCGTGACACTTGGTACCTTTTTGGGTCAAAACCTAAAGGCTACGGGTGCAGAATCGGCTATGGCGTATTCAACGCAATCTTGGGGGGCTATTATTGCTCCTTTTATCATTGGATTGATTGCCGATAGATATTTTAATGCGGAGCGCATTTTGGGAGTATTACATCTTTTGGGCGCCATTATGATGTATCAGATGTATACGGCGGTAGACTTTGCCGGATTTTATCCCTATGTGCTCGGATATATGATCCTTTATATGCCTACTTTGGCCCTAGTAAATTCAATATCCTTTACTCAGATGAAAAATCCTGCCAAGGAATTTTCTTTTGTTAGGGTCTTTGGTACAATAGGTTGGATTGTGGCCGGATTAATAATTAGTTATGTGTTTCTTTGGGATTCCGAGGCCTCTAGGGGGGAAGGCCTATTGAAAAATACCTTTTTAATGGTTGCGATCGCTTCGGCCGTTCTGGGACTTTTTAGTTTTACCTTGCCCAAAACACCTCCAAAGGTCAAAACGGGTGAAAAGGTATCGATATCGAGTATTTTGGGACTGGATGCCCTGAAACTCCTGAAGGATAGAAATTTTTTGATTTTCTTTATTTCATCAATTTTAATATGTATTCCCTTGGCTTTTTATTACCAAAATGCCAATCCATTTTTATCGGAGATTGGAATGGAAAATCCAACGGGTAAAATGACTATTGGCCAAGGTTCGGAAGTTTTGTTTATGTTGTTATTGCCCTATTTTTTTAAGAAATTTGGATTTAAAAATACATTGATTGCCGGGATGTTGGCCTGGACCATAAGATATCTCCTTTTTGCTTATGGAAATTCGGGAGATTTGGCTTTCATGTTAATTTTGGGTATAGCCCTTCACGGAATTTGTTATGATTTTTTCTTTGTTTCCGGACAGATTTATACGGATTCCAAGGCGGGAGATAAATTTAAAAGCGCCGCCCAAGGCTTGATAACCTTGGCTACCTATGGCGTAGGAATGCTGATAGGTTTTTGGGTTGCCGGTAAAATAACCGATAGCTATTTGCTAAGTGAAGGTGTTCACAGCTGGACGGATATTTGGACATTTCCTGCTATTTTTGCATTTGGGGCTATGGTGCTTTTCGCAATATTTTTTAAAAACGAAGAAGTAGAATATAAAGAGTAAATTGGAATAAATAGATTATGAGCAAGAAAATTAAACTAGGAATTTTGGGGGGTGGAGGAGACTCCCTTATTGGGGTTTTGCACCGAGTGGCATCCCAAATTAATGACAATTACGAAATTGTTGGCGCAGTTTTTAACCCGGACTTTGAAGCTAATGTTGCTTTTGCCAAGGAAATAGATGTGCCCACCAATAGGATTTATAAGGATTTTGATACCTTGGTGGAAGAGGAATTAAAACTACCAAAGGAAGAACGTATTCAGGTATGTTCTGTACTTACCCCTAACTTTTTGCATTTTCCTATGGCCAAAAAGTTGTTGGAAAACGGCTTTCATGTAATTTGTGAAAAGCCAATGACAACTACTTATGAAGAAGCAAAAATATTACAGGCAACTTTGGAAAAGGCCAAAACCGTTTTTGCGGTTACCCACACTTATACAGGGTATCCTATGGTTAGGCAGATGAGGGAGATGATTAAGGCAGGAGCCATTGGCAAAATACATAAGGTAGATGCGGCATATTACCAAGGTTGGATCAACTCTATTATCCATGACAGGGCTAAGCGTTCAACGGTATGGAGGTTAGACCCCAAAAAGGCTGGTATCAGTTCTTGTATGGGAGATATTGGGGTGCATGCCTTTAATATGATCGAATATACAACCGGTTTGACCATAAAATCCATTTTAGCAGATTTCAATTATTTGTACGAGGACAATCAAATGGATGTAGACGGTACGGTTTTGATCCGTATGGACAAGCACGTGAAAGGGGTTATTCGCTCCAGTCAGGTGGCTACAGGAGAAGAAAACGGACTTACCATTGCTATTTATGGTGAGAAGGGTGGACTTAGATGGGAGCAGGAGAATCCCAATTATTTGTATGTCTTAAGTGATGATAAACCTCTTCAGGTCTTTAAACCTGGACATGCCTATAATTCCAAGTTATCCTTGGCGGGAACTAAATTGCCCCCAGGACATCCGGAAGGAATTTTTGATTCCATGGCCAATATCTATTTAGGTGTTGCAAGGGCAATTCGCGGTGAAAAATATAACGATGGAGAATTCCCGACCATGCTGGACGGTGTTCGCGGTCTGGATTTTATTGAAAGCACTGTGGAGTCCAACAAAAAAGGCAACGTTTGGATCGATTTGAAATAATTTAAGAGGAAGTTGATATAAAAATGGCCGCAATTGCGGCCATTTTTTATTATAATTATAAGTCACTGGAATTATCCGTAAACCTTTTCGAACTCTACACAAACTACAATCATACTGTCTCTGGGAACACGTTCGTAAGGTGCCAATTCACGGGTAAAATAATCCCAATGGTATTTTTTCCAGTGCTCTAGACTTTTGTCTCCTAAGCCTTCCAATTGTACATACTCTTTGGTAATACTAAAAAATGGCTTCAATTTTACCGAGGTAGTCCTTATGATGCACTTGGCTTCGCCTTTCCAATCTGTAATTACCATAAAAGCACCTATTTTAGGCAGTGGCTCTTTTCTATATTGTAGGCCCAAAAGGGAAAAGGAGGCCGCTTTCTTAAGGTTTTTGATGACCAGTCCCACTACGCGGTCAGCATCTTGTTCATTGTCGCTAAAGTGAAACACTTTAGGTGCTTCTTCAAAAGCAAATTCCAAGTGGGCGTCCAAAAAATCACCCCACATATTTCTAGCCGAAGCATTGTCCATTCTAATTAGGTCTAAGTTTTAACAGTAACGGTAAAATACATTAATTATTTCTCGAAAGATGTTATGAAAATTTACCCGCTTTTAATTGTTTGGTTGCATGATTTGCCGCCCTGGCCGTAAATGCCATATAAGTCAATGACGGATTTACACAATTGGAGGAGGTCATAAATGCTCCATCGGTAACATATACATTGGGGACCAGATGCACTTGATTATTTTTATTCAAGATCGAAGTTTTGGGATCATGCCCCATACGGGCGCCGCCCATTTCATGTATTCCCAATCCTGGCCCGGAAGGTTCTTCATAGGATTGTACATCTTTAAATCCTGCCGCTTCAAACATTTCTACAATAACTTTTATGATATCCTTGCGCATATTCAACTCGTTCTCCTTGAACTCCACATCAAACGCCAATTGTGGGAGCCCCCATTTATCTTTTTCAGTTGGGCTTAAGGTAACTCTGTTGTCGTCATATGGCAGGAATTCTCCAAATCCGGTGACACCGATCGTCCAATGACCGGGCCTTAGAATACTTTCTTTGAGTTCTTTTCCGAATCCCAACTCACCAATGGCTTCCGACCAATCGCCTCTACTGGCGGTACCTTGAAATCCGAATCCACGAATATACCCATCACGTTTGGTCTTTTCGTCCATATTTACGAATCGGGGAATATAGAAACCATTGGCACGGCGACCTTTGTAATATTTGTCCAAATACCCATCTACTTTGGCAGTTGCCCCCAATTTATAATGATGGTCCATAATTCCTCTTCCTAAGGCATCAGAGTCATTTCCAAGACCGTTTGGAAAGCGTTCACTTTTTGATTGCAGTAAAATACCGACGGAAGCCATTGCTGAAGCACAAAGAAAAATAATACGGGCTTTGAACTCCATTTTTTCGTTGGTCTCCGCATCTATCACTTTTACTCCGGTCGCTCTTTTTGTTTTATCATCATAGACGACTTCGTACACAATGGAATTGGGTCTGAGTGTCATATTACCTGTTCTTTCTGCGGCCGGCAAAGTGGATGAATTGCTGCTAAAATAGCCTCCGAAGGGGCATCCACGCCAGCATCTATCTCGATTTTGACATACTCCACGACCTTCAAAATCTGCATTTGGATCGGTAATGTGCGCCGTACGACCAATGGTCACCAAACGACCATCATCAAATTTTTCTTCTATAGATTTTTGAAAGTCTTCTTCTACACAATTCAATTTCATGGGGGGTTGAAATTTGCCATCAGGCAATTGTTTTAGCCCTAGGGCTTGTCCACTTACCCCTATATATTCCTCAACTTTGTCATACCACGGCGAAATGTCCTTATAACGAACAGGCCAATCAATACTGATGCCCTCTTTTTTATTGGCTTCAAAGTCAATATCACTCCAACGGTAACTCTGTCTGCCCCATGTTAGGGAACGTCCGCCGACTTGATATCCTCTAATCCAATCAAATCGTTTGGTTTGAACGTACGGATGCTCCAAATCGTTCACAAAGAAATGCTTATTGCTCTGATCTGGTGCCCAATTCAACCTACTTTGTATGTGATATTTTTCCTTATCCGATTTAGATAATTTACCTTTTAATGGGTAATCCCATGGGTCATCGTTCATTGTGGGATAATCCTCGATATGCTTTACCATTGGTCCTCTTTCCAGAACCAAAGTTTTTAACCCGTTCTCACAAAGTTCTTTAGCTGCCCAACCTCCACTAATTCCAGTACCTACAACAATGGCATCAAATATTTCACTTTGATTCATTCTATATTTCTTGTTTTAATTCTGATGCTTTTCCTATATTTATGACTTCGCATTTGTAGGTATATGCTACAAACTTTAAATATAGGATTTTTATCCTAAATGTTAACTAAGGTTATTTTCAATTACACTTAATAAAAAATCAAAATGAAGACAATTAAAGGGCCGGCAGTATTTTTAGCACAATTTGTTGATGAAAAAGCACCATTCAATTCATTGGATGGCATGTGTAAATGGGCATCCGATTTGGGATATAAAGGGATACAAATACCAACTTGGGTCGATTTTCTTATCGATTTGGATAAAGCTGCCGAAAGTCAGACCTACTGTGATGAATTAAAGGGAAAGATTAATTCATACGGACTCGAGATTACAGAGTTGTCAACGCATTTGCAAGGACAATTGGTGGCAGTGAATCCTGCTTATGACCTTATGTTCGACAATTTTGCGCCGGACAAGGTGAAGAACAATCCTAAGGCCAGAACAGAATGGGCCATTGATGTTGTTAAAAAAGGAGCCACTGCAAGCCGTAGACTTGGACTAAATGCACATGCCACTTTTTCTGGTTCCTTATTATGGCACACGGCCCACCCTTGGCCTCAGAGACCTGCCGGATTGGTAGAAATGGGCTTTGAGGAGCTGGCCAAAAGATGGTTGCCCATCCTGAATCATTTTGACAAGGAAGGGGTGGATGTATGTTATGAAATACACCCTGGTGAAGATCTTCATGACGGGGATACCTTTGAGCGTTTCTTGGCTGCTACCGGAAATCACAAAAGGGTCAATATTCTTTATGACCCAAGCCATTTTGTACTTCAACAATTGGACTACATTGCTTATATAGACCATTACCACGAATTCATAAAATCTTTTCATGTTAAGGATTCCGAATTTAATCCTACCGGTAAAAAAGGAGCCTTTGGTGGATTCAATGATTGGGGTGACCGTGCAGGTAGATATCGCTCACTGGGTGACGGACAGATAGATTTTAAAACCATTTTCTCTAAATTAACACAGTACGGTTGTGATGTTTGGGCGGTAATGGAATGGGAATGCTGCATAAAAAGTCCAGAACAAGGGGCTAGGGAAGGTGCCAAATTTATACAGGACCATATAATTGAAGCCACTGAGAAAACCTTTGACGATTTTGCTGGGGCAGCTATTGATAAAACAGTATTGAAGAAAATATTAGGACTTTAATTTCAACAAATAAGAAGATGAAAAAATTAATTTTTAGTGCCTTGATAGCCGTTATGGTAATCGGCTGTAAAGATAAAACGGAAAAAACGAACATGGACTTAGACTCAGATCCCCTTGCCAATTCTGAGAAAACAACTCCACCTCCAACAGCCCTAATTGAAGGGGAATGGAAGGTGCTTTTTGATGGGACCAATTTTGATGCATGGAAACGGTATTTGGAAGATGGTGTTGGGGATGCATGGAAGATTGAGGACGGTGCCATGGTTTACTATCCACCAAAGGAGCGTAAAAAAGGAGAGAAATACAATTTAGTGACCAAGGAGGACTTTACCAACTTTGTACTATCCTTGGATTGGAAAATTTCGGAAGGTGGAAATAGCGGAATTTTTTGGGGTGTAAAGGAATTGGAAAGTCTACCAGAAGCCTACCATTCCGGACCGGAAATACAAGTATTGGATAATGAAAAACACCCTGACGCAAAAAATGGACCTGTACGACAAGCAGGGGCTTTGTACGATATGGTTGGTCCTAGTGGTGACGTTACCAAACCGGTCGGGGAATGGAATACCTGTGTTATCACAGTAAACCACAAGACCAATAAAGGGAATGTAGTGTTAAATGGTACGGAAGTAGCTTCCTTCCCGGTACATGGTGAGGAATGGGAGGCTATGATCGACAAGTCTAAATTTAAGGGGTCGGAACATTTTGGAAAGTATAAAACTGGAAGAATAGGATTACAGGATCACGGAGACATAGTGTCCTTCAGAAATATTAAGATAAAATCATTGGATTAAACCAATATTGGATAAGTCTATGAAAATGAAATCTATTTATATCACTTTTATATTGATTTTGGCGTTCGGCTGTAAGGAAAAGGTCACCGTGGATCCGTTGGAGCCAAAAGACACAAAGGCAATTGAGAAAGAAACTGAAGTTCAGGGAGAATACTCCGGTACAGAGCCTACTACTCCAGAGGAGACCGAATTTTATAAGCCGGTGCCACCTGTGGTAAATCCACATGACCCCATTAAAGGAGCTCCAAGTGATGCTATTGTACTCTTTAATGGAGGAAATCTGGACAACTGGATCTCTTCCAGGGATAGTACTGCGGCCAAGTGGATTGTAAACAATGACGGTAGTATGACAGTCAATAATAAGACAGGGGATATACAAACTGTTCAAAACTTTGGTAGCATCCAATTGCATTTGGAATGGAAATCTCCTGCAGAAATACAAGGAAAAGGACAGAGTAGGGGCAATAGCGGTGTCTTTTTAAATGGGTTGTACGAGGTACAGGTCTTGGACAACAACGATAACGATACATATGTAAATGGTCAAGTGGGTTCCATATATAAACAACACACCCCTCTTGCTATGGCCTCCGTACCTACGGGGGAATGGAATACTTATGATATCATTTATCATGCGCCCGAGTTTGATAAGGATGGCAATAAAATAAAGTCAGGAACAGTAACGGTTTTGCATAATGGTGTTCTGGTACAGGACAATGTTGAGATTAAGGGAACAACACCCTATATAGGCTGGCCCAAGAACCCACCACACGGCAAGGGTCCTTTAAAGCTACAGGACCATGGGGACAATAGTAGGGTTAGTTATAGGAATATTTGGGTGCGGGAGCTTTAGATGGAATGGGTGTTTTTCCTTGGAGCCACAGCCCCCAGTCTACTATTAATGATTTTTGCCTGGTACTATAAGGCATTCCCTCCCAAAAGCATTAATTTTATTTATGGCTATCGCTCTCGGAAAAGCATGAGGAACCAGGAGACTTGGGATTTCGGCAACAAAATTGGAGCCAAAATGATGATTTACGCGGGCATGGCAACCTTAGTGGTAGGGACAGCAGCTTATTTCATTTCTCCCCCTTGGTCCCTTGGTATTTCCGGTTTTTTTCTAGTAGTTGCCTTGTTTGTAGGCATATTTTGGTGCGAACAGCAATTAGCGCATAATTTTGATAAAAATGGGAGACGAATGAATAAGGAGGGCAAACCCCATTAGGGAAGTGTTCAAAATAGTAATTGGGGCCTTAATGAATGACTTTTCACAGGTCTTGACCATCTAGGAATACAAACCCCAATTTTATTTACCTTTGACAAAATTTAAAAATAATTTATGATCCAATCAATGACAGGATTTGGGAAGCACGTTATTCAACTTCCTTCGAAAAAAATTACCATTGAAATCAAATCACTAAATAGTAAAAGTCTTGATTTAAATGCCAGAATACCCTCCACTTATCGGGAAAAGGAATTGGAATTGCGCAGGACCATTGCCGGGTCTTTGGTTAGAGGGAAAATAGATTTTAGTCTCTATATAGAAAATACAGGAGCTGAGACTTCTTCCGAGGTCAACGAAGTGGTGGTAAGGCAATATATGAAGCAATTGGGACATATTGTTTCTGGGAATGAAATGGGCCTATTGGAAATAGCTATGCGCATGCCCGATACCATGAAAACTGAACGGGAGGACATTGATGAGGAGGAATATAAGGTTATAAAAGAATCGCTGGAGGAAGCTCTCAAGGAAATAAATATTTTTAGAACGGAAGAAGGAAAGGTGTTGGAGACCGATTTTGAAGCCAGAATAGACGTTTTAAAGGATTTATTGGACAAGGTTGCACAAATGGACCCAGATAGGCTTTTGACGATAAGGGAGCGGCTGGAAAAGGCTGTTGCTGACCTTAAGACCAACCTGGACACCAACCGCTTTGAACAAGAACTTATTTATTATCTTGAGAAGTACGATATTACCGAAGAAAAAGTCCGTTTGCTAAATCACTTGGATTATTTTGCCAGTACGCTGAAATCTGACGACTCCAACGGTAAGAAACTGGGATTCATTAGTCAGGAAATTGGACGGGAGATCAATACTATTGGTTCCAAGGCAAATTTTGCCCCAATGCAGCAGCTAGTGGTACAGATGAAGGACGAATTGGAAAAAATCAAAGAACAAATGCTTAATGTTTTATAATGAAAGGAGGAAAATTAATAATTTTTTCTGCCCCTTCAGGTAGTGGAAAAACAACCATAGTTAAACATCTATTAAACCAGCCCGAGCTCAATTTGGCTTTTTCTATTTCGGCTACTTCAAGGCCCAGACGCGGAAAGGAGAAACACGGCGAGCATTATTACTTTATGAGTTTGTCCGAATTTAAACAACATATAAAGGACGATGACTTTCTTGAATGGGAGGAAGTCTATAGGGATAATTTCTACGGGACTTTAAAAAGTGAGGTAGACCGACTTTGGGCCGAAGGGAAGAATGTAATCTTTGATATTGATGTTGTGGGAGGTTTACGAATAAAAAAGAAATTTCCAGAGCAGACACTGGCCGTTTTTGTAAAGCCTCCGAGTGTGGATGAACTTAAAATTAGGTTGAAAAAGCGCAGTACGGAATCGGAGGATAAAATTAATATGCGAATAGCCAAGGCTTCGGTGGAATTGGCCACTGCACCCCAATTTGATACTGTTATTAAAAATTATGATTTGGATACTGCCCTAAACGAGGCACATAAGTTGGTGGCGGATTTTATAGGCATTGAAATGAAGAATAAAATTTAGGCAGATATTAATCGCTACATGTCAACTCCTCCATATTAAAATTAGAATAATTCATTGAAAAATGATGCTGAATCAAGTTTCGCATGAATAAAAAAATAGGGCTTTATTTCGGTACTTTTAATCCAATTCATATTGGGCATTTGGTGATTGCCAATCATATGGTGGAATTTTCCGACTTGGATGAGGTCTGGTTCGTGGTAACCCCTCAAAGTCCGTTTAAAACCAAAAAAACCCTTCTGGACAATCATCACCGTTATCAGCTGGTAGTCGAGGCTACCCAGGATTATCCCAAATTGAAACCTAGTAAAATAGAATTTGATCTTCCCCAACCTAATTATACGGTGACTACCCTAGCTTATTTACAGGAAAAATATGATGTTGATCATGATTTCTGTTTGATTATGGGGGAGGACAATTTAAAGGGCTTGCACAAATGGAAGAACTATGAGGTTATTCTGGAAAATCATACCATTTATGTCTACCCTAGGATTTCTGAAGGAAAAGTGGAGCATAGGTTTAAAGACCATGGCAACATACACCATGTTACTGCACCGATCATGGAAATATCATCTACATTCATAAGGGCGCAACATAAATTGGGCAAAAATGTGAGACCCTTGCTGCCGGAAAGCGTTTGGAAGTATATGGATGAAATGAATTTTTATAGATAGTTTAATTGGAGTTTTTATCCAAGACATCCGTCCCTAAATACTGATCGTTTTTATGGTAATACCATGCCCTGGTCTTCGGCATTTTAATGCCGCTTATAATCTCTTCGCCTGAAAGTAAAATGTACTCTCCATTTTTGGATTCATTATGGAAAAACTGATAGATTTCCATGGCATAGGTAGTAGGGTCAAAATAAAAATACCAGGTGTCTGTCCCAACTTCTTCGGTATAAGTTACTTTAAGTCTTAAATATTCCTTGTTTTTGAAAGTTTTGGGTTCTACACGGGACTCAATAATGGTTCCAGGATCTTTTAATTTCATGGGTAGGCCATAGAGATAAGTGTAATAGTCCTTCATCATTTTGGTCCGTTCACAAGAGATATTATGAGCGGCCTTATCGGCATCTGAAATATCTTCATTTCCATTGAGCGTTAAAAGGCAATCCCCTTTATCCATAGTTTGTACTATGACCGTGCCCTCCTTATTTGTGGTCAATTTAAATTCGCAGGCTGGCAGATCAATCGCTATGTAACTTATCCTTTTATCCCCTTTTGGGGGTTCCATACTTACCGTAAATACCCCTTTAAAAGAATTCCAATTACCGTTGGGATCATGATAGGCAATAGCTTTTTCCAGAAGTTCCGAACCCGTTAAATTTTGACCCATACAACAGGCGGTAGCGGCAAAAAAGATAAGCAGGAATAAGTATTTCATTCAATCGTCATATTGTAATTGACCTTATTGTGCCTCCAGTTTTGCAGGTTTAACCGTACTATCGTGCTCCTTGTAGTATAGCTCCAGAAGATTCATAGTGGCGTTAATGAAATCTTTAGTTTCCAAAAGAAAGGTAAAGTACAAGGTGGTATTTTTAGGACTGGATTCTTCTGTACGTGTCCTAGCAATTTGTTTTTCAATTTTTTGCGATACCATATCCAAGAGTTCTTGTTTACTGGCAAAAATGATACCTATACGATTAAATGACCGAGTTTCAAAAGCCGCTTTAGTAGCACTGAGCAATTTTTGTAATTCAAGATCTATTTCTTTTAGCTCTTTAATCTGGTTGTATTTTAATTTTTTGTGGTTATTGTGGATGTGCTTATGGCTTATTTTGTTGAGATATTCCAATGATTGCGCCATATCCTGCAAATATCCCAAGATGTTTATATAGAGATTACTGGCCCCTACACTGGCATCATCCAAATTTTTGATAAAATAGAAAATATGATCTCTTAATTCGTCTATTTCATCAGAGAGTTTACGAACACCTTTTTTGTTCTTTTTCAGAAGCTCCAAATCTTGCTTTGCGAGGCCATCTATGATGTTTGTGTATATTTTGTTACTTCTTTTTGCAACGTTGGAAATATTGTCCGCACTTTCCTCGATCACGCCTTGGATAGAACTGCTTTCAGCCTTTCTTAGACTGTCTTCAGCTTTTATTTCCTTGGACTTTTTGTTATGTGAAATGTAGTTTCTTACAAGCAATAGCACCGCAAGTAATAATAGTACGGCCACCATTGACGGAACATGAATATTGATAAGGGAAACAATTACGGCGGCTGATACAAAGGCGATAATGGCTGTAAAGAACCAACCTCCAATAACATTCAAAACTCCTGCAACTCGGTAAACCGCACTTTCTGCCCCCCAAGCCCTATCGGCCAAGGATGAACCCATTGCCACCATGAAGGTAACATAAGTGGTAGACAATGGTAATTTGTAAGATGTGGCCAAGGAAATCAATATACCGGCAACCATCAAATTCACGGAGGCCCTTACCATATCAAAAGCTGGCATTTCAAAAGTTTTATCCTTGGAAAGGGGTATAACTGGTTTTTTAAAATTGGAATCTATTCTTTCCTGTAAAGATTTTGGTAAAAGCGCTGAAGTAACCGTGGATAACATCATTGCCGATCTTACTATTCCTCTGGACAGGAAATTAGGCTGAAAACGTTCCTTTGATTCACCTTCCCTGGATAGGTTAATTTCTGTTTGGGTTACATAGCGTGCTTTTTTGGAAAACCAGAGGGTAAGAACCATGACCATTCCCGCTACGAATAATAAAACAGTTGGGGTAGGGACCTTGTCGGCCAATACGGTCATACTAAATTCATTAGCAGGAATACCAGAGGCTTGCCAGGCTTCAAAGGACTGCCATGCGGCAATTGGAACTCCTATAAAGTTAACAAGGTCGTTCCCGGCAAAAGCAAGTGCCAAGGCAAATGTTCCTACGATAATAATGAGTTTATAAACGTCATATTTCAACACCACCGAAATAATATAAGATACTATGGTCCAAAGCACGAGGCTTCCTATGATAATGGTGCCAGTATTGTTTTTAATATAATCAAGAACATCATCACTTACGAAAGTAGCACCTTTTAAACCTTTAATTAGGATGAAATAGGTGATAGCGGACAAGGCTATACCTCCGAAGAGTGCTCCTATGATCTTAGCCTTTTTTCTAAAGTCGAAAGAAAGTAGAATTCGGGACAGATATTGCACTAAGGCTCCTATGGAAAAGGCAATGACAACGGAAAGCAAAATGCCCAAAATAATTTCAGTAGCCTTTGAAGTGTTTATATAATTATAAATATCAATATAGTCCCCCCCACTTGAGGCTATTTTAATAAAGGACATGGCGACAGAGGCTCCCAAAAGTTCAAAAACAATGGATACTGTGGTGGAGGTAGGCATCCCTACAGTATTGAAAAAATCCAATAACAAGATGTCGGTTATCATAACCGCCATGAAAATTATCATAATCTCGCTGAACATGAACTCACCGGGATGAAAGATACCTTTTCGGGCGACCTCCATCATACCGCTGGAAAAAATGGCACCTATGGCTATCCCCAAACTGGCCACGATCATTATAGTCCTAAACGAAATGGCTTTGGAGCCAATTGCGGAATTTAAAAAGTTTACGGCGTCATTACTAACTCCAACTACTAAATCTGCTATTGCCAAGAAGGCAAGGGCAATGATCATTAATAAATATAAATTGTCCATTATCTTATAAAAATAGTTTGCAAATATCTAAAGTCTCTAGGTTCGTAACGTTATCTTAAGGTTATATTTTTTGCTAAAAATGTACATCCAGTTGAAGTCTATACATCAATTCTTCAGGGCCATTCCCAACAGAAAGATAACTAATATCTGTTTGGACCTTTAATTTGTGGCCAACAATATATTTGGAAAGCCCCAAGGTGTACTGATTTTCTGGGTTTGCACCAGTAATATTATTGTTTAATTCTACGTTTGTGTATCTCCCTGAAATCTCCAGATTGTTATTAAAAAGATATCCTGTTTGCAGATTTAATCCATGCCCCACTTGAACCACATCGCCTGTCAGGGAGCCGTCTAAATTTCTAGCAAATGGGTCATCGGCATCCCTGTGGGCGTATTCTGCCATAAAGGAGAATCCGTTGTATTTAAACATGGCATCCAGAAAAAGTGTGTTGATATTGGTTTTGTGAAATCCGTAATCGGTTACCATATAAGTCCCTTGGCTACCTCTGGTCTTTACAGCATTCAGATTAAGGTTATAGGTGGCCGCCAACATCAGTTTTGGGGATTGTTCCCTTTTTAAATCGGCACCGCTATATTCTCCACCTCCCTTGAATTCGCCAAATGGAAGTAGTTCCAAACGTCCGCTGTATTGATGCCCGCCTAGGTTTCCAGTGGTGACGTTTCTACCTTCACCTTGCGAAATGGCGACTATTTCCCGTATTAAAAATGTGTCCGTTAGGTTGGTGAAGTGTCTAAGCTGTATGCCCATGTCCCTGTCCAAGGTAAACTGGCCATTCAACAAGGAGCGATCCACCATTTGAAGGTTTCCAGAGGAAATAACCCTTTCCATGTTGCCAGGGAGTTTGGTTTGTCCTACCCAAAGTTCAAAATTTTGATAAAAATTCCACATTACTACGGCATCCAATATATATCGGGGAGCATCACTTGTGTATTCGGAGCCACCCGAGATATCCCTATTGGATAAACCCAATTCCAGTTTGTAGCTAAGTTTAGGGGAATATACAAATCCATCAAATTTTAACCTCGCCCTCCTGATAAGTGCGTTAAAGTGTGGGTCCGTAAAATCTCCGTTCGAATTTTCCGACCAGGTTGTACTACTCAAAAATTGCATTCTAGCCGCAATCTTTGCACTCCAAGTACTATCCTTACCCACTAAATTAAAAAGACCCTTGCCAAATTCCGGGGCATTGGTTTCTTGGGAATAAGATGTGAAAAATGAGCATATTATTAGCCCAAGAGCTAAGCATTTCATTTTCATAATATATTAGTTTTTGTCGAGCGCAAAGAACCAACATATGTGTTAATTTAAGGTTAACTTAGAAACAACATTACTTTAAATAAAAAAGCTACCTTGGCCAGAGGTAGCTTCCGATTTCACATCAATAGTCGACAAAAACTAATAGTTAAAATGAAACCAAAATAGTCTATAGACAAGTGCTAAGATGGGGATTACTAATAAACCCATTGTAATGTTAAGATTAACTTATCGTTAAAAATTGATCTGAGGTTTTTGGGTTCTGGAATGTGCATTAGGGTTTTATTATGTGTTGAATTTCTAAAAATGTATCTTGCGGCAACTAAATTGAGAACATGAATTGGGAACAACTTCTATCATTAAAACGCTTTGGTGATACCCACAAAAGAATACGAAAAGAACAGGATGAAACCCGCTTGGGTTTTGAAGTGGATTACGATAGGGTAATATTCTCCGCAGCCTTTAGGAGCCTACAGGACAAGACCCAGGTAATACCCCTATCCAAAACCGATTTTGTCCATACCCGACTTACCCATAGCTTGGAAGTCTCTGTGGTGGGAAGAAGCCTCGGTAGGATTGCCGGAAAGAAAATTTTGGAAAGACATCCCTATCTTAGTGAGGTACATGGATATAGGTTTAATGATTTCGGGGCCATAGTGGCCGCTGCGGCATTGGCACATGATATAGGAAATCCACCATTTGGGCATAGTGGTGAAAAGGCTATTGGGGAATATTTTAAAACGGGAAAAGGTCAACAATTCAAAGATGTCCTAACTCAGAAGGAATATCAGGATATTGTAGATTTCGAAGGTAATGCCAATGGTTATAAGTTGTTAACGGAGACCCGAAAAGGAGTAGAGGGTGGATTGCGACTGAGTTATGCCACCTTGGGCGCTTTTATGAAGTACCCAAAAGAATCGTTGCCCAAAAAGCCTACCAAACATATTGCAGATAAAAAATTTGGCTTTTTCCAGCAAGACGTTGTTTCTTTTAGGGAATTAGCCGAGGAATTGGGATTGGAATCAAGGGGTAAAGGAGAGGATGTTGGTTTTTGTAGACACCCACTTACCTTCTTGGTGGAAGCTGCGGATGATATTTGTTATACTATTATAGATTTTGAGGACGGAATCAATTTAGGACTTATTTCTGAGGATTATGCTTTGGAATACTTAATTAAGTTGGTAAAGGACAGCATTAATATAAAAAAGTATAACGAGTTGATCTATATGGAAGATCGACTGAGCTATTTAAGGGCTTTGGCGATCAATACCTTGATTTCGGATGCCATTGCTATTTTTATTGAAAATGAGGATGCTATCCTAAAAGGTGAATTCTCGGTTTCCTTAATGGAAAAAAGTAAGTTCAAGGCACAAATAGAGGACATTCTTAAATTAAGCGTGCAGAAGATATATCAGTCCCAGGAAGTATTGGAAAAAGAAATAGCCGGTTATAAGATCATCTCGGATATTTTGGATGTGTACACCACGGCTTTAATCCGGGAAAAGGAAGGAAACAGTTCCAATTACGACCGATTAATGATTTCTACTTTGCCAGAATCCTATAGGGAAACTTCAGCTTCTGTATATTCCATTCTCTTGAATACCTGTTGTTATGTAGCCAGTTTATCGGATAGTACAGCGGTGCATATCCATAATAAAATTATGGGAAGACAGCTTTAGAAGTCATATACCAAGCCAACCCCTAGTAATTGTTTGAATTGAATTTTGCGTTTACCTGGGGTGGTAACGGTTCCGTCTGCGGCCTTTACCTCGTCGAATATAATATCGTGGTCATATAAAACATGGGTGCCTATGGAAGCCTTTACGTATTTGTTTACTGTCAGGTCCAGGTTTAATTCCCAGTCCACATCAATATTTCCGAAATTCTTCACGTAGTCCGAGTATAACTGTAATCTATGATTTAATTTCACATTGTCATAAACCACGGTTTCCCAACTATTGGAGACCAGAAAACCAAACTCGAGATAAACGTTTTCGCCCTCCTTTATGATATTGCCATCCGTATCCACCAGTGCTTTTTGAACTCCAAAAGCACCACCGTTTGCTAAGGTTTGGTCTAATACAAAGGTAGATTTAAAAGTAAGCGGCGCCAGACGTAGGTTGAATTTCTTACCTTCCGGAATATAGGATGTACCAGCTCCCAAAAGAGCATATCCTGGAGCCATAAATCTAGAAATTGGTTTATCCCTATTGGGGTATTTGTAACCATTGGAGAACTGCGTTCTAAATTCGGCGCTGGCAGAATAATACCAATTGCTTATGGTGTCCCTTCTAAAGGCAAAGGTGGAGGAAAACCGCAGTGCGTCATCGGATTTTCTCAATTTAAAGCCTTCCTGCGCATTAAGGCCATATCGGATATCCAAATTGTTGTTTAATTGAACGTATCGAAATTTATAATTTCGAACAAATTTGGCGCTGGCCAAACCGGAAATGGAATTGTTACCCCCCGCATTCCAGTTTACAAAGGCTACCTCACTAAAATTAAATCCAAGTTTATTCTCCTTTTCCCAGAAGGAAGGAATACTGAAACGCCTATATTTTTCTTCCAGAGGTTTGGTGCGTTTAAAGGAAACAACAGGATTGGTTAGGTCCGCACCCCGGGGAATATATTTTATTTTGTCCTGCAAGGTCCTTATTACAATAGTGTCTATACGCATGGAATCCACTTGGGTGGAATCCGGAGCTTGCGGGGCAGGTATAGTATCTTGGGCAAATAAAAAATTAAAATTTAGAAACAGAAGGACAATGATGAAAATTTTACCGTACATGCTAATCAGAATTCAAAAGGTTGTTAATATAATTTTTTAAGGTCGAAATATCTATTTTAGCCATTTTTTGGAGCTCTTCCACTGTTCCCTGCTCAATAAAAACATCTTCAACACCAAAAATTTTTATGGGAACAAAACTATGGATCTCGTTTGCATATTCCAAAATCGCACTTCCGAATCCACCTATTTTGCAACCATCCTCTATGGTGATGACCTGCTCATAGGTAGATAAAACTTTGTTCAACATAACAGTGTCCAATGGTTTTACAAATCGCATGTTGTAATGACCAATAAGGCTATTGTCTTTAAGGCTGTTCAGCAAACTGCTCACCATATTCCCAATATGACCGATCGAAAGTACCGCAATTTTCGTTCCTTTTTTTAATTCTTGTGATATTCCTATCGGTATTTTATTAAAATCCCGTTTCCAATCCAGGATTACACCACTCCCTCTTGGATACCTTATGGCTATAGGTTGTCCCAATCCCAGTTGGGCAGTATACATTATATCCCTAAGCTCAATTTCGTTCATAGGGGCAAAAATAATAAGATTTGGAATACATCTTAAATAGGCCATATCATAGATGCCATGATGGGTTGCGCCATCCTGACCCACGATACCGGCACGATCCAAACAGAATATAACTGGGAGATTCTGTAGTGCCACATCATGGATGATCTGATCATAGGCACGTTGCAAAAAAGTAGAGTAGATGTTGCAAAAAGGCACTAGTCCTTCTGCTGCCATACCCGCTGCCATGGTTACCGCATGTTGTTCCGCTATACCAACGTCAAATGCCCTATCGGGCAATTGTTCCATCATGTATTTTAAGGAGCTTCCTGTAGGCATGGCCGGAGTTATACCTACTATGTTTTTATTTTTTTTAGCCAATTCCACTATGGTGTATCCAAATACATCTTGATACTTCGGAGGCTGCTTTTCCGAATTTTTCGGTAAAAGGTCACCCGTTTCCTTGTTGAATTTTCCAGGGGCGTGATACACTACTTGATTTTCCTCGGCTTTTCTGAGACCTTTTCCCTTGGTGGTTATAATATGCAGCAGCTTGGGGCCTTCAATAGATTTTAGTCTCTTCAATTCATTGATTAAGGAGGCCAAATCGTGGCCGTCCATAGGGCCTGAATAGTTAAAATTTAAACATTCAAATATGTTTTCATCTTTGGCGGTCCCTTTTTTAACATTGGTAAGGTATTTTTTCAGGGCCCCTACACTGGGGTCAATTCCTATGGCATTGTCATTGAGAATTATAAGAATGTTGGCATTGGTGTCCCCGGCGTGGTTAAGTCCTTCGAAGGCCATACCACTGGCAATGGAAGCATCACCAATGACTGCAATGTGCTGTCTATTCTTTTCGCCCTTTAACTGTGAAGCCAATGCCATCCCTAAAATGGCCGAAATGGAAGTAGAGCTGTGTCCGGTACCAAAATCGTCATAAGGGCTTTCAGAACGTTTGGGAAACCCGCTTATGCCCCTTAATTGTCTGTTGGTGTTAAATGTTTCTCTACGGCCTGTCAGTATTTTGTGTCCATATGCCTGATGTCCCACATCCCAAATTAGTTTGTCGGTAGGGGTGTCAAATACATAGTGTAGGGCAATAGTTAGTTCCACAACTCCCAAGCTGGCTCCTAAATGTCCTTCTTTAGTAGCTACAATATCTATTATGAACCCTCTTAATTCTTGGGCAAGTTGTATTAAATCGACTACTTCTAAGGTTCTAATATCCTTAGGGTCGTTTATATGTGGTAGAATTCCGCTAGGCATACTTAAAATGTTACGCAAAACTAAGGTATTTAAATGTTGAATTGAATATTTCTTAGGGTATCATTAACGGTTTTTTGGAAATTTTAAACAAATAGTATTTTTTTTGTCCCTACGCCAATATTTGTTACTATTGTGCCTTAAAATGTTTCATATGATCAATCCGTTCGATGATACTTATTTCATGAAAAAAGCCTTACAAGAGGCAGAGGCCGCTTTTGAAAAAGGGGAGGTTCCAGTAGGGGCAGTTATTGTGGTTGAGAATAGAATCATTGCCCGGGCACACAATTTAACGGAAAGATTGAACGATGTTACTGCACATGCCGAAATGCAGGCCATAACTGCGGCAGCCAATTTTCTGGGCGGGAAATACCTGCACAATTGTACCCTTTATGTCACCTTGGAGCCCTGTCAAATGTGTGCAGGGGCCTTGTATTGGAGTCAAATTTCAAAGATTGTTTATGCGGCAAAGGACGTGGATAGGGGTTTTGTAGCCATGGGAACCAAAATACACCCCAAAACAGAATTACAGAGCGGGGTTTTGGAAGAGGAAGCCTCTGAAATTCTAAAACGGTTCTTTATTCAAAAACGCAATTTGAATTAGTTAATATTTATTATAGAATCCACTACGCAACCATTTCAAGGAATATGGGTCTAATTATATATAATCTTTTGGAATATGAAGGTTCTTGGAATAGTAGTGTCTTTGGGAATACTGCTCGTACTATTGGGTTGTACCACTGAGAATGGCCATGGGAACGATGATCTGGTTAGAGGGAGTTGGAACCTGACCAATGTAAGTGGTGGTTTCGCAGGCGTTGATGACGATTTTGAAAAAGGGAAAATCGTCTGGAAATTCGATGCCAAGGGTGGAACTTTGATGGTAGTCAATAATGACGAGTCCAATTCAATATATAACGGCTTGTCAACCGGAACCTATACCTATTCAGTTCTACAAGAGAAGGACAAATATTATTTATTGGTAAACGACAAGGAGATGGGTGGAATTTTGGTTGAGGAAACAAAATTGCTCCTGGATCAAAATAGCTCTACTTCCGGCAGTGGGGCAGATGGATTTATTCTTGTATTGGAAAAATAGTCCAAGAACTGAACTAAGGGGATAAAAGCAAAAAAACCCTAGCGCTCGCGAAGGGTTTTTCATTTTTGTTTAATAAATAGTATTAGCCAATTACTTGTACTTGTGCAGCAACTATTCCCTTTCGGCCTTCTTCTTCCTGGTATTCTACTTTGTCACCTTCGTTAAGTTCAGTGCCGTTTAATGAAGTTGCATGAACAAAAATGTCTTTACCCGTGTCGTCGTTGGTAATGAAGCCATATCCCTTGGATTCATTATAAAATTTTACTGTTCCAATCATTGCAATGAAATTAAAATAATAATCGTTTAGATTACTAATTTATGTTTTTTTTGGCAAAACTGAATATAATCGATTTAAAAAAAATTTCAAAAATTACTGATTATCAGGAGTTTTCTTTTCCTTGCCTTGCATTTTTTTGATGTTTTCCTCCGTAAGCATATAATCCTTCATTTTTTTTCCTTTACTAACCTTAATTAGAAATAAGGGCATGGCCACCAAAAATATTCCTACGGTGCCAAAACCGATACATTTATCGGATAAGGCCTTATTTTCCTCATTGATGTTAAACCCATAAATAATTGAAGCCAAGGAAGCCAAAAGAATTAAGGTGATGATGTATTTCATGCTCAAGAGCGGATTTAGGAGGTTAAATTTATTAATTTTCTTCTGTAAGCGGTCAACAGCTTGGATTTGGAAATAAAACCGATATATTTTTCATCCTTAATAACGGGCAGGTTCCAGGCCCCGCTACTTTGAAACTTTTCCATAATATCCGTCATTTTATCTTTGTCCAATTCAATAATATCCGGAGGGGTGTTCATGATGTCAACGGCCATTACTTCCTTGTACAATTTCTGATCGAACATTATGGGGCGTATATCATCCAATAAAATGATGCCAAGAAGGGTGTTGTCCTCCCTATCAATTACCGGGAATATATTTCTGTTGGATTTTACGACCGCCTCGTGCAAAATTTCCCCTAGATTCATTTCAGGATAAATAGGGATAAAAGTATCCTCAATTACCTTATCGATGTCCATCAAGGTCAGTACGGCATGATCCTTATCATGTGTAATTAATTCTCCTTTACGCCCCAATTCCATGTTGTAGACAGAATGTGGGTGCACGTATTTGGTAATGGAATAAGAGATTGCAGAGGTTATCATTAGAGGGATAAATAATTCATATCCTCCGGTGACCTCTGCTATAAGGAAAATTGCAGTAAGGGGAGCGTGGAGAACGCCTGCCATAAGTCCGGCCATGCCTACCAACGTAAAATTACTTTCAGAAACTTGGTAAGGAAAAATTCCGATACTGTTGATTACTTTGGCAATGCAATTGCCCATTATGCTTCCCATAAAAAGTGTTGGGGCAAAGATTCCGCCAACCCCTCCTGCTCCAAATGTCAGGGCACAGGCAATAATTTTGAAAAAAACCAATCCGGCAAGTAGGCCTATTACTACCCACACCTGAGAAAGGTCTAAATTAAAAATGTTGTTTTCCAATACTTTTTCAGGGCTACCTTTGATTAGGTTGTTGATCACATCAAAACCTTCACCGTACAATGGGGGTACTAAATAGACCAAAATTCCAATGGCAATTCCGCCATAGAGCAACCTTTTGATGGGAGATCCTATTTTGTCGAATATTTTTTGGATCCGCTCATATACTTCTGTGAAATAAATGGAGGTTAGACCTGCAAACAAGCCTAGGATTATAAAGAAGGGAACGTCCGATATTATAAATTCGTCCTCAATTTTAAAAGGCAAAAGTACATCGCTCCCAAAGAAAAAGTAGGATGTTATAATTCCTGAAAGGGAAGCCAAAAGCAAGGGTAACATGGAGGCAATGGTTAGATCCAGGCTGAAGACCTCAATGGCAAAAATAATGGCTGCAATGGGAGCTTTAAATATAGAAGACATGGCTCCTGCGGCCGCACAGCCTATAAGTAAATTCCTTGTGGTCTGGTTAACGTGGAACATTCTTGAAATATTGGAGCTTATTGCCGCTCCTGTTGCCACCGTAGGTCCTTCCAAACCAACCGATCCTCCGAAACCAACTGTAATGGGAGCTGTTAGAATTGATCCAAACATCTGATATTTCCGCATTATTCCCTTCATCTTGGAAATGGCAAAGAGGGTGGAAGGAATACCATGGCTCACTTTGTTGCGAATCACATATTTAATAATCAAATAAACAAGGGTAAGACCAATTATAGGAAAAACAAAATAAAAGGCGTTGTGGTAATATCTCACCAAATTACCTTCCAATAGATGTTGAAAAAAGTGGGTTAAATTTTTAAGGACAACAGCACCTATCCCAGAAGTAAACCCAACCAAAATACTAAGGATGTAAATAAATTGCCTTTGGGAGATATGTTTTGCGCGCCAAACCAAAAAGTTGTTTAGCCAGGATTTTTTTAATGCTGCCATGATTTTGAAAAAAATCCTGCTATCCAATGAGGTAGCAGGATTTTAAAGATATGATTATAAATCCAATTTTAGATGAAGTTCCTGTAACTGAGTATCATCTATTGGGGCAGGGGCATCGATCATGACATCGCGGCCACTATTGTTTTTTGGAAAAGCAATAAAGTCCCGTATAGTTTCTTGTCCGCCCAAAATGGCCACCAATCTATCTAGGCCAAATGCCAAACCTCCATGGGGAGGGGCGCCAAATTGAAAGGCATCCATTAAAAATCCAAATTGAGCCTTTGCCTCCTCTGGGCTAAAGCCAAGATGTCTGAACATTGTAGCCTGTATCTGTTTATCATGAATACGTATAGAGCCTCCACCAATTTCGTTGCCATTTAATACCAGATCGTAAGCATTGGCCTTTACTGCGCCAGGGTCGGTATCCAACAATTCCAACTGTCCCGGTTTTGGTGAGGTAAAGGGATGGTGCATGGCATGGTAATGACCCGTTTCCTCATCCAGTTCCAATAATGGAAAATCTATTACCCAAAGAGGAGCAAATTCATCTTTTTTACGCAGTCCCAAACGTTCTGCCATTTCCATTCTAAGTGCACTTAACTGAGTTCTGGTTTTGTTGATGTCTCCAGACAGTACACATATTAAATCGCCAGGTTTTGCTCCAGTGGCCTCTGCCCATTTCTCAAGATCTTCCTGGTCATAAAATTTATCAACCGAAGACTTAAAGGAACCATCTTCATTGTATTTGGCATAGACCATACCTTTTGCCCCTATTTGTGGTCGACGTACCCAGTCTACTAGCGCATCTATTTCTTTTCTAGTAAAGGTAGCTGCTCCCGGAATGGCAATGCCAACAACTAATTCGGCCTCGTTAAAAATGCCAAAATCCTTATGCTGTGCACAGGCATTAAGCTCGCCAAATTCCATTCCAAAACGGATATCGGGCTTGTCGTTACCATATTTCTTCATGGCTTCATCGTAGGTCATTCTGGGGAATTTGTCCACGCTAACCCCTTTTATCTCCTGTAAAAGATGTCTGGTAAGTCCTTCAAAGACATTTAGGATATCTTCTTGTTCCACAAAGGCCATCTCACAATCTATTTGGGTGAATTCGGGTTGTCTATCCGCCCTAAGATCTTCATCCCTAAAACATTTAACGATCTGGAAGTACTTATCCATTCCTCCAACCATCAATAACTGTTTAAATGTTTGAGGTGATTGTGGCAAGGCATAAAATTGACCTTCGTTCATTCTACTGGGCACCACAAAATCACGGGCACCCTCTGGTGTGGATTTGATCAAATATGGCGTTTCCACTTCAATGAAACCTTGGTCGGATAGATGTTTCCTGACCTCTATGGCTACTTTATGTCGAAAAATAAGGTTGTTTTTGACTGGATTTCTACGAATGTCCAGATATCGATATTTCATTCGGATATCTTCCCCGCCGTCTGTTTGGTCTTCTATGGTAAAAGGGGGGGTTAAGGATTTATTGAGTATTTTAATTTCCGATACCAATACTTCTACATTTCCGGTAGGAATATTTGGGTTTTTGGAGGTTCTTTCAATAACGGTTCCCTTAACCTGTATTACAAATTCCCGACCTAGGGATCTTGCAATTTCCATAATCTCCTTGGAGGAGCGTTCCTCATCAAAAATCAGCTGGGTAATTCCGTATCGGTCGCGTAAATCGGCCCATATCACAAAACCTTTGTCCCTAACCGTTTGTACCCAGCCAGATAAGGTAACTTGTTCCTGTTGATGGGCCTCCCGTAATTCACCGCAATTATGACTTCTATACATTTTTTTGTTTCATCTATGAAAAGGCAAATGTAAGAAGTAATAGGGTAAGCTGAAAAAAATATCTGCAATTGGGAAATTCGAAATATTGGCTATAAATTTTTATCATATTCTAAAATTTTTTAGAGAATATTAACAAAACTTAAGTATTTTAGTATATAAATCTAACGAAACTTACTAATATGAAACAGAAATTAATTAAGAAAAACATGTTCTTATTTTTTTTAATGGCACCTCTGTTTTTGGTAGCTCAGGGAGTTGTTAAGGGAAAGGCAACAGACTCAGGACAAGGGGATCCACTTCCAGGTGTCAATGTGGTAATTAAAGGTACCACAACCGGTACTACCACAGATTTTGATGGTAATTATGAAATTTCAGTGGATAACTTTCCTGCAACCTTGGTATTTTCATCAATGGGATACGCCGTAAAGGAAATGCAGGTAACCGGTCCAACCACTTTAAATATTGCCATGGAGGAATCGGCAACAGGTTTGGAAGAGGTGGTGTTATTGGGAAACCGTTCCAAACCGAGAACAGTCATAGGATCCCCTGTACCAATTGATAATATAGGTGTTGCCGAACTGAAAAGCACTGGTCAACCTACCGTAGACAAAATGCTGACGTATAAAGTACCGTCTTTCAATTCTACCACTCAGGCAATCTCCGATGGTACTGCACATTTCGACCCTGCAGATTTAAGGGGGTTAGGTCCCAGTAGGACTTTGGTATTGGTAAATGGTAAGCGTAAAAATTTGAGTGCATTAGTATATATAAACGATACTCCCGGAAAGGGGGAAGTAGGGGTAGATTTAAAAGTGTTCCTTCTGCCGCTATAGAAAGGATTGAGGTTTTGCGTGATGGTGCTTCTGCCCAATATGGGTCAGATGCCATTGCCGGGGTTATTAATATGGTTTTGAAAAGAAATGTTGAATTCACTACAGTTGGGATTAGTTCCGGAATTACCACGGAAGGTGATGGTTTTAATTTTGCCGCAGATGTAAACAGTGCAATAAAACTAGGAGAAGATGGGGGTTATTTGAACTTAACCGTTGGCTATTATAACCAGGAAAAAACGGACAGGTCGGCTACACCTGGTGAGGATGGTTTATTTGGAGTGCCTGCAAATGATCCTGACTGGGGCTCATGGTTGGCTGAAAATCCTGATTTGGGAATGACAATAGGTCAGCCAGACCTTGAAAAAATGGATATATTTTTTAATGCAGGAGTTCCGTTTAAAAATGGCAACGGAGAGGTTTATACTTTTGGCGGGCTTACTTATAGAAAGGGTAAAAGTTTTGCCTTGTACAGACCACCATACTGGGTTTCTGATCCATTTAATTTATTGCATGAACCTGGGACTAATTATCAAGGATTTCAACCAACTTTTGAAACGGATATTAGAGACAACAATGCCACGGTAGGTGTAAGTGGAAATTGTTTTCCTTTGATGTAGATTTAAGTGGAACTTATGGTAGGAATGCTGTTAATTACGATGTTAGAAACACCCTAAATGTTGCATTGGGAGCCAATAGTCCAACCACCTTTAATGTTGGAGCCTATTCATTTAGCAACACCTTAGCCAATTTGGATTTTTCAAAAAACTTGGGAACTGTCAACATTGCTTTTGGAGCTGAGGTTAGGGGAGAACGTTTTACTGCCATGGCAGGGGAGTCTGCTTCTTATGCTGGGCAGGGTGCGGTATCTTTTCCAGGATTGCAGCCCAGTAACGCTGTTGAAGCTACCCGAGATAATTATGGGCTTTATGGAGATATGGAGTGGGAGCCTACCGATAAATTACTCCTAGGAGGGGCACTGAGATACGAAGATTTCAGTGATTTTGGCGATAATACTTCTTGGAAGGTTAATGGACGGTATCTGCTGGGAGAGCTCCTGCATTACATCAAATTTATTTGAGCAATATACAAACTTTGGTGTCCGGGGGGACGATATCCAATCAGGGAACGTTTAATAATGTGGACCCAATAATAAGAGACGGTTTGGGGGTGCCACAGTTAACCGCCGAAACCTCTAAAAATGTCACCGCAGGTTTTACATACAGTCCATTGACGAATTTATCTTTTGCAGTTGATTTCTATAATGTTAAAATAGATGATCGGGTGCTCTTTACCAACGAAATCGGATTTGATGGTGATGAGGCAAACAATAATCCAGTTGAGGAGATTTTATTAGCGAATGACATAACTAGTTTAAAATTCTTTGTTAATGCAGTAAACACCAATACCACTGGGGTGGATATAGTGGCCAGTTATAAGAATATCACTATGGGTGCTGGTAATTTGGGAGCGACTATTGCTGCCAATTTCAATAAAACTGAGATTGACGGACAAATTAAAACTCCTAGTTTATTGGCTGCAAATGGTTATGAGATTTTCAATAGAAAGGAACAAGCTAGAATCACCACGGTTCGTCCTAAATCTAAAATACTTCTTGGGTTTGATTACAATATTGAAAAATGGAATTTTATATTAAATAACACATATTTTGGGGAGGTTAAATGGGATCATGGTTCGGATCCTTTAAAAGACCAAGTTTTTGCAGGCAAGGTTATAACCGATTTAATATTGGGATACGAATTTTCACAAAAAATCTCTGCTACTATAGCCGTAAATAATTTGTTGAATGTTTATCCTGATGAATTGGATCCGAAAGGGGATGTTATTACTGATCTTGGAGGAAGGTTTAAGTACCCATGGGAAGTAAATCAGTTCGGATTTGCTGGAACTATTATAAACGCCGGACTTTCCTTTAAATTTTAGGGATTGATGTGCTATTATCAGAAGCGCTTATTCCCGATTAAAAATTAAACTCCCTATTTCAGGGAGTTTTTTTATTTGCAAGGAATTGAAACACAATAAAATAATATTCCAATGTAAATTTAATGTTAACTAAATGTATATTTTGTGTAAAATATATGTATCTTTAAAACGTTGATAGATTATAGATAAATTTAAAACCCGAATAAAATGAAAGGAATTACCCTAGTTTTCGCACTTATATTTTCAGTTGTAATTAATGCACAAGACATAAGACCAGTTTTTGAACAAGATGGTGATGTCTTAAAGGCTACTTATTTTCATGACAATGGAGTAGTTTCCCAAGAGGGTCATTTTCTACAAGGAAAACTTCATGGTGAATGGAAGATGTTTAATGAGGATGGAAAGAAAATTGCCATGGGTGAATATACCCAAGGAAAGAAAACTGGGAAATGGTTCTTCTGGGATGCTAAGAAGCTTAAGGAGGTAGATTTTTTGGATGGTAAAATCGCCAATGTTACCCAATGGAACGGAGTTGGAGAATTGGCAATTCATAAACAGTAGAGTACAATTATATAAATGGGAACCCGGCGATATTCGTCGGGTTTTTTGTTTATGATCAGGCGATAATATGGTTTAAAATTAGTTTTATTTTAGTGCTTATCTCCAAAGTCAAAATATGGCACAAAAAAAGTGCCTATTTCTAAATAGGCACTTTTTTATTTGGTTAGAAATATCTTAAGCTGCGGTTACTACCTCATTTTTAGCCTTGCCGCTTCCTCTAAGGGCAATTTTCATCCTATAGCTAATATTAAATAGAACCGGTACAATAATCAAAGTAAGAAAGGTGGCTACAATTAATCCGAAGATTACGGTCCAAGCCAAAGGACCCCAGAATACCACATTGTCTCCTCCCACGTAAATGTGTGGATTAAATTCCGAAAATAACGCAAAGAAGTCGATATTTAAACCTATTGCCAAAGGAATCAATCCTAAAACAGTGGTAATTGCGGTTAGAAGAACTGGCCTAAGCCTTGCCTTTCCGCCTTTAATGATGGCTTCTGTGGCATCTTCCTTAGTCAATAGGGCTTTATCATCCATTCCAAGTTTTACCTTCCTACGGTCAATAAGAATCTGGGTATAGTCCAAAAGTACCACTCCATTATTTACTACAATTCCCGCCAAGGAAATTATGCCCATCATTGTCATCATAATCACAAACGACCATCCTGTAATCATTAATCCTCCAAATACCCCTATAAAACTTAGGAAAATGGCAATCATAATAATAAGTGGTTTGGAAATACCGCCAAACTGAAATATTAGTATCAGCATAATAAGTCCCAATCCGGTAAAAAATGCACCTACCAAGAACATCATCTGCTTGTTTTGCTCTTCTATTTGCCCGGTATAATCTATTTTTATGCCTGTTGGAAGGTTCTTAAACTCCTCCATTTCCTTTTGAATCTCCGCCACAATGGCTGCAGCATCGGTAAAACCAGGTTGTAGACCGGAATATACGGTAACCACACGTTTATTGTCCCTGTGCTTTATAGCACTAAAACCAGAAGTATTCCTTTCGGTAGCCACCGCAGAAACAGGAATTTCCTTGATTTTTCCGGTGGATTGATCTCTAAAAATGATGTTTTGATTGAATAGGGCACTTTTGTTGTACCTTAAATCCTCGCTGAACCGAACATTTATATCGTAATCCTCCCCATCTTCCTTAAAAATACCGGCCTTTTCACCAAATAAGGCCCTACGCAATTGGTTTCCGACCTGTCCGACAGAAACCCCAAGTTCACCCGCTTTTTTACGGTCTACTACGACTTGCATGGATGGTTTGCTCTTGTTGACATCGATCTTTATTTCTTCAATACCAGCGATGTTTTTAGTATTTATAAAGTTTCTTATATCCTCTGCTGTATTGATCAACTGATCGTAATCCTTCCCTTCCAATTCAATATTAATGGGATAACCGGCTGGTGGGCCATTGGCCTCTTTTTCCACAGATATGGCAACACCAGGATAAATACCGCTGAGTCCAGACTGAACCTTGGCACGGATGTCTTCCGTGCTCAGCCCTCTCCTATACTTGAATTCACTAAAGTTGACAGTGATTTTGCCTTTATGGGGCATTTCGGCAGCAGAACCTCCATCGGCCAAGGGATTACCCGCTCCTTCACCTACTTGCGATACTGCAGTAGTCATCATAAAGTTTTCCCCATTGTCCATATATGCCTTGTCATTTACAATGGCATAGACCCTTTTTTCAATATTCAGGGTAATTTCATTTGTCTTTTCTATAGCTGTTCCTTCCGGATACTCTATATAGACATATATTTCATTGGGTATATTGTCCGGAAAGAATTCTATTTTTGTTCTTCCACTGCCAACAGACATTCCGAAAAGCATAAAAACAACTACCAACAACATTGCTGTAATTCCAAAATACCAGTATACATTTTTTCCCCTTAAGGCATGGATCAATCTTTTCTCATACCAGTTTTCGAAACGTGTCATGGTATTTTTTTGAAAGCGTGTAGCCCATTTTTTTACTGCGTATTTGTATATCCAGAACATCCCGGCTGTAAGTATCATTACCGAGCCAAAACCTCTCACGGCTCCACCGAACAATAAGATCAATAACCCGAGTCCGCCCATAATGATGCTAATTCGTACCAACTGCTTTAGGGTCAATTCCTTTTCTTCGGTATCCATAAAATTGGAAACCAGCATGGAGTTCATAAATATGGCTACAAACAAGGACGACCCCAACACCACGGATAAGGTTATTGGAAAATAAATCATGAATTGACCAAATATCCCTGGCCATAATCCTAAGGGAACAAAGGCCGCAACTGTGGTGGCGGTGGAAATGATAATTGGAAAGGCAATTTCACCAATACCCTTTTTCGCCGCCTCAATACGGGGCATGCCCTCGTCCATTAAACGATATACGTTTTCCACTACCACAATACCGTTATCCACCAACATTCCCAATCCCATGATCATTCCAAATAGAATCATGGTATTCAGGGTATAGCCCAACCACGATAGGATCATAAAGGACATAAACATGGACATGGGTATGGCAAAACCAACAAATAGGGCATTGCGGAAGCCTAAAAAGAACATTAGGACGCCTACCACCAATATAATTCCAAAAATTATATTGTTGACCAAATCATCTACCTGGTTAAGAGTTCTGGTTGAGGAATCGTTGGCTATGGAAATATGAAGATCTGGAGGAAAATAGTTGGCCTTGGTGGTTTTTACAATTTCCTTAATTTGATCGGATGCCGATATGGAATTTTGACCAGCTCGCTTTTTCACGTCCAACATCACTACACTTTCTCCAAATTCCCGGGCATAGGTAGTTTTGTCCTTTTCATCAAAATGTATTTCGGCAATATCTTTTAGGTATACGGCCCCGTTTTCTGATTTTACTACAAAATCGTTCAGCTGGCTTGGATTTTCTACCTCGCCCAATATGCGTATGGTACGTCTTTGTCCACCGATCTTCAAATTCCCTGCGGACATGGTCATGTTACCGTTGCCAATGGCCTGCATAACATCGTCAAAACTTACCTTTGCCGCCATCATTTTATAAACATCAACCGCTATCTCAACTTCTTTTTCCTGGGCTCCACGGATGTCGGCTTTTTTTACCTCAGGAAGGTTTTCAATTTCATCCTGCAGGTACTCCGCATATTCCTTTAATTTTTCCACTGGATAGTCCCCGGTAAAGTTGATGTTCATGATGGGAACTTCTTCAGAAAAATTGAGGTCGAATACATTGGGTTCTACTTTGGCGCCGTTAAAAGTAGGCCAGTCTTCGCTTGCTTTTTCACTATCAACCTCATCTTTAACCCTTTGTTTGGCAGCCTCGACTGTAATTTCTTCATTGAATTCAACAGTGATGATAGAATAATCTTCCTGTGATGTCGATACTATCTCCACCACATTGCTGATATTCTTTAATTCGTCTTCCAAAGGGTCCGTTATCAACCTTTCAATATCTTCGGCTGTATTACCTGGATAAGGGGTGCTGATATATATCTTCGTTTCTATTATTTCCGGAAAGTCTTCCCTTGGCATGGCAAAGTAAGACGATAATCCAATCCATAAAAAGATACCTATCATTACGTAAATAACGGAAGGGTTATCTATAGCCCATGACGATAGACTAAATTCTTTGTCTGCGTTTTTTTGTAGTTTGCTCATGGACTTTTTAGTTTAAAACTTTAACTTTTTGACCATCCTTTACGCTTCTGGCTCCTTCTTTTATGATGTGATTGCCATTACTGATGCCGGAAAGTACTTCCACATATCCGTTTTGTGTCTTGCCAGTGGTGATAATCATCTTTTTAACCACCGCTTCGTTGTCGGCGTTCAATTCTTGAGCTACATAGGCATACTGTTCCCCTTCTGCATTTTCGGAAACAATACTCTGTGGAATAAGAATGGCATTTTCGCTGGTATAATCGTTTAATTGTACCTTGGCGCTAAGGTTGGGCTTAATGCTTCCCGACTCATTGGGAACAGGTATTTCTACCGTAAATGATCTGTTGCCAGGGTTAATAAAATTTCCTGTCTGTCTTATACTGGTCATAACGCTATCACCCAAAACAGGGAAATATACCTTGGCTTCCTTTCCATTTTTTATACTGCCCAAATAAGTTTCGGGTACCTCTACCACGATATACATATCCGATAGGTTTACAATTCTGAATACCTCTGATCCCGGACCGGGGGCAACTACGGTACCTTGGTCCTTGATAACGTTGTCTATAATTCCGGAAAATGGCGCTCTAATAGTCGATTTCCCTAATTGACTCTGCATTTGCTTAACGTTATTTTCAGTAGCTTCATAATTGGTCTTGGCCTGCAGATACTGAATTTCGGAACCTATTTTTTGGTCCCATAATCTTTTTTGACGCTCAAAAGTGGTTTTTGCCAATTGTGCTTGAGTTTTTAATTGCGCCAGTTGACTGCCCATTCCACCGTCATCTATGCTGGCCAAAATTTGGCCTTTAATCACCTTTTGGCCCTCTTTTACATATACTTTTTGCAATACACCTTGCATTTCTGGATAGATAAGTACATTTTGTTTCGTTTTTACATCACCTTGCAGATCCAGGTAATGGTCAAATTTTACAGGATTGGCTATAACCGTGGTAACCAAGGGAAGATTTTCATTTCCGCTCATTGATCCTATTACCGAATCCAACTTTTTAAGTTCGGACTCCATGACTTTTTGCTTCTCGAACAGCTCACTTTTTTTAGCGCGTAATGCGTTGAGGTCTCCGCTGGAAATAAGCTGATCTACTGTTTGTTGATTATCAGAACCGCAAGAGACCAGAATGGCACCCAGAGCGAATATTTGAAATATTTTTTTCATAATGTTTTATTGATAGGTTGATGTTTTGCGTTTATAGTTTTCTATTAAGTACGGTTTCCAATTCGGTTTTCTTGTTTATTACCTCTACCATGGATTGCAGGTATTCCTGTTGTGCATTATACAACTGAGTTTGCGCCTGTCTTAGCTCGAAGCTGGAGGCAAGGCCTTCTGTGTATTTTACCTCGTTCTTATATTCAATGCGTTCTGCCAAGGCCAAATTTTCGCTTGCAGTGTTGTATTCTTCTATAGAAAATAGGTAGTTGCTCTTCGCGGTTTTATGTTGGAGGCGAATGTTCTGTTCCGTTTCCGCCATTTGAGTCTTGGCTTTTTCAAGAGCAATTTTTGCTCTAGCGGTCTTAGCGCTTCTTCCGAAGGAGCTAAAAATTGGAATATGAAGGTCTAACCCCAGCACCGATGAATCGAACCAATCGGTATCGTTACTAAAGAAGTTGAACTTATCACTATAGGAGGTGCTTCCGTAATTAACAAAGGCATTTAAGGTTGGTAGGGCCAAACTTTTTTGAAGCTTAAGTTCCAATTCCCTTTGCTGGTTTAGATTGTTCACTATTTTAAAATCGATGTTGTTGTCCAATACCAAATCTTCCTCCAACAGGTCTAAACGTATCGTTGCCTGGGCCAAATCGGAAAGTTTTTCCTTTAATTGTGTAGGAGCATCTATGTCCAGCCCCATAATGAGATTTAACATCTGAAGGGTAATCGACTGCAACCGGAGTGAGTTTTTTAATTGATTGTCAACGGAGGATAAGGTAATCTGTAATTGTTCCACGCTTTCTTCATCGCCAAGCCCATTTTCGAAAAGCTTTTCGGTTTCAAAAAGATTTTTTTCCAAATTAACCTTGTTTTTTTCCAAAATGGCAACGCTTTCCTGCGACAATAGAACATTACCATAGGCCTCAACAACAGATTTACGCACCTCCAGTTCAGTCTTCTCTTTGTTGTTATTGCTATAGGCAATAAAGGTTTTTGCTGCTTGAATGCCTACAAGATAGGACCCGTCAAAAATTTGTTGTTTAAGGGTCGCCGTGGCATTGGCGGTTTGGGGTTGTCCAAACACAATGGGAATAAAAGTTCCTGGCTCCTGGCCCGCCAATTCACCTGGCAGCAGGGATACGGGTTGCTTTAATTGGTTTTGATAGCTAACAGCCCCATCTATTTGTGGAAGTCCGGTCGCAATAGTTTCCCATTTTTGTTTTTTTGCGTCCAACAAATCCCGATCGGCATTAATGGCGCTATAATTGTTCTCCAAGGCAAAGGCAATAGCTTCCTCCAAGCTGAAACTATATGTCTGTTCTTGGGCATAGGTCCAAGTAACCGTAAATAGCATCGAAAGTGCTAAAAAGCTGTATTTCATAAGATTCGATTTAATGTTTTTTGATTGGGTCATTTAATGGTATTTTATTCATGTGTAGAATTGATGATATCATTTAGTATCTGTCTGCCCTTTGGTGTTACAATTCCACGCAAATGATATTCAAGAAAATAATCCTGTAATTCTTTTGGAGAGAAATTGCCCTCAGGAAAAAAGCGTTCGTCCTTGATACTGGCCACGCCCGAAATATAGATGCGCGATACAAATTCGATGTTCAAATTTTCCCTGTAAATTCCAAGTTCCAAACCTCTTTTAATATTTTTTATCGTGCATTCCTGCATTAGTTCGTATTGCTTTTTCCTAAGATTTGCAAAAATTTTGGGATAGTATTTCTGCAACTGGTATTGGGGGGAAGATTTTTCATCCTTTAAATGGGAAATGACAAATCTCTTAATATCGTACAATTCCTCAATTGGATTCTTGTCATTGGCGCATATAAAATCAATTCCTGTATTAATTTGGTTAAATAGACTATATGTGCACTCCTGCACCAACTTTGTCTTATTTTCAAAATGGGTGTAAATCGTTTTTTTGGATATTCCCATTTCAGTTGCCAAATCGTCCATGGTTACACTTTTGAATCCGAGATTCAAAAACATATCCGTCGCCTTTTCCAGTATTTTTTCTTTCATATAGCTGGCAAAGATAGCATTGGAAACTTATAAAACAAAAAAAGTTTCCTAAGTTTTACGTTTTCTTAACATTTCAGTCCATTTCCTTCTTTTTACATTGGGAATTGTTTCTTTATGGTATGTGATTTCTTTTAATGTATTTTTGAGAAAAATTGCCGTTATGCAGAGTATTGAACAATACAGGTCGGATTTTATGACCCATATGAAGGACAGGTTTAAAATTAAAGAGCCCGTAAATCTGTATGAGCCTATTTCCTATATTCTCCATTTGGGAGGAAAACGACTAAGGCCTGTTTTAACTTTAATGACCACCGATATTTTTGGGGGAGATTATAAAAAGGCCTTGGATGCTTCATTGGCCATAGAAGTATTTCATAATTTTTCTTTGGTACATGATGATATAATGGATGCGGCGCCATTGAGAAGGGGGAAACAGACATTGCACAAAAAGTGGGATATGAATACCGGGATTCTTTCGGGGGATGCTATGTTGATATATAGTTATCAGTTGCTGGAAACTTATCCTGCAGCCACTTATAAGAAATTGATGAAATTGTTCAGTAAAACTGCCCTGGAGGTTTGTGAAGGACAACAGTATGATGTGGACTTTGAGAACAGGGAAGATGTCAGCATTCCTGAATATCTGATTATGATCCAAAATAAGACGGCTGTTTTAGTGGCCGCGGCCATGAAAATGGGAGCTATAATTGCCGATGAATCGGACGATGTCCAAGATTTGATTTATGATTTTGGTATTAATCTAGGGATTGCCTTTCAATTACAGGACGATTATTTGGATGCTTTTGGAGACCCCAAGAGCTTTGGAAAACAGGTTGGGGGCGATATTATTGAAAACAAAAAAACCTATTTGTACTTGAAGGCTTTGGAATTGGGAAGCCCTGATCAGGCCCAGGAGTTGGAACATCTTTTTTCCATTAAACCAAAGGATGCCACCAATAAAATAAACACGGTTAAAGAATTATTCCAAGAAACGGGAGCTGTGTCCCTTACTATAAAAGAAATAGAAAGTTACACCGATAAGGCATTTAATATTTTGGAAATGCTGAGCATTGAACCTGGAAAAAAAGAAATATTAAGGCAGTTTGGTACTGCCTTAATGAAACGAGATGTTTAGGGTATTATATAACCACAACAATTTTACCGTGCTTATATAAGTTATTCCTTTTTCATTCCAGCCAAGAATTCCACTACATCCCTAATTTCCCTTTTAGACATTATGGTTCCCATAGGTGGCATCCCTGAGGCCATATTTTGTCTTTTGTCTATTCTGGAAAGGGCAATTTCCATGGGTTCTGCATCGGAGGTTTTTAGTATAAGCTCGTCCTCGGTTTCCTCTTCCAAAATTCCCGTTATGGTTTGTCCGTCCTTCAGGGTAACGGTAACCATACCGTAACCAGGGGATAAACGTGCACTAGGATTGATCAAGGCCTCTAGGATCTGTTCCCTGCTTAATATGTTTCCAATATTGTCCAAAGCAGGACCTACCGATCCGCCCGCGCCTCCAACGGCATGGCATCTAACGCATTGCCCGGTAGAATTAGTATTGAAATACTGATAGCCATCCCTTCTGTTTCCTCCGTTTAAAGTTTCAGAATAGGCCTGCAAACCATCTCCTTGGGATTTAAGTTTGCCCAGTTGGGCAATTAGTTCTTTGGATTGGGTGGCTTCAACGGCCTCCGTTAAATCCAAAATAACCCCATTGGACAGCTTCTTGTTATTTCCTTGTTTTATTAAGGAGCTTAGTACATCCTTACTTTTTTCAAGTGGCATTTCCCCCAACACGCTCAGCATTTTTTGTTGTTCAATAATGGATCCACTTTTAAATATAGGCTCCACAATAGCGGGCAACTTTTCTTTGGGAATATCTACTTGGGTTACCAATCCTACTGCCACGGTACGGACATCCCGATCTTTATCTGCCATACCGATCCTCATGGCTTCTTCAATATTGCTATAATTTAAGTCTCCAAGTGCCATTAACATGGCCGAACGCACCTCTGGGGAAGTATTGTTTTTCATGATAGTTGCCAATTGGGCATTGTAACCATTTATCTTGAGGGCGCTTATGGACTTGGCTGCGGCCACTAAAATATCCGGGTTTCTATCCTTTAAAAAGTCGGGAATATATTTTTCTATTTTATGTTTTACGGCAATGGCATCCCTATTAATTTCGCCCCTATAACGGCCATCTACCCTATCCAAAACAGAAGGGGAGGCCCAAGTGCCTATGGCTGCCAATGCTTCACCTCTAAGCGTGCTGGACACAGTGGTTCTCCTTGCAAAGTCGATAAGTAGGTCCAGCTCCTTATCGCCTCCAACCCTAAGTGCTGCGTTTATACTTCTTCGCAACAATGGTTCAGAAGTAAATCTTTCCTCTTTCAGTAAGGAGGCCAAAGCAGGCAAGGCAGGTTCAATAGACCAATCATCATTGATTGCCCTTGCGGCCTCGGTAACTATATATTCATCCTGGTCCTTTAAAAATAGGGCTAACTGTTCATTCTGTAGTCGTCTCAATACCAATACGGCGGCTATGCGCAAACTTCTGTTTTTGCTGTCGGCCAAGGCAATTATCGGTGCGGTTTCCCCTATTCTTGCCAGCGCCAATACAGCAGCATGTCTTAAATACAGATCTTCGTCCTTATTGGCTTCCAACATTGTCAAAAGCGGCTGAACTGCATTTTTTTCCGCAATTCTACCTAGGGCTTGGGCGGCGAAAAATCGTACCCGTGCGTTTTCATGCTTAAGTAAGGATATGAATTCCTTGCCAGCATTACCATATTTAACGTCTCCCAAGGTTTTGGCAGCCTGTGCCACAATTTCTGGGTCACTATCCTTTAAAAGATTCATTAAAGGATCGGCTCTGTCCAAATTTTTACGCGCAAATTGTCCAATGCCCCAAATTCCATGGACCCGGGCCAATTGGTTTTCCTTCTGTGTAATTGCAGCGGTAAATGCTTTATGGCCCTTATTGTCCCTATCTGCCAATTCGAATTGTGCTTTTTGTCGAATGCGCATATCGGGATAGGAAAGGAATTGGATTAATTTTTCAACGTTCTGATCTGTATAGTCCAAAGTCATTAAGCGCTCTGTTTCCTTCCTTTCAGCCTTCAGGTCGTTTTTGTTCGCTGCAACATCCAACTTCCATACCCGGCCGTAATTTTTGGTGTCCCAGCCGTTCATCCAATCTGCAATATAAAGTGCTCCATCCGGAGCGAAACGAATACCTGTGGGGAGAATTCCGCTTAAAATATCTTGTTCCGTATTTAGTTCAAAGGAGGCACCTTTTGGTTTAAGGTCGAAACTCCATATGTGTGATCTACTTGGATTGCCAACAAACTCTACTAGGAAAAATTTGTTTTTCCATTCTTTTCCCAGGGCAGTACCCGGATTGTATGCCATTCCTGTAGGACCATTATGAAAGTTCATAATGGGCGGTATAATATAGGCAGCTTGGTTTTCCCAACGTGGAACAAAAAGTTTTTCGTCCATCCAAACGTTGTATCCATTGTTTTTTGGATCGGTGTACTTGCCATATTGCCAGTTGGACCGCCAACCTGCATCGGATCCTTCTACAATATATACCAATCGTTCGCTTTCTCCACGGTGATCCCCATCATTATCGGCGGTAATAATATTGCCGTATTCGTCGAATACAAATTCGTGGGTATTGCGCACACCGGCTGCAAAAACTTCAAAATCGCTGCCATCGGGATTGGACCTTACAATAACCCCTTGATTAGGGTATTTGTGATGTGTTCCGTCAGCGGTGGTAATATTGGCCCCTATATCTCCAATTCCCCAATAGATTCTTCCGTCAGGACCTTCTATGGCTCCAGACATTCCATGTCCCCCAAATCCGATATGTACCCCATAACCATGGGAAATGGAGGTTTTATCGTTCATTATTCCGTCTCCGTCCTCATCGGTAATTCTCCACATATCCGGCGCAATACCTACGAACATATCATTTTTTCTAACCAATAAAGCTCCGGCAACATCCGATTGTTCCTCGTGAAAATCATTCACAATTCTAGTGGCGATATTGGCATAGCCAGTAGCGTTTTGGTCCTCCAATTTCCAGATTTCCTCCTTTTGTACGGTAAGGTCCCTCCAATCATGAATATTATCATTATTTAGGTCTTTTAACCATTCGTTTTCTTTGCTCTTTTCGGTAGCGAAGGTTTCATGTAAAAAGTTTTTTCTATCCTCCACGGATTGTAGGGCAATGGACGGGGTCATCCAATGTCTAAATCCCCTGATATCAAATTCAGAGTTTTTTTGACGGTTGGTCCTGGTGAGGTAAATGTTTCCTTCGTCATCAACGGACATGGCCACCGGATCGGGAGCCAAGGAATCCGAAGCCCATAAAGTCAGTGTTAACCCTTCTGCGACTTGGGCGGGAACACTTTCCCTTATTTCCTTAAACCTACTTAAGGCAGTTGTAGTATCTTCTTTTATTACCAACAGGGGTTCCTGAGGTTGCTTGGGTTTTTTGTCACAGGATATGGCAAAAACGCCAAAAAGGGATAAAATTAAGGCAGTTTTGAAGGTGGTTATGGTGCGCATAGCAATTTTTGGTTTTAATAAAGAGTAAAATATACGGGTATATATCAATATTATAAAATATAGCCTGTTAAATTAAAAACACCCTACGTATGAGGGCCTGGATAAATTCTTTTTTGGGGCAGGCCGCTATAATTTTTAAGTCCTCCCAAATACTGGTTTTTTCATCTAAAAATTTAAAGATATTTTGGGCTTTCCGTTGTTTGAACAGTTGTCCAAAAATTAACCTTCCCTTATTGTTGTTCCTATGGAGTATATCCAATAGTAATAGGTCATAAAACCAAAATCGATCCTTTTTAAAAAAAGTATTTAGCGGTTTGTCTTTTTTCAAAAACGGGATCAAAGCTCCTGTTTTTTGATATGTCCGCATAAAGGTATAGCCCGAACTCGGCTTTGCCCATCCTCCGGCAATCCCAATATGCAAAATGTTTTTGCTGTTGTGGACATTAAAATTATAACAGCTCATGGGGATGCTTCCTTTTTCCTTTTCCAATATTTCGTATTCTTTACAATTTAGATCTTCATTAAGATAGGAATTTATAGCCTCTTCATATTCATGGTCGGGCAGTACATTTTTAGAAAATAAGGTGTATTCCACCAAAGCTTCAGTTTCGGAAAATGGCAATACGTACATAAAGCGGGTGTTTTCTTTCTGAGGGACTGAAAAATCCATAAAGGTAGCTTGGTCCCTATCAAAAATGGGTTTCGTTGTTTTTATAAACCAACCTATAAAATGTTGCTGTAAGACCGGATATTTTTTTTGTTTCAACAGGGGTTTATAATCAAAAATGCTACTGAATATTTTTTTCCCTTTAAACGTATCGGAATCGGTTGTGACCAATACTTCATGGCCCATTTCCTTAATTTCATTTACATTCCCTTCCAAAAAAGTGATGTTGGAATGGCCATTTATTTTGTTGCGGTAAGTATGGTAAAAATCCTCTGCACGTAGCATCTTATACTTATATGGGGCAATTGGAGTGCGTTTGTAAAATTTGTCATCTGCGACAAAAATATGGTCCCAGATTTTGTGAAGGATAGCATCAAAATCTCCCTGGCCAATTTCCCAAAAACACCAGGTACGGTCATTTTGTTTATTCAAATTCTTATCCAACACCAGAATTGTTTTCTGTGCAAAGAAATTATCCTTGCCCAAAGCATCGGCCAATAACAGGCCAGAGGCCCCTGCGCCAATAATAATATAATCGTAGGTTGCCATGGGAATGCGCTCTGGTTTCAAGGATTAAAGTCGAGTTAAGGAATGATTTTGCTTCTGTCTTCGGGATGTAATCCAAAAGTACAAATTCTATTGGTAGAATTTACAAATCCGATAAAGGTGAAATATAAGGTATTTTTAAGGTTTTTTTTCAAGTATCCCCAGTAATTGTTCGGCATCCAGATATTGGAAATACCGTGCTTGGGCAGTAAAAGTAGAATCCATTAATACTAAGGCAGGTAGGGTAAAGGGCGCCTCCTTTCTACTGGCCAATAGAAGGGGTATTTCATGTACGGGATTACGTCTGTTGGCTCTTGGATTAGAAAAGCTTTGTTGCCCAAAAACAATGGTATCTGTGGTTTCCACATTAAATTTTATAGCATAAAAATCCTTATTTAGTAATTCTACCACCCTAGGGTCTTTGAAAGCTACTTCATCCATTTTTAGACAGGGTGAACACCAATCCGCATAAAAATCGATGAAAACTTTTTTGGGATTTGCTTTTAGGGAATCGTGCAATTGTTCAAAGCTGATCCAATTAACTTGTTTTTTTTCCTGGGCAAGAGCATTTGACCAGGGCAGCATTATATTCACCATCAATATTAAAATTGTTGTCTTGGATCCCATTATTCCTACAAAGATTTTATTCTTAGCCCTATAAAAACAGTTCTTGGGGCTCCAGGGCCGTAGACGTAGTTGCTATCCCTGTTTTTGCCCATATCAAAATCGTCCTGATAGGCATTTGTTAAATTTTTTACACCTCCAAATATCTCTATTCCTGTATCTATTTTAGGAAATTCATGGTTATAACCCAAACGGAGACTGAGTTCCGTAAACGATGGGGATTTGGAGTATTCATCTACCTCCTGACCTGTTCCTTCTCCACTAAAATGGGCAATTTCCATAGGTCCCGTATATACAATATTGGCGCTGGCACTTAGTTTTTTTGTGGGTGTATAAGTAAAAGTAGCATAACCATAGTCGTTTGGGGTTCTCAAAAATGCTCTTTTTGCCTCCAGACCTTCAATATTCTCCACGGGATCATTGAAGAGGCTGGACTGTAGGGTAAAGCCGGCATCGATCTGTAGCAAATAATCAAAGTTGGCCCTTGTTTCCAGGGTAATGCCTTTGACCGTAGCACCACTACCATTCCGCTTTTCAAATCGTTGTCCAAATTCGTCTTCTCCCAAGGGGAAGAGAAAGAAGGCGTCGTTTAGTTGGGTATAAAATCCCTCTAGGGTAAAACCGGCAATAAAGTGTTCTGAGGCCTTATCGTAATTAATAGATCCGGTAAAACTATTTGAACGTTCCTCCTTTAGTGCGTCGGAAAGTGAAACACGGGAGATGCCTCCTCCGGCGAAGGCAATGTGTAAGTCGGTATCAAAGGCTTGCGGCGCCCTAAAACCGGTACCCCATCCCAATCTCAATTGAGTTTCCTTATTCCACTTGTAGAGCAATGAGAGCCTTGGACTAAATATGGTTTTGTCTACCAGGTTGTGGTCATCGACTCTAAAACCGGAAAGAAAATTTAATTTGGTGTTAATATCCCAGTCGTTCTGTACAAACCCACTTAAATTCCTAGTCGTCTGGTCTATCTTGTAATTATAGGGTTCAATAACATCCAACACCTGGTCATATACAAATTCGGATCCAAAGGTCAATACGGTTTTGCCCCCTAGAAATTCATTAAACCTATGATTGTATTGTGTGCCACCCTGATGTGTGGTAACATTGGATATGCCATAGGGCGGGTCGGCCAAAAATTCCCCCAATTGGGGCTCATCGTCTGGGATTATGCCCGTATAATGGTCACGGTCGGTATATTGTCCCCCATAATAAAGGATCAGTGCACTTTTTTCTTCATTAAAATTTATTTGATAATCCAAACTGCCCATAAGTACATTATGTGTCCGTTCTTCAGATTGTTGTGCCAAGTGGGCAGGTTTGTCCACTACCTCACCACCATATCTATATTCATTTATGCTACTAAGGCTTACCTCCAACTTTTGGTTTTCCTGAGGTAGATAAAAGAAGTTGGTGCCAAAGGAATTGTTTATGAGCTGTGGCAGCTCTGAAAAATTGTCGCCGTTGGCATCATAGGTGTCACGATCCCGCTTACTGACGAAAAAGGTGGCGCCGGCATTCCGCTTTGGGTTAACTACAGTTGCGTTTCCTACCAGAAGGTGGTCGTTGGCATTGTTCCCCATATTTTGATAGGTATAGGTAAAGGAATAGTCGTTTTGCCGCGGAATCTTGGTTATCACATTCACGGTTCCGCCTATGGCGCTAGATCCATAGAGTGCTGAAACACCTCCACGGACTATTTCAATGCGTTCTATCATATTGGTAGGAATTTGCTCCATACCGTATAAGCCGGTAAGCGGACTAAATATGGGTCGACCGTTGATCAATATTTGTGAATATCCTCCTTGTAGTCCGTTTATACGCAATTGGGTGTAATTACACGTCTGGCAATCGGTTTCTACCCGTAGGCCTGGTTGAAATCTTAAGCCATCGGAAAGATTGGTTGCCACTACATTATCCAAGGTTTTGCTATTGATCAAATTTACGATTACGGGGGAATCTGTACGTCTTTTGTCTGTCCGGGTACCTGTTACCACTACTTGTTCCAGACCCATAACATCCTCCTTTAATTCAAAATCTAATTGCAAGGGTCGGGAATTGTCCAGGGTAATTTCTTTTAGGTTGGATTTGTACCCTATGCTTTGGCAAACCACGGTATAGGTTCCAAACGGGGCGTTTAGCCTATACTTTCCCGATTCATCCGTAGTGGTGCCAATTTGGGTCCCCTTAAGCTGTATGGTGGCCCAAGCTAATACATCTCCATTGGAAATAACCGTGCCTTCCAGTGTTCCGGTTTGGGAAAAAAGATGGAACAGTGGTAAAAGGAATAATATCCAGATTATATTTTTCATTAAATTAAATTAAATTTTAGGCAAATCTAAAAATTTGTTTGTACAAATAAAAATGTATTTTTGCATAAATTGTATTTAATGACGCGTTCAGAAGAGAATTATATTAAGACTATTTTTCATTTAGGCAGAAAAGGGACACAGGAAGTAGCCACCAATGCCATAGCGGAGCTAATGGAAACCAAGCCTTCTTCAGTTACCGACATGATTAAAAAACTATCCGAAAAAAATTTGGTAAACTACAAACGATACCAAGGGGTTTCCTTAACTTCTTTAGGTACAAAGACGGCATTGGGGATTATCAGAAAACATAGGCTTTGGGAGGTTTTCCTAGTGGAGAAGCTGGATTTTTCCTGGGATGAGGTCCATGAGGTAGCGGAACAGTTGGAGCATATTAAAAGTGACAAACTAATAGATAGCCTTGACCGTCTTTTGGCTTTTCCCAAATTTGATCCGCACGGAGATCCCATACCGGATAAGAATGGAGGATTTAAAGAAAGGGATAGGGATTTGCTAAGTGAAGTCCCAATAAATACTGTGGGGGTATGTGTTGGGGTCAAGGACTCATCGGCCACATTTTTAAAATTTTTGGACAAGAACGGGATAGCCTTGGGAAACCAAATAAGGGTGAAGGAGAGAGAGGAGTTCGATGGTTCATTAAATATTGAGATAGATGGAAGGAATCTGCAAATTTCACACGTAATTGCAGCTAATTTGTACATTAAAACCAATGATGAAATATGAATCAGATAATAGACTATTTTGAATCTATAGACCCAATTTTAGCTGCATTTTATGCCACTTTGTTTACATGGGGACTTACGGCCTTGGGCGCTTCATTGGTATTTTTCTTTAAGGGCATGAACCGCGCCGTATTGGATGGCATGCTTGGTTTTACGGGAGGGGTAATGGTTGCCGCCAGTTTCTGGAGTTTATTGGCGCCAGGTATAGAAATGAGTCCTGGGGAAGGATTCGTAAAGGTGATTCCGGCCGCGGTTGGATTTCTAATGGGAGCATTGTTTCTATTTGGTTTGGATAAGGTATTGCCACATTTACATATTAACTTTAAGGAAAACGAAAAGGAAGGTATTAAAACACCCTGGCATAGAACTACCTTATTAACTTTGGCAATTACTTTGCACAATATTCCGGAAGGACTTGCTGTTGGGGTATTGTTTGGGGGTGTTGCCGCAGGTTTTGACGGGGCCACTATTGGCGGGGCAGTTGCCCTGGCGCTTGGAATTGGGCTTCAGAATTTTCCCGAAGGTTTCGCGGTTGCCATGCCATTAAGGCGGCAGGGCTTAAGTAGAAGAAAGAGTTTTATGTACGGTCAGGCCTCAGCTTTGGTAGAACCTATCGCTGCGGTATTGGGTGCTTGGGCGGTTCTGACTTTTCAGCCAATTTTGCCCTATGCGCTATCTTTTGCGGCAGGAGCTATGATATTTGTAGTGGTGGAAGAGGTAATCCCGGAAACCCAACAGGACAAGTACACGGACATAGCCACCATGGGTTTTATAGGAGGATTTATAATTATGATGATGCTCGATGTTGGCCTTAGTTGATAAATTTTGGTTTGTTAGTGTAATCATCTATCTTCATTTAAATTATGGGAAATACTGAAAAAAGGCATTGGTTTTTAAACGTGCTTATTGTGGTCACAATAATTGTAGTTGCCCTGGCATTTACGGCACATTACAAAAATTGGATAAAGACCGAAAAGGAGGAATTGGAAATATTATCCGGAATCTATTTCGTTAAGATTCCATATACGGACATGGACAGTGTTACTATGGTGGAAAAGATTCCTTCCATGGAACGGATCAATGGATTTTCAGTTAAGGAAAGGGAAAAAGGTGTTTTTAAAGAAGATAGCCTAAATCTAAATAAGGTGTATGTTTATGTGGATCGACTATCCCAACCCAAAATAAGGTTGGTATATCAAGATTCCATGAAATTATTTTTGAACATGCCAGATAGTACGGAAACGGAATCTATGTATCGGTTTTTGTCGAACAAAATTAATCCCCCAAAAGAATAGATGTGCTGTTTTCAATTGGTCGTTTTCTTGAGGAAATATAGTTGGCTTCTGCTGACCTTACTTCCTTTCTCCGGGATGTCCCAATATAGTCTCTCTGTGGAAGTGCGCGGGGTTAGATCCTCCACTGGTAAAATCAATATTGCCATTTACAATAAATCCCACGGGTTTTTAATGTTTGAAGAGGTATACAAGGTAGACCGCATAGCGGCTAAAGAGGCAAGCACCCATTTCAAGATTTTCGATCTTCCCAAAGGGGAATATGCCGTGGCCATTTTTCATGATGAAAACGGCAACGATAAGCTGGATACCAATTGGTTGGGAATTCCTAAGGAATCCATAGCCTTTTCCAACGCCAAATTAAAGACTTTTGGTCCTCCAAGTTATAAGGAATGCGCTTTTGATTTGAACAAGGATCTGGATTTAATGATGCAGTTCAATTAGCTTAATAGTTTAATCCCTTTTTAAAATATTTTTATGGTACTTATAGCTCATATCATGGGTTCCCTTTATGGACTTTTAGCGGTGGTTTTTGGAGCGTTTGGTGCACATGCGCTTAAAAAAACCTTGAACGAACAGCAGTTGAAAAGTTTTGAAACTGGAGTAAAATATCAAATGTACCATGCCATTTTATTGCTGGTTTTAGGATTTAATTTTAATCTGGAAACAGCCTTGGAACGTTATATGATTTATTGCTTTATAATTGGTGTGTTTCTATTTTCCTTTAGTATTTATGGTCTTTCCATAAGTGCGGCCAAAGGTAAAAAACTCAGGTTTCTGGGACCTATTACTCCGCTGGGCGGATTACTTTTGGTAATTGGCTGGGGATTATTGTTTTATTCCTTTATTCAAAATTTGGTTTAGGGTCTAATTAACCTCCACTTGCGCTGTAAAATCCTTTATGGCCTGATTGGGTTCTATTATATTATAGCCTTTCCAAAATTCCGGATCGTAGTTGGGCATATAGGTAGGAAGTACTGTATTGTTTTCCTGAACGGCATTGAATTGTTGGGAAGTAATGGTTTCTGAATCGAACAGGATCACCTCGTGCCTGTTTACCCCACTGCTCGCCATATCTATTTTTAAGGAAAGCTCGTTCTGTTTGTTCCTTCCCTTTACACGCTTGTTCAGTTCAATGATTTTCAAAGGCCTTTTTATGGCCACCTTTGCGCCCAGTTCTTCTTCAAAATAGCGTAAATGGTAAACTCCTTCTTCATTCTTGGAAAATATCATCTTGCCCTTGTCCAAATGTTGGTCCAAAGAAACTCCCAAAAGCTTAAAGGTCCTCAAGGATTTAACATTGCTGTAATCTAAACGGATTATAGCAAAATCATCTGCATGGATATATAGCCTACCCTTGTAGTCGGCAGATCTTTTAGGCTCAAAATCCAGGATATAGACCGCATCATCCCCTATATAGGTAAAATCTACCATTTTAAAACTGTACCGATTGTCTTTATGGATGAAATTGAGGTCTGAATCTTTCAGAAAAAACTGTTTTTCCATTATCTTCCCCAAGCTTCCTTTTTTAAAGGAAGCGAAATTCTTTTTTCGATTTTCTTCCTTCTTTTTCTTTTCTTCCAATTCTTTTTTCAAGGCCTCGGCATCTGCACCTTCATTCTCGGGGGTAAATATTTCGTCAACATCCACTTTTGTACCGAATAGACCCGATTTAATTTTGAAATAGGAATCGTGCTTTATATTTTTCTTTAGAATATCATTGAACTTTTCTTCCAAAGCCGTTATGTCCAGCTCACTTTGCTTATCATATAGTTCTGAAGCTTTTATCAGTGTTAGTTTTTGATTGTCCTTTTCATATTTGCCATAAAAGTCACCTAAGATTTCGGTATAACGACTCGATTTTTTTGGGATGGTATTCAGGACACTGTCCAAGAATTTCTCGTTGAGTGCAGCTATGGTGGATTCTTTGAAGGTATAATTGGATTTGGTAAGGTTTTGATGATAGGAATCCCTGAAGAACAATCGTTTTTTGGTAAGGGCTGTACTGTAATTTTTGTCGATATGTTCTTTTACCTGCTCTATAAGCTCTTCGGCAGTATATTGTTTGTTACTAACAATTACAGGATTCAATTCTATGGGTTTTGCACTTAGAAAAATGACCGATTCCGTAAATTGATTCAATGGCTTGCGCAAACCCTCATAGCCTATACAGGAAATAAAAAGGGAGTCGGTGTCTTTACTGTTTTTGTCTAAGAGCAAGCTAAATCGGCCTTCTTCATTGGTAATAACCCCTTTTTTATTGGACAGTAGGATGGTGGCGTAGGGAATAGGTTGTTGTGTGGCGGAGTCTTTTACTACAGAGGAAATTACTTGGGCCTGATTAAAATTGCATGCGAACGCAACTAAAAAAATAGGAAATAAGGTTTTAAAATTGAGCATACAAGTCATCTAATGAACGCCAAATTAAGGAATTGGATTTCTGAAAGCAATGCACTTGTGATTATTTTAAGACAGATTTATTTTACTTAACAAAAAGTAATATTAAGCACGAATAGCAGATAAATATGTTTTTTATTAGGATTAATGACATCCACAATCCCCATCACCACAAGCTTTGGAGTTGCGTTTTTTTCCTGCAAACAATGATTTTGGCAACAGGAATTTTTTTACTAGGTACCCGAATGCCAAGACCACTGTGATATAGACCAGTATGTGTTGAAGAATACTCATTTTTATTACTCTTTTTGGGCGTTGAACCGATAAAAGTTTATAGCCGCTTGTTTACTTATCGGAACTAAAGTCCGTTACATTTTTTTCTTTTTTTGCTCGTCCGGATTACTTTAGAATCTGGTATGCAATCAATGCTACAATATACGCAAAAAGACTCATAAATACTAGTTGTGCAGCTGGCCATTTCCAGGTATTTGTCTCACGTTTTACTATAGCAAGCGTACTCATGCATTGCATGGCGAAAGCATAGAAAAGTAATAGGGAAATACCAGAAGCCAAATTAAATAGGGGTCTTTTTGTTCTAGGGTCTATTTCGGCGGCCATTCTGTTCTTTATGGTATCCTCCTCATCGCTACCCACACTATATATTGTGGCTAAGGTACCTACGAATACCTCCCGTGCCGCAAAGGAAGTAAGTACGGCTATACCAATTTTCCAGTCATACCCCAATGGGCGTACCACAGGTTCTATGGCCTTGCCCATATAGCCCATATAGGAGTTTTCCAGTTTATAACTAGCAATTTCCTGATTGGTGGCCTTTTCTTGTAAGGCCATTTCTTTCAATCTTAGGGAGTCGCTTATAGCAACGTGGTCCAAAGCATAAGCTTTTTTTTCAATGCTATCCTGAAGTGCATATTTGTAGGAAGCCATCGTACTTTCAATATTGGTTTTATTAAAATCCGAAAATCCTTGTTTTTCAATTTGCTCACTTACAATTTCGTCGGCATTGGCAAAATTATCCGAAAACCCATTGGATCCCAAAAACCAAAGTATAATGGAGATGGCCAAAATAATCTTCCCGGCCCCTAGCACAAAACTTTTAGTTTTTTCCCAAACGGTATACACCACATTCTTAATGAGTGGGAGTTTATAATTGGGCATTTCCATGACAAAGAAGGTCTTGCTCTTGATCTTCATGATCTTGTTCAAGATCATCGCCGAAAATATAGCGGCTCCAAATCCCATAAGATATAGGAGCATTAATGTCAATGCCTGATAGCTCAGCCCTAAAAATCTTCCTTCAGGTATAACCAAGGCAATAATGATCAAATAAACTGGTAAGCGGGCAGAACAGGTGGTAAAGGGGGTAACCAAAATGGTTATAAGTCGCTCCTTCCAGTTTTCGATGGTCCTGGTGGCCATAATAGCTGGAATTGCACATGCCGTTCCCGAAATCAAAGGCACAACGCTCTTGCCGCTTAAGCCAAACGGACGCATCAATTTGTCCATTAAAAAAACAACCCGGCTCATATAGCCAGATTCCTCCAAGAGGGCAATAAAAAGGAACAAAAAGGCTATTTGGGGGATAAAAATTACAATTCCACCTATCCCGGCAAGGATTCCTTCGGCTATTAAATTGGTAAATACTCCTGGGGGTAAAGTGTCCTTGACCCATTCACTGGCAGAAGCAAAGGATTCGTCAATAAAATCCATTGGGTAACTGCTCCAATCGTATATGGCTTGAAAAATAGTCAGTAGGATGACGAAAAAGATAAGATAACCGAATATTTTATGCGTCAAAATCTTGTCCAACGTGGCCCTGAGTCCCTTAGCGGCATTAATATCCACTTTATAGGCCTGTTTTAGGATACCATTTATAAATTGATACCTAAGAATGGTTTCCTTTTGTTGCAGCCTTTTTAGTTCGGATTTGGATTTGGTGGCAAAAGAGGCGGCAATGGTGATCGGATTCTTTTCTATGGGCATAAAGTTTACATCCTGTGTAATTACAAGCCATAGTTTATAAAGATCCTCTTTTGGAAAAGTTGATTTCAGTTTTTCAAAATAATCCGGCGCAATTACCGTCGTATCAACATTGGGAGTAATGGATAGGTTTTTATAGTCGGCGATCAAATCCTTAATTTGGTCTATACCCGTTCCTTTTCGGGTACTTACCAATGCAATTTTGGTATCCAGCTTTTCTTCCAGAAGTTCTATGTCCAAGGAAATGCCCGTTCTGGACATACGATCGGCCATATTGATGACCAGGATAACGGGAATTTTAAGGTCCTTGATTTGGGTAAAAAGGAGAAGGTTTCTTTTAAGGTTTTCAACATCGCTGATGACGACGGCAACATCTGGGAAATCCTTGTCATTCTTGTTGAGCAAAAGTTCTACCACCACACTTTCATCCAAGGAAGTAGTATTAAGGCTATAGGTACCGGGTAAATCAAGAATATGTGCTTTTACGCCACGGGGAAGTTTACAGACGCCTTCCTTTTTCTCGACGGTAATACCTGGGTAGTTCCCAACTTTTTGTTTTAAACCGGTAAGTTGGTTAAAGACCGAAGTTTTACCAGTATTGGGATTGCCTATAAGCGCAACCTTGATCTGTTTGCTCATAGTGGGAAATCTTCAGTAATTTCTAACTCTATTAAGGCGGCCATGGAACGCCTAATAGCGATATGAGTGCCGTTAACGTTAATATATATGGGGTCTTTAAGAGGGGCTACCTGTACCAATTCTATTTCATTGCCGGGAAGGCAACCCAATTCCAATAATTTAATAGGAAGTATTCCATCAGCAAATTCCTTGATGATTCCCTTTTGCCCTCGCCTTAAATGTGCTACAGTTGTAGTCAATTTTTATTTAGATTGATTTTAATTAAGCACAAAAATAAAAGAAAAAGATGAAGTAATCAGGTAAATCTATAAAAAGTTGACGCTTTAATGACCTGTTGCTTTGGAATGGTGGGCAGTAGCTGTTTTTTTAAATGAGCAGAGCTGGTAATTGAAGTTTTGTAATGGCAAAAGGCCAAATATCATTCTGTTCTTTTAATTTTCCAGAATTACTTGAAATATCAATCCTTATAGGACGATCTCAATATTTCCAGATCGCTTAGTAATTTCTCCATTTCTTCCGTTTTGGTACCGTCGTAGAATCCCCTTATCCTACGCTCCTTGTCTACCAGAATAAAGTTTTCGGTGTGGATCATATCATAAGGACCACCATCACCACTGGTCTTAACGGCCATATAGGATTTTCTGGCCAGTTCATAGATCTGCTGCTTGTCGCCCGTAACCAGATTCCATTTGCTATCCTTGACCCCTTTTTCCAGGGCATATTTTTTCAATTGCGGAACGGAGTCAATGTCCGGGGTCACGGAATGGGATAGTAGTAATACATCATTGTCATTTATAATTTTATCTTGAATTCCGGCCATATTTTTTGTCATAATAGGACAAATTGTGGGGCAGGTAGTAAAGAAAAAATCGGCGATATAAATTTTGTTGCGGTAATCTTCTTGGGTCACCAAATTTCCATTCTGATTGGTTAAGGCAAAATCGGCAATGGTATGGTATTTTTTTACATGCTGCAGGGTGCTATCCACCAATTCGAAATTTACCATGGCAGGTTGGTAAACGGGCAATATTTTTTTGGGTTGGAGGGCATTGTAGAAAAGGGAAATGATTACCCCGGAAATAATGAGTAGAACAATGCCGAAGAATTTGAATTTGGCAAAAAACGAACGCATGTTTTTTTTGGTAAAGGTAGGATAGATGTAAAGATTATTCAAGGATGTTTACAGGGATCCCTACTAAATCTTTCTTAAAAATACCCTCGGGGATAATAGTTTTTTTTTTAAGACCACGTAATAATGTACTTTTGTGCGCTTTAAAAGTTTAAAAAAAATACTTAATGACGTTAGCAATACAGATTGTACAGTTTGTACTTATCATATCCATTTTGGTAATTCTACACGAATTGGGCCATTTTCTTCCCGCAAAATATTTCAAGACCAAAGTAGAAAAATTCTATTTGTTTTTTGATGTTAAGTTTTCCCTTTTCAAGAAGAAAATTGGGGATACGGAATACGGAATTGGCTGGTTGCCCTTGGGAGGTTATGTAAAAATTGCGGGGATGATCGATGAGAGCATGGACACCGAGCAAATGAAGCAAGAACCACAGCCATGGGAATTTAGGAGCAAACCGGCATGGCAACGTCTTATCATAATGACCGGTGGGGTTATTGTCAACTTTTTGTTGGCTTGGGTAATATATACTGCGATGTTGGCAAGTAATGGTGACACCTATATTCCTTCGGATAGTTTGAAATACGGGATAGTAGTAGACTCTATTGGAGAACAGTTGGGGTTGAAGACGGGGGATCAAATTTTGAGGGTAGATGATAAGAAAACCAGAAAATTCAACGAGGCGGTTTTGGATATTATCCTTGGTGATGAGGTAACGGTTAAAAGGGATGGACAGGAAATTACCGTTCCCTTATCGGATGAAGGAAAGGAGACCGTTTTTGCTACTCAGGGTAAAAATTTCTTAGGATATAGATCAAAAGCCATTATTGCCAAGGTGCAGCCGGAGTCTGTAGCGGAGCAGGCTGGTCTATTGCCAGGTGATGAAATCATAGGGGTTAATGGAGTGGATACCAAATTTTGGGACGAATTTAGAAGTAAGATAGGGGCATCGGCAAATCAGAAATTGGACATTAGCGTTTTAAGGAATGGTACTACCGAGCATTTGGAACTAACAGTTCCAGAGGAAGGAATAATAGGAATAGAATTAGATCTTACCGATCTTAGGGTTACCGATAATTATAGTTTTCTTGAGGCCATTCCAGCAGGTTATAACAGGACTATACAGGTATTGACGGATCAAATAAGGCAATTTAAGGTAATATTTAACACTAAGACGGGAGCTTACAAACAGGTAAAAGGGCCTATTGGAATTGTAGAATTGATGCCTGAAAAATGGAATTGGATTTTCTTTTGGAATTTTATGGCCATGTTCTCTGTTTGGTTGGCATTTTTGAATATTCTACCAATTCCGGCATTGGACGGTGGGCATGTAATGTTTTTATTGTACGAAATAATTTCTGGCAGAAAGCCAAGCGAAAAAGTATTGGAAACCGGTCAAATAATTGGTTTTGTTATACTTATGGGGCTTATGGCAGTGGTATTTGGAAACGATATCTGGAATATCATCAAGAAGTTTTTATAGGATAAATAAATATTTTTAAAATTTAGGTGTAAAACAGCCATTTTTTGTTTGGCGTATTTGAAAAAACATTTATATTTGCACCCGCTTAGGCGATAAAATACACTCCTCCTTAGCTCATCCCGATAGCTATCGGGAGGTTAGAGGAAACGTTCTTTAAGAGATTATGAATTATGTGGTTTATGTTTTGTATTCAAAACGTCTTCAAAAATATTACGTTGGAGAAACGGTTGATATAGTACAAAGAATACATGAGCACAATATGGGAATATATCAAGGTTCATTTACTTCTCAATCCAATGATTGGGAGCTGTATTTGAGTTTCGAGGTTGAGACTAGGGTCATAGCCAGAAAAATTGAAACCCATATTAAAAAAATGAAAAGTAAGGTATACATAGAAAATTTAAAAAAGTATCCTGAAATGATCATTAAGTTAAAAAGAGAATTTTAAATACACTCCTCCTTAGCTCAGTTGGTTAGAGCATCTGACTGTTAATCAGAGGGTCCTTGGTTCGAGCCCAAGAGGGGGAGCTTTTTATAGAAATCCAATCTATTTGTTTAGGTTGGATTTTTTTGTTTTAGGTCAGTAAACATTGGGAATACCTTTGTTTAAGACCATAAGAACACTTTCCAACAAAAAGTCAACTTGCCAAGTTATTTTGAGAAAAAAGGTTCCCGTGGAGGTTCCCATTCAAAATCTCGAGGTTCCCATTTAATGAAACCGAATTGCATGCCAATTGTTTAACACTAAAATCAATTGGTTATGAATCAAAACAAATTATCTATTCGCTTTGTAATTAGTAAGGCGAAAATGAATCAAAGGGGTTTATGCCCCATCTCCTGCAGGATTACTTTTGAAAAGAAAAGACTTGCTTTTGCCACAGGTCTATTTGTAAATCTAGATTATTGGAATGCTAAAAGGCAAATAGTACTTAGCAAGGACTTGGAAAGTAAATCGAAAAATGGACAGATGTCCTTAATATGTCAGAAACTCAATAATGCTCTTCTCTCTTTGGAACTTGCTTCCGATGACTATAGTATTAATGACATTTTTGACAGGTACGCAGGCAAAATAGTAAAGAAGGAGGACAATGTGGTTAACTATTTTAGAAGGTTCCTTGCTAAAAAATCGCAATTAATCGATAAGGATATTAAGGAGGCTACATGGAGAAAATTTGAATATGTCTGCAATGACCTAGAGGCATTTATTTTCTCAGAGTATAAAAAGAAGGATTTTCCATTGAACAAACTTAATCCTCAATTTTTAGCTGATTTCGAGCATTATTTAAAGACTGTAAAGGATCAGAAGCAAGTAACAGTAAATAAAGCAGTACAGCGTCTTAGAAAGCCTATTAAGGTGGCCGTAGCGGAAGGATATTTGGATAAAGATCCATTTGCACAACACAAACCAGGTCGGGTCAGGAAAGAAGTAGTATTTCTTTCTACAGATGAGTTAAAGCTGCTCGAAGAGCATCAATTTGCCCAACCTAGACTTGAACTGGTTAAGGATCTTTTTGTTTTTTGTTGCTATACCGGATTGGCATACCATGAAATGGCAAACCTTAAAAAGGAGCACATAGTTAAGGGCTTTGATGGCAATGAATGGATCCAAATGAAACGGGAAAAAACAAGTAAAATAATATCTGTGCCTTTATTGCCTAAAGCCAAGGTCCTTCTAGATAAATATGACAATGAAACTGAAGGTTTTGCATTACCCAAATTTAGCAACCAAAAGATTAACTCTTATCTAAAAGAAATTGCTGGAATAGCAGGAATAAATAAACCTATAAGCCATCATATGGCTAGGAAAACTTTTGCATCTACTGTGCTACTTTACAATGATGTTCCTATGGAAATTGTAAGTGAGTTATTGGGGCATTCCAGTATAAAGATTACGCAGGAGTATTATGGGAAGGTGGTTCAGAAAAGGGTGAGTGAGGAGATGACAAGGCTTATGGACAAAAACAAACAATTAGATAAGGGCTGGTAGACTAATTTATTTACAAGAATTTTTTAACATCGACATTTAAAGCTTTCGCGATATTGGAAAGGGTAAGTATGGTAGTGTTTATTTCAGCCCTTTCTATTCTACCTATTTGATTTTTGGGAATATCAGCCTCAGTTGCTAACTGAAATTGCGACAAGCCCTTCTCTTCTCTAAGAGATCTAATTTTCATGCCTAACCTGAGCAATATTTCTTTTTCTTCAACTGTAAACACACGCTAAAGGTGTAGTTTACTGCAAAATAATTCGGACACACATATGTGTTTTGATAATTTAATTTTCCATATTTGAAATTTAAAAAGTTCCACAATACGGTAAACCGCAAAAACCAAACACAGCAAAAAACTATTATTGTAAAAACTAAATCCAAGTATTATGATCAAAACTTATTTAAGTTATTTAAGCTTTGTAGTCCTTATGCCTTTAATCATTACATCATGTTCAGATAGTGACTCTCTCGAATCGGAGAAAAATAATGAAGAAGATGTTGTGAGCATTAAATTACTAAAAAGTGTTGTAGACAATAGAGAATGGACAGATATTGATGATTCAATAGGAATTACCTACACGAATAATCTTATGCAAACATTCGATGATATTGGTGAGAAGCAATTCATAGAGTATAATTCAGATAATAAAGTGTCAAATTCCACAAACCAGTTTGACGAGATAAAGGAATTTTTCTACGAAAAGGGAAGATTAAAAATGATTTCGGATGGTGATAAAAATGATGAGTTCACCTATGATCAAAATGGGAACGTAACCTCAGTTATTGAAACAGTTGAAGGGGAGTATAATCAAAGTACCTTCACAACATATAATTACAAGGGGGATGTAGTAACTTATAGGATAGGTCCAGAAAATACTGAACATACTTCTGTCTATACTTTTGAGTTTGATGATAAGATTAACCCTTTTTACTCACTGTGGTCAGAATTTGGATTCTTTGTAGATTTAGAGGTTTACCCCTATGATATTATACCTTTGAATTTCAAGCACAATCCTACGAAAATCTATGAAGATAATGAACTGGAGTTTGAAATTAGCTATACATATGATAACGAGGGTTATCCAATGAGTTGCAGTTATACAAAGTATTCAAGCACAGGAGAATCAAATGGCACAGTACTATTTACATATTTATAGGAGTTAATTTCAGCACGTCATACTTAACATTGTTAGACTCTGCTAAGGTGTATTTCCTAAAAAATCTCCAGAATGGTACACTAATCATATTTTAAAATTTTATAATTATGAAACACAAAAAATACACCTTAATTTATTTATGGCTTTTCTTTTTTTGCATGATTAGTTGTTATGAATCTAAGGATCCACTTGGGACTGTTAAATTAGGCGAAATGCCAAAGGACACTTTTATACGCCATTTAAAGGACATGGAGCTCTTGACAGAAAAGGATATGCAGTCAGATAGTACAGAGTCATTAGATCTGATTGGTATAATAAATAGGTACACATATATCTTAAGTCAGGATACCGTTAACATATCATTTTCAATGCGCTTCAATAAAAGTGAATATGACTTTGGAAAAATCCAGGCTTTTGAATTGGATCCTAAGAATTCTTCTGAACAGGTCAAGAAAGCTGTCATTGCCAAGTACTCAGAATGGTACGGTAAACCTGATTCTTTAATTTCACCTTGGAATGAAGGAGATTCTGAAATATTGTATGATTTAAAATGGAAAAATGAAAGCATAATTGTTAACCTAGATCACACCATATATGGGGACTTTATTTCATATAATCTTCATTATATGCCTGCTGATTTTAAGGAGAGAAATAAAAGAATAAAAGATTCTATTGAGTTAAATCAAAGCATAAAAAAGCTGGCTAAGATTGCTAACCCAAATTGTAGATGGGAAAATATAAGCGCAACTCAAAAAAAGTTTAAATTCGATATTTCCATTTCTAGAAGTGAAAAGTATGATTTAAGGAAAATTACCGCCATTAGATATGATTTGGTCATCCAAGACTTATTTAATAATGAGTTGTTCAGAAATGTTGACTTAACAATGGAATTAAATTCTCCACTTGGACCACAACACCTGGCTTCTTATTATCCTGATGATGTTTTTTGGTCCGACACAAACAATGATATGAATTATCATGTAAGTTACAATATCTATAATCCAAATTTTGCCGCTATAGAAAGGGCTCGAAAATATGCTGAAAAAAATTCTATTGTCAGTCTGGGTTTAATTACCAGCATTGTTATGGATGATGGTTCAGTAATCTCAAAACAATGACCGCCCAAATAAAAGAAAGACTCCTAATTGACGGAGAAGAATATGGCATGGCTACTGAGCCGCTGGCAGTATATCTTCAAGAATTGCAACCTAAGCCGAAACTTATATTGTTTAGTACTGCTTGTTGGCGAGGATATATTGGGAGTTGGGAGTTAATTAATAATCGGCTTTACCTCGTTGACTTTAGTGGTAAGATTGAAGATGAAAAGATTGTTGATGTTGGTCTTGATTATTTATTCCCAGGAAAGAAGAGGGTATTTGCCCAGTGGTTTAGTGGAACCATTCGTGTGCCACATGGAAAGGTGATTAAATATGTTCATGCAGATTATTTAACGGAATATGAAGATGAATTCCTTCTAAAGTTTAAGGAAGGAAGCTTAATTGACATTAAAAAGAAGGGAGTGTAGACGCCCTAACTAAAAAATTTTTTCCCAGTAATTTTTTTGAACTTTTTTCAAGGTGAATGCGGATTAACCTAGAAATCACCCCCCACTCTCTTTAGGTTTTGGGGTTACCCCCGTATTGTTTAATCTTAAAAATTTAAAACCATGGTAAAAATTGTGGATTACAAAACCTATCAAAAAGAGGATGGGAAAGAATTTTATGCACTTGTGGTGCAAGGAGGTATTGAGGCGGTTACAAGTCAAGAAACCAACAGAACCTACCTTACAATCAAGGAAGCTAAGGTGGCTTGTACATTTAATGAAGATATGTGCAAAGCTGCCATTGGGACGGAGTTGGAGGGTAGGATTGAAAGGGTAGAAACAGAACCTTATCAGTATACCAATCAGGATACTGGTGAAGTTATCACTTTGAACTATCGTAATGAATTCATTTCAGCTCAGGAGGATATTTTGAGGAACAACGTTATTAACAGTGAAGTGGTGGCATAGAAAAGTAAAGACCCAACTAGATAATAGAGGGACTTCTACACTAGTAGGGGTCCTTTTTTTATGTGCAATTCTCAAAAAGTATAAAGTATAATAATATTGATTATAAACCCTAAAAATAGAAATTATGGAGTTAAAAACAGCGCAACGGCACCAAGTGAAATTAAGGCTTGGATTAAGTGGAGCCAGTGGTTTTGGAAAGACATTTTCTGCACTATTGCTGGCAAATGGTATTACCAATGATTGGTCCAAAATAGCCATTATAGATACAGAGAACAATAGTGCCAATTTATATGCGCATTTGGGCAATTTTAACGTGCTTTCTCTAGATGAGCCCTACAGTCCGGAAAGATATATTAATGCCATTAAAACGTGCGAGAAAGCCTCAATTGAGGTTATAATCATTGATAGTATAACCCATGAATGGCAAGGGAAGGGAGGCTGTTTACAAATACATGAACAATTGGGAGGTAGGTTTCAGGATTGGAGCAAAGTTTCTCCAAGACACCAAAGTTTTATTGATGCTATATTACAGTCCAAGTGCCATATTATCACCACTGTAAGAAGTAAAATAGATTACTCCTTGGATAGTGATCAAAATGGAAGGACCAAGGTTGTTAAACATGGTACAAAGGAAATCACGAGGGAAGGGTTTGAATATGAACTTACCGTGAATTTTGAACTTATCAATGACAAACATTTAGCAAAGGCATCCAAGGACAGAACAGGACTTTTCATGGACAAACCAGAATTTATAATAAACCAGTCTACAGGTAAAAAACTGATGCAATGGTGCAGTCTGGGATTATCCCTAGAAGATGTCAAACATGAAATAGAATCATGTGATACTGTAGAGGGTTTAAGGGAGCTTTACACTAAATACACGAGTATGCAGACTAAAATTCATCCTTTACTACTAAAGCGAAAACAGTCAATTGAAAACTTGAATAACCAAGTGATTGACCAGGACAATATTGTTGAACCTAATATAATTACAAGCAATGGAATTAATAGCCAATCATAACCCAATAGAAATGATACAGGATGCCTCAAAAGTATCCAATAGACCAATAAGCAGCTTTATTGAGGCCAATACGCAGAAGGTAACATTGGAGCATTTGAAAAATGACTGTGTTATACCAGTGTTTAGCAAGGACAATGAATCTACCATTTCCCATTATCAATTTATTGATAAAGCTCAGGAGGTGGTTCAGAAATTATTCCCTGATATGGAAATTAAGCAGCCAAACATTAGGGTGAGCCATGTTATTAAGGGAAGGATACCTTCAGCAGTAGGTAAACCCGCCAAGGAATTATTACCACACGAAAAGACCATCTATTATGAGCGATGTGCCTTTTTAATTGAACTGCCAAGTGTTAAGGAGATAGTGAATGGCAATGAGCTTAATCTAAGCATTGGAGGGGTAAGGAGTTATAACCAGGAAAATCTTTACAGTAAAAAGTCCTTGGAAAAATTTAAAGTTTTTATTGGTTTTAAAAATAGGGTTTGTACCAATCTTTGTATAAGCACAGATGGGTTCTCCAATGATATACGTATTGGTTCCATACTGGATATGGAGCAACGAATGGAACAGCTATTTCAAGGTTATGATAAGGAAAGGCATATTGGTGCTATGAAGCGTTTAAGTAATTATAAATTGTCTGAAAGGCAGTTTGCTCATTTCATAGGGAAACTTCGAATGTACCCGCATATGGATAAAATGGAGCAAAGGGAGGTGTTTCCTGTGGCACTCAATGACAGCCAAATAAGCAATGTGGTCAAGGAGTACTATGTTGGCCAAAATTTTAGTAGAGAAACTGATGGGTCCATTAACCTCTGGAACTTGTACAATATGTTTACGGAAGCCAACAAGTCCTCCTACATAGATAATAATTTGGAACGTAATGTCAATGCATTCGAGTTAGTGAATAACATGGGTATTTCGATGGAAAACAACACCTCAAATTGGTTGCTCTCAAATTAATTATATAGCTATTTCCAGTTTATTGGAGTGGTATACCTTGAAAATATCCTCCTAGAAAATAATGTTATGAATGAAAGACAACTGGCAGAATTGCTTAAATACAGCTCCCCAAACGAACTTTATATAGTTACATGGAACAACTTGTTGAAACTCCTGTTTACCCCCTTTAAGGTAATTGTTTCGGATGATTTAGAGGAATTGGCAAAAGGGCAGGTGGTATGGGTGGAAGAGGTAAAAGTCACTAAGGAATTAAAGACGGTATATATCATCCATGGGAGAGCATACTACTACCATCACTTTGATATATTAACGGATTAATTACCATTAAGAAAAGGAGTTATGCTGTATTTTGGATAATCAAGCTTTTGAGACGGTTTCTCCTAAACCAAAAAACCACTGAAAATGAATTGAATTCAAGAAAATAGAACCCTCCTATAATGAAATATGGGAGGGTTCTTTATTTTTATAAAAAACTTGACAACTTGACCAATGACAACTTGTCAACAAATTTAATGTAATTGCCTTATGGGATATATAACTAGACAATTAGAGTTCACGGATTTTATTACTGAAAAAGACTTTCAATCCTTAAAAGGAGATTTCCGTTTGTTACCATTAAGAGACCAGCCCAGCCTACAAGAATTGGAAATGGTGTGTTTAATGCCTGATTTTAAAATCCAAATGGATGATTTTATTGACGAATTTGGGAGAATAGAAGAGCAAATCTTTTTTTTCTTGAAGGATTACTTATATCCCAATATCACAAAAATGGCAAATCTTCACTATAAGAAATTCCAAAGGGATATTGATGAAAAATCTATATACCATACCGAAGCCTTGGAGAATTATGCAAAAAAAGTCATCAATGACCAACTTAAATGGTTTAGCGAAATAGAGGAAGCTCTTTATCTAGAAGGGGATATTAAAAAAAGGGTATTACAACAATTAGAACGTTTGACTCAGGATATTCAAAATCATGTAAAATACCCCCTTCCTTATGCCGAAGCTAAATTAAAATTTAAATGGAATAAGGCCGATGTGCTTTATTTTTTTCACCTTCTACGAGAAAATAAACAAATAGAATATCTTTCCAATTCAGCCTTTTCACAAATTATAGACAATTTGGTAGAATATAACGATGGTGATACGTTTTCACCTATCAATGATTCTAGAAAAAGACTTAGTGCGTACAATCAACAGACCCCACCTATAGTTACCGAGTCCAAAAAAAGACTCATGTCAATACTCTGTAAATCAGATTTTTATAAAGAATAATTCCTTAGGGACGGAAAATCGTCCTCAAATTTTAGTCCTATCTATCAAGTTCTTTGCTGCAGATTAAATGAGAATTCAGTCGCAGTCGGAATAGTTTTGAAGTCAACGATTAAAGCACTCAAAGCCCACTCTTCACTTTCATTTAGTCGGCAGCAATGGAATCGCTTCATTGCTAAAGTTAAATATTTAATTTTTTAAAAATTTGTACTATGCAATTAAAAAAAGTGGATTACCCAATATTTTGGGAGGAAGACGAAAAAGGAAAGCCAAAAATTTCAAATATTGGATTATTGGGGTTTTTAGAAAGAAATGGATTCGCAATGGCCAAGGTTTCAGAAACCGACCAAATTTTGGTCAAAATGTTTAATAACAGAATGTCCAGGGTCGACGAAACCTTAGTCGATCAAATTATTCAAGAGCATTTAGTTTCTTGTGGACAAGATAAGATATTGGAAACCTATGCCAAAGGTATGGCGGGCTATTTTACTAAAAGGAAATCCAATCTATTACCGCAGATCGAATTAGTTAAGGATAGGGATAAAAGTGAAAGTTCAAATTTTTACTTTCCTAATTGTTACGGTAAAATAACAGATAAGGAAATTAAAGTGCTAGGTTATGATAGTTTAGAAATGCCTATATGGGAAAATCGCATTCTAAAGCAGGAATATGTGCATATGAATGAACCAGGTGCTGGTCAGTTTGAACAGTTTAGTAAAAACATTACTGGCAACCAGGATGAACGTTTACTAGCTTTGAAAACTATTTTAGGGTACCTCTTGCACCGAAATAAAGAAGTAGGTGAATCCAAGGCTATTATTTTTTATGACGAGAATATGTGCCTTAATAATCAAGCTCATGGAGGTACTGGTAAGACACTTCTAAGTCAAGCAATTTCAAAATGTAGAGAAGTGGAAATTTTTGATGGCAAGGAAATTAAAACAGGAAGCTGGTTTAAAAATCAAAGAATTGAACTTACTACGGATGTATTGGTGTATGATGACTTAAACCAGTATGTAAGCCTCGAAAATTTTTACGCCATGATTACTTCTGGAATAGAGGTGGAGAAAAAGAGACAACAATCTTACTTCATTAAACATGAAGATTCCCCTAAAATCTTAATCACATCCAACTATCCTGTAAAGGGACCAGGCGGTTCGTCGGATGTTAGGCGTAGGCATGAGTTTGAATTGTCTAATTACTACGATGCAAATTTCACTCCAGAGATGGAATTTGGAAACAGGTTTTTTGGGAATGCATGGAACCAAGAGGAATGGAGTAGATTCTTTTATTTTATGATGTCCTGTGTACAGGATTATTTGAGACATGGATTGTTTGAAGTAGAACCGATCAACCTGAAAAGAGCTAAATTGGTAGATGGGAGTTGTCAAGAATTTGTCGAGTTTGCCAATGAATTCGTAGAGTTCAATGAATGGCAGGATAAAAGGGTTTTTGAGACTTTATTTCAAGAGTCACATCCAGAAGTCGAAGTTAGGAGTCCCCATATTTTTAAAAAATGGTTGTGTTCATTTGCAATAGAGAACTCCGCTTCATTTGACCAGAAATCTTCAGGAGGAAATTATCTTTTTAGAATTAAAAAAGAGGTGAAGGATGTCTAAGAAGATAATTTATAAGGCAACGTTTATTGAAACTGGTCAAGTGTATATTGGTGCGACTGGCAAAAGTTTGGAAGAACGTATGCAGGACCATGTGCAAAAATCCAATAAAGGTTTAGGAGGTTATTTTCAAGAAGCTATCGGGACTTATGGTCCCGAGGCTTTTGCTTGGGAACAAATAGATACTGCCAATGATGTAAATGAAATGGCTGCTAAAGAAAAAAGGTACATTATGGAATACAATAGCAATGTCAATGGCTATAATTCCGATTGCGGCGGTGGAGTTCAAAAGAATGTTTACCAATATAATATGGATGAAGGTAAATTGGTAGGGTTCTATGATTCATTGGAAAAAGCCGCTGAGGCGGTTAATTCTTCTAGAAAATCCATAAGTAATGCATGTCTGGGTTACAATGTTACCTGTAGAGGGTTCTATTGGAGTTATGATTATACAGAACCATTTATTCCAGATAAGGATCAAAGAAAGAAGGAAGTTTGCCAATTTAAAACAGATGGTGAATTGGTTGCTAAATATATTTCTGTTGCAGATGCCGCAAAGGAAACAGGAATATCCAAAACCTGTATTGCAAGGTGCTGCAGGGGAGAACGTGAACAGAGTGGCGGATTTATTTGGAAATATGTTTAAATATTAAATAAAACCAATAAAGAGGCAGTTTAATAGCTGCCTTTTTTTATTTTTAGAGACAAATTCAAAATGACCGATGTTCGAACAAACTTTTAAAAATATTGACGACCTTTTATATAAAGATGCAGGTGCAGATAGTGAATTAGATTATATAGGACAGACCTCATGGGTTATGTTTCTAAAATACCTGGATGAACTAGAGCAAGACAAAGCAGATGAAGCAGAGTTAAAAGGCAAAGAATACCAATACATACTAGACCTGGAATACCGTTGGCCAATTTGGGCCATGCCAAAAGGGGATGATGGCAAATTGGACCATCACATTGCAATGACAGGACCGGACCTTATCCAATTTGTGGACCAGAAGCTATTTCCGTATTTAGCTGGATTCAAACTTACAGCAGATAATCCCCAGACCATAGAATACAAGATAGGTGAAATCTTTTCTGAGCTAAAAAATAAGATTCAAAGTGGATATATTTTAAGGGATATTCTTGAATATGCTGACGAGCTTCCCTTTAGGTCATCAACTGATAAGCATGAGCTGAGCGAGTTGTATGAAACCAAGATTAAGAATATGGGTAATGCTGGTCGTAATGGTGGGCAATATTACACTCCCAGGCCGCTTATTAGGGCCATGATAAATGTAGTGGACCCAAAGATAGGTGAGAAGGTTTACGATGGAGCGGCAGGCTCCTGTGGTTTCCTATGCGAGGCATATGATTACATGTATAAGCGTATGGATAAAAACACGGACAATCTGGCTACTTTGGAAGAAAGGACCTTCTTTGGTAAAGAGAAAAAGAACTTGGCCTATGTCATAGGTATCATGAACATGATATTGCATGGGATAGAGGCGCCCAACATTATCCACACTAATACCTTGGGTGAAAACATAAGGGACATCCAAGAGAAAAACCGTTTCCATGTGATATTGGCCAATCCACCCTTTGGTGGAAAGGAACGTAAGGAGGTACAACAGAATTTTGATATTAAAACAGGGGAAACCGCCTTTTTGTTTTTACAGCACTTTATAAAAAGTTTAAAAACAGGAGGTCGTGCTGCTATAGTCATAAAGAATACCTTTTTAAGTAATACCGATAATGCCACTGTAGCATTAAGACAATTGTTGTTGGAGAGTTGTAATCTCCATACTGTGTTAGATATGCCAGGGGGAACCTTTTTGGGTGCAGGAGTAAAAACGGTGGTCTTGTTTTTTCAAAAAGGGGAACCTACTAAGAATATTTGGTACTATCAGTTGGATCCTGGACGAAACATGGGTAAGACAAATTCCTTGAATGATGCCGATTTAGCAAGTTTTGTGGAACTGCATAAAATCAGACCTGAATCGGAGCAATCATGGAATTTTAGTGTTGCTGGAATCAATACCAATACTTATGACCTTAGCGTTAAAAACCCAAACACACCAGAAGAAGCTCCATTGCGTAGTCCAGAAGATATTTTAACTGAAATGGATGCTTTAGATACTGAAACCAAATCAATTTTACAATCCATCAAAGAGTTGATATGAGAGAGGGCTGGGAACGGGAAATTTTAAAAAAGGTAACTGTTTTTAAAAGCGGTAAAACGGTTAGTAAGGACATAGAAAAGGATTCGGGTGCAGTTATCTATGCTAAAGTTGGAGATATGAATCTAAAAGGAAATGAAGTAAATATTACAACTTCGTCTAGATTTGTTGATTTAAGTGATATAAATGGTAATCAAATTATTCCCATAGGGTCAGTTATTTTTCCTAAAAGAGGAGGCGCAATTGCTACGAATAAAAAAAGGAAGGTAATTAGACCGACTATTGTTGATTTAAATACAATGGCCATTGTACCGACTGCAAAGTTAGATTCTGAGTATTTATATTATTGGTTTCAATCTATTGATTTACAAGAATTAAGTAACGGAACCTCTATCCCTCAAATAAATAACAATAGTTTTGACAAGGTTCATATTACATATCCTAAATCACTTGTTGAACAAAAAAAAATCGTATCCCTATTAGATGAAGCCGTTGAAGCCATAGACCAGGCCAAAGCCAATATTGAGAAAAATATAGAAAATGCGAAAGAACTCTTTCAATCCAAACTTAATGAGATCTTCTCACAAAAATGTGAAGGTTGGGATGAAAGGACTTTGGGAGAGGTTTGTGATAATTTGGACAGTAAAAGAGTTCCGATAACAAAAAGTAAAAGAATAGCAGGGGAAATACCTTACTACGGAGCCTCAGGTATAGTTGATTACGTTGCAGATTATCTTTTTGATGAAGATTTACTTTTGGTATCTGAGGATGGCGCTAACTTGTTAGCCCGTACTTATCCAATTGCCTTTTCTATATCAGGTAAAAATTGGGTTAATAATCATGCACATGTATTACGATTTAGTAGCCAGATTAGTCAAAAATTCATTGAGTATTATTTAAATTCGATAAAATTGGATGACTACGTAAGCGGTATGGCACAACCAAAACTAAATCAAAGAATGTTGAACTCAATTCCAGTTCCATTTCCTACTATTGATAAACAAAATAAGGTGTTGAAGGTCATATCAAGTCTAGATTTGTATCAGAAAAGTATTAAAGAACTATATGTTTTAAAATTACAATCTTTAGAAGAACTCAAAAAATCTATTTTTCAAAAGGCTTTTGCTGGGGATTTGACAAAGAATTGGGTGGAAAGTGGGATGCAGCCTGTGGCAGAAGAAAATGTTGGGTACAAATTAAAATATTAAATATTTGTAATTTACCAGATTAGGGGCAAAAATAGAATATACGGATTAATACATGACAAGAACCCAGCTTATAGAATTAGTGAACGAATTGGTAAAACAACCCAATGAAAGCGAATGGGTTGAGTTTAAGCTTAACTTTCATTCTGAAAATGAAATAGGTGACCGAATTTCTGCTTTGGCCAATGGTGCATGTATTCATAATCAGCAATTTGGATATTTGGTTTTTGGTATAGAAGATGGATCACATGTCATAAAGGGAACCAACTTCAAAGCAAAATCACATAAAAAGGGAAAAGAAGATTTAGAACATTGGCTGGCAACCCGAATTAATCCAAAAATAGACTTTGAAGTCTATGAGTTTAAAACCAAAGAAGACTTAAATTTATCTTTATACATCATACCAGCTGCTAAGAACCAACCTGTAGAGTTTTTACACCAAGCTTACATACGCATTAATACAATTACAAGAAAATTAAACGAGTTTCCAGAAAAAGAACGTAAAATTTGGAAGAATAATGCTGTTCCTTTTGAACAAGAAATAGCGATTGCAGGAGTTTCAGCAAGTGATGTTATTGGTTTGTTGAATACGCAAACGTATTTTGAATTATTGAATATGCCATATCCTACAAACCAAAATGGTGTGATAGAAAAGTTTTTGGAGGAGAAGCTTTTGTTAAAAGGAAGGCAAGGGTATCAAATTCTTAATATAGCTGCAATTCTATTCGCGAAAAATTTTAAAGATTTCGAAGGATTGGAACGGAAATCCGTTCGGGTAATAGTTTATAAGGGAAAAAACAAGGTGGAAACCATACGGGAACAAATAGGGCAAAAGGGCTATGCTGTTGGTTTTGAAGGTCTTGTAGATTGGGTAAATAGTCAACTACCTGCCAATGAGGAAATAGGTAAGGCCTTGCGACATGAAACCACTATGTATCCAGCAATAGCCATTAGAGAGCTGATTGCAAATGCCATCATTCATCAGGATTTCACCTATAAAGGATTTCCGATGATCGAGATTTTTTCTGATAGGATTGAAATCTCTAATCCTGGAAAGCCCTTAATAACTCCGGAAAGGTTCATTGATGGCTATGTCTCAAGAAACGATAGGCTTGCAGATTTAATGCGGAGAATGGGTTATTGCGAAGAAAAAGGTAGTGGCATGGACAAGGTAATAGCATTTAATGAGCTTTATCAATTGCCCCCAGTTAATGTGATTATAGATGAAACCAGAACAAGGGTTTCTATGTATTCTTACAGGACATTGAACGATTTGGATAAAAAGGAGAAGATTAGGGCGTGCTATCAACATGCGTGTTTAAAATACGTATCCAACGAAAAGATGACAAATCAGAGTTTAAGAGAACGCTTTAAAATAGATGCTAAAAATTACTCAATTGCCTCTAGAATAATTAGGGATGCGCTTGAAGAAAACGTAATTAAGGAAGTGGACCCTTCTAATAAGTCAAGAAAATATGCTAGTTATGTGCCATTTTGGGCATAGTCTTATGTGATAGGCTAGTGCGTTTTAGTATTAAATGAATTGCAAGCTCTTGATTTACAGGGGAATTCTTATGTGATGGTCATGTGATAGTTATTAACAATTAAGATGAAGTTATTAACGTTTAGTTGGGGTAAAATGTTTATAAGAGGAAATTATTAACTCCTTGGTGAATTTTGTAAGCAAATGAACGAAGCACAAACTAGATATGAATTAATAGACCCTAAACTTAGGGAGGCAGGCTGGAACACTGTTCCTGGTAGTCGTGTTATTCCTGAATTTCCAATCACTAATAAAGAAAAACCAGGTGTAAGGAACTATTCTCAACTAAGTGCTGATTATGTTTTAGAATATAAAAATAGGCGTATCGGTGTTATTGAAGCAAAAAAACGTGATCAATATTATACAGATGGACTTGGGCAAGCTAAAGACTATGCTGAACGCCTACAGATTCGATTCACCTATGCTACTAATGGACTAAAAATCTATGGTGTAGATATGGATGAAGGTACGGAAGGTGATGTTAGTAAATTTCCGTCACCAGACGAACTTTGGGAAATGACCTTCCCGACTCCCAAAGAAGAATATAAGGTAGAAATTGCAAATTGGAAGGAACGCTTATTTGCTGTGCCATTTGAGGATAGAAGTGGTACTTGGCAACCTCGATATTATCAAAATAATGCCATTACAAAGGTGTTAGAGGTTATTGCTGAAAAAAAGAATAGAATTCTATTGACACTGGCCACAGGGACAGGAAAAACAGCCATATCTTTCCAAATTGCCTGGAAATTGTTCCATGCCAAATGGAATATTAGAAGAGATGGGCAACGTAGGCCTAGAATACTCTTTCTGGCTGACCGTAATATTTTGGCTGACCAGGCCTTTAACTCGTTTAATGCCTTTGAAGAAGACGCATTAGTGCGTATTGCACCGGACGAAATTAGAAAGCAAGGTAAGGTGCCAAAGAATGGAAATATCTTCTTTACCATATTTCAGACCTTTATGTCTGGACCAAATGAAACACCCAACTTTGGTGAGTATCCAAAGGACTTTTTTGATTTTATTATCATAGATGAATGTCATCGGGGCGGTGCCAATGATGAAAGTACATGGAGGGCAATAATGGAATACTTCAGTCCAGCAGTGCAATTGGGCTTAACAGCAACTCCAAGACGAGATGTAAATGGTGATACATATAAGTATTTTGGGGATCCAGTTTATATCTATTCCCTTAAAGAAGGTATCAACGATGGTTTTTTGACCCCTTTTAAAGTGAAAGAGATCAGTACCACAATAGACGAATATGAATATACTGGGGATGATGATGTAGAAACAGGTGAGATTGAAACTAACAAGAAATATACGGAAGCTGACTTTAATCGAATTATAGAAATCAAGGCGCGTGAGGAGTATAGGGTGAAGATTTTTATGGATATGATTAACCAGAACCAGAAGACCTTGGTGTTCTGTGCCACCCAAGTGCATGCTGCTGCCATTAGGGATTTAATCAATCAATATTCAAATAGTAAAAACACCAATTACTGTCATAGGGTTACCGCGGATGACAGCAAGGTGGGAGAAAAGCATTTAAGGGATTTTCAGGATAATGAAAAAAATATCCCTACCATTTTGACCACTTCCAGGAAGTTGAGTACAGGGGTGGATGCACCTGAGATAAGAAATATTGTGCTATTACGTCCAGTAAAATCCATGGTGGAGTTCAAGCAGATTGTGGGTAGAGGCACTCGTTTATTTGATGGAAAAGAATATTTCACAGTATTTGATTTTGTAAATGCTCACGACCATTTTAAAGACCCTGAATGGGATGGTGAGCCATTGGAACCAGAACCTTATGAAAAAGGCAAACGAGGTAAAGGTGACTGTAAAGTATGTGGGCAACCAAAACCATGTTCTTGCGTTAATGAACCACCCCCAATCTGTGAGGTCTGTAAAAATGACCCTTGTGTTTGTGATGTCCCTCCTAAGAAAATGATAAAGGTAAGGTTGTCGGACAATAAGGTTCGTGAAATAGATTCCATGGTTAAAACTTCTTTCTGGAGCCCTTCAGGCATGCCTATTTCAGCCAAAGAGTTTATAGAACAGCTGTTCGGGGACTTGCCCTCATTCTTTAAAAATGAAGAAGAACTGAGAAGGATTTGGAGCTTGCCCACTACAAGAAAGAAGTTATTGGAAGAGCTGAATGAAAAGGGCTATAACAATTCGCAATTGGAAGATCTACGTAATTTGGTTCATGGCGAAAATAGTGACCTCTATGATGTTTTAAACTATGTGGCTTATCATAAAGACTTGGTTCCACGCATAGAAAGGGCAGAGAAGGCCAAGGTCCAATTAGGAGATTACAATCCCAAGCAACAGGATTTCTTGAATTTTGTTTTGGATCAGTATGTAAAAGAAGGTGTGGACGAACTCGACGATGCTAAACTGCCCGACTTACTGGAACTGAAATACAAGGCTATTGCCGATGCAAAACGTGAGTTGGGGGCTATTAAAACCATAAGAGAATCGTTTATAGGATTTCAAAGTTATTTGTACGGTGGTGCGGCGAGATGAAAGTCCTTACGCTAATTAAGGTATAAACAGTCTAAAGAACTTAGCAGATAATCGCCAAACCTAATAAAATGGAATAAGGAGGGGTTTGCAAACTAATTAAAATAATTTAAGAAATAGAACGCTTGAAAGAGGAGAAATTTAAGTCGTGGCTCTTATTAAAATTTAAAAGAAATGTTGCACAATCTAGGTACTCCAATTGTGTTCGGGTGGAAGATCAAATGGGTGATTTAGATCAGCATTATAATAGCGATGAATGCAATGGTCTAATAGAAAAATTAACCTATACTAAAAAAGACCAACGTAATAATACACCTAAGCGACACCCATTGAAAATTGATGGAGATATATACACTGGTTCTGCTACCCTAAAGCAAGCCATAAAACTATATGTTGAATTTAGAAAAGGTAAAGAGCCAACCCAAGTTTCTGAAAATAACCCCATTGCAAGTAACCGAATAAGTCATAAAGTTAAAAGACCTAAACAGGACTGGCCAGAATGGTCTCGCCCTTCAAATGATGATTTATACGATTTAGTGAAACTAAACGCCAGATTTGCTAAATTTTTACATCCAGATATAGTTAAGGTACTTGTTGAGGATAACAACAAAAATTGGACGGTATGGAGGGCAAATTTAAGGTTACATAACATCAATCCCAATATTTATTTGTGGCATAAATCACCCTGTGCTTTTCCTGGTATAAGGCGACATTCAGGTGGTAAAGAAATCGCCTATTTCCGTAAACATACTGAAATTGAGGATGGTTTAGTTCCAGACGCCTTGCAACTAGATGATAATGATTATCCAAAACATTTGTGGTCCTTTGTATTTAGAGGAAAACCATTTCCAAAACATGGCCCTAGAGGATACGCAATGGCCCATTTAGCAGACCACAAGGATTATAAGAACAGAATGTATCAGGAATTCGAGATGGTAGATATTGAGGATAATACTCCTATTTATGGGCTTTATACGGCACCTACAAATACTGTGTTTTTGCCAGCAAGTCTTATCAGACCCTCGGATTTTTCACCAATAGTTCGAAAAATTTTAATAGAAAAGGCAAATGATTTATATGGTGATTTTTGTAATATTTTACCGCCAAATATTAAAATTAAGGAGGATACATCGAGTAAATGGCATTATTCAAATTTCGAATGGGGCAACACGGTTGGTGAAGTCAAAAACTTAGAATTATTCTTAGAATTTAGAAGAAAAAAAATGATGACCTTTTTGAAAAATCCACCACTTTAAGAATTATTCATTATTTTTAGTATGAAATTTAAAGGCATACAATTCGGTTACCCATTAAGTTGGCAAGTTGTCAAATAGTTGGATTACAAAAGGTTACTCTCCTTGGTTCGAGCCCAAGAGGGGTATCAAAAAATAGAATCCAACTTATGAAAATAGGTTGGATTTTTTTGTTTTAGGCATATTCTACAGTGTATAAATGTACTATTTAAGAAATAAAGACTCATATTTTCATTGTACATGCACAAAAAGTATTACAAGTGGTTGTTTTACTAGTGGCAACATCAATATGCGGATGCAACTGAAAACGAATCAAAACCAATTCTAGATAAAGTAGTGCTTGCTTTTGAAAAATAGGCCTGGAGTAGCTATAGCCGTTCAATACCATCCCTGGCAAAGGTTTAATAGGCCTAGAGTCGGGACATGATGTACAAAGTTTAGTGAAGGCTGGAAACGGATGAAAGAGGATTAGGAGAAGGCGAAAAACTGAGCGAACAAAAGAGTATTATATTTTAGAATAATTGTAATTAAACATTAAAAACGAATGAAAAAATCAATTGGAAAAACCTGGTATCTATTCCCTATTTGTACCGTAGTGGCACTGATGTTTATGGTGAGCTGTAAGTCTAAAAGCGAAGAGAAACCAAAAGAAGAGGTCAGTGTTGCAGAAGTGGCCGATACGCCTACAAAATTTACCTATCAGGAGATTCCGGGAATTGGAATAGATAGTCTGTACAATAGGCGGGACAATAGTGATGTTATAAAAGTTGGGGACACCTATTATGTGTGGTATTCTCGAATGGATAGACCAACAACGGCAGGCTATTGGGCAACCATATGGTATGCTACCTCTAAAGATGAGGGGCGTACCTGGGAAGAGCAGGGCATGGCCTTGGATGTGGGTCAGCAGGGCGAATTTGATAGCCATTCTGTTTTTACCCCCAATATATTGGCCCATAAGGGAAAATATTATTTGTACTATACGGGTGTACAACCTACTCCCGGTAATGCAAAAAAAGAGTTTGAAAATAATACAACGAACGATTTTACTGCCATTGGTCTGGCAGTTGCCGACAGTCCCGAAGGTCCTTTCGTTAGGGTAAAAAACAATCCAATTTTGGAGGTTAGTGAGGTGGCCGAGGATTTTGATAGCTACCGTATAGATGATGCCAGTTTGTTGGTAAAGGATAGTAAAATTTGGTTGTATTACAAGGGTCGCTCTATTGTTCATGGAAAAAAAGGGCCCGGGCTCACTAAAATGGGGGTCGCCATGGCCGACCAACCAGAGGGACCTTATAAAAAGCACCCCGAACCCTTGATTGATAGGGGACATGAAGTATTGATCTGGAACCATAATGGGGGAATTGCATCCCTGGCATCGATTAGCAAAACCATACATTGGGCCAAGGATGGAATAAATTTTTCCCCAATGGAAGAAAATCTAAAGAAGATTCCAATAGCTCCAGGCCTTTATCGTCCACATTTGGAGGATGGGAACCAGGCCAATGAAATTCCGGGATGGGGTATTTCCCTAAAGGGCAAAAGAGGCGTTGTTTACCTAGAGCGTTTCGAAATGAAATAAAAGGAAGGCGGCCCCACCAAAAATTTGTTGGCACCATTGAGAACTGGGGTATTATACCAAATCAGTTCACGACGATCTGAACAATAAAAATCCAACCAAGTTAAATAGGTTGGATTTTTTTGTTTAAGACATATTTATAACTACCCAGTTTTGATTTAATTAATTATCAAGGTTTTAAGGTTATTAATAACTCCATTTGAGCAAGCTTAATATTGTCCAATTTGTAATTTTACCCAATCAAGGAATATTAATCTAATATATTTTCAAATGACTACAGATAGAAAGAATCAAGATAAAGAAAAGCCTTTCAGAGGCTTGGAAAACAATGTTCCGCAAAACCATGGTTTAGGCCAGGACTACCATGAAAGAGAATCCATTGGGATTTCAGCAGAGGAATTGGGAAAACCCGTTAATAATGGAGGAGTAGATACAACGAAACTTGACTTGCATTTAGAATCGCAATGGCTAGCGGTAAGGGACGAATACCTTTCACATTATCCTGCTATAAAGGAGGAAGACACCGAATATGAAAAGGGAAGCTTCTATAAGGTTATCGATTCTATAGCAAAAAGTAGACAACGTAGCCCAGAAGAGATACGTAAGGAAATTATGGGATGGTCTTTAACTACAAATGACCAATCTTAAAATTATAAATGCGCAGGATTATATGAATTACTTCAAGTAAATGTATTTTGCCCAGACCGCCCTGTTCCTTCTGTTTTAGTTCTATCCATTGAAAATTTATGAGCCATACCGTTTTAATCGATTAGCAAAAGGCCTCGGTTTAAGCCAACCATCATTTCAATGTTCTACTAGATTCGGAACACAACCCAATTATTACTTTACTTTTTCTCTACTTCCTGTTGCTGGTTCAACCGCAATGGAAAATCGGTTTCCCCTCTATATAACTTAATTTCTTGAATATCGGCGGGCATGTAATAACCTGCATCTTCCAAAGCTTCTTTTACATTTTTCACTACGATTCCCTTGGTGATAAGGGCCATACGCCTGAAATCTTTAGTGTCTACCCAGAAAAAAACTTTGAGGTTTACGGTACTGGTATCCAATTCGTCTTCTATAACGAAGTTTTCGTGTTCTTCATCCTCAATAACATCAGGTGCTTCCCTCAAAGCCTTCATTACAGTTTCTTTAGCGCCTTCAATATTATCTTCATAAGCTATGCCGATGATAAAATCCCAACGAAAAAAACCATCCTCAGTATAGTTGGTAACTGGTTTGGTAAGGACATCGCTGTTGGGAATATAAACATCTTTGCCATTAAAAGTCTTTAGTTTGGTGTAACGAAATTCCAAAGCTTTAACCTTTCCAAAATTATCGCCTATTTCAACAGTATCGTTGACTTCAAAGGGCCGACTAAATGCTAGGATGATTCCAGCTATAAAATTTTCACCGATATCCTTGAATGCAAAGCCCAAAATTACGGCACTCGCTCCGGCGGCTGTCAGGATTCCTGTAGCGATACCACCAAGGCCTGCAGCCTGAAGCCCCAGCATAATGGCAATTACTATAAGCGTGTACTTTAAGGCCTTTCCAAGAAATTTGCTCATGAGCGGATCCTGTGTTGAAGCAACAATACGCCTCCTTGCAAATTGTCCTAACCATGAACCAATTAATAAACCCAGAATAATGATTAGAATACCTAATCCAATTCCAGGTAATTGTTGAATAAACCGGTCCACAAAAGAGGTTAGGGACTCCGTTAAAGTAATGTCGGTATTTTCCATTGGTCTTATTTAATAAAAAAGCGATGCCTAAGGGAACACTTCAGCATTCCCCCCATATTGATTGGGTGAACGCCCTAGAACGAACATTGCGTAGCTAAAAGAAAAGATGCAGGAATGTCTTAATAGTCATAAAGCCATGAGCGTGGCTTAGAAACCTTGTGTAGTTTGCATAGTAAAACTAAACATGGCACAAAGAACCCTTTTAGAAAAGGGTTCTTCTATTTTTGACAAAGGCGGAAAACTACCTAAAATCTTCCAAGATTTTAGATGTTTCCAAATCGTTCTGAATGGCATTGCGCTGTTCAAGTAAAATTTCTTTTACCCTATGTGGGACTAAAGTCTCAGCCAAAACCTCATTATATTCCTCAATAGCCGATTTGTCTCCCCTCACAGCTTCTTCCAACATGGATTCGTCCTTGTCACCGGAAAAAAACGCCTTAATATCCATCCAAGCCCGATGTGCGGTACCTGCTGCACTGCCATCAATTTCGTTATCTCCCAATTTAAGTTCGGGCGATGAATTCTTTAAAGTCGTTATAAACATCCTTCTTTCCCTGGCTTTATTTTCAAAGTAATTTTGTATGCCTACATCCTTGGCATATTCAGCCGCATTGTCAAAACCTTTTACGGCATCTTCATTTTTTCTGATGACATCTTTTATCCTGTCCTCGATTTTTTTAATATCCTTATTCATTGATTTATATTTTAACGGTAACTTATACGAAATGTCTACCGGTTGACATATAACAATTTCAAGATACTAAACCGTTTGTTAAATGATTGACCCTAACGGGCTTTGCCTTAACTTCAATGAATTAATGTGGAATTTTCCCTCGACTCTCTGTATTAGGATTTAGGTTTTATCCTCTTTATAGGTAGGAATCGAGGTAAAAGTTTTAAGGTGAATATTCGTCATAACCCTTTAAGGAAAGAAGAGATGTTGGGTAGAATGGTTATACTGTTCGAAAATAAGCCGATTAAACCGTTTATCGGCGTTGGATTTTAACTTAGGCCAATAACGGTTTATACACTACAAGGACTAAATGGAAATACTGTTCTGTTTTTAGTATATTTTATTGGTTAAAATCACCCTATTTTATCTCCTACGTTGTCCAGAATATTGCATGGCCTCTCCCTTGCCGAAGCCATAGCTAAAGCCAAGGGCCACAAATGTGCCTCTTTGACGGCGATTGTAAACCTCGTAGTTGGCCTGGGCAATTTGGCTCTCGTCCACCCTAGAGGCGAATAGGTCCCTTACGCTTAAATTGAGGACGGCCTTGCCTTTCATTATATTTTTTCGTAGGCCCATATCGATAAACAGCATATCACTAACGTCACTTTGTACCGTTTGGTAGCTGGATTGATAGTTGCCTGTCATTTCCACATCGAAATCGGATGGAAGTTTAATTTTTGTCATTAATTTGGAAGTCCATTGTTTGTTGCTAAAATCGAAAATCGTGGTCTCGAAGATACCATCCCTTTGAAATTGATTATAATTAAAATCCCCATTCAGGGTAAGCCATTTGGCAGGGCTATATTTTGCATTGAATTCTATACCAGTAGCTTTATTGGTTCCAATATTTTCTGGCCTAGTGGTGCTAACGTTGTTTTCGAAGGTGGTAATACGCTCTATGACGTCTGTAGTATAGCGGTGATAAATCCCAAAATTTATACTGGCAGGACCTAAAATGTATATACTGGTAATTTCATAGGAATCGGTAAATTCCGGTTGTAGGTCGGGATTACCCTGGCGTATGCTATAATTGTTTCGGATATTGAAAAAGGGATTCAAATCCCACATTCTGGGTCGGTAGATACGTTTGGAGTAACCAGCTTGAACGGATACCTTGTCACTAAATTTATATGAGCTATGAAGACTGGGAAAAAAGTTGCCATAGTTTTGATCATTTGCCGCGTTTGTTGTAATCAAAAATGTGCTCTGATCGGTTTGTTCCAAGCGTAATCCTCCTTTAATGCCCCATTTTTTTCCTTCATAGGAACCGGTACCGTATAGACCTAGCACTTTTTGATCGAATTCAAAGACGTTGGTCAGACCGGGGTCGTTAACAAAGGCACCGTCGGTGAAATTATTTACTTCGTAATCATTGCTTACATCGTTAAAGACGTATTGGGCCCCTGTCTCTATGGTCCATTCCTCAGTAAGGGGATTGGTATAATCCAGTTTAAAGGTAAAAATAGCCTCTTTGAAATCGGTTCGGGTCTGTTGTCTACTGTCCTTATCCTCTCCGGCAATAGTGTTGTTCAAGAATTCTGAGGATTGGTCTTTACCAAAGAAATTTCCCAAGCCACTAAAAAGTAGGGTATGGTCCTCATTGTTTTCAAATTCCTTTTTGTACTGTAATTCATACTGCAACTTAGGGTTTTTTGCATCTGTAACTTCGGTACGTTCCCATTCTGAGATAGTGGCATTGTTGGAATCCAGGGACACAAAACTAGTGTTGGATGGTTGTTCCTCTATTTCCATGGCAAAGTTGCCAGAGAGTGTCAGTACGTTATTATCATTAATGTGATAATCCGTTCCAAGGACTATATTATAATAGGTTTCATTTCGGTACTCGGTACCATTACTAAGAATGGTGGTGTTGTTTTCCAAATCAACGTTTCGGGTCTCAAGATCATTGGGCATATCGCGAAGTCCTATTCCCAACTGGGTAAAAAGGTTAAAATTCTCTGTTCTTCTATTTAGGCTTACCCCAACACTATGGCTGTCAGGTGCTCCAGTATTCACCGAGATGGAGCCATTGAGTCCTTTGCGCTCCTCCTTTTTAAGGACTATATTGATAATGCCCGATGTTCCTTCGGCATCATATTTGGCTGATGGGTTGGTCATCACCTCAATCTTTTCAATCATATCTGCCGTAATGGTTCCCAAGGCATTTCCTTCTTCACTAGCAATGATGGATGGCTTTCCGTTGATGAGAATCTGTACTCCCTGGCTCCCCCTAAGACTAATACGCCCCTCTATGTTAACGTTAACGGAGGGCACGTTATTTAAAACTTCCAAGGCACTTGCCCCAGTAGTGCTAAGATCTTTCCCTACGTTGAATACACGTTTGTCCAATTTAAATTCGGTACGTGAAACCTCGCCCTGTACCACTACTTCCTGTAGTTGTTCTGCATCCTCTGTAAGGGCAATCTTCCCTAAATCTATAGTTTTACCCTGTGTTGGTGGCGGTCCAAATGTTTTGGTCCGAAAGCCTAGAAAACTTACTTCTATATAGTAGTCGGACGCATCGGTCTCCAAGCTAAAACTGCCATCATCCATAGTGGTGGTGCCATCTATTGGTTTTTTGGTTTCGTTATCGCCGACCATTACCGTTGCATAGGCAATAGGCTGTCCGCTAGATTCCTCCACCACAGTTCCCTTTATGGTTACCTGTGCCATGGTAACAGGGCAATAGAGTATGAATGAAGTAGCGATTAACAATTGTACCAAATTTTTTTTCATGGCTTCCTTAATTAATTTTAATTGTAAGAATTACAAAGATTCATTTTTTTATTGAGAAGAGTAGGGTATTTTCTGTGAACGACAAAAGTATTCCATTGAACGACAGCCAGTAGATTTTACTTAGGGCATACGCCGTTTAGGGGTTTAATTTTGCCGTTGACGTAGCACTATTTTTTGAAATGGGAGCAATAGCTTAGATTTGGATTATGAAAAAAGCCATGATTTCCAGGAAGGAACTGTTCTTTCAAGTCGTGCTCCATATCCTGGTGCTGCTTTTCTATTCCTTTGACAAGAATAATCCGGGGATTACGGTCGCCCAACTAGTTTTCTTTTTGGTCTATACTATTTTTGCCGCTTTTATCACCTACTATCTAATGCCCAAATTTTTATATCGAAAAAAATATTGGCAGTTTTTAGGAATGGTCGTCTTGGTATTGTTTGGCGTGATTTGGGCCGAAGAACTTTTGGAACTGGTTTTTTATCCAGGAACCAAAAGAGCAAGAATAGTTCCTGGAATCTATTATGCCATCTTCGATGTATTGCCGGTAATTGCAATTTTGTCGGGATTTAAGTTTGCTTGGGATGCGATAAGTTCCCAAAGCGAAGTAGAAAAGTTAAAAACGTCTGCACAGGAAAATGAACTACAATTTTTAAAATCGCAGATCAATCCCCATTTTTTGTTTAACAACCTTAACAATCTTTATTCATATGCCATTGATAATTCGCCTAAAACGCCTACCATTATTTTAGAACTATCCTCGGTATTGCGGTATATGTTATACGATTGCAAGGAAAAGTATGTGCCGCTTTCCAAGGAAATAGAACACTTGAAAAACTATACCCAATTAAGTGAATTGCAGATTGAAAATAGGGGAACCGTGGATTTTAAAACAGATATCATTGGGTCGGGATACCGAATTGCTCCTTTAATATTGACGGTATTCGTGGAAAATGCCTTTAAGCATAGTACCGCTAGTCAATCAGAGGATATTTTTATCAGCGTAGATATCAAAGTATCTGAAAATGGCCTATTACAATTTGAATGCTCCAATTCCTTTCGGCGTGAAACCAATACAGATGATCTCTCCCGCGGTATTGGTCTTCAGAACGTAAAAAAACGTTTAGGGCTTATTTATCCTGGAGCCCATAGTTTGTCAATAGAGGAAACAGATACCACCTATTCTGTTAAGTTGAACATTGATATTAATAAGGGAAGCGTATGATCCGTTGCATCATCATAGAGGACCAACCTCCCGCACAGCGTGTACTACAAAAGTATATAGGTGAAATGAAGAGTTTGGAGCTCAAGGCTACTTTTGCAGATGCCCTCAAAGCCATGGATTATCTAAAAGCCGAAGAGGTAGACCTTATTTTTTTGGATATTCATTTGCCCAAGATTTCGGGAATGGATTTTTTAAAGGCCCTGAACAAGAAACCTCATGTAATATTAACAACTGCCTTCTCAGAATACGCACTGGAAAGTTATGAATACCATGTGTTGGATTATTTGTTAAAGCCATTTTCTTTTGAACGCTTTGTAATGGCCGTTTCCAAGATTCCGGCGCCTAATTTACAAAGGTCTTCCATAGAAAAGGAGGTGGAAAGGAAGACAGTTCCAGAGGTAATTTTCATTAAGTCGGGCTACGAGCATCTTAAAATTGCCCTTGCAGATATTTTTTATATCCAATCTGAAGCGGACTACACCGAAATTTATACTACTGACAGAAAACATTTAACCTCCCATTCCTTACGATATTGGCTGCAGACCTTGCCGACGGATCAATTTACACAGGTACATAAATCCTATATTGTTAATACAAGACAAATCGAGAAAGTATCGGGCAACCGTATCTTTTTTGACCAAGAAACATATGTGCCTATTGGGCGTGCCTTCAAGGAGGATTTTGTGGAAAAGTACTTGTAGTAGGGGTGTGTACTACCATCAAGTTAGTTATGGACAATTTTATCTAAGACCCAGCAAACCAGGCGTTATCAAAATATTCTTTCAGATTAATATGCAATCGATTACAATTGATTAGATAAAATAGTATACTTGTAAAGAATAAATCTGAATATGCTATTTACGCAGAGGCTAACTGTTATAAGAACCAAGTTAGATAATTCATGAAAAAGAAAACGACCATATATGACATAGCGGCAAAACTAGGTCTCACAGCTGCAACCGTCTCTAGGGCTTTAAACAATAATCCCAAAATAAGTATAAATACGCGCAAGCTGGTCCTGGAGACTGCCTTGGAAATGAATTATGAGCAGAACAAGTTGGCTTTGGCCCTTAAAAGCGGCAAGAGTTATAATGTAGGCGTCATTGTTCCTAGAATAGATAGTAATTTCTTTTCATCGGTTATACGTGGTATTGAAGAAGAATTGTACCCCAAGGGTTACCACGTAATAATCTGTCAGACCCACAACCAGGAAAATATAGAGAACGAAAAAATAAATTCGCTTGTAAATGTACAAGTGGATGGCATACTAATGTCTATTTCCAATGCCAATCTGGAGGAAAATAAGGGGTTTAATAAACTTCTAAAAAATAAAAAAACGCCATTGGTCTTTTTTGATAGGAAGAAAGATATAAAAGGTATCAGTTCTGTAACCATAAATGATTTTAAAGGTGGTTACGAGGCTACCAAACATTTGTTGGACCAAGGTTGCAAGCGTATAGCACATTTGTCCAACGATCGGAACTTTGAAATATTTAGGAATAGATATTTGGGTTATAAGCAGGCCTTGTCCGATAATGGAATTGATTTTGATGAAAGCTTAGTCATTGAGACACAGAGTAACGTTCTTGATGGTAGAAGAGCCGCGCGGTTACTTTTGGATATGGAAACACCACCAGACGCTATATTTTCTTCCAGCGATTTTGCTGCTTTGGGAGCTATTCAGGAAATTAAGGAAAGTGGACTTAATATTCCCGAGGATATTTGCGTTGTAGGTTTTTCCAATGAACCCTTTACCAGATTTATGGAACTTACGACCATTACGACTGTTGATCAATTTCCGCTGGAAATGGGAAGAACCGCCGCTCAGGTTTTTTTGGAAGAAGTAAGCAATACTGGGGACATTAAAATAACCAAAAACGTGGTGTTGACACCCCAGCTGATTATTAGAAAATCCTCGTTAAAACATAAAGAAGGTTAAAGGAATTATTTCAATTCTTCAACCTTCCATTATTTAATAATTAGGGCAATAGTCCAAAAAATATTATAAAGACACTCCTCTACGCCATGGAATAAAATCATTTTGATTTAATAATTTGGCTTTGGTCTGAATTTTTCCACTGGCCACTTCGATTATAAAGTCCAACATTTCTCCTGCCATTTCTTCGATGGTTTTTTCACCTCGTATTACCGCTCCCGTTTCAATATCAATTATGTCGGGCATTCTTTCCATTAGTTCCGTATTGGAAGATACTTTTATAATAGGAGCAATAGGATTTCCTGTAGGTGTTCCCAATCCTGTTGTAAATAAGACAACGTTGGCTCCTGAACCTACCATGGCCGTTGTACTTTCCACATCGTTTCCGGGAGTACACAATAAATTAAGACCTGGTTTGGTAATGTATTCGCCATAATCCAGTACATCTTGAATGGGGGAGGTACCTCCTTTCTTGGCAGCTCCTGCAGATTTCATGGCATCGGTAATTAAGCCGTCCTTAATATTTCCTGGCGAAGGATTCATATCAAAACCAGAACCGGCATCTACAACAGACTTTTCGTAGGCCTTCATTAACTTTAGAAATTTTTGGCCCTTATCGTCTTCAACACATCTGTTTACCAATTCCTGTTCTACGCCACATAGTTCCGGAAATTCTGATAGTATGGCAGTACCATTCAGGGCAGCCAACAAATCTGAAACAGCCCCTAAGGTTGGATTTGCGGATATCCCTGAAAATCCATCCGATCCCCCACATTCCAAGCCAACTCGTAATTTGGACAATGGAGCAGGTTTACGCTCTGCATTATTTGCCTTTTTTATGGCTTCAAAGGACTCTTTGACAATGGTGGATAACATTTCATCCACTGTACCCATTTGTTGTTGCTCAAAAATAAGAATAGGTTTATTTAAGTTGGGATTAATGGATTTTAAGGCATCGTTAAAAACACTTATTTGCAGGTTTTGGCAACCCAAACTCAATACCGTTGCTCCTGCAACATTGGGGTTGTTTACGTAGCCCGCCAATAATTTGGCCAAACTTTCAGAATCTTGCCTTATACCACCACATCCCCCTGGGTGGGTTATAAATTTTACATCAATATTGTCAAATACATTACTGGAATTGTTTTCTACCGAAGCTTCTTCCGCAGTGTTGTTCACCAAGGAACGAAGTAACATTTGGTGTGGATTTACTTTTTGTTTCAAAAGCTCTTTTTCAAAGACTTCCTTTAATATTTCTATGTTTCTGTTTTCACAAAAAACCAAAGGGAAAAATAGCCATACGTTTTCGGTACCTACCTGTCCGTCTTCCCTGTGATAGCCAAGAAATGTTTTGTCTTTCCATTTTTCTACATTGGGAGCGGTCCAACCAATGGTTTCGGTTTTTCCATGTACTTTTTCACTTTGGTGTTTTACATTTTCAGTGGTTAAAACATCTCCTTTTTCTATAATGCCATTGGCGCTTCCCACGAGAACACTGTACATAATAATGCGATCTCCGGATTCAAATTTTTGCAAGGCAATTTTATGCTTCGATTTTATATCGGATAATACAGTAATTTCCTCACCTTCAAATGTAATTACTTCCCCCGCCTTTAAATTAACCAAAGCAACGGCAACATTGTCCGATGAATTTACCTTTATAATTTTACTTTTCATTTTATCAAACTCTAATTATTTTTACTCTAATGGTTTAAAACCTGTTACTGTAATTGGCAAAACCCATTTCAATACCATTCGTATCAATTTCTTCCAAGGCTAGGGCAACTGCTTCGGTAAGATTTTCAACCTGGGTTAAATCCTCCCCCCAATATGATGTGTTGCTCAAGGTTCTTTTAGCGATTTCCAAATAATTACTGGATTTCCAGATTTGGGCAAATGCTTCCACTATTTCATCACTATCATTAACCGGTAAATTCTCACCTTTCCAGGTTCCTTTATAAAAACGTATTAGCGCAGCAAAAGAGAAGGTTAAGTTGGTAGGTATCTTTTTATGTATGTCTATGTAATCCAATAAACTTGGCAATACCCTTACCTTAAATTTTGAAATTGAATTTAACGCAATACTGGATAAGTTATGAATAATAAACGGATTTCTAAATCGGTCCAAAACCTCTTCCGCAAAGCTGTCCAGTTCTTCCTTGGCCATTGGAAGTGTGGGATTAATTTCATTAAAAATGGCATTGTTCACAAACGGGCCGGTAAAGTCGTTGTCTACGGTTTGCTTTACCGTGGTGTTTCCATATAAAATAGAAAAAGGAACCATTGAGGTATGTGCACCGTTTAATATTCGGACCTTCCTAGTTCTATAGGGCTGCATGTCCTTTACAATCTTAACATCCAGATCTGTTTTATGGAAGGGTAATTTTTCTTTAAGTTGCTCATCCCCTTCAATGGTCCAAAGTAAAAATGTTTCTGCAGCTACAATTAAATTGTCCTTATAGGATAGTTGGGCATTGTAATCCTCAATTTCATCCTTTGGGTATCCCGGTACTATACGATCTACCAGGGTGTTATGGAATGTGGAATGTGTGGTTAGCCATTTTTTAAAGTCTTCCCCCAGTTTCCAATCATCGGAGTACTTCAATATTATTTCCTTTAGGGTGTCCGAATTATGATTTATCAGCTCACAAGGAATTATAGTTAGGCCTTTATTGGCATCACCTTTAAAATGCTTAAAACGTTCATACAATAGTACCGTTAATTTAGCCGGAAATGAACTTGGTGGCTGCATGTCCAAAGTATCAGTGGCAACATAGGCAATACCGGCTTCCGTAGTATTGGAAATAATGAACTGCAGGGCCTCTTCCTTGGCCAAACTTAAGTATTCCTTGAAATTGCTGTAAGGATCAATTCCTTTTACAATATTGGTAATAAGCTCTTTATGCTGAATTTCCTTACCCTTCTGAATTCCTTTCAAAAACAGGGTATAAAGTCCGTCTTGATCATTAAGCATTTTCACCAAACCTCTTTCAATAGGTTGGACCACCGCTATTCCAGCATCAAAATTAGCTTCCTGGTTTAATCTTTGGAAAGCATAATCCACAAATGCCCTTAAAAAGTTTCCTTCTCCAAATTGTACGATCTTAATTGGTGGGGTCGACTCTAAATTGGTGTTTTTTCTGTTTAATGGTTGCATATTACTTTTGTATAATGTTATTATGGCATAAACCGATTTTCCTATGGGATGCGCCTATGAGCTTTTAGGTGCGTCCCAATGCAATAATGTAATCGATTGCACAAATGTAGTATAATTTATTTTATATCCAATTTTTTCGATCCTGGTTCCTATGTTTTTATTTTGATTGAAGGTGATACGAGTCAAGAAAATATAAGGTATTCAGCTTGAGGCCCTTCCCTTATACCAACGGTCTACATGAATTGATGGTCGTTTTCAACACCAGGGTTTTTCCAGAGACTGCAAATGACTTGAATCAAAATTTATGAATTTGTCCCTATCTATAATTCTAGGACCCTCTTTTCCTTGTTGCTTTTAATTGCCGCCTCAATTACTTTTATCACGTTCATGCCATCTGTTGCCGATACTGGGACCGACTTATTATTTCTTAAAGCTTGGTAGATACCTTCGTAATACGCCATATAGTCTCCATTTAAAGTAGGGACGTATTCCCTGATAATTTTACCATCCTTCTCCGTATGCAACAATCCTTTTTCTTTATCCAATTCTGCACCCCAGTCCTGTGTACCTGGTATTTTTCCTGCCTGCAGGGCAGCCTCCTGTACATCGGCTTTGGATTTTATAAACGAGCCTTTGGTTCCGTGCAGTATGTTTCCCGGTAAAACCTCACGAACATAATAACTGGATTTTAATGTTACCCGGTGTGTATTATAAATCAACTTTACATCAAAATAATCCTCTACTTTGGAATTGGGGCGAAAGGTGTCCATATCGGCATATATGGCATTTGGCATGCCAAACAAAACCAATGCCTGATCAATTAAATGAGAGCCCAGGTCGTATAAACCTCCGACTGCAGCTGTTGGGGTTTCTTTGTGTATTTTGTAACTGAGAACTGGGTCATAGCGATCATAATGGATCTCTGCCTCTACAATATTTCCTAGCCAGCCTTCATCCATTACTTTTTTTATCGTCTTAAAATCACTGTCATATCTTCTATTGTGATACACAGAAAGTGTTACTTTTTTCTCCTTGGCCAATTGGATCAATTCTTCCGCTTGTGCCACGGTAGCCGTAAAAGGTTTTTCTACAATTACGTTTTTCCCTGAATTTATAGCCTGTTTGGTAAAATCGTAATGCGTTACACTTGGTGTATTCACTACTACCAATTCTATATTATTATCTGCCAACATATCTTCCAAGCGGCGGAAGGTTTTTACATTAGGATATTTGGCTTGGGCATTATTTTTTGTTCTTTCCCAAACCCCGTATAAATTAAATCCGGGATGTACATCAATGAATGGTGCGTGAAAAACGACTCCACTCATTCCAAAAGAGCATAAGGCTGTATTTATAGGTTTCATAGGCTTAAATTTTAAGTATACTAATTTATAAGTTTTAGATAACAACCGACTAAGAAATTATCCTTTGTAAATTTTTTATGTTTCTTAAAGGGGCTTGAATTATTAATTTTCCTGCAATTTCAAAACAGGGCTTATCCTTAATGGACTGTTCACAAATCAATCGATAAACAAGTTCGGCAATGCTAAGGAGAACCATGGAAATAAGGTAACCAAAATCAGCACCAAAAAGCTTACCAACAGAAAAGGTAGCCCGGCCTTGCTTACCTCCCCAATGGAAATTTTCCCAATACTCGATGCCACAAAAAGACAGACCCCCACAGGAGGAGTGGTCAGTCCTATAATTAAATTCAAGACGGCGATTACTGCAAAGTGAATAGGATCCACATCCACGGCAACAGCTACCTTTAACAAGATTGGAAAAAGTATAAGCAAGGCCGCAATAGTCTCCATAAAGGTGCCCACTATGATCAATAACAGATTGATCAGCAACAAGACCACATATTTATTGTCGGAGAAGCCCAGGATTTCATTGGATATGTTCTGTGGAATTTGCTCAGTAATCAATATATAACCAAATAGGTTGGCGAAACCCACCAAGACCATTAGTGAAGCCGAGGTCTTCATACTATCCAAGATAATGACCTGTGTATTTTTTAAGTTTAATTTCTTATACACGAATTTGCCAATGATCATGGCGTAGACCACCGCAATAATTGACGCCTCCGTTGGTGTGAAGATGCCTCCTACTATGCCATAAAGGATGATAAAGGTCATCAACAACGACCAAAAGGTATCTACAAAACTGCGTGCCACATCCCTAAGACTGCTGCGTTTATGTTTAGGATATTTTTTTCGTTTGGAAATAAAATAAGCCGTAAACAACAGTCCAACCCCCAATAACAAGCCAGGAAGCGCCCCGGCCAAAAACAACTTGCCAACAGACAAGCCGCTCAAGGTGGCTGCAATGATCATGGGTACACTCGGTGGAATTATAGGGCCAATTGTTGAGGAGGCGGCGGTAACCGCACAGGAAAAATCAGTGTCGTATCCTTCTTTTTTCATAGCAGGTATCATTATAGATCCCATACTGGCCGTATCCGAAATGGCAGTACCCGAAATTCCGGCAAAGAGCATGGAAGCTCCTATGTTAACCAACGAAAGTCCTCCACGAATGTGCCCTAAAAGATGGTTGCAGAATTTTATGATTTTTTCCGTTAGCCCACCTCGGTTCATCAAGTTGCCTGCCAAGATGAACCCAGGGACACTAAGTAGAACAAAGACATCTATGCCCGAGTACATTTTCATGGGGACAATAATCAAAGGCACCCCTTTGACGATTAAATAGCTTAGACAGGCAAGCCCAAGTGCGAAGGCAATAGGAAAGCGAAGTACTAGACCAACGATAAAAACAATAACGAGTATCCAAATCATGGTCTAGAATTTTTGATTGTTCTTTTAATTTTTTTCCAGAGGTAGTAGCTAATGGATGTCGACATTATAAGCATGCTAAAAAAGGCTATGCCCATATTAAAGCCCATACTTGGCGATTTTTCCGGTATCCCCAATAAAATGAACTTCACGGAATAAATTGCCATGACTAAAAATAGGACCAAAGTAACTATGGGTATCGCCAAGTTTAATATTTTTTTAAATCTTTCCGGGAAACGATTGTAGAACATATCCAGATGGACGTAAAATTCATTTTTCATGGCCAGACCTGCAGCAAAAGACATGGCATAAATAAAGAAAATTCGTGAAGCTTCCTCGGTCCAAGGGGGGGTGTTGAAGGGTGTAAAACGACAAATTATCTGAAGTAGGACGGTTAGTATTAGGCCCCATGTACTTAGTAAGGTTTCAATTTTCAGGATGCGACCGACCGTTTTATTTAGCATCGACTTTTTCTTTTTTAAGTTGGTGGTATATTTTCTGCATCTCAGGAGAGAGACTTTCATAAATTGCCCTTTCACTTTTTTTAGCAAAGGCTTCTTTATCTACTTCTATAAATTGCATGCCCTGGGCCTTTAATTCCTCCTGTACATTCTTTTCGTTTTCTAGATAGAGATGGTGCTCGTATGCCTGCATTTCTTTGCCGGCCTGCAGCACGATTTCTTGAAGGTCGGCGGGAAGCTTTTGAAATTGCTTTTCGCCTACAACTGGGTACACCCAACTTATGACATGACCCGTTAAGTTAAGGTATTTTTGTACTTCGGAGAAGCCGGCGTTATGGATCATGGCGAACGGATTTTCCTGAGCTTCTATTGTGCCTTGTTGTAAAGAGGTAAATACTTCGGAAAAGGCCATTGGGGTGGGCTTGGCACCAAGTGCGCTCCATGTTGTTACAAATGCCGGTACATTGGGAACCCTAACGATCAGACCTTTTAGGTCATCGGGATGTCGTATAGGTCTATTCGATGTTAAGTGCCGCGGACCTCTTTCAAAATGACCCAGGGAGCGTAATCCTGCCTTTTTGATCATTTCCTCTTCCATTAATTTACCGACAGGACCATTAATATAGCGATTCATGTCGGTGGAATCCTTCATTAAAAAGGGCAACTCGCAAAAGGTAGCTACCTCAAACCAATTGGTGAGGGTAGATCCGGTGGTGGTCATATCAATTACCTCGGCCTGTATTAGGCGAATGGCCTCAATTTCCTTGGCCAACTGTTCCGAAGGGTAAATCTCTATCTTGATGCGGCCTGTAGAGCGTTCCTCCACAATTTCGGCGAAATATGCGAAGGCCTTGTACCATGCATGGTCTTCATTGACCAAAAGTGCGGCTCTCATTAAAAATTCGGGTTCCTTTTTTTGAGGCTCGCAACTGCTGAATAGGAATATGGAGAATATAGGCACTAATATTGTCGCAAAGAAAGAGGCCATCCGAAGTGGATTTTTCATGGAGTTGGTCTAGATATCTTATTCTTTCTAAATATAGCTATTTTGATTTAACATTTGCAGCAAGATGAGAAATGCCGTTTTGGATTGGGAGGGAACATGGGTTACTGCTGCTCGTCCGGGCGAGCGACTTTAGTTTACGCGCGATAAATCAAAGGAGGGTAATTTGGTTATCCTAATTTATCTAATGTTAAAATTCTTATATTGAAGACTATATACATAGAATAGGACGCTCATTGCGCTCCAATCAACGATCAATAATCTAAATAAGAATGCGAAAAATTGTCTTAATTGTTTCATTATTGGTGGTATTGATAAGCTCCTGCAAAGGTGAAAAATCAGTGGAAATTGTGGAGGTGCAAGCCTCCGACAAACCCAATATCGTTTGGATTTATTTGGAGGACACGGCACCCTTTTTTGGGTGTTATGGAGTTCCATTGGTTGCCACACCAAATATAGACAGTCTAGCCACTAGGGGAATGCTCTTTAAAAATGTATTTATGCCCGCCCCTGTATGTTCGGCAAGTAGGTCCAGTATCATTACGGGTATGATGTCTACCAGTTTTGGGGCACAGAACCACCACAGTTCCAGGACTACTGAATCGGCCATATATTTGCCGGAACGGGCCAAAACGATTCCTGAACTATTCAAGGATGCCGGATATTTCACCTTCAACAATGGAAAGGACGATTATAATTTTGTCTACGATAGGAAAGACCTGTATGATCAAGAGTATCTATATCATCCCCTGTACGGGAAAAGTGGTGTACGGTTGGATTTGGCTAGCTTGAAAGGGAAGGAGCCCTTTTTTGGGCAGATTCAGATGTACGGGGGAAAGGAAATCTTCAATTCTCAGTTCAAGGATAATGTGGCTTCCCCGGTGGACCGTTCGCAGATACAACTGCCACCTTATTTGCCCCATCACCAGGCAATTGTGGAAGAATATGCCAACCATCTGGATGCCATTCAGATTACCGATCAAAAAGTAGGAGGGATTTTGGATAAACTCAGGGAAAACGATCTCTTGAGGAACACTATAGTTTTCTTTTTTTCCGATCATGGAATGCGTTTGACCAGGAATAAGCAATTCCTTTATGATGGTGGCGTGCAGGTGCCCATGATCATTGCCGATTTTAGGGAAGGGAAATCAAAAATACAAGCAGGATCCGTGAATTCCAACCTGATGGCTGGATTGGATTTGGGAACTACTGCCTTGGCCCTGGCCGAAATCCCCATTCCGGAATATATGGAAGGCAGGGATATCTTTAACAATGCCATAGCGCCCAGGGAGTATGTGATAATGACCCGTGACCGTTGCGATTTTACCATAGACCGGATACGATCCGTGCGTTCCAATGAGTTTAAGTATATCCGAAACTTTATGACGGACAGGCCTTATACACAACCTACGTATATGGATTTTGATAAGGTAGAGTTTGTAGGGGTAATGAAACAATTGCATGCAGAAGGAAAGTTGAATGAGGCACAAGATCGCTTTATGGCTGCTGAGCGGCCCTCGGAAGAATTGTATGATATAAATGAGGATCCTTTTGAATTGAACAATTTGGCGCAAAATCCCCAATATTCCAAAGTATTGGAGAAATACCGTTCTGTATTGGATGAATGGGTTTTGGAAACCGATGACAAAGGACAATACGGAGAGGTTGAGGCCGGTTTGAAATTCATGTTGGGTATATGGGGAAAGGACTGTGTAAATCCAGAGTACGATGTTCTCAGAAAAAAATATCCAAATTTTGAAGGATCTTTAGTTTATTTAAAGAGTGAAGCCTCCAAAAAAGTGGAACCCGATTTTGTTGGCACCCCGCTTTTTGATATTGAAGGGAATCAACTTGTTCAATTTTCTCTAAGGCCTATTGATGCGGAATAAAATACCGTGGTATTTGTGACTACTATTATTTATACTATTGGGTACCTAAATCTAAGGGGCATTACTTATAAATGTGCATTTTCCTGACCTAAATCATTTCAAAAATTTCCAACAACCATTACCTTGTTTTGAAAATAAATAATCCAGAAAATCATCGGAAAATGGCTACCATAACTAAACAAGAGTTACAGGATTTAGAAAGCATTCGCAATGTTCATTGTATATCTATTTATATGCCTACCCATCAAAAAGGGGAAGAGGTATTACAACAAGAGGATGCCAAACTACTAAAAAATCATTTAAAGGAAGTTAAACTTAAATTGGAGCAGGAACCTTTGGGTAAAAGGGAAATTTCAGAATTGATTGCCCCTATTCAAGAGCTGATTCATGACGGGGAGTTTTGGCGGCACCAATCCAATGGACTGGCACTTTTTTTAACCAACGGAATCGTTAAAAAATACACACTTCCCATTTCTTTTAAGCCCTTTAACCACGTGGCCAACAGTTTATATCTGACACCTTTATTGCCAATGTTCACAGGGGACGATTCGTTTTTTTTACTTTGGTTGCAACTGGAAAAGGTGAAATTGTATAAGAAAACACGCTATTATAGCTCAGAAATACAAATTGAAGATAAAATTCCGAGCCGTATGGAGGAAAGGGTAGGGTATGATTATGAACAGAAGAGCTTGCAGTTCAGAAGTCAGCAGGAAGGTCACGGAGCGGCTGCGTTTCATGGTCATGGAGAGGCAGACCGAGATCGGAAGAATGAGATCGAAAGGTATTTTTCGGCTTTGGACAGGGGACTGATGACCTTGATTCAAAATGAAAGCAAGCCTTTGATTATTGCTTGTCAAGATTATTTGTTTCCAATTTATCAAAAGGTAAATACCTACAAATATCTCTTGGCGGATCATATTTCTTTTGATCCTACCGAAACGGATGAGTCCAAATTGCGGGAATTGGCATGGAAAAAGTTGAGCCCCGTTTTTGATAAGGAACGTCTTGAAAAAATAGAAATTTTTAAAAAGTTTGACGGTACTTCAAGAACATCTTCAGATATAGAGCAAATTATTCCAGCGGCCATACTAGGAAAAATAGATTCTTTGTTCATACAGAAAAATGAAGATATATGGGGAATTTATGAACCTGAAAAAGATTTGGTTAGAGTGGACAAAGAATTGCTTCCGTCCAATGTATCACTCTTAAATAGGGCGGCCATGAAAACGTTTTTGAATGGAGGAAAGGTCTATCTATTGGAAAAGGAGGATATGCCAAATCCCTTTTCCAAAATTAATGCCCTATATAGATATTAATTTTTCTCTATTTACCTATGGCAAGTCTGCCATTGCGTCTTTTACCATTAAAATCTCCAAGGCAATTGTATGATCCTTTTTTTTCTGGCATACCCTTTTTCTTTCGGACAGGGTAATTATGAATACGAAAACATGACTTTAGCCTAAATATGTACCAACGGAATTGGATGATTATAAGGGCTATATTAGGCTTGGAAAGGCAAATTCTTTTACAACTTAAATATGCTTTCTGCTTAGTAAACAATTTTTGATCGAGACTAGGAGATCCGAAAGGTCAGATGGTTTTACAATAAAGTCATAGGCACCCAAGTCAATGCCTTTTTTGATTTCCTTTTTTTCACTTCTGGCGCTGAAAAAAATCAAAGGTATATTTTTAAGGTCGGGATGGGATCCCAATTTTTTCAATAGTTCAAATCCTCCCATTTCAGGCATCCAGAGGTCACTTATAATGAGGTCTGGCAAGAATTTCAAAATTTTCTCAAAGCCTTCTTTACCATTTGTGGCAGTTATTACGGCATAACCTTCCATCTCCAATAGTTCAGAGGTATTTTCAAGTATGGTACTGTTGTCTTCAACAATTAGAATAGTAGCCATTGGTTGTTAATAGGTTATGGGAACTGGTAAATGCGATAGTCTTAAGGTAGTGAATTTTTCAATAAAATTCCAATTACATATAAGGGTAAAACGATTTTTGTAGAGGTTTCAGGAAATAGGAATTATAATGGTAAAAATGCTGCCCTTCCCCAAAACACTCTTAAATTTAATATTTCCTCCGAACAATTCCAAATATCGTTGAACGATACTAAGTCCCAGGCCTGTGCCCTGTATATGTTCTACATTCCTGGCCCTAAAAAAACTTGAAAAAAGATTTTCTTGGTCTTCTTCGGGGATACCCAAACCTTGGTCCTCAATGGTTATTTTAAGATGATCCAACCTAATACTGCTTTTAACGTTTATTTGGTCATTGGAGTATTTCAACGCGTTGGACAGTAGGTTAAGGATGATATTCCTTAAAATTTTTGGGTCCAAATTTAGTTTTTTTGATCCCGTATGCTGGTATACAATATGCTGGCCTTTTTTGAGTAGGCCTTTCATATCGGCGATAATTTCTTGAACAAACGGTTCCAAATCAAAGACTTCCTTATTGATCTGTATAATTCCCTTATCCAACTGGTGCAAGGATAAAAAATCATCCAAAATATTTACAAAATGGTCCACGGAAGATTTAATTCGGGCAATATGTTTGTTGGATTTATCATACTGGCCCAAGCTGTTATATCTTTCTATTAAAATAATGGACGACATTACAATTGTAATGGGGGTTCGCAATTCGTGCGAAGCAATGGTGATAAAGTTACTTTTTAAATCATTGATCCTTTTTTCCGCTTCCAAGGCTTTGATCAACTCTTTGGTGCGTTCTTGTATTTTTAATTCTAGATTATCGGTATAGGTCTGCTTGTCCTCTTCCAATTTTGTTCGGACAGTAATGTCCTCACCTGCACTTAATATTCCTATTTGGTCGCCATTCTTGCCCAATAAGGTGGTATTGTGCCAAGACATTATAAGTTCTTCCCCGTTTTTACACCTCACTTTGCACTCCAATTCCGGGGCCAATAATTTTATTTTGCGTTCAAAATCGATTAGGCTTGGGTCATCCTCTCCTCCATTTTCTTCATATATTAAGAAGTCGAACCAGTTTTGACCCAAAAGCTCCACTCTTTCATATCCAAAAAGGTTGCAACCCTTTTGATTGATCATTTGAATTTTGTGTTCTTTGTCTGTTAGCAAAAAAACAACTGGGGCCAGATCTAAATACTGTTGTATTTTTTCCTTCTCATTTTGAAGGGCCTTATGTTGTTGTTGAAGAATCCTGGCTTGTCTCACCTCCGTTATATCCTGCATGGATAGGCGACACTGTAATTGCCCCTTTATGTTTTTTGTAACGGTGCCCTGTACAAGTGCGGGAAATGAACCACGATCGTTTCGTTTAATTTCCAGCTCAAAGGGCTTTAATACACCGTTTTTGAAAGCTTCCTGTAATTTAATAAATAGTATGTGAGCCTCGTTTACCTCCATAAAGGCGGACAGTGGCCTTTTTATAATTTTGGTTCTATTTATGGCCAACAGCGAACAGGCGGTAAGATTAATGTTGTCTATTAGCCCCTTCTCATTCAATATGATATAGCCTATGGGAGCAAAATCAAATAGATCGGTATATTGATCGCGAATGTCCTCCAGGTGATGCTGGGCTTCACGTAATTCTTGGTTCTGCATTTCCAACTCTACCTGATGCACTTCAAGTTCTTGCATTAGTTCCTTGGCCTGGTCCACGGTTAGTTCCGATTGATCCGAGGGTGTTGTACTAACCTTGGCCTCTGCTTTGGAACGCAAGTTGCTGGAACGGGAACCTTTATCGACCATTTTTTTTGGCTTTTAGGATTTCCAATTCTTTTTCAGCAGCGACAAGATCTGTAATATCAATGGAAGAACAGGCTACGCCCGTTACTCTTTGTTCTTCGCTAATGGGGCGAACCATCAGATCATAAAACCGGGCTTCACCACTTATTTTTAACTCTAATGTGGCCCTTTCCGGTTTACCAGTATTCAGTACTTTTCGTTTTATATTTTCCAATTTTTTGGCATCCTCCTCGGAAAAGAAATCCCCATCTTTTTTTTCGATCATATTTCTAAACTGAAAATCTGGATGTATGTTTGCCATACTGGTATAAATGAGCTGATCGTTTTGGGTATAGACCACGGTTTTTGTCATTTCCAGGATATGCTCGTACTCTTTTTTGAAGTCGAGCAATTGTTCCCCTAACTTCTTTTCTTGGGTAATGTCCACAAAAGTTATAACAACACCCGCAATGACATTTTCGGAAGTTCGATAGGGCATAATTTGCATCTGATACCAAAGACCATCACTACTTTTTACCGCTGTTTTATAAGGGGTTAATTTGTTAAGTACGGTCTGGGCATCCTTCATAATGCCGTTGTAGATGAGATTGGAGGACAAATGGTCTATAGGTCTACCTACGTCCGAATTAATAAGATTGATTATTTTGGACATGGCAGGCGTAAACCGTTTTATCTTTAGGTCAGAATCTAAAAAAATAGTTCCAATTTCGGTACTGGCAAGTAAATTGTTCATGTCATCATAGGCCCTCGCCAACTCGTCTATTTTACCTTGGAGTTCCGTATTTACGGTTACTATTTCTTCGTTTACGCTTTGTAATTCTTCTTTGGAGGTTTCCATTTCCTCATTGGTGCTCTGCAATTCCTCATTGCTGGATTGGAGTTCTTCATTGGAGGATTTCAGTTCTTCATTGGATATTTCCAATTGTTCTATGGTAGAACGCAAATACTCTTTGGTAGCGGTCAGTTCCTGCTCCAATGCCTGAATTTCTGTTATATCCTCTGGTTTTTTTTCAAGGGTAACTTTTGGCTTCACGGTTGGGGTATCCACATCTTCAAAGGTTACCATCCAATATTCTATGTTGGCATCCAATTGGGATAAGGGCCTGATCGTTAGGTTTATGGCTTGTAGGGTGCCATTGGTTTTTACTAGGACATTTTTTTTGACTTCCATTTTTTTGATCCTGCGACTAGTGGAAATTAGGGCGCTAAGATCGCTTTTAAGACCTTCGCGTGCCATGTCAATAATGTTCAGTCTAGCCTCTCCAGGGGAGGGTTGTAGGTATTTACCCGTATTCCCCGAAAAATAGAGTGCATCGCCCTTGAAATTGATAATAGCGCAGGCGGGGGCATAGTTGGCCAGCAATACTTTTGAGGTAATATTTGCCAAACTGGACTGCCATTCCCGCTTATGGGCAGGTATGTTTACGGTTTTTATGGGAATGGGTTCTTGGAAAAGATGTCCAATATCCGGCATCTCCGCCCTTTGGGCATCCTTGAATTTGAAAATTTTATGTTTCCTATCCAATACGTCAAAGAATCGGGCATATTCGCCCAGTGATTCCGAATTGCCCAGAAGTAATATGCCTTCCGGATTCAGGGCATAATGGAAGATGGCAAAAACCTTTTTTTGTGCCTCCAAATTAAGATAAATAAGCAAATTCCTGCAACTTATCATATCCAGTTTCGAAAATGGAGGGTCTTTTATGATATTGTGTTCCGCAAATACGATTTGATCTCGGATTCCTTTTTTTATTCTATAGGTATGTTTGTCCCCATGAAAATAATGGGACAATCTATTGGGGTCAATATCAACGGCAATGGTTTCTGGATAAATTCCCTGTCGGGCGGTATAAATGGCATTTTCGTCCAAGTCAGATGCAAATATTTGAACCTTTAACGCCTTGGGCTGATTTTTTATAACCTCATCGAATAAAATGGCCAGGGAATAAGCTTCTTCCCCGGTAGAGCATCCAGGGACCCACAAACGGATGGTATCCCCATCATTTTTGTCGGCAATAATCTTTTTAACAACTTTTTCTTTAAGGCTGTCAAAAATTTCCTTGTCCCTAAAAAAACTGGTAACCCCTATAAGAAGTTCCTTAAACAGCTTTTGTACTTCCTCTGGGTTTGTTTGAAGATACTTTATGTAGTCTTCCAGTTTTTCGATCTGATTGAGCGCCATACGTTTTTCAATACGGCGAACAACGGTACTGCTTTTGTAATCAGCAAAGTTACAACCGGTTTCATTGCGCAATAGGATAAAAACCTTTTCTAAGAGCTGGTGGGGTGTTTGTACTTGTAGTGGAATTCCCTTTGGTTCAAATTTCCGATTCTTGGCATATTTTAGGAGAACTTCCGGCATTTTCTTAACAGGTAGCACAAAATCTTCCACCCCTGCTTCTATGGCACTTCTTGGCATACCGTCATATTTGGCAGTTTCGGGGTCTTGCACTATGGATAGTCCTCCTTTGCCCTTTATGTCCTTTAAGCTTAGTGTTCCTTCCCTTCCCGTACCGGATAAGATAATTCCGATGGCCCGATCGGTCCGGTCTTCGGCCAAAGATCTTAGGAAAAAATCTATTGGTTTACGAAAGCCTCTAGGGGCCATGGGCTCCATAAGGTGCAATACCCCTTGAAAAATGGCCATATCCTTGTTGGGAGGTATTATATAAACGTGGTTGGGGAGCACCTTTGTGTTGTCCCTAACCTGGGTTACTTCCATTTTAGTATGGTTTTTTAGTAACTGAACCATAAGACTTTTATGGGTAGGATCTAAATGTTGTACCAATACGAAAGCCATTCCAGAAGTTGGCGGCATGGTATCAAAAAACTCTTTGAAAGCCTCCAGTCCACCTGCGGAGGCTCCCATACCCACTATAAGGAAATTATTTTCCTTGTCCTTTTTCGGCCCCTTCTTTTTTAGTGGTGCTTTTTTTTTGTTGGCCGTAGTAATATTGGTCGCTTCTTGTTTTGTCATGGTATTGTAATGATCACTTGTGCGGAACAATCACTGTCAAAGTTAGCCAAATGTACTAAAGCAGGTGGACTACTTCAATGATTAAAGTCAGTATCCACGTTATTCCGCCCGAGATATGACGTAAAAGTTAAAAATACAAAGAAATCTGTTTGGTGTAGAGGACGCTATTAAAATAGGATGTTTGGCAATCAAAAATGGTATCGTGGACCCTTTAATTTCAAAGGCTGATTTTTTAGGATTACTATTTCCAAAATCGCTCCAAAATGGAACTTTTTTATAATTCTTGTAGGATGGATAATTGGTTTAGAATAAGGAATAAGGTTTGTAGAATGTATTATCCGTGCTTAATTGGGCCCATTGAACGGTCTTGGATTATTACATAATACATTATTTCTAGGATAAGTAAATTTAAAAGGACCGACATATCTTGGATATCCCGGTCCTTCAGGTATTTTAATTAAGTTCCTCCTGGTCAGCTAAATCCAATTTGGAACGTACTAGCTACGTTGTTTGGATTTTTGCATGACAGAAGAATAAAATCGCAATACCTTTATATGACCTCTAAGGCATTACTGCTTAGAAGTTTGTAGGTTTTATGATTTTAGAAAAAAACAGGAGGCCGAAACCTCCCGTTTCCCATAAAGAAATGGACTACGTTTTTGCCGATAATTGGGCTTTCAGGTGACTCTGTTGCTAGAACACCATAATTGATCAGTTACGGGGCCAACCTTGGCCATTCCTTTACTAAGGTCGTTATCATCTTACAATGATAGCGACCAATGTCTTAATGCTTTAAAGAAACCGGAACACCTAGATGTTCCGGTTTCCAAGAAACTTTCAATTCTGCCCAATGACCTCTTACACTGATCCCTAATAGGAGCTATCACTAGATCCGTTCGCAATTCAAATGGTATAAAGGGTGCCCTTGACCGTTTCTGTATCTTGGGAATCTTAAGGTATGCAATTTAAAATTCCTCTTTATGTATTTTCAAAGAACTGTTTAACTTTTAAGAACATCGCTAAATTATGATACCTTGCGCATATGTAAAATGACCTAGATCAGTTTAAGTAATTTTTTTTAGGTTTTATAAATTGGGGTATTGGAACCCGGTTAATATGATGGGTGAAAATCAACTTTGACGCCCATTATATAAAATACAAAGTGCGGTTCATAAATATTATTGGATTTGCTTTACCAATGTAATGAGGATTAGGAATTAAAATCTTCCAATATTTTGATGGCTTCTTCATCGGATACCTGATCAAAATCCATGTAAAATTGTCCCACAGCCTGAAAATTAAAGGGGGTCTCCAAGCACACCACTTCGTCAACATAAGTAGCGTTCCTTAATTTTTGTACTGTTGATTTGGGAGCCACTGGTATGGCGATCATTATTTTTTCCGGTTTTTGGTCATAGACCAGTTGTGCGGTGACCCGTATGGTATTGCCTGTGGCGATGCCATCGTCAATAATGATTACGATTTTGTCCTTTAAGGCTATCGGAAACCTATTCTTATAATATTGTGCTTGTCTTTTTTTGAGCTTTTCGCGAAGACGTTTCTTTTCTTTCTCGATATAGTCGATTGAAACCTCTATGTTGTCGTCCAGGATAATATTGTTGAGACTTACAGCCCCAATGGCAAATTCCTTGTTGAAGGGATGCCCAATTTTTTTTGAAAGGGCAACATCCAATTGAGCGTTCAAAGATTTGGCAACAATGGCTCCTAGGGGTAATCCACCGCGAGGAATTGCTAAAATCACTACATTTTCTTTGTCTTTATATGAGCTTAGCTTTTTGGCAAGCTGTTCTCCAGCGTCAATTCTGTCCTTAAACATCTTAATCTTTTTTAGTTGTAAAACATTTTCTAAACCAAGTTGCGGAAAGTTCTGCAACCTTTTCCAGCTTTCCTTCTTCTTCAAAAAGGTGACTTGCCCTTGGAACTATTTCAAGTTTTCGTGTGCAGGCAACTTTAGCATAGGCCTTGATATTCAGTTCCAGGACGGCCGCGTCTTTCCCACCCACAATAAATAGGGTTGGAGCGGTAACCTCAGGTATTTCAGATAAGGCAAGATCTGGTCTTCCGCCCCTGGAGACGATGGCCTTTATATCTTGCTTAAAAAATGCGGCCGCTCTAAGTGCAGACGCTGCTCCCGTACTGGCCCCAAAATATCCTATGGAAAATCCCTGGGTTTCTTTTTGTGACTGTACCCATTTTGTTACCTCAATTAATCTTTGGGTCAATAGATCAATATTGAAGCGAGTTTCATAGATTTCATCTTCACTTTCCGTTAATAAGTCGAACAAAAGGGTAGCAAGCCTACTTTGTTGAAGTACGTTTGCCACGTAATTGTTCCTTGGACTGAGTCGACTGCTACCACTGCCGTGGGAAAACAATACCAATCCCCTGGCATTTTCCGGGATGTGCAAATGGCCTTTTAAAATTACGTTATTTAATGGAATTGAAATGGTATTATATATTTCTCTTATTATCATAATGCTGTTATTTTAAAGGGACTGGCACCTTGGAAATTTTTATAGATCATTTGTAACCTACCTAACTTTCGCCCTATAATTAGATTGGCCAAATAGATGTTCCTGGGGATGGTAAGTTATATTGGGTTGGCAAGGCCATCAATTAACAAAGTAGACCTAATATCAGAGGAATCCAATGATTTATGTCATATGCACTTATGCATTGGGAACTTGGATATAGAATCCTAGGCCGATGGCTCAATTAAAATATTGAAGGGGATATAGATAAGATACGTTTCGGGATGGGCCTCATAGATTTTTAATACGGTTGGCCAAAAATCCGAAATAAAAAAACCCTTAGAATTAAGGGTTTTTGGACTTAAATAATAATTTATACTTAGCTAGGCTTTACCTATGACTAAGGGTGGCTTGAGCTAATTTGAAGCTGCTTAAAGTTTTACCAATTCCTTTGCATTTATTGCCTCCTTGAGTTTAGCCTTTATTTGGCGGTGGCTATTAAAAAATGGCTTTCCGTTTTTACGCTTTAAATAGACTTCTATACTGCCATCTGGCAACTCCTTCTTGTCGGAAACGACCACTTTGCTTTTAAATAATGTTTTGTAATTGGGTATGCCTCCTTTTTTTATGATAAAGTTCATCCTGGGCAATTTTATATGTTCATATAAATTGGATGACGGACTTCCGATCATTAATTCCGAACCGACTACTATATCATCAAATTTTGGTGTATTTGTGGCCTGAGCCAAACTTAATGAACAAAAAATAGAAAGAAGTGCGATAGTTTTTTTCATAGCTATTGTTGATTTTTTTGAAATAATTAATTGATAATGCATTTTTTCAGCGGAAAAATAGTAAATAATCCAGAAATCTCCATCTTAAGATTTTCTTAAAAATACAGTTCCTCAGGATGTGAGCGAGTAAAATAAACTCAAGTTTAAGGCAAATTAAATCCCTAAAGAACCACGTCTGAAGGGATTTTATTTTCGCCAATTTTATGAAGCTTGATTAAGCTAGTTGGAATTAATAGGATATTTTATAAATAGTGCCTTTAAGATCTTCACTTACATAGAGCTCGCCTTTGGGGCCCTGTGCCAAACCACATGGTCTATTCTGTATGGGGCCACTGGGATTTGCCAAGTCGATTCCGGAAAAGTTATCCGCAAAAATCTCCCAATTTCCATTGGGTTTACCATCCTTAAAGGGCACAAAGGCCACAAAATAGCCTTTTTTTAGCTCTGGGGACTGACCATGGAAAGCAATAAAAGCGCCATTTTTATATTTTTCAGGGAACATATTTCCAGTATAGAAAAGAATATCATTTGGAGCTAAATGGGCAGGGAATGCCAATAGGGGATCTATGGCGTTTTCGCCGGCTGTTTTTTCCCCATCGCCCCCATATTCAGGAGCTAGCATTTTCTTTTTCTTAAACTGATCGTAATAGATGTAGGGCCATCCGGCATCATCACCATCATGTAATTCATACAATGTTTCGGCCGGAAGCTCTGCACTGTGCTTGGCGGTATAGTAATCCGGATAAAAATCATGGAAAGCACCGCGTCCATGAACAGCAGCAAATAAGGTGTTGGTTTTAAAGTTCCAAGCAGTGGCTACAGCATTTTTAACCCCAGTGGCATATCGCTTACCATTGGATAAGGATTGATTTAGTTTATCGGCCTTGAATTGCCAAATTCCTCCAGCAGAATCCAGGATAGCGCAGGGCATAATGCCGTTTCCGGTACCTTCTTCACGACAGGAATCGTTCCATGAGCCAATGGTGACATACAAGTTGGAATTATCGTCCATTACAAACGATTTTGCATTGTCACGGCCCTTATCCGCTAGTCCGTCCACAATATTCTCTGGATTATCAATATCGATAATTTCGTCCTGTCCATTTAATTTATAACGATAGATACCAGAATTTGAGGAGGTGTATAAGTAACCGCCTTTAATCAAGATGCCGGTCCCGGCGAGATTGCCAAATTGCTGTTCTTCATCAATTTTCCCGTCTTGGTCGTTATCCTTTAATAAAACAATGGCCTTATCATCCTTTAGTTTAGACCTATTTACGTAAATATCTCCGTTTTTGGAAACGGTCATATGTCTTAGATTTCCCAAATCTTGTGCTACAACTTCGATAGAAAATCCTTCGGGGATTGCTATAACGGTTTCATTGATAGGTTCCGTTTTTTGTGGAGATTTCTCCTTGCATTGAGTGGTTAAGCCCAATAAAACAATCATTGACAAATAAGGTACTAAAGTGCGGGAAATGAAGTTTTTCATAAATATGTTTTGGTATAGTTTGATAAAGCTCTAAAGATAGCATATCAATATTATTTTTAAGAGAAAAATAAAAACAGTCTCATATCTGTCATAGTATTTTTATTTTTAAGTCCAAGGACACATGACTATATTATCCTTATTTTGGTAGTTGGTTTATTGGTTCATGGGAGAGTTCAATAGTGTAGGTCAAATTAAATGGAATATAGCAAGATTAGAATAATTGCAGATCAGGCGGTTAAAATCGCCGCTGAAAATTTTAATGTTCAAGGTACGGCCAATCCATTGCCTGGGGAAATCGATTTTAATTTTAAGATCGATGCATCGGATGGACAGCAGTATATTTTGAAAGTCTCCCGGCCCAACGAGAACGAGGATTATTTGGACTTTCAACAGAAATTGCTGCTCTACGCCAGCGAACATGCCAAAGATCTAACATCTCCCCAGGTCGTTCCGGATAGGCGGGGGAATCTGATTTCTGAGATCAGGGACGATTATGGGCAGATCAGGAAGGTGCGGCTTCTGTCCTGGATATCAGGAAGGGTCTGGAGTGGGGTGAATCCCCAATTGGATGATCTTCGGTATAGTCTGGGGGAACAATGTGGGAGACTCACCAAGGCTTTGCAAGGTTTTGACCATCCCGAGGCCCATCGGGAATTTGTCTGGGACATAAGTCAGGGAAATTGGACCACAGAATATCTTGACCTTTTTAAGAATGGGGACAAAGAAGTTATCTCCTATTTTCAGAATCAATTTAAAGAGTCGCAGCCCGGTTATTCCAAGTTACGCAAGGCAGTGGTACACAATGACGCCAACGACAACAATGTTATTGTTTCCGGGGACCTGATCGATCCCCATGTGATCTCCGCAATAGATTTTGGGGATTCGGTCCATACGCAGATCATTAACGACCTGGCCGTGGCCTGTGCCTATGCCATCATGGGGCACAATGACCCCTTGGAGGCCGCAATGCCCATTGTACAGGGCTATCACCATGCCTTTCCTTTGGAAGAAACGGAACTGGAACATTTGTACATGGCCATCGCCATGCGCCTAGTAATATCCGTAACCAAATCGGCCATCAATAAAAAGGAGGAACCGGACAATAGCTATCTGTTGATCAGCGAAGAACCGGCCTGGGAACTGCTCCGGAAATGGAGGGACATCAATGCGGATTTTGCCCATTTTAGTTTTAGGGGTGCATGTGGATATACCGCCCACCCAAAAGAAGAAGAATTCTTGGCCTGGGCCAAAAAGCATTCCTTCTCCCTGGATAAACTCTTTCCCAGTGTAGGTTCCAACACAGTATACCCCTTGGATCTTAGTGTGTCCAGTAAATGGTTGGGGCATGAAAAGGACTTTAACGATCTGGATTATTTTCAGTATAGACTTAATAAACTGCAGGGAGAACATCCTTCCAAAATATTGGCCGGAGGTTATCTTGAGCCCCGCCCTCTCTACACCACTACGTCCTATGATAAGATCGGGAACAAAGGGAGGGAGAGTAGGAGCATTCACTTGGGGGTCGATTTTTGGTTGCCGGCGGCTACAGCGGTACATGCCCTTTTTGACGGGGAGGTGGTCACCGCTGTAAATGATGCAGGGGACAAGGAATACGGTGGACTGGTAATTTTGAGGCACCGGGAGGAAGGCTTTGAGTTTTATACCCTATACGGACATTTATCGGTGGGCAGTGCCATCCGGCATAAGCTTGGCGCCCATTTAAGGGCAGGCGATGAAATTGGTGTCCTGGGCAGTTGTGCGGAGAACGGCAATTGGGCCCCGCATCTGCATTTTCAGATCATGCTTTCCATGCTCGAATTTAAAATTGATTTCCCCGGAGTGGGGTATTACAGTCAGACCCACTTATGGAAAAGCCTTTGTCCGGACCCCAACCTTTTGTTTCAGGCCAAGGGACTGGAGGGAAGGCAAGCTACTTCCAATGCAGATATCCTGGAATATAGAAATCAGCATTTGGGAAAAAGCCTAAGCCTGCAGTACAAGGTGCCCATTAAAATGGTTCGGGGTGCAGGGCAGTACCTAATGGACCAATATGGCAGGAAGTACCTGGATACCGTAAACAATGTGGCCCATGTGGGGCATGAACATCCAGAAGTGGTAAGGGCGGGACAGGAACAAATGGCCTTGATCAATACCAATAGTCGGTATTTGCACGAAAATATAAATGAGCTGGCCAAGGAGCTGTTGGAGACCCTGCCTCCAGAATTAAGTGTGCTCCATTTTGTTAATTCCGGCAGTGAGGCCAACGAGTTGGCAATCCGTATGGTAAAGGCCGCTACCGGGCAGCGCGACATAATCGCCTCTGAAGTAGGCTACCATGGCAACACCAATATGTGCATCGATATCAGTTCTTATAAGTTTGATGGAAAGGGAGGCCAGGGCGCTCCGGAACATACCCATATTTTTCCACTTCCCGATGCCTTTAGGGGCAAGTACCGGGGAGAAAATACGGGAGAACAATATGCCTTGGAGGTCAAAAAGCAGATGGACATTATACTGGACAAGGGAAGGGGAGTTGGAGCCTTCATCATAGAACCCATTATTAGCTGTGGGGGACAGATAGAATTACCGGAGGGATTCTTGGCCAAGGCCTATCAATACGTTAGGGAAGCGGGCGGACTCTGTATTTCCGATGAGGTGCAGGTGGGTTGTGGCCGTATGGGCACTACATTCTGGGGCTTCCAATTGCACGGGGTGGTCCCCGATATCGTGACCGTAGGGAAACCCCTTGGCAACGGACATCCCCTGGCTGCTGTGGCCTGTACCCAAGAAGTAGCGGAAAGATTTGCCAATGGAATGGAGTATTTCAACACCTTTGGGGGCAATCCCGTGTCGTGTGCCATAGGTACCGAGGTCATGAGGGTGGTAAAACGGGAGAAGCTACAAGAACATGCATTGGCGGTTGGAACTTATTTAAAAAAGGAACTAAGAATTCTGGTGAGGGAATTTCCCATTATTGGTGATGTAAGGGGCCAGGGACTTTTCTTGGGGTTGGAGTTGGTGGATGAAAATATGGAACCTTTGGCGGAAAAGACCGATTATTTGGCCAACCGTATGAAGGACCACGGAATCCTTATGAGCACGGACGGCCCGGACCATAACGTATTAAAAATCAAACCTCCTATGGTCTTTACCCAGGAAAATGCCAGCGAACTAATTTTTTACCTTAGAAAAATTTTGGGCGAGGATTTTATGAAATTATAATGCTCAATACTTGTAAAAACTAATCCATAATAAACTTGGCACCCAATTCAAAAATACTGGCGCTTAAACCGGTTGTTCTTTCGTATTGGTTAAACCTAAAACTAATGCTCTTTAAACCGAATTTCCATACCTTGGATTGGGTGAAAATATCCTTGTAGGTAATGCCTAAACCGTACTGGTTGCTGTTAAAGGCCGATAGGTCATAATCCGAAGTATAGTATTCATAGGATGATAAAGCCGTTTCCTTGGGGTAAAAATAATCAGAGGCTGTTTGGGTGTAATAGCGGTACATGGGAAACACGGCAAACTTCTCCGATATTTTAATGGGAATTTCCAAACTTCCGGTATAAGCGGTAACCCCCCAATCGTCATAATAATATCTAAAGTAGGCGCGTAGGCCCATTTGATCGTTGAGGTAATAGGAAAGCCTTCCTCCAACTGGTAATTTAAATCTGGAAGTGGGCAATAATTCAACATTATCCGCCAACTGAAATTCCTCTATATAAAAATCGTTTCTATCCTGTAAATAGACCCTCTGGTGTGGAGTAGAAAGTAATCCATCCTGAAGAACAAAATCCAGTGACAGCGACGCTTGGAAGCGTTTGGTGATAATCTGGGAAAAATTAAGGGAAAGGGAATAGGAGTTTCTGTTTAAGTCGTTAAACTCATTAAATAATGGAGAGTAGGTACCTGTGCCGGTAATTCGGTTATCGAAAAAACCTTTACGCAGTTCAATGGGGTATTGCGGTTTATAGGTGTCCAAATATACTTGTCCACTTATCCCCAATTCCGTATTTTTTTCGTTCATAAGATGGGTAAAGCCACCTCCGAAACCCAATGAAAAGTAATCGTATTCTGCGGACACCGCAATGTTTCCGCTAAGGAGGTTGTTTCGGTCCTTGGAATTATGGGTAAAAGTTGGGTGAAAATAGGTTAGGGCATCACTTTTGGAGGCCCCCGAAGATGCCACCCACGGACTTGCTGTTTGGTTTCCATCAAATGGATTTACATTGCTTGATGAGGCAGAGGTGTAAGCAGATATTCCGGCGTCCAAAGTCAAAACATTATCTTCCCCTAAGGGGATACTTACGATAATGGTCGGGGTCATATCCGTCAATTTTTCTGTTCCCTCCCCACCGGTTACCGCAGCATTGTCTCCATCCTGGCTATAATAGCTATATAGCAGCTCCACTTCAGGAGTTTCCAAGACTTTTTTAACATATTCCAGATTGTTTCCCTGGGAATATCCTGCCAACGAAATCAACCCAAAAAACAATATAAATCCTAATCTCTTCATTTTTATTTTAATTACATCCACATCCACCACCTGTTTTGCCCCCATTGGCGCCGGCAGCAGCCTCCCGATATATCTGAAAATTAGTTTCAAATCGCTCCAAACTTTTGGAAGACAAGCTCATTTCTTCGTCATTGAGGTACACTTTATCATATTCCCTTACGGCAACGCATGAGGATAGTGATAACATGCCAATAATAAGTATGATCAATTGTCGCATAATGCTATTGGGTTTTGTTGAGTTCAATATTTTTGGAAGTGTGGATGTTGTTCTGGTCGTCTATAATTATACATTCCACCCCTTTTATTTGATTTATCATATTAAGCCCCGTTTCCACTCCTGTTATAAAAACAGAGGTTGCCAGGGCGTCACATAATTCGGCACTAGGAGCAAATATAGTAACACTTAGGATACCAGTGGAAGGGTATCCGGTTCTTGGGTCTATAATATGGCTATATTTTACGTCATTAAAGGTGACGTATTTTTCATAATTACCGGAAGTTGCGACGGCCGCATTATTAACCGGGAACCAAGAGATTATGTTGTCTTTATTAAGAGGGTTGGTAATGCCAACCATCCAGTCCGTGCCATCTGGCTGTTTCCCCCAAGTGGTTAGATCCCCTGAGGCATTTATAATTCCGGACTTTACGCCTTTCGTTTTTAACAAGGTCCTCACCTTATCTGCCGCATATCCTTTTCCAATGGCCCCGAAACCTATTTTCATACCTTCAAATTTTAGAAACACGGTTTGTGCTTTCTTGTCGAGTTCAATGTTTTGGTACCCTATCTTGGCAACAGAATTTTCTATGGCCTCCTTGGTGGGCATCTCGGACATGCTTCCATCGTATTTCCAAACCTTATTAATGGAGGCATAACTAATATCGAAAGCACCATCGGTAATTTTGGAGATGGTGATACACCGTTCTATAAGGTCTATTAATTCTTGATATACCTTAACAGGCGATAAGCCGGCATTATTGTTTATTTCTGAGGTTTGGGAAGAAGCATTCCATGATGAAATCAACTTTTCGATTCGGGTAATTTCTTCAATGGCGATATCTATGTATTGGTTAGCGGTAGCTTCATCCTGGGCAACCACGGTTATATCGAACCTACTTCCCATTAATTTTGTGGTCCGTCTATGTGCCGATTCTTGCGAAAAAATGACACAATGAACCAAAAAGGCAATCGCGATTAAAATTGGGTTTTTCAACCTTCGAACGATTTTAAAAGTGCAATATATTCTTTAACAGATATATTTTTGAATCCAGTTTGGCCTAGAATATTGCCATTTGGATCTAAAATTAGGACCAAAGGGAAATATCCTTTTTTATTATACTTTTCTGCGAGTTGGGCGTTTCTTTTTTTTTGGTCATCTGGTAGCTGATTGGCTTTTTTTCTTGGGAAATCGGCCTTTAGCATGGTCCAGTGGTCCTGGGCGTACTGCTGAAATTCAGAGGTCTGCCAAATGTTTTTATCCAGTTTAATACAAGGGGCGCACCAATCGGAACCTGAAAATACCAACAGCACATTTTGGTGATTTTGTTTTGCCAGGGCAGCAGCAGCTGTCCAATCGCTTTCCCATTTTTGGGCAGTACTGATACCAGTGAATAAAAGAGCCATAATTAATGTCCACTTCTTCATTCCAATATGTTTTAGTGATAAAGGTAGAGTTTTTTGGGCATGTCAAGATATAGTATCTGTACTTAGATATTGTCGGGTATAAGATATTTCCTTACAAACTTTTGTACTGTTTCTGGCCGTAAGTACTGCCACAGCTTTTTTTGGAATTAATTATTTAAACTATGTAGCCAACCGATCCATTGATCTGTCCAAGTGGCCAAATGCGGGTCCTGCAATCCCAAAGCAAATCCGTGACCTCCGGTTGGATAGATATGCATTTCCGCCGCAACCTTATGCTTTATGAGTGCAGTATAAAATAAGAGACTGTTTTCTACAGGAACAGCAGTATCATCCGTGGCGTGCACCAAAAAAGTAGGTGGGGTATCGGCGGTAACCTGCAATTCGTTCGAAAAATGATCTACCATTTTTTGGGAAGGATTTTCGCCAAGTAGGTTTTTTCTGGAGCCACCATGGGTATTTGGCGCCCCCATAGTAATCACGGGATAGGCCAAGGTCATGAAGTCTGGGCGAGCACTCATTTGGTCAATAGCATCCTGTTTGGCATTCACTTCTTCATTATAGTGGGTGCCCAAAGTAGAAGCCAAATGACCACCTGCCGAGAAGCCTATTATTCCAATGTTGTTAGGGTCAATATTCCATTCAGCAGCTTTGGAACGAACCGTCCTAATGGCGCGTTGTGCATCCTGTAGGGGTACTTTGTGTATTTCTGTTTGTGATTTTAAACTGGGTAAACGATATTTTACTACAATGCCTGCAATGCCTTTGGAGTTTAGCAATTTGGCAAAGTCCATTCCCTCCCAATCATAGGCCAATATGCCATAGCCACCTCCAGGAAAAATTAATACAGCCTGTCCTGTCGCTATTTTTTTTGCAGGCAGATATACTTCTATCTGTGGCAGCTGTACCTTAGCTATCCGCACGATGTCCGCACTTACGACTTCCTCTTTTTCGTCTGTTTTAATGGAGTTGGGAATGTTGTTGGGCCAAAGCGGGAGTATAGTGTTTTGAGCGAAAGAGGTCATGGAGAATAAGATGGTAAAAAGGAAAATAAATGATTTCATTATATCTTTAAAATAGGTTGATCAGGCTAAAGATAAAAAATATCGTTGAACAAGAGGGTTTTTTGTTTTCATGGCATACACTGTTCCAAAAAATGGGTACTTATAATAGGTCTTTTGCTGCTTCAGGGTCTAAAATTTTGATGCTTCAGGATTATTGAAAATTGTATATTAATGCATTGTGTTTATGATAAATATTTTAAACAACTGGTAATGAGGGAAATATATTTATATGGTGTTCTGACTCCAGTAAGATAATGGTGTTTTTAAAAAAGGAGACTCGGTCGAAGTGACCCCTGCAGTCATTCCTTGCGATAGCGAGAACCGCAGGTTCACGAATACCCGTAAAATAGAAATATCATGAGCTAAATCACACAAGTAGCTCCGCTACAAGCTTAGGCGTATCAAATCCTATAGGAAAGACAAATATGTGCGCCTTCCCTCCCGAGAGCTATCGGGAGTTGCAAAAGGGCAACTCATTTCGAAGTGACCCCCTCAGTCATTTCGTAACGACCGGTAGGGAGGAGAAACCGAAGGTTCACGAATACCCGTAAAATAGAAATATCATGAGCTAAATCACACAAGTAGCTCCGCTCAGTGCTAATGGGAAGCTAAATTCAATATGAGAACTAAGGATGTGAGACTTCTCAATCGTTGCAAAAGGGCAACTCATTTCGAAGTGACCCCGGTAGCTATTTTGAATGTCCAAGGAAAGGCCAAACCAAAGATTCAGCAGATCTTACTATCTCTATAATTTAGCCTGATTGTTTAAGTTTACCAGACCTAAGTGGGAGATTAGACTATTTTTAATCGATTATGTTCAAAATAATATCCTTGAAGTGATCTAATCAAAGGATTTACCGTATATTAATTGTTAAGGCAGATATTAGAACTCGAAAACCTAAATCCATTCCCTTTTTATGAACTTAAATAATACTGACAAGATACATATATGAAAATCGTAATCCTCTCCCAAAACCCCAAATTATATTCTACCAGTCGTCTTGTTGAGGCGGGCGAAAAAAAAGGCCATGAAATGTTGGTCGTAGATCATGGCAAGTGCGATCTGGTCATAGAAAAGAAGAAGCCTGGACTTATTTATCAAGGGCAAGAAATTACAGGCGTTTCTGGAGTTATACCTAGGATAGGGGCATCTATAACCTTTTATGGTACGGCTGTGGTAAGACAATTTGAAATGATGAAGGTCTTTACCGCGGTTGAGTCGCAGGCACTGGTCCGTTCAAGGGACAAACTGCGAAGCCTACAAATTTTATCGCGTGCCGGTTTGGGACTTCCCAAGACGGTATTCAGTAATTATTCCAGGGATGTGGGAACCATCATAGATAATGCCGGGGGAGCACCGGTGGTCATTAAATTATTGGAGGGTACCCAAGGACTTGGGGTGGTACTGGCGGACAATAGGAATTCTGCAGAATCCATATTGGAAGCTTTTAATGGCCTAAAAGCAAGGGTAATTGTACAGGAATTTATTAAGGAAGCCAAAGGAGCCGATATTCGTGCCTTTGTTATAGATGGGGTAGTAGTAGGGGCCATGAAAAGGCAGGGAAAGGAAGGAGAGTTCAGGTCCAACTTGCACAGGGGTGGTTCGGCCAATATCATAGAGCTGACCGATGAAGAGGAAAATGCGGCCATAAAAGCGGCCAGGGTCATGGGACTGGGAGTGGCCGGGGTAGATATGCTTCAATCCGCTAGGGGTCCATTGATTTTAGAAGTAAATTCGTCCCCCGGTCTGGAAGGTATTGAGGCCGCGACGGGAAAAGATATTGCTGGTCTTATGATAAAATATGTGGAAAGACATGCCGAATAGGAAAAATGTATTATTGGGCGAAACTGTTTTGCCCGGAAAGGGGATGCTGCTAAATCTGGATATCGCAAAATTGCATACCGGGACAAAAATTGAGGTTCCCATTATTGTACAAAGAGGAAAAAATCCAGGACCTGTTTTATTGATAACAGGCGGCATCCATGGGAATGAGATTAACGGAGTTGAGATCATTCGCAAATTGATTTCCAAAAAATATAACAGGCCGGATTGTGGAACGGTCATATGTATCCCTGTGGTCAATATATTCGGTTTTCTAAACCAGGCAAGACAGTTCCCCGATGGGCGAGATCTAAATAGAGTCTTTCCAGGGAGTCCCCGAGGTTCCTTGGCCAGTAGGTTTGCCTATCATCTTATGAAAGAAATTGCCCCTAAAGTGGATTATTGCATCGATTATCACACAGGAGCTGAAAGCCGATTTAATGCGCCGCAGACCAGGATAAATAAAGGCGATGAACAATGTATGGAATTGGCAAAAGTATTTGGTGCACCATTTGTTGTATTGGCAAAAACTAGGGAGAAGTCGTTTCGGGAAGCTTTGGCCAAAATGGGTAAGAAAGTATTGCTTTTTGAAGGGGGAAAATCCTTGGATATAAATAACCAGATTACAAAGATGGGGATTGCAGGAGCGCTTAGGGTAATGGATCATTTGGGAATGAGGAATTTTACCGGAGAGTTAAAGCTAATGGAGCCTAAATCTCCACAACCTGTGACTATTGGGTCATCCCAGTGGGTCAGGGCAAAATATTCTGGCATGTTTCACCCCTCTATTTCTTTAGGGAGTAAAGTATCAAAAGGAGATCTTTTAGGAAATATATCCGATCCCTTTGGCAACTTTGAAAGGAGAGTAAATGCGCAGAGCGATGGATATATCATATGTATCAACCAATCTCCGATCGTAAACCAGGGCGATGCTATTTTTCATATAGCACAGGATTAAACCTAAAAGTCCTTGTTCTGAATCCGGAACTATTGGCTTTTTGTGTCAATTCTTAACGGCGGGGTACAGTTATACTAATCAAAACTAGGAATATTCATAGATTCACCTCCCTTTAGTGCTGATGAATGCGCAACAATCCCTGGTGCCGTATACGCTAGGGCTTCATGAATATTGATTTCTGGGTCACGGTTGTTTACGATTGCATCTATAAACTCATGGGTTATGAAAGAATGCGAACCGTCATGTCCACTACCATGTCTAAGTGCCGTGGGTAGCATATCCGTTTTCCACCATAGCGGCTGATCATATTTTTCTACCCTACTTTTTTTGTTTTTAAAACCTGCATCATCTTTTCCAATTTCGTTGGATGCCCTTACTATTGTGGAATCCCCTCCTCCATGCTCAGACATATAAAAACTCATTTTATCGCCCCTCCATTCTCCCCTTTCAACTTCACGTAGAGCTCCTTTCCAGTTCACTTCTACACGAAAAGGTGTTCCTTTGTTGGTCTTGAAAAAGGCAGTTTCGTTCCAAAAAGGGTTGTTGTATGGATTGTTTTGCAATAATGGACTATCATCCCCCCAACCCATAGCGCTAACCTGTGTTAGCCGTTCCCCTGTTACCGAAATTAAGAACGAAGTACAATGTGTAGGATATAACATAGGCGGCACCCCATGTCTCCAAGTAGCCTTGCCATCCTCAAAATACAGTTCCTCCAGCCCTGGATGATTATATTCGGCTGCGGCACTGAAAACCTTCCCGAAAGTTCCTTCCTTATAAAACTTTTTAACCGAGATGGTAGCCTGTCTGTAAACACTGGTTTCTGCCATCATGTACGTAAGTCCAGTACGATTCACTGCTTCCTTTAATTCATAACATTCTTCCAGTGTCCAAGCGGCTGGTACTGCACATAAAACATGCTTCCCCGCGTTTAGGGTGGCCAAAACATGCTTAGCGTGATCTGGGGCCGGAGTGGCAATAAAAACAGCTTCGACTTTAGGGTCCTGTAGCAATTTTGCCAAGGATTCATAGCTTTTTTTGCAGGAGTATACCTCCATTAGATGGTTGCGGCGATCTGCACGAAGATCACTTACTGCTTCTACGATGCAATTGGGGTGTTCATGAAAATAAAAGCCGGCACCAAACCTTCCTCCAACAATACCTATTCTAACCTTTTTATCTACGGCCGGTATGTTTGCGAAAGCAAAATGAGGGGCTAAGGCCATGGCGCTGCTGCCCAGTAACGCGGTGCCTAAAAACTTTCTTCTATTGGGATTGGCAGTGACTCCATTTTTTATTGCTTTCATAACCTTATATTATTTTTATTTCGTGTGAAAATAGATCAGTTGCCAATTACGTCTTTTACTTATGGGATAATGGGAAGTCTCCAATAATTATGGTGTTTCTGGCCTATCGTAAGGTCCCTTTTGGGCAAATGGCAAATATTAATTAATATCGGCCTCGTCCCAAACCTTTCCGGTCTTTGCATCTATCATTTGAATGGCTACTTTTTCACCGTCAATCTTAACGGACAATACATAAAACATAGCTTCAGGGATATCGGTTTCCGTACCATCGGCAGCGTGGAATTTATAAGGGGCTATGCCTTCACCTTGTTCCTCATCCACTTTTTTACCGTAATAGGCATCGCCTTCAATGGCATCCTTTTCCCTTTTCAGTGAGTAGATGCTGGCACCAGCTCCAGCAGAAATAATGTAATTGGTGCCATTTCTTTTGGTGCGGTAATAAATATGGTCGTGTCCGCTAAAAACAGCAGTGACATTGTATTTGTCAAATAGTTTGGTAGTCTCTGTTTCGGCGCCTTCCACATCGTCATAGGATTTATTGCCCATGGTATAATGCGGACGGTGTTTGTAGACAAAAATGTGTTTTCCTTTTGCTTTCCTTAACTCCCTTTTAAGCCATCTTAATTTTTTGGGATCGTCCTTTATTTTTGGCCAAGGCAAGGCAATAAATTTAGCGTTGCCATAGTTGAAACTGTACATCGCTTTTTTCATCCCGAAGAAATTACTGAAATTCTCTATGCCATCTTCCCCGCCAGATTCCTCATGGTTTCCTACGGTAGGCCACATAGGATATTTTCGCATAAACCAACCCCCATCCTCGTCCAAGGTTTTGTAGTCTATCTTGCCTTGATCACCAGCCCCTCGGTTTACCAGATCGGCAGTGGTAATGCAGAAATCGGGCTGCAACATATCTGCCCTTTTTAAAACGCCAGGAAAATGTTCCGATCCCTTGGAGTCCCCAAACACCAAAAAGTGCATTTGTGTAGGTTTCTTACCTTTTCTGGCCCTTAATTGATCCATTTTTGGCTCAGGGTTATAAGGATTTTCAGATTGTTGGGCATATGCACCAAGCCCAAATAAAAGGACAAAGACGGTAATAAATAGTGATTTCAGATGCTTCATGGTAAAATTTTAATGGATAAAAGGTTCAGCTTTGGTATTTTCATTTAATTCCAAATTAAGATATAATTATTTGATATCCCAATGGTGGAAATATGGCAAATGCAATTGTTAATATTTTGTTAAGGACCAGGATGATCAATGTTTCAAGGGGAATTTTTTAAGATTGGTTACGGCCTAACGTATTTGGACATGGCCTCTTTTAACAAAACTTTATAATCTAGCTGGTCCGTGCTTATTTCTTTATTACCTTCCTGATGTATATTTTCCAGCGGGGTGTTGTTATAAGCGATGCCTGGCGTTTTTCCATTGGAAAATAAATAGTTGTCCTTAACTATATTGGTCGAAGCTCTGTGGAACCTTAGGGGGGATTTGGCAATATTATAGATTAGGTTGTTTTCTACCAATACATCTTTGGTTCCTTCATCTAAAAACATCCCATTACTTTCAGCTCTTCCCGCGTTGACCGAAATATCATGAATATGATTGCCAATCAATTTACTTCCCGGTTGTAAGCCCAGCATATAAATTCCTCCACCGTCACTAAGGGTTTGCATTACATGGTGAATATGATTGTTTTCTATGGTATTGTCCCTACAGGGGGTTACTTCCGGGCTCCACATCCAACCGATGGAAATACCGGTATAGGGCAGGTTGTACACCTTATTGTTTTTCAACATAGTTTCAGCAGTTAATCCGCACCATATACCAACGGCACCATAGAATTGTACTCCGCAATTGGAAATATCGCAGTCCTCCACCGTATTCCCAAGGGCGGCTTGTTGAGGGGCATCTTTCCACCATGGTTCACCAGACACGAGTCGATCCTGACCTTCGCCTATCATAACCCCATTTCCGGAAATATCTTGAAGTCTACAGTTTTTAATAGTGCAATTCCTACTTCCCGTTCCTAACCAGATGCCACTTCCTCCCAAGGAAGAGAATTCACAGTTTTCAAATCGAATATTGGTACCCCAAGTCGTCCGGATAGCGGCTGGCACCACTGCCCATTCTTTATTGCCTTTTTGCGTATCAAAATTACAGGCTTGTATTCCTGCATAGGTTTGGTTAGGGATATTCCATCTACAGTATTGAAAGCTAATCCCTTCAAAGCTAACATTGGAAATTGGGCTCTCTTCACTACCTTCCAAAAGCATTAAGGATTCCGCTAATGGCACCTCGATGGACAGTTGGGAAGGGTTAAGGTTTAGTGGTAATTTAAGGTAAATTTTTGATGCGGAGCTGTCCAAATACCATTCGTTTTCCATATCCAAAAATTCAATATCATTTTCCAGGAAGTATCGTGGATTTGGCTCCCATTGGTCAAGATTAAAAAAGTCCAAGCCCTTGGCACCGATAGAATCGGCCGCAATGATTGAATTGATGTTCTTGTCAATGTTTTTGATAGGAATTCGGGTAATGGACCAATCGTGTAATACGACCAGTTCTACCTCTCCAGCGTTTTTTGGTTGTGGAAAGCCGCCCGTGTGATAAGTAAAGTTGGTTCGTCTATCAGCCCCTACTTCCTTCACCCTAAGATATTCATTGTTGGGATGTCTGGCCCGCACAGCGCGTTTGCCTTTAACGAAAAATTCCCTAAAAATTCCAAGATTCTTGGGAACCTCCGCAACCCAAATGCCATCACCTAAATTAGTCCAATGCTTTAGTTCCACTGCCCCGGATATTGTAGGCCTTGAGCCTTCAACCGCCTTAAATTTCAGGGGAATTCCACTTTTCTTTACGGTTGAATCTATTACTATGGGTTTACTTATGCGGTAGATACCATCATTAAGCCAAACTACAATTTTGGGTAGTTCAGCGGAATCCATGTTTCCCAATATTGCAGTAACCTTATGAAGTGTTTTTATTGGTTTGTCTACCGTCCCTGGGTTGGAATCAGAGCCAGTTGGTGAAACATGGATTTCTATAATTTCCTGTGCCAAGGAAAGGTTGGCCAGCAAAATAAAGACAGCCAAAAAAGGTATTTTAAGACGCGATTTTTTTTTCATATTTCTGGCCGTTTTTGATCTCTCTTTCACATATAATTGGAAGCATCAAAATATTTTACTTACTTAGGGAGAGGTTATTGTTCACTAAGGTTTAAGCCATATTTCTTGCCCTGGATCGGTTTGTATGATCAGTGTGTCGCCATCCCAGGTATGGTTTATTTTATCTCCGATGGAAATTTCTTTTTTCTGAAAGGGGTTCTTAAGCCGAATTTCCCCTCCTTTTTCGGAAACGATTTTTACCCATTTCACGACCCCGGCATCCTTTTGAGCGGAAACCAAAAAGGCACCTTCTGTCCGCAATTTACTAAAGCTTGCATTTTTCCAATCATTGGGAATGGCTGGAAATAGTTGTATCGTTTCGGTGTGACTTTGTATCAGCATTTCTTGAAGTCCTGCGGCATAGGCAAAGTTGCCTTCCAGGGTGAATGGTCTATAAGTGAAATTGGATTTTCCCGTCCCCGATTGGTCGCCGTTGACGTGAAAGCTATTGGGCAGTACAAAAGAGGTGGCAAAATCCTTTAGTGCTTTTGCAGCACCTTCCCCATCATAGGCCCTTGCCTTTAAGTTAGCCAACCAGCTAAAGGAATATCCAACCCATTCGCTAGAGCCAGTGGCGTCCAAATTGGCAATGGTCTTTTCTATAATTTCTTTGTCCTTTGCACCGTTTGCAACATCTATTAATCCAAGTGGATGTATCGCCATTAAATGGGAGAAGTGGCGGTGCGATTCATTAAAAGTCAGGCTAGGGGAAAACATAAGCCCTGTTTCATCCATGGCGTAATCCGGCCACTCTTTAAGGCTGGCATTCCATTTTTCCGCTTCGTCTTTTAACCCTAGCTCCAGGGCCAGTTCTGCCGCATGGGAATAAGTCCATTTAATCAATGCTAGGTCAAAATTGGTCATATCGCCAAACCATGCTTCACGGGAATTATTATGGATTTCAGGGCTGGAACTCAGCGGCAGTTTTCTTTTTCCTTTTTCATCCAAAACCGACAATTCGTTAAAATGAATTGCCACCTCTTTGATCCACGGATATGCCTCATTCTTTAGAAAATCGCGATCCATGGAATAGCGCCAATGTAGATAAAAATGCTGTCCAAGCCAAGCCCCTACGGTAGGTCCAAATGAATATTGGATCCAACCGCCCATAGGGTCTCCCGTTAGAGTGGTAACTCCCGGAACGTTAAGTCCGTTAGTGCCATAGAAATCTTTGGTATACTTTTTAAAAGTTGGTTTGTATTGAGTAAGCCAGTCGATAAACCCTTGTTCCAAATCCAAATGATTTCCCGAATAGGTAGGCCAATAACTTAATTGTGTATTTAGATCATGATGAAAATCACCTTTCCAAGGCGGCAATTTTCCATTATCGGCGGTCCATACACTTTGAAGCGATATTGGTGGCGCCCCTTGTCTGGCGGCCGACCCCAATTTGTACATTTCCATATACCATTGGTTTTGCAAAACAGGATCGGGAACCTTAATCGTAGACTTGTTCCAGAAGGAAATCCACCAAGCTATATGACTTTTCATGGAGGATTCAATTCCTTGTTCAAGCGATTTTGTTACCACCTGCTCAGCAGTTTCTTCAGGTTCTTTCTCCGAGGTTTGGGAGCTAATGCTCCAACTGCCCTGAAAACCTGTAGGTGTAGGTTTCCACTGGGTGTGCACTTGAAATTTAAAGTCGGACCAACCCTTTTGGTCATAAGTTATGTAATGGTCTTTTTGGGTAACCTTACCGCCATCATAATTAAGTCTTCTAAGGTCTTGCCCAGTTACCGGATTATCTGCGCTGGCCTGCTTTACAGAAACATAGGCAGGTGGAATTATGGAGGGGTCTAAATCTCCCGATATATTTTCAAAGGAATACCAGCCTATAGGTTCTGAAGCGTGTACAAAGGTTTTTAGAAGGGCTCCGTTCTTCCATTTTACCTCACAAATTGCCGAATCCAAATTCAGTTTTACCGATTCCACTTCACCCAATCCGCTTACGTCAAATTCCAAGGCTCCTCCAGGAATTTTGGAAGGTGCCGGTAAATTGTCGTAAGGAACGTCATAGCGTTCCTGAACTTTGTTGTACGTATTCTTCTCCCATTGCTCCTTTACCCAATCAAATCCGAAATCCTTAAAATTTAAATTTTCCATGGGGCGCAGGTCCCAAAGATCAGCTCTGTCCAAGGATAATCGCAGTTTTCCGTCTTTTTGCCAAACCAAGGCTCCAACTGTGCCATTTCCTAAAGGAATGGCTTCATCCCAAGTAGTGGCCAATTGATCGAATTTAAGTTTGTATTTGGGAATTCGGTCAAGCTCCACTTTTTTAGGTTCAGAATTGCAACTTGCCATGGTGAGAATTATGGCCAAGATGTACATTGTTTTAGTCGTCATATGTTTTATTTTATTGCTCAATAAATTACAAACCAAGTACTGTCGTTGGCGGGAATTTCCACTTTTAATTCTACGGAATAATCCCTTGCCAATTTATAGCTTATTCTTTTACCTTCCTTCTCCTTAATGCTCACTTCATTGGAGTGGCCGGTGTAATATAGGGGGAGTTTTATGGTTTGGGACAAGGTCTCGTTAGTAGGGTTGAAGAACATTGCGAGTCCCTTTTCGTTTAAATTGGGGTCAACATGCATAACACCGTCAATTTCCCTTCCATTGGCTCTTTTTAAGTGCACAATGGGAGCGTTGAGAATCTGGCGGTATTTTTTGTACCAATCAACCACTTCTATAACGGTCGACTTTGTTTTCTCGGTATCGTACAAACGAGGTCCCCTATAACAGGCCTGAACTCCCATACCATAGTTTTGTACCATATGAGCCTTATAGGCCTCTAAATGGGTGTCCAATGGCTCTATAGTAGCTTCTGCCCCACCACCATGGTATTCTGTTAAGGGAACAAAGGTCCAACTCATACTGGGAAGCCTGTCGTAAGTTCCGTCATACATATTTTGTCTCCCTAGCACCAATTGTCGTTCACGTGGTAAAGACCAGTTCACCTCTCTATAACCAATTCCATTTTTAGTGCTGCCACTAAGATAGTACCAATCTGGGATATTTAGGGAAATTCCTTTTTCGTTGCACCATTTGTAGAAATCGGTAATTCGTTTCCAGGATTTCCATTGGGAATCCTCCAGGCCCTTATGACCTACATGGGATGTGGAGGCACATAATTGACCGGGGTAGGAGCCATCATGTTCCAAGAGATCAAAACCGGTTTTTTCAAAGAAGGTCGTTAATTTTTCAAAATAGTCAATTCCCCACTGGCTATTCAGGCAAGGGGAGCTGCCATGAATTACACCACCTCTTTTCCCCGTTTCCGGATTAATAACATCTACCTCCTCACTGATCCATCTGCTGGATAACAGGGAATACCCACCCAGTTCTATACCCTTGGAATGGGCATAATCTGCCAAGGTCTTAAATTTATTTATATTGCTATCGGACAGGTCCTCCATGTTCAGGCCACTGCCAAAACTAAGAATGACCATTTCATAACCAGTTTCGGCACATTGGTCAATAGCCGCTTTTACCTTGGCATCGTCCGTCGTGGTCAAATGTAAAAATAAGGGATTTTCCGTTGTCCAAGGCGCTATTAAGGAATACATGGCGTTGGTATATAGGCCTTTACGCTGTTTGTCATAACTGTCAAAAGGCATTTCCCAGACTCTAAAGGATTCAAAAGTAGAATCTTTTTCAATGGTTTCATTTGGACCAATAGGAAGTTTGCATTCCAACAAACAGGGAGTTGATAATAAATAACTGGCCTGCGACGTATATCGGGAATCTTTTTCCCAATGAACCACTTTGTTGGCATTTTTCATGGACATGGAATGAAATTCAAAATCGCTTTCCACATGAATGTTTGGCGTCTCCCAGCCTTTTTGTTTTTCTACCGCACTTTCGGCCTCCACCATGGCCAGGATTTCACTTTTAAAATTGTTTAAAACAATGGATTTTGTTCCGCTGTTTTCAATGGTGAACCATTTGCTTATCAAAGGAATGCCATCATAAATCTCATAGTGCACCTTCACTGCTAGGCCTTGAAATTCTGGATGGGCATAGGAAAAGCTTAGGTGTTTTCCTTGTGTTGGACTTTTTGGTTTGGAAGACCATCTTTTGTTTGGCCAGTTTATACGCTCTTGAATTTCATCAATCTTAAAATCGGTAAGTTGAAACGATCCAGCCGGACTCCACATTTGTTCCAACCATTCCTCTTTTAAATAGCCATATTCAATCTGTCCGTCCAGACCACCAACCGTGTATTCCTGTCCGTCTATGGTAAGCATGGCCTCCGGACTAACACCACGGAGCAGTGATTCTCCCGATACCAGATTGGTAAAACCAACCGTGGCACAGTTAGGGGTAAGTCGGAAAGTTCTACTGATCAATCCGTTGGAAATAACAATTTCCTTTCCATTGGCCTGTTGATAGACTTGAGAAGGAAGACTTACCTTTTCAACCAGCCAATCTGTTTTTAGTTCTTCTTTATAAGTGTCTTGGCCAAGGGGTAATTTTTGTATTAATGGTTTAATAGTATTATTAAAATTGGAATCAACCGTTTTTAATTTATTAAGATAATTGGCATCTACCAGTTGTGGTTTAAAGGATGAATAGTGGATGGTTGCATTCGCCCAAACGGCATGATCACCAGAGACACCATCACCGCTATCGTCTACGCTGAGTTCCATAACCTGAATACCACTTAAGTCTAAATCTACTTCAATGGCTTTGCTTCCACCAGTAATTTTTTTGCTTTTCCACAACAATTTTCCATCTCCTTTTATTAGGAATCGAACACTGCCAATGCCCATGTTGTCTTCAGAATTGGCAATACCTACAAATATCTTATCCTCTTCGTGTTGGGTATAGAATAATTTATTGCCATCGCTCAGAGTATTGAATTTTACGTTTTGTGGAAAGTCCTGCTTATCCTGAATACCGATCTGGGTCTTAAATTTTTTACCCTTACCATCCAGGAAAAGAAATAGCTTGCTTCCTGACAAGGTCCCAATGCCATTTTTAAATGATACTCCCCCAATTTGAATAGGGACTCCGGTGATGGACTTGTTTTTTTGGGCAGACCACCATGGTTGATCGGGTTTTTCAATATCCAATTCGGAAACGGAAAGGATACCTGAGGCCGATTGCTGGGAATACAGGGCCATAGAGAATAACAAGAATAGCGGTAAATATATTTTTAAGTATTTCATGGGGTTAGTTGCTAATATTTTGATACTTATTTTGTTTTACCAAGATAACTTGGTTCACAGTCTAAGGCAACCAATGCCCAGACTAATATTGATACTTTTTTTGCTAATTATAATGTGTTATTGATGTTTTAATGTGGTGATGAAAGGTGATTAATTGGTTAATGTGTCCAAAAAAAATGGTTGGCCATACTTGTTGGCCAACCATTGTAATAAATAAACACAAACATTTTTGTCAATAACCTAATTTAGTTACCACCACTACCAATGGCTGGGTTGTTTTTATCCCACCAAAGGCGTTGGGAGTTTAGAACACTGGGTGTTTCATCCCTTGGGCTGGTAAAGCCTTGGTCCGTGTTTGCCTGTAACCATTTGGCAACATTCAAATCACCTGGTTCAGGGGGAGGGATTCTTCGTGGAAAAGGAATTTCAGGGTTATCGGTCTCAGATCTAGCCAACAATGAAGAACCGTATTTTGGATATCCAGTACGCATGGAAAGGATCCAACCCTCTTCCGGAAGGCGGTAAAAATTTAAGAACTGTTGGATGTATACCTTTTCCAAATCATCCGTGTCGTTCAACTGAAGGGCCGGATTGTCCAGATAGTTGGTTATTTCATCTTCAGTAAGCGGTAAATAAGGATACTCTTTATTGGCCACCCTCATAATCAAATCCTGTTTTTCACCATACATATTGTAGGTTCTCAAAGAAGATTCCATTCCTTTTCTGTACCAATCCGCTGCATCTCCTGAGGTATAACCTTTAAGGATAAATTCGGACATCATAAAGCATATTTCTGAATAAGAAATCATTACATCTATATAATTGCCTTGAGGCTCTGGCAAACCTCCATAGCGAAACCTACATTCTTGAATCAGTCTCCTATTGTATTTGGATAACATGGTTGCATTGGACCCAACGGTATTGGGTTGATCTTGGAATTGGTAATAATCGGGAACATTAATATTGGGGTCGTTTCTATAAGCAGGTAAGCCTATATAACGATAGCCCATTATATCCTCGCCATCTGCAGTGGTATACAATACCTCGTTGTCGTTGTCTATATCCACCGCAGGGGAAATAGTAGCTGGATCGGCGAATGTATCAATAGTTTCCTGGGTATATCCATTTGGCTCAAAAAATATTCTTAACCTAGGGTCTAAAGTAGATTTCATGAATTCAACTAGAGGTTCTGCGGACCACATAACACCTTTCCATTCAAAATCGGCTCCTGGAGCACCTCTGTAGGTACCTCCCAAGTCAAAGGTGAATTGATCGTCTTCACTTTCAAACAATCGACCATCGGAAACCACAGAGGTTATTATTTCTTGTGCTTTCGATTCATTTTGACTTAATAAGCGTGTAGCGATTCTTAATTTTACGGCGTTGGCACATTTGATCCATTTGGAGATGTCTCCTTGGTAGGCTATGTCATTGGGAGAAAAATTGTAGCTGCTGGAGATATTTTCGTCCATTTTTTGAATAGCCGAGTTCAATTCATCCAAAAGTTGCATTAGAACAGCTTCCTGTTTGTCATAGTTGGGGTCTAATTTACCTTCCCTACGGCCATCAGCTGCTTCAGAGTATGGAATGTCGCCATATTGGTCAGTAATTCTAAGCGCAAAAAAGGCCTGAAGGATATCAGATGCTGCTACCATTTTTTGATAGAATTTTTGTTCCTCTTCAGATAGTTCGGAAATCTGAAGTCTCATCTCAGTTAAATGGTTCAATATTTTCACATAGAATGTGCCATATTTACTTCCAGGTAGAATGGTGTTGATATCACTATCGTTGGCTCTTCCCTGTACCAAGTACTGGGCCCAGGTCATTTTTTGATGGTTCTCATGATACCATTCGCCACCATTCTTATAGGTAACCATCTCCTTTTGAACATAAGTGAACAAGGTTTCTGGTGGTGGTACCCCTATGTTCGGGTTTGTATTTAATTCAGCAAAATCGTCGTCACAACCGGTAAAGATTACCAGGCCGATTATTATATATAATACTTTTTTCATGTTTGAAATTTTCAAATTTAGAAATTGAGTTTTAACGAAAAAGAAATAGATCTTATGTAGGGCGAAGACTTCTGTTGTAGAGGATTCGCGGCTGCATTACTACTTAGTGTAGGATTTATATTGTCTGGTAAGGAATTATATAGGAATCCTAAATCACGTCCTGTCAATGCCAGAGAAGCACTTTTTACCAGAAGTTTGTCCAAAATTTCCGATGGAACGTCGTAGGAAAGGGTTACTTCCCTTAAACCTACCCAACTGGAGGTGTAAACACCGGTAATTGGAGTTCCTGTACTGGCGGAAGTCCATCTGTATACATATCCAGACCAATGTGTTGGTTCTACCAGACCTTGATCATATGCTTGCTGATATGTTAAGCCGCCAACATCAACGTTGGTTCTATTGTCGGAGGGTCCAGAGGTAACGGTTGTACCATCAGGAAAAACTCCGTTGGGGATATACCCGTCCTCATAGGTTTTTCCAAAAAAGTTTTGCCCTTGTCCTTGGCTTGTCCAAGTAATACCACCCTGGGAAGCGTCCCTATTAGGCAAGGAGCTGTTGAGAACACCTTGGTGCAGACCGTATCTTGCATCTGCTGAATAAATTTCTCCACCAAACTTGGCATCTACGATAGTGCTTAAACGTACCCTTTTATACCTTACAGAGGTGTTCATGCCACCATACCAATCGGCTTGCATATTACCCATAACGTACAGGGAGTCTTTATTCTGTATACCGATAGGGTAGGCCACGGACCATCCATTTCTGTTGGCCAAAACTGGAATATCGTGGTTGGCACTGTTTGCACCATCATAATAATCGTAACCCCTTCTGGTAACAAGGTCACCATAGTTTCCTCCAACATAGGCATATGAAGCTGTAGCAGAGTTGGAGTCATCAGGGTTTCCAAACAATCTAAATTCGTTTATTCCAGGAGCCAATTCAATAATTTTATCTCTGTTATGGGTGTAATTTGCACCTATATCCCAACTAAAATCAGGAGTGTCCACTAGCTTTAAATTTAGGGCTACCTCTACCCCTTCGTTTTGAAGGTTACCGGCATTGATCAATTGATTGTCTATCCCTGATTCGGAAGGAACCTGTAAAGGAATAATTTGATTTTTGGTATTGTCCTTATAATAAGCGACATCCAAACCGATTCTGCTATCCCAAAATCTAAGATCCACACCTGTTTCAAATGAATATTTCTTTTCAGGTTTTAGATTTACGGAGACAGCAGTATTATCTTCAAACCTAAACATGTTTAGGTTGGGGTTTTGGTTAAAATTATCAACTGCAAATCCCGTAGATAACTTGTAGGGATCCGTATCATTACCAACAATGGCATAAGAGGCCCTTAATTTTGCAAAAGAAATAAAATCTGGAAGTTTAAAGGTTTCCGAGCTTACCCAGCCAAGGCTGGCGGATGGGTAAAAATAGGAATTATTGCCTTGTCCATTGGGGTAAACCAAAGCTGAAGACCAGTCATTTCTGGCAGTAGCACTAAAATAAAGGTCTCTTTTGTAGCTTGTGTTAAAAAATGCATAAACGGAATTGATTTTTTTTCTTGGCCCAATACCGCCTCCTGCGTTGAGAGGATCTCTTGAGTTGGCCAAGGCATAAAAATCACGAATTTTAAATCCACTACTGGTGCTGGCATATTGACCTTGTTCCTTAGAAGTCCATAATTCTCCTCCTAACAATAAATCCATTCTAATGTCATCATTGATCTGTTTGTCGAAAAACATTTTGGCAGAAAAACTATGTTGAAATTTTTCGCCATTTGCAAAGGAGTAGGATCCGTTTAGTCTGTCCCTGTTATCCGCAAATGTTTTGCTTTCCTGATTGTAGGTGTATTGGTTGACATTCCCTTCCAGGGTAGCGGAAATATTTTCTGATATCTTATAATTTAGGTTGATATTGGAGATGAACGATCCTTCTGTTCGGGTATTGTCATCTTCAAGTGCATGGGCCCAGATTCTGCTCATTCTAGTATAATTGTAGTTGTTGCCATAAGGATGTGGTACTCCACCATCAACGTCCAAATAATTATTCTTCCATTTGTTTACATCATAGTTCCTTGGGAAACCATCGTGGAACCATGAGGTAAGCCCTCCAGGTTGTAATGGGTTCTTTGCTTTGGAGCGAGTGTAGTGCATTACGGCATTAACAGTCAGTTTGTCTTTGATCAAATCATGTGATCCTTTAAAACTTAAAGAATTCTTGTCAAAATCATTCCTTAACTCCACCCCTGATTCCGAAAAATTGGAAAATGATAGTCTAAAACTGCTTATCTCAGTACCCCCATCGATGGCCACGTTGGTATTTCTAATAAAACCAGTATCAAAAGAGTCCTTGTAATTATTGGGCTGGGCAGACCATGTAGCTCTAGAACCATCATAGTCTATAATTTCCTGGCCATCAAAACGAGGTCCCCAACTGGCGGCATGTTCTTCGTAGGAATCAAAAGCCATGGAAGGTAGGCCAGTGTCTAGGTCATAGGTGAAAAACTGGCTCGTATCATGAGCATCGTCCCGTGTCCTAGTATTGGGTCCGTTGGTTACAAAACTAAAACCTCCAGCGGTAAGACCGGAGCCATACTGATTTTGGAAATCCGGAGAATCATAAACTGTTCTTACCCCAACGGTTTGGTTAACGCTAACCCCAAGACCCTTACGTTTTTTTCCGGATTTTGTGGTAACTATTACTACGCCATTTAGTGCACGTGAACCATAAAGCGCAGAGGCTGCTGCTCCTTTTAATATAGAAAACGATTCGAAATCGTCCGGGTTAAGATTTTTTAATTGGTTACCCCAGTCAGCACCACTGTCACCACTAATGTCATTGTCCAAGATTACTCCGTCCACGACGAAGATAGGTTGAGTATTCTGATCGAAGGTAGAATTACCTCTTACCGTTATTCTGGTTCCACCAAATGTTCCCCCGGAAGTGGTGCTAATTTGCACACCTGCCGTCTTTCCTTGCATTGCGTTTACCGGGTTGATTTGTGCAACTTGGGCAATTTCATCCCCTTGAATTTCAGATACTGCATAGCCAAGGGCTCTTTCCTCTCGTTTAATTCCCAATGCAGTAACCACAACCTCTTCCAATTGACTGGTATCTTCTTGCATGGAAACATCTATGTTGTTGGAAGCACCAATGGTGACCGATTTGGTTTTCATTCCAATGTAAGAGAAAACAAGTATTTCTCCTACCGAGGCATTAATGGTATAATTTCCATCGAAATCGGTTTGAGTACCATTTGTAGTTCCTTGAACTATAATGCTTACTCCAGGAAGTGGAGAGCCGGTTTCATCTGTAATAGTTCCAGAAATAGTCTGTTGTAACTCTTCAAATGGGCCATTGAATAACGGATTTCCGGTCATGGAAATAGATGTAAATGCAAGAAGGATAAGAGGAAACACCTTTACCCAGCTAACACTGTTTTTTTTCTTCCTTTTTAAGTTTTTTAATTTCATTCTTAAGGTTTTGTTAGTTAGTATTGTTCTTTAATTAGATATCCCTTATTACGGAATATCCCTGACCATTTAGTCACAATGGACCAAGATCCGTCCAAAAAAAATTAAATCATTAGGCAATCTTTTTGAATTAGTTTAGTTTAACAATATTCGTCAGTTGGGAATATCTAGGTAGATTATTCCTCTGCGATATTAACATATAATTAACTGTTAGTCGACCTAAAAGGAGTGTTAGGACTATAATACACATAAGAAATAGTCCTAATGAGCATTAGGACGTTGGATGAGCTGGCCTAGCTGGGCCACGCTAAATATCCCATGGGGCACTATTAATATTAAAAGTTAGGCTTTGGGTATTTTACGGCTTTATAGGATAGGAATTACGGGTTAAACTTTGGGCATCAATCGTAATACATTTCCAAAGGAAAACTATGAAGAAGAGCTCATGTCTGTAGCTTAAAGACATACCATTTTTTCATCTAACCCTTCCCAGTTTTTACCCACTTCTTTTATTTGATTTAAATGACCGTAAAGGATTTCACCCGAGGCATCGGTGACCACCTCAAGACATAATACACCCTAGGTGTTCAATATTTTTTCAGCATTAATTGCCAAGAATCGGTTACAAATTGTTGGCCGTGACCATCACATTTTTCAATCCAAATAGGTAAATAAAAATCATTGAACCCCATCTCTTAACCCCATTACTCTTTTACAAACTCCATTCTTCCGAATCTCGTTCAGTTACGACCGCCTCATTTAATAATTTGCCTTGATGCTCAAACCAGCATCCTTTTACCAATCGGCGTTATTGTTTCATTTGTTCTATGAGATATATTCAAAAATTATATCTAAGTATTTACTGCAGAAGGTCTAATTCGCAAATTGGACGCGCAACTTTAATTGAACATTGATATTTTATTGTTTTTTCTTGCTAGGTGCATGATGAGAACAGAGCCATCAAAAAAAATCTCAAAACAATTTTATTCCTAATTAATATTTAAGGGCTTCCTTTGAAACCATAAAATTAAAATATAATCTGAAGGTAATGAGTTTAAATATCCTTACTTCTGCTGTTTCATATTTATTTTTTCTTCTTTGCCCTGTAGTTTAAGTTTCAATTCTACCTTTGGGCTCCCACTTTCAAGCATACAATCCAACTGTATGGATTGCTCCCCTAAATCCAAAATAGGAGGATTGTTGATTATTTTTTTCTTTAAAACTTTCCCTTTGGAGTCGTAGTGGATTAAATTGCCCTCAGCATCCAAAGAAATGGTTTCCCCTTGTTTAATTACCTCAGAAATTTTTAAGTTGACATAATTGACCACATCCAAAGAAAGTTGGCTCACCGCCCCCTCTCCCTGTAAAGAGATAGTAAACATTAGAGGTTGTTTAGCGGCTTCATTTTTAAATTTCCACTTTGCATAAGTTGGCTCTCCCGGCTGTAATTCTACTTTCGTATATTCAAAATTATAGTGTTGGCTAGAGCCAAGGATCCAGTTGTTCCCACCTATATTTCTTAAGCTAAATTCCTTGGTTACATTCCTGAAATCTTTACGTTGCTCTGGAGTGAAGCTACCGCTCAAACGGGCATGTTCCCAATCTCGAATTGTTTCGAGGATTTTGTTGGTCTCCGGATTGGCTTTTAAAGCCTTATAATTAGCCGATAAAGCAAAACCAGCGTTATAACCAGCTCCTTTTGCCAACATCCATTCAATATCCTCCAGGGTTGTTTCAGGTGTTAAGGAAAACCAGCCCAACATATTGGGAAGATAATTGGCTTCCAAAAAAGGTTGAGTACTAAATCTATGCTCAGACTGACTTTCCCTAAACCCACCATACCAAGGTTCTCCCCAATTAATATAATGATTTATATGCCAATAAAAGTGCGTGGTTCTACTAGAACCATTCACTAAGTTGAAGTCCGTTCCTTCAAACACTTTAAGAGCAAAATCGTCCATTCCGTAAACGCCTTGTCCAGCAGCCAATGCTCCTTCATGTCCGTCAAAATCGATATGTGACACCCCTGTTTCATTTAGGAAATCCGTTAAGTTCTGAGCCATTTCTTTTTGCAGTTCCAGATTTGGAAAAAACACTTTATAAGGATGATCCAGAAGCTTTCCTACCTGCGCTCCTTTTTTATGTTCTGATATTGTAGTCCCAAATGCTCCGCGTTCACAGTCGAGCAATTTATAGGGTTCGATATCACTCACTGACCTATACCGGATAAGTTCATCACCTATCTGTACCGTATGCATCCAATTAAATTGCTCGTCCTCAAAATATTTTTTGCTACCAATAGGAATTTCCGTTGTTTCTACATTTAAATTTGCAGTAAGTTCCCCATATCCTGTTTTGGCCAAATCTTTATGAGGTACTGGAGTAATAAAAGGATCATTAGGGGTTATAAAAGTAGTTAAGGTATGCGCCCCTACCCTAATACCTTCGTCCTTGGCTTTTTCTACTAGTTTTTTCATCCCTTTGTTTCCGTTAGGGAACAGCTCCGGTAACAAGTCAAATTTACCCCAATTCTCAAAAGGATGACTATGATATATGGAAGTCATCCCAGCCATTTTCACATATTCCAATAGTTCATCAAAATTACCTTCATCAAACGAAGTGATAAAGTAAGCTTTGCTCCTCAAAGGGTGGGTCTTCACCCATTCCCCATCAATAGTAGGGTGGGGCAAGCCTTCTTCTATCTCCAATCCACCTACAGTGGCCAGTACCTCTTCTGGCGAGCAACCAAAGATTGCAATTTTAGAACCAATGACGGTACTCCCTTTTATGGAAGGAATTGGCATATCTTGATAATGACCTTCCCAAACGTTGGCGGTTCTTTTTAGCGATCTATTTATAGCAAAAGCCTGTAATGCACTCCCGTAGTCCGTTTTGAAAGCAGGTCCTTTACGGCTTGGAACAAAACCTGCGTTTGTCACTGGAACACCGCCTGTTGTCTGAGGATTCAAAGCCTGGATTCCTATGGCAAATTCACTATCTCTTACCACTCCCACAAGCTCTCCAATAGTTTCGTTTATAGTTGTTGGGTATGCCCCCCAAATAATCCCTGAGACTTTATCCATATTTTGACCATCGACCACTTCAAATTTCAAATACGATTCTTTTTCACTATAGGCCATATCCACTTTGATTTCTCCCTCGTAGTAGAGGGTAAAAATACCTTCCTTTATGTCTGTAATCATTCTTTGGGGTAATATTTTTGTGGAATCGGTTAATACCACCGTCAATAAGGGTGAATTTAAACCCTTTGCGAGATATTCCTGATTGTTTCTTGTATCCCTTAAAGAAGTAAGGTTTCCACTTTTATCTATACTCATAGAAAAAGCCTTGGCATTGAGCACGGTATTATTATCTGAATCGCAAGAAATTCCGATAGCTACAATTAATAAAAAACATACAGTCTTTAAATCCAATATGATTCCTTTTAAACCCTTCATAAATTGATTTTTTTAAAGTATCCCAAATTTGCTGTTTAAATCGATATAATTATGTCTTGCAATAAGACCAAAATTAAATCCTGCAAGTAAAAACATCTTTCAATACATGGTGAACCACACCAGTTTTAACAGCCCTTTCAACTTAAAGCAAACTTAAGAGAGTATATGGTTTAAGTCGCCCTAACATATATAAAAGGACAAATTCTGAGTTCATATAAAGCACCATTAATCATTGGCACAAATCTTATACTGCCTATCAGGGATTTGTGAAGTATTGGATTAAAGAAAATGTGGTAACGAAGATTATTGCCAATCTACTTAATTCGGAACCTTAAATCCAAACACCTTTCTCGATTTAAGTTCCCTATTGAATTGTAGTCCTTTGAAATTGCTTTTTGTGGTTATTACAAGTATAATTATACAACAGGCATTATGGAAGCCCTATGTGCTTAACCTATAATAATGATATTTTATATATGGACATTGACGATACTTCAATACTGTAATAAATTGGAAGCCTTTAAAAAAGGATAATATTATTGGGGCCGATTATATAATTGTAAATTGCTAAGCTCTATATTTATTCAATACGAAAATGGGATAAATTTATAGTGCGCTTCCAATAGTAATGAATACTGCAAAATATTGTCTTTCCAATAAACCTATGTACATTCCAAAAGGACAATACCTTCAAAAACTACTAATCATTAATCTAGAGACATATTTTGATACGCACTTGGTGTCTTTCCTGTTAGATTTTTGAAAATTCTATTAAAGGCAGATTTGGAGTTAAAACCGCAATCGCCACCAATAGAGGATATTGTTTGTTTTTGATAATAAGGATCCTTAAGTCTCTTTTTAACTTCTTCTACCCTGTAATGATTTATGTAGTCATAAAAATTTTTACCAATGTAATCATTAAGCAACATGGACAAATGATTGGTACTCACTTCTATTTTTTCAGCCAATTGACTCAATCCCAATTCCGAATCCAAATAAATTTTATCCGTTTCCATCAATAGATTTAATTCCTTGATTTTTTCTATATTCTCACCCTCCAAATTAGGATCAATTGGCTTATGGGATTTCTTGGCCTTTGGATTACCTTTGTTTGTTAGACCTCTGCTTTTAAACTTTTTAAAGGCCAGGACACCAAAGGATAGAGTCAAAAGCAACAAAAAAACAATTCCAATTTTTACAATATTTTTGTCCGTAAAATTGGCTCTTACTAGGATATCGAGATAAATGGGATTCTCGTTCCAAACACCATCATTATTTGCCGCTTTTAAATAAAAACGGTATTTTCCTGCCTTAAGTCTGGAATACCTGGCACTGGGATCTTTGCCTGTTGTATACCTCCAATCCTTATCTAATCCCTCCAATTTAAAAGCATATTGATTTCGAAATGGCGAAGTAAAAGATAAGGAGGCAAATTCTATTTCAAATCGATTATCATTCCCAGGCAACCTCACAACAGACCCGGAATTTAGGGGTTCGTTTATTATTACGCTATCATCAAGTAATTGGCCAATATCAATAACCTTACCGTCAATCAATAAATCCAAAAAAACTGGGTCCGGCTTTAAATTATTTAATCTAAAACTATTGGGATTAAAATAATTTATACCTGAAGCACCACCAAAAAATAGCGTCCCGTCTTCGGTTTTCCATTTAGCATTCTTCCTAAACTTTCCTTTCAGTACCCCATCATAGGTGGAATAATTGGTAAAGGTTTCCATATTGACATTAAATTCGGAAAAACCCGTATTTGTTGCAATCCATAAATCACCCTGATGGTCTTCCAATATTGCATTTACCTCATTATCAGATAACCCATCACTCTCGGTGTAACTTTGAAAATAGTAACCGTCATTAATATCCGATCTGCCATCCTCCTTCAAAAGATTTAACCCACCGGCCGAGGTGCCAAACCAAACACGTTTTTTAAGATCCTCATAAATAACAAAAACCTCGTCGTTACTAATCGATTTAGGATCTGAAGGATTATGATTAAACCGCAGAAAATACTTGCTCCCTCCCTTTTCCTGTAATAAATTTAATCCTCCCCCATTCATTCCTACCCAAATTCTATTTTGACTATCTTCAAACACGGAATAAATATCGTTGAAGGGCAAAGAATTGGTGTTCAACTTGGAATATCCTAAATTCTCAAAGGAATAATTTTTTTCGTCATGCTCAATTAATAACGACAACCCTCCTCCGGTTCCAAACCACATTCTTCCCAAATGGTCTTCTAATATGGAACGAACCGATGAAGCAGCAATACTTGTTTTTACACTATTGTCCTGAAGAAAATGTCTGAAAATATTGCGCTTTTCATCAATCAAATACAACCCATTACTCATAGTTGCTATCCACATTCTTTCTTTTGAATCCTTATGAATACAGGTAACATAATCACTGTTCAGCGAGTCAAAACCCTTACTTCCCATGTCCATGTGCGTTATCTTAGGATTTGAGTTGCCATTTTCAAAATCCACCAGATCAATTCCCTCACGTGTCCCTATCCAAAATAAACCATCTGTATCTTGAAAAATGGTTTGTACAAAACTACTTCTTAGACTATTACTGTTTTCGGGCAAATGCACCAAACTGTTGAACCTATGTCTGGAAAAATCGTAATAATCCAATCCTTCTTGGGTACCTACCCAAATAATATTTTCATCATCTACATAAACATCGTATATATCATTACTACTTATGGATAAATGGTTTTCAGGATTTGCCAAAAGTGATCCAAATATTCCTGTATCCCTTTTATATTTTAAAAGGCCGTTTCCATAGCTACCAAAAAAAATACCTCCTTCTTTATCTTCCGATATGGCATTTAAGGATTTTGAACTATAAACTTCAATAAATCTATCCCTTTCGGATTGATATCTGTAGATTTTATCCGAAATGGTAAGCCATACTTCCCCATAAGAATTAGTAAAAATCTCATCCAGGCTATATACATTAAATGAGCCAATTTCGTAGTTTTTTATTATGGTATTACTGTTGTTTTGGAATCGCAACAAACCCTTATCGGTACCTACCCAATAATTGTTATCAAGACTTTTGGCAACCGAAGCAATCTTATAACCTTTTAGAACCCTCTCAACTTCCAGGGATTCGGCATCAATAATAAAATTTTCATTCTCAGTAGACACCCAAACCTTATTAGATCCATCATTAAATAGTTGAAGAACACCGTTTGTTCCTATGGAATTGTGAATATTCGGTGTTGGAATCACATCCAAGGTAACCGTATTGATAATACTTAGTCCAGTTATAGTACCAACCCATAATTTATTATCGGAGACCGCAAGGGAATATATTTTATCGCCAATAATACTTTTGCTATCGTTGGTTATATTTTTGAAGACATTGAAGCGGTAACCATCATAGCGATTAAGTCCATTCTGGGTTCCGAACCACAAGAATCCTTGATTGTCTTTAACAATCTTTCGCACTTCATTATGGGAAAGCCCATCTACTGTAGTTATGTGTTGAAATTTATATTCTTGGGACCAACCGACATTCAGTATTTTCAAAAAAATAAAAATCAGAGCAACATAAGTTTTTGGCATCTTCATGTTTACTTTTGAAAACAATATACAATTAGTATTACATTTTAAAAACAAGTCATAGGTGTTTTTCACCAAATATTCATAAAATCTAATTTCATAGAAAATTTTCTATCTGATATTGCAAAATCTATAGTGCTATATTATGTTTTCTGGAAGTTTGTGAAGTTCTAGGATCATTTGGTTATAATTTTATGGTATTAAAGAAAATAGTTGGCCTAGAAAAGGTAAAAATTGATTTCAATATTTCGAATTAATATAGTTGGTTTTTAAGATATAAATTTTTATTGTGTATCATTAAAAATTGACTGTTTGTAAAGGCTTAGAAACGGAAAAAGGAGAATATGTGATAGATTGTAAGGTTTTTTACCGTGAATGTTTATCAAATTAAGATGCTTTATTACCGAAAATAATTCTAGAATATTGAGTGAAGTATTTTTATTTGGTGAGTAGGGAAATTTTTTGGAGTAGCACTCAATTAATATGGCCAAGTAATTGAAGGAATGTTATTAATTGACTCTATAATATGATTTTTAATAAACTCATTAATTTCCCATTGATTTCCAAGTGGTATTTTAGTATTGGTCTTGTAAATTGAGTAGGGGTATGGACCGTATTCAGGGACGACGGTGATAAAGGGGCGCTTCTTGCCCAAGGCGTTTTTAATCATTAAACGCCACCATTCGGTAAACAGATCCAACTCAGTTTTATAATTGCTATCCCGGGGGTCTATAACTTGTGGACTATGGGCGGATCCTACCCTGGCGTGGATATGGTAGGTATGTTCTATAGCTTTTTGTACTGCCTTGGGCTGATTTTCCAATAGGGATTCGGCAACGCAACACCAATGGGACAAGTCGGAGGTTAGTTTAAGAAAGGGATATTCCGCCAAATAAGGTAAACATGCATGGGCAGCAAATGAAAACCGGGAGCGATGGGTTTCATGGGTAATGATAACGCCTGTTTCCAATTCAATTTTATGGGCCAATTCAATTAAAGTGGAATTTTGAGAGTGGGTGAAGAAGTCCATGCCAGTATGCGAATTGACCAACAGAGGGTTAGCTTCCACTAGGTTGTACAAGTGACTTTTATATAGTTCTTGGTGCTTATGAAAATTTACTTCCTTGGTTTCCCAATGTTGGGCCACAAAGTCCAATTCCATATCTTTCAATATGGAACAAATTTCTTTTTTTTTAATACTATTCAGTGGCAGGTCTATTTCAACACCATTATAACCGGCCTTCTTTACTTTGGTTAAAAATACCGGCCAAGCCAAATCTGAACTTCCCCAGCGAGGATATATTAATTTAAGAAGCATATTTTACATCAATTTAATTTCTCTGCTTTCTTTCCCCAGTATGGTCTACCCCTTGTTCCCTCTCATAATCGATCATTTTTTTGGGTCTAAAATTTAAAATCAGGGCCCTGCGTTGGGTGTCTGTGGTGTTACCTTGACTAAAATGAAGGGTATGTCCATCATGAAAAGTGCATCCTCCCGGGAGTAAGGGAATACTTTCTGCTTGTGAAGTATCGGTTTCGCAAAATAAAGCTCCGCCGTTAGGCATGTTTTTATGGGGTAGAATAGGATTGCCTACCGTTTTGGGAATAAACCACATACAGCCATTTTCTTTGAACACTTTATCCAGGGCTATCCAACAGCTAGCGGATCTTTGGTCCGGCATGCTAATCCAATAAGCAGCATCCTGATGCCATGGGGTAGGGGTATTGGTGTTTGGAGCTTTATTGATCATCATATCAAAATCGAGTTCCATGTCTTCTCCCAATAGGTCTTTGGCCCATAGGCCTGCTTTTTTATAAGCACTGGTTTTTAACAATTCTGGAACTAGACTACTGGGTCTCATAATTTGGGTAATACGTTCAACCTTTTTGTGGGGATTCATTTCTGTACCTGCGAGGTCGCTCCGCAAATGAGCCGTTTTGACTTTATCCTGTAATATTGCATCATATATGGCCCTAAGGACGTCCACTTCCGAAAGGGAAAGTAGGCTTTCAATTCTAATATATCCCTCTTTAAGGAATTTTGTTTTGTTTGTTTCCATAATTCAAGTTTGTAGGCTCCAAATATGTAATTTAAATATACTAAAGTCTTCTAATTTTATACTATATTACTTTTTTATACAATTTTTATGGATATAGCTTTACAGGATAGAAGGGTATTTAATCTAAGGGATTTTGGGATTAAAAGGGGCTTGTCTTTTGGTCATTATCGATACAAAGCGGTAAAACCAGGACTAGAAAGCCATCTACATCAAGGGGCTTTGGAAATTTGTTTTTGTATGAAGGGGCAACAATATTATAAGATTGGAGAGCAATTGTACGAGCTAAACGGCAACGATATTTTTGTGGTACCCCCTGATACCATGCACAGTACGGGTGAATTTCCCGAAGATAAAGGTGAATTGTTTTGGCTTCAGATTTTATTGGATAGTTCGGTTGGTAAACTTTGCAACATGCCCAAAAAGCAATCGGATTTTTTGCTCAATACGCTACTGGATAAGTCCCAATGTATATTTAAGGGTTCGTTTCAACTAAAGTTGAATTTGGAGAAATTGGTAGATTACTTGGAAAATGTAGATTCCATGTTGTCCAAAATAATGATAGATCAATTAATTACCCAATTATTGTTGGAAACCGTTATCCTGTCCAAGAAAACCCAAAAAAGTCTACCATCCATAAAATTGAATACTTTGGATAAGTATATTCAGAAAAATCTATTCAGAATTATATATGTGGATGAAATGGCCAATATTGTGGGGATGTCCACAGGGTACTTTAAGGCTTGGTTTAAGAAGGAATCCGGGATGCCTCCAAAGGAATATGTGAACAGACTAAAGATTGAACAGGCAAAAATAGATCTGCGGACCACTAAAACGGTTACTGAAGTGGCATTTGGCTTGGGTTTTGCTTCCTCCCAGTATTTTGCCACCACTTTTAAGAAGTTTACTGGTACTACACCTAAATCCTATAGAAGATTGCAAAGGGAATTATAGAACACTTATCTAACTTTCGGGCTACCTTAAAAAAAATCCGGAACCTTAGTGGTGTCCGGATTTTTCAAAACTAACTCAACTCAATCTTTATCAGGTTCATTTGGAGGAACTTGGAGTGAACCTGAATTTTTTAAACTCTAATTTTTTAACAATCAATTTCACTTATGAAATCTTATGCAAGATAAGCGGTTAGTCTCTTGTTCGCTACCAATTAACTGACAAACACTGATATTTTTTTTGCATTTTTAACGTAATACTGTATTTTGTGGTATATATATTAAATGCTAGCCATAGAAAAGAAAGCCTAAATATTGCATTTATCGTTCAATTAAAAAGAGTGCCTATACTACTATTTTTAAAGTTTGAGATTTATTACTAAAATATTGTAATTAGGTTTTTATGGAAATGTATTTCGAGTGGTCCCAATAGAAATTGGCATATATTACCTCCTTTGGAAAGTTAATTGTCCCTGTAAATGAATTGATCCCATCAGGGGTTGAGAGCTCTATATGGAATCCTGCTGGCCTTTTCAGTAGGCAAGAGTGGAATTAATTGGGATAAGACCTTCTAGGTATATATAAACAAAGACACGAGTAGGAATTTCCTACCCGTGTCTTGTTTAGTTGCCTTTTTTTAAAACTTTTGGGTCTTCAAAAAAGCGTTTAATTTCTAAAATACAATTTTGCCTTTGTGGAATACCTGTGTTCAACATTCCTCAAGGCGGTATTAATTAGTATCCTGTATTTTGTACTAGATTAGGATTGTTCTGCATTTCAGATGTTGGTATCGGAAACAATAATTCCCTTGCTGTTAGCGCCTTATTTGGCAAGTAAGAGAAGTTATGGCCCACAAAATCTTCCAACGCATTGGTTTCCGGGTTATATGCCTTTCTCCATCTAACCATATCGTACCAAGTCTTGTTTTCAAAACTCAACTCATGAATTCTCTCTATTCTTACCGCATCTCTAAACGCGTCCTGTGAAAGACCGCTCAAATCTACCAATTCGGCACGTTGCCTAATCTCGTTCACAGCATCATATGCCTCAGTTGAAGGTCCGCTTTCAGCTTCGTTAGCTGCTTCCGCATACATCAGTAATACATCGGCATAGCGATATAGGCACCAATTCAGGTCTGATTGTGCGCTCCCTTCGTTTGCTTCAATATCAAAGTGTTTAAAGATATATGGCGCTCCTAGATTAACACTGCTGTTGCGATCTGCTTCCAATGAATAGCTTGTAAAATAGAACTGTTTTTCTTCTGTTCTTTTGTCGCCCACCTCGTAGGAATCTACAAAGGCGTTAGTTGAAAAGATACCACCAGTTTGGGCTGAATAGGCGGAAATTCCCAAATTATATGGTAAAATTCCTGGCTGCCAGTTGCCTGATTGAATACCTGCCGCGAATTGGGTCATAAAGATGTATTCCCCAGTGTTCTTAGTAGCAGGGTCATGCAGCTCATCATAGGTGTCAAAAAGGCCAAACTCATCCGAATCCATTACCTCTTTGGCCTTAGCGGCGGCAAGCGCGTAATTCTCTGTTTTTTGAAGCGGGTAGCCTGCCATGGTCAAATACACATCTGCCAATAAGGTTTTAACTGCGCCCAAAGAAACTCTGCCCGATCCAACTCTCCAAGCCAGGCCAGCACCTTCAGCCTCTTTTAGATCGTTGACAATTAAATCATAGACCGCTTCAGCAGAAGATTGTTCAGGGTATAATTGATCCGAGCCCAAATCAACCGAATTGGTGATGATAGGAATGTTTCCGAACATGCGTACCAAACCAAAATAATAATAGGCCCTAAAGAATTTGGCTTCCGCTAAATACTTCTGCTTTAAAGCTTCGTCCATATTTATTTCAGGGATTTTTTCAATTGCCAAGTTGGCCCTAGAGATACCTAAATAATATCCGGTCCAGAAACTGCTCCCATATCCATTGTCCGAATTATTAATTAAATCTTTTACCAAATAAATATTTGTCGCCTGTCCTAAAGAGGTGTTGGCCAATCCTGTGGCAAACTCGAGCATCATCCATGTACCTCCGCCAAAACCACTATTGGTAATTGAAACCAAGGGTTCATATATTCCATTAACGGCACTCTCGGCATGCGCAGCCGTGGTAAAGTAGGTGTCGGTTGTGAAGTTCGACTCATCTTCTTCATCCAAAAAATTACTACATGCCGTTATGCTTGATAGTGCGGTTCCGACGGCTATAGCTCTTATAAAGTTTCTATAGATTTTCATTTTTTTATCTTTTATAGGGTTATAGTCCAACATTTAATCCTAGCATAAAGGTTCGAGGTCTGGGATAATCGTAAAGAGAGAATCCTTGATCGAAAGCTCCTCCACCATTCGAACTTTCAGGGTCATATCCTGGATATTTCGTTGCTACAAAAAAGTTCTGCACCGAAGTATATACCCTTAGGCGATTCAAATGTAAACGCTCTACCAATTCAGGTTTGAATACGTAGGATAGCATCAAATTTCTTCCTCTTAAAAATGAACCATCCTTTAATTTCCCTGAATCGTTATTGGTATCATATCCAGCAGCAATTGGTCTTATTTGTGCAATATCGGTATCTTGATTATCCGGAGTCCACGCATTTAAAACGGTCGCGAAGCTATTGGCAATTGTTTGACGGTCTTCGGCCGAGTGTTCATCGCGGTACATTACACTGTTACCATATTGAAACTGCAGGTCTACCAGTAGTTCAAAATTGCCATATCTGAAGGTATTTGAAAATGTTCCAAAACCGTCGGCGATACCTTTTCCGATGATGGCCCTGTCATCGCTATTGATGGCCCCATCATTGTTTAAGTCACGGTATTTAATATCACCTGGCAATCTATCATAGATTGCTGCCTGAGCGGCTTCATCAGTGTTCCATGTACCCTCATCAATGTACCCGAAGAAAGTACCTACCGGTTCACCAACACGGATCAAAGTAGACCCCAAGAAAATATCGGAACCTCCTGAAAGTGCAGTTACTTCGTTTTTATTGATCGAAATATTGAAGTTGCTGCTCCAACCAAATAGTTCATTGTCAAAATTTACTGTATTCATATTAATTTCAACACCCTTGTTTTCCAAACTTCCAACGTTTCTAAATACATTGGTAAAACCACTTGAAGAGGGAACGGGAGCATTAAGGAGCATGTCGGAAGTCAACTTTCGGTACACATCAAGCTCTAACCCGATACGATTATTAAAAAGCCCTAATTCAATACCGGCATCCACTTGTTCCGTTTTTTCCCATTTTAAATCGGGATTGGCCATACGACCTGGGACAGTATAGGCGGAGCGGGCGCCATTAAAAATTACCGAACCATTGGACAAGCCGGCCAATGCTTGGTAAGCTGGTAATTCAGAGTTACCTGTTGCACCGTAACTAGCTCTAATTTTAAGATTGGAAATGGTTTCGTTCTCCGAAAGAAAATCTTCTTCAGAAGCCCTCCAGGCCAATGCTGCGGATGGGAAAAAGGCAAACTGATTTTCCGGTCCAAATTTAGACGATCCATCAGCTCTACCTGTAAGCGTCAATAAATATTTGTTCATGTAGTTGTAGTTGACACGCCCAAAATAAGAGTTTAGCCCGTAAGCAGTTTTGCTTGAGGTTGGTGTCTGTGGGTTGGACCCTGCACCAAGGTTGTTAAAACCGTAAAAGTCATCGGCGAACCCACGGGTCGATGCCCTTGCGCTAAACTGATCTACATGTTGCCAGGAAAGACCTGCCATGGCCGTTAACGAATTATTGCTGTCAAAATCCTTGTTATAGGTCAAATAATTTTCAAATTGCCATGAATTATAACGCGAGTTATCTACATATGCGGCACCATCGGGCATGGCTATGTACCTTAGGTCCTTTCCTCCGTAATAATCGTTTCTTTGATTAATGATATTGGTACCTAGGGTAGTACGTAATACTAGGTTTTTATTGAACTCAATATTACCGTAGAAGCTGCCCAAAACTGTCTGGGTCTTGAGGAAATACCTACGATCGTTCGCAACTGCCACTGGGCTACCGCCACCTTCCATCCCTGGATAGTGTATGTTAGAGCCCCAAGTACCATCCTCATAGCGGACCGGTATAATAGGTAGGGCTTCATAAACTTGTCGCATTGTAGTGATACCACCACCACCAAGTTGGTCTACTTGCTTTTCGTTTTGGTCGTTATAGCTCAAGCTACCTCCAACTTTTAACCAGTCGTTAACCTCGGTATCCAAAGTAAATCTACCTGAATAACGCTTCAGCCATGATTCTACGATAAGTCCTTCTTCATCCCTAAAGCCCATAAATAGTCCAAAATTCGATTTTTGGTTTCCACCGGTAAAAGAAAGTTGGTGATTTTGGGTAATAGCGTCCCTGATAGCTTCATCTTGCCAATCGGTATCATAAAGGGGGTTGCCGCTGGCATCAAAAAGTCTTGGGTCGGTTCTCTTTAATCTAGGGTCGGTATATCTTCCACCGGCCCATCCCTCCGGGTCAAATTTTTCAGCATTGGCATATGCAATTTCCTCAACACGAAGAAACTCTTCTGAATTTAACAGGTCAAGTTTTTTAGGTAAGGTTCCTATGCTGAAATCCACATCATAATTAAGACGGGTTTCACCAGTAGTAGTTCCTTTTTTAGTAGAAACCAGAATTACACCATTGGCGCCTCTCGCACCATATATGGCCGTCGCGGAAGCATCTTTTAAAATTTCTATGGATGCGATATCATTGGGATTCAGGTAATCGATCGGAGTACTGCCATTGGGTAAATTGGTGGCATTCAATATTACACCATCTATTACATAAAGTGGTGTATTGGCGATACTTACCGATGTATTACCACGGATTCGCACTACGGTTCTACCCCCTGGTCGTCCTGAACCAGAAGTTACGTTAACACCTGCCACCTTACCAGCCATGGCTTGGTTTAATGAGGCAGCCGGTCTTTCTGCCAATTCTTCGGACTTAATGGAGCCCACTGCACCGGTGAGGTCACTTTTCTTCTGTGTACCATATCCGATCAATACTACTTCGTCCAATCCAGCAGCACTTTCTTCTAAACTAACCGAAATAGTAGTTTGTCCATTTAGAGAAATTTCTTTTGATGCAAAACCAATATAGGAAATGACTAGGGTTGCATTTTGATTGGCTACATCTAGTGAAAAATTACCGTCAAAATCGGCTGTAACCCCATTAGTGGTTCCTTTTTCCACAATGTTCGCTCCAGGTAAGGGGGTGCCGTCCGAATCGGTAATGGTTCCGCTTACAGTTTGTTGTTCAACGGCGTTATTTACGGGGGCAATGGCTTTATTCGTTTTGCCCGTTTTTAAAATAATCTGCTTGTTCTTGACGCTGAAATAAATATCCGTTGCTTCAAATAAATCTTCCAAAATATTTGATATAGGCTCTTTATCCACGTTAACGGAAACAGTTCTCGTTAAATTCACCTTTTCATGGTTGTACAGAAACCTAAAATCTGAAAGGGATTCAATTTCATTAAATACCTGTTGAACGCTAACGTTTTTCAGGTTTAATGTAATTTTTGTGTTCTGTCCGTATGTGTTGGCCTGAATTTTAAACAGAGAAACTATTAGTAATAGAGTTGTTAGTTTCATCTTTAAATGATGTTTGCTTAGCCAATCCGAATGGAAAGGCCGGACTAATTTTAATTTTTTCATACTTTTGTAAAGGTTTGGTGATTAAACATTTCATTTGTTTATATCACTTTCTTATGCCGGGGAATGCGCCAACATTTTCCGGTTTTTTTGTAAAAGTGATTTTTCTAGTGCACATGTTTTTAGTTCATTTTCATTGGCATCCTTTTTTTTAATTAGCATTTTTATTGAGTATTATAATTTTAGAACCCTCCTGTATAAATTCAAAGGGGGTATCTTCCTTAAAAGCTTCCAGGATTTCTATAATGGTCTCATCTCTAAATGTGGCCGTGTATATTTGATTTTCCAATCGTCCACTTTTATCTTCGATGGTAATATTGAAGTGTCTTTCCAATTTTGTCCTAATACTATAAAAGGGGGAAGCCTTAAATACAAGATACCCATCTATCCATGCGGTATAAAGATCGGTATCCACTTCCTTTATGGTCATTGTATTGCTAATTTTATTCCATTCGGCACTTTGTCCAGGGACTAGCTGGGAGGCAGAATTTGTTTTTAGATCAGCACCTTCTTTGTAAAGTACTACGGCACCTTCGACCAACACTGTGCTGATGTCTTCATCTTCCGGATAGTAAGAAAGGTTAAATTGTGTACCCAATACTCTGATGTTCATTTGGTCGGCATTCACGATAAAAGGGTGAGCCTTGTCTTTGGCTACGTCGAAATAGGCCTCTCCTTTTAAAAACACTTTCCTTTCCTCCCCGGCCAAAAAATTCACGGGGTATCTAATGGAGCTTCCAGAATTCATCTTTACTTTGGTTCCATCGGATAGGACAAGGTCGAATTGTCTGCCATAGGGTATATGTAGCGTATTGTATACCAGTTCGTTTTGGGTTTCAGCACCTGTGTATTGTAATGAATTTCCCTGTTGTGAAGCAATTAAATTTCCGCTTGTAGTGGTAATCTTTCGCTTTCCATTGTCTGAGATTGTTTCAATGGTACCGTTGTCCAATTGCAATGTAATTGCCTCAGAATTTGGATTGTGCTGAATTGCTATTGGTGTTGTTGGCAATTCGGTGTTTTTTTGATTAAAAAAGTATATACCTGCCAGTAATAATAGGGTCGCTGCAATAGCTGACCAATATTTTATTTTGTTACTGGGTACAAAAGTTCTAATTTTTTTTTTGCTTTCAATGTCTTCTATTTTGTAAAGTATTTTCTGCAATAGAATTTTGGAGTCCTGATTTTTCCTTTTTTTAAATGGCAGGTTTCCCTTTTTTGCTTTTTCCCAGTGTTTGGCCCAAATTTCATTCTGAATTATATCCAGATCAGAATTATTAACAAGCTCAGTTAGACAATCCAATTCCTTTTTAGAAATGGTATTGTCCACCAATTTTTGGAAGAGCTTATCCAATTTGTTCTCGTTCTGCATCTACGATATTTTAATAGTAGTATTATGGGCTATATAAGTAATACACCTCAAAAATGATAAAGTCCCAAATTGGGGCTGCATTTTTTACGAAATAGATAAATTATGTGAAAAGAAGTAGACTAATTAGAAAAAAATATATGCTGTCTGCCATATAAGGTTTCAACTCTGTCTTGATGATTTGTAGGGTTTTCCAAAGATGGTTTTTCACCGTCTTCTGAGTTATTCCCAAAAGATTTGCTATTTCCTCATTGCTTTTACCTTGTTGTTTGGACAATACAAAAATACTTCGCTTTTGAGTGGGGATTTGTTGTAGGATATCATTTACTATGTCTTCATATTCACCTAGTAGAATGGTGTTTTCTGTTTCCTCATTTAATAAGCTAATATTTTTCCAGTATTCTTTCTTCAGGGATTCCTGATTGGCAATACTTCTTAAATAATTATAAGTTGCATTTTTTGCAATTTTAAAAATGAAGGCATCAAAAGAATGCTCAAGATCAATGGTCTCCTTTTTTGTCCAAATCTTAATAAATACTTCCTGTAGTATCTCTTCGGTGGCATAATCCGACTTCGTGATCGAGTGTATGAAATAATACAACCTTTTTTCATACAGCTCAAAAACAGTCTTAAATGCCAACCTATTTCCTTTTATTAAGGAAGCTAATAATTGGTCTAAGGGTTGTCCTGACATTACTGTAGCAATTAAAAGATTAGAATTTTATTAAGAAATTTAAGGCACCTTCTTTTCAAGAAATATATAATCTCTAAAAGATAACGTCCGAAATTAAGTGGTATTTTCTTTCATTTCAACTAAAAATTGCACATTTAGCAATACTTTTTTTGCCAATTTTTAATCCGTGTAAAAAAAGATGTATATTTAAAATCTCATTACGCTTTTTGTTATTTATCTAATTTTATGAAATTACACCTTCTTAATAGGGCCAGTTTACAGAACAGTTCCTTTACCGTTACACAAAATAGTTATTCCCATTTCTTAAAAATTTGGCATTATCACCCGGAATTGGAATTAGTTTACATTGCAAAAAGTACAGGGACCCGTTTTATTGGAGACGGAATTGAAAAGTTTTCCGAAGGAGACCTGGTATTGATCGGGAAAAACCTGCCCCATATGTGGCTTAATGATGAAGTGTATTTTGAGCCCGATTCGGATTTGGTTTCCGAAGCCATTGCCATACACTTTAAGGAAGACTTCCTAGGGTTGGAATTCTTGGATGCCATAGAGATGAAACCCATATTGCAGTTGATTAAAAGGGCGGCCCAGGGAATAAAATTTTCGAATATCGACCTTAAGGTTATTGAAAAAATTAAGAAATTGCACACCCTGGAGCCATTTGAAAAAACAATCAAGTTAATTGAGATTTTGTACAAGTTGGCAAATCATGAGGAATATCAATTATTGTCCAGCCCTGGATTTTTAAATTCCTTTAATAAAACGGATAATAAAGGTCTGGATGAGATATATGAGTTTGTATTCAAGAATTTCAATCAACCTATTGGTTCAAAAGATGTGGCGGAAATTGCTAAAATGAACCCTTCGGCCTTTAGTAGGTTTTTTAAACGAATCCATAGAAAAACATTTACACGCTACTTAAATGAAATAAGGATTGGGTATGCATGTAAATTGCTTATAGAGAATAAGAATAACATAACCCCGGTTTGTTACGAGTCGGGCTTTAATAATATTTCAAATTTTAATAGGCATTTTAAGTCAATAACAGGCATGTCACCCTCTGATTATATTAAACTTCATACTCAAAATTAGCAAAAATTGTAATTTCGGTCAAAAAAGTATCAGAATTGGTGCTTCTAGTGGTGGTTATAAATATGGTTTGGATTTAGTTTTGTTTCTTTAACATTATTCCAAATGAACAGCAAAATTATTATTACGGATGTTTTAGTAAAAGATGTCCGATTTCCTACCAGCAGATCACTGGATGGATCAGATGCCATGAATCCAGACCCGGATTATTCCGCGGCCTATGTAATTTTAAAAACCAACCATCCTGACGGCCTTGAGGGGCATGGGTTGACCTTTACCATTGGTAGGGGCAATGAACTATGTGCTGCTGCTATTCATTCATTGGCACCCTTGGTAAAAGGTAAATCTTTGGATAGTTTTACCTCTAACATGGGAGCCTTCTGGAAGATGATTACAGGCGACAGTCAATTACGTTGGTTAGGCCCTGAAAAGGGAGTGATTCATTTGGCTACAGGAGCAGTGGTCAATGCAGTTTGGGATCTTTATGCCAAAGTTGAAAAGAAACCGTTATGGAAACTCTTGGCAGATATGACTCCTGAGGAATTGGTTTCCTGTATAGATTTTACCTACATTACAGATGCCATTACCCCTAAGGAAGCATTGGATTTGCTTAAGAGCAAGGAGGCGTCCAAACAGGAAAGAATCAATAACTTATTACAGGATGGATATCCTGCATATACTACCTCTGCAGGATGGCTTGGCTATTCTGATGACAAAATGAGGAGACTTTGTAAAGAGGCCAAAGCGGCTGGCTTTAAGCATATGAAAATAAAAGTAGGGTCGGATCTGAAGGATGATATGCGTCGTGCTGGAATTATCAGGGAAGAGATCGGTACCGACTTAAAATTGATGATGGATGCCAACCAGAAATGGGATGTGGACGAGGCGATAGCCAATATGGCAGAGCTTAAGAAGTTTGACCCTTGGTGGATAGAAGAGCCAACGAGTCCGGATGATATTTTGGGACATGCAAAAATTGCCAAGGCCGTACACCCAATAAAAGTGGCGACTGGGGAGCACTGTCAAAACAGGGTTGTGTTTAAGCAATTAATGCAAGCCAATGCTATTGGAATCTGTCAGATCGATAGTTGTAGGGTAGGAGGGGTAAATGAAATTTTAGCCATCCTTTTGATGGCTGCAAAATTTAAAATACCGGTTTGTCCACATGCAGGAGGGGTTGGACTTTGTGAATATGTGCAGCACCTTTCCATGATCGATTATATTGCAATAAGTGGTTCCTTGGAGAATCGTATTATAGAGTATGTTGATCACTTGCACGAACACTTCTATGACCCAGTGGTTATTAAGAATGGTGCCTATATGCCTCCCTCAATGCCTGGTTACAGTATTACGATGAAGGAACAATCCTTGGAGGATTATAGTTTTCCGGATGGCGTAATTTGGAAGGATGAAGTAATGGCCAAATAACAGGAGATCAAGTAGAATAGTAAATAAGATTAATAATCCGAAGAATAATATGTCACTTTTTAGTTTAGAAAACAAAACAGCAGTAGTCACCGGTGGCGCCAGTGGTATAGGTGAAGCTATTTCCAAAGCGTTTGCAAGGCAAGGAGCCGATGTGCACATTTTGGAATTTAATTCAGAAAATGGAGAACGTGTTGTTGGGGAAATAGAAGCTAAGGGTGGGAAGGCCACTTTTCACGCTTGTGATGTTTCCAATAATGCCCAAGTGGCGCAAATAATTTCCACTATTGGCGAAGATAGGTATATAAATATTTTGGTGAACAATGCCGGAATAGCCCACGTGGGAAATTTGGAAGGTACTGCAGTAGACGATATGGATCGCATTTACAACGTAAATGTTAAGGGGGTTTATAACTGTATGCATGCGGTTATCACCAAGATGAAGGAGAAAGGCGGGGTTATTTTAAACATGGCTTCAATTGCTTCTTCAGTAGGTATTTCGGACCGTTTTGCCTATTCCATGTCCAAGGGAGCGGTACTTACTATGAGTTATTCCGTAGCAAAGGATTATTTGGATAAAGGTATTCGGTGCAATACTATTTCTCCAGCTAGAATCCATACGCCTTTTGTAGACGGATTTATAAATAAAAATTACCCGGGAAAAGAAGCGGAAATGTTCGAGAAACTGTCCCAATCCCAACCCATAGGTAGAATGGGAAAACCTGAAGAGGTGGCTAATTTGGCAGTTTATTTATGTTCGGATGAGGCTTCCTTTATTACAGGAACCGATTTCCCAATCGATGGAGGTTATATAAAGTTGAACGGATAGATTTAATTGGCACATCTTTTTTTGGACCGATTTGAAAATGGAGCTAGATATCAATTTGATGTTTTAGTTCCATTTTACAAAAAGAGAAACCAGTAACAGACCGTTACATCAATGTTTGAAATTATGAACAATCAACTATAACTAAATGAATAGATTATTTCAATACGTAGCCATAGTATCCCTGTTGACGGCCTGTTCCCAAAAATCAGGGCCCAATGCCTTGTTGATGCCAGTGTCCAAAACAATTGAAGTCAATGAAGCGGATAGTAATGATTCCATTTTGCTAAAGGCGGCCCATGTAGTGCCAACTCCAAACCAGTATATGGCCTTACAGAACGAGTTCATAGCTTTTATTCATTTTGGTCCCAATACTTTTACCCGAATGGAGTGGGGTAATGGTATGGAGGAACCAAGCATATTTAATTTGCAAAATTTGGATACCGACCAATGGTGTAAGGCCATGAAGGATGCTGGGATGAAAATGGTAATTTTCACAGCCAAGCACCATGATGGTTTTGTACTATGGCAAAGTAGGTATACTAAACACGGTGTTATGTCCTCCCCTTTTAAGGAGGGAAAAGGTGATGTCCTTAAAGAATTGTCCGAATCCTGTAAAAAATACGGTCTTAAATTAGGGGTGTATCTTTCCCCTGCCGATTTGTTTCAAATAGAAAATAAGGATGGACTTTATGGCAATTTAAGTGAGTATACCGAGAGAACCATTCCTAGGCAAGTTGAAGGAAGACCCTTTGAAAATAAAACCACTTTTTCCTTTAAAGTTGACGATTACAATGAGTATTTCTTAAACCAATTGTTTGAGTTGCTTACGGAATATGGGCCTATACATGAAGTTTGGTTTGATGGGGCACACCCGAAAAGAAAAGGTGGGCAGACCTATAACTATCTTGCCTGGAAAGAATTGATCAGGGCATTGGCACCCAAGGCGGTTATTTTTGGAAAGGAGGATATTCGCTGGTGCGGAAACGAATCCGGCGGTACCAGGGATACGGAATGGAATGTGATTCCCTATCAGGAAGACCCCGACAAAATGAACAGCTTTCCAGATTTAACTGATGAGTCTTTGGGAAGTAGGGAAGATCTTTACAATGGAAAATATCTTCATTATCAACAGGCAGAAACCAATACTTCAATTCGCGAGGGTTGGTTTTATAGGGATGATACAGACCAGAAAGTCCGTAGTACAGATGATGTGTTCGATATTTATGAGAGATCGGTTGGTGGGAACTCTACTTTTTTGTTGAACATTCCACCCAATAGGGAAGGTAAGTTTTCGCCAAGGGATGTATTGGTATTGGAAGAGGTTGGCCAACGGATCAGCGAGACCTATGGTGTTAACTTGCTATCAGATACCAAGGGACCAAATCAGGTATTGGACAATGACCTAAGTAGTTTTCAAATCATAGGCGATGATGCCAATGAAATTATCATTGAAACCCAAAACCCGATTACCTTTAATAGACTTGCTATTCAAGAGGCTATAGACACCCACAGCGAACGGGTAGAAAAACATGCCTTGGATGCTTGGGTAGACAATGCCTGGAAAGAAATTGCCACGGCCACCAATATTGGATATAAACGAATTTTACGATTCCCTGAAGTTACTACCCATAAAGTACGGATTAGAATCTTGGAATCGCGTTTTTATCCTGCTATAGCAAACATTTCAGCACATTATTACAAGGCAAGGCCGCCACAACTTAATATCGAAAGATCGGTAGATGGTTCTGTAACAATATCGCCCAAAAAGGACAATTTTGGTTGGAAACCCCATGGGGAAGATATAGCGGGAAACATAAATTCTGGTTACAAAATTCATTATACCACTGATGGCAGCGAGCCCACCTCGGCCTCTGCAATTTACAATGAAGCTTTTAAAATACCTTCAGGAGAGGTGAAGGCAGTAGCAGAAGTGAATGGACAATTGGGCAGTATTGCTTCACAGCTTTTCGGAATTATCAAAAAGGATTGGAAAGTCCTTGGAGTGGATAGTGTTGACGGGGAATATCCGGCTAAAAATGCCTTTGATGGCGATCAAAGTACATATTGGAGTTCCGCTGCAGGTTCTAAAGCACATTATATCAATATTGACCTTGGAAAGGAATATGCTGTAACCGGTTTTTCCTATACTCCTCAAACTTCTTCATCCGAAGGGATGTTGGAAAGGGGGGTGGTAAAAATTAGTTCGGATGGAAAATCGTGGAATAACGTTACGGATTTTCGCTTTGGAAATTTAATAAACGATCCAACGACCAGAACCCATATGTTCCAATCTAAAATAAGTACCAGATATATCAGAATTGAATCCAAGGAAATTGCCGGTAATGGGAAAACTGCAGCCATTGCGGAATTGGATTTTTTATTGGATTAAGAGTTTGGATAGGATATCTTTTTAATAGTTAATGAAAAAAATAGCGCTATATAATTTTGTATTTGCCCTATCCTTAATAGGGTGCTCAACAACCGTATCAGATATTTATATAACTTCCAATGGGGAGGAATTTAAGAATGGGGAACTGGTTTTTAGTTCTATTGAAGAAGGACTCAATTCCGTGGTTCAATTAAGAAAGGAAGGGGTTAAAAATGCCTTGACCATTCACTTGATGGCGGGCGATCATAGAATAAATTCACCTATAAGGATACATCCAGAATTTGGACCTTTTAAATTGATAGGGGAAGGGGCGGAAAAGACAGTGGTAAAAGGTTCCAAAGTGCTTATATCCAAATGGGAAAAGTTCAATGATCATATTTTTGTAACACAATTGCAGAAAGAGGACAAATTTGACCAGCTTTTTGTTAATGGTAATCAGCAATTATTATCCCGTTACCCCAATTATGACGAAAATGGTGGACACTGGCAAGGACACGCTGCGGATGCCATTTCCCCAGAAAGAGTAAAAACCTGGGCCAACCCAGTAGGAGCCATAGTGCACACCATGCATAGTGGAGAGTGGGGAGGATTTCATTACGTTTCCAAAGGGGTTGATGAAAATGGAGAGCTTATGTTGGCAGGAGGACATCAAAATAATAGGCCTTCAAAAATGCACAGCAAGTATCGCATGGTAGAAAATGTATTTGAAGAATTGGATGCTCCAGGGGAGTGGTTCTTGGATAAGGACTACCGACTATATTATTGGCCCACCAAGGGAATTGATCTTGGCAATGCCTTGATCGAAGGGGTGCAGTTAAAGCATTTGGTTGAAGTTGTAGGTACTGAAGAAAATCCGGTTAGGGACATTGAAATAAGTAAAATAAAATTTGAGCATACGCAGCGCACTTTTATGGAAGAATATGAGCCATTACTAAGAAGCGATTGGACCATATATAGAGGGGCGGCCATTTTTCTTGAAGGGACGCAAAATGTGAGTGTCAACAATTGTGAATTGACTAATTTGGGCGGTAATGCTATTTTGGTCAGCAACTTCAACAGGGACGTGGCCATAAAGGATAATCATATTCATGAATGTGGGGCATCGGGCATCAGTTTTGTGGGTAGTCCCGAAGCTGTGAGATCACCTTCGTTCCAATATGACGAATTTGTTACCATGGCGGAAATGGACACTATTCGCGGACCAAAATCAAATAAGTATCCTAGTAACTCGGTGGCAGATAATAATCTTATTCATCGCACTGGAAGAGTGGAAAAGCAAACGGCTGGCGTACAGATTGCCATGGCCATGGATATTACCGTAAGCCACAACAGTATTTATGATGTACCTAGGGCAGGAATCAATATTGGTGATGGCACTTGGGGCGGACATATAATTGAACATAACGATGTTTTCAATACTGTATTGGAATCTGGAGATCATGGAGCATTTAATTCATGGGGCAGGGACCGATTTTGGCATCCGAAGCGCGACACTTTAGATCAAATTGTAGCCGCTAACCCGGAGATGCCCAAATGGGACGCCATTCATACTACGGTCATAAGAAATAATAGATTTCGCTGCGATCACGGCTGGGATATAGATTTGGACGACGGATCCTCCAATTATCATATTTACAACAATGTGTGTTTAAATGGGGGAATTAAACTAAGGGAAGGATTTTTTCGCACCGTGGAAAACAACATCATGATAAATAATGGCTTCCACCCTCATGTATGGTTTAAGAATAGTGGAGATGTTTTTAAACACAATATTGTATTTACGGAACACAAGGATATAAGATTACAGGATTGGGGCAAAGAAGTGGATTATAATCTTTTTCCAGATGAGCAAACCTTGTTGCAAACCCAGAGCAAAGGGGTGGACCAACATAGTATTTTCGGTGATGTCCTGTTTACTGATGCGAAAATTGGAAACTATTCAGTAAAAGAAGAATCACCAGCCTTCAAAATTGGATTTAAAAACTTTGATATGGACAGCTTTGGGGTTGCCAATACTGCCCTAAGGTCCCTGGCCGAAACCCCTACTATACCTGTCATGTTTTTTGGCAATACCAATGAAGAGTCGGCTACATTCAACTGGATGGGCGCTAAAATTAAAAATATTCTTACCATGGCAGAACGTTCTGCCTCCGGTCTCAATAAAACTGCTGGAGTTCTTATTCTGTCTTTGGAAAAACAAAGTGTGGCCGGAAACTCCTTACTTCAGGTTGGGGATGTTATTATATCCTCTGAAGGTGATGAAATTAATTCGGTGGCCGACTTAATGAAGTCTTATCAGAATAATAATTGGAAAGGAAAATTGAATCTTACTATATTTAGAAATCAGAAGGAAAAGGAAATATCCATTTCAACAAAAAAATAAAGACAAAGCCGTATGAAGCCATTGTATAAATATATATTAATTGCCTTGTTGATCGGTGGAGCAGTCTACGGCCTTAGTTTTGAAGGTACGGAAGAAAAGGAAAAGCGCCCTAATATTATATATGTTTTGGCCGATGATCTGGGCTATGGAGATATTAGTCTCTACAATCCGGAAGGAAAGATCAGCACGCCTAACCTGGATGCTTTGGGAGCAGCGGGAATGAAATTTACGGATGCCCATACCTCTTCTTCGGTATGTACCCCAACGCGCTATGGAATAATTACCGGACGGTATAATTGGAGAAGTCCCATTAAAAGTGGTGTGCTTACAGGAAATTCCAAAGCATTGATCCCAAAAAACAGAACTACCGTAGCCTCTTTGCTTAAAAAGGAAGGCTATGAAACTGCGTTTATTGGCAAATGGCATTTGGGATGGGACTGGGCCCTAAAGGATCCTAATGTGGAATCTGGGGAAGGTTGGAATCCAGAGGATTTTGACAATATAGATTTCTCCAAGAAAGTAGGTAACTCTCCCAATACCCTTGGATTTACATATTCATACGGACATTGTGGTTCTCTGGATATGGCGCCATATGTGTATGTGGAAAATGGAATGCCTACCATGGTACCGGATACGGTTACGGAAAGTAAGACTAAATATGGATGGTGGAGAAAGGGACCAACGGCAAGCGATTTTATTTTTGACGACGTTACCCCTAACTTTTTTAGAAAATCCTTTAATTATATCAAGAATATATCAAAGGGAAAAGATCCCTTCTTTTTGTATTTGGCGCTTCCATCGCCACACACCCCAATTCTCCCCACGGAGGAATGGCAGGGAAAAAGCGATTTAAATCCTTATGGGGATTTTATGATGATGATCGATGCCTATATGGGACAATTGGCGGCGGTTATAAAGGAAGCAGGAATTGAAGAAAATACACTTGTGATCTTTACGAGCGACAATGGTTGCTCCCCTGCGGCCGATATTAACGAAATGATAGCCAAGGGGCATAGCCCCAATGGAATTTTAAGAGGTCATAAGGCCGATATTTTTGAAGGAGGACATAGAGTTCCGTTTATGGTAAAATGGCCGGCCAAAATAAAGCCCAATTCGATATCGGATAAAACCATTTGCACAACAGATTTAATGGCTACCTGTGCAGATATAGTGGGTGTTGATTTGGCAGATACTGAAGGGGAGGATAGTTTTTCAATGGTGCCTTTGTTTAAGGACCCTACTTCCAAGGAGTATAAGAGAGAGGCTACTGTGCATCATTCGATCAACGGCAGTTTTGCGATAAGAAAGGATAATTGGAAAATGATTTTTTGCCCTGGATCTGGTGGTTGGAGTGCACCCAAACCTAATTCGGAAGGGATAGAAGATCTTCCAAAATTCCAGTTGTACGATCTAAGCAAAGATCCACAGGAAAAGAATAATGTATATGGCCAGTTTCATGAAGTGGAAAGTGCAATGACCAGATTAATGGTCTCCTATATAGAAAATGGGAGAAGCAATCCAGGAGAAAAGCAAAAGAACGACCAAGAAGGATACGGAAGTAAGGACTGGAAGCAATTGGAAGTGTTTTATAATTGATTTGAAAATTGCTTTATTTGAATGTGTATTTTATGAAATTGGAAACCGAAACAAAAATTATATATAAATAGTAACTCAATAAATAGGAACAAATGAAACTAATTAGATTTGGAGAAATAGGTAAGGAAAAACCGGGTGTTCAATTGGAAAATGGTACCCGATTGGATGTATCTGCCTTCGGAAGGGATTACAATGAGGATTTCTTTGGAACAGACGGACTTGAGCAATTAAAAAAATGGTTGGCACAAAATGAAAGTAGCTGTCCTAAGGTGGGCGATAGCGTTCGTTTAGGAGCTCCTTTGGTTAGACCGTCTAAAATTGTTTGTGTGGGTCTTAACTATGCAAAACATGCAGCTGAAAGTGGTATGGCAGTACCTAAGGAACCAGTATTGTTCTTTAAGGCTACTTCTGCCATAGTAGGTCCTAATGATGATGTTATCATTCCAAAAGGAAGTGAAAAAACTGATTGGGAAGTAGAATTGGCAGTGGTAATCGGTAAAAAGGCATCTTATGTTTCGGAAGAAAATGCTTTAGATCATGTTGCCGGATATGTGCTGCACAACGACTACAGTGAGAGAGCCTTTCAAATAGAACGTGAAGGACAATGGGTGAAGGGGAAGAGCTGCGATACATTTGCGCCAGTTGGACCTTTCATCGCTACAAAAGATGAAATTAAAGATCCCAATAACCTGAACTTATGGTTAAAATTGAATGGGGAAAAGGTACAGGACAGTTCTACTTCCGACTTTATATTTAATGTGCAGGAAGTGGTTAGTTATATTAGCCAGTTTATGACCTTGTTACCAGGGGATATTATTTCAACAGGGACTCCTTTTGGAGTGGGCCTTGGATTTAATCCACCTAAATACTTAAAAGCAGGAGATGTGGTAGAATTGGGAATTGAAGGACTTGGTACTTCCAAGCAAACGGCAAAAGCCTATAGCGGGAAATAAGAACCTTAAACCAACCAACCAATCGAACCGTCATGACTTCCAACTTCCATTTCATCGTTATATGCGCTCTGCTTTCGGTATGTAGCCATCAAGTTATAGGGCAAGAATTAAAATGGACCGAAATTGAAAATGGAATTTGGAAAGCCAGTGTTGGGGAACCAGAGGATATTAGTTTGTTAAAGGCAGTTGATGTGCAGCCCAAGAAGGACGCACTTAGTCAATTGCCTTTAGCAATTTTTCCTTTTGGAAAGGATAAAATTAAAACCAAGGTCATCGATGGAAAGACCTATTTGCAATTTCCTTTATCAAGGGAGGAGCAAATATATGGTTTGGGACTCAATTTTAAGACGGTACATCAAAGAGGTCGCATAATGCAATTACATGTGGACCATTATGGTGGAAGGGATGATGGGCGTACCCATGCCCCGGTTCCGTTTTATGTTTCCTCAAAAGGGTACGGGGTTTTAATTGATGCTGCCAGATATATTACTGTATATGCCGGGACAGGTGTCCGGGTAGATGCGGATGACAAACCCGTACTACGGGATAGGAATACCGATCGGCAGTGGCAGGCCCAACCTTATTCCGATGCGGTCGAAATTTTGGTGCCGGCCAAAGGAACCGATGTTTATGTGTATGGGGGTTCCTCACCTATGGAAGCGGTACAACGCTATAATTTATTTAACGGCGGCGGTTATATTCCTCCCAAATGGGGGCTCGGATTTACCCAGAGAGTACCTACACTATATAGTCAGTACGATATTGTTAGGGAAGTCAAGGAATTTGAAGATCACGATTTTCCCTTAGATTTTATTGGTGTGGAGCCAGGTTGGCACAGTATGTCCTATCCCTGTACCTTTGAATGGGACAAGACAAGGTTTCCAGACCCGAAAAAATTCAATAAAGAATTGCTTGATCAAGGTATTCGCACCAATTTATGGTTGAATCCCTATGTGTCCCCGGTTGGGTCATTGTATCCCAAAATGAAAGATCTTTCAGCCTCCCATACGGTTTGGAATGGCATTGTTCCCGATTTGATGCTTCAGGAAACCCGTGATATTTTTAAAGCGCACTTTGTTGAAAATCATTTAAACATAGGTGTCAGCGGTTATAAAATAGATGAGGTTGATGGCTATGACTTTTGGGTGTGGCCAGACGTAGCTACATTTCCCTCTGGTTATAGTGGTGAACAAATGAGACAGGTCTACGGCCTGCTGATCCAGGATATGACCGCTAAATGGTTCAAGGAAAAGAATCAGAGAACTTACGGTCTGGTAAGGGCTTCCAATGCTGGAGCCAGTGCATTGCCCTATGTAATTTATAACGATTATTACAGTCATAAAGATTTTATAACAGCCCTAGTAAATAGCAGTTTTATTGGAGTGTTATGGACTCCCGAGGTACGTGCTTCAAAAACAGCTGAAGAGTGGTTACGCAGAATGCAATCCGTTTGTTTTTCGCCAATGGCTATGCTGAATGCATGGGCAGATGGAACCAAACCTTGGTCCTTTCCCGAAGTGGAAGCTGCCGTTAGGGACGTGGCTAACTTAAGGATGCAATTATTGCCGTATATCTACACCGCCTTTTCCCAATATCATTTTGAAGGCTTGCCTCCATTTAGGGCCATGAATTTGGTAGAGGGCTTTTCTTATGACCAGGATGTAGCTGAAGGTCAATTGGATTCAACCGACAATCCCTATAAGGTGGCCGTTAAAAGTGAAATTAAAGATCAATACATGATGGGCGACAATATGTTGGTGGCCCCTATGTTTGAAGGGGAGAAGGAAAGGAAAGTTATCCTTCCCGCTGGCAAATGGTTCGATTTTTACGCTGGCAAATTCGTTGGAGAAAATGAGATAATTTCAGTAGCTCCCGGATTGGAAAAAATACCATTATATGTGAGGGATGGCGGTATAATTCCTATGCGACCTATTCAAAGACAAGCACCTAAATTGGGTGAGAAGGTGGACCTAATCATTCGACATTATGGTACAAAGGACGGGGAGTTTACCCTTTATGATGACGATGGCTTAAGCTTCGATTTTGAAAGGGGCCAATATTCAAAGGTAGATATTCAAGTAAAAAGAGATAAAAAAGGAAACCTAAGAGGTACTATAGACAGTCCGGAAAAAGGGAAGCCTTATGGTTACAACAAAAAAGTAATTTGGGAATTTAAAACCAAATGAAATTGACAGTTAGAACGGTTTGTGAAGAGATGATATGATAAGGAAGCAGGTATTTTTTTTACTTTTAGGAATGTTTTTAATGGGCAAATCCACAGGTGCTACCTTTCAGGATTCCGTAAAAATTGCATGTATAGGAAACAGTGTCACTTATGGCTCGAAGGTGGCCAATAAGGAAAATAATGCCTATCCAGAACAATTGCAGGCCATGTTGGGCGACCAATATCAGGTTCGCAATTTCGGGGTTAGCGGGCGTACTCTTTTAAAAAAGGGAGACAAACCATATTGGGAAACAGAGGCTTATTCCAATGCTTTGGAATTTAAGCCAGATATTGTTTTTATAAAATTGGGGACCAATGACAGTAAGTTGCAGAATCGGGGTCATTTAGACGATTTTGAGGCGGATTATATTGAATTGGTCAATAGCTTTAAAAAGGAAAATAAAAGGGCACGGATTGTTCTATTGCTTCCTGTACCAGCATTTACCACGGATACTATTGGGATTTGGAACGAGGTCATCAAAAATAAGATTACACCAATTACCCGTTCGGTTGCGTTTAAGACCAATTCGGAAGTGTTGGATTTATATCAGCTTTTTATAAATCAACCTGGTTTATTACCTGATATGGTACATCCTTCTTCTTTGGGGGCAACGGTGATTGCAAAGCGATTATATGAGTCGGTAGTGCAAAAGGAAATGGAAACCATAGATGCGCTAAAATCCAAGGAAATAAAGGTACTTGAAACCGAAAATTTTTATGGTTTTCCTCTTACTAATTTTGAATTTATGGGCGCTTCATGTAAAATTGTACGGCCCAAGAAAGTGGCACCCGGTGCGCCTTGGGTATTGCGGGCAAGATTTTGGGGACATGAGCCGCAAACGGATATTGCCTTATTGGAAAGGGGATTTCATATTGCCTATTGTGATGTTGCCAATTTGTTTGGGGGTCCAAAAGCCGTGAAGCGGTGGGATGAATTTTATAGACTAATGACCCAAACAGGACTATCAAAAAAGGTGGTATTGGAGGGTATGAGTAGAGGGGGCTTGATAATTTATAATTGGGCCGATAAAAATCCTGAAAAAGTTGCCTGTGTCTATGCCGATGCCCCTGTGTTGGATGGCAAGAGCTGGCCTGGAGGATTGGGAAAAGGTAAAGGCAGTACCTCGGATTGGGAAGCATTTAAAAAGGTTTACCACTTAAAAACCGAAAAAGATATATCCAAATTTAATGGAAACCCGATACAAAAGATAGAATCTATTGCGAAAGGTGGTTATCCCATGATGCACGTATGTGGTGCAGCCGACGCCGTGGTGCCTATCGAAGAAAACACTAAGCCTTTTGAGGATGGTATCAAAGCCCATGGGGGCACAATAGAAGTGATTTACAAGAAAGGCATTGGGCATCATCCCCATAGCTTGGAGAACCCCAGTCCGATTGTCGATTTTATCCTTAGGGCCACTGATCAAAAGTTGAATTTTGCTATAGTTCCTGCTCCGAGTGCCGAATTTCGTTCAGCAGCAGGGTGGAAAGAAGGTAAAGATTGGTGGGCTCAGGCCAATGATATTGATTCCTTGTGCCTAGCATCGAAAGAAAATGATATACTACTTATTGGGAATTCCATTACCCAAGGGTGGGGTGGAAATAGGCCTAATGTCACCTATGCCCCTGGTAAAGAAGCTGCAGATCTTTATTTTAAGGATTTAAACTGGATCGGTGCCGGCATTTCAGGGGACCGGACACAACACTTATTGTATCGCTTAAATAATGCGAACTACGAATCTGCTCAACCAAAGGTGGTAATTTTGGGCATAGGTGTCAATAATTTTGGGGAAAATACAGCGGAGGAAATTTTTGATGGGATTCGTGAGGTTTTGAAAGTTGTGCTCGAAAAATTTTCACCTTCTACAAAAATAATGTTATTTGGCCCACTGCCCACAGGTCTGGATCCAAATACGGATAGACGGGAGAAATACAATAAAATTCACTCCTTGATCAAGGACTTTGGAAACGACAAAAATGTATTCTATTACAATATAATCAATGAGTTATCTGATGAAAAGGGGTTTTTAAGGGCAGATTTATATTCCCAAGATGGGATACATTTATTGCCCGAAGGATATAAGGTTTGGGGTAAATTTATTAGGGAGAATTATTTTATAGCCACTAAATAGAAATATTATGAAAAAATTATTGGGATTACTGCTTTTGCTATCCGTAGCCAATTCTTATGGAGAAATTTGGCTTCCTTCCATTCTTTCGGATAATATGGTACTCCAACAAGAGTCGAACGTTACCATATGGGGATGGACCACGGCTACCAGTGAGGAGATTACGGTTTATGGTACTTGGAATAATGAAAAAGTGACCACCAAGGCCTTTCAAGGGGTTTGGTCATTGCAATTGCCTACACCAAAAGCTGGAGGGGCCTATAGCGTTATGGTAGAAGGCCATGAAAAATTGGAGTTAAAGAATGTTCTCCTTGGAGAGGTTTGGTTGGGATCGGGCCAAAGCAATATGCAGTGGACCCCAAAAAATGGATTGGACAATGTAGAGGAGGAAATAAAAAACGCCAACTATCCAGAGATACGCTTCTTTCAGGTAGCACAGCAGATATCGGACAATCCCCAAGATCAATTGAAAGGAAAATGGGAGGTCTGTACCCCAGAAACCATGGAGAAGTTTAGTTCCGTAGCTTATCTTTTTGGTAAGGAATTACACCAAAACTTAGCTGTTCCTATAGGTATGATTAATTCCAGTTGGGGAGGCACGCCAGTGGAGGTTTGGTTGAAAAAGGAATTGATTACTGAAGATGCGGAATTAAATGAAGCCGCGAAAAAACTGAATGAAGTTGCCTGGTGGCCCAACAATCCGGGTTTGGCCTATAATGCCATGATTCACCCTATCACCAAATTCAATATAGCCGGCTGTATTTGGTATCAAGGAGAGTCCAACAGGGTAAATCCTGTTTCCTATTATAAATCTTTTCCCTTAATGATCAAATCCTGGAGGGAGGAATGGGGCAAGGAACTACCCTTTTATTTTGTGCAGATTGCCCCGTATAAATATGACGACCCTAAAGGGACGGATGCAGCCCATGTTAGGGACGCGCAATTGTATACCATGAATAATTTAGACAATACGGGAATGGTGGTTACCAATGATATTGGAAATTTGGAAAATATACACCCTACAAACAAACAAGACGTAGGGCATCGTTTGGCGCTTTGGGCCTTGGCCAAAACCTATGGAAAAGAGGGGCTGGAATATTCGGGACCGGTCTACGAGTCTATGGAAATTAGGAACAAAAAAATAGTACTTCAATTTAATCATGCCGATAAGGGATTGAAGCAGAATGGCAAGGAGTTGCGCGAATTTTATATCGCAGGGGAAGACAAGGAATTTTATCCTGCAAAGGCTAAAATTAATGGCAATACGGTAGTGGTTTCTTCTTCGAAGGTTAAAAATCCAGTGGCGGTCCGATTTGCCTTTACCAATGGCGCATTGCCCAATCTATATAATTCTGCTGGCTTGCCCGCATCTGCCTTTAGAACGGATGATTGGGAGTTGAAATAAATTTTACTAGTAACTACTAAGAATACATGAAAAAACTGTTTACCTCTATTTTACTTTTGACCATCACGGTAAATCTTGCCCAAGAACAAGTGCAGGATACCGTTTATCACAATGAAGAGAAAATGCAATGGTTCAAGGATGCCAAATTGGGTATTTTTATCCATTGGGGTTTATATTCGGTTAATGGAATAGATGAATCCTGGTCCTTTTACAATGGGTATATATCACACGAAGATTATGTAAAGCAGACCAAGGGATTTACTGCAAAAAAATACGACCCACAAGCTTGGGCCGATTTAATTAAACGCAGCGGTGCCAAATATTCGGTAATCACCTCCAAACACCACGATGGCTTTGCACTTTGGAACACCAAATATGGCGATTTTAACGCCATTCAGAGTTCAACTGCAAAAAAGGATGTGATAACTCCGTTTGTATCCGCTCTCCGAAAAAATAATTTAAAAGTGGGCATCTATTTTTCCTTACCGGACTGGTCATATAAAGACTATACGCATTTCACTAGGGATTCGATAAGGTATAAGGCAGAGGAACAACCTGAAAGATGGAACAAATTCCTGACCTATTATCAAGGGCAATTAAAGGAATTGTCGGACAACTATAATCCTGATTTGTATTGGTTTGATGGGGATTGGGAACACAATTCAGAAGAATGGCAAGTACCAAAAGTTCGGCAAATGCTTTTTTACAGAAATCCCAATACCATTTTGAATTCCAGACTACGGGAGCAAGGCGACTATGCCACTCCGGAACAAGGTATGCCCATCACTAGACCAAAGAACAAATTTTGGGAATTATGCCTTACCATGAACGATTCCTGGGGTTTTCAAAAAAATGACCATAATTATAAGACCACCGATCAAATTATCGGGATTTTTGCGGATGTCATTGGAAATGGGGGCAACCTGTTATTGGATATAGGTCCCAAAGGTGATGGCAGTATTCCAGAGGAACAGGTAGAAATATTGGAGGGACTGGGCCGTTGGACCAACAAGCATAAAGAGGCTATCTACGGTACGCGATCAGGAATCCCAAAAGAACATTTTTATGGCCCTACTACCTTGTCCAAAGACCAGAACATCCTTTATTTGTTTGTAAAGGGTAATCCCAATGGGGAAGTAGTAATCCGTGGGCTTAAAAACAAGATCAACCGCATTTGGGTTGTAGGCGAAGGCACTAAGTTATCACATCAGGTAATTGGCAAGGTTTTCTGGAGCCATTACCCTGGGATAAATTATATAAAGGTGCCAGAACATGTTTTGGATGAAAATATGACTGTCCTTGCCGTTTTGCTCGATGGCAAAGTAGATCTTTATCGCGAAGACGGTGCAGTGATAGAGAGCAATTAAGTCATCAAAAGAAAAATTAAACAGATGAAAAAATATTTATTGTGGTGTTTAGGCATTGGCCTCCTAACATTAGGATGTAAGGACAAGGGGGTATCCTCAAAGTCCAATGAAGCCCAAACGCCAAATATTGTGCTATTTTTCGTGGATGACATGGGGTGGCAAGATACATCTGTACCTTTTTGGAGCCAAAGAACCGCTTATAATGATCTTTACCAAACCCCAAATATGGAGCGTTTGGCAAAAGAGGGCATGAAATTTACTCTGGCATACGCAACTGCGGTATGTTCACCAACCCGTGTTAGTCTTATGACTGGGATGAATGCAGCAAGGCATAGGGTTACCAACTGGACCTTGCATAAAGACAAATTGCAACCTATGGAAACCAACCATAAGACACTCCAATTTCCCGAATGGAACGTAAATGGGTTAAGTCCGGTTGCCAGTACTGAAAAAGCTGTGCATGCCACTCCCTTGCCGCAATTGTTGAAGGATGCGGGGTACTATACCATACATTCCGGTAAAGCCCATTTGGGAGCTATTGGCACCCCAGGGGCAGACCCGTTAAAGCTTGGCTTTGATGTAAATATAGCCGGACATGCTGCAGGAGCTCCAGGTAGTTATTTGGGTGCCGAAAATTTTGGAAATGGTAAACAGGGTAAGGAAGTATGGGCAGTGCCTGGATTGGAAAAATACCATGGCAAGGATATATTTTTAACCGAAGCCATTACCCGAGAGGCAAAATTGGCCATGGATTCCGCCTTGGAGAAAAACCAACCCTTCTTTTTGTATATGGCTCACTACGCAGTCCATACCCCAATTATGGCAGATAGTAGGTTTGTTCAAAAATACTACGACAAAGGTCTGGATTCCACAGAGGCAAAATATGCATCATTGGTTGAAGGGATGGATAAGAGCTTGGGTGATATTATGGACTATTTGGATGAAAAAAATCTTTCGGACAATACCATTATCCTATTCATGTCAGACAATGGTGGTCTTAGTGCTGTGGCCAGGGGAGGGGAAAAACACACCCATAACAAACCCTTGAGCAGCGGTAAGGGTTCCGCCCATGAAGGTGGGATTAGAGAGCCTATGTTGGTAAAATGGCCAGGAAAAACAGCACCTAATTCTATTACTGACCAACAAGTTATTATCGAAGATTTCTACCCATCCATTTTGGAAATGGCAGGCGTTAAGAACTATACAACTGTGCAGCCGGTAGACGGAATTAGTTTTGTACCTGTGCTTTCAGGAAGTATTGCTCAAGGTGAACGCCCTTTATTTTGGCATTATCCCAACGAATGGGGTCCATCAGGTCCCGGAATTGGAGCTTCCAGTAGTACCCGGGTGGGCGACTGGAAATTTATATATTACTATATAGACGGAAGAATGGAGTTGTTTAATATCAAGGAGGATATAGGGGAAACCAAAAATTTGGTAAATGAACAGCCGGTAAAAACATTGGAGTTGGCAAAGATATTATCGGATTATTTACGAAAAGTTGAGGCCCAGATACCCTCACAAAAAGTTACTGGGGATCAGGTCGCCTATCCGGATGAGGTTTTGAATTCCCGCAATATGTAAAATACATGAAACTAAGATTGCTCTTACTTTGTTTTTTTGGTCTTGTCTTGGGTTTTGCCCAAAATGGGGAGGACGATTTATACCTATTCGATAATTTCGGTCAGGTGTCGGGAGATAATATTTTTAAAACAGAAGGTTACTATAATTGGGGAAGTTCCATCATTAAGGAAAGGGAAGGAAAATACCATCTATTTTATTCCCGATGGAAAAAAGAATACGGTTTTAATGGATGGCTTACGCACTCCGAAATTGCCCACGCAACAAGTAAAAGTCCAGCCGGACCATGGAAATATAAGGAGACTGTGCTCCGCGGCAGTGGTCAGGGTAACTGGGATGCCATAACTGCACATAACCCAAAAATAAAATATTTTGAGGGTAAATACTATTTGTACTATATAGCTACCAATATGGGAGGCAAAGGTTATACCGATGATGAAATGGTCGAAACTGCTAAAACTGGTTATACCCACCCTAACTGGAAGATTTTACGGCCCAACCAGCGTACAGGGGTGGCCGTGTCAAATTCGCTTAATGGACCTTGGTCTCGAAACGAAAAGCCTTTGGTGGAACCCTCTGGCGCAATTACCACACTTACCGTAAATCCAGCTATTGATAGGGGGAAGGATGGCAAGTATTATTTAATTGTAAAGGGTGATAAGCCCAACGAAAAGAGATTTATTAGGAACCAGGCGGTGGCGGTTGGGGAACAACCGGACGGACCGTTTACCATTCAGGGGAAACCCGTTATAGATTATATGGATACCGAAGATATGTCTATTTGGTATGATAAAAATCGAGAGCGATTCTATGGGGTTTTTCATGCCCATAATTATATTGGCTTGGTAACTTCGGAAAATGGAACCGACTGGGAAAAGGCCAATGAGTTTGTTCTTAAAAATAAAGAAATTTTATTGGAAGATGGAACTGTCATCGTCCCGGACAGAATGGAACGTCCTTTTGTTTACCATGAGAACGGTCAGCCAAAAGTGTTGTCCGTAGCGGTAAAGAAAGGGGATGAATCCTATACCGTCTTTATACCCATAATCAAAAATGAATTCCCGGTCCCCAACAAAAGACAATTGGCATGGCAGGAGGCAGAACTTGGTGTAGTATTTCACTATGACCTCCATGTGTTCGATGGGGTTAAATATGGGCAGGGTAACAATAGAATCGACCCAGTAGAAGACTATCAAATTTTTAATCCTGAAAAATTGGATACCGATCAATGGGTAAAGGCTGCCAAGGATGCCGGAGCCAATTTTGCCATTTTAACGGCCACCCATGAGACGGGGTTTGCGTTGTTTCAATCAAAGGTAAACCCATACAGTGTTAAAGCTCTAAATTGGAAAGATGGGAAAGGGGATGTAGTGGCAGATTTTGTGGCCTCATGTAGAAAATACGGCATTAAGCCAGGGATTTATATAGGAATCAGGTGGAATTCGTTTTTGGGCGTTCATGATTTTAAGGTAAATGGGGAAGGCGATTTTAAAAAGAACCGACAACAATGGTATAATAAGATGGTAGAGGGAATGGTCAAGGAAATTTGTACCAATTATGGGGAACTGTTCGAAATTTGGTTCGATGGCGGTGCGGACCATCCAAAAAATGGTGCCCCGGATGTATTGCCCATTGTAAGGCAGTATCAACCTAATTGTTTGTTCTATCATAATGGGCAATTGGCAGAAGCCCGTTGGGGCGGTTCCGAATCCGGAACGGTGGCCTATCCCAATTGGTCTACCTTTCCTTATAGGGCTACTGGAGCTGGGGAAAGTGCCAAAAGGAATATAGCCGATAACAATTTTCAATTGCTGAAAGAAGGGGATGTCAAGGGTAAGTTTTGGGTGCCTGCAATGGCGGATGCTCCTTTGAGAGGCTATAATGGCCGGCATGAATGGTTTTGGGAACCAGGGGATGAGGCCCACATATTTCCTTTGGAAAATTTAATGGATATGTACTATAAATCCGTTGGAAGAAACGCCACTTTGATCATGGGGCTTACCCCTGACCCGGAAGGAGTACTTCCAGAGCCAGATGTTCAGCGCTTAAAGGAGTGGGGAGATGAGATAAAAAGAAGATTTGCGAATCCGTTGTCAAGTACAAATGGGGAAGGGAGATTGTTGGAGTTAAGATTGAAGAAACCCATGGAAGTAAACCATGTAATACTTCAGGAGGATATTGCAAAGGGAGAAAGAATTAGGAAGTATCAAATTGAAGGTTATTCAAATGGTCGTTGGAATGTCTTGGCAAGTGGGGAGAGCATTGGCAACAAAAGAATTGAAAAATTTGATGCTATAAAATTAAGTAGATTACGAATAAAAATTATAGATTCGGACGGTTTAGGACAGATTAAGAATATGAGCGCCTATTTTGTTGAGGAATAGGGCCGTTAAATAATTAGAAAATGGATTTACAACTCAAGGATAAAATAATATTAGTTACAGGGGGGTCTAAAGGAATCGGTCTTGGTATAAGCGAACTATTGGCAGCTGAAGGTGCTATCCCGGTCATAATAGGTAGGGATAAAAAAAGTATGTTGGAGGTGGTTGCGGATATCGAAAGAAGTGGGGGAAAAGCTTCATTTGCAATGGCAGAACTTACAGATCCGGAGCAATGCAAGTTAGCCGTGGAAAGTACAGTTGAAAAATATGGAAAGATTGATGGTGTGGTCAATAACGCCGGTATCAATGACGGAGTTGGACTTGAAAATGGGAATTATGAAGATTTTTTAAGGTCTATTAATCGTAACCTTACCCACTATTATTTAATGGCCCATTATGCTTTGCCAGAACTAAAGAAAACCCAGGGGTCTATAGTAAATATAGGCTCTAAGACCTCTGTGACGGGACAAGGGGGTACTTCGGGCTATGCCGCTGCCAATGGAGGGCGCAATGCCATTACAAGGGAATGGGCCGTGGAGCTATTGCCATATAATATACGGGTAAATGCAGTTATAGTAGCTGAATGCTATACCCCGTTATACGATCGATGGATCAAAACTTTTGACAATCCAGATGAAAAATTAAAGAGTATCACCGATAAGATTCCGTTGGGACAAAGAATGACCACGGCCGAGGAAATTGCCAGTACCGTAGCCTTTTTGCTTTCCAATAGATCTAGTCACACTACCGGGCAATTGCTCTTTGTGGATGGGGGTTATACCCATTTGGACCGATCAATATCATAAAACCTTAAATAATTATTTTAAAAAAATATTTAGTATAATATAATAATCAACAATCCAATGAAAGACCAAAAACCACCAGTAGTATCTAAAAAGGTACTTATTCCCTTTATTTTAATCACCTCCTTATTTGCTCTTTGGGGGTTTGCCAATGCTGTTACCGATCCTATGGTACAAGCCTTTAAAAAGGTATTGGAACTCTCCAATTCCCAAGCTGCTTGGGTACAAATGGCATTTTATGGAGGCTACTTCTGTATGGCTCTGCCAGCCGCACTTTTTGTGCGTAAATATTCCTATAAAGTAGGCGTATTAATTGGTTTGGCCTTGTACGCTGGAGGGGCTCTATTATTTTATCCGGCTGCTATAACCGAGCAGTTCTGGTTCTTCTGTTTGGGGCTTTACGTCCTTACTTTTGGTTTGGCCTTTTTGGAAACTACTGCCAATCCCTATATTCTGGCTATGGGCGCTCCCGAAACGGCTACACAACGTCTAAATTTGGCCCAGGCCTTCAATCCCGTGGGATTATTGTTGGGATTATTGGTTGCACAGCAATTTGTACTTAAAAAATTGCAGTCAGATGATATCGCAGATTATGCTGCTTTGGATGAAGCCAAAAAAGCCTTGATCAGGACAACAGATTTAATGGTTATTCGCGATCCTTATGTTATTTTGGGACTCGTAATTTTGGCCGTCTTTGTTTTAATTGTAATTAGTAAAATGCCGCAGGCCAAGGGAGAAGGTGGTATCCCAAGTTTGGGGGATACCTTTAGCGGCTTGTTAAAGAACAAAAAATATGTGCTGGGCGTAGTGGCTCAAATTTTTTATGTGGGGGCACAGATTATGTGCTGGACGTATATTTATCAGTATGCCGAGGCCATAGGGATGTCTAGCGAGGATGCAGCCACTTACCAATTTGCGGCCTTTATCCTGTTCTTGGTGGGTAGAGCCATTGGAACCTATATGTTACGATTCATGAGCCCTGGAAAACTATTGATGTACTTTGCCATTTTTGCAACTCTGTGTTGTTTGGGCACTATTTATATTGAGGGTATAATAGGCTTGTACTTTTTGGTGGGGATTACATTTTTTATGTCCCTAATGTTCCCTACTATTTATGGAATTGCGCTTAACGGACTTAATGAGGAGGAATCCAAAATTGGTGCTGCAGGACTAGTGATGGCCATTGTAGGAGGGGCTTTAATGCCTAAATTACAGGGAATGATCATTGATGCAGGAGGTAATGCAGTAAACGACATTCGTATTATGGGGGCTACAGAGGTGAATTTTTCCTTTATCCTTCCTACTCTTTGTTTTGTTTACATTGCATGGTACGGATTGCGGGTGTTTAAAAAATATGAACTGGCAGCCTAAGCCAAATCATTTGGCTTTTATATGTCTCTAATTAATAAGTAACTATAAATAAAAGATATGAAAAGATATTGTTTGGCATTAGATCTTAAGGATGATCCGGAGTTGATCAAGGCATATGATGATTACCACAAGGAAGTTTGGCCAGAGGTTCTCCAAAGCCTTAGGGAATCCGGTATAAAGGATATGGAAATCTACCGGGTGGAGACCAGGATGTTTATGATTATCGATGCCGATGAAAGCTTTTCCTTTGAAAAAAAGGCGAAAATCGATGCCAAGTACCCAGAAAATGAGAAGTGGGAGGAAATAATGGGGAAATTTCAACAATCATTGCCTTTTGCAAAGCCGGGAGAGAAATGGGTACTTATGGAGAGGGTTTTTAAACTTTAGCCAGGGATAAAGAAAATAAGGATCATAGGATGGTACGCAAAGTTTACTTTTTGGAGTTTAAAAATATCGTTGGAACAGTCATGCTCTGTTGTTTCCTATGTCTTGTAAGTTGTAAAACAAAAAATGAGCAGAGCGCAAATGTCGTAGGGGTAGAAAAGGAGGGTTATGCCAAAGGTTCTTTCGGGTATGATAGGGAGTTTTTGATGGAACATTATAAAGACTTGGTAGTTCTGGAAAATGGGGAGTCCAGCATATTGATTTCTCCTGAACTTCAGGGTCGCGTTATGACGAGTACGGCCAAGGGAGATGAGGGAAAAAGCTTTGGTTGGATCAATCATGATCTTATCGCATCAGGAGAAAAAAAGGAACATTTTAATCCCACTGGTGGTGAAGAGCGTTTTTGGTTGGGACCGGAAGGTGGGCAGAATTCCTTATACTTCGAAAAAGATACCAAGTTTGAATTTAACAATTGGTATGTCCCTAAGGAATTGGATACCGAGGCCTTTAATTTTGTGGAAAGCGATGAAAATCAGGCCTTTTTTGAGAGGGAAATGAAACTGGTGAATTATACTGGGACGACTTTTGATTTGAAGGTTCAAAGGAATATTAAACTCTTGGATAAGGAAGATGCTTTCGAAATTCTTGGACTCAGTATTCCTGAAACCGTTAATATGGTAGGTTTTGCTTCCGAAAATAGTATAACCAATTTAGGGACTGAAAGATGGGACAAGAAAACGGGCCTTCTCTCTATTTGGATTTTGAGCATGTTCAATTCCTCGGACGAGACCACTATAATTGTTCCTTTTAAGAAAGGCGATGTAGAGCATTTGGGCAACAAGGTAACGGACGATTATTTTGGTAAGATTCCAAAAGAACGACTTCAGGTTTATGACAGCGTTTTATTTTTCAAGGCGGATGGAAAGGAACGCGGCAAGATTGGTATTTCCCCACAAAGGGCACTGCCGGTATTGGGAAGTTATGATGCTAAGAACAAAGTGCTTACCATTGCAAAATTCAGCCTTCCTGAAGGAGTAACAGATTATGTTAATTCCCAGTGGGAGTTACAGGAATTTCCCTATTCCGGTGATGCGGTAAACGCCTATAATGATGGTCCCCTTGAAGATGGCGGACAGTTAGGTCCCTTTTATGAATTGGAAAGTTCATCTCCTGCACTGGACCTTAAATCCGACGAAAAGAGTACCCATGTCCATCAAACTTTTCATTTTGAAGGGGATGACGCTGATTTGGAAAAACTGGCTAGAAATATATTGGGAGTTTCACTTAAAGAAATAGCCGAACAACAATAAATATAGACTCAGGACAACAAGTTTAGTTTACGGTTGAGCATGTTGGTGAGTGCATAAGAGAGTAATATTTAAAACAAATGCAGATTAAATGCCATGGAGAATAAAAAAGAAATAAAGATCAACACTAAATATCCTTCCGTTGTTGATCTAAGAAACAAAGCAAAAAAAAGGATTCCGCAGTTTGCTTTTGAGTATTTGGATGGGGGTTGTAACGAAGATGTAAACCTACATAAGAACACGGCCGAAATACGCGATATAGAGCTTCTTCCTTATTACTTGAGTAAACATACAGGTTCCAGTATGAAGACCGAGCTCTTCGGACATGTTTACGACGCACCTTTTGGAATTGCTCCCGTTGGCCTACAAGGGCTTATGTGGCCCAACGCTCCGGAAATTTTGGCAAAATCTGCCTTTGAGCATAATATCCCGTTTATTTTAAGTACAGTGACAACCAGTAGTATTGAACGCATTAGTGAGATTACAGAGGGTAAGGCTTGGTTTCAACTTTATCATCCTACCGAGGATAGTGTAAGGGACGATATTATTAAAAGGGCAGAAGCTGCAGAATGTCCGGTATTGGTTATTTTGTGCGATGTGCCCACCTTTGGTTTTCGTCCAAGGGATATTAGAAACGGCTTGGCTATGCCTCCCAAAATGTCGGTAAAGAATATACTTCAGGTACTTGGTAAGCCAAGTTGGGCATTTAATACCTTAAAATATGGACAGCCCAATTTCGAAACCCTTAAGCCTTATATGCCAAAAGGATTGGATTTGGCACAATTGGGGAAATTCATGGACCAGACCTTTTCAGGTAGGTTGAATGAGGAGAAGATAAAACCTATCAGGGACATGTGGAAGGGCAAATTGGTGATCAAAGGGGTTGCCAACGAAGCCGACGCTGAAAGCGCCATTAAATTGGGATTGGATGGTATCATAGTTTCCAATCATGGCGGTAGACAATTGGATGCAGGGGAATCTACCATTAAACCTTTGACAAGAATCGCTGAAAAATACGGAAAGCAAATAAAGGTAATGATGGATAGCGGCTTAAGGGGAGGACCGGATATTGCCAGGACTATGGCCAGTGGGGCCGAATTTACCTTTATGGGGCGTTCATTTATGTACGGAGTGGCAGCATTGGGTGCCAAAGGAGGGGACCATACCATATCACTTTTAAAAACAGAATTACAACAGGTAATGGAACAAATTTGCTGTGAAGAGGTTAAGGATTTTCCAAACCATCTGATTTAATGGGAACAGGCTTCATACCAAATTTACACCGATTATTTTAAGTACGCCATTACAATCCAATATTTGGACTCATGGAAAGTCGGATCGAAGATATTTTTATTTTTGATCCGGCTTATTCTGTTTTTAAGGAGCTGGATTCCAGTTGGGTCTCAAATGAAATTTGTTGAATGGCCTGGGTTGGGTCCTCTATCTGTCCTACGAGGATCCTCAATGCCTTTTGACCAATTTTCTTTATAGGTTGATGTAGATAGGGGATTGGATCTTCCAGGAAATTATAGGATGAATTTTGATCGAATACAACAACATTTATTTTCTTAAGTATCTTTCTGTCAAGTGCCAACATTTGGGTTAAACCTTCCTCTGCCAAGGTGTTTGTGTGAAAATAAATGGCATCCACTCCGGCATCCTGCACCAATTCTTTTACCACCCTTTTCATTTCCGTTTTTAAGGACCTGTGATTAATCCTTTTTATGAATTCGGCATTCTCCGGTAGTCCCGCTTGTTTAAGGGCTTCTAGATATCCTAGATGTCTTTCCTGATAATGGTGTAGAGTTGATTCGTAAAGTACAGCTCCAATTTTTTTGTTTCCTTTTCCCAACAAATAATTGGTTGCCTGCATAGAGGCCTTAAAATTGTCTACCGTAACGTAATTGGTATTAAGATCATTAAAGAACCTGTCGATCAATACAAAGGGAATGTCCGCCTTGGTAAGTTCGGCAATAATATCTTTGGAGCCCTCCGGTGCCGCTATAATAAAACCATCGACCTGCCTCATTTTAAGAAAATCCAAAACCTTGTTGAATTTCTCCACTTTTTCGTCCGATGACCCAAATATAACCGTATAATCCTGTGAAAATGCCTCGTCTTCTATGGTTCTCGCCAAATTGGAGAAAAACGGGTTGGAAATATCGGCTACAATAACTCCAATAGATCTTGTCTTATTGGTTTTAAGGCTTCTTGCATTCCAATTGGGATGATAATTCAATTCTTTGGCTACCTCCCTTATTTTTTTTGCGGTCTTTTCGGAAACCCTGTTCTCCTTACCTTTATTGCTCAATACATATGAAACCAGGGGTATGGAAACACCCACAATTTTTGCTATATCCTTTAATGATGTTTTAGGTTTCATGTATGTATTGGATTAAAATTACTAGGTTGCGACAACCTTGGATGTAACTTGTTTGTAATCTGTGAGTTAAAGATTTTTAAGGTAGATGTTACCCAGTTGTCAAAATTACGAAATTCTTGCCAAAATTCATTGTTGGCCTAAATCTTGGGGTGTAATGACAAAATCCTTACGTTCCTTTTCCATCCAGATATTCAAAATCAACTACTTATCTACTTAATGTTCATAGATTTCATCGGTCTTTTTATTGAATATGGATATAAGGAAGCCCACTATAAATATGGCAGCCGTTCCAAATACGATAGTTAAATAAGTATGGAAGGAAGCGCCAACGGAATCCTCTCCGAAAATAGTGCTTGATAGGCTCATCCAAATAATAATCAATATTCCTACCAATACCCCAAAAAGCGCACCTTTAATATTTTTGGTTTTAGAGAACAGTCCTAAAAGTAAAAGTCCCAACATACCTCCACTAAAAATAGAGGAAAGTTTCCACCAAGCGTCAAGGGCGCTTTTTACGTTGATCATGGCTATGGCAATAACAATTCCAATAACACTTATGATTGCCGATGAAATATATAGTACTCGCATACCTTCCTTATCTGAGGCGGTCTTTTTAAAATATTTATTGTAATAATCCGTAAGAAAGACGGTTGCTGAACTATTAAAACTTGTTGATATGGTGCTCATTCCTGCCGCAAATATAGAAGCGATCATAAGTCCTGTGATTCCCGCAGGGAGGGCATTAACTATAAAATATGGGAAAACACTGTCACCTTTATTTATATCCTGCAGCTCTACTGGTAGGGTGGCCGCTGAATGGTAATAGGCAAAAAGCGAGGTGCCGATAAAAAGAAATACAGCAGAAATGGGCAGATAGATCAATCCCCCTATCAATGCAGATTTTTGGGCTTCCTTGTCAGATTTCGAGGCCATATAGCGTTGAACATAATTCTGGTCTATACCATAATTTTGCAGATTGATGAATACACCGTAGACCAAGACTACCCAGAAAGTAGGTTCGGACAAGCTCAGGCTGAAACTACCAAGGCCAAATTTGTCATTTTGTGCAGCAATATCGAAAACCTGTCCAGGGCCTTCGGGCATATTAAAGAGAATAAAACCAACACAGACCAGGGCCCCAACGATTAGGATTATCCCCTGAATGGCATCCGTCCATAATACCGCTGTAATTCCGCCCAACATGGAGTATATAGATACTACCAGACCGGTAAATATTATTATGGTTACCATATCCCAACCAACTATTGCATTTAGGGTCAGGGCCAAAAGGTAGAGTATGGTTCCAATACGCATTAACTGGGTTAATAGGTAACAAAGGGACACATAGATTCTAGCCCAGGCGCCAAAACGTTGTTCCATATACGTATAGGCCGATGGACTATTGATTTTTCTGTACAACGGAACAAAATATTTTACCGCAATCAAGGAAGCAATAGGAAGGGAAAGGCTAAAAGCAAGTGCGTTCCAATTGGATTGATAGGCATTCCCTGGAAGGGCAAGATAACTTATACTACTAACGAAGGTTGCAAAAATGGACATGGTAACTACCCAGCCCGGGATGTCGTTATTGCCCATGGTATAGGACGAGGACGTTCTACTCTTTTTAAAAAATGAGCCTCCGAAAAGGGCTATTCCCCCTATGTAAATGAAGAATACAATTAGATCTAAACTGTTCATTGTAATTGGTTATTTAGGTATTGTGGTATATTTTTTAAAAGTAGGACATTCACGGTACTTAAATGTTGGCTAATTGTAAAATCCTGAATTTTATTATATCGTCAAAGCCATTTAATGTTAAGACGATATCCTGTATATAAGTTTTCGTCACATTTTTTGCTTTATCGATTAAGCAATGATAATTAATTATTTCATAATATCAAAAGAAAGTAGGTTTATTTTGAAAGAATGTTAGTAAGAGGGACTTAATTTTAACATACTGCACAATGTTGGGCTGGGATGTAAATTATTTATTACTTCATCCTCTAATTGTCCAATTTCGTAAACCTAATCTTCACCACTTCTATTTTTTGTTTGGCATCCCCTGAAATGCTAACAGTAAATGTCCATCGTGCTCTAATACAGGTGGGTAATCTAATTGTCTTCCTCCCAATAGATAACCCAGTGAGATAATGGACATGCCCACAGTCCAATATGCCTGATCATCGGTATAGATGAATAAAAATATTAGGCTTTTTTGACTGTCCATTTGCCTTTAAGGCAAAACAACAAGCACACAAAATTATCTGAATATATTTCCCTATAGTAACTTTACATAATGTCATAAAACAATAGATTATTAATGTTTTCTGAATTTCTTAATACGATGAAAAGTTAAGAAATTTGCATCATGATTATTATTAGCCCCGCCAACACCATCATCGTAGGCTGTTCTAGAAAGAAATAAGATATCCTTTCCTTTTACCATCCAATCAACATATTGAAACCCATGATTTGAAACATCGGGATGCTGTAAAATCACCTTTCTTTGATTCCATTGGACTAAATCCGGGGAAGAAAATAATGCCAAGGTATTTCTAATCTTGGCAGGATTTGTGCCTTCATTATCCTTTTTTATCTCTTCAGGGATTATATTGGCTAAGGTCCAATACAGTCCAGAAGGCTCATCGTATTTGATGATAAATTTTTTGCTACCCCCTGGGAAATCCTTAAAGCCAGAATTGATATCAAAAGAAGCATTCTTGCCATCAGCACTAATTTTAATAAATGCTGCTTTTTCCTCTAATGTGGAACGATCATCAACACGCAATATATCCCACATCTGTCCATCCTTATCTACCACAGCATTACCTTCTAACCAGCCGCCAAAATTTCCATCAAGGTAGGTTGAATCATAATATAAAATGTTACTGGAAGTCCAACTATCGGCACTTAACAAATCGGAATCTATAGGAGCTGAAAGCATAAATGCGCCATATCTTTTTCCCCATTTTTTAATTGGGCCCATCGCACTTTCCATACCTCTCCATATTCTGCCATTATTCTTAAGGATTGCCATAGGTGCACAATGATATTCCCCTTCCAAGATTAGACCGTTTGTAGCATTGCTTGGGTTGGTCCAGGTGTTCCCTCCATCTTCTGAAAGTCTGACAAGTGTATTTCCATGATGTCTGTCGGTGCCTAAAAACCAAAGCTTTCCTTGATTGACAAAAAGCTTAGACCAAAATGCGCCATCAATCTCGGCTATCTGGTTCCAGGATTTACCTTTATTTTTAGACGTGTAAATTTTGGAAGTTGCTCTCACATGTTCATTGGATTCAGGTCCAAAAAAATCATGGGAAGCAACATAATTCCCATTTGGTAGAATCGCCAAGCTAGGTGAGCCAATATATTTACCTGAAGATGCAGGGCTATAGGCCACGACTTTTCCTGGCACTTTTGAATCGTCGTATTGCTGGGCAGTTAAGGAAACACTGCTAATAAGGTAAATTAGAATTAATGTAATTTTTTTCATTTTGGTTAATTGTTAAAAGTGTTTATAATGGAAATTTTTCTGTTATTAGAGCTGAACTTTTAGGCGAGCATAAATGAGGTGAATAATAGGTGTTGGTCTTAACTTACCACTTTATTGGTGTAAATAAAAGGTTATAGCTAAGGACCTTGGCATTGATGTAATTGCGACAAGTCATCTGCAAGAATAAATACGATATTCAATTTTTCATCTTGAGCCACAATAAAAAGTTAAAACAAACAGGCCAATATAGTGTTCTCAATATTCCTCATCTTAAATAAGTTTTTTAATGTTGTCCTAGAACGTATTTATTTTTTTTACCTAGGTGTATTTCAATCAACTTTAATGTTTATTTCATCTTCAAATTGTCCAAATCCGAAATCTTAACTTTTACTACTTCTATTTTCTGTTTGGCATCTCCAGCAAAGGCTACCAATAAATGTCCATCGTGCTCCAATACATGGGGGTAATCTATGTGTCTTCCGCCTACCAGATAGCCTAGTGAGGTAAAGACCAAGCCATCATTGCTAATGGCCAAGGTTAAAGGGTCCCTTTTTTTATAATTGGAGTTGGAGACCAGGACATATCTTCCATCTTGCAACCGGAGGCCGTGAAATTTGGATCGAGCATCGGGGAAGTTGGTTTGTACTGGTGGACTCCAGGTGCGGCCATTGTCCGTTGAAAAGGAGCGATATAAAAACCCACTTTTACGATTGTCCCGAAATAGCGCCATCAGGTTTTTATTGTCGGGCAAGATCCACCAATAGGGTTCCTCCGCTTCCAGTTGTGTACTTGTTCCAAAAACAGGATAGACTTCCCATTGATCAAACCGCTCTTCTGCACCCACCATAAAATCGACACCCTTTTCAACATAATCAAAGGACCTGCGAGACATTAACCACTCTCCAGTAGGTAATCTCTTGGGCGGAAAATTATTGATCGCATTTTCCATAACTACTCCATGGTATTCCCATGATTCGGATTCTTTGTTCCATTTAAAGGCATGGAGGGCCAGCGCTGGACCAAAAAAGCCTTTAGCCTCATCCAAGGAGGCCAATGCCAAAAATTCACCTTTGTATTCCCAAAAACCTCTCGAAATCCACCTGAGGCCCTGATCTGTTCTAGTGTTGTAATTGGGCGATTCCGGGCCAGAGCCTTCAGGATATGTGGTTAGGAATTTTGGTTTTTCCCATTGCAGGCCATCGGTGCTGGTGGAATATTTAACTACCTGACCCACCCTATCTTCAACCCCTGGGCCATCGCTCCACATTATCCAATAACGATTGTCATGGTAGGCCAAATAATTGTGTTGGTTAACACCATCTGGGGTAACATCACTTACCAGAGCGTGCTCCACTGGGATTTTAGGAATTTTATCAAAATCTATTTTATGCGGATCATGGAGCCATTCTCCATGTAACATTAATTTAGATGTGGGATTGGAAACCGGATTCGGATAATCTACGGGTTTATCCTCTTTACATCCAAAGAATGTAATTGGTATAAGCAACATCAACAACATGACAACAACGGACTGTAGCTTTTTAAATATTTTATATTTCTCCATGCTTATCTTTTGGATGTCATAAGTGTTCTCTAGTATAAATATCGTAACAGTATTTCTTTGGACCATTTACTAATTACAGACTACAACTGCTTTGGGTCTATAACTACATGTTTTACGGACTGCCTTACGTAGGTATAAGTGATATGAACCAACCCATCCGAAGTCTGGATAATAGCGGGATAGGAATATCCTGATTCGGCCGGTACATTTTCCAAGGTCATTACGGGCTTCCAGTTGATGCCGTCATCGGATATGGCCAGATTAATCATATTTCTGCCCTTTGGCTCTTCTCCCTCTTTTGTGGTGTGATTATATATAAGTAACTGCCTATTGTCTTTTAGGGTCACAGCATCTGTTCCCGAGTTGGGGTTTGGAAGTTCGGTAGCGGTCATTTCGCTCCAGGTTCGGCCTTGATCCTCGGACCAACTCTGAGAGATTACATTTTGTCTCGTTCTACACAGAACTTGCATTTTACCATTGGGATAGGTAAGTATACTGGGCTGAATAGCATCAAATTCCTTTCCGTCGTTAATTGGGCCTACAACCTCCCAAGTCTTGCCATTGTCCTTGCTTATTTCAAAGTGCACCATCCAATCTACATCCCCATCTTCCAATTTATACTCGGTACTTGTGGGAGAGATTATGGTTCCGTCGGCCAGCTGAATGGGCTTGTTTTTGACTGGCCCCAACAAGTGTCCTATTTTTTCGTCGGTTCCCATTTTTTCTGGCTTGGACCATGTTTTTCCACCGTCGGGAGAAGTCATCAACATTCCCCACCAAGTCCTAGGGTCAGGTCCTTCTTTATAGAACAATAACAGCGGACCCTCTGCCGGCTGAAATAGTACTGGATTCCAAAGAGGATAGCGCAGAGTATCATTTTGTACACCATTGACCACTTCTTCCGGCCATGTCCATTTGCCATCTACCATTCGGGATACCCTAATACCAACATCTGGGTTTTTTTCATGGGTACCCGCAAAAAATGCACTCACAAGCCCAGTGGGTGTTTCCACTATGGTGGAGGCATGGCATTCCGGGGTGGGTTTGTTATCCAAAGGGTATATCAATTCCCCACTGAGGTAGGCGCCTTGCCCTGGTTGGGACAATGGGGGCAAAGTGAAATTACCCGTTATGTCGTTACCGCTTTTAAGTTCTTCTGTTGTTGCAGTTTTCTCCGTTTTGTTCTTGCAGGAGAAAATGATTAAAGTCAGTACTGTTAGAAAATAGTGAATGCTTTTCATGGTGATTTTTGTTTTATCTATTTTACGATCAATATTTGGGAACTTGTATCAGGCTATATGTTTATAATAATGAACTTTAATCTTCAATGGATGGAGGATCCCAAATGGTAGCTGCAATATAGCGTTCCGGACCGGTGTTTTTGTCCATAAAATAATAAAGGGCCACTATTTTACCGTCTGCCCGCTGCACTACTCTGGGGTAACCAAGATCTTTTCCAGAACCGTCATCACGCAGTACATAATCCTTGCTCCAAGTACGTCCATTGTTAATACTTATTTTTGCCCTGATCTCACTTTTGTCACGGTTGTTTTTGATATCCTCCTCCAATGCCCTGTATCCATAGATCAAACATATTCTTCCGTCTTTCATCTTTACCATGGCGGGGGGATTGCCCTGTCCGCAATTATCCACTGGGTTGGGCAGGGGGCTCCAAGTTAAACCATTATCCTGGGAAAGGTAGGCATCGATAAATTGTCCTGATTCTTCTCTTCTGCGAGTGGTTACCAATATTTCTTTATCGGATATTCTAACCGACGCTGGCATTATTGAAAACCCTTCTGGTTCAGGTCCGATCCAAGAAATAAGGTCCCAATTTTTTCCACCATCAATTGTTTTTACACACATAACGCGACCTTCTTTTCCATTGGCTTTGGCCGCAGTAAGAAATAGCATACACTCATTTTTACCATCAATAATATAGTCGGTCCGAGCTCCAATTCCAGGAGTATTAAAATTGGGCAAGTTATACGGACCTTCCCAATCGCGTCCCCTGTCGTAGGAATACCAAATGCGTGATTCTGCTCCATGATGATCCGTCATACGCACCGTAAAAGCCAGGTTTGGGTCGTTAAAGTTTATTGGTTTCGCGGGAATTGGTTCGGGTGCCTTTACGTCTTTTCTTATAAGACCATGGTAACTGCCGTTATCGGGAACCACGAGATCACCGTCTACCGCTCCAGGGTCTTCTACAGTCCAGTGTTGGCCGCCATCAAGACTTCGGGCCAGAACGTGGAGCTCTGGATTTTCTTTGTCAAAATTATGTCGGTCGGGTCCCAAATCCTTGTAGTGTCCCTTGGAAAAACCTACTAAAATTTCATTACCCCAATTCCATACCCCATGGTTTGCCGGCCAGCCGCCGAACATGCCTGGTTCATAATATACTTTTACATGCTTCACATTTTCCTGATCAACCTGACCATAGAAATTTGTTGTCAGGAATATTGACATAAGCATAGTAACCAAGCTGAAATTAATTTTCATTGTGTATTTGTTTAGAGGGTATGGTCATGTTTTTTAATTCAAAAATGAGGTTATTGCTTCCAGCTATCCATGGCAGTTCCTATTAATATAGGGGTCCGTAATTCTCACATGCCCTGTAATCAGCTGCTTCCTGATCCATTCCAAAAGAAGCCCAATCCTTGGGTCTAAATATTCTTTCGGGTTCAACATTATGCATATTTACAGGAATCCTAAGCATGGAACAAAGTGTTATTATTTCGTCCCCAAAATGACCATAACTGAAAGCCCCATGGTTTGCTCCCCAATTATTCATAACACTGTAGACATCCTTAAATGCTTGATCCTGATTCAATCTAGGTGCAAACCAAGTAGTGGGCCAAGTAGGATTGGTTCTCTCATCCAAAGTTTTATGTACTTCTTCAGGTAGTTCTACCGTCCATCCTTCAACTATTTGCATTACAGGCCCCAATCCTTTAACCACGTTTATTCTGCACATGGTCACTGGCATTTCGCCTTTGGTGACAAAATGGGAGGAGTACCCTCCTCCTCCAAAATATTCGTACATAGCCGGTGGCCAGTCCGTGGCTTCCAGGCATTTTGTAGCTTCCGATTCGGAAATTTCCCAGAACGGTTTCATGGCAGGTTTCCCATTTATTTGTTGTTGTCCAGTACCATCCAACGTTGAGGAACCGGAATTGATCAAGTGGATTATACCATTGGCGGCCTTGCCCTGGAGCTTATGACCAGTGACCCTTTCTATGGAAGCCGGACTCCAAAAGGTTCTTACATCGGAGAACATCTGTGCCTGGTTGGTCAATAGATAACCAAATAGCATGGAAATGCCGTTAAGGCTGTCATTTTCGGTGGCCATCATATAAGGTGGTCGAATTCCGCTCCAATCAAAGGAAGAGTTTAGGATGGCTTCCATAAAATCGCCATTAGGCATATAATCGTTCCATTGTCGCTGTCCTTGGAATCCCGCAGCAATGGCTCCGTGCCCTAATGCTTCCTCCCCGAAGCCCAATGCAGCCAATTTTGGATTACCTATCATTAAATCTCTGGAAATCAAAGTCATTTTAACAACGGTTTCCCATTCTTCATCCATACGTTCCCTAGATTTCTGTAGGTCTTTGGCATTGTAATTTTTACCTTCCTTACAGTTCTCCTTGGTCCATTTTAAAGCCTTTTCAAATTCTTCCGGATCAAATATTCCGTGCTGCATCCTACGGTTTACTTCGCTCATATCTACATATTCGTTGCGCATTCCCAGGTAATCCTGAAAAAAGCTTTCATTGACGATTGAACCAGCTATCCCCATGGAAACAGAACCTATGGATAGGTACGATTTACCGTTCATCATGGCTACAGCTAGGCCAGCCTTGGTAAATTGCAACAACAGTTTTTGAACATCTTCTGGGATGTTCTCGTCATCGCTATCCTGAACTTCCTTGCCATAGATACTGAAGGCTGGTACCCCCTTTTGTGCATGTCCGGCCAAGGCGGCCGCCAAGTATACGGCCCCTGGCCTTTCCGTACCGTTAAATCCCCAAATTGCTTTTGGGCGAGTGGGGTTCATATCTATGGTTTCCGTTCCGTAACACCAGCATGACGTTACTGTGATAGAAAGTCCTACCCCTTCTCTAAGAAATTTTTCCTCACATTTTTGTGCTTCCGGCACACGTCCAATGGTGGTGTCCGCAATTACACATTCTACTTTTGTTCCGTTATAGTTCCTAAGGTTGGTGGAAAGAAAATCGGCGACTCGTTGTGCCATGGCCATGGTGGTTTGCTCCAAAGATTCCCTAATGCCGCCCAAACGGGCATCGATTACCGGTCTTATTCCTACTTTTGGGATTGCTCCTAAATGGTTGTGCTTGTTTTGCATTGCTAAATTTTTATGTCGATTAATATTTTCTATTTTAATTTTCTGCTTTTTACTAGATGTATTAGTGGTCTGGGCATGACCTTAAGATTCTTTCAATTGTTGGGCTTCTACGAAGTCTGCCAATGTTGAGTATTGGGTATACAGGGTTTTATATTTTTCTACATTTTCGGGTTTGGGGTAGTATTCTTTTTGAAATCCGCTTCCCATGGCATCTTGGGCGTCCATGATGGAATCGTAGAGACCGGCGACCACTGCTGCTGCCATGGCGGCGCCTAGAGCACAGGTTTGTTCTGATTTAATGATCCTGATCGGAAAATTTAGGACATCCGCTAAGATTTGCATCACGAATTCCGATTTTTGGGCAACCCCGCCAATGGCAATAACACCGTCTATGCGGACACCTTCTTCCTGGAATTGTTCAATTATTTTTTTGGAGCCAAAGGCAGTGGCCTCTACCAATGCCCTAAATATATTGGGAGCAGTCGTCCCCAATGTAAGACCTTGAAGTGCTCCTTTGAGATTCTGATTTGAATTTGGGGTTCTTCTACCGTTCATCCAGTCCAATGCGATTATTCCAGACTCCTCGATCTCTATTTTACTTGCGGCCATAGAAAGCTCGGAAAGAATTCCCTCTTCCATTTCTTCCAATAGTGCCGCTTTGGTAGCTTCGTCCAATAACTTACTATCAGCAACAATTTTGTTGGCTGGCCACATCAAAATATCCCTATACCAAGCATAGAGATCACCGAAAGCGGATTGGCCCGCTTCTAGGCCGATCATGTTGGGAAGGATCGAACCATCGACCTGTCCACATATTCCGTGAATTGCCTTATTGCCAATTTCAGACTTGGGAGCTACGATCATATCACAGGTCGAAGTGCCAATAACTTTCACCATATGATAAGGTTTTATGGCACCGCCAATGGCCCCTATATGGGCATCAAAGGAACCTACGCCAATCACTACATCCTTTGGTAGGCCTAACAATTGGGACCATTCTTCAGAAATGGTTCCAGCAATTTGATCGGAAGTACAAGTATCTGTGTAAAGTCTGTCTCTTAATCCTGATAATAAGGGGTCTAATTGTGTCCAAAATTCGTCTGCAGGTAGTCCATTCCAGTCATTATGCCACATGGCCTTATGTCCGGCCGCACATCTACTCCTTTTTATAGTGCGTAGATCGGTATTTCCTGTGAGTAGGGATGGAATCCAGTCACAATGCTCCATCCAGGAGTGGGCCGCTTCACGCACTTTGCTATCTACGCGCAGGGTATGTAGGATCTTGGCCCAGAACCATTCTGAGGAATACTCCCCACCGCTGTATTTGGTATAGTCAATGCTGCTTTGGTTGTGAGCCAATGCGTTTATCTCCTCAGCTTCCCCTATGGCAGTATGATCTTTCCATAAGATAAACATGGCATGGGGATTTTCTTCAAAACCAGGGAGTAGTGCCAGGGGCACCCCTTCTCTATTGACGGCTATGGGTGTTGAACCGGTAGTGGCTACAGAAATTGCAGCAATGCCGTTTATAATTTCTGATGTAAGTGTATCGATTACTTCCTTGATAGCGTGTTTTAAGCTCTCAATATGATCCAATGGGTGTTGTCTAAATTGATTGGCTGAAGGATTACAGTACATCCCCTTGGCCCATCTTTCGTATTTGGCAATGGCGTTACCAACAATATGGCCATTACTGGAATCGATAACTATGGTCCTTACGGAATCTGTTCCAAAATCAATTCCTATGGTATATTTCCGATTCTTCATAAGCTGGTTAGAATAATGGTTAAAATAAATTTAAACGTTTAAGCAAGCAATTTAAAAAAATAAGTTCATTTTGCATCAATTATATTATTTTTTTAACAATTGAGGGTGTTTGCTACTAATACTGCATTTTTGTTCCTGTAAAACTATATTATCCAAACCATCATATAAAAATTGACTGGAAAAATGTTGAGTTTGACGAATTATTAAAAAACAATCCTTTAAGTATCGAGTTTTTTTATCAAATAAATTTTACTTTTGCAGCCGCGGTTTGAAATAATGAACTGCAAATGGCCTCATAGTTCAACGGATAGAATAGAAGTTTCCTAAACTTTAGATCCAAGTTCGATTCTTGGTGAGGTCACGAACCAAAGGTGCGCAGCACCAAAAAGCGATAGCTTTCGGCTCGAAGCCTGTGCTGAGCGTAGCCGAAGTGATTCTTGGTGAGGTCACGAATGGAAGACTCCAGTGGTGTCGAACGGTTGGATTTCAATTATTGAAAAGAGGATTGTCCTGAGTGGAATTCTAGGAATCCCACTTCTTCTAGCGTGGTAGTACTACATTATAAGTATTGCGAGTTAGACTCGCCCATTGTACTTGCAACGGGTTTAGAATTACTTAAATTTACTGCTTATGGAAAAGAACAAAATCAAAACTGTATTTGTACCAGGAGCAATAAGCCCAGAGTTTATAGCCAATTCCATTGCAAAACACCAGTCGAAAACTACCATTGGTGCCCACGATATCTTTTTAGGCCAGGTTAGGGCAGATATTATTGATGGGCAGGAAGTCACAGCCATAGAATATTCCGCCTACGAGGAAATGGCCAATCAGAAATTTCACGAAATCAGGGAAGCTACTTTTGCCAAGTTCAACTTAAGCTGCATGCACATTTATCACAGTATGGGTAGGGTAAATGTGGGGGAGATATGTTTGTTTGTTTTCGTATCCTCGGCACATAGAAAGGAAGTTTTTGATGCCTTGCACCACGTTGTTGAGGAGATTAAGAATCAGGTTCCAATTTTTGGCAAGGAGCTTTTTAAGGATGACTCCTATAAATGGAAAGTAAATAAATAGATATGGTAGATATTACCCATAAAAAATCCACTTTACGTACGGCGATTGCCCAGGCTATAGTACAGGTAAGTTCTGAAGATACCATAGCTGCCATAAAAAATAAAACGGTGCCCAAAGGTGATGTATTTGCCATGAGCAAAGCGGCCGGTTTATTGGGGGTGAAAAAGACAGCAGATCTTTTGCCGGACTGCCATCCCTTGCCTATAGAATACACCGATATTTCTTATGCTATTGATGGCCTGCAGATTACTATTTTAGTTACGGTAAAGACCATCTATAAAACTGGTGTAGAGGTAGAGGCCATGCACGGGGCCAGCATAGTGGCGCTTAATATGTACGATATGTTAAAGCCCATTGATAAAGGTATCGAAATACGGAATATTAAATTATTGAAAAAAACGGGAGGGAAGTCCGATATAGGTACCGGCCAATAACCTATTTATTAAATAATTTAACAGCTTATTAAGAAAATCTGTGCATATCTTTGTGGTATGAAAAAAACAAGGTACTTGCTTTTTTTTAAGTTTCTAGTTCTTATACTTTTCTTAGGTATAGGCCAAACTTCTTTGGCCAGCCCTGATCAGGTCTTGGACTCCAAGGTTGAGGTGACCGGGGAAATTCAAGTGGACCATCATTTGAATTATAATGGACAGTCTTCTTCCCATGACATGGTCATGGCGGAAGGTAATTACCAAATACCTCCTGTAAATGAGCTAAGACCCAATTTTAATTCAATATATCCCAGCAGTATAATTGGCCTTGTTCAGGCCAGTGGAAAAGCACTTTTAATCCTAAATAGGGGTGTCCATATTACTCCAAGTTTGGACGGACTTACCATGATCTACCCCTTTCATACCTTTTTGTAAATTATTTTATTAGTTAACATGCTATTCCAAAATAACCAATTTTGGAAGTTTTTCCGTACCCAACATTAGCTTTGGTTTGCGGGAAGTAATTAATAAGTGCAATAATTTAAAAATAAATATAATGAATATATCAATGTGGTTAGTATCCGGTTTATTGGTACTCTGTACCGTTTTACCTTTTGTGATACTTAACAAATCCGGAAAAGGGGATTTAAAAATAATGTCCAATGAAATCAAAAAATTAATGAATGAATCCAAGCTGAAATTTAATTTGAAGGAAAGTTGGGGCAATTCTTTTATTGGTCTTGATGCAGACAATAAGACGCTTGTCTTCGCTAAAGTATTTGATGGTGTAGTGGCACTGGAGAATATAGATCTTAATGATGTGCTGAATGTAAAGCTTGTTAAGAAGACCCATGTAGCAAAAACCAAGAATAAGAAGGAGACTGTCCTGGAAAGAATGGATTTGGAAATTAAGTTTTTAGATGAATCCCGGGAGCATAAAATCCTTAATTTTTATGACATAGAGAGTATCTATATCGAGGATTATGAACTGAGACGTGCCGAAAAATGGAATGCAGCCATTAATGGAGCGGTAGCAACATCTTTAAATAGAGCTAAAGTGGCATAACAATTATAAAATGGAGAAAGAATAGCCTAGGTGCTGGTGAATTAATTTTCTCCAGAGGCCTAGGCTATTTATATTTATCGAAATATCTATGATAATAGATTACAGACTGTTATTTAGCAACCCTTTTGGTCCATATTTCGTTTAAAGGATCTCCCTTACTACTTTTGCCAGTATGGTACCAATCGTTACCGTTCAATTCATAATTAAAGGACAAAGTTGCCCCAACACGGGAATTGTCCCTTGAAAAGTACATGATATTTTCTGTGTATTTTCCATTGATCGTATCATAGGTGCCACCTCCAGTGCCAAAAAACTCGAAGGTTTCGGTATTGTAAGCAATCCATTGAAAATGCCCGTTCAATAAATATTTCATGGTCTTTCGTGGTCGCGAAGTATCCCTTCTTTCTTCTCCTTGGTCCGTTACCCTCCCAGTGATAAGCCACTTTCCATCAAGATCCTGAGAGCCATGGCCAGTGGGGGTGAAGATCATTTGCTTAGGTTTCTCCAGAATAAGTGTGCCATTTTTTAACTTAAACGGTATTTTTAAGTTGGAAATTTTATCTTTTTTATAATCGGAATTAAATTCTAATTGCACCATTAGGTTGTTGTCTGTGATGGTATAGAATCCTCCCAGCGTTTTTATGAACTCTGCAGGAGATTGTCGGTAAATGGTATGTACAAAATAATCGGAGTCCAATTTCAACTCGTGGTGAAGTGTTCCATCACTACTTTTTTCCTCAAAATGATAAACGTTTGCCGGTATTTGGGCCTCAATTTTGCCAGAAAAAAACAGCAATAGAACAAGACCTGCAAAAACACTGAATTTTTTAAGCTTCATGGGTACTTGGTTTTTATTTAAAAATAGTCAAGAAAAGGTTAAAAATCAACACATTAAATTTAATTTTTAGTTAATTTTTTACAATTGATTAAATTCATTTTTAACTTCAACGTAAAATTTTTTAAAACGCTTGTTTTTTCATTTTTTTTGTTTTCATTTGTCACGTCAATTTAGCTTTAAATTTTGTTTGCCTAATAGCAACTTGTTGAGTACAATGAACCGTAATTATAATTTTGGGATTCTGGAAACAGAAAGATTCAGACCACTGAAATTTAAAGGTGTAGGTAACCAAAATTTACTTGGTATTCCAAATTTTTCTTCTATCGTGAGCAGTCAGCACGACTATTATTTTATACCGACGACCGAAAAGCAGATAATTGTTTAAAGATTTAGTTATAATTACGCATATTATTTGCAATTGGCGCTGCTATTTACTTATTTACAATTCATATATTTATTTTAATGAACACGAAGTATATTAATCTTATAGATCAAACCTATTATTTTCCACAAGAGGAATTTTCATTGGACGGTGAATATTTAAAGTTTCATGGGATTCCCTTAATGGATTTGGTAGAGGAATATGGAAGTCCTTTGAAATTTACCTATTTGCCAAAAATTTCCGAAAATATAAACAGGGCAAAGGAGTGGTTTAAAATAGCCATGGAAAAGAATAATTACAAAGGGAAATACCATTATTGTTATTGTACCAAAAGTTCTCATTTTAAACCTGTATTGAACGAGGCCTTAAAAAATGACATTCATATTGAAACTTCTTCGGCCTTTGATATTAATATTGTTGAGAAGTTAAAGGAGAAGGGCAAGATAAAGGACAATACCTTTATAATTTGTAACGGATTTAAAAGGGATCAATATATTACCAATATAGCCAATCTTATAAACGGAGGACATCAAAATTGTATTCCGATTATTGATAATTATGAGGAAATAGATCTGTTGTCCGATGCCATCAACGATACTTTTAAGGTGGGGATCAGGATTGCTTCTGAAGAAGAGCCAAAGTTCGAATTTTACACCTCGCGCTTGGGAATTGGATACAAAAATATTGTACCTTTTTATGAGAATCAAATTAAGGACAATGATAAGGTAGAGTTAAAAATGCTACACTTTTTCATTAATACCGGTATACGTGACAATGCCTATTATTGGAACGAATTGGTAAAGTGTTTAAAGGTGTACGTTAGGCTTAAAAAGATATGTCCATCGCTGGACAGTCTTAATATTGGTGGTGGTTTCCCGATAAAGAATTCTTTGGCTTTTGATTACGATTATCAGTACATGATAGATGAGATCATTAACCAAATAAACATTGCCTGTCAGGAAGCGGATGTTGCAGTTCCAAATATTTTTACCGAATTTGGAAGTTTTACGGTAGGTGAGAGCGGTGGAGCCATATATGAAATACTATATCAAAAGCAGCAGAACGACCGTGAAAAGTGGAATATGATCGACTCATCGTTTATAACCACATTACCGGATACTTGGGCCATTAACAAACGTTTTATAATGTTGGCGATAAATCGCTGGCAAGATGAATACGAACGGGTTTTGTTGGGTGGACTAACCTGTGATAGTGATGATTATTACAACAGTGAGCAAAACATGAATGCAATTTATTTGCCCAAGTACAGAAAGGATAAGCCCTTGTACATCGGGTTCTTCAATACAGGTGCCTATCAGGAGACTATTGGGGGTTATGGAGGATTGCAACATTGTTTGATACCGCATCCAAAACATATTTTAATAGATAAGGACGAAAACGGAAATATAACAACCAAATTATTTAGTGAACAACAAAAGGCAGAAGATTTGCTTAGAATTTTAGGATATGAAATGAAAACCAATGCTAGTGCTAAAGTTGGTAAGAGCGTTGATAAGGAAATTAAATCTGACCTTTAAAAATCAATAAACTTTAAACAAATGAACACAACTAACAATTACGCTGGCATACCAGACGAGTTTGCGCAATTGGAAAAGGCTAAGGTAGTATTAATCCCTGTGCCTTATGACGGAACCAGTACTTGGGGAAAAGGAGCGGACAAAGGTCCCGAGGCTTTTTTAAAGGCATCGGAAAATATGGAATTGTATGATATTGAAACCGATACAGAGGTCTATCAACAAGGAGTATATTTGGCCAATTCCGTGGATGAGGATAGCTCTCCCGAGGCCATGGTGAATGCTGTGCATAAGGTTACCAAAGAATATATTAAACGGAATAAGTTTGTTACCATTTTTGGAGGTGAACATTCCATTTCTATTGGTACCATCAGAGCCTTTAATGAGTGTTTTGACAATCTTACAGTGTTGCATATAGATGCGCATGCAGATTTAAGGAAGTCATATGATGGCACTAAATTCAATCATGCTTGTGCTGTTCACGAGGCAAGTCAGACTACCAATCTTCTTCAAGTGGGTATTCGAAGTATGGATGCCATTGAAAAAACCTTTATGGATGAAGAAAAAACTTTCTTTGCACATGATATGGTGAATGATGAGTATTGGACCGATAAGGTCATAGATCTTATGACGGACAATGTCTTTATAACTTTTGACCTGGATGCCTTGGATCCGTCCATAATGCCATCCACAGGGACACCGGAACCAGGTGGCTTGTTTTACTATGAGACCCTGGAGTTCCTAAAACAGGTATTTACAGATAAAAATGTTGTTGGCTTTGATATCGTTGAGCTTTGTCCTAATAAGTCGGATAAATCTTCAGATTTCCTAGCGGCCAAATTATATTACAAAATGTTAAGCTATAAATTTATGGGTGAGGCCGTAGAGGACGAATACGACAACACTTATGACATTGATTCCAAGGTAGGAGGCAATAATAATTCAAAATTCGACGATGACGAAGACTAAAGGAGAAATTTCCAATTTTATTGAGAAGTATTATTTACATTTTAATGCGGCCGCCTTGGTGGATGCCGCTAAGGGATATGAAGATCAACTAAAGCAAGGCTCCAAAATGTTGGTCTCTTTGGCAGGTGCCATGAGTACCGCCGAATTGGGAAAAATATTTGCTGAGGTTATCCGTCAGGATAAAGTGCATATCATATCTTGTACAGGTGCAAATTTGGAAGAGGATATTATGAACTTGGTAGCCCATTCACATTATAAGCGCGTACCCAATTATAGAGACCTTACACCGCAAGATGAGTGGGATTTGTTGGAAAAAGGTTTAAATAGGGTAACGGACACCTGTATTCCGGAGCATGAGGCATTCCGAAGGCTTCAAAAGCATATTTTTGAAATTTGGAAAAAAGCGGAAGACGCCGGAGAAAGGTATTTACCTCATGAGTTTATGTACAAGCTCTTGCTTTCAGGAGTTTTGGAGGAATATTATGAGATAGATCTTAAGGATTCCTGGATGTATGCGGCTGCGGAGAAAAATTTACCTATTGTATGCCCAGGTTGGGAAGATAGTACCATGGGAAATATATTTGCTTCCTATGTGGTAAAAGGAGAGTTAAAGGCCAGTACCATGAAGTCTGGCATTGAATATATGACCTTCTTGGCAGATTGGTATACCGACAATTCTGAAAAAGGGATTGGATTTTTTCAGATAGGAGGAGGAATCGCGGGCGATTTCCCAATTTGTGTCGTGCCTATGTTATACCAGGATCTTGAAAGGACAGATACACCGTTTTGGAGTTATTTTTGCCAAATAAGTGATTCTACCACAAGTTATGGTTCTTACTCTGGTGCAGTGCCGAACGAGAAAATAACTTGGGGTAAACTGGATATAAATACCCCTAAATTTATCATTGAAAGTGATGCAACCATTGTTGCGCCCTTAATTTTTGCGTACCTATTAGACATGTAGTATATGGACAATTTAAAAAGAGTTATTGTTGATTTTAAAAAACTTACGCCAGAAGTTTTAAAACTTTTGGTAGAGAAGTATCCTGATGGGTACGACGACCTTAATATCATCTCCTTTAAGAATGCACAAGGGGAACGTATAGAGGCCGTTGAGGTAACTACAGAGGATACCAAGTATCTGGTCAAAATAAGTGCCAAGTTGGAAAAAACCATGGCCAATTATGACGAGGATGATTACGAGGATTTTGACGATGATGATCCAGATGCTATTCCAGATGTGGACATGGAAGGAGTAGAGGGAGATGATGACGATGACTAACCGCGATGTTTGAGGTTGTTGCAGTTCATATAGCATCTTCCATTAATATTAGGCAATGTAAATCACAGTTGCCATTGGAAATAGTGTTTTCGGACAGTGATGAGCTCTATTTGAAAAATGGCGAAAAAAAATTCGTTTACATTTTTCAATACGGTCTAGTATCCTTTTTTAATCATTCTGAAGAGGAAAAAGATAAGATACTGGACGCCCTATCCAAGATTACCAAGGAATACAATATTCCCCAACTTACAGAAACTATTCAAGTAGAAATAATCGAAGGCCGCCAACAGGTGGCCTTCGATAAAGTAATCTTGCCCAGTTTTGATTCGGAGTTTATTAGATTGGTAATGTTGAACACCTCCCAATCCGTTGCCCTTGATAGGTATTCCGAAATTACACAGCAGTTGTTGGAAGAAACCAATGGGCATACCCAATATTTGGAAAATAAAGGAAAGCTGAATATTTCTGGAGTTAGGCTCAAGCGGTTCATAGGAAAGGTTATGAACATTAAAAATCAAATATCCGAAAACCTTTATATTTTTGATGAGCCCGATAGTACCTGGGAAAACGAACAATTGGACAAGCTGAACATGGAACTTAAACGGACGTTTGATTTAAAAATCAGGTATAGGAATATTTACGAGCGAATAGGAATCATAAAGGAAAATTTGGAGTTGTTTAAGGATATCTGGGACCATAGGGAAAGCAGTAAATTGGAATGGGTAATTATTATCCTGATTTTGGTCGAGGTTTTAGATCTGTTTGTGTTTAGGTTATGGAGGTAATTTTTAATTGTTCTTTTTACTACCTTAGATAAACAATCAACACTAAATTAAAGCCTTATGAAAAATGCGCCCTTCCATATGTCACTGCCCTGCTTAAGTATAAGCAAAACAGAAGACTTTTACGTAGACGTCATCGGAGCCGAATTGGGAAGGCACTCTTCCCGATGGTTGGATATTAATTTGTTTGGAAACCAGATTACCTTTACTAAAGCGGGTAATTTTAATTTTACTTTTAAGACCTACAAGTTTGAAGATACGGTGTTGCCTTCTTTTCACTTTGGTCTTATCGTGGATGAATCTACTTGGAATAAATTACATGCCAAGTTGAGCAAATCCGAATATGAACTAACAACCGAGGTCGTATTCTTAAAGGATATGATAGGTGAGCATAAGTCCTTTTTTATCCAAGATCCCAACGGACATATGTTAGAATTTAAATGTTTCAAAAAGCAAAAAGAGATGTTTTTATCTTAATGGTCCTATCCGTTTCAAGATGACCATTATAAATTTAATAAATTAATAATCCCTTAATCTTGATTACAAGGGGTTAAGTGCTTTATTTTGCACTTATTTAAAAATAAAATCTATATAAAACAGATGAAGTATAAGAACCTGGATATTATTGGCAGTGAAGAATGGTGTGTATTTGAAGATTTAGAGATTCCAGCTATCAAGGCTAGGGTAGATTCCGGGGCAAAAACATCTTCCATACAGGCAAATAATATTAAGGTATATACCAAAGGGGCGCATGAATGGGTGAAGTTTGAGGTAAATCCGTTGCAGGACAACAGGGGTATTAATATAGAATGCCGTGCAAGACTGGTAGACCGTAGGACGGTAAAGAGTTCTTCCGGGATATCCGAAGAACGTTATGTGATAAAGACCCCAGTGCGCGTTGGAGATCTTACCTTTGATATAGAACTTACCTTGGCCAATAGGGATACTATGGAATATCGTATGCTTTTGGGCCGTGAGGCCTTAAATGAAAGATTTGTGGTTAATCCTGCGGTAAGCTTTAACGTAAAGGAGTTCACGGTAAAAGAAATCAATGAGAAATACGCTTCCCATTTTAAAGAAAAAACGGGACTAAAAATAGCCTTGTTGGCCAGCAACCCATTGCTGTACAGTAACAAGAGAATAATGGAGGCTGGCGAGGCCTTGGGACACGATATGGTGTTTTTAAATGTAGAACACGCCTATATGAAATTGGATGCTAATTCGCCCGAAATCAGATATAGGGGAGGAAACATATTAAATGAGTTCGATGCAATTATTCCACGAATTAAGCCTGCGGTTACTTTTTACGGTTGTGCCCTGATCAGGCAGTTCGACAACCTAGGGGTGTATTGTCTAAATTCGGCCGAATCAATAACCCAGTCCAGGGATAAATTATTTGCATCACAGCTTTTTTCCAAAAATGATATACATATTCCTATAACGGGGTTTGCCAAGTCTCCTATGGATACCAAAGATCTGATAAGGATGGTCAATGGTGCACCATTGATTATAAAATTATTGGAGAGTACTCAAGGCAAGGGTGTGGTTTTGGCTGAAACCAATAAGGCCGCTGAAAGTGTTATTAATGCCTTTAAGAGTGTGCAAACCAATATTTTGGTGCAGGAGTTCATCAAAGAGGCCAACGGTCAGGATATACGTTGTTTTGTTGTGAATGGAAAAGTAGTGGCATCTATGCAGCGACAAGCCGAAAAAGGGGAATTCCGTGCAAACCTACATCAAGGAGGCAAGGCATCTGTTATAAAGATTACCTCCGAAGAAAGGAAATTGGCCGTAAAGGCTGCCAAAGTTCTCAATCTGGCCGTGGCAGGTGTGGATATCATCCGTTCCAATAAAGGACCTTTGCTTTTAGAGGTAAATTCTTCCCCTGGATTGGAGGGAATTGAGAACGCCACCGGTAAGGATATTGCCAATATCATGATCAGGGCTATTGAAAGTAAAATAAAATTTAGTGTGTAATCTCTAATTTTAATCTATGAAAGCAGTCCTTCAGGAAGGCAGAGCATAGTAATAATTAATTCCTTGGGTCAAGGTATTCATTAGATTGGGACTTTCTTCAAATTTATCATTGGGAACAACCTTGTGATTTCCTTAGCTTGCCATATGACGAAAGTACAGCTTGGCTCTATTTGATGATAAGCCAAATGGTTAAGATTGATTTTGCATTAAAAACTAGTTAAATAAAATCCATTTTTGGATAGCTTTTATTAAAATTTGTACCTTCGACCTATGGGAAAAGTATTGTTTTACAGCATGGTATTCATGTTGATGGGTGCCTGTAAACAAGGGGCAACCGTAGAAGCCACGAAAGAAAAGGAAGAGGAATTTTTCAGTGTGGATTCACTTCCAAAACCAAATGAAATAAATGCACAGGCCTTGGCGGATTTAAAGGAATGGCAAGAGTTCAATTCTATGGAAACTACATTTGAATCGCTTTATCGGGTTGCCAATAGGGAAGATTTGGTATTGGTTATAGAGGATTTGATCGAAAAACAAAAAACATTGGAAGCTTCTGCCTATCCGGAAACTTTTGATAAGGCCCAGATTAAAAGTAGGCAGAAGGTTTTTAAGACCTTTATTCTTAAAACAAAGGGAAACCTGGAGTACAGGGTAGATGTAAAAGAGTCTACTGTCCAAATGATCAACGCATATAATGCATTTAGAAATCAGTTCAACGTAATTGTCAACAGCAAGTTGGACACCATTCTCATTCTAAGTGAGTAGATTCTTCATATTAATATCGATTTTTATTTTCTCCTCACAGCTGAGATGTCAGGAGGTAACAGATGAAATGCTAATACAGAACACACTGGATAACTGGCACAGGGCGGCCGGAACTGCTGATTTTGAATCATATTTTAATTTAATGACCTCCGACGCCGTTTTTATTGGTACGGATGCTTCGGAGAATTGGCAGATCGATGAGTTTAAGGCTTACGCAAAGCCCCATTTTGATAAAGGCAGGGCGTGGGACTTTACTCCCTTGGACCGAAAAGTGTATATTAATGAAAAGACCGATATGGCCTGGTTTGATGAGTTGCTGAATACCCAAATGAAACTATGTCGTGGATCTGGGGTGCTAAGGAAGATATCTGGAAAATGGAAAATAGCCCACTATGTGTTGTCTATCGTCATCCCCAATGAAAATGTCTCCGAGGTAATTCAGTTAAAACAGGAAAAGGACGAAATGATTATTGAAAATTTGAGGAAGCACTAGGGCCTGTTTAAGGGAAGAGCCGTTAAGCTTTCTTAATTATTCAATTGAGTCTTTTATCATTTTTAAACAAAAAAACCACTGCTAAACAGTGGTTTTTTGTTGTTTTCCTTTATTGGGAGCCATAAGGTTGCGCCCATTAATATTTGGATTATTGCTTAGTTGCTTTAGGATCCTTATTTTCTTGTTTATCCTTTCTAGACTGTAGGGCTTGCCTACTTAGACTTGCCAAATTAAAATTGGGGTCTATTTTTAAGGCTTCATCAATAGTGGCCAAGGCACCATCTATATTGGTTTGGTCTTTATTGAATTCTACCAGGGCTTTTAAATGGATAAAGGCCGCTTTTAGGGCAACTTCGTAAGGTTGCTGTCTTTCATAGAATGCGTATTTCATATCATCTTTAGCATTCGCAATACCATATTCAATATTGGCAGCTGCACCTTCATTGTCGCCGGTCTGAATTTTAAGATCTGCCAATTCATAGGCTAAATAAGGGTTCGGACCTCTTTTGTATAAAATTTCAAATTGTTCCAGCGCCCTCTTGGGTTGGTTCAATGCCTTCAAGGAAATAGCTTTTACCTGTACCGCCAAATCGGAGTCTGATTCATTCTTGTCGATCCCGATAGTATTTAGGGCCTGTAAATGTTGATTGTCGGTGGTGTATATGTACGCCAAAGTGTCGTTGCGCTCTTTGCTGGGGGCAAGTATGTTTAAGTGCGTTATAGCGTTGATTACACCATCTATATCACCCTGTATTCTCATTTGGTCATAAAAGGCCTCATAATGTTTAAGCAAGTCACTTTTCGTCTGTGCATTGGCTGTAAATCCTGCTATTAGAAGTAGGATTAAAACTATTTTCTTCATTGTTCTATTTTTTGGTGTGCCAAAACTAGTAAATTATTTCTATCCTATTGTTAAGGAAAGCCTTAAACCTTTGATAAGCAACAAAAAAGGATGCCGACGGGCATCCTTTTTATTATGGTTGATTGGGGTCTTTTTTAAACGACTGTTAGCTTAGTATTCCTATTTTCATAGGACTTAATGAGTTTGGCATAAAATGCTATGCTCCCATTGTCTTTGTCCAAGCTAGAACTTAAAAATTCTTTTAAATTCTTAAAAAGTAAATTAGCCCTTAGAGTTGGTAGGGAAGAATTCACTTTTTTTGGGTCGTAACAGCTGTCATCCATTACAATATCCAAAATAACCCTCTTTCTATGATAGTCTATGGATACATCGGCGGCATTGTAATATTTTTTCAATATTGCAACGTGCAGGTTTTGAAATTTTTGGGACATTTTGCTTTTGGAACAGCTTTTGGAAATTAGATTTTCAATTTCGTAAAGTACTCTTCTTTTTAGACCTGAATTTTCCATAATAATTGAATTTATTCGTTTACTTAAAGGTACATACTTATCGATAAACGGCTAACAATCAGGGTTGTAATTTAACTTAAAGTGGTCGTGTTTGTTGTGAAAGTGCAAAAAAGTGTGGTGAATTAACTTACAATTGAGGTGTTAAATTGGTAGGTTTTAACATTTAAATACCTACTTTCAATAGTTTTATTTCCTATTTTATTCAAATTTCGCGTGTAAATAGGTGGTAAAAGCCCTCTTTTTATGGCTTCCGAGGTGTAATACTCTTCTTTCTTAGGATGGTGGGGAAACACTCCATTAAGTATTCGATTCTTGTAGTCCCCATTTATGACGGTTTTGATAATGCCGATACAATCGTTCAAATGAATTAGGTTTATTGGGTCATCCCCATTCCCAAGGTCAGTTTTTCCACTAAGAAATTTCACTGGATGTCTTTTAGGACCAATTAGTCCTCCAAAACGGATAACGGTGGTATCTAGTTGCCCGTCCTTTAGAAAAATATTTTCCGAAGCCAAAAGTTGCTTTCCGGACTCAGTGTTTGGAAGGGCAGGGGAGTCTTCAGTAATGATGCCGTTAATATTGCCATATACAGAGGTGCTGCTTATAAAAATAATTCTTTTTAAGGGTGAGTTTTTTATTTCACTATGTAAATGAAACATCTTTTCCGCAAAACTTTCTTTTGGAGCAGATCGTAAATTTGGAGGAACATTTATAATCAACAGATCCAGTTCGCTCAAAAATTTCTTAATGTTGCCTTCAATTCCAATCTTATTTAGAACAATAAGATATGGGATAATATTGTGCTTTTCCAAGATGGCTATTTTGGAATCCGAAGAGGTAGTTCCATAAATGGTATGTTTATCCTCCAATAGGGAAATGGCCAAGGGCAAACCCAACCATCCACACCCTAGAATGCCGATTCTCTTGCTCAAAATGTAATCTTTTTGGTAATCAATATGGCATCGTTTAAAACAAACGGCATAGGTATGTTGTCCTCTGGTCTTGGTGGCACTGTAAACAGTGGATTGTTCAAAAGATCGTTTGAGGCCTCATATAAGGTCAATTCCAATTCGCTATCCTTTGGAATTGTAATTTGTAATTCGGTATAATCGTTATTACTAACGTAGTGGGTAACCAATTTGGAGCTTTTCTTATTTTTTAGGTAGTATGCGGACAGTTCTATGTTATTTATTTTGGCCTCAAGTATTTCAACTTCATTGGTGAATATTTCCAGACGATTGATGTTTCGTTGGGGCGTAATACATATTTCCAATTTGCGGCTGTTACCTATAATGGTATCTTTAGTGGTTTCAATTTTAGGGACAGCAATGTTTTTTAGGGGTGCTGTCGATCTATAACTAAACCTAGTTGCATACTTGCTACTTAGAGATTCATCCTCTGAACTTATAGGTTTTTCGTTATTCTTATCTATGTACTGTGAAGTCCAACCAGACAATACTTTGTCATAGGTAGCCCATTCGGCAGTTTCTTTATCTGCATCGAGCAAATAAACCAGACTGGTGGGTTTGGCATTTTCATTGCTAAAGTCCGAATCAAGATGTGCGGACAGAAAAAAACCGAAGCAAAGTACTAGAAACAAAAAGGCCAAGCCGTTTTTGTTTTTCATCGAACCAAAAACTGGGAGCAATAAGAAAAAAGTTAAGGATGTTAAAAGGGTAGAGGTGATCATCATTTTAAGACCAAGACCTACAGGGAACATTTTAATCAAAGGGGCATATATCCAAATTGCCGGTAAAGCCAAAAATAGCAAGAGAAAGGGGCTGGGCCATTTTTGATGGGTTGTTATCAGTAGCGATGCCAACAATGCAAAAACGGGAACGATAAAAAAACTGGCTCCTTTTAAATACACGGCAACAAGCGTGCAAATTATTAACCAGAGAAATAAAGGGGCTACTATTAAATTTTGGGTCTTAGTAGTGTCAAATTTATGATAGGCCCAAAAACCAACGGCCACCGAAAAAAGGACAAAAGCAATAATATAGGAATAACCGTTATAGGTAAACCCATGAAGAATATCCTGGTATTGTGGGTAGATATTGGTTAGTGCTGACCACCCAAAATAGCCTACAAGGCCATTTATGACCAGAACTAAAAGCAGGGGCATAAAACCTCTTCCTATTTCCTTAATTTCCAAGGAGCCGTTCCTGAGACCTAAAATCATTAAGACTAAGAATGATATTATGGCAAGCGCCAACATAGGAAAGATCCAATCAAAAGGATAGGATACCAATCTAAAGAAAGGTATGTTGAAATAAATAGAATCGTTTAGGCTTTTTAAGTCGGTAAGATTGGAATTGCTAAAGTGCTTTAGTAATGGCATTAGGTAACTGCCCTGGTGGGCTAGGGTATTACGATCCAATCTCTCATAATTATCGCGCACGGTATGGTAGTCATAATGGTCGTCTATAAAGGCAAAGTTCAGCCCTTCTATATCCATATCCTCCCGGAACACGGTAAGATCGGTATCATTGGGCAACATTTTATATATACTATAGACCAAAGAATTGGCCGCAGGATATTTGGGATTGGCCTTTGTGAATTCTTCAATGACCTTGGCATTTCCCCTATTGGTTTCCAATAACATATAAGAGGGTCCTCCACTGCCCCTGGCTTCAAAATTCAAAACCAGTCCTACCTCCTTTACCCAAGGGTGTTTGTTCACAAAGAGATCGGCCCCGTTTAATCCTAATTCCTCGGCATCGGAAATTAGAATAATAATATCATTTTTTGGAACTTGGTTTTGTTTTAGGAAAGTGCTTACACCTTCCAAGATGGTAGCTACTCCACTGGCAGCATCACTGGCACCCAAGGAAGAATGGGGACTGCTGTCATAATGGGAGAGTAACAAAAGTGCTTTTCCCTTTTCTGTCCCTTTCATTCTGGCCAAAATATTGGTGGTGCTACTATAATTGCCCCAATCCCCAGCGGTATATCCTTTTTGGGTCGTTGTTTCCAAGCCAAGCTTGTTCAGTTCCGAAATTACATAATCCCTTACCTCTGCATGAGCCGGAAATCCAACTCCATGCGGTTTTTCAGACATGTTTTTTACATGAACCAGTGCCCTATCCGTTGAAAATGAAATATCATCAATGGTCGCATCTGGATCGTAGCTTGGCATTGAGGTCTCAAAGCTCAAATAAATGGCAAGTAAAAGAATAAGTAGGGAGACGGCAGAAGAATATTGCTTCATAGTAAGTTGTAAAAACTTAAAATTAAGAAATTATATGTGGATTACCTTAAGGAGTTGATGGTAACCTTTAATCTAGATAATTTTGGGCCATATCATATTGAGTTATGTGTAATAAATTTAGGAAATACTTATCATTTCAACTGATTAAATCTTAATTAGTTGCGTAATCTTTTAAAAAATACTATCTTTCAAATTAACCTAAAAATAAACGGTATGGGAATAAAAAGCTTTCAGGGAGTACGAAAGGTCGTAAAAAAGGAATTTGACGCTCCCATTTTAGTAGAGGACTACATGACTAAAAAATTAATCACCTTTAGTCCCGATCAATCCATATTAACGGTTATGGAGCATTTGGCAAAATACCATATTTCTGGGGGTCCTGTTTTGGACAATAACGGATTTTTGGTTGGTATTATCTCCGAAGCGGATTGTATGAAACAAATTTCGGAAAGCCGTTATTTTAATCAGCCAATATTGGACAAGAGTGTAGAGCGATTCATGACGAAGGATGTAGAGACTATTCCTTATGATATGTCTATTTTTGACGCGGCTGGGATTTTTGACAAGCACAAAAGAAGAAGATTGCCGGTAATGAAAAACGGGATTTTGGTAGGTCAAATTAGCCGTAAGGATATTGTGATAGCCGCCTTAAAATTAAGCGGACATAACTGGAAATAAAAAGCTACATTATTTTCCCACTTTCACTGCTAGGTAGCAGAGTAATAATTCTAAGAATTTTCAAATCCACAAAACTATATATCCTTCCCCTCGGGGGAGGTATTGATGTGGATATGCCTGTTATTTAATGGCATGGTCCTATTCCCTCTTCACGATCATATAATAATCATTGTCCAACGGGAGATATCCTAAATCATAAACAAAATAGTAGGTGGTTCCCTTTTTGGTAGTGTATAAATTGGTGATGTATTCAAAATCGAATCCCTTGTCCATTAAGCGGGTCTTGGTAGTCTTGGTTTTTCCTTCTGTTAAGGGGTAACTGTCCAAGATTCTATAATTTTTGCGCAAGCGGTTGTTTATATTCCGTACCAGATTTTTACTGTCCTTATTCAGTTTGTTGTTGTAGGCGTTTCTGCAATAATCCGAGCAGAATTTTTTGTCCACCCTGCCTAATATTTTATCTCCACATTCCAAGCATTTTTTTTCCATTGTTAAGTCATTTATTTTGTTCAATAAGTTCCAGTCTTTTTACTATGGAACCCATGCTTAATATGGTACCGGGGGAAAGTACGGCATTGGCTCCTATTTTGGAATTGTCCCCTACCAGTGCCCCAAACTTGTTGGTTCCGGTATTTGTTCTTTTACCAAGTGCGCTGACCCAAATGGTCTTTTCCGTTCTTTCATTATAGTGATTGGCAATAAGTGACCCTGCCTCAAAATTTACATGCCTTCCAATAATACTATCCCCTATAAAGTTGAAGTGGGCGAGAGTGGTCTTACTGCAAATTATACTTGATTTTATTTCACTGCCTGGGCCTATCCGTACCCCTTCAGCCAGAAACACCCCTCCTCGGAGGTAGGCATGACTTGCGACAAAACTGTTTTCTGAAATAATCATTGGCCCTTTTAGAATAACCCCTTTTTCAATAATGGCCGTTTTGTGGATAGCGATATCCCCTTCAAGAGAGTAATCATCTGGATCGAGTCCTGAAATAATGCCGATTAATATTGAAGAAATGGATTGGGTTGCGCCCCAAGGAGAAAGGCCCTTAAGGTCAGGGAAAGTATTGTAGAAATTTTCTATATAATCATTTATGGGAATCATTTTTGATAAAGTTCTATTGGTAAATCGTCTGGGTCAAATATAAAAGTGAACTGTTTTTCGGTTAACCCACCAACCCTGATAGGTTCTGTTTTAATTCCCTTTCCGACCATATGATCAATGCTTTTTTTCAAATCGTCCACCTCAAAAGCCAAATGTCGTAGGCCGGTTGCTTCAGGCCTAGTTGTTCTAGATGGGGGTTTTGGAAAGGAAAATAGTTCAATGATGTACTCGCCATTCAATGCCAAATCCAATTTGTAGGAGTTGCGTTCCTCCCTAAATACCTCTTGGATGGGTTGTAGACCCAAATCTTCCACATAAAATTTTTTGGATTTATTATAGTCTGAGCAAATGATGGCAATATGGTGTATTTTGTTTAAAGTCATTTTATGTAGTTGGAAAGTGTTTTAGGACCAATAAGGTACAAATTATCCGTTTACAAACGCATAATCCAAAAAGGCAAATAAGTTATTCTATATGGATTTTATACTTCGTCAATAAGCCCAAAACCCCTTCTTTGGAAAATCTGGCTTTGTGGATGCTGTTTTTCTCAGGATCTAGGGTATAGTTGATTGCAGTACTGAAATCGGTTTTTTCCAGGTTGGAATTTTCAAAGATTGCATTTTCAAGGTCACAGGATTCAAATTTGGCTTCTGTTAGTTGGGTTTTTGAAAAATCCACGGAAATCATTTTGCAATTTTGGAAAATGGTGTTCTTGAGTTTTAATTTATAAAAGGAGGATAGGTTTAAGGTACAGTTATAGAAGTTAAAGGATAGCATAAAATCGTTGCAATGGTCAAAGCGGATGCCCAATAATTTACACCCTTTAAATTCTGTTTCTTTAAAGGTGGTATTTTTTAGGTTAACATTACTTAGGTCACAATCTGTAAAAACACATTCCATAAAGACGATGTTGGATATATCCGATTTTGAAAAGGAACAAGTGTCAAACTCGCAATTCTCATATTCTCCTTTTGGCAAAGGTTTTGGGGCAAAGTTGATTCCTTTATAGGATTGATCTGTAATAAATGGATTTTTCATTCAATGGGTAATTTTATATTTCATACTAGGTTGAAATGGCCGAATGAAGCATATCTTTAATAATGGAACAGGGTGCATTTTGTTCGTGAACCCTGCATTAAAATTATGAAAAATAAGAAGAAGATAGCAAGAGCAGCAATAAGGCTATGAGAGCTGGTAAGGCCTGAACCACGAATATTTTTTTGCTCGCAGACCAAGCGCCATAAATGCCGGCAATGGCCACACAGCTTAAAAAGAAAATTGCGATGTTGGTGCTCCAAGTTGGGTCTGTAATAAAAAAAGTCCATATTAGGCCTGCTGCAAGAAAACCATTGTAGAGTCCCTGGTTTGCTGCCAGTCCTTTTGTGGGTGTAAACATATCTTCAGGTAGTGCTTTTTTAAAAGTCTTTTTGCCCAAGGTTTCCCAAGCGAACATCTCCATATATAAAATATAAAGGTGTTCAAGGGCTATTAGGGCTATAAGGATTTTTAATAGGATATCCATGTTTCAGTCTTGATTAGTGGGAATAAGATATGGTTAAATGTAAGGATATTATTGAATTGTTCATCAATTTCTTGTGCGAATACGGGACATGCAGAATTGATAAATCAGGCACATATAGTCAATTACAAACGACTACAAACGATAACAAACGAAATTAAATACTTTTCAACCGAATAACATTTGGGTCGGGTACTAAGTTTGTTGCATCAAAAATCATTAACTGTTTAACCATTCCCGAAGAGGATTCGGGATTTAAAAATTATGTATTATGAACGCACTAAGAAACAGAGTACAGTTGATTGGAAACTTGGGTAACGATCCAGAAATCATTAATCTAGACGGTGGTGGCAAATTGGCGAAATTCGCCATTGCTACCAATGAAACTTACAAAAATGCCAAAGGGGAAAAGGTAACCGATACCCAATGGCACAATGTTGTGGCTTGGGGAAAGACAGCGGAAATCGTAGAAAACTATCTCAACAAGGGAAAGGAAGTTGCCGTCGAAGGAAAATTGACCACTCGGTCTTATGAAACCAAGGAAGGAGAAAAAAGGTACATCACTGAAATCAGATGTAATGAACTCCTGATGTTGGGGAAATAGGTTTTTCTTCACAGCCTGGGAAGAATTTACCGGGTATAGCGCAGTAATAGGAAGTAATCTGTTAGGTCCGTTTAAGGGGCTATTGGGTTACTTCTTTTGTTTTTTGGGGGAATGGCCTTGACACCACTTTTTTCGCTGTTAAGTAATATAAAGTCACTAATTAATAATCGTTATTTCGATCGACCGGAGGAAGGAGAAATCACACAAGTAACTGGATTGAATTACTAGGTTAGGGGTGTGTTTTTGGGAGGTTAAACCAAAGCCGAATCTCTTGCCCCCTCCCGAAGACCTGGCCTGTCAATCCCTTCCGTCTCCTCCGCAGCTAGCGGAGGATCCACCTTCCCTTATCCAAGGGAAGGAGCCCTTGCTATCGTCATTGCTTGTCTATTTTTGGTTTTAGCCTATTCCGTCATCGGTACCGGAAGGGAGAAATTCCACAAACTGCTCAATGATTAATTAAATTTATAAGGATATAAACTTTCTGTTTCTGCTTAATAGCTTGCAATAAAGACATTGTTGGCACTAACCAAACTCCCCTCTTGAGAGGGGTTAGGGGTGTGTTTTTGGGAGGTTAAACCAAAGCCGAATCTCTTGCCCCCTCCCGAAGACCTGGCCTGTCAATCCCTTCCGTCTCCTCCGCTGCTAGCGGAGGATCCACCTTCCCTTATACTTCGGCTCCGCTCAGTACAGGTCCAAGGGAAGGAGCCCTTGCTATCGTCATTGCTTGTCTATTTTTGGTTTTAGCCTATTCCGTCATCGGTACCGGAAGGGAGAAATTCCACAAACTGCTCAATGATTAATTAAATTTATAAGGATAT
>NZ_JACLHY010000029.1 GCF_014397245.1 Arenibacter arenosicollis | reverse complement strand
CTGCGCCACATCCCGATACTTCAATTTGCTCAATACTTTCTATTCTTTTTCAGAATCTCCATTTATAAATGAATCCTCTGTGGGGCAGCCTGTCCTGAGCGTAGACGAAGGGCCACATCCCGAAAATGAGATTGCAAAAATAGGAAAGATCAAACAATTTAACCCTAATCTTTTGGCAAAAAAATGAATCTTTTTTACTTACCCCCTAAATTCCAGCCCCTTAGTATTACTAACCCAAATTTTCCTTATCCAACACCTATCAAAATATGAAATCCTTCAATTAGTCCAAGAAATAAAAGATTGGTCAATTGAAAAATAAATACTAATTTGAAAGTTTTAATTCAGCAATCATCATAAAAAACATAGAAAAAACTACCTATGAAGCTTAAACGATTAATCCTTTGCTTTTTCCTAACTAGCAGTGCCGTTTCCATTGGTCAAACCACTGATGACAACCTTATAAGATTACAATACAAGGATACCACCTCTACCAAAGATCTGGCAGTGGGACTCTGGGCCAATCCCTTGCCCATGGATTACGATCAGGATGGAGATCTGGATTTGGTTATCTCCTGTACCGACGTTCCTTTTAATGGCACATTTTTGTTCAAAAACTCAAACAAAGACCAACAAGGGAACCCAATATTTGATGCTCCCGTCAAAATTGGTGACGGTATGCGGAATGTTTCCATCTCCTATGTGGAAGGAGAACCTAGGGTTTTGGGAGTTGGTTTGGAATACGACAACTTTAGAAGATATGGATATACTCGACCAGAAGGTCTGTATCAGGCGTCCGAACTACTTGATCTTTATAAAGAACGTTTTAGCGATTGGAAATATGTTGATTATGACAATGATGGGGATATGGACCTCATCGTTGGAATAGATGATTGGAGTGAGTATGGTTGGGACAATGCCTTTAACGACAAAGGGGAATGGACCAATGGAGATCTTCGTGGATACCTTTATTTATTGACCAACGACAACGGAAAATATAGAAATGATGGGAAAATATTAGCTGCTGATAAACCTATAGATGTATATGGCAATACTACCCCTAACATAGCCGATTTTGATGGTGATGGTGATTTGGATATTATTTGCGGGGAATTCATTGATCGCTTTAGTTACTTTGAAAATACAGGAAATCGTGAAAACCCAATTTATGCCAAAGGTAGATTTCTTGAAAATAATAATGGAATCCTAAAAATGGATCTGGAAATGATGAGGCCAGTGGCTCTTGATTGGAACAATGATTCTAAAATTGATCTTGTTGTTGGCGACGAGGACGGTAGGGTTGTCTTTATTGAAAATACAGGGACCATCAGTAACCAAATGCCAGTTTTTAAATCGCCCATATATATCCAACAGAAAAGTCAAAATCTAAAATTTGGTGCATTGGTTACCCCTTTTAGTGTTGACTGGGACGATGATGGAGACGAAGATTTGATCTGTGGCAATTCGGCCGGGTATATTGGTTTTATAGAAAATCTAGATGGAGGTGATACTCCAGAGTGGCAAGAACCCATTTATTTGGAAGCCGATGGGGAAGTAATCCGTATTATGGCGGGGAACAGTGGATCCATTCAAGGACCTGCCGAAAGTAAATGGGGTTATACCACATTAACAGTCGCCGATTGGGATGGTGACGGACTAAAAGATATTCTGTTGAATTCCATATTTGGCAAAGTGGAATGGTATAAAAATACAGGTGCTAAGGGAGCTCCCAAACTAACTAAAATGGGAGGTGTCAAGGTGGCTTGGGAGAAAAACAAGGTTCCAAAACCTAAATGGAATTGGTGGAATCCGGAAAAAGATGAATTGTCCACACAATGGAGAACCACACCTTATGCTATAGACTGGAACAAAGATGGTCTAATGGATTTGGTAATGTTAGATCACGAAGGCTATTTGGCGTTTTTTGAGCGATTTAAAAAACATGGAAAACTTTATCTAAAACCAGGACAACGAATTTTTAAAAATGCCGATGGAGAAACAGGCAAAGATTTGCTTCGTTTAAACGAGCGTGAAGCCGGTGGTAGTGGCCGAAGGAAAATAGCCTTTACCGATTGGGATGGTGATGGGGACCTTGATCTATTGGCCAACAGCGTAAATATTGAATGGTACGAGAATTTAGGGGAATCAAACGGAAACATTGTTTTCAAGAAAAAAGGGAATCTGGTCAAAACCAAGCTTGCAGGACACACCACAAGCCCAACCGTGGTTGACTGGGATAAGGATGGCAAACCAAATTTATTGATTGGGGCCGAAGACGGACATTTTTACTATCTAAAGGATTAACGGCATTTTAAATCACATGGGAAAGTGGGGTCTGTAGGTTTTCTTAATTCTTTAGCTTAATTTGTAGACATCTCTAGTTGATCCAACCGTAAACCAAAGCCAAATGAAACGTTTACTACTATCCTTTATTTTACTGCTGTTTATATCGATGGCATGTAAAAATAAGACGGCTACAGGGGCAAGCTCTCTTTTCAACGGGAAAACATTTTCTGGTTGGGAAGGCGACACCATATCTACTTGGCGGATTAATAATGGAACCATCATTGGAGGCTCCTTGGATAAAACTGTTCCACACAATGATTTCCTGTGCACAACGCGTTCCTATGCCAATTTCATTCTTAAACTAAAGTTTAAATTAACCGGGAATGATGGATTTATCAACTCAGGCATCCAGTTTAGAAGCAAAAGATTAATAGACCCGCCTTATGAAATGACAGGCTACCAAGCAGATTGGGGCGAAAACTACTGGGCAAGCCTCTATGATGAATCCCGAAGAAATAAAACGTTGATGGCCCCAGACTCTTTAGAAGTTCTTGAATGGATTAATATAAACGACTGGAACGATTATGAAATTAGGGCCGAGGACCGAAGAATACGTCTTTATATCAATGGGCATAAAACAGTGGACTATACTGAGAAGGATATGACCATACCACAGTCGGGCTTAATAGGACTACAGATACATGGAGACGGAAAGGCACAGGTTGCTTTTAAAGATATTTTTATTGAAGAAATAAAGTAAAAAAAAATTATAGCTCTCAAATATAATCAACCACACCAACTATAACCCGGACCCATGAGCAATCTTCGTTTAATATCCCGCATCTCCGCAACCTTAATCCTATTAATCGTTTTTGTTGGTTGCCGAACAAAGAGCAACAAAGAGACTTCGCAACAAACTGTTAAGGATACCACAACTATTGACAGAGACTATGCACTGGAAGCTACCATGCTGGGGTATTTTGCCAAAGATGGAACCCGAAATCCTACCTTAAGGGCCAACCAAGGAGATCGCGTTCGCATTACCATAACCAATGGCGAAACCATGACCCATGATATTGCCATGGAGAAATTGGGCATAAAGAGTGGTACCCTATTGGAAAAGGGATCAAGTACCAGTATCACATTCAAGGCTATAGAAAATGACACCTATTTCTGTACGGTTCCCGGACATCGTGCGGCGGGTATGGTGGGAAAATTTGAGGTCGTGGAGGGAGACCTATCGGGACCATCCGTTGTAGGAGTTATACCCACAAAAAATGGAAAACCTCTGAACCTAGGCTTTGAAACCGGTTCTTTACAGGATTGGACAGCAACTGGAGATGCTTTTAAATCGCCACTATACGACCAAGACCCTTCCCCTGTGCATGATGCCGGTGCACTATTTTCATTTGATGGCGACTACTTTCTAACTAGTGGCGGTAACGCAAATTACAAACTTACGGGCACCTTAAGTTCTGTTCCCTTCAAAGTCTCCCATCCTTATGCTTCCTTTAAGGTATCGGGTGGTGCATTGGCAGACACCCGCGTTGAATTGGTGCTGGCAGAAACCAATCAGGTTATCTTTAGTTCAACAGGACAAGGTAGGGCTACCTTACAACCTGTGGTAGTAGACCTTGAACCTTATGAACAAAAGGATATAATTATCCGTATTATTGATAATGAAACTGGTATCTCGCAAATTCCTTATATAAAGGATGATAAATGGGCACATATAAATTTTGATGACTTTCGGTTCTACCCTACTCGCCCTTACTTCCCCAATGAATTAAATAAGGATGATATTATTGTACTGCCCCCATTAGATCCAATTATCAATTCTGGTCTTTCAGGTGTAGAAGCAGCAAAGGCTATGACCTTGCCCGAAGACTTTAAAATAACTTTGGCCGCCTCAGAACCAGATGTGGTACGACCTATAAGCTTTACCTTGGATGCACGCGGTCGACTTTGGGTCGTTGAAGCACACACCTACCCTACCCCCGCCCGTGAAGGCGAAGGAAAAGATCGCATTCTTATTTTCGAAGACACTAATGGCGACGGCACTTTGGATAAGAGAAAGGTGTTTTCCGAAGGCCTAAATCTGGTTAGCGGAATAGAAGTAGGTATGGGAGGAGTATGGTTAGGGGCTGCCCCCTATTTGCTGTATATTCCTATCGATGCCGAAAAGGACAAGCCATCGGGACCACCTCAAAAATTATTGGATGGTTGGGGATTGGATGACACTCATGAGGTACTAAATAATCTACGCTGGGGCCCGGACGGATGGCTGTATGGCGTTCAGGGAGTTTTTACACATTCCAATGTGGGCAAGCCCGGAGCTTCTGACAACCAAAGAACCAAAATCAACGCAGGTGTGTGGCGCTATCACCCAACAAGACATGAGTTTGAAGTCTTTGCCGAAGGGAGTAGTAATCCGTGGGGAATTGATTTTAATGATTTCGGACATCCATTCATCACGGTTTGTGTAATTCCACACCTTTACCACGTTATTCAAGGAGCCAGATACCAGCGGCAGTCAGGGAATCATTTTAATCCCTACACCTATGATGATATTAAAACCATTGGGGACCATGTACATTGGCTGGGCGACCGTGGACCACATGCAGGTAATTTTAGGTCAGCGGCAGCTGGTGGTGGCCATGCCCATGCAGGCGCAATGATTTATTTGGGCGGAAATTCCTGGCCCAAAAAATATAGGAATACCATCTTCATGAACAATATCAATGGATCTAAACTTAATAATGATCAACTTACCAGGTCGGGATCGGGATATATTGGATCACATAATAAAGACTTCTTGGCAATGAACGATTCGTGGTCACAATGGCTCAACTTTAAATACGACCCCAGTGGATCTGTATTTGCCATAGATTGGTATGATCAGAACCAATGCCACAGTTCCAACCCCGATGTGCATGACAAAACTTTGGGACGAATCTTTAAGATCAGTCATAAAAATGATCAATGGGTACAGGTTGATTTGCAAAAAGCTACAGACCTGGAACTCGTCAACTACCAGTTACATCCCAACGAATTTTATGTGAGACAGGCCAGGACAATTTTACAAGAACGAGGCGGCAATCCTGAAGTCCATACAGCACTTAAAGATATTCTTGTCAATAATCAGGATGTAACCAGAAAACTTAGAGCGCTATGGACCTTACATGTTACCCAAGGGCTAAATGAAAAGGAATTAAATAATTTATTAAGCAACAACAATGAATATCTTAGAAGTTGGGCCATACAGTTACTGACCGAGGATAAGAAGATATCACCAACCACCTTGGAAAAGTTTGTAGGATTGGCAAAAAAAGATCCATCACCATTGGTAAGACTCTACCTGACTTCCGGCTTGCTTCGCTTAGCACCCGCAAAGCGATGGGACGTTTTGGAAGCCCTGGTCCAAAAGTCGGAAGACATAGGGGACCACAACCTACCCTTAATGCTATGGTACGCCACTGAGCCCTTAATCCCTTTGAATACAGAGCGTGCGCTCCAATTGGCAGGAAAAGCCAAAATTCCTGTTATTCTAACGTATACGATTCAGCGAATAGGCGCATTGAAAACTGCGGAATCCAAAAATTTATTGAAAAAGTACCATGACCAGTTAAAAAATGGGCAATCAGACGAAAGTAAGGCACATAAAATGCTCATTGAAAAACTATTGAGTGAACAATAGCCAAACATCATCATCCAAAAAACAATTAACTTTAATACCATAACAAAATCGAAAAATGAGAATGACAATTAACAATACTGTTGGACAAGTCTTATTTGGTCTTTTGATATATTTCTGTATTATACCTATGTCCATTGGCCAGAGCACAACCTCCAATGATTTTAAAAAAACAGTCATTACGAGGGATTTTATCTCTGAAGGTGTAGCAGTGGCAGACTTAAACAAGGACGGGTTGATGGATATTGTCGCGGGCTACTATTGGTTTGAAGCTCCTTCTTGGACGCGCCACGAGATGGCTCCCTCCCGCACCTTTAACCCGTGGAAGGAATACTGTGAATCTTTCCTAAATTTGGGTATGGACGTAAATTTGGACGGATGGGATGATGTGGTCATCATAGATTATCCTGGAAAACCAGGTTTTTGGTTCGAAAATCCAAAGAACAAATCCGGGGTTTGGAAAAAGCATATTATAGCTGACGGAATGGGCATTTCCAATGAGTCGCCGGGTTTTGTAGATATTGACGGTGACGGTAGATTGGATATCCTTTGTGGAGATGTGGATAAAAAACAAATAGTTTGGCTACAGGCTCCATTGAATCCAGGGGATACCGAATGGAAAAGATTTCCTATCAGCACTGAAAATGTACCCGGAACAGAGAAATTTTCCCATGGCATTGGTCTGGGGGATGTTAATAATGATGGTTTGGATGATGTGGTTATTACGGAAGGATGGTTTGAAGGAAAAGCTGATAAAAAGGCAGGAAATTGGAAATTTCACGCAGCTAACCTAGGTGAGCCCTGCTCCCACATGCAAGTGATGGATGTAAATAACGATGGTAAAAACGATGTGGTAAGTTCCTCGGCACATGCCCTTGGGGTTTGGTGGCATGAACAGCACGACGGACAAAACTTCAACACACATCTCATAAGCAGCACAACCTCCCAAACTCATTCCACCATTATGGCCGACATTAATGGTGATGGTAAAAAGGAACTAATTACAGGCAAACGATATTTGGCCCATAATGGCAACGATGCAGGGGACAGTGATGCTCCAATCCTGCTTTATATTGAATTTACTCCCGAAAAAGCCCCCTATTTTCAAGAGTACATAATTGACCATGATTCAGGTGCAGGCCTTAATATTGTGGTCGAAGACATGAATAAGGACAAGAAACCGGACATCGTAATAGCGAACAAAAATGGCGTTTTTCTTTTTGAAAATAAGATGGGGATGTGATGATTTAAATAGCTTTGTAGAATAAATTTAATTCCATAGCCTGTACTTAAACATATTTCTAGGATGATGGGAAACCGCTCACTAAATACTTAGTTCTGCATTATAGAACACTCTTTCCATCAACCTTTGATTAACTTTAAAAAAGTGCGTCCAAACAATCTTTCTTTGATATCGCTGAAGTTTACAGTAATGGTCAAAGAAAAAACCCGATACAATAATTGTATCGGGCTTCTTAAAAAAATAAAACTAACTCAAATCCTTAATTAACGTCCCAGAATATTTTGGTAGTTAAGTTATCCTCTCCACTAACCGCATTATAGTTTTCAGTGTTATAAACACGCTCGCTATTTGGGTATAACCATCTGTTAGGAGGCAAGGTTTGTTCGTTGGCGTTATCTACCTGAAATGAGAATTGAGGTAAATTTAATCTTCTTTGCTCCGCCCAACTATCAGGTAATTGAAGCACACTAAAATGTATCCACTTTTCAGTTGCAATTAAGGCCAATTTCTCTGCATTTGTAGTAGCGTTATCCCAATTAACATCGGCGCTATTAATATAAGCCTGTACTTCAGTATCATTTGTAGGAGTCAAGGGACCAGAGGTACCATCAGTACTCAAGTCACGTAGGCTATAGTAGAATTCGGTAGATTTCTCTATCGCATCCTCATAACTAGCTTGTGCCATAGCGTCATTACTGGCCTTCAAATAATATTCCGCCTTAAGTAGACTAACTTCCGCTGCCGTAAACAATAGTCCAGGGAAATATTCATTTCTACTTAAAGTGGAACGGTTATACCTAGATAATGTTCCAGTAGCAACTAAAGTTGTTTGAGCATTTTCGCTTAACAATGGATCCAAACCTAAATAGGAGGTACCGGCTTCTTCACCTGGCTCGTACATAGCCCTTAATCTTGGGTCAGCATTATCCAACATATGGTCGATCATTTCCTTTCCGGCCAAGTTACCATCCCAATCTTCCAATCCGCCTCTGAAACCCTTAGAGTGTATTGGGGTATCCAAACTAATAACGTCTATTTGTACGTTTTCAACATTGGTTTCCACTACAGGGTATTGAGAAGGATTTCCTAAAATAGCGGCAATTTCAGATGTTGCCCTAGACTGAAATTCCGAAACTCCGGAAACTCTGGTCAACATTCTTAATCTAAGCGAGTTACAGTACTTTTTCCAAGCAGATAAATCTCCTCCGTTAACAAAATCCTGAGTCTCAAAACCTACCATGATTCCAGGACTAACGTTGATACTGTTCAATTCATCCGAAAATCCTTTTAAACCATCCAACATAGTAGTATAAATACTTTCCGCTGTATCATAAGAAGGTAAGGAAGCCAAATAATCACCTCCATTTTGACTTAGACGACCAGCCTCAGAGAATGGGATATCACCATGTAGGTCAACTACCCTTTGGGTATGATCATAAAGGTAAATAGTTGCCGTAAGCATATACACCCGTAAATCAGCTTGATCTTCCGGAGAAAGATTATTGTAAATTTTCTCCAACTCCCTGTATTGAGCCAAGAAATCATAGTAATTACTCCAACGTCCGCCTATACCCGCTTCACCAGGAACATATTGGTTGGAAGAATTAATCCAACCTACTGCTTGGGTATAACGTGTTAATGTAGTTCTTAACACTACAAAATAGTTCCAATAAGCTGGAAGAACATATTCCCTATTTGCAACCAACATACCAGCAAATTGCTTTTCTACCGTAGCTGTCGATACTTTTGAAGGGTTTGCGTAATTCTCGCTAAAATCTGCCTCAGTACACCCGCTGATGGCCGTAGCCATAACAATACTGAGTATTATCGATAATTTTTTCATGAAATATCTTTTTAAATAATTCTTATTTATACTATTATAAACTAGCTCTAACCATTAAACCGAAAGAACGAGTGGAAGGGTTGGAACCAACGTTATTAACATTTTGGAACCATCTAGAACCAGCTGTTGTCTGTTCACCATCCATATCCTTAATTGTTCTGTACAGATAAAACAAGTTTCTACCAAATACAGAGAACTGTAGTTTACTAAGCCCAATGTTATCCAAAACTTTTCTAGGCATTTTATAACCTATGGACAATTCCCTCATTTTGAAATAGGTGTTCTCCTTAATGTATAGCTCGTAACGTGTGTTTGGGCTATATTGAGGTCCACCCCAGTTGTATACCGTCCAATAGTAATCAGCAGAGGAAGCAATTTGATCGTTAGGTTGACCATCATTGGTAACCCCATCCAACAAAATACCATCATGATAAACTACTTCTCCTCCTGGACCAGCAGTTGCGCTTGGGGTAGTCTGAATTCTGGTACCATTAACGTCCTCATAATAGCTAAGTCCACCACTTTCCGTATCCATGAACTTTGTGCTCTCTTCTGTTAAACCACGACTGGTCATCCAGTTTAGTGCAGTTGGCATAACGTGACCTCCAATTCGGCCATCCACAAGAGCGTCTAAAGTAATGTTCTTATAGCTGAAGGAGTTCATTACACCACCAGTCCATTTTGGCATGGCATTACCGAATTTTTCCATTTTATCGGCATCCACCTTGTAAAGACCATTGGGGTCAACAATTCTTCTTCCTTGAGCATCCGTTGCAACTGGATGCGCATAAAGATCTCCCATGGGTTGTCCTACTAGTGACTTTAACTGAGCGGCATTACCATCATAATCTGCATGTAATAATTCATCCAAACCAGGTGCAAGCTTTTCAACTACGTTTTCGTTCTTTGCTAGGTTTACAATAACATCCCATCTAAAAGATCCTGTGTCTATTGGAGTACCTGTTAAACCAAATTCATATCCTTTGTTCCTTAGTGTACCTATGTTGGTAAGCACTGAGCTTGCTCCTGAGCTGTTTGGAAGCGTTAAAGGAAGGATTTGATCAACAACTTGGGCATTGTAATAGGAAACATCAAGACCTAACCTACCTTGAAAAAATTTGAGCTCCATACCAAATTCGTACTCATGTTTTTCTTCTGGTCTAATCCCGTCATTACCGAAACTGGAAGGGATAGTAGTGTACAATACTGGGTTACCACCTTGAGAACCTAAAGTATTCTGATTGTAGGCGATGTTTGCCCCATAAATATCAGGGTAATTACCAACAATACCCCAAGATCCACGAATTTTGAAATAATTCATAAATAGTGGAAGATCAAATGCCTCTGAAAGAACAAAACTAGAGTTTACCGAAGGGTATACAAAGCTATTGTTGTTAGGATTCATAGTGGAAGTCTTATCCTTACGAATTGTACCTTCTACGTAGAAATATCCTTTGTAATCCAAATTCATGGTCCCCAAAAATGCATCTTTTACAATAGATTCACGGCTACTACCTGAATTGGGAGTGTTTACCGATGCGGCAACATCGAACCAGTTTTCTACACTTAATCCACCATTTGTTCCTCTGTTCAAATTGGACTCAGATTGTTTGGTGGCGTTGTAACCGGCCATCATAGCCAGAGTCAAATCTGTAGTAATTGGAGTTTCATATCTCAACAACAATTCACCGTACAATACATTGTAATTGTTATTACTCATACTAAATCCTCCAGAATTACCAAAAGCCAAAGGTCTTTCTGTAGAATTACTGGCCTCAGTTCTTCTATTGGTGAAGTCGTTGGAAATTCTACCTCTTAGGTTAAGACCTGTTGTTATGTCCCAGTTATTGGTAATGGTACCAATAACCCTGTTGCTCTGTTCTTCCAGCCTATTCTCTTTAACTCTCCAAATAAAATCTCCGATGGCATCCTTAAATCCGGGATAAATAATATTTTCCTCTGGAGTAAGACTTTGCCCTGTCCCTTGAACATAACGATAGCCTTTACTTGTTTTATATCTATCCAAATACCAGTCGGCACTATCGAAGGGAGACATCATTCCAGAAAAATTGTTCGTCAATCGGTCTACAGAATAAGGTCTATTGAATACGGACTGATTAACATAATTTACAATTACATCAGTAGAGAAATCCTCTGCCCATTTGAAGGTTGTATTCAAATTAAATATGTTCTTTTTCTCCTCAGCACCTATACTTATACCTTCGTTATCCTGACGTGTATAAGAAAATCTTAAATTGGAATTATCGGTAACATTGGTAATAGACATGTTAACACTGGTGTTATGGGCAGTGTTGAACAAACCGCTATAGCGATCATCCTGAGCCTCATAAGGTCTTACGATTCCATCCCAACCAATAGTTGGTTTACCGTCAAACTTAGGTCCAAAGTTAATACTATAACCTAGTACACCCCTTGTTTCGGCTGAACCATTACCATCTACATCGTGATAAATAAATCCTTCTGCATCCTGTCCTCCATCAGATACGTTCAAGGGAGCACCTGGACCCCTCACAGTTTGATATCTTGGAAGATAAGCTACTTTGTCAAAACTATAGGATGAACTTAAATCCACAGTCATACCATTCTTTCTATTCTTCCCACTCTTTGTAGTAATCAATACAACACCGTTTACCGCCTCAGAACCATAAAGCGCTGCTGCAGATGCGCCTTTAAGTATGGATATGTTATCTATATCTTCTGGGTTAATATCCAAAAGACCATTACCTCTTAAGCGTTGGTCTCCCCAATAGTTGTTATTGGAAACTTCACCATCCCTAATTGGCACCCCATCCAAAATAATTAGCGGCTGACTTCTCCCAGTAATGGAGGCCACACCCCTTATAGTGATGTTGGAAGCACTTGTAGATCCACCTGGAGTAGTGTTGATACTAACACCGGGCGCTTTACCGTACAATGCAGTGGCAAAGTTAGGTGTAGCAGTTTCGGTCAAAGCTTCTGCACTAATAGTTGCAGTAGCATAACCAAGGGCTTTCTTTTCCCTAGTAATACCCAATCCAGTTACAACAACCTCCCCCAATTGTTCAGCATCTTCTTCAAGAACAACATTAAGAGTAGTTTGTACGCCTACTGCAATTTCCTTTTTAGTAAATCCTAAAGATGAGAAAACCAAAGTGGCATTGTTGGATACTTTAATTGAAAAGTTTCCATCAAAATCTGTAGAGGCACCGTTATTGGTACCCTTCTCCACCACGTTTACACCTGGCAGTGGCGTGCCCAAATCATCGGACACTGTTCCGGAAACAGTCTTGGTCTGAGCCATCATTCCCTGTACCAGAAGAAATGCACTCAGCAATAAATAGTAATGAAATTTTTTAATCATACTAATAATTTTTAGTTAGTTAATTAGAAGTTATTTTAGGGAGTTACCCTAATGTTAAATAATTACTAAATTTTCGTTTTCTTAGTAAGGAAAAGAAATTAATTCGACTAATGACGATAGTGAAAAGTCTAACAACGTGTAATCGAAAACGATTGCGTTGAAAAATTAAATAGTATTCTTACAGCTGAGCACAAATAAAATTAATAAGGGTATAAAACGTATAACATTGTTCTCATTAATTAACATATTCTAAACATGGAGATTTGAGATACTGGAGAAATTATCGTGCTTGCCTAAAGCGTCGAAAGGACTATTTTTTTGATCTACAAACATTCCATTTATTAAATGTTTTGGACAAAAACGAAATGTCGTCCAAGTAGTTTTACAAAAAATCTAAAGGAGTTTTTTCCAGTCGGAAATTATATTGGTTTATGGATTTTATAGCTTTTTAACATTTGCTGCAATGGTGTAAGTTGTCTTTCTTCCAGACTTGCCATAGTTTGGCAAAAATGTAAAAATCAACAACTTTAGTCTTCATATGCCATCAGTCGATTGCAACCTTTTGGTGCACTGTAATCTTCTCGTTATTGTTACCTACTACAATCCATGTTTTTCCACTAGTGGATACAGAAATAATCTTTTTGGCATCTTTATTGGCAAAAAATCCACTTTCCATAACGGTCATAGGATCAAAGCCTCCCCGGCCATCCCCCAGCAATAATACTCCGGTACCGGCATCGTTCCTAGGGGTCTCAATTTCGGAAACATACAAATTACCAACGGCCAGGATATCTAAATGGCCATCCCCGTTGTAATCCTCCAGCAACATATCATTAATACTTGAAAATTGTGCGATATTTGGCAATGCCGAAATCTTGAAACTTCCATTGCCCAGATTCTCTATGTAGGATGATGCAAATGTATTTGCCTGATAGTGAAGTGATTTTTCTAAATTTTCCTTCCCATATACCTCATCTATTTCCAAGGAAGCGAACAGGTCGTACTTTTGAATTTTGTTCTTTAATCCCGGTATTTGTTCGGAGGAACAAGAAAACCCCCGAAGAGGGTAATGCTTTTCTCCATTGTAATATCCCAGGACTATATCGTAATTGCCATTATCGTCAAAGTCATTAAAGTAAATGTCGAAAGGTTTTTCCATCGAGGTCTTGTACTTATAATTCAAGCCAATATTGCCGGCAATAAAATCCATATCCCCATCTTTATCGAAATCACCTTTCGCTATACTATACCACCAGCCAGAGGTAGCGTTCAGTACTGGGACCGTCCCCTTCTTCAAGGTTCCATGTTCATTTTCAAATACGGTGATCGGCATCCACTCTCCAACCACAATAAGGTCCATATCCCCATCATTGTCATAATCGCTCCATACAGCATCGGTAACCATCCCCAAATCTTTTAATTGTGGTGCCAACTCCAAAGTACGATTTACCAGTTGTCCATTTTCATTAAGAAGCAACATGCTCGAAGCGGGAATTGGATAATGATGTGGCACATGCCTACCTCCAACAAAAACATCCAAATCCCCATCGTTATCATAATCTTCCGCTACAACGCTTGAACCGCTGCTACGGTCAACATTAAGAATAGCACCTTTTGTAAAACCGCCAAACCCGTTATTCAAATATAGACGGTCTACGTAATGGGCATCATTGACAACATACTCGTTTCCACCGCTTACCACATAAAGATCCTGAAACCCGTCTCCATTAATATCTAGAAACAATGCATCAACATCTTCATAACCCGCATCTTGCTCCCATAAACCCTGAGCTATCTCGGTAAAGTTGCCATTTTGATCGGCAATGAAAAGGGCCGGACTAAACCCGGTAGCGCCACCTATAAAAATATCATCCAAACCATCATTATTTATGTCTCCCTTCGCTAGAGCTGGTCCAAACTGGGACATTTTGTGAGGAAGCAAAACCTGATATTCGTAATCGTTAAAAACGTTTTCTTCGTGTGTAAACTCAAATGGCTTCGATCTATCTTGTAGTAACTTAAAAAGTGGTCGAATAGCATTCGAATTGAGAGTGGAGTTAAACTGTCCCTCCCCCATATCCAATTTTAAAAGTTGATTGACCTTTACTTGGTACAAATGGGTTATGGAACTATTAGGCCATTGAATCTCAAGACTATCGATAATTGATCCACTGCCCACACCAAAATGCAGAATGGGTTCGCTGGTCGAATATATTCCTCGGACATTGGTATGTTCCAAAAATTGTTTTCCCCCATCCATATAAAGTGTGGCCTTTGTACCAAATACCGGTCTATTCCTTGAATCCTTCAATTGAATACGGAAAAAATTACCAGCCTTAAATCTTTCAGAATTGTTTTTATAAACGAAAGCTTTTTCATTAATATTATTTACAACCAGATCTAAATCCCCATCATTATCGAAATCTGCATAGGCCGACCCATTGGAAAAGGATTTTTCCCTAAGCCCCCAATTGTCCATTGTCTTCTCAAATTCAAGGTTTCCCAAATTTTTAAACGCATAATTTTGTAATGGCTGAGAAGGAAGTACCGAAAGCACCTTTTCCAAATTCAAAATATCGAAGACGCTTTTCACATTGCCACCCTGTGGGTTTTCCTGCAAGTATTTAAAACTTGCTTCATTTATGAGTTTTGCAACCAGTTTATCCGCATCGGTATTCCTAATATCATGTAGTAGGCCATTGGTTATATAGGTATCTTTCAGACCATCGTTATCAAAATCGGCAACAAGGTTGGACCAGCTCCAATCGGTAGCGGCCATACCCGTCAATTGGGCCACATCACTAAAAGTTCCATTGCCATTATTGAGCTGCAGCGCATTGTACATATATTGATAATGCCCTCCATCGTTGACCACTTTCCAAAATGCATCCGGGTTCATCCCGCTCATATTGGATTTTAACCTGAAGTTATCCTCCGCAACCATATCCACAACAAAAATATCTAAAAGGGCATCGTTGTTAATATCGGCCACATCCACGCCCATACTATAGTAGGACATATGGCCAAGTGCTTCTTGCGCTACATTTGTAAAAGTGCCATCTTGGTTATTTATAAGCAGAAAATCCGGGGCATTAAAATCATTGGCAACATAAAGGTCCGTCCATCCGTCGTTGTTCAAATCACTGGCAGACACTCCATTTGGAAAACCCGTCAGAACAATCCCTGCTTCCTTCGTTGTTTCAACAAAAAAATCATTACCGGTGTTTCTAAAAAGTTTTACATGATATTCCTCTTTAAGCAAAGTAGTCCCGGAAAATTCAGAATAACTTCCAGGATTGGGAGGCTGTGTCAACAAAAACAAGTCCAAATATCCGTCCTTATCATAATCCAGAAAGGTGGCATGCCTAGTTCTTTGGGAATCGGCGATTCCAAACCTTAAAGCCGACTCCACAAAAGTTCCATTTCCCTTATTGATATATAAAAGATTGGTTCGCCAATCCGGCCTTTTGTCATAAAGTTCGCGACTTACATAAATATCCAAATTACCATCATTATTCACATCCGCTACGGTAACTCCCGTAGACCATCCGCCATCATCTTCAATTCCCGAGGAATTGGTTACATCTTTAAACTTAAAATTGCCTTGGTTGAAATATAACTTATCGGGAACCATATTGCCCGCAAAATAGATATCCTGAAGGCCATCATTGTTAAAATCGCCCACTCCCACCCCAGCACCTCCGTAAAAGTTGGAATACAAAAGTATATTTACCTCCTTGCTATCTTTAATTTCGTTGTTAAAATCTATACCAGTCTGTTTGGGGCTCAAAAGCGAAAATCTCGGGTCCACTTGGGATAGACCAAGAAAGCATCCAAACGTATGAAACGATAAAACCAGTAAAACAATTAATTTTCGCATTGCCCTAAGCGTGAAAACAATAAATAATTTAACCAAATAAAGGAGGGTTTCCCCTCCTTTATGAATTTAAAACTTTAGAATTACATTTACAAAAATAAATTGCAAACGTTTATTCTGCATCCCACCATACTCTAGTAGTCAGCTCATCTGGTCCTTGAGCTGCAATTGCGGCTGCATAATTTTCAGGATTGTTACTTTGTTCACTTTCAGAATAGGTAAGTCTCCTAGGAATAGTACCACCCGTAACATTCCCTGGATAGTTTACAGGAACCAAGGTTGGAAAACCTGTTCTTCTCCAGTTAGAGAATGCTTCGTATTCATTTAAAAAGGTTGCTGCCCAATATTGAGTGTTAATTTGCTCAATAGCATTGGCTGAATCGAAGGGATTCGCCACTAAATAAGCATCGATATCGGCATCGGCAATAACAGCATCCTGTCCATAAATTTCCAACATCTTCATCGCTGCCCTTACCCCCGCGTTGTAATGTGGTTCAGGGTCTCCTCCTGCCAAATTCCATCTTACTGCGGCCTCTGCCAACATAAATTCTACCTCTGCATAGGTCTGAAAGAACATTGGGGCTTCAAAAAAGGTAATTATATCACTAGGTTCGGCATAAAGCGTTGTATTCTCCTCTCCCGTAGCGGCCAGTAACAATTCTGAATCCAATCCATTAGGCAAACCTTTCAAATCTGCTGGTGCAGTACTACCGTCACTCCTTCTAGAAGCAAGTATAGGCAGTCTTGGATCACCCTGTAAAAAGTTTACAAATGTATCGCTCAAACGTTGGTTCCCATCCGCATCAAAAGCCTCACTATTACCATTACGGTTATTTACATCATGCTGAAGATAAAAAATGTCATCGTTAGATTCCATAACTCCTCCTGCAATTGCCTTTGTAACCCATTCTTGGGAAGCTGCGGCGTCTCTCTTTATCAAACGAAACCCTAATCTCAACATAAGGGAATTTGCTAACTTTTTCCACTTGGCCTGGTCACCTTGATAAATAAGGTCCGCTGCACCAAATTCAGAGGTACCAGTTCCCAAAGCCGCTGCAGATTCCTCCAATTCCTTTAACATATCAGCATAGATTTCACTTTGAGCATCATATTTAGGAGTTAAAATGCCAGAAATAAAAGCTTTACCCGCCTCACTGTAAGGTATATCACCATACAAATCGGTAAGCCTCGAATAAACGAAAACCCTCATTATTCTGGTAATAGCCTTCATTTCAGCAGGAGCTTCTTCCTCCTCCAACTGAACCAACATGTCTTCCAACGATTTTACTACATTTCCATAGTACCTATCGATCAATGAAGATGCATACCCTTTGTTCCAGGTATATTTGTCTCCGGACCAATATCCTGCAGTAACCGCCAGATGTTGCATCATGGTAGACTGATAAATAAGGTTGGCGCGCCAGTTGTCATATCGTTCACTGGACATAAATTTTTGTGCCGCAGTTAGTTTAGTGGAAAGGCTAACCTGTACCGGCTTGGTAGGGTTAACGTTGAGTTCCTCGAAACCTTTATCGCATGCACCGAACAAGAATGCAATTAATAATATATAAATCGAATTTTTCATAGTTATATTTTTAAAACTTAACATTTACATTTAATCCAAAACTTCTTGAAGAAGGAACACCAAAATATTCCAAACCTTGCGAATTACCCACATTGTAAGCACTTTCCGGATCTATGTTATCTACACTTCTTTTTAAATAAAACAAATTGGAAGCAATGACAGAAATATTTACATTGGTCAAGAAAATATTCTCCAATGACTTTTGGGGCAAACTATATCCAAGACTTAATTGCCTAAATTTTATGTAATCGGAATCTTCTACAAATTCTTCCGCGATATCGTTTATTTCCCCGTAATAATTCTGCAAAAATTCAGGAGCAACGGTTGTGGTAAAAGGCTGATTGGTATCTGCGTTGATTCCAGAAACCGTTAAACCATTTTCTCTTCCTGCCAAGGTAGCTTTATGAAGACCATTTCCGTAAACTGTAGTATTGGTACCAGAAAAAATCTGTCCACCAAATTTTCCATCGATTAAGAAATTAAGGTTAAAGTTTTTATAAGAAAAACTATTGTTGAAACCTAATGTCAAAGGTGGTACTCCTTCACCCAAAATTTTTCTTTCCCCTTCGACAGCCACAGGGACTCCATCTCCATTTATAGTATATTTAATTACACCATTTTCATCCCTATCATAGGATACACCAACTATGGTACCATAAGCCTCACCTACGATGTGGGTGATTCTAACATTTCTAGTACGGGGCTCATCTAAATTAACATCCGCATTGGCTTCATTGGTAGCCAATACTTTTCCTTGGTTGTAAGCTCCGTTGATACTTGTGGTCCAATTGAAATTTTGAGATCTAATAGGACTTCCAGATAACAAGATTTCAATACCCTTGTTCTCTACCTTTCCTATATTGGCCTTTGCACCGCCATATCCAGAAAATACAGAAGTAGACACATCCACAATATCCTTGGTGGTCTCATTTTCGTAATAGGCCATATCCAAAGACAACCTGTTATTAAAGAACCTTGCATCCACCCCAATTTCCGCTTCTGTTTTACTGAAGGGCACTAAGTTGGAATTTGGTACAGTCCCTCCATTTACACGTCCTGTAGGCTGACCCAAAAATCCTTGTCCAAAAATTTCATACGTAAGCGCCAAGGCATAAGCATCCTGAGCTCCACCCGCCACTTCGGAATATCCACCTCTTAATTTCAAGAAGCTTATTGGTTCTGGCATATCAAAGGCATCAGACAATATTAAACTAGCATTGACAGATGGATAAAAATCGTTGTTAGGAGTTGTTTTTCCCGGGAATGAAAGGGTAGAAAACCAGTCGTTCCTACCAGTGAACGTAACATAGGCCCATCGGTCATATGAAAATTCCACTGAACCGTATACGGAACCAATTTTTCTTTCACTATAACTACGGCCTCTGGATTGATTGGCCGTATTGGCAATATCCTCAAGACCAGGCACAATAAAATCGCTACCGCCCAAATTTAATTGCTCCTGTTTTATATGATTGCTGTTAATTCCCACAAAGGCGGAGGTTGCAAATTTATCCGTAATATCCCTTTCAGCTCCCAAGATCAAATCCGCATCAATTTGAGAATATCGAATTTCAGTTTCATTAATTCCACCTAAAGGCTTATATGCAGTACCATAAGGTTCAACGGAAGTCCTTTTAATGGTGGAATGATCTATACCTGTACGTCCTGATAAATATAACCAATCGGTAATATCATATCTCAGGGAGGTTGAAGCAATTATCCTGTTTTTAGTATCCTCGTTCCTGAAATTATAAGCGGCAAAATATGGATTTTGGGAAAACGTATTATTGGAATACTGTCTTTCTGTACCATCAGGATTGGCGCCAGGATTCATAAATCTAACGTCTACATTAGGCGATAAATTGGCAACCGTAAAGTTCCCGTTACCTGGTGCATCGGATAAACGTGGTCTATTCTGAACATCTTCCTTAATGTATTTTACATTCACCTGTGAAGATATTTTGTCACCTAAAATAGTACTAGAATTCAAAGAGAAAGTTTTTCTGTTCAATCCGGCATTAGGCATTACATCTTCATTTGAAAGATCTGAGGCGGAAAATCTATAATTCATTTTCTCCGACCCACTCGTAAGTGCTACAGTATTAATAAAGGTAGTACCTGTTCTATAAAAATTATCCAAATTGCTACCCACATAGGAATATGGTCTTTCTACACCATCCCATTGTACGACAGGAGACCCGTCCAATTTAGCACCCCATGAACTGGTACCAAGATCCAAAGCCTCTGCCTGATTTACCGGCTTTCTTCCTCTGGTTCCTTGACCGTATTCCGTTTGAAAATCCTGAAGCGAGGAATCAACGGTATCAAAGGTTACAGAACTGCTGAGCTCTACACCGAAACCTTCTTGACCTTTACCCGATTTAGTGGTAACTATTATAACACCACCTGCAGCTCTAGAGCCGTAAAGTGCGGAGGCCGCACCACCCTTAAGAACACTTACAGACTGTATGTCATCAGGATTTATACTGGAAATTCCATCACCCCCATCTGATCCGCCCCATAGACCTGCAGAACCGTTATTTTCATTTCCTATTGGAATTCCATCTACAATATAAAGCGGTTGGTTGTCTCCCGATAAGGAGCTTGCCCCCCGGATAATAACCCTACTGGAACCAGCTGCACCAGTGGCATTTTGAGTAATGTTAACCCCCGCAACCTTACCTTGTAAGGAATTGATGGCATTGGTCTGTTTGATGTTTGAAAGTTCTTCGCCACCTACTTCCGTAAGGGAGTATCCCAAGGCTTTGGTTTCTTTTCTAATACCCAAAGCAGTGACGACAACTTCACCTAATTGCTCAGCATCTTCCTCCAAACTTACATTAATCACCGATTGTCCATTAATGGCAATCTCTCTGGTTGTGAAACCAAGTGACGAAAAAGTTAAAGAACCATTATTATTGGAAACTTTAATGGAATAATTACCGTCAAAATCGGTCGATGTTCCGTTGATAGTTCCCTTTTCCACAACATTTACACCCGGCAGTGGAGTACCTAAATCATCGGTGACCGTTCCGGTAACTGTTATGTCCTGAGCCGTAATTCCCTGCATGCAGAAAATAGCCATAAACATTAAATAGTAATGAATTTTTTTAATCATACTAGAAATTTTAAGTTAGTTTAAATTAGAGTTAATTAATAGGGAGTTATCCTAATGTTAAATAATTACTAAATTCCTCAATTTAACGACCAGATGAGAAATTAATTCGACCAATAACGGCTAATTTATGCCAAATGACGTTGAATCCAAAGGAAACGTTAATTTTTTTGGACAAAAATAGTATCTTTATTGGTGAAAAAAGTATCATAAATTAGGGTATAAAAAAATCCCGATCAGCACAAAGACTATCGGGATATAATTCGAGGATTATAATTTTACAAATTCATTATTTTATCTTTATCACAAATGCCTCTTTACTTAACAATTTAGCCTCCGCATCTTTGGGAAGTTGAATTGCCATTCCATTGCTTTTTTTGTTCCATTTTAATTTCTTTCCAGTCCCCAAAAGCTGTGCCCTGGCACCTCTGGATGGAACATAGTCCGGAAACACAATTTCCGATGGCAACACAGTTTGACCTTTTTCCACTAAATAGGTTAGATACACAGTACCATCCGGCTTGGCCGTAACACATACATTATCAAACTTAAAAGGAGCCATGGACCGAGTTCCATAAATAGCCTCCTTGTTGACGGACATCCAATCCCCAATTTCATTTAACAATTTGTATGCGCCCGCATCCCATTCGCCCTCTGGGCTTGGTGCTATATTCAACAACAAGTTTCCTCCCTTGGCCACTATATCCACCAAGGTATGGATGGCCTCACGACCGGACATATATTTGGCATCAAAAGAATAGGACCAACCGCCTCCGGCAATGATACAGGATTCCCAAGGATAAGGAAGTGGCTTTTCTGGCACCCTATTCTCTGGAGTTAGGTAATTTTGGTTTTTTCCATGAACGGCACGGTCCACCACTATTAAGCCTGGTTGTTTTTCCCTGGCCTTAACCACCAATTCATCCATCTTAATATCCTGATTGATGATACGATGCTTTAAATAGCCATTGTCATTGTTTACCAGCTGTTGCTCATACCAATTGGTTATTTCCGATTTTGGGGTTTTGGCTACCCAACCGCCATCGAGCCACAATATATCCACTTTACCATAATCCGTTAGTAACTCCAAAATTTGATTGTGTGTAAAATCTATATATTTCTGCCATTTTTCCGGATTGGCCTCAGGCTCGTAATTTACATTTCTATCCCGAGGTGGATAATAGGGATCCCAATAGGTAGGGGTGTTCCAATCGGGCTTTGAAAAATAGGCTCCAGCCCATAATCCCTGCCCTCTAAAAGAATTGAATATTTCCTTGGTGATATTCGCCTTGGGATTTGTGGAAAATGGCGTTTTCGGGTCCGTAATTTTATAGTCCGTGTATTTGGAATCGAACATGGAAAATCCATCATGATGTTTGGTTGTAAATACAACGTATTTCATGCCTGCATTTTTTGCTGCCTTGGCCCATTTGTCAGGATCAAATTTCACGGGATTAAAGGTCTTCTGCAAACCTTCATATTCCTTTTTGTAAGTATTATAATCACTGGGGTTAGACCCCTTGGTGCGCTCACACCAGCCATACTCTTCAGGACAAAGCGACCATGATTCCACAATTCCCCATTGACTGTAAGTTCCCCAATGCATCAGTAGTCCAAATTTCATGTCCTGCCATTGTTCCAGCTTTTCAAGTACTAAGGGATCTGTTTCAGGAACATACCTTTCATCTTCATAGATTGCCTGGGCATTCATACCCTGAAAAACCAAGGTTGTAGCGAAAGCCAACAGTAAATATTTGTTTTTAATTATATTCATACGGTTCTGGATTAATTAATTATAATTTCATCTGCAAAAAGCCAGGAAGGCAGACCTGCTGCGTGATGCCAATAGGGTGTTTTTGTGTTTAAAGCCTTCACTTTTATATAGCGGGACCTTTTCTGATCAAAATCCAACTTAAAAAATTGGATGTCGTTCACCTTACTTTCTTTGGATAAGGGCAATGGATTATTAATGGTTCCTAAATTGAAGTAATGCTCATTATCCAAAGACCCCAAATAGACAACTTTGGATGGAAAAAATACAATATGATTGGTAACCTGCAAAAAGGCCAAGGAAATTGTACTTATGTTCATTGGTTCTCCCAAATCCACAACTACTTCCATATCATTACCCTCATATCCCAACCAATTGGCATAAAAACTGCTTCCGCCAAGTGCTCCATCCGTTAGTACCATAGGATCCTCCTTGGCATATTTCTTTGGTTGGGTGTTTGTGACAACAGCTTTACCCATGGCCTTGTTTGGCATTCTAGCTACTTCAAGAGCTGACATATAATTTGCAAGATATTCAGTTACCGTAAAGCCCATTTCGTTCATCAATACCACATTATTCTTCGCACAGGTTGCCGTAAAATTGTCCAATAAGGTGGTTACCAAAGGGTTTATACTCTTTTTACCATCAGCTGTGGGAATCAAAAGTCTGTAGTCATCCGTTAATCTCTTTCTACATGCTTCCAATACTGCATAATCTACACCTAAGCGCGCCATTTTTACCCGAGCAACTATTTCAGGTTTATTTGCAACCGCTTTTTCGGCCTCATTAAACAATTGAGAATAATCGTCCAACAGCTCAGGACTCAAATAGGATGTAAATGCCTCAGATGGATCACCGTATAGGAACAAGAAAAAATCCTTATCCTCCTTTATTTTTGCATGAATTTTAGTGATGTAATTCTTTACAAATGGTCCCGCTTCTTCATAATACCCATTTGTGAAATCGGTCAATAGGACATCTATGTCTTGATCAGGATTCCAAAGGAGTTGGGCGGTAATATAGGATCTAAGTTCAAAAAGTTCACTAGGATTGTTACTGTGCTGTTCAAATACCCATTTGGCATTGTTATCCCTAAACAATTTAATATTTGGCTTTAGGGTTTGGATATTGGGAAAAGGAGCCAAAAAGTTGGTGAACTGTGTAGTATAATCCCAAATCCTTATGTTGTTTGTCAACCTGCCCCATCCCTTTAAATCGTTTGCAAAATCGGTGCATTTTTCAGAAATAGGCGCACTTCTATCACACTCTATAGAACAAAGTGTAATCAATACGTTATCCAAAGGTTTCGACTTACATGGCTTCCGGGTATATTGATAGGCCAAAGTAGAAATCATCTTGTCCGGGAATGTAGCTGCCACCTCGTTTACAAACCTTATCATGGTCCCGGATGGACTTCCTTCTTCTTTATCTATTTTGCTGCAATTGTCGCACTGGCAATGTTGCTGATTATCATCCTGACTCACCGACAACACCCTAGCCTTGGGATATTGTTGAAACAAGGAAGCAACAGAATCCTTTACTATTGCCAAGACATCAGGATTGGTTAGACACAATTGGGTAGGCAATCGTTGATCACCCCTCAATGCATAATATTCCGGATTTGATTCATAAAATTGTTCCTCAGGCAGAAATTTATGGAAGGTATGCACCCTGGCACTGGGCACATAATTGGGAAACGATTCATGCGTCACCTTTTGCTTATCTGCAAAATCGGTATTATCATAAAATAATTTTGAATGCACCGTTCTAGTGGTAATGGATGGGGTATACTCAAAATCTATCCCTGGAAGGTCAATTGTTTTGGATGATGGAATTTTCTCTGAGCCGGGAGCATACCATCTACAACCCAAGTAGCGCTCCAAGAATTCGTAAACTGCATATTTTGTTGCCTTATCCGAACCTCCTGAAATTAATAGGTTATTACTTTTGGTCCTTATTGATATACCATGTGCCTCAAGATCCTTTTCGTAATCGATGCCTAGATAAATCTTTTTCTTTTCTACATGTTGGGAAGTTTCATTAACTACATCCAATTTTGCACCACTTATTTCATAAAGATAACTTTGTAGTACCTCCGCGGATTTATTTAGACTTTCAGTACCTCTTCCCATAAGTACTATTTCATAGTCCGACTTGCCCTCGTGAATCAGTTCTATCCCATCCATATTACAGGATGAAATGACCAAAAACATAAGTAAGAGACCTAGAAATCCGAATTTTGACTTTACTATTTTCATTCTCAATTTGATTTAGATCTAATTGTTCAATTTAAACTCCAAGAATTTACAGTTCACCAATTCTTCATGAGTTATAAAGTAACCTTTGTGGGGTTTTCCCTGAATACTGATATTCTCTATGAACTGATTTTCTTTAGTAATATTGGAACTTATTATCAGTTTTTCCTGCTGGTAATAATCGGTATCCAAATGAATGGTTATTTTATTGAATTTTGGTGTTGTTATCGTGTATAAAGGATTCGCTGGACTAATTGGATATATTCCCATCATAGAAAACACTGCCCAAGCGGACATGGTACCCGTATCATCGTTTCCTGGGAGTCCGGCTGGGGCATTCTTGTAATATTTGTTTAGCAAATTCGAAACCATTTTTTGAGTTCGCTTTTCTTCCCCTTTTACATAATTGAACAAATACGGATAAGCTATATCAGGTTCATTGGCCATATCGTATTGACCCTTGTCAAAAACATCCTGAAGACGACTGGCAAAAGCCTTTGTCCCTCCCATAAGTCTTATAAGACCTTTGGTATCGTGAGTAACCATAAAGGAATACTGCCAAGCATTGCCTTCAATAAAGCCCAAATTCTTCTCAAAATTAGCTCCTGATTCTGGATTGTATGGCGTTAACCAACTACCATCATCATTTTTGGGTCTTAGCAAATTAAATTCCTTATCAAAGAGGTTTCTGTAAGAAACCGATCTTTTGGAGAAGCGATTAAAATCCTCCTTTTTGCCTAAGGCTTTGGCTAATTGGGCAATTGCATAATCCGAAATATTGTATTCCTGAGTGGTAGATACCGAACCGCTATTGGTTGTTTTTGTGGTGAGATATCCTTTTTCCAAATAATCCTTAAGTCCTGGACGCAGGGGGTTACCATCTATTTGATCCGCACTTTTAATCATCGCCGAATACGCCTTTTCCACATCAAAATCCCTAATACCCTTCAAATAAGTATCGGCAATTACGATTCCCGCCGGATCTCCGACCATAGTGGTGGTTTCTGTGGCATTTAGTTCCCATTTTGGCAACCAGCCACTCTCATCATAGATCTGGAGCATACTTTTCACCATATCGGATTGCTGGCGAGGATAAACCAAGCTCATTAGTTGGTGCAAATTCCGATACGTATCCCAGAGTGAAAAAACAGTATAGCGGGTATCTTTCGTTTTTAAGGTTTCCCTAGTTTTCATTTTGGGATAGTCTCCATTAAAATCGTTAAGGGTACTAGGGTGTATTAGGGTATGGTACAAGGCCGTATAAAACTTGATCTTGTCCTCTTCTTCACCGCCCTCAACCTCAATTTTAGATAGATATTTGTTCCAGTTTTCTTTGGTTTCCGCCCAGATTTGGTCGAAACTGTGTGTTGATGTTTCCTTTTCCAAATTTTCACGGGCGTTGTCAATGCTCACATAAGAAACTCCTACTTTCATTTCTACAACGGTAGGCTCCCTAAATTTGTAGCGCATATAGCTTCCTATACTATCCCCGACCACTTCTTTTGTATAGCCAGGCATAATACGCGTTTTTCCATTGTAGCCCATCCATTGCGCCTCTGCCCCATTGTAGGTAGTAGGTTTTTTCCAAACTCCAAACTCATCGGCTGGCTGGGAAAATTGTACTACAAAATATACGGGATAAGCTTCCTCCGGTTTGTAATAACAAAATGAACCTACGCTACGCACACCTTCAATTTCCGTTGGAGAAACAACCCTTACGGAAGCACCTTGTTCATTGGTCAAACCTAAGCCCAGGTTGATCAAGATATTTGCATCCCCTTTTGGAAAGATATATTTGCTAACCCCTACCCTAGTAGTTGCCGTGGCCTCCACCTTTATATTATAGTTATCCAGCGTATTGGAGTAATACCCAACTTTTGAAACCTCATTGGAATATGTTGTTCCATATTTAAAGTGCTCAACTTCCAAATCACCTGTGGTGGGCATGGCCAAAATTACTCCCAACTCTGGGCAGCCTACACCGCTTAAATTAACGTGACTAAATCCTGTCAGGAAAGTGTTTTCCTGTACATATGGGGTGGACAACCATCGACTGTCCTTCTCCAAAGGCAAATTTTTGGGTCCAGCCACGTTAAAAGGGGACACACTGACCATTCCCCTAACGGCAATCGGCCCTGGATTGGTAGTTCCAAAATTAGAGGTCCCAATAAACGGATTCACATATTCTACGGGTTGTTTTTGGGCAAAAGCTCCTAGGGAAAAGACTGCCAGTAATAATAGAATTGTATGTTTTAAGCTCATAGTTGTTCTTTACTATTTATGTTTGTAATGCGTGCGCTTCAATCTTAAATTTACACACCCCCAGCCCCTCTCAAGAGGGGAGTTTTATGTGCTCTACTGATAAAGTTTATCCTCTCAATAAAACATATTTATTACAATTATTTTCAAAGAAATAATGAATCAAGAAATAAATCTCCTCTTCCCAAATTCTACTCCGTATGAAATACTATTCATATTTTAATATCCGTTTCCGTTCCCCTCTCGAGAGAGACTGCCACACTTTTTCGGCAGAGGGACTAGGTGTTTTTATGCTTTTTCTTCATAATCCTGGATATATGCTTCAATTACCCTCAACACATTGTCCATATCCCTCAATATTTGGTCATCAGTAAAACGTAGAATCCCAACACCCAAGTTATTCATCTTCTCCTCTTTTATTAAATCCTTATTATAAACTTCGACTATACCGTGTGAATAACCGTCAACTTCAATACCCAACATAAGTTCCTGACAAAAGAAATCTAATATATAGTTGTTTATAGGTTTCTGACGATGAAAATCGTAACCATACATTTGTTTCGATTTCAACTTTAACCATAGTATTATTTCTGCTTTCGTACTATTGTTTCGCAAATCGCGAGCTAATTCTTTCAATTTAGGGTTATAAGGAATGATTTTTCTTTTTTTCATTGTTTATCTTTTTACACACCCCCAGCCCCTCTCAAGAGTGGAGTTCTCTTTGCCCTTATGATAAAGTTTATCCTCACAACAAAACATCCATCTTACAATTATTTCTCAAAAAAATATTGAATCGACAAATAAATCTCTACTTCAACAATACTACTCCTATTTGAATACGATTCACATTTTTATAATCGTTAAAATTCCCCTATCAAGAAGGGAGTTTCTGTACCCTTATCTATAAATTTATGCGCTCAACCAAACATATTTCTTACAATTATTTCTCAAAGAAATATTGAATCGACAAATAAATCTCTACTTCAACAATACTACTCCTATTTGAATACGATTCACATTTTTATAATCGTTAAAATTCCCCTATCAAGAAGGGAGTTTCTGTACCCTTATCTATAAATTTATGCGCTCAACCAAACATATTTCTTACAATTATTCTTAAAGAAATATTGAATCAAAAAATAAATCTCTATTTCACAAATTCGACTCCTATTTGAATACGATTCACATTTTTATAACCGTTAAAATTCCCCTCTTGAGAGGGGTTAGGGGTGTGTTTTCCAAACGCCCAAATTACTCCACTACCACCTCATCAATAAACATCCATGAACCACCGCCAGTAGGTGGCGTACCTAAATTTGTTGCAATAACCTTAATGTATCTTGTGGTTTGTTCCTTTATTCCTACCACATAATTCTTTAATTCCGAGCCATTATTTGCCGAATATTCTCTTTTTACAATACCCGCACTTTTAAAGGTCTTCCCATCTGCCGAAAGTAAAACCTCCACTTGGACAGGAAAGTAGATTCCAGAACCTTGATTTTCCAAGGCACCTACAGTGATTTTTTCCAATTCCGTAGGCGACTCCATATCGATCAGCAGTTCCATATCACCACCTAGCCAGCCCTGCCATTGCCCATCGTGAAAGTTCTTTGATCCGCGAACTACATTTACCATCCCCAATTCCTTGGCTCCCTGGTAACTGTCGTGATATTTTTTTAAATAGGTTACAGGTTTTCCAACAGCTTTATTATAGGTAATTGTTTTTTTAAATAAGGCGCCCACAGGTTTTTCTTCTTTAAAAACTTGAGCCTTGATGGTAGTTGTCTTTTTGATATCTATAGGAGTAGTGTACTTTTCGGACGCTACGGTAATATCACTTCCGTCCAGGGTATAACGGATATCCGAGCCTGTAAATTCTGATTTAAGCGCTATCGAAATAGCTGCACTTTCAGGATCCACCGAAGTTTCAGTCGTTACTTGATAGGCACTTTTGGCGTAATTAATTCCCATTTTTCCATATCTTTCGAATAAGCTTTCTACCCTATTTGAAAAATCGTCCCAATTTCTATTTGCCTTGCTACTCCAAACTGCTTCTGCCAAGGCGGCCAAACGTGGATAGGTCATATATTCCGCTTGGTCATATGTCGGGACATATTCCGTCCATAAATTAGCCTGTCCACCTAAAACATGTTTAGCTTGCTCAGCTGTCATTTCGTCAACCACAGGGTCAAATTGATAGACCTTACTTAGCGGTAAATTACCACCCCAAGCTAACGGCTCAGCATCTTGGTCCCCTTGGTAATAATCAAAATAACAATGTGAATTCGGTGTCATAACCACATCGTGTCCGGCCTCAGAAGCTTCCAGACCACCTTTTACACCTCGCCAGCTCATGACGGTTGCTCCAGGGGCCAATCCACCTTCCAATATTTCATCCCAACCCAATAAAATCCTTCCCTTGGAACTTAGAAAACGTTCCATACGCTGAATAAAGTAGCTCTGAAGTTCCTCAACATTGGCCAAACCTTCATTTGCCACTCTTTTTTTGCAATCAGGGCATATCTCCCAGTTGGTCTTTGTAGCCTCATCACCGCCCACATGAATGTATTGTGATGGAAACAATTCCATTACTTCCAATAAAACGTTCTCCAAAAACTCGAAAGTTGAATCCTTGCCAGCGCAATATATTTCAGTTATGGGCCACACCCCTCCAGAAGGTACCATGATCGGTTTTTGAAAACATGATAATTCAGGGTATGCCGCTATGGCGCTCATTACGTGCGCCGGCATCTCTATTTCCGGAACCACAGTAACTCCCCTACTACTGGCATAAGCTACAATTTCCTTAATATCCTCTTGGGTATAAAATCCACCATAAGTAGTCTCTGTCCCCAAATCCGGCGTTGGCCGAGCATTCCAAGGCTTATCTTCTTGGTCGACCCTAAAACCACCCACCTCCGTTAATTTTGGATATTTTTTTATTTCTATTCGCCACCCTTGATCATCTACTAAATGCAAATGCAGTGTGTTCATTTTTAACAAGGCCAATTGGTCTATGGTAGCCAGAACATAATCCTTATCAAAAAAGTGCCTGGAAACATCAAGCATAAAACCTCGCCATTTAAATCGAGGACTATCTTTAATTTCCACCTTGGGAATATCCCAATTAATATTGTTAACCAGGCTTTTACTTTCTATGGCGACCGGAAGTAATTGTCTAATCGTTTCCAAGCCATATAAAAATCCATTAAGGCCATTGGCTTTAATAATTATCTGATTATCCATCACCTTTAGGTCGTAGCCTTCCTCGGCCATGGACGAATCCGTGGATAATAGGACAAAATTGCTTCTTGGTGCCGTATCTAACACCTCCAAGGTCCATCCGGCCGCTGCGGTAAATTTATCCTTCAGTACATCCAAAACCTCCCCTTGATCCTTTGGTGCCACCAATTTGGTATCCTCGTTAAAGCGAAAAGCGCCTTGGTTAAATTTCATTTCCAAAGGTTTGGGAACGATACTTATATCATTTTCCGTAAAAATGGTTCTACTTTCCTCTCCACAACCCACTAGAATAACTAGCAGAATCATACTTAAGCTTTGAAATATTGCATTTTTCATTTTTCTCCCTTTATTCAATTCCATTGACCACCTAAAATTTTATGCGCTCACATCATTTTTATTCATCGACACTTCGAAATTCGCCATCCTCACTTATCTTCAATATTTTTCCGGTAAATGGACTTTTAACCCAAATATTATATCCAAATCGGTGCTTATCCAAATTAGGTTTTATAGACTTGCCCAAAATATTCTTAGGTGTTGCGACTTGCTTTTCAGCACCCTTTTTCCCTTGTAAAACTCCTCTGTAGAGGGAATATAAATGCCATTTTATGTAGTCGTCCTGCGGAATTGAAAAACTGTCCTTTCCACCCGCTTCTTCTGAAGAAAAATAAACATACCCCCAATGCTCTGGCTCATGCATATTAATAACTCCTTGTGGCGACCACACCCAATTATATTCGGGAAGGAACTTGCCCTTGTCATCCTTTTTTCTGGAATACCTCCCGTCCGTTAAATCGAAATTCCAGTTGACCCTAGAAAAATTAATCCTCCAAAAATCGTTCTCCGGAACATCATTACCATTACTCGCCTCCGTAATTACCTTCCATGGAATAGCTATTTCCACCGTCCATCCCTTATCCGTATCCGATGAATCATTTAGTGTACCATCAATACTTACCGCTGATTTTACACCTTGAATATCCCAACTGTCAATCACTTTGCCGTGATTCCTATACGGCTTGGTCAAAAAGAGGTCCCAAAGTGTATTATGGGCATTCATCTCATATTCGTAATAATTATGAGTGTCGCCATCGGGATCTATAAAAATTTCAAAATCATTGTTATAAAAAATAACGGTATCCCTTTGTTTTAAAGTGGCCCACACATGTGGTTCATCCATTTCTGCCATAACATAGAGGTAATCGTTATCCCATAACATTTTCATCCTGGTTCTATATTTAGGCGTAATTTTACCTTCGATATCAATATAATCTTGGGACCAGGTTGCTTTTTGCCATGAAGCATCATCTCCTTTTCCATCTATAACCAAGGTTTCATTCGCCTTAAAGGCGATATAGTTCCTAGGCACCAGTTCTTGGCCGTTTATCCCGGTAATGCCAATAAACAAAAATATAATTGCTATTGACCACCTATTGGTTTGTTTGAAATTAGTTTGCCTCATATTTTGATTTTTGTTGTTTCCTTTTTAATCACCGACGATCCCACTTAAAAGCCTGAGCTATAAACTATTCTCCTTTGTGAATTTTACAATTTCAGAAATACGTCCAAATGCCAAACCTGTAACCGTGTCCGCTGCCCCATAATAAATGGCAACCTTGTCCTCTTCAATAGAATGCAATGCAGCACATGGAAATACTACATTTGGCACATCGCCTACACATTCATAATTGGTCTGGGGGGACAATAAATAAGGCTTCGTCCTATATAATACTTGATCTGGGCGCTCTTTATCCAAAATAGCCGCTCCCATGGAATATCTAAATCCGTTGCAGGTATTTATTACACCATGATAAAAAGTTAACCAACCCTCATCTGTAAGAATAGGAATGGGTCCGGCTCCAATTTTAGTACACTGCCATGCACTATCTACAAATGGGGTAACCTTCATAACACATCTATGTTCTCCCCAGAACTTCATATCCGGACTATAGCTAATGTAGATATCACCAAATGGCGTATGTCCATTATCACTTGGCCTGCTAAGCATAGCATATTTCCCGTCAATCTTTTCTGGAAACAACACCCCATTTCTATTAAAAGGCAGAAAGGCATTTTCACATTGAAAAAATTCCTTGAAATCAAAAGTATATCCTATTCCAATAGTTGGACCATTATACCCATTACACCAGGTAATCCAATACCTATCCTCTATAAAGACCACCCTGGGGTCGTATTTATAATCGGATTCGATCATGTCAGTATTACCGGCCTGGAATTGAATGGGGTCATGGTTAATATCCCAATCTATACCATTCTTGCTAAAACCTGTAAAAATATTCATTTGCACCGCCTTATTATCACAGCGGAATACCCCGGCAAACCCATCTTTAAATGGTACTACTGCACTATTAAAAATACTGTTGGAAGAAGGGATTGCATCTCTCTTTACCACAGGATTCTCTGTATATCGCCAAACTACATCTGCACTATTGGCAGGCCTTTCTTGCCATGGAATGTTACTCACTTTATTTTGATTTAAATATTATAACTAATCTTATTTCTCTCTAATGTAATCTATCTAAAACTTAGTTTCTGAAACTTGTCAATTTTTCTAATTTGGTATTTTTCGAACTTTATCCAACCAGGTAAACTTTAAAATTGCCGAGGTGACACCAAATACCAAAAATGCAATGAAAGCCTTGGGATAATCCCTAATCATAAAGTATATGGGCAGCACGATCATACTGGACTGCCATATTATACCAATGGCACAGTTCATCATATCCCACCAAAATTCATTGTTCTTTTCAAATTTGGGATCTTCCGCCTTTATTTCTTTATATATCGGATTCCACCAACCCCATGGTTTCACATTTTTGTAGAAGGATTTTAATACTTCCTTGTCAGTCGCAGGGCTAAAATAGGTTCCCAAAAACGAACCCAATATAGAGACCCCAAAAATAATAGGAAATAAGTAAATGGCATGGACATGGGAAAGCTCGTATAACAAGCTACCCTCCGTAAAATTACCCTTGTTGTTATCCAGCACAAATTGTAATGAAGCAATTATCAAACCGGACAACATACCCCAAAAATAGCCCCAACCGTTAAATCGCCACCATATCCATTTTAAAAAATTAGCTGCAACATATCCCCCGAAAAGCGCACTTGTTATCCAAAGGGTCAGTGAATTGATGGAATCTGCAAAAAATCCCATAAAAACACCTAAAATTACTACCAAAAATGAGGCTATATGACTCACCTTTATATAATGCTTATGTGATGCTTCCGGCTTAAAATATTTTTTATAGATATCATTGACCAAGTAAGCTGGACCCGCATTTACAAAAGCTGAGAAAGTGGACATAAAAGCCGCAAGCAAACCGGCCAACAGCAAGCCTTTTATCCCTACCGGCACATGAAAGTTGATTACTTTGGGAAGCAAAATCTCCAACTCGGCACCCGTAAGTCTCGGATTGGCAATCATTTCCGGTGTTAGTACCACCAAGGCAATGACAACAATACCAGTTATTAATAAATACCTTGGTATAAACAGCACCAAATTAGTAAACCCGCTCATATAAGCGGCATCCTTAACTGTTCGGGTAGACAAGATTCTTTGAAGGTCGTAACTGGGTGTTGGTCCCGCTATACTGGCAAAGAAACCTTTAAAAAGTGTCATCCCTATTAAAGCTCCGAACATCTTATATCCCTCGGAATCGATCAAATTATTAAACGCCTCAAATTCAGCATCCCAATGGGTGCCCAATTCCCAGCCAAAAAAGACATTTTTCCATTCCGTACTAATAACCGAATTGATTTCTACATCTGTAAAAGCAAAAAAGGCATATCCTGCCACTAGAATTCCCGCGATTACCATGATAATATACTGTAAAACCTCAGTGGCCACCACGGAGAACATTCCCCCTTTTACCGTATAAATAGTAGTCAAAAATATGATGATCATAGCATATGACTGCTCGGAGGTAAGTAAAACCATTTCTCCAAAATGTAGGGCCAGATCCCAGGGCAGGATAATGGTCAAAAATTTACCGACACCTTCAAAGAAATAAGCAATAAATCCTACGGCCGCTACAATAGCAAATACGGCAACTATACTATGGGAAGCCCTCCCGGCCCTATCATCCCCAAAACGGGTAAGTATCCATTCCGAACCGGTCATAATATTTGATCTCCGTATCCAAACCGCCAAAAACATCATCACGAAAATCTGATTCCAAATAGGCCAAAGCCACATGAACATAAAGCTTTTTACCCCGTACAAAAACAGGATTCCAACCATCCAGGCAGTACCGGAAACATCAAACATACCCGAGCCATTACTGAGTCCCAGATAATACCATTTTATGTTGTTGCCTCCTAAAAAGTAAGACTTGAGCCCCTTGGATGCTTTTTTTGATACCCAAATACCAACAAAAAGTGTAAGTACTATATAGGCTATAATAATTGCAACATCAATTACGTTCATTAAAATTTATTTTAGTGTTGTAGAAAATAGTCCGCCAATTAGGATTTCGTGCCTTTAAAGGTTTAAAAATGGCCACAGCCTATTGATTTTTCGCCATAAAAGACAACTACTCTTATTTTTTTTATAAATTCCCCGAATTTTCCTGGCGATGCAGCCACATTTCATGAATTATATAAAAAATATTAGCGGTTACTACTAATCAGAATTAAATATTTAATTTTTTTTCGAGGAAGGAGAATAAATTTAGACCAACAACCTGCCCGTAAAGCCAAACGCCTAATTTTAGAAATAAAGTCAGTAATCAGGACCTATGCAAATTAAAAAGCTGAATCATAAATTACTTGGTAGAAATAGCTCTGGCGATTTCAATATTACCTACAAGCATCATATCATTTTTTGGGCCGTATATATCCTTTTCAATATTTTCCGTTGGGGGAATCTACATCAGGATTTTGCCTATTCCATAAAAACCAATCTCCTGGGGTTCCCCATACATATGGCCTTGGCATATTTCAATATTTATTTCTTAATGCCAAAATTTGTTTACACCAAAAGATACTTCACTTACACCGTTTTATTGCTCGCCACATTATTTGTTGGCCTTTTGGTAAAATTCAACCTTACCTATTATTTAGTAAGCAATAATGTAATGCCAGAGGCAGGGGACGTTGAAAGCCTCACTTTAAATTACGCTATTGTTACTATGTTGGGAGAACTTTATGTGATGTCTTTTGTAACAGCTATAAAAATTACGGTGGATTGGCTCAATGAAAATAGCAAATTGCATGAATTGGAGAAAAGGCAATTGACTACCGAATTGAAATTCCTTAGATCTCAAGTATCCCCACATTTCTTCTTTAACACCCTAAACAATATATATTCATTAACTTTAGAAAAATCTGACCGAGCTCCAGAAATTGTATTAAGGTTGTCCGAATTAATGCGTTACCTGTTATATGGCACGGACAAACCCTATCAAGATTTGGCAAGAGAAATTGAATGCATCCAAAATTATATCGATTTGGAACGAATTAGATTCGACAATTCGTTAAAAATTGATGTGAATGTTGCAGGGGATATTGAAGAAAAAAAAATTGCTCCTATGCTTTTAATGCCCTTTATTGAAAATTGCTTTAAACACGGTGCCGGTAAAAATATAGGCGAAATGTACATCAAAATACGCATGGAGGTAATTGACAATATTTTAAATTTTGAAGTGAGCAATAACTTACCACCAAATGCAACACGAAATAAATTAAATAAAACGGATTGTGGAATTGGACTCACCAACGTAAAAAAACGACTGAAATTGGGTTATGAACCAGAAGATTATAATCTTTCTATATTTGAAAAAGATAAAATGTATAATGTTATTCTTAAATTAAAGGTGTAATGAGTTTTAAGGTAATAATAATTGACGATGAACCCCTAGCTATCAATATATTAAAAAACTATATAGAACAAATTAAAGAACTGTCGCTAGTACAGACCTTTACCAATGCAATTGACGCTTCCACTTTTTTACAAAGAAATGAGGTCGACATTATATTTTTGGACATCAATATGCCCATTATGAACGGTCTGGACTTACTAGGAAGTATAAATTCCAAAGCTATGGTGGTAATGACCACTGCCCATGAGGATTATGCCCTTAAAAGTTTTGAACTGGAAGCAATAGATTATTTAGTGAAACCAATACCATTTCACAGATTTTTAAAAACAGTTCACAGAATAATAAACCTTAAGGAAGGATTTCCTAAGAAAGAAGTACAGAACACCAATGAAAATCACAGCATTTTCGTAAAGGTTGATAAGAAAAAATTACAGAAGATTTATTTGGATGACATAATCGTCATAGAAAGTTTAAAGGATTATATCAGGATAAAGACAAAAGCCAACAAATTTATTATTCACAGAACGTTGAGCAGTTTTACTGAAGAACTTCCATCGGATAAATTCATTAGAATTCATAGGTCTTATACCATAGCAATTGATAAAATAGAAGCTATTGAAGGTAACAGTGTGGAGGTCCAGGGTATTAGATACACCATTGGTCGCAGTTATCTAAACGATGTTAAAAGTAAAATTCTTGATGAGAGTTTGGAATAAATCCTCGCAATTACAATTAATTCCATTTTTCCAGCAGCATTTAGCTTTCCTAAATAGTCATTTGTCGAAATTTACTGTTAAATAAATGCAAAAGCAGTAATTTAGAGGGTATTAAATTACCAAAAGTCAAATGTCTATCAAACCTCTAAAATATATCTATCCACATTCCCAAACTAGGTCTTGTGTACTGTTGGTATTAATTCTCGCTATAGTCACCTTAGGTTGCAATACGGGTGTACAAACCACGGAAACCACCAAAAGTGGTGAATTTAAAGGGAAGGTTCCCGACAAAATCGACTTTACTTTTGACGTAAAACCAATTTTATCTGACCGCTGTTTCAAATGCCATGGACCGGATAAAAATGCCATTGAGGGTGGACTTTCTTTGAACACCGCTGAAGATGCTTATACCGCACTGGGCAAAAACAAAGACCATTACGCCATTGTACCAGGTGATGTAAAAAAAAGCGAATTGGTAAATCGCATATACACCCAGGACGAATCTTTGATGATGCCACCACCGGAATCCAACCTAACACTTAATGACTATGAAAAAGAGATTCTAAAAAAATGGATAGAGCAGGGCGCTGAATTTAAAACCCATTGGGCGTTTATTGCTCCTGAGACACCTAAAGTGCCGAAGACAAATAACACTACTTGGGTTCAAAATGAAATTGACCAATTTGTTTTATCAAAACTGGAACAAAATGGATTGGAACCCAACGAAAAAGCCTCCAAAGAGAAGTTATTGCGCCGGGTATTTTACGACCTTACAGGATTACCACCTAGCGTATCACAAATTGAAGCTTTCGTGAAAAACGATTCACCTTCAGCCTACGAAAAAATTATAGACTCCCTTTTAACCACAGTAGACTATGCCGAACATATGTCCTCTGAATGGATGGATATTGCCCGTTATGCGGACACCCATGGATACCAAGATGATTTTGAACGTATCATGTGGCCTTGGCGGGATTGGGTTATACACGACTTTAAGGAAAACTTGCCATACGATCAATTTGTTACCTATCAATTAGCTGGGGATCTTTTGCCCAATGCCAATGCAGAACATATACTTGCCACGGGCTTTAATAGAAACCACAAGATTACCTTTGAAGGAGGCGTTATACCAGAGGAATATAGAATTGAGTATGTGGAGGACAGGGCAGTGACCTTTGGTACTGCTTTTCTGGGTTTAACCTTTGAGTGCGCGCGCTGCCATGACCACAAATACGACCCTATAAGCCAAAAAAACCACTTTGAATTATTTAGTTTTTTCAACAATATAGATGAACTTGGATTGACACCAGGGGGTGCGGGGAAAATTCCAAAACCCTATATGACCATAACGGAAAAGGAAAAAAATGGCATACTGAGTTTTGTACAACTTCAAAAAACGAGCATGAAGGAAGTTCCTGTCATGGTAATGAACGAGATGGAGGAGATAAGGCCTTCGTATATACTCAACAGGGGCGTCTATGACCAGCCCACAACACAGGTATACCCCAACACACCCGAGGCTATACTCCCTTTTCCGGAGGACTATCCCAAAAATAGATTGGGACTTGCCAAATGGTTGTTCCACAAGGAAAATCCATTGACCGCCAGGGTTACTGTAAACAGGTACTGGCAACGCATGTTCGGTAGCGGCTTGGTGGCTTCTTCCTTCGATTTCGGTAATCAGGGATCACTGCCGACACATCCCGAATTGTTGGACTTTCTGGCCATAAAATTTAGGGATGAAGGCTGGGACACAAGAAAGATTTTAAAGTATATAGCCCTTTCTGCAACCTATCAACAGAGCACCAAAGTTTCCAAGGAATTACAAGAATTAGATCCTGAAAACCGCCTTTTGGCACGTGCCCCAAGATTAAGGCTTACGGCAGAATTAATAAGGGACCAGGCTCTGAAAATAAGTGGATTGCTCAACAAGGAAGTGGGTGGGCCAAGTGTTAAGCCTTATCAACCAGATGGCATTTGGGAAGCAACCACAGGTGGTGGTGGTGGAAGTACGGCCACATACATTACAAGTACTGGGAAGGATCTTTATAGAAAAAGTTTGTACACTTTTTGGAAGAGAACGGTACCTCCCCCGAGCATGATGACTTTTGATGCAGCTTCCAGAGATCTTTGTTCGGTAAAACGCCAAGAGACCAATACACCTTTACAGGCCTTGGTCTTACTAAACGACCCTCAAATTATTGAGGCCTCAAGAATACTTGCCAGAAATGCCATTGATCGAAATAAAGAAACCAATGATCAAATTAGCTACATATTTATGCAGGCAACCTCTAGAGCTCCAGATGAGGAAGAATTGACCATGTTGAGCGATTATTACACCAGTATGCTCCAAAAAGTTGAGGGAGAAGGAATAGAGGCCCAGGAGTACTTGTCCATTGGAGCAACTGAAATTGACAAAAACATTTCAGAAACCCAATTGGCGGCATTGGCTTTAACTGCACACACCATTTTAAACTTGGATGAAACTATAACCAGAGGCTGATTATGAGTGAGAAAAAAATTATAGAAGAAAGGTCGTTGATATTAAATAGACGGTCATTTTTAGGCAAAACGGCCCTAGGAGTAGGTGGCGTGGCATTGGCATCCTTATTGGGCGCCAACCTGTTTAGAAAAGATAAAAATGGAATTTTAACCAAGGATGATAGTTTAAATGGGGTAAAGGGAATTTTAAATTCGCTACATCATCCCGCTAAAATTAAAAGGGTGATATATCTGTTTCAAAGTGGGGGGCCATCCCAACTGGAACTTTTTGACTATAAGCCTTTGCTGAACCAAAGACGTGGAGAAGATCTCCCAGAATCCATTAGGAACGGACAACGCCTTACGGGCATGACCGCGGGACAGGACAAATTTCCCTTGGTCGGATCTCTATTTAATTTTAATCAACACGGGAAGAACGGCACATATATCAGTGAACTACTTCCTTACACGGCCAAAATGGTGGATGAACTGTGTATCATAAAATCCATGTATACAGAAGCCATCAACCATGACCCTGCTGTTACCTTTTTTCAAACAGGGTCCCAGCAACCTGGAAGACCCAGCATAGGATCTTGGTTAAGTTATGGTTTGGGTAGCGAAAATGAAAATCTCCCTGCATTTACGGTGCTATTGTCGCGCGGTACCGGCAGACCCAATGGACAACCATTATACACCAGATTATGGGGCAATGGGTTTTTACATTCCCTACACCAAGGAGTACAATTTAGGGCTGCCAAAGACCCTGTATTGTATTTAAATGACCCCAAGGGCATTACCAAGGAGGTTAAACGGGAAATGCTGGATAATTTAGCCGCATTGAACGATAAACATTACCAAGAATCCGGTGACCCAGAAATTAAAAGTAGGATTGCACAGTATGAAATGGCTTATAGGATGCAGACCTCGGTCCCCAATGTAATGGACACGACCAAGGAACCCGACTATATTTATGAAATGTACGGACCTGAAGCAAAAATTCCAGGTACTTACGCCGCAAATTGCCTTTTGGCAAGGAGATTGGCGGAACAGGACGTACGTTTTATCCAATTATACCATATGGGATGGGACCAACACGACAATCTTCCTGGAGCCATAGCGAAACAGGCAAAAGACGTAGACCAAGCCTCTGCAGCCCTTGTGGCCGATCTAAAACAACGTGGATTACTGGAAGACACCCTAGTTATTTGGGGAGGAGAATTTGGAAGGACCAATTATTCCCAAGGCCTTTTAACCGATACCAGTTACGGCAGGGACCATCACCCAAGATCTTTCACTATTTGGATGGCTGGCGGCGGTATTAAGCCGGGAATGGTTTATGGGGAAACGGATGATTTTGGATACAACATTGTTAAAGACCCGGTCCATGTACATGACTTTCAGGCTACAATGCTGCATTTATTGGGCATAGACCATGAAAAATTAACCTATAAGTATCAGGGAAGAAGATTTAGACTAACCGATGTTGAGGGACATATTGTTAAGGATATTTTGACTTAAATGAAAATTCAACAATACAACAGAATGGTTATGGAGTTTCATGTTAATGGTTTAGATGTTTATTGGCTGTAACCGGAAATTAAAAACAAAAGAGGAAATACGCCAAGGTAAGAACACCCGACCATGGATGTTTTTGGATGAAATATTGATAGCATAAAATGATACTACAGATTATAAACATTGGGCGCCTACACCCCCTATTGGTACATTTGCCCATTGGCATACTTGTTTTGGCCTTTCTAATGGAACTTTACTTTAGAAAGAAAGCTTCCGGTACGGAATACAAGTTAATCACATTTGCCCTTGCCATGGCAGCCTTGACTACAGTATTATCCGTGGGTAGCGGTTGGTTATTGGGAGAGGATGGAGGTTATGACGAGACCTTATTATTTAGACATCGTTGGATGGCTGTTGGCTTGGCCATTGGCTCTATCTCGCTCTATCTCATAAAAAAATATCCCAGGTCGTGGTCCAAAACCATTTATTTACCTCTTTTTATCGCAGTAATGGGACTCTTAAGTTTAACCGGACATTTTGGGGGCAGTATGACCCATGGCGAGGATTACCTTTTCAATAATGGACAAATTAAAAAACCAGTCATTACCGACGTTGACAAGGCACTTGTTTTTAACGATATTGTAAAGCCCATTCTGGATGATAAGTGTGTAAGCTGCCACAATCCCAATAAAATTAAGGGAGGTTTAATAATGACCAATAAAGCGCAGTTACTTAACGGTGGAGATTCCGGTAGTATTTTGTTGGCAGAAGAGGGGGAATTGCCAAGTTTGATACATCATATTAAACTACCAATGGAAGACGAGGATCATATGCCGCCAAAGGGCAAAGTACAACTTACCAATCATGAAATAGAATTATTGGAATGGTGGATCGGTCATGAAAACTGTTTTGATTGCGTTGCTGGGACACTGGACAAGACAGAGAAAATCAGTGCTATTTTAAATTCATTGGAAGAGGATACATCCACAAGGGCCGTTATTGCAAAAGAAGTGGAAGTGGTTCCCGAAGACTGGCTGGCCTCCATAAACATAAATGGCCCAGTGGTTACGAAATTGGCAGCAAAAAATCCGTTGTTGATCGTAAACTTGTCCGGTATTAAGGATTTAGGAAAAAGTAATCTCAAGGCATTAAAAAAGCATGCCGAAAACATTGTTGAACTCAATTTGGCCAACTCCAATTTTAGTGACACTATTTCTTCGTATTTAACTTCTTTTAAAAATCTTACAAAACTACAATTACAAAATACAGCTATTACGGATAAGTCTATGGAAACTCTAAGCAATTTAAAACACTTGGAGTCCCTAAATATATACGGTACTGAAATTACCGATAAGGGTCTGGAAAAATTAACCGCCCTTTCCGGTTTAAAAACTTTATACCCATGGAATTCAAAAATCAGCAAGGAAGCTCTAGATGGTTATAGCAGTAAACATCCTGCTGTTACGGTCGTTAGTTTGGATGAAGACCTCTTTACTCCGTCTAGCTTGGAACCTCCGTCCATTATAGCTGATACCGACTTTTTTACGGATTCCATAGAGGTTACGTTGGATTATTTTTTTAAGGGTGTAGACATCTATTACACCTTGGATGGTTCTGAACCCGACACCACATCCACTAAATATAATAAACCCATTGTACTCAACAATTCTGCTCAGATCAAGGCAGTAAGCCATAAACCGGGATGGGATTTAAGTACGGTAAAAACAGTAAGTTTTAAAAAATCGAACATTCTTCCCAGTTCCATAACGCTGAACAATAAACCTAACGACAAATACAAGGGAAATGGGGGAAATACCTTGATAGATCTAAAAAGGGGAACTATTAATTTTGTTGATGGGAATTGGATCGGTTATGAAGGCAGCAATTTTGCTGCTACCTTAAAACTCAAAAAAGAAGAATTGATATCTACGGTGTCCGTAGGCGCCTTTTCTTCACCTGAGAAATGGATTTTCTTTCCTACAGGATTCAAGGTATGGGTATCCCAGGATGGAAACAATTTTAGACTTGTACATACGGAAAAATTAAAGGCAGAACGACCTAATTCAGATACCAAATTTCAATTTTTCGACCTTAACATACCACCAACGAAATCCAATTTCGTAAAAGTAGAAGTAATGAGTCAACTTAAGAATCCTTCCTGGCATCCCAACCCAGGAGGCAAAAGTTGGTTATTTGTGGATGAGATAGTACTCAACTAAAACTAATCCACATTGCCTTCAAAAAGTCTTGTGTAACAATTATTACATTCAGATTTTTAGATACCTTTATCTTTGCAGATTAAATTGATAATATGGAATATATACTTCAACCATGGCCATGGTATGTTTCCGGGCCTTTGATTGCCTTTACGATGCTAATGTTGGTGTATTTTGGAAAAACATTCGGCATGTCGTCCAACTTACAAACACTTTGCAGTATTGGTGGTGCTGGGAAATATTCAGACTATTTCAGGTTCGACTGGAAGGCCCAGCGCTGGAATCTGACCGTTGTTCTAGGTGCTATTATTGGTGGATTTATAGCAACACAATTTTTATCGGATGGTTCGGCAATTGCCCTGAGCAGCGAGACCATTTCAGAATTAAATAATTTAGGATTTAATGAGGTTGGGGAATCCCTCCTACCTCCCGAAATTTATAGCTGGGAAAATGTTCTGAGCGCAAAAGGGATATCGATTTTGGTCATTGCTGGATTTTTGGTTGGCTTTGGAACCAGGTATGCCGGAGGATGTACTTCGGGCCATGCTATTACAGGCTTAAGCAACCTTCAGCTGCCCTCGTTAATAGCGGTAATAGGATTTTTCATAGGCGGACTTATAATGACCTTCTTTATTTTACCCCTAATTTTTGGGGCCTAAAATGAGGTTCGGAATTTACACCGTCATTGTAATGGGCAAAATTTTCAATTAGGAAGTTATAAAAAGAACAATCAATTAATAATAAGCTTAGACTGGAGAAATTGTTTCAGCAATAAGTACATAACATAAACAAAAATGAAATTTTTAAAATTCTTGTTGGTAGGTATCTTCTTTGGTATTGTTCTGGTAAAATCGGAAGCAGTATCCTGGTATCGTATCTATGAAATGTTCAAGTTTCAATCCTTTCATATGTACGGAATTATCGGCTCTGCAGTATTTCTTGGCGTACTATTTATTTGGATCTTTAAAAAATACAAGGTAAAAAGTATTGAAGGTAGAGAAATAGATTTGGCTCCAAAAGATAAAGGAGTGGCAAGATATATTCTTGGGGGTACCATCTTTGGATTTGGATGGGCTTTGGCAGGTGCTTGCCCAGGACCTATGTACATTTTAGTAGGCACTGGTGTTTTTAGTATGTTTATTGTAATTGGAGCCGCCCTTTTGGGAACTTTTATCTACGGCCTACTGCAGAACAAATTGCCCCATTAAGACAAAAGACTCCATATAAACAGTATTGTGGTTGAATTTTACCTTTAGGAAATTTCCTAAGTATTGGCAAGATAAATCATGAGAGACAGGAATGGCCATATTTATCCCTTACCTTAACAAGGCTGTTGATTTGTTTAATTAAGAATAGGCTCTTTGGAACTATTTTCTACTTACACGATTTCAGCACTTAATCCTGCGTTCAGAAGCTTACTACATCTTGGCTCCAAATCGTTATACTCCCCTGTTTTAACAGTACATTTACCATTGTAATGAACAATTAAGGAGCATTGCTCCGCCTGTTCCGGAGTATGGTCACAGGCCATTATTAATGTTTCAATGACATGATCAAAAGTATTAACCTCATCATTGAACAAAACAATCTCATTTTGTTTTAGCGTCTCCTCTTCCAAAAGCAATTCTTCCGAGACTTTTTCTTTGGTACTCATAGAATTCAATTTTAATACCTTCTAAAATACATATTTTACTGCAACCCAATTATTCTTTTCCAGATTTTTTTCAAATTTTAACCCTACTTCCATGCATCTTTCCGTAATCTGGGGTATATCCTGCACATAAAAGCCACTCAAGAACATAGTTCCGCCTTTGTTTAGGCATTTTACATAGGCCGGAATATCTTCCAACAGAATGTTTCTATTTATATTGGCTATAATAATATCATATTTTTGATCTACCAATAGATCGGCAGTACCTTCAAAAACATTGATATGGCCACAATTATTTCGCTCAACATTTTCCTGAGCATTAAGGTAGCACCAGTTATCTATATCTATGGCATCTATATCCTTGGCTCCTTTCATTGCTGCCAAAATAGCTAAAACCCCTGTTCCACTCCCCATGTCCAAGACAGATTTACCATTAAAGTCATGATCTAGAATGTGCTGTAACATCATATGGGTAGTTTCATGATGCCCAGTACCAAAACTCATTTTAGGTTCAATAATAATATCATAATCCACTTTGGGCTTCTCATGAAAAGGAGCTCTCACCACGCACTGGTCTCCCACTTGAATGGGATTAAAATTACTTTCCCATGTAGCGTTCCAATTCTCCTGCTCTATCTCCGAATATTCATACTCAATTTTAAACAATGGATTTTCAAGAATTTCTAAGTCATCCAAAATATTTGGATTCCAATCTTCCTTTTTTATATAAGCTTGTACCCCATCCTCTTGTTCCACAAAACTTTCGAATTGAACTTCCCCCAATTCAGCTATCAGGATGTCAGAAGCTGGTTGAACAGGATCTACCTTAAAATTATACTCGATATATATGGAATTCGACATTTTATTAAAATTAGCTAATTGACCATCCTATTGGAGAAAAAGAACCCGTTGATAATACAACGGGCCTTTCCAAATATTTTATTGTATCCAAACCACTGAAAATGGTGAATTTGAACAGATATTGAATTTTATATTATTCTTTATGATATTGCTTTAATTATCGCAATAAAATCATCCGCTACCAATGCAGCTCCTCCAATTAAACCTCCGTCCACATCTGGTTTAGAAAAGATTTCTACGGCATTGTTAGGTTTTACACTACCTCCGTAAAGTATGGAAACATTATTCGCTATACCAGAGTCGTATGCGTTGGTAATTGTATTACGAATAAACGCGTGCATTTCCTGTGCTTGTTCCGGCGATGCCGTTTCTCCCGTTCCAATTGCCCAAACAGGCTCATATGCCAAGATAATTTTGCTCCAGCTTGAGGCGTCCAAAGAAAATAAAGCATTTTTCAATTGACTTTCCACTACTTTAAAGTGATTTTCAGACTTACGATCTTCCAATTCCTCTCCAAAACAAAACATTACCCTCATGTTATTGGCCAAGGCGGCCGCTACCTTCTTTGATAAAATTTCATCGGTCTCCCCAAAATAGGCTCTTCTTTCCGAATGTCCTATAATGACGGTATCTATACCAATACCTAAAAGCATATTGGCAGAAATTTCTCCCGTATAGGCCCCACTTTCAGCAAAATGCATATTCTGTGCAATAACCTCAATGGTAGACGATTTCAATTTATCTACCGCTGCGGCCAAATTCACAAAAGTTGGTGCCACCATTACTTCTGCTTTAGTATCCGGAAGTTTAGCGGTAAGTTCGGCCAACAACACTTCCGTTTCCGCTAAATTCTTGTTCATTTTCCAATTTCCTGCAACTATTTTACTTCTCATTTCGATTCTAATTTATATTGTTCTCTTTTGTAATTAAAGATTTTGTCTTTTTGATTCAGCAAATGTCCACACTTGCTATTTAAACTCTAAATCCTCCAGGTCGTTGTAATGGACTTTTTGGTTGATAGTGCCATGCTCCAAAACCAAGACACCTGGATTAGACCGTACAATTGTTTTTAAAGTGGTTTCATCCGTGAAATAAAAATCGAAACTCAATTTATATTCCTTAATCATTTTTTGAGTATAATCCGGACCGGAAGCGGACATTCCAATAACCTTATAACCGTTCTTAATAGCCTTATCCGTAACCTCCTTAATATCACTAAAGACATTGTAGTGGCTTTTCGCCAGATCATATGCGATTACCATTACCAATTTCGGTTCCTGTAACAGGGAGGCCGAAAAATCTTCCCCATCCCGCTCAATAGTGAAATCATGTATCGGGGGTTGGTATCCCTTCTGAATTTCCTTTGTTTCCACACCAATAAATTCTCCTTCTACCGAGGGATAATCCCCATTGGTCACCACCACTTTTTCTTCCCCGTCCACATTGAACTTCCAACTATAATCAAAAATGGCAACCGGTGCATTTTCTGGAACGCTCATGCCTTCCTCTATGTTAGCTCCAATTTTATAAGGTCTAAAATCTATCGCTGGTAAGTGGTTAAGCACATAATAGGCAAAGATAGCACTTATCAACAAACTAAGCCCCACAAGTAGCCTTTGACTTCTGTTCCCTAATGGCGATTTAATATGTTTAACCCCTAAAAAAAGTATAACAATGAGTACCAATAAAATTACATCCTTGGTAAAGGATTCCCAAGGCGTTAGTTTTATGGCATCTCCAAAACAGCCACAATCGGTAACCTTATTAAAATAAGCAGAGTAAAAGGTTAGGAAAGTGAAGAATACGATCATTAAAAGCAGACTCCAAAGTGTAATTTTAATTCGAAAACCTATTAATAGCATTACACCCAGCAATACCTCCAGAATTACCACAAAGATTGAAATCCCCAGGGCATAGGGCATCAGAAAATCTAAATCCAGTACGCCTGGACTAAAATATTCCTCCAATTTAAAGGAAAACCCAACAGGGTCATTTAGCTTAATAAATCCACTGATAATAAATAAAACGCCGACAATAATACGGCACAATGCCACTATATATTTCATATTCTAATTCAATTCTCTTTTAATGAATCCAAATCCAAATCCGATTTGAAATTTTATCGTTTTCCCAATTATCTTAATCTCACAATAATTCATTGTTCAATATCCAATATTTAAAATTGGAGTTTTAGGATTTAGTTTCTTTTCCTAAATGTATCATTGCAAATACAGCATAGTTGATCATGTCCTGATAGTTGGCGTCTATCCCTTCGCTTACCAATGTTTTACCTTTATTATCCTCTATCTGCTTAACGCGCAACAACTTTTGCAAGATCAAATCCGTAAGGGAACTTACCCTCATCTCCCGCCAAGCTTCCCCATAGTCGTGGTTTTTATTTTCCATTAAGGTTTTGGTGACGGAAATATGTTTGTCAAACAATGTTACCGCTTCGGAAGGGGACAGATCTGGTTGATCAACAATTCCTTTTTCAATTTGAATTAAGGCCATTACGGAATAATTAATAATTCCGATAAATTCTGAGATCTCACCCTCATCTACCTTACGCACTTCATTTTCCTGCAAACTTCTAATGCGTTGTGCCTTGATATATATTTGATCTGTAAGTGATGGAAGCCTTAAAATTCGCCATGCACTACCGTAATCTTGCATTTTTTTCAGGAAAAGTTCCCTACAAATATTAATAACGGCATTGTATTGCTCGGAAGTATTATGCATTTAATCTTTCTAATTTGTGTAAATTTCGCTTAAAATTTTAAACTAATCAAAAATCGAGGTTTAAACTTAACTACCCAAAGTTTTACAGCCTTTTATCTTACAAAAAACATGACCATTAACTGCAAAGGAAATTTATTGGATTTAAGTACACCAAGAGTAATGGGCATACTCAATATAACTCCAGATTCTTTCTACGATGGTGGCAAATACAAGAACGAAGCCGACATTATTTCCCAAGTAAAAAACATGTTGGCAAGTGGCGCCACCTTTATAGATGTTGGGGCGTATAGTTCACGACCCGGTGCGGCACACGTAGATGAAAAAGAGGAGTTGACACGAATTATTCCAATTACAAAACTATTGCTCAATACTTTCCCGGACATCCTATTGTCCATTGACACCTTTAGAAGTAGTGTGGCCGATGAATGCCTAAGTCTTGGAGCTGCCATAATAAATGATATTTCCGCTGGTAATTTAGATCCTGAAATGTTGGCAATTGTTGGCAAACACCGCGTACCCTACATCATGATGCATATGAAAGGTACCCCCAACAGTATGCAGGGCAAGACAAATTATGAAAATCTAATAGGCGAAATTCTCTATTACTTTTCGGAAAAAGTGGCCTTGGCAAGGAGTTTTGGCATCAATGATATTATCATTGACCCCGGCTTTGGTTTTGCAAAAACTTTGGAGCAGAATTATGAGATTTTAAAAAAATTTAATTTATTGCACAGCCTGGAACTACCAATATTAACGGGCATAAGCCGAAAATCCATGATTTATAGACTTCTTGATAGCTCTCCGGCCAAAGCTTTAAATGGCAGTACGGCATTACATATGTATGCGCTGATCAAAGGCTCACAAATATTGAGGGTACATGATGTTAAGGAAGCCATGGAATGCATTAAATTATTCAAAGCCATCCAAGGCTCCTATAATCCATAGGTACCTATTTAAATTATCGGCATAGGGAAATTGTTTAAAAAAGGACCAAAACATTTTTCGGAATTTAATATTCGGTTATAGCTTATTTCCTATTTTTACAAAAACCACAGGATTGGATTTTTTAAATTTCTTAGATTTTAGTGTTACAGATATAATAGACATCTTTTTGGTGGCTGTACTCATGTATTATGTATACCAATTGGTCCGGGGAACCGTAGCCATTAACATTTTTATTGGTATTGTCATCGTTTGGGCCTTTTGGAAATTGACGGAAGTCCTGGGAATGAAAATGATCAGTAGCATGGTAGGTGGTTTTATGCAAGTGGGTCTAATTGCCCTTATTATAGTTTTCCAACAGGAAATTAGAAAGTTCCTGTTAATGGTAGGTTCTACCAATTTTGCTTCCAAACGCAACTTTCTAAAACATTTTAAATTCTTAAAAGAAGACGGACTGACCATTGGAACAAATGTAGATGCCATTATTTCGGCCTGTGAAAGAATGGGAAACACAAAAACTGGCGCGCTAATAGTTATTGCCCGAAATAATTCCTTGGACTTTGTAAAGTCTAGCGGTGATAAAATGTATATAGAAATTACCCAACCTATTCTGGAAAGTATTTTTTATAAGAATAGTCCCTTACATGATGGCGCAGTGGTTATTGAGGATAATTTTATAGTAGCGACAAGGGTAATTCTTCCCGTCTCCAATGAACGCTCCATTCCATTGCGTTTTGGCCTAAGACATAGGGCTGCAGTTGGTATTACCGAAAAAACCGATTCCCTTGCCCTAATTGTAAGCGAGGAAACCGGCCTTATATCCTATATAAAAAATGGGGAATTTGTACTGTTTAAGGATACGGAAGAACTGGCCAGTTTAATAAAATCCGATCTGCTCTGATTCCAACACCATTAATATAACCCTTAGGCCACCTCTTCGGCCAAGAATTGCGCTTCATAAAGGTTTTGGTAGTATCCTTTTTGCTTCAATAGCTCTTTGTGGGTTCCGGTCTCCACAATCAATCCGTCCTGCATCACCAATATTTTGTCGGCCTTTTTAATCGTTGCCAAACGATGGGCGATAATAATTGAAGTACGACCCTCCGTAATTTTTTCTGTGGCGCGCTGTATCAACTGTTCCGAATAGGTATCTACGGACGAAGTAGCCTCATCCAACACCAGAATACTGGGGTTACTAACATAAGCCCTTAAAAAAGCTATCAGCTGTCGCTGCCCACTGGAAAGCATGGTACCCCTTTCCTTTATATTGTAGGTATAACCACCTGGAAGACTGGAAATAAACTCGTGTACCCCGATCTGCTTAGCGGCCTGTTCCATAAGCTCTATGGTAATATCATTATTCTTTAGTGAAATATTATTGGCAATGGTATCGGCAAAGAGAAATACATCCTGCAATACAACTGCAATTTTAGATCTTAAAGAGTTTAATTTATAGTCCTTAATATTAATTCCATCGATTAAAATAGCGCCAGAATTAATTTCGTAGAAACGATTTAGCAAATTAATAATGGTGGATTTCCCCGCACCTGTTGCCCCTACTATGGCAATCGTCTCTCCCGCCTTAACTTTAAAGGAAATTCCATGCAGTACTTCTTCATTTTCCAAATAACCGAAGCGCACATTTTTAAATTCAATATCCCCTTTTACACTTTCCCTATCTATTGTCCCTACATCCTGAATATTACTGTCCGTATCCAATATTTTAAACACCCTATTGGCAGCCACCATTCCCATTTGAAGGGTATTGAACTTATCGGCAATTTGACGTAAAGGGCGGAACAACATGCTGGACAATAATATAAACATGAAAATGGTACCGTATTCCTCTTGGCTAATATTGGCGACATTCTGCAAACCGCCGTACCACACGATCAAACCTACCGTAATGGATGAAACAATTTCAGCGACCGGAAAAAAGATAGAGTTATACCAAACTGTTTTTAACCATGCATTTTGGTGTTTCTCGTTGATTTCCCTAAACTTCTCCTTCTCTATTTCCTCCCTAGTAAATAGCTGCACTATCTTCATACCTGTGATACGTTCCTGGACAAATGAATTTAGGTTGGAAACCTGAGCCCTAACCTCAATAAAAGCTACCTTCATAGCCTTTTGAAAAAGCCTTGTGGCGTACAATATTATGGGCAGTACAGCGAATACAATTAAAGACAGTTTCCAATTGGCAACTAGCATTACTACGGCCACCACCAGCATTTTTAGGAGGTCGGATACTATGACAAAAAATCCTTCACTGAAAATCTCGCCAATCCTTTGCATATCAGTTACAGCACGTGTAACCAATAACCCAATGGAAGAATTGTCATAATATTTCATCTTAAAGCCCATAAGATGATTAAATAGCTTTATCCGAATGTCTTTTATAACGGATTCCCCTAGCCAGTTGGCGTAATAATTAAAATACAGCTGACTAAGAACTTCGCCTAACAAAACACCAACCATGGCCAAGGTCAAATTCAATAATTTTTGACTATCCTTATTGGTAATGGCGTTATCCACGATCTCACCAACCAAAATAGGGGTAAGCACAGCAAAACCGGATAATAGTATTGCCGCGATGGCAACGCCGTAAAAGGTTAATTTATATGGTCTAACATGCCTAAGCAGGCGCTTAAACAATCTATAATCAAATGCTTTTCCTGTATCCTTATCCATTGTAATCAATAATATTTTTTGGATATTTTATTGCTGTCAAATATAATCCTTTTGCGGGCACCGATACCCCGGCATTGCTCCTATCCTTACTTGCAAAAACGGACTCTATGTCCGTCAAGGAAGATTTACCCAGACCAACATCAACGAGGGTACCAACAATAGCGCGTACCATATTACGCAAAAATCTATCTGCGCTTATAGTAAAAACCAACTTATCACCATCATAGGTCCATATGGCCTTTCTAACATCGCAGAGGTAGGTTTTTACATCGGTATTGGACTTTGAAAAACATTTAAAATCCTTATGTTCCACTAAAATAGTAGCCGCTTCGTTCATCTGCTCTATATTTAACGGATATTTCACATAATAGGCCGCATCGGTCAAAAAAGGATTCTTTTCCTGTACTATCCAATATTCGTATATACGTTCCAAAGCATCAAAGCGGGCATGTGATTCCAAGGGAACTTCAAAAATTTCACTTACCGCGATATCATCAGGTAGAAAAGCGTTTAAACGGTAAATCAGTTCAGTACAATTAAAAAGTACATCAGTATCAAAATGTGCGTACATTACCTTTGCATGTACCCCCGAGTCGGTCCGCCCCGCCCCGGTCAAGGAAACGGTTTCCCGTAACATCAGGGAAAAGGCTTTTTCCAAAACTTCCTGCACCGTTATTGCATTGGGTTGTTTTTGCCAACCGTGATACGGCTTACCTTTGTAAGAAAATTGGACGAAATATCTCAATTGAATGATTTAGTTTTGTAGTTGGCAAAGATACTTGTTCTTAAGGAGAAAACGGATCATGGAGTTGTTTTACTAAGATGAAAATGTAGTTTTGCGCTCAATTAATTATTTTTTTTGGCCTGAAGGGTTTTAAAATGGGAATCTTTGATCCTAGCTACCAGCAAGCCTTAATTTTCTAAAGCACCCTATGAAAAAAATACTCTTGCTCTCCGACACCCATGGCCATATGGACGAAAAAATCCTAAAATACGCCAGGGTCGCAGATGAAATTTGGCATGCAGGTGACATTGGCAATTTGGAGGTAATGGATACGTTGGAAAAAATAAAGCCAGTAAAAGGTGTTTACGGCAATATAGATGAACATAGGATTCAATTGGAGTATCCATTGGACAATCGGTTCAAATGTGAGGATGTTGATGTCTGGATGACCCATATTGGAGGATATCCCAATAAATACAATGTACGGATCAGGGAAGAGATCAAAATTAACCCCCCTAAACTTTTTATCTCCGGACACTCCCATATTCTTAAGGTAATGTGGGACAAAAAGTTGAACCTGCTACATATGAACCCTGGGGCCTGTGGAATCCATGGTTTTCACCAAATACGTACTATGCTACGGTTTGTTATAGACAAAGAGAACATTAAGGATTTGGAGATTATTGAGCTTGGAAAAAGAGGATAATTTTTAGAGGATCTGTGATACTTATTAAAGACTTAAACCACTATATGCCCCTGAAAAGGCTGGAATAGTTCAACTAACTGCTATAAATTTCGTCTCAAAGCACCTTTTTAAAACAAGTTCCACAAATAAAAAACCCGGGCACTACCCCGGGTTCACGCACTAATACTACTAAGATGTTAGGCTTAACGCAAACGATCCACAGATTTTACAAGATCTTCATCCTTTTTTATTGCCCTGTTGGCCAGGACTAAAAAAACGATAGAAAATACAGGAATCAGCATCCCAATACCCTTCTCAGAAACAATAGTTTCTCCGGATAAGTTTAGTGATCGGTAAACGAAAAATCCTAGTAAAAAAAGATTCAATATCATATTCAACCTGTTTACCACAAATTGATTTTGTCTATTCTTATATAAAACTATAGCCAACAGCCCAAGGACTGCCACAACATAAAAAGCAACGGAGAGGAAAACTTCATTTTCAGCGAATATTTCATTTCCTGCGGCATCAGACCATAGATTTACAAAAAACGGTACAACCGCCCCTAATAGTATAACTACGATTAAATAAAGTGTCTGAATTCTTTGAATCATGCTTTTTAATACAATTGAAAAGCAAAAATAAGCGTCTTTTTAAAATTTATCACCTAAATATTGAAAATAATTTGTAATATTGCTACGTTATAAGTCAAATTACTTACCAACAGGGGATTTCATTCCCTTTATTACCCATAACAAGAACAACATACACTTCATATTTTCGTAATAAGTATAATTTATTCAAAACTTAATGTTTGAGATTTCAGATTTAAAATCAAAAAAGCTTCCTGAGCTTCAGGAAATAGCCCAGGGACTTAATGTTGCCAAATTTAAAACTTTAAAAAAGCTGGATTTGGTATATCAAATTTTGGATGTACAAGCATCCAACCCCAAAATTGTTCAAGAAAGAGTCGAAACAACTAAGGAGGACAGCAGTGCTCCAAAGCCCAAACGATCCAGAATAGCAAATGACAAGTCCAAGTCAGCTGTCACCAAGTCTCCTATTGCTAACAAACCAGTTACAAAACCGGCAGAAACAATAGAAAAAACTACGTCAGAAGAAGTTATACCCACGACAGTCGAGGAAAAGAAAGAGGACAACAAACCAGAAAGAAAACCTCGCCAGCACAATAAGCCGGTACAGGCGAAAAAGGAATTTCAAAAAACTGCACCTCAACAAAACGCAGTACAACAGAATACTCCGCAATCCAACAAACCACAACATAAAAAAAATCCTCACCATCAGAAAGGTAACGTTGACAAAAACAACAGTAATTTTGACAAGGATCTAAAAAACAAATACAAAGAACCGGAATTTGAGTTCGACAGTATTATTGAAAGTGAAGGTGTACTGGATATTATGCAGGATGGCTACGGATTTTTGAGATCTTCGGATTACAACTATCTTTCCTCACCGGATGATATTTATGTTTCCCAGTCCCAAATAAGGTTATTTGGACTTAAAACCGGAGATACGGTACTTGGCAATGTACGCCCACCAAAAGAAGGTGAAAAGTATTTCCCACTTATTAAAGTTAATAAGATAAACGGGATAGACCCTCAAATAGTTAGGGATAGGGTGTCTTTTGAACACTTGACCCCATTATTCCCACAGGAAAAATTTAACCTTGCCGAAAGGCAGAGCACCATTTCCACTAGAATCATAGATTTATTCTCGCCTATTGGAAAAGGACAAAGGGGTATGATCGTTTCCCAGCCTAAAACTGGTAAAACCATGCTCTTGAAGGATATTGCCAATGGCATTGCCGCCAATCATCCTGAAGTTTACCAAATTATTCTTTTGATAGATGAACGTCCTGAGGAAGTTACGGACATGCAGCGTAATGTACGTGGTGAGGTTGTTGCTTCTACTTTTGACAAGGAGGCTACAGAACATGTACGTGTTGCCAATATTGTTTTGGAAAAAGCTAAACGTTTGGTAGAATGTGGACACGATGTGGTTATCCTATTGGATTCCATTACACGACTGGCTCGTGCCTACAATACAGTACAACCAGCTTCCGGAAAGGTATTAAGTGGTGGTGTGGATGCCAATGCGCTTCATAAACCGAAACGTTTCTTTGGTGCTGCACGTAATATTGAAGGAGGAGGTTCCTTAACCATTATTGCAACTGCACTTACCGAAACCGGTTCCAAAATGGATGAAGTAATCTTTGAGGAATTCAAAGGAACTGGTAACATGGAATTACAATTGGATAGAAAAATATCCAATCGTAGAATATTCCCTGCTATCGACCTTACCTCTTCGAGTACAAGACGGGATGATCTTTTATTGGATGAAAACACCATTCAGAGAATGTGGATCATGAGAAAGTATTTGGCAGATATGAATCCTGTAGAAGCCATGGAATTTATTGAACAAAGATTTAGGCAGACAAAGAACAACGAAGAGTTTTTGTTGACCATGAATCAATAAACTATAATTTTACTTTTCCCTAAGATGGGGAAAGGTTCAAAATCCCATTTGGTTAAAAAGCCAAATGGGATTTTTTTTGTTTCAATTCTTAACACAAAAATGTACTTATTTTTTTAAGTGATTTTTTTAGATGTACAATAATCAGTAATTTAACATTTAATTTAACAAGTGTTTTCCTCCAACGCTTACCGATAAAGTTTCACTTTTATTAACACTAACTGTAAAAATTTAACTTATGAAAAATCTAAAAAGAATTTGTACCAAATTATGTTTTGGATCCCTAGTTGTTTTTGGTTTTATGTCCTGTGAACAAAAAAAGGAAAAATCACCTGTTCAGGAACCGGAACCCAGAGAAATCAAGGCCCCTAAGCAGATTGTTTCCGTGGCTCAAGCCAAAACCATGTACGACTACTATGGCGAGCGCAGAGTAGCCCTAATTGAGAAATACGAAAATGACCTTGAACCGGAGAAAAAGTTCGACGTGGCCCGTTTTGGATACTATGACTACAACACCATTAAAGAATACATGAACTATATTGAACAGGAAGCTAAAAAAGCAAATGTGGAGATTTCCTCCCTGCGTTTTTATTTTTCCAATTATCCCGATAAAAAAACTTTTGACAATGGTCGGGAAATAAAACATCCGAAACAAAATTCATTTTTTATCATTCCTGCCATAAAGGGCGAGAACGATCGTGAATACGGATTTTATATTAGGGAAGAGGACGACGGAAAAAACATTCCCGTATTGCTTACCGATAATTTGGAACAAAAAAAAGATGGGGATATGGACAGACAACAGTCGGGAGCAGCTAAATCCGAGGCTTCATTTATGCCTACCACCCCTCCTGCCCCATTTTATGTCACAAATAAAAGTCTTGTTTTAAACGAGGCCAATATGGTGCCTCCACCCTACCATTAATAATACCGAATAACCCCAACTCGAAGCAAAAATGGAAGTATTGGATACTATTTTAGAGAATGCCAGTGAGCCTCTCTATGCTTTAACCTTATTGGTAGCCTTAATAAAATACCCAAAATATTACAGTAGTCCATTAAAGTATTTTCCCATTCTGTTAATGTATACCTTCTTAACAGAATTATTGGGCTATTTTACAAAGAACTACGAAGTGTTCCATATTTCCATTTTTACTTCTATCGTTAATCACAATGTCTTTATTTATAATATTTACAATCTAGTATTCTTTCTCTATTTTTTTTACGTGTATTGGAGTTACATAGAAATCAAAAAGTACAAAAACTACATCCTGTATGGTGGAATATTTTATCTGATCCTCTCCTTCATAAATCTTTTTCTTCAAAACTTTAAATTGGAATCCCAGATATACAGTTATTTGGCAGGTGCACTTATTATTTTGATATGCATAATTCTATTTTTCCGTGAACACCGTAACTCATCCAAAAGATTGGATTATAGGTATTCAGGAATTAAGTGGATCAGCATTGGGCTCTTAATATTTTATATGGGTTATGTCCCCATTAAAGCTTCCCGATTTTATAATTATATAAACCAATTAAATGAATACGTCCATTTTAGAAGAATCCACCTCACGCTGATCATTATAATGTATATCTGTTTTATGGTAGGATTCCTAAGAATGAAACGCAAATTTTGGATTTGATGTGGGCAGGGTATTTTCTACCCCTTTATTTTAAAGCGATTGATTTTTCCCGAAACCTAACATGCCTTCTTCCATATAAAAGAAACACCCTGAAAATTGGTATCTGTGTCACCTAAAATATTTTAAAGAAAAGCTTCTTTACAAGCCTACTTATTAATATATACCGTCTTTTTGTTTACAAACTCCAACATACCTTCCATAGACAATTCCCTTCCATATCCTGAAGCTTTAGTACCCCCAAAAGGCAATCTAGGGTCCGACTTCACCATTTCATTTATAAAAAATGCCCCATCGGGTATGTCTCCAATTATTTTTCTTGCCGATTTTATGTCCTCTGTGAACAACATGGAACCCAAACCAAATTTAGAGTTTGCCGCCAAAGCAATGGCTTCCTCCCTATCTTTTGCTTTTACGATGGCCGCAACAGGCCCAAAAAGTTCCTCGTCAAAAGCCGGCATCCCAGGCACCACACCTGTAAGTACAGTAGGTTCATAATAGGCACCTCGCCGGTTATTGCCATATAAGACTTTGGCACCCTTATCTACCGATTCCTTTACTTGTTGGGCAAGGGTTTTAGCCAAGTCCTCTCTTGCCATTACACCTATATCTGTTTCCTTGTCCAATGGATCTCCAGATTTCAGGGTCTGGACCTTATTGCGAAATTTCATTAAGAACTCGTCATAAATCTCCTCCAACACTATAAATCTTTTTGCTGCTATACAACTTTGCCCGGTATTCTGCATTCTGGCCATTACCATAGTATCCATATAGCTATCCAAATCGGCATCTTCCCATACAATACAGGCATTATTGCCCCCCAGTTCCATGACGGACTTTTTCAAATGTTTTCCCGCCTCTGCCGCTATTGCCCTACCCGCTTTCTCACTCCCAGTAAGGGTAACCCCCTGAACAATAGGATTGCCTATTATAGACTCCAGCTGTTTATGGTCCGCTAGAATAAATTGAAAGCTACCCTCCGGATAACCTGCCAATGTAAACAACTCCTGCAGTGCCAAGCCACAACCAGGAACATTACTGGCATGTTTTAATATTACCGTATTACCAGCAGTGAGCGTAGGGGCTGCAAAACGGATAACCTGCCAAAAAGGGAAGTTCCAGGGCATAATGGCCAATATGCAACCCATGGAATCGTAACTAATAAAACTTTCGTTCGCCTCTGTATCTATAAGATCATCTGCAAGAAATTCGACCGCATTCTTAGCATAAAAATCACATGCCCATGCGCATTTTTCAATTTCCGCAATACCTTGGTTAAGGGGTTTACCCATTTCCTTTGACATTAATTGGGCATAAACTTTTTTATTTTTTAATAAGGCTTTTGCTAAATTTTTCAATAGTCCGGACCTATATTCCACAGCTTCATTTTTCCAACTTTTAAAGGAAATATCGGCCTTTTCCAAAACTGCCTTTATATCCCCTTCCGTAAACATTCTATATTTTTCCAATGGCTCTCCATTATATGGGTTTACTGACTCTATGTATTCCATTTGTTGTAATTTTAGTATTAATAAAAATGCAAGTTAAAAGGATTGTATACATTATTTAACTCCACACAATAAACTCTATATAGTATTGCTATTTTATACTTGTTATCAATTAAAACAGTGCCAAAATTTTTTCCCGATCAAATTTATTCTCAATATTACCCTCCACATCCATTTTTAAGGCTTCCAATTCCTTTTGAACTTCTTCCATACTTTCCTTTGATATATTGGAATCCTGGGATATATACTTTAAGGCTCCCATAAGGGCGAGAACCACTGAACTATCCTTTTTTGCATACAACCTGATAGGCTGGATTATTATTTGCATTAATTCTTTGGCTCTGAGGTTATTTGTGACTAAAATCAATTTCCCCTCCCTTAGCGACTTGGATACTTTATTCGGGAACCTCATTGTCTTCATAAGCAAAGGTGCCAGTTTATTAATGGAATTAATGGCAGTTCCTGGATCATTTATTCCCGGAGACATAGCCTTGACCGCAATTTCCATTAATTTAATAAATCCACCTATACCATTGTTTTCATCTGTACGATTATTGGATATATCTACACATAACAATAGATCATCCAAATCCTTACCTTCAATCATTTTCTGAACCCGCACTAGCGGCATTCCTTCCCAAATATGCTGACCCACAAAAGGTAGCACTTCTATATGGTGGCCTTGATCAAATAGGGAATCACTTAACAATGAGACATCAAAACCCCTAAAATAGCCAGATTTATGTGAATAAATGGTTTCAAAGTTATGCATCCTCAGGTCTTGTAGTCCCACTTTCAATGAACTGAAATCCTTATATTCCTCATCCAAATATCTTGAGCTGGTGCGAAATATATTGTTGATTATATTTTGAATTTGAATGGATGTAGAAATGCTATGAATAAAATATACAAACAGGCCAATACAAAGCACTCCTGAAATTGCGGCGAACATAGTTGAAAACCCAACGGAATGGGCATCCATGCCATGGCCTCCCAGAAAAATCAAAATTATGATACAGTATAAGAGCGTGCCTATGTACACACCTAAAATTAATTGATGCCTTTTATTGGAAACCAAACTAGGCAATAATCTTGGTGAAAAATTGGAGGAGGCTTGACTGAGTACTACCATAACCATTGTAAAACTAAATACCGTCAAAGAAAGGATACCGCCTATTAAGGTCGTCAATATGGCTCTAGCAGTTTCATAATCCTCTATAAAAAAATAAGGTATACGTTGTTTTAAAGTTTTAGCCAACTCCAAACTTTCCAATTCCAGCATTATGAAAGCCAATACAAAGAATCCAATGGAAATGAGAACGGGATAAAAGGCAATACTCTGTAACACCCTACTATAAAGATTCTTCAATATTTTTATAGCCCATTTAAACATAGTATACCCAATTTTCAAGTTATTTAAAGGTAGTGAATTCCAATTTTCATAATAGCACAATACCTAGAAATAGTGTCACAAACGATTGGAAAAAAATAAAGTGTGATACAAAAAATAAAATCTGCTTTGTATAAGAGTTAAAAATAATTAGAATACAGCACCTATATTTTAACCCTCTTGGATAAATTTGTTATAACAAAAGAAAAAAGACGATTGCCTTCTTCGATCTGGCAATTGGAAAAGCCTAAATTTCGGGGGACATTTAGGATTAAAAGTATTCTGTTTTGAATTACTAAGAACTACAAATGTAATTCAAAATATGATGGTTAGGTTGGTTGTTAATTAATGGTTTCGACATTTGAACAGGTCGGAACCATTTTTTTTTAACAATGGCCCTCTATAATTTGGTATATTTATGAATCATTGGGGTGAATCAAAATAATCTACCTAACTTCTAGACCAAAGACTTAAAAATTACTATTATGGATTTCAATATTGACGAGGCTTGGGCGGACATGATGAATAGATTAACCTCCTGGTTGGATAGTTTAATTGTGAATCTGCCCAATTTCATTCTTGCCTTGGTCGTATTCACCATGGTAATTGTACTTTCTAAATATGTCTCCAAACTCACCTGGAAACTACTTGAAAAAAGTAGTCTACAGAGATCTATGAAAAGCCTTATTGCCAAGTTGCTTTCCATATTGGTAATTTTGACTGGGCTATTTTTGGTTCTTGGAATATTGGATTTAAGCAAAACCCTAAACACTATATTAGCAGGTGCGGGAGTTGCCGGTCTTGCTGTTGGCCTTGCATTACAGGGGGCTTTAGCCAATACTTTCTCTGGAATTGTCCTCTCGTATATTAAACATATTAAATTTGGAGACTGGATAGAAAGCAACGGTTATGAAGGCGAAGTAATAGATATAGATTTAAGGGCTGTGACCATTAAACAATCGGATAATAATTTAATCTATATTCCAAACAAATTGGTCCTGGAAAATCCGTTACGGAACTTCTCCACTACGGCCCAATCCCGTGTAATCCTAAAATGTGGCGTGGGTTATTCATCCGATTTGGAATTTGTACGTGATTTGGTTTGCAAAACGATCAAGTCCCATTTTGAGAATATAGAAAACACCAAGGAAGTGATTTTTCTTTATACCGAATTCGGCGATAGCTCCATTAATTTTGAAACACGATTCTGGATTAAATCCACTTCCGCCATAGAATTGTTAAAAGCAAAAACCACAGCTATGATCGCCATCAAAAAGGCATTTGACCAAAATGGCATAAACATTCCTTTTCCTATTCGTACATTGGATTTTCCGAAAGATTTCATGAAGTCTTCTTAATATTGTCCAAAGAACAATTTTTTAATTTCTCACGGTATTCCATGGCTTTTTGGAAAAGCCTCCAATTAGACTATGGACAACACCTAAAGAGGAATCCTTTACATATTGCGGATCAAGAACAATTGTTGTGTTTATGCAAATATTGTGGTCAATCTATAAAGGAAGAATTCTACGTTTTTGACTCCTCTGAATTGCGCTCTAAAAGCTTTTATTTTTGCATTGAATGATTCCGCCGA
>NZ_JACLHY010000028.1 GCF_014397245.1 Arenibacter arenosicollis | reverse complement strand
CCTTTAATGCCAAAGTAAAGGCTTTTAGATCACAATTTAGGGGAGTCAGGAATACGGAATACTTCTTATATCGCTTGATTAAATTATATTCTTAAAATGGTAAAAACCCAGATTTTGGACATGATCCATTCTGAGCAAGCTCAATTTTTCCAAAAAAAAAGAACCACGTCTAAAAAAACGTGGTTTCTTGCTTGTGGTGACCTCGACTGGATTCAAACCAGTAACCTTCTGAGCCGTAATCAGATGCGCTATTCAGTTGCGCCACGAGGCCATTGTAAAAATTCATTTTTCCCGTTTAACGGGCTGCAAATATATTTCTTTTTAAATTTACCACAAAATTACAACAGCCAAAATAAATGGATTTTAAAAAATATGTGCGCGATATCCCAAATTTCCCAGAGGAAGGAATCACTTTTAAAGATATAACACCCCTATTACAGGATGCCAAGGCTTTGGCCGGAGCAGGGGACGCTTTATTTGAATTGATTGCAAATATGGAGATAGATAAGGTGGTGGGTATGGAAAGTCGCGGGTTTATCTTTGCTCCTATATTGGCTACGCACCTTAATGCTGGATTTGTTCCGGTTAGAAAACGGGGAAAATTGCCACATCAAATAATCAGCGAATCCTACGAATTGGAATACGGTACGGATGTGCTTGAAATTCACGTAGATAGTATACAAAAAGGGGAGAGGGTACTAATACATGATGATGTACTGGCCACTGGAGGAACGGCAAAAGCTGTTTGTAAGCTAATAGAAAAGTTAGGCGGAGAAGTGGTTCAATGCAATTTTTTAATGGAACTTAATTTTTTAAAGGGCAGGGAAAAATTGTCCGGTTACTCTGTTGCGTCCCTTATAAAGTATTAATCCAAGGCATTTGTAGTTACCAAGTAACGCCATCCAATAATTGCCATTTGAATTTTTGTGGCCTTCGAAAGGTCCAGCTGTTGTTTCGAATAAGATGGTAACAACAACTTATTCATTTTTGCCAAAAATTTAAAGATAGCCTTTTTCATCCTTTTCTATTATTTTTATGGGTTGTTCCTAAAATTAGTTGTCTGTCCAATTTGATATGGTTACAAATATAGTTTCTAAGTGGAAAAGAAAACGATTTTAAGGTATTGATTTATGGGAGGGTATACCGGGGAGAAGGAAATAGTTGACGATGAAATGTGGCAAATGCTACAAGATATTCCCTAAATATTGCGAGTTGTAGAATAAAACGTATTTTTGCGCAAAATTTTAAAGTAATGAGTACAAATAGAACATTTACCATGTTAAAGCCAGATGCCGTTGAGAACGGGCATATTGGTGGAATTTTGGACAAAATAACATCGGCCGGATTTAAGATCGTGGCAATGAAATACACGCAATTGAGCAAAAGGGATGCCCAAGCGTTTTATGCAATACATAAGGAGCGTCCTTTTTTTGGGGAATTGGTCGATTTTATGACCAGAGGCCCCATTGTATCCGCTATATTGGAAAAGGATAATGCCGTTGAGGATTTTCGAGCCTTGATCGGTGCAACAAATCCTGCTGACGCAGCAGAAGGTACTATTCGTAAATTGTTTGCTACTTCTATAGCCGAAAATGCAGTTCACGGTTCTGATAGCGATGAAAATGCAGCCATAGAAGGTGCTTTTCATTTTGCTGGAAGGGAAATTTTCTAAGAACCTATTTTTATATATTTAAAAACCACGCCTTTGGGCGTGGTTTTTTGTGTTAATGTATAACGGAAATTTATCTCAGAACAATTTTTGTGATAAGATTTTTACCCAATTCTTCGTTCAATAATTTTATAATTTTAGACTTGCCCAGGCTTAGCTCCTCCCTTAACACAGAGGAGGAAAGCGATACGAAAAGGGTGTCGCTCCGTAATTCTATGGCCGTAGTATAGTTATTTACGCCATTGCCCATTAAATTTATCCAAGCTTCACGTGCATTTACACGGTCCATCCCCTTTTGTAATTTATTTTCAGAAATAAATTCCTGTAAAGCTTCACCTAGGCGAAGGTTGTCATTTTTTCTCTTAGCCATTTTTACTCAATATTAATGGGTTCAAATCTTTTGTAGTGGTATTTAATGTTTTCCTCACTTAGAACTGTAAAGCTATTCTCCGATAGATTTACAATTTTTTCATGCCATTTGCTCAGGTCTGTTGCATAGTTTATGGTAAAAACACCGTCTTTCTCATAAATAGTAAACCTTTCCGCATCATTAGAAGTATCGTAGGTTCCGTTAAATTTTGGCTGTACCTTTTTTCGATATCCCTTTAGGTCATTTATTTCAATGTAGTCTATACTGGTATTAACGGTGTATTCTTTTTCGGTGCCATCCGGAAAAGAAACTTTTTCTATCTCCCAATAGCCGTTCAAATAGGGTAGATCTAGTTGGTTTACTTTGTTTTGGCAGCCAATTAGGCCAATGAGGGCAATAAAAAAATAAACATATCGCATATTACAGCTTAAATATTTTATAGGATTGGTGTATCTTCTTTACAACCTCCTCGGTTCTATCCGCATGGGTGTCACTGAGAAATATTTGTCCAAAATTATCTTCGTCTACCAAATGAATGATTTGTGCCACCCTATTTTCATCCAATTTGTCAAAAATATCATCCAAAAGTAAGAGAGGCGTAGTCCCAGCCTGTTTTTTTATAAAGTAAAACTGTGCCAATTTTAAGGCTATCAAAAATGATTTTTGTTGTCCCTGACTTCCGAATTTTTTTATGGGATGCCCGTTTATCTCAAAGTTAAGGTCGTCTTTATGCGTGCCAACACTTGTATACTGTAGCGCTTTATCTTTTTCTAGATTCCGCTCCAATAAAGTTAATAGATCATTATCCAATAACTTACTATCATATGTTAAATCTACAGGTTCCTTACCTCCTGAAATAGCGAGGTATTGTTCCTTGAATATGGGTATAAACGCTTCCAGAAATTCGGCCCTTTTGGCGAATATTCTACTACCGTATTCCTGTAATTGCTCATTGTATACCGCCAAACTTGTCTTGTCAAAAGTTTGGTTAACTGCAAAATACTTCAGGAGCGAATTTCTTTGGCTAAGGGTTTTGTTGTACTTGATCAGATTTTGCAGGTATTCCTTGTCGGATTGGGAAATGACCCCATCCATGAATTTTCGGCGTGTTTCACTACCCTCTATTATTAAATCTCGATCAGCTGGTGAAATAATAACCAAGGGCAGGAAGCCTATATGATCGGAGAATTTATCGTAGGCCTTGCCGTTGCGTTTTATAATTTTTTTCAGGCCCTTTTTAAGGCTGCAAAGAATCTTTTCCTCTCGGTCGTTTTTGTGGAATTCGCCATCAATAACGAAAAAATCCTCATCGTGTTTTATATTTTGGGTCGCCACCGGGTTAAAGTAACTTTTTCCAAAGGAAAGATGGTAAATGGCATCTAAAACGTTCGTTTTTCCAACACCATTATCACCCACGAAACAGTTGATTTTGGAGTCGAATTCAAAATTTTCGGAAGCAAAGTTTTTATAATTAATAAGTGATAATTTCTTTAGAAACATTCTGGGTCGTAAAATATTTATTTCAAATCTTCTCGGAAACTGTAAAATATCCAAAAATAACGAATAAATACCCGTTCGGTTTTGGATAAAAACTTTATTTTTGCGCGATTAATAAAATTCAAAAATGGCAACTTACAAGAAAAGAGGTTTTAAACCAAAAAATAAAGAGGAGGAGATTTTGTTGGATGAGCAGGAAAGTACAACTGCGGAGGTATTTAGTTCCTTGGATGAAGGAGCATCCAGATCGGAAGAATGGGTTTCCCAAAATCAAAATTATATTCTTGGAGTAATTGGGGTAATTGCTGTGGCCGTTTTGGGGTATCTAGCCTACTTTCAGTTTGTAGAAAAGCCTAAGGAAGCAAGTGCTGCAAACGAGATGTTATATCCTCAGCAGTATTTTGATCAAGCATTGTCGGCAACTGCCGAAAAGGATTCCTTGTTTACGCTTGCCTTGAACGGGGCGGAAGGTAAATATGGTTTTTTGGATATTATAGAAGAGTACAATGGCACTACGGCTGCCAATTTGGCGAAATATTCAGCGGGTATGGCTTTTTTGAATATGCAGAAGTACGATGAGGCCATTAAGTATTTAGAAGGATTTTCTTCCGATGATTTAATCTTGGGGGCCTTGGCAAAAGGTGGTTTGGGCGATGCTTTTCTTCAATTAAACCAGCCTAGTGATGCTTTGGGATACTATGAGCAGGCTTTTGCCCATAGCGCCAATGACTTTACGACTCCGAAATTTTTATATAAAGCTGGTGTTACCGCTTTGGAATTGAAGGAAAATAATAAAGCACTAAAATATTTCCAAAGAATAAAGGATGAATATCCAAGCTCTGATGAAGCTAGGACTATAGATGCATTTATAGGTAAGGCAAAAAATAAATAGTATGGCTACGGCTAATAAAAATTTATCGGCTTACGATAAGACAACAATCCCAAACGCGAAAGATTTTCGGTTTGGGATTGTTGTTTCAGAGTGGAATGAAAAAATTACCGAAGGACTTTACGATGGGGCTTTGGAGGCTCTTTTGGATTGTGGTGCTAAGCATGAGAATATTATACGCTGGAATGTTCCAGGGAGTTTTGAGCTTACTTTTGGTGCCAAAAAAATGATCGAAACCAAGAAAGTCGATGCAGTTATCGCCATTGGAAGTGTAATCCAAGGGGAGACCAAGCATTTCGATTTTGTTTGTAGTGCCACGGCCCAAGGAATAATGGATCTCAACGTGAGAACGGAAGTACCCGTTATTTTTTGTGTCCTTACGGACAATAATATGCAACAGGCCATAGATCGCAGTGGCGGTAAACATGGTAATAAAGGGGCTGAGGCAGCCATAGCAGCCATTAAGATGGTAAGCCTAGGAGAGTAGTCTTTATAATTTATCTTTCTTTATTATTTGGCGTTGCATGCCCAATAGGTGTTTCTGCCGTAATTGTTAACATTTTTTGGCAAGGGATATAAGGCATATTTTTTGATTTTAAGTAACTTTGAAACAATAAGGATTATGGGAAAGTTTTCAAAATTACGTAAAAACAAAAAGTTCGGTTATACACCTCGATACTTCGATGATAAGGGTGAAGGAAGTCCGTTTAAAATAGAGCATAAATTGGACAAATTTAGACCTACCATGGACGGTCGTTCCGGTTTTAAAGGTAAGTTCAGTAGGGCTATGGACGATTTAAAACAATCTGGTAGCCGAAATCAAAAAATTAGGACCCTAATAATTATTGCTATCCTTATTCTTATTTTTCTATACATTATAGATTTCGATCTATCCATCTTTATACCGCAATAATGGCAGATATTATTAAGCTTTTGCCAGACCATGTTGCCAATCAAATTGCCGCAGGGGAAGTAGTTCAACGACCCGCTTCAGTGGTGAAGGAACTAATGGAAAATGCCATAGATGCTGGGGCATCCACTATAAAATTAGTGGTAAAGGAGGGAGGAAAAACACTTATCCAAGTAATTGATGATGGGGTGGGTATGAGCGTTACAGATGCGCGACTAAGTTTTGAACGTCACGCCACATCCAAGATTCAAAAAGCGGAGGACCTATTTCAGTTAAATACCAAGGGATTTAGAGGGGAGGCCTTAGCTTCCATTGCTGCTATTGCCCATGTGGAAATGCAGACAAGGACGGAGGAAGATGAAGTGGCAACGCATATAAAAATTGAGGGAAGCAAGATTATTTCCCAAGAAGTGGCGGTGGCACCCAAGGGGACATCCATGATGGTGAAGAATTTATTCTTTAATATTCCTGCAAGACGAAACTTTCTTAAATCGAACCATGTAGAATTACGGCATATAATGGACGAATTTCAAAGAGTGGCCTTGGCGCATTCTTCGATCAGTTTTCATTTTTATAACAACGGAAGTGAACTATTCAATTTGCCTTCCACGAACAGCAGACAGCGTATTGTAAATATTTTTGGGACCAAAACCAATGAAAAATTGGTGCCGGTGAAGGAAGATACTCAAGTAGTAAAAATAAGTGGCTATATCAGCAAACCCGAATTTGCGAAGAAGAGTAGGGGAGAACAGTTCTTTTTTGTAAATAATAGGTTTATAAAAAGCCCGTACCTTCATCATGCCATATTAGGGGCATTTGATGGACTAATAAAAAAGGAAAATCATCCGGGCTATTTCTTGTATTTGACTGTTGATCCAGGCTCTATAGATATTAATATTCATCCCACGAAAACGGAAATCAAGTTTGATGATGAGCATACCCTGTATGCCATTTTAAGGTCAACCGTAAAACATAGTTTAGGGCAATTCAATGTAATGCCTTCTTTGGATTTTGAACAGGACCAAAATTTGGAAACTCCATATAACTACAAGAATAAATCGGCGGAGTTGCCCAAAGTTATCGTCGATGCCGGCTTTAACCCCTTTAAGGAGGATTCTGGTACAGGGTCTGCCCAAAGGCCAAGTTTTCAGAAGCCGAGTACCAAAGGTTGGGAAAGTTTATATGTGGGTATGGAATCCAACATAGGTAAAAACTCGGGTTTTAGTAGTGTAAGCTTCGAATCCGATACTATTACAGGTTCTATTTTTGATAATAGAAAAGAGACCATTGATACAGGTGCAACCACATTTCAGTTAAGGCGTAAATATATTGTGACCACTATAAAATCGGGAATGGTGGTTATAGATCAAAGTAGGGCACATCAACGGGTGCTATATGAAAAATTTTTAAAGAACATTACCATAAAGGAGGCGGTGAGCCAGCAACTGTTATTTCCGTTATCTTTGACATTTTCAAAATCCGATTGCGCAATTATTGAAGAAATTCAAGATAGCCTAACGACAGTGGGATTTGTGTTTGACAGTATTGAAGGGGAAGAGGTGAAGATCACAGGAGTTCCATTGTCCGTACCTGAAAGTGAGGTAGGAATTATTTTGGATCAATTGATATCGGATTATCAACAGGATTTTGTTGTTGATGGCTTTTCGCAGACCGATATACTGTCTAAGACATTGGCCAAATCCCTATCAGTAAAAACAGGAGAGGTATTGGATAGCGATTCCCAGTTGGCCTTGGTAAACGATTTGTTTGCATGTAAGGAATCTGGGGTTAGTCCTTTTAATAAACCGATATTCGTCACTATTAGTGAGGATGAAATTGATAAAAAATTTATATAAATGGGTAGGATTACGGACGCAGTAAAGCATTTGATTATAATTAATGTGCTGTTTTTTGTGGCAACACAATTATACGGAGATCAAATGTACCAGTGGTTTTCACTTTGGTTTCCGAAAAATGAAAATTTCGAATTTTGGCAGATGATATCCCATATGTTCATGCATGGTGGGTTTATGCATATTTTATTCAATATGTATGCGCTTTGGGCTTTTGGCTCGCCATTGGAGCGAATGTGGGGAAGGAATAAATTTTTCTTTTTTTATTTTTCGGCAGGAATCGGGGCAGCCTTGATACATACAGGAGTGAACTACTATTATTTTAATCAAGGGTTGGACGCTCTAGTAAGTTCAGGAATTCCCAAAGAACAGATATTGGAAATTATTTCAGGAGGAAAATATAGTCCTAGTTGGTACGATGTGGCCTCCAAGAGTACCATTGATAATTTTTTGGGAGCTTTTAATACTCCAGCAGTTGGGGCCTCGGGTGCTATCTATGGTGTTTTAGTGGCCTTTGGAATGTCATATCCCAACAGTGAACTCTTTTTAATGTTTATTCCCGTGCCGGTTAAGGCCAAATATTTTATTCCAGTCTTAATTGGATTGGATTTATTTTCAGGGGTAACGGGATATTCCATTTTCGGCAATGGCATAGCTCATTTTGCCCATGTCGGTGGCGCGTTATTTGGGTTTATTATGATGTGGTATTGGAAAAAAAATGAGTTTAACAACAATCGCTGGGATAGATAATGGGCAATCAAAATATTAGATATTATTACAACAGGTTAAATATTGCCGAAAGGCTAATAGTCATTAATGTGGCGGTATTTATCCTCAGTGGATTGCTAAAGATACTATTTGGATTTTCTGGGGATAGTATTATTCGTTGGTTTGAACTTCCAAAGGATTTTTTTCATTTTCTTACCCAGCCGTGGTCAATAGTTACCTATTCTTTTTTTCATTCGGGCTTGGGCCATATCTTTTGGAATATGTTGATGCTGTATTTTGCAGGTAGAATATTTCTAAACCTTTTCGATAGTAGAAGGTTTCTCAATGTATATTTCTTAGGGGTTATATTAGGGGGATTAATATTTTTATTGAGCTATAATATATTCCCGGCATTATTGGGTATAAATACAGCTTTGATCGGGGCTTCTGCCGGGGTGACCGCTGTGCTAATTTTTATTTGTTCCTATTTGCCCAACCAAGAAGTCCGCATTATATTTTTTAATGTAAAACTTTGGCATATAGGGGTCTTTGTGGTTTTGTTGGATCTTATTCAAATCTCAATTGGAGGCAATGTAGGAGGGCGACTTGCACATTTAGGTGGTGCCGCCTTGGGTTATTTTTATGCACGCCAACTTATAAAAGGTCACGATATTGGTAGCGGTTTTGCCAAGTTTTTGGATGCCATGGCCAACTTGTTTAAGCGAGGTGAGAAAAAAGCGCCTTTAAAAACGGTATATAGAAAAGAAAATAGAGGAAAAGGAACTACGGAAAATTATGATAAAGAAAGTCGCCAGCGTAAAATAGATGCTATCTTGGATAAGATTAGCAAGTCTGGTTACGAAAGTCTTTCCAAAGCAGAAAAGGATTTTTTATTTAAGGCAGGAAAAGAATAGAAAGTGAAGAACCTTAATTTCATTGATAAATTCATGTTCTTCATTAATGGGGTTTTGGCTCTGTTGTTATTTGTTTCTTGTTTTGTGCCCCTAATTTCAGTGGTCCATTTTGCCTATTTTTCCATTCTAAGCCTAACGGTACCCCTTTTGGTTCTTTTTAATTTACTTTTTCTGGCCTATTGGCTGTTTAAAAGGAAAAAGCAATTATGGCTATCTGCCTTTGTACTGGTACTTGGATATATCTGTTTAGGGAACTTTTTTAGGTTTAAATTGTCCGAGGAAGAAATTAAGAAAGAGGACCTAAGTATCATGAGCTACAATGTAAGGGGGTTTAATAAATTCGAATGGATTCATGATGCATCTGTAGGAGATCGTATAATGGATTTTATTACTTCGGAAGATCCGGATATATTGTGTATTCAAGAGTTTAGCCGGATAAGGGATAGGCAACTTAAGAAAATCTATGCCTTTAAATATGCTACGGATTATAAACTAAGCGAAAAGAAATCCATTCAAGCTATTTATTCAAAATTTCCTATTATCAATAAGGGTTCCTTGGACTTTCCTGATAGTGGGAATAACGCTCTTTTTGCAGATATCGTGGTAAATAGCGATACCATTAGGGTCTATAACCTGCATTTAGAATCGCATAGGATAATTCCCAGTGTTAGTCGTATCTCCAACGAACCCAAAGGAAGGTTGTTTAAGCGGATTAGCAGGTCATTTGCCAAACAGGGAGAGCAGGCCGAATTATTTGATAAACATAGGAATGGTACGCCTTATAAGAAAATTGTTTGTGGGGATTTCAACAACACTCAATTTTCCAATGTGTATAAAGTGATCAAAGGGGATATGAACGACTCCTTCTCTGAACAGGGAACCGGATATGGCCGTACTTTTAATTTTAGATATTATCCTGTAAGAATAGATTTTATTTTGACGGACCAAGCTTTTGAGGTTATGGCTCATAAAAATTTTGACCTGAAGTTATCCGATCACTTTCCAGTAATGGCATCTATTAAAATTGACCCCAAATAGTTTATTAGTCCTATAGTTTGCAATGTTTAAAGAAATGGAACCTCATGGTTTTGTTTATCAACTAGCATACTTTTTCTCGTAAGATTAATAAGATGTTAAGTAGAATTAATCCTTAAAACACCTTTTTAGCGGTCTGCTCTTCAGAGGTTACTCCTGGTGGCAATTCTATTATTCTAAAATTTTTGAACTGGATTTCCGCACCTTCGGACTCCAGACATAAGTAACCTTTCTTAATGGATGATTGACTAATGCCGTTTACAAATTTCCCGTTTACCGAGAGTTTTATGGTTTCATCGACACAAACCACTTTGTAACTGTTCCATTACTCCTTACCCAGTTGCCCTATTTTCAACGGATTTGCTTCTGGCACCCCTATGGTTGTCGGGTATGGTTTTAACTCCGCCTACGCCAAAAAGTTCGCCGTGGACGTAAGCTATGGAAGGCTTTACTCCGTCACGTATATTCTGATTTACCCAGTCGAGCTCCAGCATTTGGACTTCGACACCACCTGGCAAAGGATCTTTTTCCCCAGGTTTGGCATGGCTCCAAACAAAGACACCAGAATTGCCCTCGGCTTCCATATGTCGTCATTCAACCAATAGTATAAGGTTCTCATATTGTTTTTCCGAACGCATAACACCAATGGGAAGACCTGAGCAGACAAGAATATCTTTTTCTTTTCTCCAGGTATCCGGATCTGTATTCACATTGATCCAATTAATGGGTTTTTCCTTTCCCTTGGAGGCCAATTGCCCTAAAGTAGTCTCGGTGCCAAAGCTTATTGGTTTGATCTGAGCCAATACGGATGCACTGGACAACAAGAAAAATAGTAGACTTAGTTTTAGGAATAGCTTCATTGGATTGTTTGTATTTGTTCTGAAGACATTAAATGCATAGCACTTAATTAATATTTGGTCATTATTGGGAATGCTATATAAATTTAGTTTTTCCGGGCACGGCTATGGGTGGTGTGGGCCATTTTAAATCCCAATTATATTCATCCACTTTTGGACCCAGGGATTCTTGGGAATTGAATGCCTGTTCCCAGCTAATGGTCTGTCCGGTATAGCCTACCATACGTGCCCAAATAGCCAACATGGTACTGGTTGCCATCCATTCACCATTATTGATTGGGTTTCCATTTCTGATAGATGCAAAGAGTTCATCGTGTTCTGTCTGGAACATATTGTTTCTTTCACCATCGTATGTCCATTTGTTTTTGCCAGTAATTTCATACTTACGACCAATATGTACAATGGCGCTGCCATCGCTACCAAATACTTCAACGCTATTTTTATGGGATGTATCGCTTTGTTGCCTCGTAAAATGATAGCCTTTTGCCCCATTGGCGTATTCAAATTCTACGGCAAAGTGATCAAATATATTGCCGTATTTTTTGTCTACCCTTACCTGTCGCCCTCCAGTTCCAGTAGCACTTACGGGCATTTTATCTCCCATCACCCAAGACATCATGTCCAAACTATGAACGGCCTGTTCTACAATAAAGTCCCCTGACAGCCAATTGTAATAATACCAGTTGCGCATGTGATAGGTCATATCGGTCCAATTTGGTTGGCGGTCCTTGTACCAGGCCTCTCCTCCATGACGAAAGGTGGTGACTGTTCTAATGTCCCCTATTTGCCCATCCAGAACACGGCCGTAAATGGCTCTATTGGGATAATCATACCTGAAACAGAAACCGGAAACTAGGGACAGGTTTTTCTCTTTGGCCTTTTTTGCTGCAGCCAGAACTTTGTGGACTCCAGGGGCATCCACCGCCACTGGTTTTTCGCAAAAAACATGTTTACCAGCATTAACAGCTGCGGTTAAATGGTCTGGTCTAAATGCAGGTGGTGTAGTTAATAATACCACATCTACGCCAGATTCAATTACTTTTAGATAGGCATCGAAACCTATAAACTTGTTCTGCTTGTCCACTTTTATTTTGTCGCCTGCAATCTTTACAAGCGCCGCATGGGCTTCTTCCAATCGATCTTCAAAAACATCCCCCATGGCATATAGAACCACATTGGGATCAGCCTCCAATGCTTGAGCAGCAGCTCCAGTTCCGCGCCCGCCACAACCGATCAGGCCTACCTTAAGAGGGGAATCCTTGTAAAGATTGGTAGCGCCAAAGGAAACGGAAGGGTATGCCAATGAGCTCCCTATAAGGGCTATCCCTGATTTTTTTATGAATTCCCTTCGTCCAGGGGTAATCGAGTTTTTAATTGTATGGTCTTTCATTTTTCAGATATAAATTAGATTTATCCTTGAGCAAAGGGCTATACAAAATAGCAATAAATTTTTAAAGTAGATAGGATGCCCAAAGAGTGTTTGTGTCATTCTTGAAGTTATGGTTAAAAGGATAAAGTTGGAGGAGGAATTTAGGGAGCAAAAATTGTATAAGGCCTATTTAAAGTAAGTTATGGATGCCCCGGTGTCGATGGCAACCACAGACAGGTAAATTTGGGAAGATAACAAAGTGGGGCCTGGGCTGGACTTACATTAAATAGCAATCTGCCGTGTCTGCCAAAATATGTATTAAAAAAGCTATTCCAAAAACTCTTGTTTTTTGGAAAAATAATAATAGGAAATAGCCGGCAATGGCCCAATAGGTGTGTAGCAGATGAAAGTTGATGCTGCATCGGTTGGGATCAAAAATTGGATTTGCCCACAAATGGTCCAAATCAATAAGTATTCCTGCCAATAGTATTAAAATTATTTGTAGTCGGTGTTCTTTGTAAAAATACAGTCCAATTATAATTGGAAGTAAAAAATGAATGCCGTAATGTACACAAAACCTAAGCATTATGAAGGTTTAGTTTGAGGGCTTTTAGATAGGTAAGTGTATTGGTGCCTTCATTAAATAAAAGATCCAAAACACTTAAGTTGGGTATAAAGTCGTTTCTGTCATCGAAAACCTGAACGTATTCCGGCTGTTCAAATGCAAACTTTGATTTTGAATTTATTAAAAACCTCCCGTTTATTTTGTCGGTAACATCAACTTCATAGCTCTCGGTTGTCCCTATAGGCATTTCTATTTGCAAACATTCACAGATGGTCTCAATACTTTTGAGGTTAAAATCCATTAAGGAATTAAATGTTCTATGGTACAATGGGGCAATATCATCTTCGTAGAACTCGAAAAACGGAGAGGTTCTGTATGCCGTTTCCAAGGTGCGCCAGTGCTGTCTCTGCCAAGGATAGTCATTGTCAATTTTTACGCTACCATAACGTTGTTTCCCCTTTTTGTTTCCTACATGTTTTATGGGAATATTAAGCATGTGCATTCCTAGGTCCGTACAGATATAGCACCTATTGCGGAAGGTCTGTTTTTGATAGTTGTCCATCACCTCCCAGCATACATCATTTTGAGCTATAGCAGCAAAATTGGCAATATTGGGGAAATAGCCCGGATGAAGCAAAAGTTTCATGGTTTAGAAAATTATTGCTGCATTAATTATTTATTGGCTGCTGTTTTCTTTTTCCTGAAGAAATCGAAAATAAACCAGGCTGCCAATAAGATTAGAAAATATTTAAAATAAGAGGTGGGTTCTCCATCGCCGTTTACGGTTGTAAAAACCCTGTCCCATCTTACTTTCCAATTGCTCATGCCATCATTGATGCCATCTATACTCATCCATATAAAAATGGGAGTTCCTACAATATGGTCCTCAGGTACATAACCCCAGAATCGGCTATCTTCCGATCGATGTCTGTTGTCACCCATCATCCAATAATAATTTTGATTAAAAGTATAGGAATTGCTCACCTCCCCGTTAATAAGAATCTGGTTTCCATTTACCTTAAGGTCATTTCCTTCATATTCCTTGATGATCTTTTCATAAATAGGAAGTACCTCGAGGTTAAGAGGAACAGTTTTTCCTTTTTCAGGAATATAAATAGACGCCATATTGTCCACGGTACCTGAATGTGCGGCATCTTGCGGGAATATAGAGGTGTCCGGAATCTTATAGGAAAATTTATCTATTGAGGTTATGCCGTCCTTGCCCGTATAATTTTTGGCCTCCGCCTCGGTTAGATTAAAGAGCGCCATGTTCTTCATGTCTTCGGACTTCAGGTATTCCTTAACCTTTTGGTTGCCAATATTGCCGGCGTAATAAGTATATGTTGAATCTGATTTTATCAGTTCCAAATTCATGGCAGTTATTACTTCGGAAGCCCGTTCCTGTTGTAGCGAGCTGTTTGGAACCCGAATTACGTTGCCGGATAGGTTCTCCCGGCCCAATAATTCTATGGCAGCATTGGAGAATTGTCCTTCTACGGTAACCGTATGCAAGAATTCAGGCTTTGCCCTATAAGGTAGAACTGTTTTTTCTCCGTTAATGTAAACGTAGCCATCTTTAATGGTCAGGGAATCGCCCGGTACCCCAACACAGCGTTTTACATAGTTCGATTTTTTATCTATCGGCTTACGCACTCCCTTCTGTTTCTTAAAGAACTGGTAAACCGTATCGGCTGGCCAGCTAAAAACAACAATGTCGTTTCGTTTTACCTTTTTAAATCCAGGAAGTCTAAGGTAGGGCAACTGTAATTTGTTCCAAATTGAAGTTCTATAAGTAGCAGGGTCAACATCGGCAACGTAGGATCTTGTTTTCAGTACGGGTAAGGTATCGTGAACCATAGGTGCGGCTACAGTAGTCATTGGTATCCTTGCTCCATAGTGAAATTTGCTTACGAATAGAAAATCGCCAACCAGCAGGGTTTTTTCCAAAGAACTTGTAGGGATAACAAAGGGTTGGATCAAATAAGTATGGACCAAAGTAGCGGCCACAATGGCGAATACAATGGAACTGACCCACTCGCCTAAGGCACTTTTGGGGTGTATATCCCTGTTTTCAATGTATTTTACGTCTTCAAAATAGTTGACATAGTAAATATAAAGCCCTAAGGTCAATATGGCCAACCAGGTATCCAATAAGCTGTTTTTTCCAAAACTTCTAAGGGTTTCAACCCAGACTACCGGAAACATCAATAAATTAATGATTGGTATAAAAAGCAAAATTACCCACCATTTCGGCCTGTTGATAATCTGCATCAGAACAATGGCATTATATACAGGGATTGCAGCTTCCCAAGCTTTTCTACCTGCTTTTAGGTATAATTTCCAGGTGCCTAAAAAATGTATCACCTGAATACTTAAAATAAAAATAATCCACTGTGTGCCGTTCATATTGGTAATTGTTATTTAATGATTGATGGGCTTTTAAGAACTCGTCAATCTTTAAGTCATTTTAAATTGATCTTTGTTACGCTCTTTAACTAAGGTTTAACACGTCTTTCATGGTGAAGACACCTGTTTTTCCCACAATCCATTCTGCTGCTATTACAGCACCTAACGCAAAACCTTCCCTGTTATGGGCAGTATGTTTAATTTCAATGCTGTCTACCTCGCTTTCATAGGAAACGGTATGGGTTCCAGGAGTATCGGCGATACGCTTAGCTGTAATTGGAATTTCACTATCCCCTGCATTGTCCAATTTCCATTTGGTATAATCGGTTTCGTTAATAACGCCTTCGGCCAAAGTAATTGCTGTTCCGCTAGGTGCATCCAATTTTTGGGTATGGTGGATTTCCTCCATGGAAACCCGGTATTGTTTTTGGGAACCTATCATTTTTGCCAAATAGGAATTTAGCTCAAAAAAAAGGTTAACGCCCAAACTAAAGTTGGAAGCGTAGATAAATGCGCCCTGGTTTTCATTGCATAGGTCCACGGCCTTTTGATAATCTTCAAGCCAACCCGTAGTTCCTGAAATTATGGGGACGTTGTGCTCTAGACAGTTTTTGATGTTTCCAAAAGCGGCGTTTGGCATACTAAAATCAATGGCGACGTCGATTTTCGAAAAATCTATATCTGTTGCATCCAAATCAATTTTTGCTACTATAGAATGGTTTCTTTTAAGGGCGATCTGTTCGATCATTTTACCCATTTTACCATATCCGAACAAGGCAATATTCATAAACTAAAACTTAATGGTTAAGGCCAAGCCATAAACTGGTCTGGCGGTAATGGCATCTAGGTCCAAATATGGTTTTAAATCCATACTTAGGTCATCATCCACGTTAAATTGTTTTAAATGTGCATCAACATTAGCATCAACAATATTTAGGGCGTACATGGCAATCGTGACCAGCAGCCATAAATCCCTATCTTCTTGATATCTTTCTTGTGCACTTTCCAAGGCTGCTTCGGAAAAGTCCGGATCGGCCCCAGGGGCATTGGGTGCTCCCAGATCATAAAATTCATCATCTGTAAATCCAGCTTGTCTGCGTTTAAATGCCGTTCTAAAGCGGTCATAGAGGTCGTCATTGTAAATGTAGCCATATATTCCACCACCCATTATTGCATAAACAATGGGGGCCTTCCAATAACGTCTATTGTAAATTTGACCAAGTCCGGGAAATACAGCAGAATAGAAGGCAGCCTTACTTGGCGCCAAAGGATTTATGGCTTTTCTTTTGACTTTTAGGGTGTCTACTACGGAAACCCCCTCTTTTTTAAGAGTGGTCTTAATGGAATCTGATGCCTGGGTAGTATTTTCTTCCTCTTGGGCAAGTCCGAAAGTTATAACAAGAAAATATACAGCCAGAGAAACAAGATATTTACTCACCCGTAATCAATTTTTTTAGCCTATTGAATTCCTCCTTGGAATGAAAGGGTATGGTGATTTTTCCTTTACCTTTTTCAGAAGCTTTAATATCTACTTTTACAGATAAAAAATCTGAAAGGTGACCAAGGTTTTTATCAATGAAATCTGGGTTTATGGCAGATTTCTTTTGCCCTTTAGTCACTGCGGAATTAATCGGGTCGGCGTCGGTATTACCTTCTTGATAATCCTTAACGGCTTTTTCCGTGTCACGGACCGAAAGATTTTCACCTACTATTTTTTCGTAAAGTGCAATTTGGTCTTGCTTTTTATCCACATTTACCAAAGCCCTTCCGTGGCCCATAGTTACAAAACCGTCCCTTATTCCTGTCTGAATAATGGGGTCTAACCTCAGTAATCGTAAATAGTTGGTGATCGTAGAGCGTTTTTTGCCTACCCTCTCACTCATTTTTTCCTGTGTCAACTGAATTTCATCGATCAATCTTTGGTAGGAAAGTGCAATTTCTATGGGGTCCAGGTCCTGTCGTTGAATATTTTCGACCAAGGCCATTTCCAGGGATTCCTGGTCATTTGCAATGCGGATATAGGCCGGTATGGTCTCCAGTCCAATTAATTTGGATGCCCTGTACCTACGTTCACCAGAAACTAACTGATATTTATTAAAATCTAGTTTTCTTACCGTTATTGGCTGTATAACTCCCAATTCCTTTATAGAAGAGGCCAATTCCTGTAAGGCTTCATCATTAAAATTGGAACGGGGCTGAAATGGATTAACGTCTATCGCGTCCAAATCCAATTCCACAATATTGCCCACTACTTTATCGGCGTTCTTGTCCGTAGCCGATTGTATATCGTTTTCAGGATCTTTTAATAGGGCTGATAAACCGCGGCCCAACGCTTGTTTTTTTATTGCTTTCGCCATTATACTGTCTCCTTGTTTTTCACAACTACTTCATGTGCCAAATTTAAATAATTGGCGGCTCCTTTACTACTGGCATCATATTTAATAATGCTTTCGCCATAACTTGGGGCTTCACTTAACCTAACATTTCTTTGGATGATCGTATCGAACACCATTTCGGAAAAGTGCTTTTTAACTTCTTCCACAACCTGGTTGGATAGCCTTAACCTGGAATCGTACATGGTAAGTACCATTCCTTCTATATCCAAATCCGGATTATGTATTTTTTGAACACTCTTAATGGTATTCAGTAATTTGCCCAATCCTTCCAAAGCAAAATATTCGCATTGTATAGGTATCATAACAGAATCGGCCGCAGTAAGGGCATTCAATGTTAAAAGTCCAAGTGAAGGAGCGCAATCTATAAGAATATAATCGTATTTGTCCTTTAGTCCACGAATGGCTTTTTTCATCATATATTCCCTATCGTCCTTATCTACCAATTCAATTTCGATAGCTACAAGGTCAATATGTGCTGGAATAAGATCTACATTTGGGGAGGAGGTCTTAACGATAGTTTCTTCAGCAGTTTTGGTGTGTTCCAATAATTGGTAAGTTCCCAATTCGATACTATCCACATCCAATCCTAATCCTGAAGTTGCATTAGCTTGGGGGTCAGCGTCTATGAGTAATACTTTTTTTTCCAATACACCTAAAGAGGCGGCCAAATTTACCGAAGTGGTAGTTTTTCCTACACCCCCTTTTTGATTAGCAATAGCAATTATTTTGCCCATTATCATAGTAAGTTAGGGGGTAAAAATACGATTATTTAAGTTGTTATAAAATGTAATTTGTTAACACTGGGTGAATAACTGCAGTCTTTAGCGTTAAAGTGCGTTAAAGTTGTATGGGATTTGTTGTCAGGCTATTAGAGGTTTATTGTTTTTTTACGAATCACTTATACACAACTTATTAATGAGACCCAATTATTAAAAGCCTCGGCCACATTGTAGTAAAATTATGGAAAGAAGCCTAAAAAGGAGGGATCATTGATTAAATACCTTGGGCCTTGAGCTTATTTCCTAATTGAGCTTTAAGGCTTATTTTGAGGGCTAGCCCTCTATAATATGAGTTTGATTTAAAAAAAATCAATCAATTGATAATCAATCAATCGAACTCATGTCATTTCTGTTCGTTCATGAACTATGGATATTATGCGCTTAGGATTTCCAGAAGTTGGATGGCCGTGTCGCTTATTTTAGTACCTGGACCAAAAATGGCTACAGTCCCGGCATCATACAAAAATTCATAATCCTGTTTTGGGATTACTCCGCCTACGATTACCATAATATCTTGCCGTCCGTAGGATTTTAATTCCTGAAGTACTTGGGGCACCAAAGTCTTGTGTCCGCCCGCCAAGGAAGAAATCCCCAAAATATGTACGTCGTTCTCCACGGCTTGTTTGGCTACTTCTGCCGGAGTTTGGAAGAGTGGGCCAATATCTACATCAAAACCGAGGTCGGCATATGCTGTTGCTACCACTTTGGATCCCCGGTCATGACCGTCCTGACCCATTTTGGCAATCATTATTCTAGGTCTACGGCCTTCCTGCTCGGCAAACTTGTCCGCCATTTCCCTAGCCTTGCCAAAACTCTCATCTCCCTTTATTTCTTTTGAATACACTCCCGTAAACGAATTTATAGTTGCCTTATGCCTGCCAAAAGCATTCTCCAATGCAGCACTGATCTCGCCCAATGTAGCTCTTGCCCTGGCAGCCTTGATAGCTAAAGCTAATAAATTTTCCTCATCTATAGCTGATTCGTTAGCTGTTTTGGGAACTTGGGAGTTAATTCTACGTGTGGCAATTTCGGTTAATTCTTGCAGTGATTGCCTAACATCACTTTCATTTCTTTTTTCCTTTACGACTTTTAAACGTGCTAACTGTTGCCTTCTAACTTCGGCATTATCCACTTCCAATATTTGAAGGGTATCTTCTTCCTTGGTCGTGTATTTATTAATTCCGACAATGATGTCCCTACCACTGTCTATGCGAGCTTGTTTTTTTGCAGAGGCCTCCTCGATTCTTAATTTAGGTATGCCAGCATCAATAGCCTTGGTCATACCGCCCAATGCTTCTACTTCTTCAATGAGTGTCCAAGCTTTATGTGCAATTTCGTCCGTTAGTTTTTCTAGATAATAACTACCGGCCCAAGGGTCTACCGTTTTTGTGATTTCCGCCTCCTTTTGTAAATATAATTGGGTATTGCGGGCAATACGTGCTGAAAAATCCGTAGGCAATGCAATGGCTTCGTCCAAGGCATTGGTATGTAGGCTCTGGGTGCCGCCAAAAACTGCCGCAGCAGCCTCTATAGTTGTCCTGGTAATGTTATTGAACGGGTCTTGCTCGGTAAGGCTCCATCCACTGGTTTGGCAATGGGTCCTTAAAGTCAGCGATTTTTCATTTTTAGGATTAAATTGTTTTACCAATTTTGCCCATATCATTCTACCTGCCCGCATTTTTGCAATTTCCATGAAATGATTCATCCCAATTCCCCAAAAGAAGGAAAGTCTAGGGGCAAAATCGTCTATATTCAATCCAGCTTTTAGCCCTGTCCTAATATATTCCAGTCCATCGGCCAGGGTATAGGCCAATTCAATATCGGCGGTTGCGCCTGCCTCGTGCATATGATAGCCAGAAATGCTTATGCTGTTAAACTGGGGCATAAACATACTGGTGTATTTAAAAATATCTGCAACGATCTGCATAGAGGGGGCAGGAGGGTAGATATATGTATTCCTGACCATAAATTCCTTGAGGATGTCATTTTGAATGGTTCCAGAAAGGTCTTTTGGCAAAACTCCCTGTTCCTCTGCCGCTACAATATAAAATGCCAATATGGGCAACACAGCACCGTTCATGGTCATGGAAACCGACATTTCATTCAATGGAATATCCTGGAACAAAATTTTCATATCCTCCACGGAATCAATGGCTACCCCGGCTTTTCCTACATCACCCACCACACGTGGATGGTCGCTGTCATATCCTCTATGCGTTGGGAGGTCAAAGGCTACTGAAAGGCCCTTTTGTCCGGCCTTGAGATTTTTTTTGTAAAATGCATTGCTCTCCTCAGCTGTAGAGAATCCGGCATACTGCCTTATAGTCCAGGGTCTACTGACATACATGGTGCTATAAGGTCCTCGGAGAAAGGGAGGTATACCTGCGGCAAAGTTCAGATGTTCCAAATCCTCAATATCTGCCTTGGAATATGTTTTATTTAGGAGAATTCCTTCCGCGGTCTCAAATGGCAATACTGGGTCATGGTCTTTTGGGTTCGTTTCAGGAACAGACCTCAGTTGAATTTGTTGGAGATTTTTTCTTGCCATTATATTGAATCGTCTTAACCTAATGTATCAATTGGACCTTTTGGAAACTTTACATCTTTTTAAACCTGATTGACCAGGTTGTTATTCTATTTTTAATCGCTTTTGTTCCCAATCCTCGGACAATCTTTTTTCAATGATCGGTTCGATCAAGGTTTTCCGGGTATTCGTTTTTACAAATGGATACATTTCTAAATTATCCTTCATTTTATCCAACCTGGAAGCATGCTTATTGGTGCCCACCAAGATTTTGTCGAGCCTATTAAAATTATCTTGTTCTTTAGCTGCACTTTCCTTTATTTTTTTCTGAATGATGTGTTCTTTTAGTTGTACCAAAAAACCTCCTCCCGCTTCAATTTGTTTAAATAAATCCAGTGCTTTGGTTGAAAGTTGATGGGTGATGGATTCTATATAATAAGTTCCATCCGCCGCATTGTCCACTTTGTCAAAATAGCTCTCGTGTTTCAAAATCAGCAATTGATTTCTGGCCATACGTTCGCCAAATTCATTGTCCTTGTGGTAAATGGCGTCATATGGCATATTTATTACCATATCTGCCTCCCCTAAAATAGCCGACATACATTCAGTGGTAGTTCGCAGCATGTTATTGTTGTAGTCGTACAGGGTTTTGTTTCTAAAGGTAGGTGTAGCAATTATGTGGCACTGCTCCAAAGCTCCATATTCTTGGGCTAGTGTCCCAAACAATATTCTCAGAGCCCTAAGTTTGGCAATTTCAAAAAAATAATTGCTTCCTACGGAAACCTTAAAGGTAATTACAGTTCTTTTAAGTGTGTCCTTATGCTTGTCGTTTAAATGGTTCAAATATTCATTTGCGTGGGCAACGGCATAGGCTAATTGTTGTATTAGATTAGCCCCGGCATTCTCATAGAGGGCAACATCTACACACAAGGTTTGGGTGTGATTTAAATTAAGAATGTCATCTAATATTTTATGGTCTTGGTTAAGGTTGAATTGCCAGTTGCCATTTTTGGCCAAATTACCAATGATATCTACATTGAGATAAACCTTGTTGATTTGGTTTTTGGTGGCCTCCAATATTGATATTACATAAGAGGAGGATAGAAATTGAAGGTTAAAATAAATATCTGTTTGCCCAAGGTCTATTTCTTTAAGCAGCTCATGAATCTTTATTTCTTCGGATGGAATGGTAAATTGGATACTCTCAGCTCCCCTTGCAATGGCGTCCAAGGCCTTTTTGTTGGCCAATTTGGTATTTCCCGAGAATATTCCCTGTCCAATGCGCCAACCAGTATTTTTAGTGGCTCCCTTTAACTTGAGGGCCTTCAGGTCTTCCGAATGATAGAAAGGTTTTACTTTTATGCCCTCAGGGGATTCCCAAACCAACTTTTCATTGTAATCCTCACCTTGTAAGTCGAACTGGATTTTTTGCTTCCAGGCTTTGGAAGAAATCTCGGGAAAATCGTTAAAGAGTTTAAGGTTACTCATCATCCTTTGTTTTTAGACTATCTTCATATTCAATTAAATATATCTCTTCGTTTTTTCTTTTCAAATAGTACTGTTCCCGGGCAAATTTTTCCAACTCCTCGGGATCCGACAATTTTTCTATGATTTTTTTATCCCTTGCTATCTCCTCATGGAGAAAATCTTTTTGCTTTTCAAGATTGTTTATTTGCTTTTTTAGTTCCCAATGTATTAGGAGGGAGTTGGTATCGAAAAAAACCATCCAAACCACAAAAATTGTTAGTACCAAAACATACATATTGGTAACCACGCCAAACCATTTTTTATTTCTTATCCCTTTGATTCCCATAGGTGATTAACTTAATTTTTCGTTGATTATGGTTCTTACGATATCTACTGCCACGGTATTGTATTTATTGTTTGGAATAATAATATCGGCATATTCCTTTGTGGGCTCTATAAATTGATTGTGCATAGGTTTTAGGGTATTTTGATACCGTGTTAAAACTTCATCCAAATCCCTGCCACGTTCAGTTATATCCCTTTTTAGACGCCTTATCAATCGCTCATCCGAATCGGCATGGACAAATATTTTAATGTCGAACATCTCCCTTATTTTAGGATTTGTCATTATTAAGATACCCTCTACGATCATAACCTTTCTAGGGTGTGTTAGTATGGTGTCAGTGGTACGATTGTGTTTAACAAAAGAATAAACGGGTTGGTGAATTGGAATTCCTTTTTTTAAATCCTGTAAATGGTTGCCCAATAATTCAAAATCTATGGCACGTGGATGGTCAAAATTTACTTGGGTACGTTCGTCATATGATAAGTGGGACAGGTCGCAATAGTAAGAATCTTGGGAAATGACCCCTACTTCCTCATATGGTAATTCATTTATAATTTGATTTACAACCGTAGTTTTTCCACAACCCGTACCACCCGCAATACCAATAACCAACATGTATTTCTAATTTGTTCCAAAAATAACAATTTGCAATCAAACTGTCATGATTAAAATGTCTCCCTGACCTATAAACACCTAAACTTTTTATCCACTTACAACGTATATATAAAGACCATCTACATGGACTTTATTGTTTCTTTAGGGAAGTGAATTCTTTTTAGGTGCTGTGGTAATAAATTTTAACAGAGTAAAATCAGATTATGACTAATTATACGTTATATTAATTAGGTTCTTTGTTTTTTGCTGAAGTATAAATTTTAACAAATGTCGAATACGATTATAGAATATCTTTGATCGGGTTTTTTTGACCAGCTTTTTAAATTGAGGTTCATATCTAATTCTTAACAATCAGTATTATACTGTTTATATTATGGGTACATCTTATTTTCATTTGAAAATGCGCGTAATTGGAATTTTGTGCGTATTCGTATGTTCTGGAATGGCTTTGGCGCAAAAAGACCTTCCCATTAATTTGGGCAATGCCAAGGTTAAACCCTTGCCCAGTTTAACCAATAGTGCCTTGCAAGCAAGTTTGGAAAAGGAACTAATGTCCAATCCTTCCTGGAAATCATTAATGAACAACAATAAGATGGCAGTTGGTATAGTAGACCTATCCAATCCGGAAAATGCAAAATATGCTAGTATTAATGGCGATTATATGATGTATGCGGCCAGCTTGCCGAAAATAGCGGTATTGTTGTCCTCTATGGATGCCCTAGAAAAGGGGGAGTTAAAGGAAACTCAGGAAATAAGGAAGGATATGCGATCAATGATCAGCAAATCAAACAACGAAGCAACCACAAGAATGATCGATCGATTGGGATACGATAAGATACAGTCCGTAATGACCGATCCAAAATATATGTTCTATGATGAGAGTCAAGGCGGTGGACTATGGGTAGGTAAAAGATACGGAAGCGGTGGTGATACCAATAGGGAGCCCCTAAAGAATTTGTCGCATGCGGCAACTGTAAATCAAGTTTGTAGGTATTATTATCTATTGGCCAATGGCAAACTGGTGAGCAAAGGCCGTTCCAAGCAAATGTTGGATATCATGGGAGATCCTGAACTTCATCATAAATTTGTAAATACGTTGGACAACATTGCTCCCGACGCCAGATTATATAGAAAGTCGGGCTCTTGGAGAACCTTTCATTCCGATTCCATTCTGGTATGGGGAAATAATCCCAATCGCCGTTATATTTTGGTAGCCTTAATAGATGATGCCGGAGGTGAGCAAATTATTAGAGATCTGGTTAGGCCTGTTGAAAAAGTTTTGAAGGCAGAGCGAGTGCATTTGGCTGCTAACTAAGTCCTATTATTATAATTCCCTTTATTTATTCGTATAATATTGGCCAATAAAGTAATTTTGGCTTTAATCTTCTATGGATATATTTTAGATAGGAGTGCTGTTGAATTTTTTTTTAAAACGCCTAAAAATTGAACTACCTGATTTCATTTATTAAAACGTTTAAAACATACATTCTAAAGGCATTTGATTTAAAAGAAGAGGAACTGACCAAGACATTTCTCCTTCAATTAAATATATTCCTCATCATTACGGTTTTATTGATCGTAAAACCTACCATAAATTCCCTTTTTCTTTCCGAACTTACTTCAGAAGCACTGCCACTCGGCTATGTTTTAACAGCTATAATGGCCGTAGTGGGCTCTTTTTTTTATGATAGGGCCTTAGAAAAGTACCCTCTGAATGGTATTGTAGATCGCACCTTGATCGGCTCCGTTATTTCCTTGGTGATATTCGGTCTTGCCCTTAATTTTAATCTCGGTGATGGATTGATACTATATATCCCTTATGTTTGGGTGGCTATTTTTGGATTGTTGACCGCTTCACAGTTTTGGGTAATGGCCAATTTGGTTTATAATGTTAGGGAGGCCAAACGTGTTTTTGGCTTTATTGGTGCCGGTGCTATTGCCGGGGGTATATTTGGGGGTTATTTAACTTCCCTTTTGACCAATATCCTGTACACTGAGGATTTATTGTTTGTCGCAGCTGCCCTCCTAATGTGCTGCTTGCCCATAACGCGTTACATCTGGAAAAACGAAGTTTTGAAACTCAATCCTTTTCAGGTGTCCAGTCGCTCCAATCCTAAAGCCGAATCCCCTTTTAGGCTGATCAAACAATCCAAACTTCTTAGTTTAATTGCGGTGGTCATAGGAATAAGCGTTTTAGTGGCCAAGTTGGTAGATTATCAGTACAGTGATTATGCCTCTAAATTTTTTCAGAACCAAGATGAATTAACCTCTTTTTTTGGATTTTGGTTTTCCACATTGAGCGTTATTTCCCTTTTAATACAATTGTTCCTTACCAAACGTATAGTGGGAACTTTTGGCGTTGGTAAATCTTTATTGTGGTTACCTTCGGGAATATTACTGGGCTCTTTTTTACTACTGGTGGTGCCTCAACTTTGGGTAGTGGTGTTTATAAAAATCGTGGACGGAAGTTTAAAACAGTCGGTAAATAAGGCAGCAACGGAATTACTTTCCATACCCATTCCCATAGAAATTAAAAAGAAGACCAAAACATTTACAGATGTTGTAGTGGACAGCATAGCTACTGGGCTTGCGGGCTTTATTCTTATCTTCTTTATAAACGGACTGGAAATATCTTCTACCTATATCAGTATAATTATTATAGGTCTTATTTTGATCTGGCTGTATTTTATTTATCACCTAAGGAATGAATATATAATTTCTTTCAAGAGTCTCTTGGAATATAGCCCTCTTAAAAAAGAGAAGGCGAACAAGTCGGAAATTAAAGTTACTTCCATTATAGAAACGGTAATCAGGGTATTTGAAACGGGGAACGAGAATCAGATATTGCATATGTTGAATAAAACATTGGAAGTTAAGGATGAACGTTTCTTTATAGCCATCAAAAGCTTATTAAATAATCCATCTGCCAAGGTAAGGGCTTTGGCCATTGAAAACCTGTATTTTTTAAATACGGAAAATTTATGTCCTGCAATAGAGTCCATGGTCTTGGATAAGGATCAACAAGTGACCACTTCTGCGTTTAGGTACCTGTTAAAGCACTATCAACTAAACCCTGTGGACCTTTTGGATAAATATCTATCGGTGGAGGACAACACCATTGCCAATGCGGCCCTAATTGGTTTGTCCATGGAGTTGCGAAATAATAGGATAATGCAGGACCGATTTAGTTTGGAACAAAAAATTGAACATGCCTTATCCCAGTTATCGCAAAGCACTTCCGAATTGGAAAGGACCAATAAAATCCTTGCCATTTTGGAAACCATAGGAAATGCCAAAGTAGAAAGGTTTTATGAGGTATTATATGCCCATCTTAATTTGGAGGACGATCAGACGATCAATACTGCAATTCTGGCGGCATCCAAAACCTTGGACAAGCAGTTTATTGATATTATTATCTCCAAATTATCGGGTAAGGATACCAGAAAATCAGCTATGGAGGCCCTCTACTTTTACGGGGAGCCTATCATCGATATTTTGTTTGAGGGATTACGAAAAGAAACCATTGATCCGGATGATACCGCCTACGTGGTTATGGTTATTGGAAAGTTCGCTTCCCAAAAGGCCATCAATACCTTGATAAAACTTACCGAAGATATGGAACATACGGTGAAAATTGAGGCTATTGAAGCCTTAAAACACCTAAAATGGAAGTATCCCCATCTTAAAATAAAGGACCGTTTTATTGTGGATAAGATTTTGGACGAGTGCCATCTATACCAAAGTACACTGTCTGTAATTCATACCCAAATAGTTTTACAGTATAAAAAGAACCCTGAAAAACTGGAGTCCAAGGAAGAAAATGAAGCCAGGAATGGCCTGATACATTTGCTGGAACTAAGGTTGGACAGGCAATTACAGCGGATTTTTCAATTTTTGGGGATAAAATATCCCCCACAGGATGTGGATCCTATTCTAAACGCCATATTAAAAGGAAAAGAGGAACAGCGTATACATGCCATTGAATTTTTGGATAATATCCTGGATATTCAGCTTAAAAAGGAATTGATTCCTGTGGCGGAATCCATTATACAGGCAGGTGCTATTTCCGAAGAAAATTTAAAGAATCTAAATGTAAAGGTCTTGAGCGAATCCGAAAGCTATTTGGCCCTTTTAAAGCGAAAGGACATCAAGCTAAAATTAGCGGTTCTTTACTTAATCGAAAAAACCCGGGACCCCAAATTTATTCCCATACTGGAAATGGTTTTGGAAGATTCCAATGAAAAGGCAAGAAAAAAGGCAGCCGAGATTCTGACTGCCTTTAGAAAAATTATCGTTTAATAATTTTGTCGACGCTACTGGCCAAGGTCATGTGGTCCGTAGCCGAATTCTTTCGCAATACGTTGGTCATCAGTACCACCATATATTTGCAATTGTCCGGATGTTCTATAATGGCCACAGAATTCATAAAGTTGGTTACATTGCCCATATATTTTCCACAGGCTTCACCTTTGCTTCTGTCACATTTATATAAACTGCCCGATTTAAAATAAACCGCAGCGGGCTTTAAGGCCGGGGATTGGGCATATCTAATCCTTCGGTCCGTCATATACATAAGTCGCTTCATCTCCAAGCTGGAGGCTTCGTCCACCACCTTGCCCTGTTCCAATTGAATTAAAAACTTCAACAATCCAACAGGAGAACCAATACTGCCCCCTTTATCTCCTACATATCGATTGGGGCCTGAAGTAAAAAAGCTCCCTAATCTCCATTCATCCGTAGTAATTCCTAATTCCCTTAAAGGCAGGTTTACCACGTCATTGGCCAAATCTGTCAATTCCTTTTTTGGGGTAGTTGTAAAGTACGTATCCGCTTGTTCCTGGGTCAGGGTGGGATAGGAATCACCAAAGGCGGCCATTAATAGGGCTTCCCGCCATACAATACTGGCCGCACCATTGTTGCTAACGGAAAGCATATGGTCTGCCCATTCAAACAAGGTAAAAACATCACTGGCGATTACCTGTCTTTTTAGAAGTTTATTCGTTTCCAAATTAAAAATGGGTACCGTATGCTCATCGGTTAAACCCCAAACGCCCGATTTTACGGATTTTGAACGCAAAAGTTCCAGTCGTTTTTCAAAAGAATCCGGATACAATTTCTCCAATTGGTTAAACAATGCAACTATTACGGCCAATTTGCCTACACTACCAGGTTGATAGCCGGCAGTTTCATTTCGCTTGGCAAATCTAACACTGTCAATATCGGAAATATCCAAAACGGCAATGGAATAACTTTTGTCCAATCCCCTAAACAGTGAATTGATTTCTTTCTGGAATTGCTCATCTACCTTTAGAAAGGCCCCCACACTGTCCTCCTTTTTGGAAAGCAGATTTAGTTCAATATCCATATAGGACTTTTGAGCCCCTGGTGGAATTACAGTGGTAGATTTGAGTTCCCCACTTTTTACGAGTTCCAAATACTTCAATCGCTTGATTCCTGTGTGCAAATAACCGTCAATGGGGTAATAGCTCGCAGTGGTAAATGCCGAACAGATCAGTAGTAAAACAATATAATTAATATACTTGCGCATCTTATATTTTTTTAGAAAGTGGTATGTTTTTGTTCAAATCAATATTTGGGGTAATAGATTCCAAATAATTGGAACTTAACGCCTTTTTGTTTTCTACAAAAGGCCGAATTTGGAATAACCATAGTTTATTGTTTTGGAATCCCAATTCCACATCATAGGCCCCTTCATAATCCGATTTTGTTTCCTTGGGCATAGTGATACGAATAGTCTTGGCAAAATCCCTTATTTCTTTAATATTTTCCTGGCTTAGGATGAAATTTTCAAAAGTGGACATTCGTTTTTCTGTTCCTCCAGTGGCTGGAAGTCGATTATGGTACATTTCCCTAGCTGGTGCCAGCAGTTGGGTACCTCCAATATCCTTTATTAAATAAGTTTCTGCCGATTGGCCATCGACTGCACCACCGGCGCCCCTGCTAAAAGCAATGGTCAAATCTTCCGGATTGCCAGAACTTATCCCTTTGGTAATCAGTACGCCAGAATAATCTACGTCCACACTAGGGATGACCAAAATGGAGGGGAAAACATTTTCAGGGTTTAGGAGGTATTTTTGTCGCCATTTAAAACTACGTTCGGAATAAGGGGAAGCCCAAACGTCCTTAATTCCCGAGATTATTTTTTCCTTGGCAGCAACATTGAAAATGGTGAGGTTTAATCCCGCTCCGGTAAAATTCTTTAAATCCTCCATATTGGTGTCACTTCTAAGAAAAACAGGGATTTCGCCAATAGCCTTGCCCAGCACTTCCTTGAAGTCGCGTTCCAATTGGGAAATGAATTCGGCTTTCATTGGCATTACCTTTATAGCCTCTCTTAAGCTTTCCAATTGCCGTAATTGATAGTTCTCTACTTCCCCTTCCGAAATGCCATCTGAACGCATGCTCTCTGCTTGCTTAAAGGTGGAATTTAGAAACTCCCAATAGCTGCCCGATTGATTGGGCATAGGTTGGTCCATATGGTCCCGGAATATGCCAAAAGGAATAACCAGGCCTTCAACCACCTTTTCAGGGAACATCTTTTTTAACTGTCCCAAATTGGCTGCCTTTGGACCACAAAGTTTACCCGAATCCTCTGCATCAACCGATCTTAGGTTTAGTATTGCTGTTTCATCCAACCTTATATTCTCTATAGGCACTTCTATTCTTTCTTCCTTGCGTTCTATCTTGACAAACAAATTGCGTTCCTCTTCGGACATATCCTTTTCCAACTTCATAATAACATTGCCTTTATTGGACACCGCATAGAATATTCTTTCTCCGTTATATTTTTGAAGACTTTTTAGATTGTCATCTCCAAGGGCGGTATTGGGGATGCCCATATTCCGTGCCAATAACTGCACGTGGGAAACCATATTGCCCTCTGAAACTGTGGCAATACCAGCAATTGGTTTGAGATCGGAAGGCGGACGTTGAAAAACATAAATTTTGTCCGAGGACACCTCGATCTCATCGGGAGAACCGCTGACCACTACCAATTCGCCCAAGGCATACCCCGGATTAAGACCGCGTAGGCCACTTTGGTTGTCTATGTCCAGGACCTTATTGGTCAAAGCGGATTCCTGTGCAATGATATCGCCCAATTCCCCTACGGTCTGGCCTAGGTACAACGCAATGGAGCCTCTTATTTTATCGTCTATAAATCCGTAAGCCTTTGGTTCAAAAGTGGTGTAAATATCTACTATTTCCTGATAATTTGCCTTCACCATGGAAGAACTCCATTCCACTTCCCTACGCGCATTTTCCAATACAGTAGTCAGTTGCCCAAGAGACATAGTGCTTGTATTGGACCCCTTAATGGATAAATTAAGCTGTTCCCATTCTGCAAGTTCTATATATCCTGCCCCGGCATTCGCCATGCCCAAATAACATACCTTATCCAACAACCCATTTAGATCTTCTGGTTGCCATTGGGGCGAATTCTTGAATATTATTTCTTCCAATTTTAAAGAGGCGTCCAATAATTGCAGGCGGGCAATCGCATTTTCTTCTTTTAGGACGGCCTGTCTTATATCTAAAAGCAATTCGGCCGTAGCGGGAATAAGTACTGCGGCATTTTTCTCTCCACTGTAGCTGGCCGCAAAGGTTTTAATTGATACCCCGATAGGGCTATCCTTTACTAGGGGAGTGCTTTTTTGTATCTGCGCAATATCTACTGGTTTGTAGAAATTGGTCATGGTGGATACTAAAGCATCAATTTTGGCTTTATTTTCGTTGGATAGCTTGTTGCTATTATTAGCTTTAAAATCCTTTACTCTATTAATATCACCAGCATCAGGTTGACTATGGATCTTAACCCTTAAGTCCATAAATTCTGGCACTAAATCTGATATTACCTTGGAATCGCTCCTAATAATTTGGGCTAGATTATCATCTCCATTGTGAGGAATATCCTTTAAGGACTGTCGAATGAGATAAAAGTTTTTGGTTAAATTTTCGGTGTTTGATAATAGCCATTTATAAAAATCGACGCCCCAGGCCTCTTCATCCTCGGCCTGTAGTGCTCCACGATAGAACTGACCCTTTTGTAAAATCCAGCCATTATCAACAGTTCTTAAGTACTTGTCCAGTTGATACTGCTTAAGTCGGGAGTTATTATGTGCTGAGTCCCAAAATTCCTCTTTGGTCGTATAGGCTAAAATCTGCCCCAAGTAGATGTGGTTGGTCTTGCCCAGATCGGTTACCGAGCTTTTATAGGTGGCGTGCTGAACTCCAGGTCCAATATTATCGGGACATGGATCTTTAGGTTGGCGTATACTGCCATCCGTGCAAAACCAACGAATCTCCTTATAGGGTCCTCGGATGTCCTTTTTATAGGAATCGATTAAATTCTTTATTTCCTGATTGTCTAACTTTTGTCCAATGCCCATAAAGGGTATACAAAATATTAGAATGCAGATGAATATTTGTTTTTTCATAGTGATACACTGGAATTGCCAATGATTAATCAAATGTAATACCAATTTTAATGCAAATATATTTTTGGTGATTAGTTTCGTGGTCCAAACAAAAAAATATACCTATAAAGACTGGAAATGGTTTAAGGAACGGAATTCTGCCTGTATGGCTTTATAATGTAGGAAATTAACGGAAGAGTTACAAATTTAAAGTGTTGGGTGTACTAAGCCTAAATTCCTAAATTAAAGTCGATGGTCTATTACAATAACTGGTTTTCTGCTCATTTTGGGAAATCGCAATTCCTGAAGGGTTTTAAAATCATGGAATTCAATCTTAGGGAGTACCCTTAACTTTGCCCTAAAATGATCCTTAATTGTTTGTAATAATGTATCTGTAGGATTCTGTGTTGCAATTTTAATACAAATTTCATCAGTTCCTATATCGTTATGGGCAATTTCTATTACAAAGGCTTCTATTTCATTAAAATAATTGAGTACGTTGTACATTGCCGGGGGATATAATGTTGTACCCTTGTACTTTATCATCTGTTTTTTTCTACCAATAACGGGTCCTAGGCGTAAGGTATTCCTTTCGCAGGAACATTTGGCAGTATGTGCTTTAACAATATCACCAGTTTTAAACCTCAGTAAAGGCATGCCTTCGACACCTAAGGTAGTAATGGTAAGTTCTCCGGGCATACCAACTGAAACGGGTTTTTCTTCATCGTCCAGAATTTCGACGATGATCAATTCCGGATGGTGGTGGCCACCTTGTTGGGCCTTGCATTCGGTAAAGGCAGTGCTCATTTCGGTTGAGGCATAGGTGGAATAAAGGGGGATGTTCCAATCTTTCTTTATCTTGACAGCGAGGGTGTTCAATGAAAAATCATCATTTCTTAGCGATTCCCCAATACATATGGCACCTTTTACCCCTGCCTTGTTCGGATCTATTCCATGTTTATGGGCATATTCTATGAGTTTCAATAAAAATGAAGGGACTACAATGAGGTAGGTTGGTTTAAATTTATGGATGGAATCCCATTGAAGCTCAGGAATTCCGGCACCTACTCGAATAATTCCCGCTCCCAGCTCCCTAGCTCCCAGAAAATAAGCCAAACCGGCCATAAATCGTCTATCTATAGTGGTAGTTAATTGCAGAATATCGTCTGTTGTAACACCGGCACAGTCAAAAGAAATGGCCTCGTTATAGGCCAACCTGTTCAGGTCATTGTCTGTTAGGGCAAAGGTGACAGGTTCGCCCAATGTGCCCGAAGTAGTTACATAGTCTATAATCTTGTTTCTATCTACGCACAAAAAATCATCATTATATCTTTGTAGGTCTTCTTTGGAAGTTGTGGGTAGTTTGGTCAGGTCTGCCAATGTATTTATATCGCTGGCCTGTAAATTATTTTCTCTGAAAATTCTTTTATAATAGGCCGAGTTTTTGGTAGTATAGGAAATAAGTTCCCGTAAACGCTGTTCCTGTAACAGTTGTATTTCTTCCTCGGTTGCTTTTTCTATATCAGGGATCATTATTTTAATTTACGTTTTAATCTTCGAATATACGAATGTACCAGAGCTTCCTTGGGAACTGTAGTTATTTCTTTTGTACTTGCCTCCTTAAAAGCATTCAAGGCAGCTAAATAATATTTTCTATGGTAATAATAGCGACCTACCCAATAGTAGGTTTCCCAATATTCAGGATTCAATGTTTTAAATTTCTCAAGGAATTCAGGAGTTAAGTGTTTTTCGTCTGTTACTGCTTCCTTTATTTTGTCGGACATTGACCTATATTCCTCGTAGTTTTGATACGCTAGGGTATATAGAAAACTATCTTTTTTAATGTTTTTATTCGCGATGGAAAGGGTAGTTTTGTTCCCGTGATTTAAACTGTCCTTAAAAATTTTGTTCAGGTTATAGGCTACAAATTCTCCTAATTGGTAGGGATTTGAAGAAACCCAAACCAATCCTTGTTCTGGTTTAAATACAATTCCGTGATGGGCCAATAACTGGTTCAAAGCCTTTTCATTGCCGTAGCCAATATCCATATCCCTAAGACCTTCTTTATTTCTAAGGATGTCCACTGCAATTTTAGGCGTTATTTTTTCGTGGTTTCCCAAGAGTTCTTCCAGTCGCTCATATCTGTAGTTGGAATGACTTTCCAAAATTTGTTTTTTGTTGTTTTTGTCCTTGGCATAGGCATCACTCTGAAAGTGGTTGGAGCAGATCAATTGATTGGTATTAGGGACCTCATATACTCCGAAATTATGTGGCGAGACTTCGATTACTATTGCTTTTTTGTCACTGGCACTACCTACTAAAATAGATTCCGAAACAAATACTTGGCGTTTTTTGGCAATGGCTACGGCCTCTTCCAGTGTTGCCGCATATTGTAAAATTTCCCTAGCAACGATACTGATGGGTGTTTTGGCCACCAACGGAATTTTAGATTTTCCCGCGTTGATGGTAACTGTTAAACCATGCTCGTTCATTCCGGAGACCACTCCCATCATACCGCCCCATGTCACAGACATAAATTTATGGCCTTCGGTAGGGTCTACAAATGAAATTATTTTGTTTTTGGCAAAATCGTCCCCTGCATAAAAGTCAAAATTCCGACCAATGATCAAACTCCCATCATCAGATTTATCCCCCCAGGCTGCAAAGGAAGAACATCCTACTAAGGCCAAATCTTGTAGGGCATGGCCAATATCATGGGCGCCATGAAGGTAAAGTACCCTCGAATATGGTTCCGCGATGTAGTCAAAGTCGTCAGAAGCGTATTTGGATAGTCCCCAAATTTCCACCTTAATTTCCTCGGGAATGTTCTTATACATTTTTCTATTGTACCAGGCCAAGAATTTTTTTAGAAAATATCTTTTTGTCTTGGAAGGTACCAATTGTTTTACCTTGGATAAAAATATAGCTTCCTGGTGCTGAAATAGCTCTTCTGTAAGAGCTCCTGTAATTAAGCCCCTTTGCAAGGGGTCTCCAGATACATAGAGCTCCCATAGGCCTTGTTTGTTTTTAGTCAAGTGGTTATTGGAATAAACGAAGGAAGTATCCGAAGTTTTTGTTATTTCCGGAACTTTAGGGTTGTAGGCGCTTATATTGGGCCTATCCTTAAGGGATTTCGAAATTCCACAGGAGCCCAAAAGTCCTAGCAGGGCAGAAAGACATATAATCCATTTTATCCGGTGCATCCTAAATACCTATTTTATTGATTTCCAAACCTTTTATTGGTTCTTATAAGCATCTTTTTCTCTTTAAAGTTTACCCATTTTTGCCCCCATAGTTTACGCATTGTGTTTTCAAATGGCCTCATAAAGAATAGATTTCCAAACATTTTGGACAATAATATGGGACGATTTGGCAATGCCCTTAGGGTAATGGAAAAGCCACCATCCATATATTTAATATAGTGCCAGTATCCGCTTGGCATGTACAAGGCATCACCGTGCTTCATTTCAATATAAAGTCCTTCTGCCTTTTTTAAGGCTGGATAGGTTTCAAAATCTGGCTCGTCCATGTTTATAGATTCCAAATTATGCACTGAAAAAGGCACCTTGTATAGGTATTTGGTCTGTTCTGGTGGAAACAAAAGAACACTTTTGTGACCGTGAAAATGAAAGTGAAGTAGGTCTGATAAATCCATGTCGTAGTGGGGCAGCACTACTGAGCCTTTACCACCGAAAAACATGACAGGCAAGCGTTTGAAAAATTTTAATCCTATATCAGGGTACCTTATATCCTTAATTAATTCCGGCATTTTATCCAGAATGTTGTAGAAAAATATACGAAGGTCCGTAGGTTGGTTTTTAAGTATTTCAAGGTAGTCGTACAGTTTCATTTCCATCGCCGGGGCGGCAGAGTTTTGTTTCCCCTTGGTAGGTTCATTATTGTAGAGTGGAACAATCTGGTCTCCCGCCCGTTCCTGTATATATTCTATATTCCAATATTTTCGGGCAGGCCAATCATTAGTGAGGTTTTCAATTAAAACGGGACGTTGGGTTTTATAAAATTTATTAATAAAATCTTCCTTACTAATATTGCTTACCCTGGTAATCGGTATCGTTTTAATTTGTCCCATATTAAAATTTTTACACCTCTTGAGTTTTATTGACTTCCAAAATTTTCTCCAGTAAATAGTCTTTTCCAACCAACTCGGAACAAGTAATGATTGCTCCTATGGTTACTCCTAAGATTCCATGCATATTTAAACTTTGACCGGTAAATAAAAGATTTTTGATTTTTGTTCTAGGAGAGACAAATGAATGCAGAGGATTGTTTACGTCCTTAACATAGCCATACATGGATCCATTATGTGATCCTATGTAATCCCTATAGGACAAAGGCGTGGAGGCATAAACCGTTTGAATGCAATCTCGAAGATTTGGGAACTTTTTCTCCAATTCCGTAATAAAAATTTCTGTCTTATAATTCTTAAACTCCTCATAAGTCTGTCCCCTGTCATTTTTAGCGGCAACAGTGTTAAATGTATTTTGCCAGTGTTTGACCTCATTGAAATTCATATAGGTCATAGCTATCAAACTATCTCCCCAACCATCATCTTTTTTATTAACGCCCATGGAGACCATATATCCTTCAGGCCAACTCTCTTGAGTGTAATTTTGGGCATCCCAAACCCGATCTCCATATTTAAAATGATAAAAATTCTTATTGTGATATTTAAAGGAATTAGGTTTTAATACAATGTATAGACTAAAGGCCGAAATAATACTTTCAATCTTATTGATTCTATTGGTATAGGATTTTCTAAAGTTTTCCTCACCAACCATTTTTAAGGTGAGCTTGGGTTCTACATTGGATATGAAGATGTCGCCATTTATAAGCTTTCCATTTTTTGTTTCAACCGAAGTAATTTCCCCATTTTTAACATTGAATTTGGATACTTCATGGTGTTTGTAAGTATCGCCTCCATATTTTTTTATTTGTCTGATAAGTACTTTGGTAATCTGGCTTCCCCCGTTTACGCATCGGTAAGCACTTTCTATATAGGAATTAACGGAAAGAGCATGAACATAGAAAGGAGAACGTTCCCCATCTCCGGCATAAAGAAAATTGGTGCCCGCAAAAACCGCCTGTAGCTTTTTATTATCTGTAAGGGAATTGATATAAGTTTTGGCATTTAAGTTAAACACTTCATCACTCCCATAGGAAGGCTTACCTTTGTTTAAATTGTACAATGGAAACTTGGAACAAGTATCCCTTAGCTTTTTACTATAAATTTTTATGGCCTTTTCCTCTTCTGGAAATTGGGCTATCAAACTGTTTTCAAACCGATCATACCCTTGAGCGTGTTTGTACTCTATTGGATCATCGTCGAACGTTATAATATCAAAGCCGTCTTCATCCAGTTTTTTGAGTTTTAATTGGTCCATTATACCCAAATATGTAAAATATTGGTTCAGGTTTTGGCCTTCTGAAAGTCCTCCAATATAATGTACACCAGTATCAAAAATGGTTTTATCCCTGACAAAGGTCTGTAAGTTGCCTCCAAATTGATTGTTTTTTTCCAAGACACAGACACTATAACCTTCCTTGGCCATTATCAAGGCAGAAACCAATCCCCCTAATCCGCTTCCAACAATTACAATGTCGTAATGTTCTTTCATATGCTGAATTCTTTACAATTCCCAAAACCAATGCTCAATTAAGGGTTTTGGTAGGTGTTGCCTAACTGTATATTATTTATTATCCCTCCCAATTGAAATACATGGATGCTTTTCGACGCCTATCCCTAAGGGTTATGTTGGGCCTTTATTTTTTCAAGGATAATAAGGTTTTCATTTTCCAAAATATTTTCAAAACCAGTTGCCGTTATAATTTTCGAAGGCAATTTTGCAGCTTCTTTTACTAATATCAGTATCTGAATATTGTTTTTTATTATATGCCCAAGCACTTTTAAATCTTCTATTTCCAAATCAATGATCATTATCTCCGCAGGCTGTTCAACGGCCTCATCAATTGATTCTACCAAGATTAATTTGGCTATTTGCTGAGCAATAAAACTGTTTTTTACAATAGGTCTTACCTCCACATCCTTAAGATAGGTGAAAATTTTGCGATCAACAGCATTTAAAGATAATAGAAAATCCAGTTGCCCGTATTCTTTTGAAAGATGAATTATGGAATCTGAAGTTCCAATGTGTTTTGAGATTTTGGAATATATTTTCGAGTTATTTTCTAAATCTTTCTTTACCGCACGATAGATGGAATCTCCTTTGTAGCGATAATCTTCCAGAATGGTTCTTAAAAAATAAGTGTCTCCTTCCACCTCATTTCTTAATTTTTGAAATTCGGATCTGAAATGGGCAGCGATGCTTTTATTGCGCTCTCGGTAGGTTTTGCCGTATTCGTCGTCTTCCGGTGAGATTCTATCCAAAATCTTGACCGTTATACTGCCGTTTTTTATCACAAAACTCCCTTTAGGGAGGACTTCTGAATTTCCATGGATTAATACCGGAACAATATCCATGTTGAACTGTTCCGCCAAATAAAAGGCTCCTTTGTGGAATCGTCTTATTTTATTGGTCCTGGACCGTGTGCCCTCTGGGAATGCCATTAAGGAGTATCCTTGGGCTACCTTGTTTTTTAAATGTTCCAGGCCGTTGTCAATTCCTTGGGATACAGGATAAAACCCTGCCAATTGAACGGCTTTTCCAAAAATTGGAGATTTGTACACCCAATCGTTTACCAAATAAATAATCTTTGGATGTAACATGCCAACAGCCAAAATATCCAAAAATGAGGTGTGATTTGCAATAATTATAGCAGGTTTGCTAAAGTCTTCCCCTGATAAATTAATTACTTTTTTACGTACAAAGGGATTGGTATAAAGAACCGATTTCATGAATTTTGAAATCGTTCTATGAAACCATTTCATTTTAATTTTTTTGTTAAAGGGCAGGATTTTCATAAACGTAACACTCCATATGGACAACAATAGTCCACCGGAACCGTAATACCCAAATGAGAGGACGGAATGAATTAGTAATCGCAGGCTTATGGGGCGTTTTTCTTTACTTCCAATAAAGAGTAAGAATAATAATGGTTGTATGGTAAAAGCAACAAAAATAGCCGATAGGATGCCTATTAGTGAAACTAGACTAATGGAATGTAAAGCTGGGTGTTTTGCAAAAATAAGTACGCCGATACCCAAGATTGTCGTTATGGCGGATAGGAGGATAGAGGTTCTATGTGTAGTGAGTAATTTTTCTCCTTTACCATATTCCTTGAGCAGTCCTGTGGTTATGAATATACTGTAATCTATTCCCAAGCCAAAGATGAAGGTGGAGATAATGATGTTAAAGATGTTGAATTCTATATTAAACATACCCATAATACCAATGGTCAACCACCAAGTAAGCAAAATGGGAATGCTGGTTACCAAAACGAGGGAAAAGCTCCTGAAAAAAAGAAACAGGATCAAAACCACTATTCCAAGGGAGTAGCCAATAAGCTTATTGAAATCATTTTTGAGATTGCCTAAAAACATCTCATTCATTTCTTGCCTATCTATTACCAGGGTTTTGGGGTATCCTTTAAAAATTTGCTTTACCTTTTCTCCGTTTCCCTCCTTTAATTTAATCAGTGATGTAATAGTGGTAAAATCATTATCGGTATTAACGTAGTCGTCAATAGGTAGAGCTGCTGCGCCGCTGTAATCCAAAATGTTCAGCAGGTTAAAATCTTTGTCGAGAAAGGAATAAAATTTATCGAAGGAGTTTGGCTTAAATCCTAACTCCGTACCGCTTTCTATAAGATTTTCTTTTGTATTTGCAATAGTATTATCGTCCCAAAAATCCTTCCAAAGTGCAATTTTTTCTTGCTGTTTCTGTTGGGAAAGAACTAAGGTGCCAATAGATCCAAAACTAAGAATTTCTCCCTTGTTCTTTAAGCGGACCAATTCTTGGTAAATGGTATCGTTGGTTTGAAACGCTACTTCGCTATCTTCTCCATATATGGCCAAATAAATGGATTTGGAAGACATATTGGTAAGTGCATCCAGTCTTTCCCTAGCTTGCATCAGTGCGGTAGGCTCGTAATTGAGTTTGGAAATATCCTTATTGAAAATTACCTTATCGTGAAAAAAAATACTGGCAGTCAACAAGCCTACAAGAACAACAATGCCCCATTTGTTTTTATGAAAATTGTAGGAAGCTATTTTATCTAAAAGGGTGTTCCTAATTTTAATTTTGTCATTATTCCGGTAAACGTGGGGTATAAAAAGGAGAGCGAATATACAGGAGCCAATTACGCTAACGGCGGCAAAAATACCAAGGTCCTGTAGAGCCTGAGAATCCAGAAAAAGCAGACATAAAAAGGCTAGGGCAGTGGTGATGCTGCTCATAATTACGGGCTTGGCCACATCGGTGTAAAGTGTCCTTATAGACGGGTTATTTCTTATTTGGGTTAGGATATGTAAGGAATAGTCCAAGGTAACGCCAAGTAGTACGGAGCCTATGCCCAAGGAAATGGCAGAAATCTTCCCTCTGGTCAAATAAAGTACAGCTACGGATAGTATTGCTCCGAAAAGGGTAGGGGTAAAGAGAATAATGGGAATAGTTATTTTTCTATAAAATAGAATCAGGATAACAATTAAGATGGATAGCGCAATACTGACCGTTAATTGAATATCGGTTTTAATCTGTTTAGCGTTGGCCACCGCTATTAAAGTGGCACCAAAATATTCACTTTTTATTTTGTCCTTAAACAATTGGTCCAGCTGTTCTTGGGTTTCATATAGATCGGCAACAAATTTGGTATTTTCCACGGTTTCACTAGAAGGGTGGACAGGAGTAATAAAAAGTAAAATATTTTGCAGGTCCTTACTCAGGAGAAAGCCGTCTTTAAGGGTAAATTGCTCTCCGATGCCCAGTTGTCTTAATCTTTTCAGGGCAATAAAGGAAATTCCTAGGGGGTCTTTTAGAATCATTTCCTTGGCAACAATTCCAGATGGGGAAATTAATGTTCTGTAATTTTTTTCTGTGATTTTGGAAATACTGTCCTTTTCGAGTCTTTTTGAAATAATATTGTAGTCTTCCCTATCCAAGAACAAGGGAGCATTTTCATAGACAAAACTCATGGTATTACCTAGGTCTCCATCATCTATCTTGCCTTGGATTTTCTTTATATGTGAAGAAGATTTTTTGGATATGCTATCGAGGAAAACAGTTGCATACCCAGTTAGTTCTTCAATGGTTGCCCCTGGTTGCCTAACAATATTAACGACGATCTTATCTGAGAAATTTACTGATTTTAATACTTTTTGAATTTCTACAGTCCTGCTATTATTTGGTATGAGCTTGGTTATGTCCTCTTCGAATTCAATTTTGGAAGCAAAAAATATTAAGATGGAAAATAGGGCAATCAGACCAAAGACGCTAGGTAGCCTTCTATTGGCAACAAAATGATAAAACCGATATAAAAAACTACCCATTTTTAAGTGCAATTTTCTTTCTGTCAAAAATATTCAATATTATATATCCACAGAATCCCGTGGTTAAAGCTCCAAAAAAGGAAAGGGTTATGCTACCGATTATATAGGATTTTAAATGTTTTATCACTTCAAAATTTGCTCCAGCTTCCTCAAAGGTAAAGTCAAACTCGGTGCCCAAGACCCAGTGTCCTATCTTTAGGCTAATAAATAACACAAAAGGGATAAATGGAGGGAAGCTTACGTTGGAAAAGGCAAAGGCAATGGTTTTGTTCAGTTTAAACAGTACGGCCAAGAAAATAACTATCAAGGTTTGGAATCCCCAAAGGGGGGATAAACCAATAAAGACTCCCAATGCTATGGAAAGTGCTTTTTTTTCATGGGAATCATTACTGCCTAGAAAGTCTTCATAGAAGAATCTTTTAATTCCTTTTTTTTTTATTTTTTGGATTATATCACGGGGGAAAATATAAAGAAATGTGAGTATTACCAAATAAGTATTTAACAGGCTAATACGTGAAAAATCTACAAAGGGTCTAAAATGGGATACCCTTTCCGTGACATCGTAGGTTACTTTTACCGGGATATTCTTCACTTGTATTCCGTTCCATGCGGCCTTTACGATTGCTTCAATCTCAAACTCAAATTTTCTTGTAAAGAAGGTGATATCCTTTAAAGCTTTTATGGGATATAGTCTATAACCAGATTGGGTGTCCTGTAGTCTTACCCCAGTTTCTACCCAAAACCAAAAATTGGAAAATTTGTTTCCAAAACTACTTTTTTTAGGAACGTCTTTTTGTCCCATATTTCTTGCCCCTATATAAAGTACGTTTTTGGACGTTTCTTTATTTAAGCTATCAATAAGTACGGGTATATCATCCGGAAAGTGCTGACCATCGGAATCAATGGTGATGGCAAAGTGGAAACCCTGTTCCAGAGCCAATTCAAAACCTTTTCTCAAGGCATATCCTTTGCCTTTGTTATGCGGAAGGGAAATAGTACGGATATTGTGAAATTTGGTCAATATATCGGAAGTGGTATCCGTAGACCCGTCATTTACGACTATAATATCATTGGTGTATTGCAACACCCCGTCAATGACTTTTTTTAGGGTTTTGTGATTATTGTATGTAGGTATAACCACACAGCATTTAAGCTGATCCATAGCTTCAGTTGTGGATGTGGTTTGTTGTGACACGGTTTTTTGCAATTTGGTTGTTCTTCCTTGAAGGAAAAAACAAGATATGGTTCGCAAAAATAGGAATTACTAAAGTTAAAACCGTTGCTTTTCTTCAGTATTAAATTCTGTTGATTGTAATATAAATGATTTCACAAAATCCTTGACCGCTTGTGAATTGGTCTTTTCGTAGTGGTTTAAAATGAATGTCTTGTCCTCTTGAATGTTGGATTTATATTTCAAAAACTTAGGGGAATTTTCCTGAATACTTAATCTAAGACACCTTATTTCTATACTTTCAGGTTTTTGCAATACCGCGTACTCCAATAATGTTACACCGTTTTTAAAGAGGTTTTTTCTTTCTACATTATCCTTGGTGTATTTTGCTGATAACGCCATAACCGCACCTTTGTAGGCTACCAGTAGTTTGTTGTCCTCCTTGGTTATAGGCTCTAATTTATCTCTTAAGTCCAAGGCTGATTCACGGTTATTGGTGGCCAATTTAAAATCCTTGCGAATCTGGGCTAAATCGGGAGTGAAAAGCGATTGGGAAATCAGTAATACGAGAAAACAGAGGAATTTCATTTAGGCCATACTTTTAAAGGTTGCACTAAGTTTAAGGGCAACTGTTTCCCCAAAGGTGGTAGTACTTTTTATTTTGATCAAACCGTCCAATTCACTAAGGTTTATGTCTATAACCAGTGTCGGGTCGGTTTCAGGATTTATAATTGCCATAAATTTTACATTGGAAGCAATGGATAGAAACAAATCCTTACCAAGACCCCTTTCCGTGAGTTCCTTTATAATTTGAATCATACAAACACCTGGCATAATAGGCTTTCCTGGGAAATGGCCTTTAAATATTTCGTGCTTGGGATTTAATTTGATTTGGGCGGATATGCCTTCTTCGTTTTTATTAAAAGTTTCGGTAGTATATAGACCTTGTATTAACATTTGCCTCACATATTAAATTTATAGGCCAGTCCAATTTGGATGACTCTGTTTAATTGATTTTCTTCTGAATTGCCTCCATACTCCCCGGAGTCATTAAAATCCAGATCGATTAATCCTTGCTTAAATCTCAATTCCATTGCCAATCCAAAATCGAACTCATACCCAATTCCTCCAAATACGGCTATGTCTATGGGAGTTATTTCCAAATTATCGCCATTATCGTTAATTAGGTTGATAAAATTATCATCAAAATTAATGTCTAGACTCGGACCCAAAGTAAAGTGGAACCCCTGATTCTTACTTACAAAAAACTTATTGGCCAGACCAATGGATACATAATTGATATTTAAGTCTTCCCCATTTCTGAAGCTAGCATTGCCTCCCTGATTGGAATATGCGATTTCTGGCTGCATTGTATAACTATCCGTGAAGCGGACTGCTAAAAATAACCCCGCATATATTCCCGTTTTGGTGTCCAGTTCCGAATTCAGCACTCTTGCACTGTTTGCACCCAACCTTATACCTAATTGGGATTTACTTTGGGCAAATAGATTGGAAGAAATAATGAGGAAAAGGCTCAATAACAGTAGTTTTTTCATCTTTAAATCGCTTTTAAATCAATAGTTAACTTAATGTTTTTATGCCTTATATTAATTTCCCTGGCATGATTGTTTTCTACTTGTGTAAAAATATAGTCCGATTTTTCTTTCCCCCCCCGTGTTTCCAGTATTTGATGCAATTGCTGGTCTGCGGTAAGGTAAAAGTATGTTTTATTCTCTATCTGGGTCTCCAAGAATATGGTATCCCCTGGTATTTCGTAATGGTTCAAAATTTTGGGATATTCATTGGTCAAAACATGAAAGTCCCGCTTAAGAAGGTTAATGAGAATTTTTTTATTCATTTCTTCTAGAATGAAATTAATTTTGAATTCGTTTTTGATAAACGAAAAATCAAATATTTTATTTCCCATTTCTGTTGTAAAGACTACTCTATGGTGCTCTTCACCCAGCTTTTTTACTATGAATATTCCGCCAAAGGATTTCGCGGCGAAGTTTATTTTGGCCTTATATACGTAATCCTTGGCCATATCGGAAAAGTAAGGATTGGATATAGTTGAGGTAACCCCAATTTTCCTTTCTAAATTATTCTTTTTTGGATAGGAAGAACAAGCCAATAACAATGCTATTAAGCTAGTTAGTAAATACTTCATTGTCCAATGGTTTGTTAATCAGTCGGTCAGTAAATACAATTCTAGTGAAATCCTTTGACGGTTCAATCATTTTAACCTCTAGAACGTCGGCATTTTTCTTATCGAATAATAATATAAAAGAGGCGATATAACCTTTTATTTTCTCGTCCTTAGGGATAAAGATGACCTTGTAATAATTTGGGCTTTTGTAGTAATCCATACTAAAGTCCGAATCTTGGAACAAGTTGCCTTTTACACTATTAATGATTAGTTCATTTAGTTTTTTGAAAAGGGCACTATTTCCTAGGTCCACATTGCTTTTGGTTCCAGAATCGTTTATTAATAATTTATCGTCCTTAAAAATAACACTGTATTCGAAGGGTTTTAGATACTCCCATTTTACCATGTTGGGAGCCTTAAACGCCATTTTTCCCTCTGTTATGATATCATTGGATAAAAAATCCAAGTGCTTATATTGAGTAAAATTGCTTTGGATTGTCGTCGTTGCCTTTGAAGTTTCATTGATCATGGACTTAAACCTTACAATTTCGGCATTGTCCATGTTGCTTTCCTGGGCTATCAAAAGAGAAACATGGCTAAATAGGACAATTAGAAATAATACGTTACGCATAGGCTTCAATATCTAGCAATTGGTCTACAGAAACCGATTGCATTTTGTTCTGCTGTAAAAATAGCAATAACTGTTCCAATACTTCAACTGTTTTTTCACTACTGTCGTGAAGTAGGATGATGTCGCCTTTCTTTAAATTACTGGTAATACGTTCCAAAATGTCCTTTTTTGATCTTTTGGTGGTGTCCAAAGATCGAATGCTCCAGCCAATTGTTTGAAGTTTCATTTTTTTTACTGCCTTGTTTATATTGGGATTTGTTACCCCAAAGGCGGGTCTGTATATTTTTGTATTGAGCCCTGTAAGATCATTTATGATTTCATTTGTTTTCTGTAGTTCCAATAATACTTTTTTGGTACTTAAGAATCCAAAGCCATTGGAATGTGTATAAGTGTGATTTCCTATGGTATGACCTCTTTCAATGATATCCTTTACAATTTCGCCATATTGCCTAACTTGCTGTCCCACACAAAAAAAAGATGCCTTTCCATTATATTTTTGCAGTAATTCCAGGACTTTTGGTGTGAATTCTGGATGGGGACCGTCATCAAAGGTAATGGCAACCCAATTCTTTTGGATCTCTTTATTGAAATGAAGGGCTGGAAGATGATAATTCCAACGGATATGGAAGGAGCCAATAATGGTAAAAGTTGCCCAAAGCATTGCCATTAGTAGATATGTCCACCATCTGATCTCCCAAATAATATCCAATATAATTAGAGCGATAAATGCAATTGCAAAAAGGCGATTTATTACAGGAAACTTCAACATTGGCGAAGGAGGGTGAAACTATGGTTTTTACCTCTGTATTGATTGTACAGTAAAACAGTTCCAAACCCTTTGGATTTAATCGAATTTAAGGCAATCTCACTAGGTATATGTTGGGTCTTCAGAATTTTGGCACCCAACCAAAATCCGAATGAGGATGCGGTGTTAAACTCACCACTTAGATGTTTGTAATAAACTTGTTGGGTGTTATTAAAAAGCCCCTGGGTGAGTTCCAAATAATAATTGTCGAAGTTAAGGTCTCCATTATTTCCACTGATCAGCACGTCTATATCGTCTACAGAAAGATTATTGTCTTTTAAAAATCCCTCTAGATTGGCCGTTAGCTTTGATATGGGTAGGGTGTTAAAAGTCTTTACACCCAATATTTGGGCATAGCAGGAATTTTGTTTGTTGTTGGACAATACAAAAAAATTGGCTCCCTCTCCAAAAACAGCACCTTCGGTATTGGACTGCAACAGCTTGTTGGTGTTTATTTTTTCCAGTTTTATGTGCTGTATTAGTTTGTGAATGGTATTGGTATGTTCGCCCGATTCATCAACACCACCGACAAGAATGTTTTCTGCTTCCTTGGTCTGTAATTGCATTAAGGCATCTATTAATGCAGATTCAAATGAAATACTACTATGGACATAGGTAAAATTATATCCTTTGCATCCGATACCCAGGGCTATCTGGCCCGCAACCGTATTATGGGTGGACTGTATAAAGGAGGTAGGGGTGAGAAACTGCTCTTGGTTGTCCAAAATGGCGGTGACAAATTTTTCGGAATCCCGAACACATCCCATTCCTGTTCCGGTAATAATGGCATCTACATTCGATAGATTGGCTTCCTCCATAGCTATTTTGGCAGCAACTACTCCCATTTTTATTCCCTTTGCCATTCTTCTGGCCGCCGCTGGCGGAATAAAATCCTTATAGTTGGGTTCTATTGCAGGAATAACGTTGTCTTCATAGGTGGTAATTTCCTCCAAAAAAACCTTGTTATCAAATGTTTTTTGGGCAGATATGGAACCGATACTGTTAATAAAAACTTTTTCCATTACTTTTTGAAAATGCCGATTTATAATATAATATCTAAAAAGATCAAGTGACCTAGATGTAAATATAACAATTCCCTCTTAGGGGTTTTTTGAAAAAATTAGTGTGGAACAGTTTCCGCCAAACCCAAGGGAATTGGAAAGCACTGTGTTTAATACTTTTTCTTTTAAGGTGGTCTCAGGGGTTAGGGCAAACTCCTTCATTGGAGTTTTAAAATTCAAATTGGGATAAATAATATTGTTTTGAAGTGATAGTATAGCATACACCGCTTCTATTGCCCCTGCTGCAGCCAAGGTATGTCCGGTATAGGCTTTTGTTGAACTGAATTCGGGAACTTCTTCCCCAAAAACTCGGATAATGGCCCGCCCTTCGGACAAGTCGTTGTTACCAGTGGCGGTCCCATGGGCGTTTATGTAATCAACGTCCTTCGGTTTCAGTCCTGCAACGGCAAGGGCTTTCTCCATGGATAGGGTGGCACCATCACCATTTTCTGAAGATGCAGTCTGGTGAAACGCATCATTGGCATTGCCATATCCGGCCACATATCCCAATACTTTTTTATTTTCTTTTTTCACCAGCATCTCCGATTCCAACACCAAATAGGCAGCTGCTTCCCCTAAATTAAGGCCTTTTCTATTTTCGTCGAAAGGGGTACTGTACGTATCGGATAAGATCATTAAGGTTTTAAAACCATTAATCGTGAATTTGGATAAACAATCGGCCCCACCCACAATAACCCTATCCAATTGCCCCGTTTTTATTAACCTGGCCCCGAACATTATCGCATTCGCAGCAGAGGAACAAGCTGTACTTATGGTCGTGACCAAACTTTGATCTATGCCCAATTGTTCCGCAATCTTTTCTGTAGAGTCTCCAGCATGGTGACCTTCTATATATCTCCTATTGTCCCCACTTTCCAAGTAATCGTAATAATATTTTTCGGTCATATCCATGCCTCCAACACTGGTGGATGAAATAAGACCCGTCCTGTAAGCTTTTATGTCGGTTATTTTGGCATTAGCAATAGCTTCCTTAGCTGCTACTGCCCCTAATAAAGCAGTTCTAGAGTAATTGTTATTAGGGCTTAAGCCCAATTTCTCCTCTAATTGCCCGTTGTTGAATTCAATTTCACCTACCATAATACTGTCTTTATGTAGGGTGTCTATTTTGGAAATTTGGGAAATTCCAGTTCTGCCCTCCAAAAGTGACCGGTAATTCTCGGCCACATTGTTTCCAATAGCAGATATTATTCCCATTCCCGTTATAGCTACTCCTTTGGACATGTAATTTTTATATTTAGGGTCTAGATTTCCTTGGATGTAACCAATTTCTTTATTAGGTGAATGAACACTTAAGTTTCGGTATACTTAAAGTAATTGGATTATTTTGTTCGATGCGTTGTAATATAATTTGCCATTACTTCTATGGACTCAAATATTTTTTTACCCTCTTTAGGGTCGGTTAGTTTAATTCCATAATCCTTGTCCAACATTACTATAAGTTCCAAGGCGTCAATGGAGTCCAGCCCAAGACCGTCACCAAACAACGGATCGTTATCTGCAATTTCATCAATTGCAATATCTTCCAAGTTTAATTGAGTTATAATTTTTTCCTTTAGTTCTTGTTTTAAATCGCTCATTTGGTTGTGTACAATTTTATTATTTCTTCTTTATTATGTGTAATGCTTCCTTCTGTAGAAACTAAGTACAAAAATGCTTCATAGTCATCTGTGTCACGGTTTATCCATCCGCATAACACTTCGTCCGCTTTACCAGTATTAATTAAACACGTTGCATAGTCATATAGATATCCCGCATTAAAGTGGTTAAAGATAAAAAAACTATTTTCAGAATATAGCTTATGTCTAATACTAATCTCTCCAAGGCATATATTGGGCAGGGTATAGACAAAAATAGCGGGACTCGGAAAATAGTTTTCTTTGTCAACAATGGAATCTTGATGCTTCCTGTCGGTTTCCAGACTGGATGCACTATTTGAAAATGCCAAGGCAATATTATTTGCCCTTTCCGAATCTGTGGTTAGTGGTTTGAGTAAAATATCAGCGGCCAAAAACCCCAGTTTACTCAGGTCGTCCATTTTAAAAAACTTTGGATAGTTGGTATCCATATTTTTATAGGCCAGTTTTATAAATGAGCTAAAATCGGTCTCCTGGTTTTCAAAGAGCAACTGGTCGTTCAACATTACCTTGTTATTGAAAATGCTGCAATATGCCTTTATTTTTAGTTGTTGGACCTTCATGACTGTACTTTTTTAAATACGGCAGCAGTATTGCAGCCCCCAAAACCGGAGGCAGTCTTTAAAAAGTAATCTAAATTCCCGGAGGTAGTTTCCGTAATTACATTGATGGGTTGCGATACTCCCAACTCGGTAAACCCCATGGAGGAATATAAGGTATTGTGGTAAAGGGAATGCATGCCAATAATGGTTTCCAAAAGGCCGGACCCTCCCAGTGTATGCCCAAAATATCCTTTAAGGCTATTTAAAGGAACCCTGCCCAAATCTAATCTGTTCAGGGCAATTGCCTCCATTTCATCATTGAAGGAGGTAGCAGTGCCATGGGCGGATATATAATCTATATCCTCAGGGCCTACCTTGGCTTCTTTAAAGGCTGATTGAATGCTGCGATATAGGCCTTCCCCAGTTCTAGATGGACCAGAAATATGATTGGCGTCATTACAGGAGGCTTCACCCAATACCTCTACGGCCTCTGGCACTAAATTGTCTTGGTCTTTGCTCACTAGTACACTGGCGGCCACTTCCCCGATATTAATTCCGGACCTATGTTTGCAATAAGGTTTGCAGGGCAAGGAACTCATGGCTTGGAAGGAATTAAAACCGGAAAGAATAAAACTGGAAACAATATCACTGCCTACTATAAAAACTTGATCAAACGTCCCCTGTGCAATAAATCTTTTAGCAATTGAAATGGCCAATACTCCTGAAACACAGGCATTGGATAGCACAACAGGTTCTGTAGTAAATCCAAAATAGTTTTTGATTATATGTCCTAAAGTTCCCAAATAAGCCCTTTCAGGGGGCATTGGATGCTTTGGGTCCAAGGTGTCTATATTTCCTTTGGTAGTGGAAAGAATCAAGCCAACCCTATCCGTTAATTTAACCCCGGATTCTTTAAGTGTTTTGTCCAAGGAAATTATCATCATTTGCTCCAAACGCGTATATTCATCATTGGAACCCAACTGTTCAAAGGCCTCTGAAATTGAATTGGAATTGATAACCGAGGCGTAAAATGGGGTGGGGAATAAATTTACATCTTCAATTAATGTAATCCCCGATACTCCCTTACGGATATTTTGCACCACTGTAGGACTATCAAAACCTATTGATGAAACAATATTGTTATATGAGAGATAGGTCTTATTCATTTAATAGTCCAACTTTAAGTTTCCATTCCAAAAAAAATGTAGGCATGGTCAAGTATAAACTTCCTTCGTCTTCCACAAAAACCTGAACGGTTTCCCCAGTGCATACCAATTTGTTTTGTGGATTATAAATTTCGTATTTAAATATCATTTTTGCCGCTGGTGAATCTACAAAAATTGTTTTAATGGTGGCAACATCACCATAGCGCAAAGGAAGTTTGTGCTCACAACTGGATTTAACGATCGGAGTGGTAAAGCCAGCTGCTTTTTGATCCAGATAGGAAATCCCGTGATGGCGCCCAAAGGCTTCTCTGCCATCTTCAAAATATTGGATATAATTTCCATGCCATACAATGCCCAAAGGGTCTGTTTCCGCAAAGCGAACCCTAATTTCACTGGTAAAGCTAATCTCCGATTTGTTATTAGACGGCATTTTTTCTTTCATTATACAAAATAGAAATTGCGGTGGTTATGACAAAGAATAAAAACAATAAGGTTAGTTCAGGAACAAGATCAATAATGCCCACGTCTCTCAAAAAAACATCATAAAAGGCATTTAGGCCCCAATTCATCGGAGATAAATTTGATAGTGTCTGCATAAACTTAGGCATAATAAAGACAGGTACCCACACACCGCCCAAAGCTGCCAATATAACCACGAAAGTGGCTCCGAAGGGAGCGGATTGCTCCTGGGTCTTTGCTACGGTTCCCAAAAGTAAACCAAGGCCTATGGCCGCAAGTCCTGCAAAAATAGCAACTAGGAACAATTGCGGAATTTTTCCTGAAACATCAAGACTTGGAAGCCCTAAGATAGGAAAAAGATAAACCCCTATCCCCAACATAAGCCCAAATTGAATAAGGCAAACGGACAGGTATATCAAAGTCTTTCCTCCCAATACGGTTAAATAGGAAACCGGATTGGTCCTAAGGCGAACAAAGGTACCTTGACTTTTTTCCTTGACCATATTGATGGACAAGGGGACAATTATAAAAAATATGGCGAATAATGTCCAAGCGGGAACATTGTGTTGCACGGAATTCGGTATTATTTCATTTTCGCCAATAGTGGGGGTTATTTCTTTAAAGGTGATAAAACTTTCGGTGTCAAATATGGCTTCGGTTTCATCGTCTGTAATTTGGGATTGGAAAGCCTTATAAATAGTCTGGGTCTCAATTTTAAAGATCATCTTGTCTATTCCATTCTTTATGGAATTTTTAAAGGCCATTTGAGTAGCTGGGTCAAAATAAAGTATCACCTCCTTTTTTTTCAAATCTACTTTTTGTGACTCAGGCATTTCTTGGTCCAAACCAAATTTGGACAACAACCCTTCAACATTAAGATTCACTTTTTTTTCCAGTTCCGAACTAAGGTTGGTTGGAATCACAATAGCCAATTGATACTTTCCCTTAAACACAAGTTCTTTGGCTTCTTTGTCCGATTTTTTCTCAATGATATTAAAGGATTTGGACTCTGCCAGACCATCGTAAATATTTTTGGAAACCTCACCTTTATCATAATCCACCCAAAGGATGGGAATTTTGTGGTCATTGATGGATCTAAATGTGCTGTCCTGAATCAAGGTGATGGTGATCACCAATACCAATGGCATCACAAATAGGATGGCCAACCCCCCAATATCCCTGGATAGGAGTAGTAATTCCTTATATGTGGAGGCCCATAGTTTATGCATGGTCTCTTAGGGCTTTTCCGGTTAAGGTTAAAAAGACATCTTCAAGATTATGTGATTCCGGATGTTGGGAAATTAGATCTTTAGGTGCGCCTTCTACGATGATTTTTCCGTGATCTATAATGGCCACTCTGGTGCAAAATTGTTCTGCTTCGTTCAAATGATGGGATGTATATACTATGGTGGTGCCTAGGGTATTTAATTTTTTTAAATGATCTATAATTACATTTTTGGACTGTACGTCCACGCCAACGGTAGGTTCGTCCAAGAATAAAACCTTGGGGTCGTGTAGGATACTGGCAATTAAGTTGACACGGCGTTTCATACCGCCAGAAAAGGTATCCAATTTTTTACGGGAAAATTTTTCCAAGCCTAAAACTTCCAAATGAAAATTGATCTTTTCCTTTAACTGCCTCCCCTTTAGACCATACATGCTGCCTAGGTAATACAAATTCTCATATGCCGTTAGGGTAGGGTAGAGCGCATATTCCTGTGGTACAATGCCAATTAGTTGTCTGAGTTGATTTCCGTTCTTTTGAAAAGTCAATCCATTGATGGAAAAATGGCCCGATGTGGGTTTTATCAATGAGCTCAGCATGGAAATCAGTGTTGTTTTTCCTGCTCCGTTAGGTCCTAAAAGTCCAAAAATTTCACCCTCGTTAATTTGAAGGTCTAGGCCCAATACCGAATATTCTTCGGCATTTTTATATCTTTTGGAGAGTTGGGAAATTTGGATCATCTGTTACCTTATATTGCCTTTTTTAGTTTTTTAAAAAAAACTTCCTCTTTGTTGGCAATGTCTTCCAGTAGTGTAGCCACATGATCGTATTGGTCAACAGCTTCGGAGTTGCTCCTATTTTTGTAAATACGTGATGCCTCTACTGCAAAATCGCGCCATTCGTCACCGATCAAGGTCATTTCTTTGGAAAGTTCCAAAAGTTTATTGTTTTCCAATAACTTCCCAGCTTCTTGCAAAAATGCAGCATAAATATATCTAAACCCGCCACCTCCGGTGCCTATTTCTTCCTGCATTCGTACAATTTGCCCCAAATAATGATTGGCAGTTTTAATTCCTTTGGACTTTGGCCATTTACGAATAAGTTTTGCAATTTTCCGTATTCCTTTTACTCCAACAATCGGAACCGGGGCCAGCATATCCCTACAGGTGTGCTTTATGCCTTTGATAATAGCTTTTTCGAGCTGTAGCTTTTTAGGGAAAGCAGTAGGATAGTAAATGTGTCCCTTAGGGGCAAAGGCTCCTTTGGCAAATCTTACTTTTTCCAGTTCTTTTTCGGTAAGTGAGGTAACAGTTTCCATTACAGGGTCACTTATTAAATAACTGCCATCCTTTTTGCCATAGACGACCATGTTGTGGGCGTTGAAATGGAAGCGATATTCATCGGGAAAGTAGGGTAGGTTAAAAACGCCTACCTGCAGTCCTACCGGATTGTTTCTTTCCAAGTTTTCATCCAATCTTGTCTTGGCTGTTTGCGCATTGCTAAATTTTTCGCGCTTAATTTTAATCCCTACACGTTTGGCAAATCTCGTAAAGATAATTCCGGGCATTGCCCTGTACGACACTACTGGTGCATGATTTACTTTTAAAAAAGGGATATAGCTGAACAATAGCCCAGATCCTATTCCAAAAACCATGGGCTCACTTACGGTAAACCCATTATATGTCATTAGGTTGGCTACTACACCATTTTCGCAATGTGCGGCTTGTTTGTGTTTAAAATCTATTTCCATTGTTTAGAGGTCGGTACGTTGTAGCTCTTCGATCGTAATATCGAAGACATCGGCATATTTTTGTAATGTCTTATTATTTAGTTTTTTAAATATGGCAGGTCTAAAATGTCTTTTAACCCTCCACTTCCAGATCCCAACATAACTGGCTAGGATCGGGAGGTCCATTTTATGGAGTTCCATATAGTATTCCAAGGGGCTCACTTTATAATCCTTTACCCGCTGTTTTGATTCGGAAATGCGCTCGTTTATAGCTTCGATAGCATTGTTCAGCGCAATGGTCTTTGGGTCCCACCCGGTACTTAATTCGGTAGTGTATTCCCCATTCTCATCAATGGCATAACACAGTTCCTTGAAATTGGCCGATTCTAGATTGCTTTTGTCCTGTGGCACCTCATTTTTTTTCATCCCCTAGGTCTTTATAAATTATAGGCCTCAAATAGCAGGCTTATAAAGTAATTTTTACAATTTTCTATTCGATCGCTCTATCAACTTAAACTTCCTGTATTAGAAAATTTAATATACAATCTGCCACCAATACTTCGTCTGTGTAAATTTTGCAATCCATGGTGCATATGCTAAAATTTCCCGAACTGTAATTGGATACGAGTTTAGCCTTAGTTGTTAGGGTGTCTCCCATCTTGGGCAAAAACAGAATATTTGCCTTCTTAATACCGCTAATAAACCCAATAACACTATTGCCTTCACCCTCAAGATCATCCGCGGCAAAAAAATCCTGGCCAACGATGGCCGAACATGATTGGGCCGCATTTTCAATAATCCCCGATTCGGTAAATCTATTGTTTTTTACAAAGATACAATCTTCGGTTACTTTAAATTCGGTAGTCACCGTTTCCTTATCAAGGTTAATTATTTTTGTGACCAAGAGCATTGGTGCTCTGTGGGGCAAAAACTTATGTATATCTATATGTGAAGGTGTTGTATTCAATTAGTTTGCCAATACGGTTTTCATTTCACTGTTTGCTATAATTTTGTCATTGTAGGTTACTTGGATCCGTACTAAGGTAACGCCCATAATTTCATGTAGAATTGTGACTGTCGTAATTAGTTCTTGATCCTGGTTTGGCAATTCCAATATTTCAGCCAATTTAATGGCCCCTATGTAGCCTGTTGGGGCCGACTCATTTTTTAAAAAATATTGGTATCCTGTATGAAGGGCAACGGACTGTGCCATGTGTTCAATAAGTCCGGCAGCCATAAATTTATTGTTGTCCACAAACAAATTAGTGCTGGGTGGCGTAAAACCAGTTATCACTTTTTCCTCGGAAAAGTGCAACAGCTTGTCTACCATAATAAAGGGTGCTTTTTGGGGAATTAGATTTTCAATTAACCCTTTATCGTTTATTGTTTGTTTTAATAAATTCATTTAACAGACCGTTAGGTAAGCATATGCGTAGGAAAACCTAGCACTTTCCGGTACATGCAACAATATTTTATCGCCTTTTTTTAGTTTACCGGCACCTACCAATTCCTCAAGCATTACAAAAATCGAGGCTGCACCAACATTGCCCACCTTGGTCAAATTCATAAACCATTTCTCCCAAGGTACTTCTACTCCTTGTCGTTTTAATTCCTCGTATAAATTTTCCTTAAAATAATAAGAAGAGATATGTGGTAAATAATAGTCAAAATCGGCTGTAGTAATATTGTGTTTTGCCATGGCCATTTTTAGACTATCGACACCTTTGCCCAATATGTTTTCACCCAATAATTTAACGTCCTGTTTCATGGCGAAAAGGGATTTTTTCGCCCATTCTGATGCAGGATATTCGCTCCAAGGTTTTAAATGGCCATTTTCCAACTTATCGGCACCGGCATACATACATGTTTCCATTTCATGTGCATAGGAATATCCTTCCATCCATTCAATTTTGAGTGCCGCGCCCTTTGGTTCGCTTTCCAGCAATACGGCTCCAGAGCCATCGGAAAGCATCCATCGCAAAAACTCCTTGTTAAAGGCCAATATGGGGTTGTCCTCCAGCTCTTTCAAGTGCTCCACCTCATTTTCAAAAATATCGGATTTCATCCAAGTTGAGGTTCTTTCGGATCCTGTGCATACTGCATTGGATACTTGCCCGGCCTTAATGGCCAAGAAACCATATTTTAAGGCATTCATTCCCGAACAACAGGCTCCTGAGGGGGAATTCACCTCTAAATTTACATTTTTTAAAAAGCCGTGCACCATAGAGGCGTGGGAGGGCAATATTTGGTCAGGACTACTAGTGCCACAAGAAAGAAGTTCAATATCCTTAGTGGTAAAAGTGTCATCACATAAAAGCTCAATGGCCTCCTTGGTTAGTTGGGCATTGTTATGGGTAATGTTTCCTTTATCGTCTATTGCGTAATATCTGGTCTTAATTTGATTGTTACGTAAGACGATACGTCTGGCTTTAGAGTTTTTACCATTAATAATACCCAATTTCTCCTCCATTTGATCGTTGTCAATAGGATTATTTGGTAAGAACTTGGCTATTCTGGTAATATAAACGTCTTTCATTAATTGTTCTTTAAACTAACGGATGAATAGTATGCTTTATCCCTTTTAATTTTACTGTACCGGGGAATGTAAGTCGCCAAAAATACAATAAAAACTATTGGAGCTATAGCCCAGATTGCAAATAACAAATAATATTTGAACAATACCAGCAATTTTTTCCGTTTCGGATTACCTGAAGGTCCTTTCTTAATTATGAGGTTGGCCCATTTGGTAAATAATACATTTCCCCGTATATCGGTCTGGATCAATAAGGGTTTTACCTTAACTGCATCCAATTTTAATAAATCGTTCTGTAAGTTGGTATAATCATTACTTAATAATGATTTGTTGATTGGATTTCCAAATTTTGCCGAGGATTTTATATCCTCGTCGGACACCCCTGGCTTTGGAAAAATGCCCAGATACTTGGTTTTTTTTCCGCCTAACATCCAATGCACTATGGTTATTACGCTGATATGATTTATATGGCGGTCCACCAAAGCTATATTGCCCACCAGTTGCGCGTTACATGAAATTAGCAGGCGTTTCATTTTTTCCTGTGCCATTAACCACATATTTCTGCAAGCTATTACCGTTACTACAGGAGTATTGTCAAGGATTTTTTTGGCAAAATCGGATTTTAGAAAAGAGTTTATAGGTATGGAAGGTGTTAAATACCAGACCTGGTAACCGAGTATTACAAGGTCATATTTCTTTTCAAGAATATCTGCCTTTGGAGGATGTAGATTACATGGTATCTGCAAAAAGGATTCTGGAAATGCATCATAGAACTCCTCCTGTTTCCAGGGAAATTTATAATCGTTTTCGGGTTGTATCCGGTAATAGGTGATGTTTACTTTTTCAGGGTCTAGCGAAGATGCCAAATTTTGAACGATATCCAATAACTGCCCTGATTGGGAATAATAAATTATAAGAACTTCTTTCATGGGTAACCTATTACTCTTTATTAATGCCGCCAAGATCGCCATTTAACCAAAAGGTAAAAGACTTGTTCCTGGACTTTGAATATAATCTAAATTTTGTTTTTAATTCTTTAGGCCATAGCCTAATTTATATCTAAAAACAGGATTTTACACTTTCGGTTCAACTACTTTGGTTTTTTTGAATCCCAGAAATCAAAATAGTTAAACCACTGGAATGGATATTGTTTTATGATCCATTCCATACTTTCAATATAATTGGCCAATAATCCTTGGGCATCCCTCTTCTTAAAGTCTGCCGTTCTTGCGTAAAGATGATAGTGCTTATTGGTCTCCTTCATTACGTATACAAATAGGACCGGCACATTTAATCTAGATCCCAATAAAAAAGGACCTGAGGGAAATTGTGCGTTTTTACCTAAAATAGGTGCCGTCATCAACTTGGACGCTGTAGCATATCGATCCCCTGTCATGCAAATAATTTCATTTTTTGCCAAAGCGGCATTCATTTCAAAGATATGGGAAAGATCTTCCTTAAGGATAATGAATTTGGTTTTGGATTTTTTAATATACTGATCAAGGTATTCCTTTATGGCCTTGTGCTCCACATCCGTGGTCAACAAATTAATAGTGGCATTCCCTTCCAATTCGTCCAAGAAAAATTCAGCTATTTCGAAGTTTCCCAAATGGGCACTGATCAATATCCCACCTTTTTTATTGGCCAAAGTTTGGTTTAAATGTTCTATTCCATCAAAATGATAGGTAAACTTATTTCTAAGTCCCGACGAAATGGCCACCTTGTCCAAAATGGTCTGCCCAAATACATAGTAGCTTTTATATATGGCTAAAATACTCTTTAGAGTATTGTATTTAAGTCTCTTATTGAAGTAATAATAACTTGCCCTAGTACTTGAGGCCGCGAAAAAGCAAAAATAGAAAGCAACGAAATACAGTATGAAATAGGCAGATCTTAATCCCAGCCTTCTAATACAAAAAACAAAAATTTTATATCCTAAAACAGAACCTCTGGACTTTCCTTTCCATTGATTTGATATTTGCTTATCCAATACGCAAGGTTTTAAAGGAATATACCAGTTATGCGACTAAATTTTAGTTTAATTTTTGCTCAATAAGGTCGTAAAAATCTTGTAATGTAATTACATTTATGAAATCTTCTCCCATCAATTTTACACTAAAGTTAGATTCGATGGCCACTACTAAATCAACAAAATCCAAGCTGTCCAATTCAAGTGTTTTCTTTAAATTGGCCATTGGGGAAATATCATCTGCATCAACTTCAAATTCATCTATAAGAAAGTTGTTTATTTTATCAATAATTACTTCTTTATTCATTTTTAATCTTTCACTTTTTTTATTAGCAATGCTGAATTTGTACCTCCAAATCCAAAAGAATTGGACAAAAATACATCAATTTTTTTATCCAGTGTTTTTCTTACCAGATTTAATTTGGCGGCATCCTCGTCCGGGTTTACAAGATTTATATTGGGCGCAACAAACGAATGCTCCATCATTAGCATGGAATAGACGATCTCACTGGCACCTGCCATCCAACATTCGTGTCCTGTCATGGATTTTGTGGAACTAACACAGGGGCCATCTTTTCCAAAAACGGCAAATATGGCCTTGGCTTCATTGGAATCCCCAACTGGCGTAGAAGTTGCATGGGCATTTACATAATCTATTTCACTGGGTTTAATATGTGCTTGGTCTATAGCTTTTTTCATGGCTATTGTTGGGCCATCTACATTGGGGGTAGAGATATGGTCTCCGTTGGAGGAAAACCCATATCCTATAATTTCTCCTAAAATGGGAGCATTCCTTTTTTTAGCGGATTCATAACTTTCAACAATAAGTGATGCCGCACCTCCGCTTGGGACAAGTCCATCCCTACTTTTATCGAAGGGGCGTGAAGCGGTCTCTGGTTTAACATCGTTGACAGAAAATACGCCAAGGCCATCAAAACTACCCATTGCCAATTCATTGATTTCTTGGGTGCCGCCACATATAATACAATCTTGAAGTCCACTCTTGATCAATTGATAGGCTATACCTATAGCATGCGATCCGCTTGCGCAGGCTGCGCTAACGGTAAAATTGATACCTCTTAATTTGAAGATGGTGGAAAGGTTCATGGTTACAGACGAGTTCATGGCCTTAAAAATAGCGCCAGAACCAACTAAAGTTGTATCCTTTTTCTCCCTTAATTTATCTATGGACTCTATCACGGATTTGGCCGTACTATCGTTTCCATAAAGTACACCTACTTCGTTTTGGTCTATATATTCCTGAGTTAATCCTGCATTTTTAAGAGCCTCCAATGTAGCCACATATGCATAGGCTCCTTCTTCTCCCAAACTTAACCGTTGTCTTCTGGATAATAACTCTTTAAGGTCTGGTTCTTCCACCATTCCCGTTAAACAGGAACGATATCCAAATTCTTTCCTCTTTTCATCAAAAACAATTCCTGAAGTTCCGTCGTAAAGAGATTTTTTGACTTCATCCAAGTTTTTGCCCAAACAAGAATATATTCCCATACCTGTAATAACCACCCTGCTCATCTTTCCTTCTGCTATTTTAAGAATAAATTCCTCCGTTAATATTTATGACCTCTCCTGTAATATACGATGCCTTTCTGGATGCCAAAAACGAAACTAAATGGGCCACTTCCTCTGCTTCCCCGAAGCGGTTAAGAGGAATCATTTTTTTAAGCTCCTTTTCATCCAATTCGCCCGTCATATCCGTTCTTATAAAACCTGGTGCCACGGCGTTGACTGTGATGTTCCTTTTTGCTATTTCCTGAGCCAAGGCTTTTGTTGCCGCTATTATTCCTCCTTTTGCAGCGGAATAATTGGTTTGTCCAGGTGTCCCTTTAAGTCCCGATACGGAAACCATATTAATGATTCTCCCGTATTTATGCACCAATAATTTTTGGATTAGATGATTGGTAACATTAAAAAAACCATTTAGACTTGTGTTGATTACACTGTTCCAATCCTCAGGTTTCATCCACATGAACATCCCGTCTTTGGTAATACCGGCATTGTTTACTATTACTTCAATAATAGCTTCCTTGTTGTCCTCATGCCAATTATCCAATTTACTTTGTACTTCTTCCGCTTCGCCAACATTAAATTGTATAAGTTCCGCGCTCCCACCAATTTTTTCTATTGCATTTAAGGTTTCCTGTGCTGCGGATTCATTGGACTGGTAATTTATAAGAATCTTATACTCGGTATCTCTTGCGAGCTGCAGGCATATGGCTTTGCCAATTCCTCTTGATCCTCCGGTTACCAGTGCAAATTTCTTTTTTTCGCTCATTTATCTAATTAGTATGATTTAATTCTTTACGTCATCGAATATCTCCGCATTCTCGTACCATTTATTGCCCAAAACTTCTCCCTTGGCATTCAAAAATCCCCATTCCTTGTTGTATTTAACTCGGGCGAGTCCGTTTATGAACCCTTTTTCCAAATTCTTTTTAAATATAGAAAATGACAATCCGGCCGTGATATCATATTCGGGCTGTATTACCCATTTTCCGCTCTTATCTATAAAACCCCACTTCTTATCTTTAGCAGGAGCTAGACCATTGGCGGAGAATACTTCGGCATCCTTAAAACTGAAATCAATGACCTTTTCTCCTTTTTCGTTGATGTATCCCCATTTTTTATCCATAAATACCGGCGCCAATCCTTGGCTAAAATCCCTTGCTTTTTCATAAGTAGGAGCAATGACCCACTCTCCCTGGTTGTTGATGAAGCCCATTAGTTTATTGCTTCTGGCGTATGTTAAATTGGATTTGTCCGTGAATTCCCAAATCTTATCGGCATTTTTGACCGGTTTAAAGTTGCCATTGGAAACAATACCAAAAGATTCCTGTTTTTTTACCCAGACCCCTTTACTGTTATAATCACCAATTTCTTGGTTCTCAATAGGGATATAAATCTCACCCTTTTGGTTGATCATTCCCCAAAGTTCACCTTTTCTTGCCTTGGCATATCCGTCTATAAAGGGTTTTATTTCATCAAAATCCGGTTCCGCGATCAATTTTCCGTCGGTACCCAAAAGGCCTATTTTATCGCCTCTTTTAAAAAAGGCTACCCCATTGTCAAAATCGAAATATTTTTCCGAAACAGGTGTTTCCAATACCTCGCCCGAAACATTGATATAGTTCCATTGATCGCCATTGTTTACCAAGGCCAGTCCGGAATTAAATTCCTTTACATGTTCGTATTCGGGTTGAATTGCCCATTCGCCAGCAGTATTTATGTATCCCCATTTGTCGCCCATTGATGCTGCAGCGCGCTCGTTAGTGAAGTTGTCCGCTTTCTTGAATTGTGGCTTTATCGCGTATTCCCCAGAGGTGTTAATATACCCAAACAGGCCATTTTCCCTTACGAGGGCGTATTCTTGGGCATAAAAATTGCCGAACATTAAAAAAAGTGCAACTGAAAATGTAATTTTTGTTTTCATCTGAGATTTTTTTAAAATTATACGTTCAATATCAATAATTGCCAAGCTAGGACTTGGTGTATGTTTATAATCCTATACCACTATTAAATTAGGGATTATTTTACATATATTACCGCTCTAACTCAAAATTTTAATTAAGTTGCTTACAAGCGTAAGCTTCTACTTCAACATTCTGAATAAAGCTTTTAACATTATTTACATAAGGGTACATGGGAACGTCTTTGTCGGAGATGATGGGGACTAAATTTCTAATATCATCATACATTTTTCTTGTTCTTGATGATACTTTGTCCTGTACTTTAAGATACTCAATTGCCTGTACAATGGTTATGGTCTCAATGGCAAGGACTTCAAAAGTATTTTCTATGACTTTTTTGGTAATGTTGGCAGCATTGGTACCCATACTTACAATGTCCTGATTGTCGTTGTTGTTAGGGATACTGTGCACGTACATGGGGTTGGACAACATTTGGTTTTCAGCAGTGGTGGAGGTAGCGGTAAACTGTACGCCCTGCATTCCAAAATTTAAACCAAGTTTACCGAGGTTTACAAAAGGGGGAAGTATATTATTTAGATTTGGATTTAAGAGGTAATTTAATTGTCTTTCAGCGAGCATGCTCATTTTGGTCACAATTAATTTTAGCTTGTCCATTTCAAGGGAAACGTAATCCCCATGAAAATTACCGCCGTGATAAACGTGTTCTTTTTCAACATCCACAATTGGATTGTCGTTTGCTGAATTAACCTCTTCGATAAGAATTTTTTCCACGTTGTTCAAAGTGTCAAGGACAGGACCTAAAATTTGCGGTACGCATCTCAAGGAATAGTATTCTTGCACCTTTTCTTCAAAAATTAATACTTCATTGTTGCCATTGTACAGATGGTGCTCCCTTTTTCGGGTAAGTGTACTATCCTTTAAATGATTTCTCATGGATTTGGCAATCTGCTGTTGACCTTTATGTTTTTTGGATTGATTAAGCTCCAAGGATAAATGATCGTCATAGGCCTCTACAATTTCGTTGATAGCAGAAGAACAGCATATCATCCAATCCAGTAATTTCCTGGTATTTATTGTGTTGATCAAGCCAATTCCGGTCATTACAGAAGTTCCATTGATGAGCGCCAAGCCTTCTCTTAAGGAAACGGTTATCGGCTTTAGGTTTTCTATTTTAAAAACTTCTTCCGTTGGTCTTCTCTCTCCTTCGTGAAAAACTTCACCCTCCCCAATAAGTACCAGGGCAATATGAGCCAATTGGACTAAGTCCCCACTGGCTCCAACACCACCGTGCTCAAAAATTACAGGGGTAATATTCTTATTTATTAGAGAGGACATTAATTGGATTACCGAAACATGTACTCCTGAATGTCCTAGGCTTAAAGTGTTTAATCGGGCCAACATGGCGGCCTTAACATATTTGGTAGGGATTAAATTTCCTGATCCGGAAGCGTGACTCCTTATTAGATTGTACTGTAATTGAATCCTGTCGGAATCTTTTATCTTGTACTGCGCCATTGGTCCAAAACCTGTATTTACACCGTAAATAATTTTGTTTTGGGAGAATTGGCTTAAAAATTTAAAACTGTTTTCAACGGTTGCTAAAACGTCTTTATTAATTAGAATAGGTTCTTCTTTAAAAATTATTTGATAGAAATCCTCTATTCCCAACTTTCCTTTAAGAGTCAACATGTATATAAATTCAATATTTAAAAAGTAAATTGAATAACAATTAATAAAAATAGTTATTTTGGATTGCAAATGTATGATATTTAACCAATCAATATTTTAAAAATAATGAATCAACGTTTTGTCGAAGTCTTAGTAATTGGTGCAGGGCCGTCTGGTTGCGTATCGGCGGCTTATTTACACAGTCAGGGAATTAAGGTCCATGTGGTTGAAAAAAGTGTTTTCCCGAGGTTCGTAATTGGAGAAAGTCTCTTGCCAAGATGTATGGATCATTTTGAGGAAGTGGGGCTATTGGAAGGCTTGAATGCCTTTGGTTTTGAAAAAAAGTTTGGAGCCCGCTTTATAAAAGGGGATAAAATCTGTGAATTTGATTTTAGTAAGAAGCATACCAAAGGTTGGGATTGGACCTGGCAGGTGCCACGAGCGGACTTTGACAAGGTATTGGTAGATGAACTTATTAAAAAAGGAGTGGAAGTCTCCTTTGGACAAGAAGTTGTAGATGTGACCATTAACGAAAAGGGTATTTCTACGACTACCATAAAGGATGAAAATGGGATACCATACCATGTGGAAGCCAAGTATATTATAGATTCCAGTGGTTATGGAAGGGTATTGCCCAGATTGTTGGACTTGGACAAACCCTCTGTTTTGCCTAATCATTCTTCTATTTTTACCCATGTTGTGGATGTAAATCGGCCTGAGGGTAGGGAGGGGACCTTAATTACTTTTGATGTTGTCGAGACCGAGGTTTGGTTATGGGTTATTCCATTCTCAAACGGAAGAACAAGTATTGGTTATGTAGGCCCTACAGAATTTTTAGAATCTTTTGAAGGAAATAATGCAGAAAAATTGAGTCAGTTATTAAAGCTGTCCGATTATTATTATGAACGCTTTAAAGGGGTTGAATTTTTGTTCGAGCCTGTTTTGATAAAGAACTATTCCAAATCGGTAAAACAACTTTATGGAAAAGGGTTTGTTTTAACGGGAAATAGTGCCGAATTTTTGGACCCTGTTTTTTCGTCGGGAGTTACTTTTGCTACGGAATCGGCCTTGTTGGGGGCAAAACTGATTGCCAGGGAACTTAGTAATGAACCAGTAGATTGGGAGAAGGAATATTCAGAATATATTAAAGAAGGGGTAAAGGTATTCTCTTCTTATGTTAAGGAATGGTATAGCGGTAATCTACAGACCTTATTTTTTCACCAACCGGAAAATCCTGAAGTAAAAAGACAAATATGTTCGGTTTTGGCAGGTTATGTTTGGGATAAGACCAATCCCTTTGTGACAAAGCACAACAGACTTATTAGAACGGTGGCCCATATTATTGAGCTTGAAAAGCAAAAAAGTGAATAACATTGTCATTCACTTTTTTTTAGAGCATCGTTAAGGTTGGTCTAGAATCCTTTTTTCAAAATTAACTTCGCAAACGATTTTCCAGTTTTGGCATAACCTTCGCCCAATCGGTCTTCATTGCTAAATGAACTTCCCCATTGGTCTCCAGGTGCATTCTCACTAGAAACTTCCAACAGTACATTATCTCTATTATTGGTTTCAACGAACTTTAATAAGGTGCTAACTTTTGCAGGTTGCTTCATGACGCCGGCATCCCAACCTGGATAAACCCATATCGTTTCCACAATAAGGGTGTATTTGGCCTCAGCTAAATTCTCATTAAAGAAAACATTGTGGTCCTCATAAAGATATCTATTCATTAATTCCAAAAATTTTGGGGCATAGATCAGCTCCCTACTTGCATACCAGCTTTTTTCCCAAGATGTACCTTTTCCCCGTGTTTTTTCTTCCAATTCTGCGGAATGCTCTTTTACGTATTCATCATTTGACAGATTCTTTTTCAAAAGTTTCATATTGTCATAGACAAATTCTACGTTTATTTCCTTCTGACCTTTGATAAAATTAAAATCTCCCTGTTTAACTTTTAGCTTTTGGCCATAACTAAATAAGGTTGACAATAATACTAGAGCAGTGATTAAATAAATTCTCATAAATAAATAATTAGCGTTTATACCTCCAAATGTATAAGAATTATATTTTAGGGAAGCTACCATGGAAATAATTTTTCCTTAATGGTAATTGGAATAACGGATTGGATTATTGAAATACGGTTAATGATTTTTATAATTAACAAAGTATCAATGCTTTGCATTTTATTTATTATATGTTATGGTTTTGTTATTTCCTATAATAAGTGGGCTAATCTTATTCCATATGTTTAATTTTGCCGAATGCAAAAAAATCAGCAGAGACCACAATTCGAATTTGTCGCCATAATGGCGTCGTTAATGTCGATTGTAGCCTTGGCCATTGATGCCCTCTTGCCGGCAATGTCCACAATTGGGGCGGACATCCACAGCTTGGATCCTACTGAAAATCAGAAGTTTATTACTATGATTTTTTTGGGCTTGGGCTTGGGTCAATTGGTTTTTGGGCCTTTATCGGATAGTTTTGGCAGGAAACCTATTGTCTATATTGGTTTTATAGTATTTAGTGTGGCCAGTGTTATATGCGTTCTTGCTCCTTCTTTGGAATGGATGATATTTGGGAGAATACTTCAAGGAATAGGACTTTCTGCTCCTAGAACCATAAGCATATCCATGATAAGGGATTCCTATAAGGGAGATTATATGGCAAAGATTATGTCCTTCGTTACGGCATTTTTTATTTTGGTGCCCATTGTCGCCCCTGCTTTGGGAAAGTTTTTCCTGGATCATTACGGTTGGGAGGCCATTTTTTACATGCAATTGGTTGCTACTATAATGGTTGGAGTCTGGTTTTGGAGAAGGCAACCCGAAACCTTAAAACCTGAATACAAGATTAAATTTTCCAGACAGGTGTTCGTAAATGGATTCAGAGAGTTGATCCAATACCGGGAGACCATGGCTTTTACTATAGTGTCTGGATTAATTACAGGAGCCTTTATGGTGTATTTGAGCGCTGCACAAGAAATATTTGAAGTTCAGTATGGCCTGGCCGACAATTTCCCCTATGTTTTTGCAGGATTGGCTATTTCTGTTGGATTGTCCACCTTGCTAAATGGTACCTTGGTGGTTAAATTGGGAATGAGAAGATTGGCTTGGATTGCTTTAACATTGTTTTGTACTAATTCAATTGTCTATTTAGCCCTGTTCTGGAACGCCCAAAATCCAAGTCTGGCGGTGTTGATTACCTTCTTGGCCATGCAATTTTTTACAATAGGCTTCTTATTTGGCAACCTAAGGGCCATTGCGATGGAACCTATTGGCCACATAGCGGGTATAGGGGCTGCCATTACAGGATTTATATCTACAATGATCGCCATACCTATAGCAACATATGTGGGTAGTTTTATTCATGGAACAACACTTCCGCTTTTTGTTGGGTTTTCGGTTTGTGGATGTATTTCTCTTGGTATTTTTATGTTGATGAGAAGAAGGATGGTTATGGCTTCTGCCTAAAATTTGTGGTTGATAAACTGAATATAGTCGGACGCGTTGCTTAAAACAGGCAATTATACATAATCAATATTCAAATTTTATTATTTATCGGGGTGCCAATGCGTATAAAGATGGGGAACGTTATTTGATGTTGCCATGTATTCCATTTAGGAGTTATATCCTTTATAAGTTGTTCTACGGGATTGTTGCCCTTATTCTTGTCTTTATAATTTTGTACACTGGACCAGGAATTAAAATAACCCTGTAACTGATCAATTGTCCATTGGGTTTCAATTTTAAAGGTCTTCTCGAGGTCTATTTCATTAAAATTAAATAGAATTGTACTGTAGTTTTGATCTATGTAATCCCTTTCCTTATCCCAATATTCCCCTATGATATGTTGATAAAAGTGATTCACAATGGCATCTATTTCTGGATTGATTTTTAGAAGTCCATAGCCCCAAATAGCGATAATGCCATTGGGCTTTAAAACTCTATTAACCTCCTTGTTGAAGCTTGTAAGATCAAACCAATGTACGGCTTGGGCTACTGTGATCAAATCAAAATAATGATCTTGAAATGTAGTCTTTTCTGCTCTTTGAACACTATAGTGTATGTTTGGTTTAGTAATAGCATTTTTAATTTGTTGCTGGCTTATATCGGTGGCAAAAACTTGATCGAAGGAATTGGATAGCAAAGCAGCCACTTGGCCGTTACCTGTACCGCAGTCCCAACAGGTATTCATGGCATCACAAAAGGAGTATATGTACTTAAGCAACACCTCTGGATAAGTAGGCCGGTGGTCTTTGTAGATTTTTGATTGTATGGAAAAACGGTCCAAGGCTTTTTTCATATAACAAAAGTAAGAAGGAAAGAATATTATTGGAATTCATTTAATATTAGGATGGATTAATTCCACGGTTTTTGTCGTTTTACTTATTGGATTATAAAAATTAAAGACCTTGAATTGTAAGTAAACACTTACAGTCATCGATGAAATGAAAATTTTTATCGCTAAAGTGATTTTGCTGCCCGTTACGTTCATCGGGATTTTTTTGCACTTTATCCAAGAGTTCTCCGCTTAACGAGAAACAGTGTTTTTCGTCGAATCGGAACCTAGAAAAGTACACTTGCCCAAGTTATATATATAA
>NZ_JACLHY010000027.1 GCF_014397245.1 Arenibacter arenosicollis | reverse complement strand
TCGGCGGAATCATTCAATGCAAAAATAAAAGCTTTTAGAGCGCAATTCAGAGGAGTCAAAAACGTAGAATTCTTCCTTTATAGATTGACCACAATATTTGCATAAACACAACAATTGTTCTTGATCCTAAAGTACTGCCCCAAGCATGGAAAACACAACAAGCTGGCGCTTGTTGTTTTTTGTTTTCCTCCCACAAAGGGATTCACTGCGTGCATCCCAAAAGGCAATCCCGGGCAAGCATGGAAACCATAACAAGCTGGCGCTTGTTGTTTTTTGTTTTCCTCCCACAAAGGGATTCACTGCGTGCATCCCAAAAAGCAATCCCGGGCAAGCATGGAAACCATAACAAGCTGGCGCTTGTTGTTGTTTTTTGTTTTCCTCCCACAAAGGGATTCACTGCGTGCATCCCAAAAAGTTATCCAGGCAAGCATGGAAACCATAACAAGCTGGCGCTTGTTGTTGTTTTTTGTTTTCTTTCGCCTCTTTGAACTAAACTTCAGAGGCTACAAAAAACAAAAAACCCACAACTTTCGTTGTGGGTTTCCTTTTGCGGAGAAAGAGGAACTGCAACCATGACGATAATAAATTCATTATCAACTATTTAAGCATTTAAAAAATGTTGTTACTCACCGAATTACGCACCTAATAGATTTTAACAATGCTTCTTCTTACCTACCTTTATAAGAATCGTATGAATCGTGATAAGCAATAAATATTGGTCTAGAATATACCAGAAAAAAAAACTAGACTTCGAATTTATTCTTAACACCCATTAAACAAATTGGATATTGCAAGTACAACTTATCCTGAAAAATTCAAAGGTGATGTTATAAAGCCGACGGTAGGGAAAACTATGTTGTCGATATTTTTGGGTGAATCCACGAAAGGAACTCAGGAAGTCTATTTCTGGGAACATTTTGGTGCGGCGGCATTGAGAATGAAAAATTGGAACTAGTAAGACTGGATAAAAACGCTCTCTGGGAATTGTATGACTTGGCAAAAGATAGGATGGAAATTAACAATGTTGCGAATTCCAATCCGGAAATAGTTCTAGAAATGAAAAAAGAATGGGAAGACCTCGCAGAGTAATATGAAGAATATCCAGCTCCCAATTAGTCCTGAATGACCAGGATAGTGTGCTAAACCAACTAAATTATGAATTCATATATTCGGTAGGGGTCATGTTGAACTGTTTTTGGAAATTACGACCAAAACTGGTTTGAGAATTGTAACCTACCATCTCCGACACCTCATATATCCTATATTCTCCCTTTCTCAATAATTCAGCCGCCTTTTTTAATCGTGCAATATTGATCAATTCATTCGGGCTAAGGTTGGACATTTCCTTGATTTTTCTATATAAAGTAGATCTACTCATAAACATAATATCACTTAAGGTTTCTACACTTAGATTCGGATCTGAGATATGTTTGGAAATTACCTCGTCCAGCTTATTAATAAAGGTTTCGTCGGTGGCTGTAAGTGCAATACTTTTAAGATGGGCAAGGGGAGAGCTGGAATAATAGGTCATTATATTTTTACGGTTTTCTATCAAATTTTTTATTTGAACCCTCAGATGGGACATGGAGAAGGGTTTTTCCAAATAGGCGTCTGCGCCGGATTCCAATCCTTCTATTTTGGCATTCAAGGCTTGTTTGGAAGTTAAAAATATAACGGGTATATGGCTGGATTCCAAGCTACTCTTAATATTTCTACATAAATCATAACCATCCATTATGGGCATCATAACATCTGTGACCACCAACTGTATGTTCCTAACCTCCAAAATTTTCAGAGCCTCTTGTCCATTGGTAGCCCTATATACATTATAAAGCTCCTTTAAATCATTGGCAATAAAATCCAAAAGGTCAATACTATCCTCAGCAATAACAATATTAGGTTTTGTTAAGTCTTCCTCTATATCCAATAGTCTTACTTCCGGTTCCAACTTGTTCAATGACCGGTCTTGTGAGTATAATTTAAACTCCTTTTCTTGGTGAATTGGCAATTGCAATACAAAGGTGTTTAGTGTCCCATTGCAGACCTCCAATTCCAAATTTCCATTGTGCAGTTTGGTGAGGGAGTGTGCCAAAGCTAACCCAATACCTGTACCCGTTTGGTTTTCGACTCCAGTAACTCTGAAAAAGGGTTCGAAGATTTTTTTTGATAGATGATCTGGGATAAGATTGCCATCATTTTGAACCTTTAACTTAAAGGATTCAATGTTGGCTTCTATGGTTACAATAACCTGATTATTTGCATATTTAATTGCATTTCCAAAAAGATTGCTCAATATCTTCTTTATGGCTTCAGCATCAACAAAAGCAATAACATCACTCTCTCCCAGATTCAATTGAAAATCAATATCCTTGTCTTTTATTGCCTCAACAAAACGGCTATAAGTCTTTTTTATCAATTCTGTTATATTGTACTCAACAAAGGTTAGACTGAGGCTTTCTATCTCTGTCTTTCTGAAATCCAACAATTGATTTACCAGATCCAAAAGTCTGTTGGTATTCTTTTTCATTATAGACAAATTTCCTATTACCTCCGGTGAATGATCCTCATTTTTAATCAATTTATCCAAGGGGCTCTTAATGAGTGTCAACGGTGTCCTTATTTCATGGGAAATATTGGTAAAAAATTCGATTTTTGCCTGATAAACCTCCTTTTCCTTTTTGTTGCTGAGCTCCCTTATTTTTTGGTTGTTTTTAGAAACTGTCCGTAAGTGATAAAATCTCATAATCAAGAATACAGAAATCCCCATAATAATGAAGTATATTAAATAGGCTATGTTACTTTTCCAAAAAACCGGCAACACCTCTATATTCAATGGTTTGGATTTGGTGCTCCATACACCATTATTGGTCATAGATTTTAAGTTAAACCTGTATTTTCCAGCTGCCAATTCCGTAAAATGAACCCTATGTTCTTTATTTAAAGGAATCCATTCATTACTTATACCCTTCATTTGATACATATATTCTGTAGATTCTGGGCCTATATAACTTAAGGCAGCAAAATCTAGACTAAATGAAGATTCATTGGAATCTAAAACCAGATTATCAAGAAAGGTTACGGATTTCTGAAGTGGGGATTCGTAGCCACTAACAATGGCCTCTTGATTATTAATTTGTAATCCTGTAATTAATATAGGCGGCACATAAGTATTGTTAACGAAGTTTTTTGGATTAAAACTAATCATCCCATTTACACTTCCAAAGTACATGTCTCCTTTTGGACTTTTATAGGCGGAATTGTAATTAAACTGATCGCTTAATAGACCATTTTCTTTTGTGTAAATCTTTTTACTTCCTGTTTTAGGTTCATATTCCACAAGTCCATTGGAAGTGGTTATCCAAAGCTTGTCGTCGTCACCTTCAAGTATGGAATAAAAGGCATTGCTGGGGAAACCATCGCTTGTCCCAAATTTTTTAAAGTTTTTTTTACTAGTATCAAATAGGTTCAACCCGTTGTCCGTAGTAACCCAAACACAATTGTTCTTACCCTGAAATATTCCATTAATATGATTGTTGCTAATTGCGTCAATATTGTTGCTATCGTATTTAAAATTACCATTTTCACCTGTTTTCGGATTATAAAAAAACAATCCTTCAGAATAGCTACCTGCCCAAAAGACACCATTCTGATCTTCAAAAAAACAGGTGTAATGAATATGTTCGGGAAAAGTGCCTACCAAATCAAAATTATCCATTTCAGGGTCATAGGATTGTATGGCAGAAGTAGTTATGGCTATTATTTCGTTTGACTTGGTTCTATAGAGTGAAAAAATAAAATTATTACGCAATTTGCTTTTATCGCCCATATTATAATGGGATACAATAATATTACGGTTAACGTCCAAGACATCCAGGCCATGGTCAAAGGTACCTATCCAAACATTGTCGTTTATTGGCAATACTCCATGAATGTTATAATGGGACAATATACCACCTTTGTCTTTGGAGGTAAAGGTGGTAAACTTACCAGTTGCCAAATTGAATTTATTTAAACCTGCATCTTCAGTGCCTATCCATAAGTTACCGGATTTGTCCGGATGGATTTCCCGTACGGCATTTCCACTAATTGAATTTTCTGAGGGAGAGGGGAAGTATTTCTTAAAATAGTTATACTGGTTGGGGTAATAATTTACACCTCCAAAATAAGTCCCTGCCCAAACGCTTCCCTCGTCATCGACAGTTAGGGCATATACTGCATTATCCGAAAGGGCGTAAGGATTACTGTAGTTTTTTACTAAGTTGGTGTATTTTTTTTCCCTGAAATTATATAAATGTATACCTGATTCTGTTGCTACCCATAGCTCATCTTTTTCTCTAAGAGCAAAATCCCGTACATAAATTGGTCCTCTCATGTCTGAAAGAATGTCCAAAATCTTACCTTCCTGAATATCGTAGGCCAAAACGCCATGATTTTGGGTTCCCAAAAGGATAACGTGATCATTTAAATTGAATAACCTATTAATTCTAAATGGTAACTTTATATCTGCTTCAACGTTTAGCCCATAACCCTTAAAGGTATTAGTTACACTATTGTAACTGTAAAGCTCATTGCTTGAAGCTGCCAGAATTTCATTATCGTTTGTTTTTAAAACAACTGTAGCATTAAAAAATTGATTCGTTGGAAATTTAATTGTTTCCTTGGTTTTGGTGTTATACTTGTGCAAAGTGCTGTTTGCAATAAACCATAAATTGCCTTCAGAGTCGTTCATAAGACCCAAGATTTGCTTTGTATTTGTGCCTTCCAATAAATCAAAGTTCTCTTGCTTTTCATTATAGCTGTACAAGCCATTATCAGTCCCTACCCATAAAACATCCTCAAATTCGTGTAGACATTCAATATAAGTACCATGTAGGCTTTTTGTGTCTTCAGGATTGTTCTGAAATAATTTAAAGGTATACCCATCAAATCTATTTAGACCATTTTTGGTTCCAAACCACATAAAACCATTTTTATCCTGTATAGAGCTCAGGACTGTATTGTGGGACAATCCATCTTCCACCTCATAATTTTTAAAATAATATTCCTGTGCCCATATAGAACTGGAAACTAGGGTAGTAATCAATAATATGACGATACTCTTTTTCACTGTATAATAATTTTAGGAAAATATAGAACTTTTTGTTCTACATAATGTTTCACCATTCTACAATTTAGTTCAATAAGACCAACTAATATGGCAAAAGCCGGATTATGAACCAATTCGGGGAACTATTGAAACGAAATTAAAGTTAAAGCCTTCTTAAATTTCTTCTATTTGCTTTAGCTGCTAAATTGACAGTTTACGAAGAGGATTTTAAGCCAATTATCAATTAAACAGGTTTGGAGATAATATATCGGTAAAAAATTAACTAAACAATTGATTCTTTCTGATACTCTACACATTGTATAATCAATAGTGAAACAGCTTGGATTCATATTTATAACTGTTCAATTACTAAACAGGCAGTTTCGTATTAACATTTTAACAACCAACTAAAACTTAATTACATTAAAAATGAAAACAACATGAAAACAATCTTAAAAAAATTATTTCAACAGATCTGTTTACTAGGCATCTTCTTAATGGTTTCCCAATCGTATGGGCAAGATAAACTGAAGATTTCAGGTAATGTTAGTTCGGAAACGGACACTATGCCCTTACCTGGCGTTTCTGTAATTGTTAAAGGAACGAACAATGGGGTTTCCACTGATTTCGATGGGAATTTTTCCATAGAAGCATCAACTAATGCGGTACTTGTGTTTAGTTATATTGGTTTCCGCACTACAGAAGTACCGGTTAACGGCCAGACCACAATAGATTTGCAGATGTCAGATGACGTAGCTGCCTTAGATGAAGTTGTGGTGACGGGGTATTCCACACAGGAGAAAAAATCCATTACTGGCGCTATATCCACGGTCACAAGCGAAGATTTGGAGAGCGTACATGCTGGATCTACAGTAAGCTCCGGCCTTGCAGGGAAAATTTCCGGGGTAACCTTTAAAATGCCAGATGGTCGTCCTGGAGCTTCGGCTGCCATTCAAATACGAAATATGGGAAATCCGTTGTATGTAATAGATGGTATACAACAGGATGCTGGCCAATTCAATAATATTTCTCCAGGTGATATTGAAAGTATCTCGGTCTTAAAGGATGCCTCTGCAGCGATTTATGGTGTAAGGGCTGCCAATGGGGTAGTGGTGGTAATCACCAAAAGAGGAAGGAAGAACACCAAAAACGTAGTAAATATAAATTCCTATTATGGTGGACAAAACTGGTCCAGATTTCCAAAGACCGTAAATGACTCCTATGTGTATATGTCCAAAAAGGCAGAAGCTGATTTAAATGAATTTGGTGAAACCCAAATTACCCAGGACGAATTGGAAAAATACCGATTGGGTACGGAAGCAGGTTACAAATCCTTTGACTGGAAGAATTTTATCATTAAAAAAGATGCTCCTTTGTACAGTTTAAATGTTAGTACCTCCGGGGGATCGGATAAAATCAACTATTACATTTCAGGTACACAGTTAAAGCAGGAAGCTGTGTTGGGCCCTGAATTCAGGTTTGAAAGAAATAATATTCAAAGTAATTTGGATGCCAATATTACCGATCGTTTAAAGGTTGGGGTCCAGATTAATGGAAGAATTGAAACCAGGGATAACCCTGGAATTCCAGGGGCAGATGATTATTGGTTGCCAAGATTTGCAATTTTACGAAACCGACCTTTTGAACGACCATATGCCAATGACAATCCTGAATATTTAAATGATATTGGCCATAATGAGACAAATTGGGCATTGCACAACAAGAAAATAGGAGGTTATTCCACTGATATTTGGAGGGTTTTACAAACCAACTTCACAGGTGAGTATAAATTTGGAGGTTTTGCAGAAGGTCTTACCGTAAAGGGAATGTATTCCTATTATATAGCCGATCAAGTACTAAATGGACATGAATATACTTACGATGCCTATACCTATGATGCTGGAAATGATGCTTATAACGCAACAGGTGGTAGTTCTAACCCTTGGAGGGAAAGAAGAAATCGAAAAATTCTTAAAAATGTCTACCAAGGTCAGGCAACATACAAAAAATCATTTGGAGAAAATCATAATGTGGAAGGGCTCTTCCTAGTAGAAAGGCAAGAACAACGCGATCAAAACCAATGGGTCCGATCTGTACCCGAGACGAATATTTTGCCTTTAATCTATTTTGCCAATGTAGTGGCATTTCAAGATGCTGACAATGAAGAGGCGAGAATTGGTTACATCGGAAAATTCAATTATAACTTCAAGGAGAAATACTATTTGGAATTGTCAGGAAGACAAGATGCCTCATGGAAGTTTGCCCCTTCAAAGAGAAAAGGATTTTTCCCATCCGGTTCCATTGGCTGGAGGCTTACCGAAGAGGATTGGTACAAAAATATTGCGGGGGATGATGCATGGGTATCGGAATTTAAACTAAGGGGGTCATATGGTATTTTGGGAGATGATGATATTGGAATTGGAGCCTATGATTACCTACCGGGTTATAATTATAACACTGGAACTGTTATTTTGGACGGTCAACCAGTAGTGGGGGCAAGGGACAAGGGACAGATTGTGGATAACATTTCTTGGTTCAAGAGTAAGATTACAGATATAGGGATGGACTTTACCCTTTTTAATGGCAAGATTAACGGTTCTTACGATTATTTCTACAGATTAAGAACTGGTTTGAGAGGTCGAAAATATGACATCTTAATTCCTAGTGAATTGGGTTATGGATTACCGGACGAAAACGTAAATAGTGATGCGCAATCGGGTTTTGAAGGTTCTCTTAGCTATAATGACAGTTTTGGGGATTTTAATCTATCCGTATCTGCCAACGGCTCCTATTCTAGAGGAAAATTTATAGAATCCTATAAGCCAAGATTCGAAAACTCCTGGCAAGAATACAGGGCTTCAAATGAAGGAAGATATAATGACATTCGATGGGGCTTAAATACTATCGGTCAATTTCAATCCCAAGAAGAAATTAATAATTATGGGGTAGACATTGATGGTCAAGGAAACAGAACCTTGCTGCCGGGGGATTTAATTTATGAAGACCTAAATGGCGATGGAAGAATCAATGGTTATGATGAAAAACCAATAGGCTACAATTTTGGTAAGCAACCTTCTATAAATTTTGGCCTTAGCATTCGGATGGAATTCAAAGGGTTCGATTTTACTTCGGATTTCTCAGGTGGCTCGGGCTATTCTTGGGCACAAGAGTGGGAAACCAGATGGGCTTTCCAGAACCAAGGTGCTCTAAACGAAATATTTTTGGATAGCTGGAGCCGACAAGATCCCTCCAATCCCAATAGTAACTGGATTCCTGGGAAATATCCGGCATTGCGTTACAATAGCGCCTACCATAGCAATTATAGATTTGGTCAGGCTTCAACTTTCTGGATGCACAACATAACCTATTTAAGGGCTAGAACTATAGAATTGGGTTATTCCTTGCAAAAACCTCTATTGGAAAAATTAGGACTTCAAAAGGCAAGGTTCTATATAAATGGATATAACCTGTTTTCTTTTGACAACTTATCCAAATTTGGTATCGACCCTGAGGTTAATGATACCAATGGATTGCAGTACCCGCAGAATAAATTCGTGAATGTTGGGGTAAACCTATCTATATAAATAGTTAAAATTGATAAGCAATGAAAAAATATATATTTACAATAATACTAGCAATATGTCTAGCTTGGAGTTGTTCCAAGAATGATGAGGAATTCTTGGATAGGCCGCCTTCCTCAATTTTAACCCAAGAACAGATATTTACAGATCCAAGTGCCGTACTTTCTGTATTAGGAGATCTTTATAACCGATATGAAGATTTTGGCAGATTGGATGATTGGGCTTCAGTGGCAGATTTCAACATAGCATATTGGTCGGAGGCCGGTCGTTATCCTGCGTTTCAAAATGATGGCTGGGGCTTTGGCAGCTGGGGAACATGGAATTATGGGTATATACGTGAAATAAATTTATTTTTAGAGCGATGCGAGGAGGCCACTCAATTGGAAGCTTCCCTAAAAACACGTTTCTTGGCAGAAGCACGTTTTTTACGAGCCTCCTACTATTTTGAAATGGTGAAACGAATGGGTGGTGTTCCGTTAATATTGGAATCCGAAACCTATGATTTCAGTGGAGATGCATCTTACCTTCAACATCCAAGGGAAACGGAAGCTGCTATTTATGATTTCGTGATAAGCGAAGCCGAAGCCATTAAGGATATATTACCTACGGACCCCGATTCCAAATCCAGGGCCACCAAAGGTGCCGCTTTAGCGATGGAAACCAGAGCTGCCCTTTATGCGGGTTCTATAGCTAGATATGGAGCAACTACTCCGCAAGTTTCATTACCAGGTAATGAAGTTGGAATTCCTGCTTCAATGGCAGAGGGATATTATACCAAAGCACTTACAGCGGCTCAGTCCATTATCAACGGAAATGCCGGTGCTTACGCCTTATATAACTCCAAGCCTAACCTTTCCGAAAATTTTGAGGCATTGTTTTACGATAAGGCGAATAATCCGGAAGCCATTTTTGTGGAAGATTATAAAGTGGGAGGTGGAAAGACGCATTATTTTACAGGTTGGAACCAGCCACGTTTTGGTGCCGAGGAAGAAGAAGGAGGTAGAATTAACCCAAGTTTACAATTTGTTCAATCATTTGAATTACTTAACGGTACTTATGCTCCTTTGGCCAATGAAGCAGGGGGTACTCCGGTTTACTATGATAATATTGGTGATATTTTCCAAGGCAGGGATGCCCGTTTGGCAGGTACGGTTATTTTACCAGGTACCACCTTTAAATCCAAACCCGTGGATATCTGGGCTGGTATAGTATTAGCCGATGGATCCATTGTAAGTGGAGATTCCAGAGGACAGGAAAAAACCTTGCCAGGCGGTACAGAACAAGTTCAGGTGGTTGGTTTCGATGGTCCAATAGACGGTCTTGAATTTACAGCTCAAACAGGTTTCTACATCCGTAAATATCAGGATCCAAATACTGGATCTGGTCGTCGAGGAACCCAAAGTGATGTTTGGTTTATTCGTTATCGGTTTGGAGAAGTTCTTTTGAACGCCGCAGAAGCTGCCTTTGAATTGGGACAACCTGATGTTGCTGCAGGCTATTTAAACCAGGTTCGCCAGAGAGCTGGCATTACTACCCCATTAACCGGAGCAGATGTTAATTTTGATAAAATTGCTCATGAGCGTTATGTGGAGTTGGCATTTGAAGGATTACATTTCTTTGATTTAAAAAGATGGAGGTTGGCACATATAGTATTGGACGGAAATCCTATAAGCGAAACAGAAGTTACCCAAAACATTGGTATTGCTACCAAAAGGGAAACTCAGCCATACAGCATATGGCCATATAAATATTACAACCCTGGTGACCCTAACAATGGCAAGTATCTGTACAAAACTTTAAGACTTTCCAGAATTACTGGTGCTGACCGTTTTCAATTCGGGAACTACTATTCTGAAATAGGGCAAGATTTAATTAACAACAACCCTAAATTGGTTAGAAACCCAAATCAATAATCAATTTTAAAACAAAAAAAATGAAAGCTAAATTTTATATACTCATATTCAGCACTTTATTATTGGTCACGTCTTGCGCACTAGATAATTTTGATGAACCAAATGCAATATTCTCCGGGAATATTGTTTACAACGGGGAAGCTATACCAGTTGCACGGAACCAAGTTAGGTTTCAATTATGGCAACCGGGTTATGCATTAACTGCGCCAATAGATGTTGCCATTGCTCAAGAAGGTAGCTTTAGTAGCCGTTTGTTTACAGGGGACTACAAACTGTCTTTTGTTCCTGGACAAGGTCCATTTAAGACCCCTTCCGATACCTTGTTTTTCTCTTTAACAGGTGATAAGGCTATGGACATTGAGGTTACTCCTTATCATATGATAAGGAACGCCCAATTCTCCCATGCTTCAGGGACCATTAATGCAAGCTGTAGTGTAGAACAAATTATTTCCGGAGCAGATGCAAAGGCTGTAGAAAGGGTTACATTGATTATTAACAGAACTCAATTCGTTGATGCCAATAGTGGAGGGGAAGGAAGTATGGCCCAGGAAGATGCTGCCGATATTTCCAATATGAGCAATATTAGTATGTCGGTAAATATACCCAGTGATCCAAAGAAACCGGATCAAAGTTACATTTTTGCACGTATTGGTGTTAAAGTTGCCGGAATTGAAGACATGATATATAGCCAAGTACAGAAAATAGAATTTTAATCTTTTTAAATAAACCCCTCGGAAATCATAAATTTTCGAGGGTTCTATTAGAATAATATTCCGTTGTTGAGCAAGATAAAAGAAAACCTAGATGGGAACACTTAAAATAACATATTTATTATCGTTTTTTCTTCTTTTCACTATTTCGGTGTTTTCACAAGACAAAACATTTACCAATCCCTTATTGCCCTCTGGGGCCGATCCTTTCAGTACCTATCACAATGGATATTACTATTACACAAATACTTTACAGAACCGTTTGGTACTTTGGAAAACTAAAAATTTAGCGGCTCTTGACAAGGCTGAAAGTATTATTGTTTGGACACCACCGGAAGGAACGGATTACTCCAAAGAGATATGGGCTCCGGAAGTTCATTTAATAAACAACAAGTGGTATGTCTATTTTGCCGCGGATGATGGTGATAATAAGAACCATCGAATGTATGCATTGGAGAATTCGTCTAAAGATCCCTTTAAAGGAAAATGGGAATTTAAAGGTAAAATTTCGGCTAAGACAGACAAGTGGGCGATTGATGGTAATGTATTCAACCATAAAGGGCAGTTATATATGATCTGGTCTGGATGGGAAGGTGATACCAATGGTCAACAGGATATTTTCATTGCCAAGATGAAAAACCCTTTGGAGATAGATGGGGAAAGGGCGAAAATTTCTTCACCAACATATGAATGGGAAAAACACGGGGATTTGGATGATCCCGATCTTCCCCATGTTAATGTAAATGAAGGGCCACAATTTTTGGCACACAAGGATCGAATTTTCATTGTTTTCTCGGCAAGCGGCTGCTGGACCGATAATTACAGTCTTGGACTTTTGTCATTTAATGGAGGTGACGATTTATTGGATGCTACGGCTTGGGAAAAATTGGAGGAACCAATTTTTACTCAGGCTCCACAAAATGGTGTGTATGCTCCTGGACATAATTCATTTTTTAAGTCTCCGGATGGTAAGCAGGATTGGATTTTGTATCATGCCAATTCTAAATCTGGGCAGGGATGTGGTAGATTTCGCTCTCCAAGAATGCAAAGATTGTATTGGGATACCAGTGGAATGCCATATTTGGGACCACCGTTGCCCGAGAATGTAATTCTAGAAATACCCAAGTAGTAATGCTTTTAAAACGGAAAAAAAATTGTTGAGTTGAGTTAGTTTCTTAAATTATCGGGTCTCTCATACGGCCCGGTAATTTTATCAAATGAAGTGTGCTATACAAAGTTCTGTTTCTATTTTAAAATAGTCATGCTGAAGTATAAAACCATTCTTAACTCCATACATAAAAATAATTCCTTCCAATTCCTAATGGGAGTATCATCAAAACCAATAAAAATTAGCAGATGAAAAAAATAGTACTGATAGTTTCCGCCCTAATCATATCTTATACAGGGATATCACAAGAAGATGTTTTAACCAAGAATAAATGGTCTGTTGAAAAGGCCACGGAATGGTATTCACAACAACAGTGGATGACCGGTGCCAATTTTAATCCCAGTACTGCCATTAATCAATTGGAAATGTGGCAAGAGAGTACCTTCGACGCTAAAACAATAGATCAGGAATTAGGCTTTGCAGAAGGTATCGGGTTCAACACCATGAGGGTGTATCTTCACAGCTTGGCATACAAAGCTGACCCTAAGGGATTTAAGCAGCGTATGGATGCCTATTTGAAAATAGCGAGCAATCACGGTATCAAAACAATTTTTGTTTTTTTTGATGATGTATGGGGCAAAACTCCTAAAATCGGAAAACAACCAGACCCTGTTCCTGGAACCCATAATTCTGGATGGGTACAGGATCCCGGTGACCCGTCATCAACGGAAAAGGAAAACTTCCCCGCACTTGAGGTTTATGTCAAGGATATCCTCAAAACCTTTGGCAATGATGACCGGATTGTCATGTGGGATCTTTACAATGAGCCTGGCAATACGGGAAAACTAACTAGTTCAATGCCGCTGTTAAAGAACGTATTTATATGGGCTAGGGAAATCAACCCTAGTCAGCCTTTAACTGCAGGCTTATGGGCGTGGGATTTTCAAGAACTCAACGCTTTCCAAGCCTTGAATTCTGATATATTGACGTATCACAACTATGAGGATGAAAAACACCATCAACATATAATCAACCTTTTAAAATCCCATGGTAGACCAATGGTCTGCACCGAATATATGGCACGGACCAATAATAGCCGTTTCTCCAATATTCTACCAATTTTAAAAAGAGAAAATATCGGTGCCATCAACTGGGGATTAGTAGCAGGTAAATCCAATACAAAATATGCTTGGAACACCCCGATCAAGGATGGAGGGGAACCAATTGAATGGTTCCACGAAGTTTTTAGAAAGGATGGCACACCATACAGACAGGATGAGGCAGATTTGATTAAAAAATTGAATAAGGAGGTTAATAAGAAAAACTAGCATATAGTAAGGGTCACAAATGCCCATTGTATATGTATGGATATTTCAATAAAATTTAAATAAATGAAGCAAATAAAATGTAGTCGGATCTTGGTTATGTTAGCTGTAATAGCGTTGATGGCTTGTAGGGATGCCAATAAAAAGGGGATAATTCCGGAAACAGCCAAAACAAATTTGCATACACCAATGGAAAGCGCTTTACAACAAACTAATTTTGACACCATCATTGATGGCAAGGCGGTAAAGCTATTTTGGCTGGAAAACAAGGATTTGAAAATGGCCATTACCAACTACGGAGGTAGGATCGTGGCTCTTTGGACTCCCGATCGAGATGGCAATTTTGTAGATGTTTCCATAGGTTATCCCAGCGTTAAGGACTACGTGGAATCTGCCGAATCCTACTTTGGAGCTACAATAGGCCGGGTAGGCAATAGGATTGCAAAGGGCAAATTTTCTTTGGATGGCACCGAATATTCTGTGGTACCGAACAATAATGAGAATGCCCTTCATGGTGGGGAGCACGGATTTCAGGATAAGGTTTGGGATGCCGAACAACCTGATACTAAAACTCTGATCCTGAGATATACTTCCCCCGATATGGAAGAAGGGTTCCCTGGGAATTTAACAGTAAAGTTAACTTACTCGCTAACTGATACCTGGGCTGTTAGAATAGATTACGAAGCCACTACCGATAAAACCACAGTTGTAAATTTGACCAATCATACCTATTTCAACCTCAATGGAGAGGGAAGTGGAAGTATCCTAAACCATTCATTGCAACTTTATGCAGATAAATTTACACCTGTAGATCAAGGACTGATACCTACAGGGGAATTGAGAGATGTAAAGGGAACACCTTTCGATTTTAAAGTTGCCCATACTATTGGTGCACGCATAGAGGAGAAGGATCAGCAATTGACATTCGGTGGGGGGTATGACCATAATTTTGTTTTAAATGGCACCAAGTCCAATGGTATGAACCATGCCGCTACTGTGGTAGGGGATAAATCTGGCATTGTGATGGATGTATACACCCGGGAGCCTGGAGTACAATTTTACTGCGGCAATTTTATGGCTTCGGATAACACGCTAAAATCTGGCGCCAAAGACGATTTTAGGACGGCCTTTTGTCTGGAAACACAGCATTTCCCAGATTCTCCCAACCAACCTGATTTTCCTTCGATTACTCTTCGTCCAGGGGAAGTTTACCATACTGTTTCAGAATATAAATTTAGCGTTAAATAGGTTTTGAGAGCATTCTGTATAATTTTAGTTTCAATTGTTTTTTGGGGAGCTAATGCCCAAAAGTTTATGGATATGGATTCCAGTCAAATCTATTTGGCAGATCCTACTATTTTTTATTATGACGATACTTATTATTTGTATGGCACTACTGGCGATCCCAAAAGGGGTAAGGATAAAGGTTTTTTGGTTTACACTTCCAAAGATTTATCGAAGTGGTCGGGACCAAATGGAGCCAAGAACGGCTTGGCCTTGCAAAAAGGTGATGCTTTTGGGGAAATAGGATTCTGGGCACCACAAGTATTTAAATACAATAATCTTTTTTATATGGCCTATACCGCAAACGAACATATAGCCATGGCCATAAGTAATAGCCCATTAGGTCCCTTTAGGAGCACTTCAAAAAAAGATTTGGAAGCTCCTGTAAAACAAATAGACCCTTACATATTTTTTGATGACGATGACAAAAAATATTTATATCATGTACGCCTTAATAAGGGCAATAGGATTTTTGTCGCCGAATTAAACGACGACCTAATGAGTATAAAACCAGAAACATTAAAAGAATGTATTTCCGGCGAGCTCCCATGGGAAAACACCCAAAATACCAACTGGCCAGTAACCGAAGGTCCCACAGTTTTAAAACACAAGGGACTCTATTATTTGATTTATTCGGCAAACGATTTTAGAAATCCCGATTATGCCGTTGGCTATGCCATAAGCGAAAGTCCTTTAGGTCCTTGGAGAAAAACAGACGATAGTCCAATAATACATAAAGATTTTTTTAATGAGAACGGCACCGGTCATGGAGATGTATTTATAGATAACAAAGGAGACATGCAATATGTTTTGCATACCCATTTCAATGACACTCTAACCCAACCACGAAGAACTGCAATTGTAAAAATAAAATTTATAGAAGAAAAAGTCAGGCCGGATTATTTGATAACAGAAAAAGACGGGTTCAGATTTCTAATAACCGAATAGACAGGGTATGCAATGATAAATTATGCTAAATGAAAATGATTAATAAGAAACAAACCCAAAGAAAATGAATATCGTTGTTGCTCCTGATTCATTCAAAGAATGTTTATCGGCTAAGGAGGTTGCCTCAAATATTGCCTTAGGAATTAAGAAGGTACTGCCGGGTTCGCTAATCCATGAAATCCCCATATCGGATGGTGGGGAAGGAGTTCTGGACGCCCTTCTGAACGGGGTTGGAGGTAAAAGAATTATCGTTCCTGTGTTTGATCCGCTGATGAGACCAATCAAGGCACAGTATGGGATTTTGAAAGATAAAAAAACGGCGGTTATCGAATTGGCGAAGGCTTCCGGTTTGGAATTGCTGAAGGAGAATGAAAAGAACCCATTAAATACATCAACATTTGGTTCAGGGCAAATGATAAAGGATGCCCTTAATAGGGGGTGTAATAAATTTATCATCGGTATTGGCGGAAGTGCCACCAATGACGGAGGAACTGGAATGGTCAGGGCACTTGGGGCCAAATTTACGGATAACAAGGGGGACGATATTCCAGAGGGGGGTGGTAGTCTAAATCAATTGAACACCATAGATCTGACTTATTTTGATAAAAGAATTCAAAGTTGCGAGGTGGTGGTTGCTTGCGACGTTTCCAATCCCCTAACCGGGCCGAATGGTGCCTCTATAGTTTATGGAGGTCAAAAAGGGGGTAGCAAAAAAGATCTGCAAATATTGGATACTAACCTTGCCCATTATGCTTATTGCATTGAGACAACATTGGGAATCGATATCGACCAGATTCCGGGAGCTGGAGCGGCCGGAGGTACTGGTGCAGGATTAATGGCGTTTTTAAAAGGGAAGCTTGTAAATGGGATTGAATTAATTCTACGCACTCTTAAAATTGAAGAGTATTTAAAGGAGGCCAACTTGGTATTTACAGGAGAAGGTAAGATTGATGGACAAACCTTACAAGGCAAGACCATATCCGGGATCGCAGCTTTGGCAAAAGAACACAAGGTCCCCGTAATCGTGATTACTGGAAAAATTGGTGCGGATATAGAGGGTGTTTATGATTTGGGGGTAAATGCAGTGTATTCGATTATTAACCAGCCAATGGAATTAAAAGAAGCTATTAAGCATGCTCCCGAACTTATTCAGGAATCCGCAAAAAATATAATGGCCACCATTAATTGTTTTAATAGAAATTAAGGGCTTCATATTTTTAGAACAACAATGTACAAACACAGTAATACAAATATGCAAAAAGAAAGAAGTGTCATAATGGTTGGTTGTTTCGATACCAAAGGGGAAGACTTCGGATATCTGTATAGCTGTCTTGCGGAGTTGGGGTTGAATGTAATTACCATTAATACAGGGATAATGGGGTCTACTGATTTCTTTCCGGTAAATTTTGAGGCTAAGGAGGTGGCTTTAAGTGGTGGAAATACCCTGACCGATCTTAGGGAAAATAAAGATCGTGGAAGTGCTATTGAAGTCATGGGAAATGGTGCTGCCGCTATTGTTGAAGATCTTTTCAACAAGAAAAAAGCCCATGGCATAGTAGGAATGGGCGGCGGCGGCGGGACTTTTATAGCACTTAAGGCCATGCAACCTTTACCTTTCGGATTTCCAAAATTTTGCATCAGTACCTTGGCAACCAAAGATTTGTCCATACACATAGGCATTAAGGATATCACCTTGATGCCATCTGTTGTTGATGTGGCCGGGTTAAATAGTATCAGCAAGGTAGTAATGCGCCAAGGGGCGGCCGCGATTGTGGGAATGATTAAAGTCTCTGGGTCGACTGATGAAAGACAGAGCAAATCCATAGCTCTTAGTGTTTTTGGAAACACTACACTTTGTGTAGATAAATGTTCGGAATTACTAAGGGCTAAAAATTATGAGGTGTTGGCATTCCATTCCGTCGGTGTAGGAGGTAGGACGATGGAGGGATTGACTATAGATGGATGTATCGATGCTATATTGGATATTACTACAACTGAATTGGCCGATGAACTTTGCGGCGGAATTTGTAGTGCGGGGCCGGATCGCTTAACAGCTGCGGCCAAAATAGGAATTCCACAGATCGTGGTACCGGGATGTTTGGACATGGTAAACTTTGGTCCTTTGGAAACCGTTCCAGAAAAATATAAGGACAGACAATTATTTAGTTGGGCCCCAGATGTAACCCTTATGCGGACCAATGAACAAGAGAACAGAATATTGGGAAAGACTATAGCCGAAAAGATAAATAAGTCCATGGCTCCTGTCATTGTTTTGCTTCCTATGGGAGGCCTATCAAAAATTGGTGGGCCTGGAGAAGTATTTCACAATCCGGCGATAGACCAGGAATTGTTCGGTTCCCTAAAAAGTCATGCAAATAAAAATATCAAAATATTGGAGGTAAACTCAAATATCAATACCGAGAGTTTTGCCACACAGGCGGTAGAATCCTTAATGGAAATTCTAAGGGATCAAAAGAATTAGACAGCGTTAGAATAGCCGACAACATATACTTAATATATATAATGATGGATGTAAATAATATTAACAGAAATCGCTTATTATGGGCGAGTTTTTTTACTATCGTAACCGGTGGAGTTGGCTTTGCTGTACGTGGAGCAATTCTAGTAGATTGGGGGAATCAGTTTGGATTTACCATGACCGAATTGGGCTCCATTACGGGAGGTGGATTTGTTGGTTTTGGTGTAATCATTATTCTCTTTAGTCTTATTGTGGACAGGGTAGGTTATAAGCCTTTACTTATTTTGGCTTTTGTAATGCACTTTTTGTCCTTAGTTGTCACCGTCGCAACTGTATATGTGTTTGAAGCCATGGGACGGGAAGCTGCATATTGGTGCCTATATTGGGGCACGTTTCTATTTGCTGTAGGGAATGGTATATGCGAGTCGGTTGTAAATCCCCTTGTAGCAACACTATACCCAAAAAACAAAACGCACTACTTGAATATTTTACACGCTGGTTGGCCAGGAGGAATGATTGTAGGAGGTTTATTGTCCATTGCCTTTCATAGCTTGGTTTCTTGGGAGATTTTAATGAGCTTCTTTCTAATTCCCGTGCTTATTTATGGCTTTATCATACTTAAGGAAAAATTTCCAATTTCGGAGGCAAGGGCAGCAGGAGTTGGCTTTAGCGAAATGTTTCGTCAACTGGCTTCCCCTTTATTAATTTCTTTGTTGATCTTGATGATGTTGGTAGGTTATGTAGAATTGGGTACTGATAGTTGGATACAGAATATAACAGGTAATATTCTTGAAAATCCAACTAAAGGGGTTTTGTTATTTATATATACATCGGCCCTCATGTTCGTACTTAGGTTTTTTGCGGGACCTATAGTCCATAGAATATCACCTTTAGGATTGCTCTTTGCATGTTCTATACTCGGAGCTATAGGACTGTATATCCTAGGAAACTCCACTTCGGGACTTGTAATGGTATTCGCCGTAACTATTTACGGAATAGCGAAAACTTTCTTTTGGCCCACTATGCTCGGTGTTGTCGGGGAACGATTTCCAAGGGGAGGTGCTGTAACCATGGGTATTGTTGGTGGAGTGGGAATGTTATCTGCAGGTCTCTTGGGGGGACCTGGTATTGGATATAAGCAAGATTACTTTGCTTCCAACAAAATTAAGGTGGAGTCTAATGAATCATATGACCGTTATAAGGCGGAACAGGAAAATGGATTCTTGTTCTTTAGCCCAATTAAAGGATTGGACGGTAGTAAAGTCGCAATCTTAAGGGATAATGGAGAGCAGTTGAATGCAGATATCAAACGTTGGGAAAGCACTGGAAAGGGATTAAGTGACAACGCCAATCTGAGTAATTTGAAAAACTGGTGGGACAATGCCCAGACCAAGGTCAAAATAGACAAGGTGCCTGTGGAACAGGCTGGTTTTTATGGTGCCGGAAGAGCATTGGTGATAACGGCGTTGATACCCTTAACGATGGCCCTAGGCTATCTATTCCTTATACTTTATTTTAGAAAGCGGGGCGGATATAAACAAGTCGAAATTTAAGAATACTAAACAATAGATTTTAAACATAAATAAAAATAAACTAATACTAAAATAGAATTTTATGCCAAATCCATGGACGGGGAAAGGAAACCCCTACACAAAACAAGAAGTTAGAGAAAGGTTGCAAGCAGTTGTAAATCAAAAAAAAGCCATTATTGCGGCCGGTGCAGGAACCGGGATCAGTGCCAAATTCATAGAGAAAGGTGGTGCGGATTTGATCATCATCTACAACTCGGGCAGGTTTAGAATGTCTGGTCACGGTTCAACTGCAGGGATGATGGCCTATGGGGATGCCAATGCTGTGGCCATGGAAATCGGGGAGTTCGAGGTACTACCTGTAGTGGAGGAAATTCCTGTAATATGTGGGGTTCACGGAAGCGACCCACGAAGAAGGATGTGGCACTTTTTGGGAAAAGTAAAGGATATGGGCTTCTCCGGAGTGAATAATTTCCCAACCCATTCCATTATCGATGGCCATTTTAGAAATGTTCTTGAAGAAACTGGAATGAGTTTTCAAAAAGAAGTGGACATGGTGGATCTAGCTACTAAAATGGACCTATTCTCAATCGTATATGTCGGCAAACCGGAAGAGGCCGTACAAATGGCCGATGTGGGTGCCGATGCCATAATTGCACATGTTGGGACAACCGTAGGGGGATCCATCGGGGTTACCAGTGCCACCGCCTCCATGGACGATGCCCTGGAGCGTACCCAAAAAATTGTCGACGCCGTTAAGAGAGCAAATCCCGACACATTTTTATTGGCCCACGGCGGACCGATCAATACCCCTACCGATGTAAAATACGTACTGGAACATTGCAAAGGCCTGCACGGCTTTGTAGGGGCATCCTCTTTGGAAAGAATGGGGATAGAACAGTCATTGACCAATCTGACTAAGGAGTTCAAGGGATTGACCCTATAGTTTGTTTATGGAAAGGAATTGGAAATTCATCAAGGAAAAAGACCAGATGTTCGAAAGGGTCTTCGGGCGAGACCATCACTGGCATTATCATCCCGAAATTATAAAACAGGCCGGCTCCTATATGGTAAAGGTGGTGATGCAAGAAGGCGGGGGACATAATTTTCACGTACACCCCGAAATGCACGAAATTCTTTACGTTTTAAAAGGCACGGCAGAACAATGGATCGAGGATGAAATGCAGCTATTGAAAGCAGGTGAATCAGTTTACATAGGGGCCAATGTGGCACACGGTACTTTTAATGCCGGTCAAGGAGAACTGGAATTTTTGGCCATATTGTCCCCACCCGAAGGGTGGGAGGCCGGCACCGTGGATGTAAGTAAAAACACACCTTATTCGGAATATCGTCCAAGAATCTGATGGACCAAAATAGCAACACTGTCGTGAAGCCCTTCCATTTTGGCTCGGCGACAGTAATTTATAATATTAAACTTTAAAAAAATGAAAAATATAACCGCTTACCTTTCATTGTTATTTTGTGGAATGGTAGTATTATCGAGCTGCTCCGGAGAAAAGGAGCCACCCCCGCCATTGACCTATACGGGTGAGAACCCTAGGGTTCAGAATCCGTTAAGTCCCGAGGATAGCCAAAAGCACATTCAGCTTCCGGAAGGTTTCAAAGCGGAGCTATATGCCGCAGAGCCCAATATTATCAACCCAATAGCCTTTACCTGGGATGAAAGGGGCAGGCTATGGGTGGTACAGTCCAAGGATTACCCCCATGGACTTGCCAATGATGTTGGAGGCGATCGGATCACTATCTGTGAGGACACTAATGGAGATGGCAGGGCCGATAAATTTACCGATTTTGCCACCGAACAAAATCTAACAACGGGAATTACATTGGTAAAAGGCGGTGCCATTGTGTCGCAAGCTCCCAATATGGTTTTCCTGGAGGATACCGATGGGGACGACAAAATGGACAAAAGGACCGTGCTCTTCGATGGTTTCGGAACCTGGGACACCCATGCGGGGCCCTCCAATCTGCGCTATGGGCTCGATAACATGATCTGGGGTTCCGTGGGGTATTCGGGCTTTGAAAACCAGTTTCAGGGCAAACCGGTAGAATTCAAGATGGGGGTCTACAAGTTTGCCAAGGACGGTTCCTATTTCGAACCCGTGGGCCAGTTCAACAACAATACCTGGGGACTCGGTTTTAACGAGAATTTCGAAATATTCGGATCTACCGCCAACAACAACCACTGCTGTTATGTCGGGATTCCTTTGAAACACTATGATTATTTAGACAAACTGCCCTCATGGGCGATAAATGCGGATTTTATACAAGGGCACTATGAAATTACTCCTGCAGATACCATTCCCCTACAGCAGGTAGATGTCCGTGGCGGATATACCGCCGCCTCCGGGGCCAATTTTTATACGGCAGGAAATTATCCGGAAGAATATAGAAATCAAATGTATGTTAGCGAACCTACCGGACATTTGGTACATATTGCAAAAATTGTTAAGGATGGGGCAGGGTACAAGGAGGTCGATGGTGGCAATATATTTGCCAGTACAGATGCCTGGACCGCTCCGGTTTTCGCGGAGACAGGTCCGGATGGGAATTTATGGGTGGCGGATTGGTACAACCCCGTAATCCAGCACAACCCGGACAAGCGCGGAATGGATAACCAGATCTGGAACGCGGACAAGGGAGAGGGCAACGCCCATTTAAATAACCTGCGCGATTACGGGCACGGAAGGATTTATATCATTACCCATGAGGATGGCGATGACCCCGATGTTACGAGCTTGGATCCCGTAGATGGCAAAGAACTTTTGGAGGCTTTGGAAAGCGATAATATGTTCTGGCGGACGACCGCTCAGCGTTTGATCGTGGAGAACAAGAAGGTGTCCCTAATCCCGGATTTGATCAATATGGCCAGCAACACCGATAATGACAAAGGCGGCCTCAATGCCGGCGCCTTGCACGCCCTGTGGACCTTAAAAGGATTGGGGGCACTCAATGGTTCCAATACTGCCGCCATTGAGGTAGTTATAAAGGGCTTGACCAATAGTTCCTATGGTGTAAAACGGGCCGCACTGGCCTTATTGCCCCAAACAAAGGAAAGTAGTGAAAGTTTGGCTTCGTCCGGACTTGTAAGCAGTCCGGATCCCCAGATCAAGTTGGCCGCAGTGCTCCGAGCAGGGGAATTACCGGAATCGAATGCCCTGTATACCGAAATAGAAAAATTGTCCAAGGACAATGCCAGCATTTCTGACAAATGGCTGAATGCCGCGCTAAAGATCTATTTCAGGGAATCAAACTTCGAGTTGGTAGACCCTGCATCGGTTGAAATGATAGTACCCTCGGCGGAAGAGAAAAAAACCACTTGGAACTATACCAATGAAAAACCTTCCGATAACTGGACGAAATTGGAATTTGATGATTCCGATTGGAAAAAAGGAACAGCCAAGTTTGGAGGGGAGGATGTTAATGAGGTGAATACCAAATGGAGCAGCTCCGATATTTGGATGCGACAGGAAGTGATCATTACAGATGAAATATCGGAACCTGTAATCAAAATAACCCATGACGACGATTATGAGGTTTTTGTAAATGGTCAACTTTTGATGTCGGAAGCGGGTGCCAGCGAATCCTACAAGTACATAAAGCTCGATAGCGACAAAGGTGATCTGTTTAAACAAGGAAAGAACTTAATTGCGGTCCACTGTGTGAATACCGGTGGAAATCAACACATTGACCTGGGCATTGGCAAGGTAGGCAAGGTAGAGGCCGATGTAACCTTCGTCCTAAATACCGTAAATCAGGAGATGGCCTTTGATAAAAAGACTCTTCATGCCACAGCGGGTCAGACCGTAGAGATAGTCTTGAACAATAAAGATCAGATGTCCCATAATTTGGTGGTCATCCAACCTGGCAGTTTGGATACTTTTGGGGCCATGGTAGATGGGTTATTGAAGAATCCCGAAGCGGAAAAAATGGGCTATGTGCCTAAATCGCGATATGTACTTGGAGCAACGGATATGTTGACACCGGGCGTCACAGGGTCTGTAACCTTCAAACTTCCAGATACTCCCGGTATATATCCCTATGTCTGTACTTTTCCCGGGCATTGGCGAATGATGCAGGGGGTGATCATAGTAACAGCCCCTGGATCCTATATTTCCGAGAATAAAGAAGCTCTAAAAATAGCTGCAATGGGCGGGGGCGGTTCCCATGACTTCCTAAAGTTTTTTGGTATCGCGGATGGAAAAATCCTTAGTGAAGGAGGCAAGAACACGTTTATGTACACGGAAAATTCAATGGAATTGGGAACCTTACTCCCAACGACTAATATACTGGTATTGAGCAACAACAAACCTTTGGACAAAAATACCAGAAATACCATTATGTCCCGTGTAAACGCGGGGAAAATGAATATACTTATCTACCATCCAAGTACCTGGTACAATTGGGAAGACTGGCCGGAATACAATAAAACCTTGGTTGGCGGGGGCTCCAGGTCCCATGAGGACCTTCAGGAATTTGAAGTAAGGGTCCTTAAGCCGGATCATCCCATAATGAAAGGGGTGCCCTCCAAATTCAGGATCGTGGACGAACTGTACCGTTGGGAAAAGGACCCCGGAGCGGAAATAGAAGTTCTAGCGGTAAGTAGGGGCTTAAAATCCGGAGAGGAATATCCCACGGTCTGGATCGTAAAACATCCCAAGGCCAAGATTGTCGGGAATACTTTGGGCCACGATGAAAGGGCCCATGGATTAAAAGCCTATCAGACCATCCTAAAAAATAGTTCGGACTGGGTTGCCAACAAATAAAGAAAACAATAAGAAATATGAAAAAAGCAGGAATTTTATTAATGTTACTGTTCATTGCCTTTAACGGAACAGCTCAAGATGGAAATTATATCTCCAAGAAAAAGAACGCCAAGAAAATTGTGGTAATGGGTGGTGGTGGTTCCCACGATTTCCTAAAATACTTTGGTATTGCCGATGGCAAAATACTAAGTAAAAAAGGAAAGAATACAGTCAATTATACCGAGGATAATAAAGAATTGGGAAAACTTATCGGTGATACGGATGTTCTTATGTTGACCAATAATAAACCCTTGGATGCAAACGTTAAAAACACGATTTTCCAAAAGGTAAATGCTGGTAATTTAAATCTTTTGATTTATCACCCCAGTACTTGGTACAATTGGAAGGATTGGCCAGAATACAACCAGGAGTTGGTTGGCGGTGGCTCCAGATCACACGAAGAACTCCAAGAATTTGAAGTCAGTGTAATTAAACCAGATCATCCTATAATGAAAGGAGTGCCATCCAAGTTTAGAATTGTGGATGAGTTATATCGCTGGGAAAAAGATCCTAATGCAGAAATAGAGATATTGGCAGTAAGCAGAGGGTTAAAATCTGGTGAAGAGTATCCCACGGTTTGGATCGTTAAACATCCCAAAGTAAAAATCGTTGGCAATACTCTGGGCCATGACGAAAGGGCACATGACCATGAAGCATACAAAGCCATATTAAGGAATAGTTTAGAGTGGCTAAATTAAAACATAAAATGCACTGGTCCCGATTCATCGTCGGGACTTTTTTTTAATATAGATATTGAACGGGCTAATCGAAATAAACAAAAACATCACCACATATGAAATTTTTCCTAATTAAAGGTTTACTCTTATTTGGCCTAGTTATGAATGCTCAGATACCAGTGGTATTCCCGGAAAATCCCTATGAAAACAGTACAATCATAGCCTTGAATAAAAGTGATCTTATAGTCACTTGGCCATTGGACAATGGGAATAATTGTCAATTGGCTATCAACTTGAACGAAGAAGAGCCCCTAATTCGGTCTATTGCCATGGGCAAGAATAATCAATTTAAGGCCATTTCTTCAAATGTGGATCCTGTTTTCCTTTTAAATATCGGAAGTCGTACTTTGAAACCTGAGAATGGTTGGACTATCTTTTTTGATAAGGTACCTACCCGCCCTTATACTTCCCATGTTTTAAATATCAACAAAAGGGAGGCAATCATTACTAAAAATGGAAATAGAACTATTATAAGTATTGGGGATATAAGCGCTCCAAATTTTGAAGGTTCCTTGGAAATAACTATCTATAATGGAATTCCACTTTTTAATATTGCAGCCGTAATTTCAACACAAAAAGATTCAACAGCAATCCTTTATGATGCTGGGCTTATAACGGATAAACCTTGGAACAATATTTCCTTTGCCAATATAAAGGACGAATTTGTGCAAGCTGAAAATATTATTAATGCCAGTACAAACACAGCCGTAAAATACCGTACTATTATTGGCCATGGAAATGAGGGTTCTATTGCTGTCTTTCCACCTCCACATCAATATTTTTATCCTCTTGATGAAGCATTTAATTTAAAATCCGTTTGGCATGGTCCACATTATAGAAATATGGTTTCCAAATACGGTATGGGAATAAGACATGACCCTGAGGGCGATCACAGATATGTTCCATGGTTCAATGCTCCTCCAGAAAGCGAACAGCGACTAAATTTCTTTTGTCTTATTGGTGAAGGGCAGGCCGATAGTTTGTTGGAAGATGTGAAAAAGTATACCCACTCGGACCAATATGTTCCTTTAAAAGGACATAGGACGATGGCAAGCCATTTTCATAATGAATTTATTATGAACGTTGTAATGAAGAATGAGGTCATGCCAGCAGCCCCGGAATTTGTAGAAGTATTTAAAAAAATGGGAGTCGATATCGTTCATTTGGGAGAGTTCCACTACACCGCCCATCCTAAAGGACCAGATGAAATACGTTTAAAGGAATTGAGTGCCCTTTTTGAACAATGCGAGAGATTGTCCGATGAGGATTTCCTCTTATTGCCAGGTGAAGAGCCCAACGAGTTTCTCGGTGGACATTGGATGGCCATATTTCCAAAACCTGTCAACTGGATAATGTCCAACAAAAACAATAAACCTTTTGTTTCCGACGACAAGGTATACGGAAAAGTATATAGAATTAAAGACAAAGTGGAGATGCAACATTTATTGGAGTTGGAGAATGGATTGGTATGGACTGCCCATCCTCGAATTAAAGGATCTACAGGATATCCTGATGCTTACAAAAATGAAGATTTCTTCAAATCCCAACATTTTTTAGGAGGTGCCTGGAAACCCATGCCGGCTGATCTATCCTCTCCCAAATTAGGAACAAGGGTACTGGATCTTTTGGACGACATGAACAATTGGGGAGACAAAAAGAAAATTATTGCCGAGGCCGATCTTTTTACAGTGACTTTGGAAAATGAGATGTATGCCCATATGAACATCAATTATTTACAATTGGATACCCTCCCCAAATTTAAGGATGGTTGGGCCCCTGTTCTTAATACAATGACCACTGGGAAGTATTTTTCAACCACAGGCGAAGTTTTAATTCCTAATTTTAGTCTTAACGGCAAAGGGTCAGGAGAATCTGTAAAATTGAATGCTGATGGCGAGGCAAAAATTCACCTGAATATAGATTGGACATTCCCCCTCAATTTTCTGGAAGTAGTATCTGGTGATGGCCAAACAGTATTTCGGAAAAGAGTGGATTTAAGCAAAACCGGGGCCTTTGGTTCAGAGGAATTTCAACTTTCCCTTAACCTCGGAAATAGAACATGGGCTAGGGTAGAGGTCTGGGACATAGCCGCCAATGGAGCATTTACACAGACTATATATTTTTCCAAATAAGATACCTAATGCTTCTGGCTTTGGATTTCGATTAAGTGTTCAATCCAAAGGATCCACTATTTTAAACATTGGAAAACTACCCTTTGTTTTTTCTTGTATTAAGATTGTTGACGAAGAATTCTCCAATCGCATACCCTTCATCCTGTCCATTGGCTATGGCGGGCATATAATGAATTCCGCCGTAAAATCTACTGATCGCCGCTTCTTCGGCAGCTTTTTTGAACGAACTAAAATTACGTGTAGGCAATCCAAATTCTTCTTCAGTAGAATCTGCAAAAGCAAAATTATCCCCGAACATCTTGGTCAGCATTATTGCCGCACTGGAGGATACAACACTGTGTCCGCTAGTATATTCGGGAAATGGCGGGGTTTGCAGTACAGGTAACCAATTTGGATCAATGTAAATATTGATATAGGTTTCTGGTCGTATTACCGCGCTCCTGTATTTTTCATCCCAGCAGCTAATAAAGGCATCGGCCAAACTTACTGCTAGACAAGCATAGGCCTCGGCGGATCTTACAGCTGAGGCATTGACTTTTTTACATACCAATGAAGTGATGTTCATCCAATGTCCGTTGGGGGAAATTTTCTTTGTAGCGTACATCACATGCCCCCTTACATTCATTTTAAACGGATTACAATCCCAAAATTTTGCTATCTCAATCTCCTCTTCTGTGTTTTTGCGAACTTGATTATATACTGCAATAACATCCCTATAAAAAACACTACTGCTATCTACGGAAAATAATGGTGGTGCTATCGGCTTAAACTGGGCTGCGGAATCGATCAAGAAAGTTCGGAGCTTGTTCCAGTTAGGTTCAATGGCTTTAATATATGCCGGAGGGGTCGGTTTCCAAGAAGCAGAATCATTTTTAACGCTATATTGCGGCAAGGTCCTGGTCTCTTTATATTTGTCCTCGGAAGCCCACTTGAGTATATGTTCGGCTACCTGTTGTCCGTAGGCCATGGAGTTGTTGTATACATCATCAGGTATCCCAATGTCCTTAAATTCCTGGAGAATAATATTTTCAAAATCATCTATCCTTTCCTCGGATATTACAAAGGATTTTCCCGAAGTTAGTATGGCATGTACTGCTGCCAAGGTGAAGCTATATTCCTTTTTCTTGTCGGGAGTTGGAACAATTCCGAGCCCATTCAACTGCCCAGCCAAACTGACATAATCTTTCTGGTCTTGAATTAATGTTTCGTATGCCGCTACGGAAACATAGGCATAGGTGCGACTGGTTACAGGAGGTGAATAAATATCATAGACCATAACATCTGTAACCTGTTTGATGGCTCTATGAACAAAATCGGCGTGTTCCGTTTTTGATTTCCAGTTTTGTGCCCAATTTGAATTTAGGGTACCTAAAATTAATATTCCAAACCAAAATATCCTCTTCATAAAACGTTTCTTTTATTTCCTTTATAATTAATAATTGTGATCTTGGCCATATCTTTTTCAATGGGCAGTTTACGTGTGGATTGTGACATATAAGTAGAACCGTAGTAAAATTCCAATCTTTTTTTCCGTCCATCCTTATATATGATTTCCGCAGAAAAATCATCCACATTAAGATCCACCCAACGATCGATAGTTTTTTGGGTTGGATTATTGCTGCTAAACACTAAAAGATCATCTTGGTTTTGGGTAGCAATTAGTACCGGTTCATTTTTTGCAGTATATAATTGTGCCAGCCCTTTTGCATCTCCAGGGACATGAAAACCTGTATTGGCGGATGGCATAGCGTTAAAATTACCTTCACCGTCTCCTCTTAGGCAAAGGCCATTAAAGGCATCGTGCCTTCCGCTATAAGGATCCATCCCATAATCGTTGCCTACCATTAGAAGATCCAAATTTCCATCTCCATCAATGTCATTGGCCAACATGCCATATACAGGAGCTTCCTGTGCCTGAAGTGGCAGTGGGTGCAATTCAAACTTTCCGTTACCCTTATTTTCAATATAGGAAGTGCGCATTTCAGTGCTCTCCAGGATTATGGCACTCTCCTTGTCAGTTTCATTCCATAAATCGTCCATACTGGCCAAGCCATAAGATTGATAAGTAGGGAACTTCTTTCGCATTGTAATTACCTGGCCAACCAGATCGTCCCTTGAAGCAATGGGAAATGATTGACGGATGCCGTCATCACCGGTCATATAACAGAATACCATTGCATCTAGGGAACCATTATTGTCGATGTCTTTGGCGATTATGGTCATCGGTTCTGTTGGGGTAGCCGTATAATTGGTATTAAGACCCAAATTACCAGCAACATAATCCATGTCACCATCATTATCAAAATCGCCTGCCACTAAACTATTCCACCAGCCGGACTGTTTTTCTATGCCTACATCCACTTTTACCAAAGATGACCCAGTGTTTTTCAAAAATGTTATGGGCATCCATTCTCCTGCCAATACCAGATCGGTTTTTCCATCATTGTCAAAATCGGTCCACAAGGCATCTGTTACCATACCTATATTTTTTAATCCTGGAGAATAGTCATTAGTCACATCAATAAATTTTCCGTTCTCATTTCTTAATAAATAACTTTTTGGTGCCGCAGGATATGCTGCAGATACGACCCGACCTCCCACGAAAAGGTCTAAATCCCCATCACCATCGAAATCTGCGGCCTTTACACAAGAACCGTTTGTGAAATCTGGGGGGAGGCTATTAATATCTCTTTCAAACATTCCTTCACCATTGTTTATAAAAAGACGATCATTACTAATGGCATGATTGGCAGGGATTTCGTAACTCCCACTTACCATATATAGATCTAGATCATTATCATTGTCAACATCTAAAAACAGTACCCCCATATCTTCGTACAAAATATCCTCTTCCTGCAAAAACCTTGAAGAATCCATTGAGAACTTGGCATTGGCATCCTGCATAAAGAACACACCGGGATTATCGGAGGAGCCTCCAATATAAAAATCTTCGTAGCCGTTATTATCGATGTCGCCTACGGCTATTCCGGGGCCAAACTGACTTAATTTATGGGGTAGGGTACTTTGGATATTATAATCTACAAAATCGGTTTCCTTAGGTTTGAAATTTATATTGTAAGTGCTTGCCGAGTTCATGAATAATAAATTGGCCGAATTGTTAGTAGGGATGGAGTTTGGTTTATGGGAATCATTATATTTAAGTGTAAGGGGCGCCCCCAAAGAAATATCTTTTTTTAATTGTTGTTTACCATCAGGCCAATAGATCCTTAACGAATCAATTTTTTTTGCTTCACCCAAACCAAGATGCACTCTTTGGTCGTGCGTAGATAAATAACCTCGAATGGGGTAATGTTCATAATGCAGTTGGCGATTCCCGGAATAGAATATTTTTATGGACGCACCTACACCATTAGTATTAAATTTAGGTCCTTCCAAATTAATAGTGAGATGACTGCCTGTTTTATTGGTAGTGTTTTCATAAATAAATGCTGGTCCATTAATATTATTTATCACAACCTCCAAATCTCCATCATTATCAAGGTCGGCATATGCTGCACCATTGGAAAAGGACAAATGGTCTATTCCCCAAGCCTTGGAAACGTTTTCGAAGATTATTCCATTGGTATTTTTATATGCATAGTTGGCTAGTTTTACGACTGGCAAGGAATCTGTCATGGCCAAAGTAGCACTTTGTGAACTACCACTTTGTCCATTGTCATAGGCTATATAGTCTAAATCCGTAACATCCCTAGGTAGGCCATTAGTAATAATGATATCACGGAGCCCATCATTGTCGAAATCGGCAACCAAAGGGCACCAACTCCAATCCGTTTGATATATCCCGGCCATAAAGCCCATATCTTTAAAAACAGATTTACCATTCTGGTCAGGACCGCTATTTATTTGCAAAACGTTTCTAACATATTGGTGGTTGTAATTGTATTGACTATTGTTGATATAGTTGTAATATTCATTGCCACTGAGCATTCGTTTTTTACGAAGATTGTTTTCCGGAAGCATTTCCAAAGAAATCAGGTCTACATGTCCGTCGTTATTGACATCCACGATATCGGTGCCCATGGCGTTCCAAGCTGTGTGTTTAAAATAGTCGTCCAGACGATTTGTGAAAGTGCCATTTTTATTGTTAATGTAGCACAGGTCGTTGGAAATGAAGTCATTGGCTACATATATATCAGGCCAACCATCGCCATTGATATCCGTAATAGCCGCCGCATGTCCCCAACCTTCCAATCCTATTCCCGCCTCTTTGGAAACATCGGAGAAAGTTTGGTTACCATTATTTCGATATAACCTATCCGTGTTCTTGGCACTGCCATCCGTCAATTTGGCACGGTAATAAATGGGTGTTCTAGGATCATATATTTCATTGGTCACTTGGTACATATCAAGATCACCGTCCCTGTCATAATCAAAAAAATAGGCTTGTGTACTATATCCATTGTCTGCAAGTCCGTAGGCAACTGCGGATTCTTTAAATATGGGAACACCCTGTTTATTAACCCCTTGATTAATATACAGTAAATTAGTTCGACGAATAGGATCCGGCCTAAAGGATGCTGACAAATAAATATCTGGCAATCCATCCGTATTTATGTCCACCACTGATACTCCTGTAATCCATCTGTCGTGTCCATTAACATTGGCAATTTGTGTGATATCCTGAAATTGCAAATTGCCTTTATTCATGTACAATTTACTCGATACCATGTTTCCTGCAAAGTAAATATCCATAAGGCCGTCCTGGTTAAAATCACCAATTCCTACACCACCGCCATTGTAGATATTGGCCTGATTAAGAATATTGAGTGTGTCATTTTCAAATAGTTGATTATTAAAACCAATAGTTGTTTTTGTTTCAGGTAACAATTTAAATAATGTAGGTTTTTCCTGTGCAGAGCCCCAAAAAATTGTTAAAATAAAAAGGGGCAAAACTATAGAATGCCAAATATTTCCACATATTTTCATACTCCAAATTCTTTATGATTAGGTAAAAGGGGTAAATTTATTACTGTCATTATAAAGGTGGAAGCTAGGCATTCCAACCATTTATATGTTAGCTGGTAAATTTATGGATGTTCGTAAGACAGGGAAACCTCATTTTGTTCTATTGTTCGACAATACGTGTCATATAATATAATCCTACCATTTCGTTAGCCTTATCCAATACATTGTTGGTAAAACTCTTAAGATAGCTCTGTGTTGTTTTTAAGGAATTATGGCCAATCCATCGCTGATTACCTCTGTAGGGATTCCCATAAACTTGGCGATGGTTACCCAGGAATGGCGGATGGAATAGGTGGTGAATTCCTCCTAAATTCCTGCATCCGTGTCAATGGATTTGAGATGGCCGTTCATTCTTCTGCGCAGGGACTTGTATTTTTCATAACTCTTTGTGTTACCGTCATAGTTTGCAGGAAACAGATAATCAACCTTTGATTTACCTTCAATATAAAAATTCAAAATTTCCCTTAGCTCATCGGTAATGCGAACGGAACGTTGGTCCCCTGTTTTACTCCTTCCGTGGAATATTGGTCATCGATCGTGTCCTTTGCATGCAGTGTCACTCTCAGTCAATAAAGATAATCTTAAATTAAAATAGTGCTCTGTTTATGTTTTTAACATTTATACAGAGCACTATGATAATATATAATTGAAGTTTTATTTAATTTCTAAAGATTACAAATCAAATTTTATCCCTTGGGCTAATGGTAAATCTGTACTGTAATTTATGGTACAGGTCTGTCTTCGCATATAGGCTTTCCAAGAATCGGAGCCACTTTCTCGGCCACCGCCCGTTTCTTTTTCACCCCCAAAAGCTCCTCCAATTTCTGCGCCTGAGGTTCCTATGTTCACATTGGCAATTCCACAATCGGAACCTGAGTTAGATAAGAAGGTTTCTGCTTTTCTCATGTTCAAGGTAAATATGGATGAGGATAATCCTTGGGGTACGTTATTTTGGATGTTAATGGCTTCGTTCAGGTCTTTATATGAGGTTACATAAAGAATTGGAGCAAAGGTTTCCTGTTTCATAATGGGCATATTTTGATCGGCCTTGATAATAGTAGGCATAACATAACAGCCGGAGGTACATTTTTCTCCATCTAAAACTTGGCCGCCATAAACAAGTTCGCCGCCTTGGTTCTGGGCTTTTTCTACCGTATTTAAATAAGCCTCTACTGCCATGGTGTCAATTAATGGCCCTACATGGTTATTTTCATCCAAGGGGTCACCTATACGTATTTGACCATATGCTTGTTTTAATTTCTCCAATAGGGATTCGAATTGACTCTCGTGAACGATTAACCGTCTAGTAGAAGTACAACGTTGTCCAGCGGTACCCACGGCACCAAAAACAATCGCTGGAACTGCGTGATTTAAATCTGCATCTTCAGCTACAATTATGGCATTGTTACCACCTAGTTCCAATATAGATTTTCCCAAACGTCTGCCAACTGTTTCAGCTACGCTCTTTCCCATTTGGGTAGAACCCGTTGCGGATATTAAGGCTATGTTTGGGTCGGAGGACATTAATTTTCCAATAGCGCGATCTCCTATGATTACATTGGAAATTCCCTCCGGAAGGTCGTTCGCTATTAATACCTTTCTGAAAATTTCCTGACAAGCCATTGCAGAAAAAGGAGTTTTTTCAGATGGCTTCCAAATACATACATTTCCACATACCCATGCTAGTGCAGCATTCCATGCCCATACCGCTACAGGAAAATTAAAGGCGGAAATGATACCTACCACTCCCAATGGGTGCCACTGTTCAAACATTCTATGGCCTGGTCTTTCTGAATGCATTTGCAGACCATACAACTGTCGTGATAGGCCCACGGCAAAATCACAGATGTCGATCATTTCCTGAACTTCTCCATAGCCTTCCTGTAGGCTCTTTCCCATTTCATAGCTTACCAATTTTCCCAGGTTTTCCTTTTCCTTTCTAAGAGCATCCCCAAACTGACGTACAATTTCTCCACGGTGGGGTGCTGGCATCGCTTTCCATATTGGAAATGCAATTTGGGCTTCAGCCATCAGGGACTCATAGTCCTTATTTTCGGCAAGGTTTATCTCACCAATCAATTTACCGTCAACAGGGGACTTGATATTTAGTTTGTCACCCCTACCTACCCAATTTCTCTGCCCACTACTGGCACCGTAAAAAGGTGTTTTTAACCCAAGATCATCTATTACTTTCTTCATATTTACACATTTTTAGTCTGTTCTCTATACGTACTTTCAAATATTTTGTCCGCGTTGGCCGATTCAAATCCATCCCGTCTTTGTTCTCTAGTAAAATTTATTGTCTTACCATCCTGGTATGCTGGTAAGGGAAGGCGTTCCGCGAATTCAACGTAACTTCCTGCTATTAGGGCTTTCGCTCCTCCACTAAATTCTGCCTCTACCATTTTGGCGATGGTGCTACTTTGCTTTAGAAGTCCATCTTTGCTTGTTTTGATCTTACCCCCAGAAGTATTCAATTTTATATCTATGGATTCCAAAAACATATTGAATTTTTCAATGGTATTGTAGGCATTCGGAAGATCATGAACACTTATGGTATAATGGTTTAAATAATACCGGTTATAAATTACCCATGCAGCATACTCGCTTTCATCGGCCAAGGTATTATAATCAACCAAGGTTGGCATATTCCATAATGGTTTATAAAAAAATTGTCCAACCTGCTTGGTGTCGTTCAAGTCAATCTGGTCTACCGGGTCTGAAGTAATATCTCGGGTATACTTTTTTATAATTTTCTGGGCCTCTTCTGAAAGTTCGGAAACCCTGAGTTCGCTCATAAAAATTCGCGGGTAATTGTCTGCAGGTGGTGCATACCAGTAGGCATCCAATTTCTTTCCTTCAAAATAGTAATAATCCCTTTTTTCATATCCGTAATGCAAAAATATTTTTTCGAATGAGTTTATCCCTAAGTTAGGAATACCCAAGGTCCTAAAGGCGATATGATCGTTTACAATTTCATTTTCATCTTGGATAATTCCATGTGAGATCATGGCTTTACTTATTTTCTGCACATCAGGTACACGTTCTCTATAAGGAGTAAACAATGCCTCCAAAATAGTGTCCAGAGCTGTATTTCTCTTTGTTTCCATATCAGATATTATTATTAAAGGAACAAATTTAGTTGTACATTTGATCTTAAACAATTCTTATTACTTCACAAATGATAAGCAACACTAATCAATTGGAACTTCGTCCGTTGCGCTATTTTTTGGTTTTGGCAGAGACATTGCATTATAGAAAAGCCGCCGATATCCTTTTCATTTCGCAGTCGGCATTGAGCCAGCAAATAAAACAATTGGAGGCTATTTTAGGGGTGACCCTATTCGACAGGACAAATAGAAAGGTTGCCCTTAGTAGACCTGGCCAACTATTGGTAAAAGAGGCACAGCTTATTCTTAAACAATTGGAAGATTCCATGGAGCGTTGGCAATTGACCCATGATGGAGTAATAGGGCAATTAAAAATTGGATTCGTAGGTTCGGCCATGCAAATGTACTTACCGTCCATTTTAAAGCAATTTGGAAAGAAATACACCAAAATAAATTTCTATTTGGAGGAGCTTACCAATACAGAGCAGATTAGGGCCTTGGAACATGAGGAGCTTGATATAGGTTTCATGCGTTCCAATATAGTATCACCAGATCTTCGAATCAAATCTGTTTATAAGGAAAATTTTTCACTGGTTTTACCTGAAGATCATTTTATAACAAAAGACAATTTTAAGCATATGGGACAACTTTCTGAGGAGTCCTTTATTCTTTTTCCCAATGAAAACAGCCCGATGTATTTTCAACAGATACAGAATTTATGTGCAGATCAAGGGTTTAGTCCCCGTATATCCCACAAGTCCATACACGGTCCTACTATTTTTAAGTTGGTGGAAAACGGTATGGGAATTTCCATTGTTCCCAATTCGCTTCGTGATGAACATAATTATAAGATTAAATTCTTGGAACTTGACACGGTGCCACATAGGACCGAGCTTTTTGCCGCTTGGAAAAAAAATAATACCAACCCTGCCTTGCATTATTTTTTGGAATTGATTTAGTTGATCTTAATCAATCTAAGTGAATCATTATTTTTGGCCACTAGGAGGGAAGTAACTTTGGAGTTCCCAGAACGAATGGCCCTTATTTTCTTTATATCTCCGTCAATAAAAAGGCCACTTTTGGAATATGGTATAGCAATAAATAGCGATTTACCTATTCCCTTCAATAGCATACCTATGCTGGCATCGTTTCTAGGGGTTTCAACTTCGGTCTGATACAAGTTCCCTGTAACCAGGATATCATTTATACCATCGCTATCAAAATCTTGAATATGGATATCATTTATGGCCGATACCTGTACCTCATTAGGCAAGTTATGAATATTAAACTGACCATTTCCTAAATTTTCCAAGTATACAGATGCAAATGAACTGACTTTCAAATGCAGGGCTTCTTTTAATTTTACTTCGTCATATACTTGATCAAGCTTCGCCGAACCAAAACTATCGTAAGTTGGAAATTTTTCTTTAATGAATGGCATTTGCTGGGAAGAACATTCACGCCCTCGTAAGGGAAATAGGTTTCCCCTGTCGTAATATCCCAAAACTATATCGTTGGTTCCATTATCGTCAAAATCTGTGGAGTACACCTCAAAAGGGGCATCTTGGGAGGCCTTATACTTGGAATTCAAACCCAAATTTCCCACCACAAAATCCATATCCCCATCCCCATCCATATCCGAAGCTTCTATGCAATTCCACCAGCCTTGACTTTGCGGTAAAATGTCCGGACTTGGTTCCAATCGGCCATTCTTATTTTTGTAAAAGCTGATTCCGGTCCATTCCCCCACTACAATCAAATCTGTTTTGTTGTCTCCGTCATAATCCGTCCATATGGCATCGGTTATCATTCCTGCATCTTGTAGGGCAGGTGCCTTTTTTATAGTAACATCTTTGAAAAAACCATTTACATTTTCCAATAGTTTACTGGTCTGGGAGTAAGGATATTTATGTGGAAACATGCGACTGCCCACGAATAGGTCTAAATCACCGTCTTCATCAAAATCGCAGGGTTTTACAGTACTGCCGCTAATAGTCATTTTGGGTAGTCTATCGTTCGATTTACTAAAATTACCTCCATTATTAATGTATAAACGATCCTGGTACATAGCATTATCAGCTTCCCACTCATTTCCACCGCTTACTACATATAAATCCAGGTCTCCATCATTGTCGGCATCAAAAAATTCAGCGTCCACATCTTCGAATTCCTTGTCTCTGGTCCAAGTAGTACCCTTCCAAGGGCTGAAAGAACCATTCCCTTCCTGGAGATACAAAACCCCTGCGTATCCTTTTGCTCCCCCTATGAAAAAATCTTCTAAACCATCATTATTTACATCCCCAGGGGTAAGGCCAGGACCAAATTGGGACATTTTGTGAGGAAGGAGAATTTCAAGGGAAAAGTCATCGTATTCATTTTCAATATGGACATGTTTAGCTCCCATTTCTTCAGTGATATCTCTAAAAATAGGCGATGCAATGTTTTTAGTGTTTTGATCATAGGTTACCGCATTCTTATATTCTACCGTTATTTTTTGATTTAGGTGCAGGTTCGTAAATGTTTCACTTTTCCCATCGGGCCATGTAACGATGGCATTTTTTATAATACTCTCTTGGCCCAGGCCGAAATGTAATATTGGCTCCACTGCGGATTGATAGCCCCTGGTTGGGTAGTTCTCGGCCATTTGAATACCTTTTTCAGTTTCTAACAAAATTTTAGTACCAATACCAAATGGATTGTTGTTATTTCCTTTAAACTGAAATTGAACATAATTTACGGATGCATTGTTTCTTAAGACCGTAGCCTCCTCATCTATGTTGTTGATTACCAAGTCCAAATCCCCATCTAGGTCCAGATCGGCATAGGCTGCCCCGTTGGAAAAAGTTGGTATGTCCACACCCCAATCTGTCATTGCTTTTTCAAAAGTTAAGTCGCCCTTATTTTTGAAAAAATAGTTGTGGGTTTTCCTCTGTGGTGTTTTATTTACCAGTTCCTCTATCACTTGGGACATATTCTCACCATTTTTTTGGGCCTCTTCCAAGCGCTTGATCTTGTATTTTCTAAAATCATTATTCCTAAAATCCCTTTTAAGTCCATTGGAAATGAAGAGGTCTTTTAACCCATCATTGTCAAAATCGGCAAAAAGGGGCCCCCAACTCCAATCCGTATTGGAAATACCTGTAAGTTGCGCTATGTCCCCAAAGGTCCCATTACCATTATTCATTTGAAGTGCATTGTACATGTATTGGTAATGGAATCCATTTTCAACAGCATGATTAAAAGCCTTGGGATTCATGCCACTCATACTGGTTTTAATACCATAATTGTCCTCAGCAACCATGTCCAAGGAAATAATGTCCAAAAGGCCATCATTATTGAAATCGGCAATATCGGTTCCCATGGAAAAATGTGAAGTATGTCCCATAGAATTCTTTAGATTTTCTGAAAATGTGCCATCCCCATTATTGTAATAGAGATAGTCCTGCTCTATATAATCGTTGGCGACATATATATCAGGCCACCCATCCTGGTTTAAATCTCCTATGGAAACACCTAGTCCAAAGCCCAAAGAATTATTCAATATTCCGGCCTTACTGGAAATATTAATAAATTTGCCATTATCATTACGGTAAAATCGGTCTCCGGACAATTCGTTATTTTCATTCTTATATTTTTCAGGGTTATCAGTGTTTATTGGGGATACGTTGTGATTCAATAAAAACATATCCAAGTCTCCATCCCTGTCGAAATCGAAAAAAGCAGCTTGGGTACTGTAACCTGAAAAATTAAGTCCATATTCCTTAGCGGCTTCCGTAAAGGAGCCTTTCTTGTTGTTTATGAACAAGAGGTTTTCTCTATTTTCGGCCTTTCCTTTACCAGATTTGCATACATAAATATCCAACCAGCCATCGGCGTTCACATCGGCCATGGTAACCCCAGTTGTCCACCCAAATGTACCTGCTACATTTGCCGTTTTGGTAATATCTTCAAATTGAAAATGTCCATTGTTTTTATATAGCTTATTTTCCTTTAGATTGGAAGTGAAATAGATATCTGGCAAGCCGTCATTGTCAATATCACCTATAGCGACACCACCTCCGTTATAAAAATACTCATAGACCATACTATTCATGGCACTACTTTCAGGTATTTCGTTTACGAAGCTTATTCCCGTTTCCCCTGGGTAGGTAGCAGTGAACAAGGGTTCTTCCTCAGTATTAATGACTCTGGATTTATTTTCCCTCCCGTTGTTACATGACTGTAATACTAAGACTACTGACAGTAAAATATAGAATTTCGAATTACTCAAATATAGATCCATCTTCAACAGGTTTTTATTACAGTAATAAAATGTAAACACCTAAAGATAATTAAACCTTTAGGCGCTTACGTTAAAAAAAACTAACTCAAAATCAACTCTTTATTATCTTTTGCTACCAGCCTGTATTTTGATTAAGGTTTGAATTGATATTCAATTCTTGCAGGGGTATTGGAAATACAATATGCTTATCGGTAAAATTATCCGCATTGGGCTTGCCATGGTTCAACATAGTGGTTTTAATCGATTCCGTAGCGGTACTGCCACGCTGCCATCTGTAAAGGTCAAACCAACGAATACCAAACTCCATGGCCAATTCTACAGGTCGTTCGTGGTGTCGGATCTGATTTCTTAATTCGTCTTTGCCCATGCTGCCCAAAGGAACCGCATTACTCCTAGCTCGTACTTTATTTATCTCGATTATAGCCTTGGGAGTCTTATTGTTTTCATTTAAGGCCTCTGCATACATTAAAAGCACATCTGCAAAACGGATTATTGTAACATTTGTACCATTGTAAAAGTCCTCATCAACATTGAAAGAGTATTTTTTGAAATATTTTGGATGGTTTAAATCCAAAGCAACATCGCTGTAGGATATGTTTTCACCTGCTTCCATACTATACATTTCAGAATTGGGGTCATCAAAGAAAATACTTTCATAAACCCGCTCACTGGGATCTCCGTTGGCATCAAGATCGGTTTTCATTTCATCTACAAGCCACTGCGATGGAAACAATAGTTCCCAACCGCCAAATGCAGCAGGGGCAATTTCAAAATTGAAAACTTGGCGTTCATCATTACCATTGGAACGATCACCTGAAAACTGTACTTCAAAAATACTTTCAGGTCCATTTTCTGAATTTCCATTGAAGTTATCTGCATAGTTATCAAGTAGATCATAATCCATGCCTACAACTTCGGCCAATTTTGTTTCTGCTTCGCCCCATTTCTCTTGAAATAAATAGGCCTTGCCCAATAGTGCTTTAGCTGCACCTTGGGTAGCTCTACCTTTCCATTCTGAAGGGTGTTCTAACAACAATTTTGGTTCTGCCTCTATGAGATCCTTTTCTATTTGTGCCCAAACCTCGGATTTAGGGGCTTGGCTTGGAAATAAATTATCCAAATCCACCTCAAAATTTAACATAAGAGGCACATTTTCAAATCCAGTGGCCAACCAAAAATAATAATAGGCTCTTAAGAATTTAGCCTCGGCTACAATTACATCCTTAGTTTCTTGTGACAGGGCTTCCATTTCTGGTACTTGCTCCAGAATTTGATTGGCACGACCAATACCTGTATAAGCCGCTTGCCAAATATTATAAGGCCCGCTCTCCTCAGTGGTATTACTAAAACTGGCCAAGGTTCTCCCGTAAGTTTCTGCAGTATTGTTTATTATATCATCACCACGGTACGCCATTGCAACATAGATTTCCTCAAAAAAGGTCCATTTGCTGCCATCTGCCCCGTGTAAGGCACCATAAGTTGCGGTTAGGGCCTGTAAGGCGTGGCTTTCAGTTTGCCAAAAACTCGAATCGGTCAAGGTTTCCTTATTTGCCACTTCTATAAAATCGTCGCTACAGGATATCAAAGAGCTTATTGTTAATAAAGCAATCAGTATATATCTATTTTTTTTCATTATCGTAATTTTTAAAAATTTAACGCTGTCCATTAAAGCGATAGGTTTATACCTAAAATAAATGATTTGGATAGTGGGTAAAATCCTCTGTCCACTCCCTTGGTAAATGTTCCTCCATTTCCAAGTCCTGGATCGAAACCGGAATAGTCCGTAACCGTAAATACATTGTTTGCAGTAACGTATAACCTCATTTTGGAAATGGTCAATTTGTTAATTACGGATTCCGGCATGGTATATCCTATCTGAATGTTCTTTAACCTAAAATAGGAACCGTCTTCCAGAAAGTAGCTGGAAGGCCGAATGTTGTTGTTAGGATCTCCAAATGCATTTCTAGGAATACTGCTTCCCGCATTCTGGGGTGTCCAGGCATTTAATAAATCGGGTGACATATTTTGCCTATCGGTTCTATACAACCACATTTTAACACCATTGTAAATTTCATTTCCTTGCGTACCTTGAAAAAACATACTTGCGTCGAAATTTTTATAGCGCCCCGTAAGGGTAATCCCATATTCAAAATCTGGAAGACCGCTGCCCAAGAACTCTTTGTCATCATCATCCAATGCACCATCCCCAGAAGTATCCAAGAATTTTAAATCTCCAGGAGCCGCGTTAGGTTGAATACCATGGGCATCTATCTCTGCTTGGTTTTGGAATATTCCATCTGCTTTGAACAAGTAAAATCTTCCGATTTCACCACCCACTTCAGTACGCGTGGTCGGGAAATTGTTAAACTCAATGAAACCATCTGTAAAGGATTCGTTGGCCACCCCCAGTTTAGTTACCTTGTTTTTGGAACCGCTAATATTTGCAGTTATGTCATATGAGAAATCCTTATTGTTCTCACTGCTGTAAGTAGTAGAAAATTCCCAACCTTTGTTTTCTAGATTACCCCCATTGGTCAGTGGGAAAGTTGTAATCCCTGAACTTGCAGGAATTGGAACCGACACTAACATATCCGTAGTTTTGGAAATAAAGTAATCAAAAGAACCTTTAATACGGTTTTGTAGGAATCCGATATCCAAACCGATATTGGTTGTTGCCGTTTCTTCCCATCTAATGTCCGGGGTTGGCAATGAAGTGCTAATGGCACCTACAACTATGGGCTGACTGGCGCCTTCACCAAAGGGATAGTTTAGTTGCTGCCCACCTGAAGAAATCCTAGATAGAAATAAATGCTCTGGGATAAGTTGATTTCCTAAAGTTCCGTAACTAAACCTAGGTTTTAACATACTGATCAGGTCTGATGAGAAAAAATCCTCATTATGTACAGCCCATCCCAAGGATACGGAATAAAATGTTCCATATTTATTGCTTTTGCCAAATCGGGAAGATCCGTCACGTCTTACACTAGTCTGCACATAGTATTTGTTGTCGAAGTCATAACTTAATCTTCCAAAATACGATTGCAATGAATTTGTTGAATTGAATCCAAAGGAAGATTCATCTCCTATACCGGCACTCAATGCCAATAGTTGATCGGAAGCAAGTTCATTGTTACTGCCGCCTACAGATCTAAACTCACTTTTTTCCCTGGAAATACCTAACAATACATCAATGTCGTGCATCCCAAAGGATTTATTGTAATTTAAAGTGTTATTTAGTGTCCAACTGGTAGTTCTGGATCTATTCTCTGTCAGGAATGGATTCTCATTGACTGCCTGTGGACCAAAGTTATATGTAGGCAGAAAGTCTGAGAAATGTGTATTCTCTATGTTGGCCCCATACTGAAATTGATAGCTTAAGCCCTCAATTATTTGAAGTGTAGCCGCAACATTGAATTGCATATAGTCATCCTGGTTTCTGCGGTCTTCCAATTCTGTTGTCCCAATAGGATTGCCCGATCCCAGTCCAGCTGCCGGAGTGGCAAATCCATTTGTGGAATTCGGATCATAAATAGCCTTGTGCGGTAATTGGGAATAAATGTCCAAAAACGGAGAAAAACTCGCGTTTCCACTTCCTATGGGTTCAAATATACCTTTGGTATTTTCCCTAGTGTAACTTATGCCCGGAGCAATTTTAAGACGGTCGTTGAGCAATTGAAAATCCATATTAAAACGAGTACTCAATCTGTCAAATCCCGTATTGATGACCGTCCCTGAATTTTCAAAATAACCGCCAGAAAAACTGTATTTCATTTTCTCAGTTCCTCCGGAAATTCCCACATCGTGCTTTTGCTCGAAAGCGTTCTGCAAGTATGCATCTACCCAATTTGAATCGGAAAATTGTTGATTGCCGGTTAGATACGGAGCTGGGGTTTCACCGACATTGGAATACGCTTCCAATTTTATTTGGTTGTGTTGATCCCTATTGGCCACATCTACATTGTTCTTTACGGATTGTGTACTTAGATAGGAATTAACAGTAACTCTCGGTTCTCCGGTTTTACCCCTTTTTGTGGTTACAATTATTACCCCATTGGATGCTCTTGATCCGTAAATCGTGGCTGCCGATGCATCTCTAAGAATACTGATGTTCTCTATATCCGCTGGATTCAAATAAGACAATTCCCCTGGTATTCCGTCTATAACAAACAAGGGGTTATTGTTTCCAATAGTCCCTAGGCCCCTTACTCGTATAACAGGATCCGCTCCGGGTGCTCCGGTAGCGGTAGACACATTAAGTCCAGCAACCTGTCCTTGAAGGGAGGTCCCAACATCCGCTGTTGGAATTTTTTGGATTTCAGCCACATCCACTGAGGAAATGGCAGCTGTTACCTCGGTCTGTCTCTGGGTGCCATAACCTACCAAAATTACCTCATCCAAACTTTGTGCATCCTCCTCAAGAATTACATTTATTACCGTTTGGCTGCCCACTACAAATTCCTTGGTAATAAAACCAAGATATCTGAAAATTAAAGTGGTTTCAGGTCCGGCTATCTCAATGGCATAGTTTCCGTCAAAGTCCGATTGAACTCCGATGGTTTGATTGCCTTTAACGGTAACCGAGGCGCCTGGCAGTGCGACTCCCGTATTGTCGGTAATAGTTCCGTTTACTACCTTGCCTTGTGAAAAAGATCTAGTGGTAAACCCGAACGAAGCAAGCATAAAAAGCAATAAAAACAAATCGTTAAAACGATGGTTTTGATTTTTTGATTGTTTTTTTTTCATATTATTAAGTTTATGTTAGTCATTGCCCGTAAACCAAATTTTGGCATGAGCTTAAGAGTTATCAAATATTATTTTATTATTACATAAAACCTCATATATCACCTTTACATGACCTTTACATCCTGCTTAAAGGCCTATAAATAAGCCTAATCAATCATACATGACTGTATTTGAAAATTGAAAAAGGGGAGCTGGGTTTTATTGCGGAATAGCAATATCCCTCACTTTGCTTGGAAACAAGCGGGGAGTAGATTTGTCTACTTTGAAAGGTAAGATTATAAATGAAGTTATATTGAAGACTTAGATGTTTTCCAGAAAACTAACCAGGTTTTCTTTTTTATCGATAATTAGTTTTTTCCTCAATCGATGCCTGCCTATTTCTACAGAATTTACAGAAATGTTGTTGATATTTGCTATTTCTTTTGAGCTGAGTTTGAGCTTAACTTGAACGGCAAGTTGTATGTCCTTATCAGTTAGGTGAGGGTATTTTTCTTTAATTCTAAATAAAAAGTCACTTTGTAGCGTTTCTACGTTTGTATGAAACCTTTGTATATCTTCGTTAATATCAAACTTAAAGCTATATTCTTTTATGAGTGTATTAATGTCCTTTTTTAATTGATTTATATCAGTAGATTTTAAGCTTTTAAAAGAATTTGTAAGATCCTTGTAAATGGATGTTCTTTGGGATATGAACAAAGCTAGATTGGTTAGTTCCTTCATGCGGAATTCCAATTTGTGCTCAAGATTTTCTTGCAAAAGGGATTGTGTTTTTAATTTTTCTAATGACAGCTTATGACTTTGTTGATAAATTGCTTTCTTCTTTTTAATATTGTTCCATAATGAAGCTATGATCAGCAAGGCAATTATTGCCAATAATAAGGATCCAATTAGGACGGAATTTCTTCTTTGCGTCTCCAAATTTCTCTGTTGCTCCAATAATTTAATTTGGGATGCTCTTCGTTCGTCCTCATAACGAATCCTCATATCCGTCAGTTTTTCGCTTTTATTGCTCGAAAAAATTTCTGAATTCCCTTCTGCGTATTTCTTATAGTAATTTAATGCCTCTTTATAATCTTGTTTTGCCAAAAAATAATCGGACATAATTCTATCATTTTCAACTATCCATTCCTTATTGTCCATTAATCCCTCCATAATTGATCTTGACTCTTTCAATTGCCGGTAGGATTTATCATAATTGCCCAGCTTTAGATTTACTATGGAAAGTTCGTTGAGAATATGAACCTTGTTTTGTTGGTCCCTAATTTCATTTGAAATGTCCAAAGAAGATTCTAAAAATGTTTTGGCAGAGTCGGGTTCATTTATTTTACGATAACAGATGCCCATGTTTTTCATGGTCTCTGCGATCCTATCCTTATTGTTGAACTCTTTTTTTAATTTTAGGGAATTTTTGAAAAATGATAATGCCAAATTACAATCTCCCTTGCGTTCATGAATCAACCCCAAACTGTTATAGCTGTATGCGATTCGTTGTCTGTCGCCTATTTTTTCGTGAATTTTTAAAGCTTCCGTATGGTATTCAAGAGCCTTGTCAAAATACCCTATGTCGAAATATAACCATCCTAAAGTACGTAAGGAAAAGGCCAGGTCATAAAGGTTGTTCAAACCTTTCCTGATCTCCAATGATTGCAGACCATATTGTAATGCCTTATCGTAAAAATCATTGAACAGGTATCCTTGGCAAAGGTTGATAAGGGCTAAACCTTCTTGGTTATTATCATTGGCTTCCCTTGATAACAGTAAAGCTTCATAGGCGTATTCTATTGTTTTGTTGGGGTCTATGGACCAATAGATTTCTGCAACTCTATTTAGTAATGGTATTTTATCCTTTCCGCTTGAGTAGGGTAATAAAGTTAGTAGACTATCTAGCTCCTTTTGAGAGTCGCTCGGATTTTCATCCCAAATATTAGTTTGGGAATGCACAGTAGTACCTATAAATAGAAGTATAATTAAAATAGGTTTTATCAATTTTTCCATGTGCTAGGATTTAAAAATAAAAAGAACTGGGTTTATTACTAAAGGTGGTTGCAAGAATTATGCTATTTACAAATATCTAAATTATAACGTAATCTCCTTTTTAATAAAGTCCAAATAATGGGACCAGTAAAGGTCAAGTAAAGGTCGTTTTTGGGTTATTAAGGGAAATTAATTGAAAATTTGCTCAAATCCCATTTGAGAAAATTAATGATGGTTTAAAAAAGGAAAACTTCCAACAAAGAAAATATGCATTTATATAAGATGGTTAAGAATATTATGGTACTGGTATTGGGTGTTAGCTGTTATAGTTCAATAGGGCAAGTTAGCACTGATGGTAAAAGCAATTATCTAAACTTTAGTGAAGATATTTTGGATTTCCATATTACACCAAAGGATTCTGTAGATAGGTCTGGTTTAATGTTTTCAGACCAGGGTTCCTGGTTCGGATTTGGTTATTCCGATTCGATAGGAACTATGACAGATTTTTCCGGGCCTTTTCTAATGACACAGCAAAATGGCGTTTGGTCAAGTAAATCCTTAGCATCAATTAAAATTGCTATAGGCAGTCATCTCATTAATTTTAAAAAGGAAAACATAATAGAGCAGAAAAGCTATTCAAGCCATTTGGAACAAACTTTTTTTGCGGATGGGGTTGAATTAAAAGAAACACTTCTGTTTTTAAACGGTCATACAGCTTTAATTAAATATGAGTTTACAAATACGTACCAACGCATCATTCAATTAACATATCATTGGAAAAATGAACCTTTATTGACTAATAGTTTAAAGTTGTCTTCCCAAAGAAATGTTCTCAAAATAAGTTCAAACATAAGTACTGCTTTGGGGGTCATTACTTTTCCAAAATCTACAATTATCAATAATTTGGAAAAAGGTTTTTCTACAGAATTTCAAGAATTGGAACTCAAACCCAACCAAACCAAAGAAGTTGTAATCGCACAAACATTTATTTTTCCAGAATACTCTTGGGAGGAAGAAAAGAAGATAATAAATATTTCAGATTTTGATTCAATTTTAAATAATCGGAAGCAAGAAAAAAACGATGAACTAAAAACACTAATTGAAAACAGTAAGCCACAGTTTAAGGATAATAAATATGCAAGAGTATTGGCCAAGGCCCAACTTACGCTTCAAAACAATTGGCGGATAGCCGCTGGGGAACTAAACCATCAGGGATTGTTTCCGAGCTATCATTATGAATGGTTCCATGGATTTTGGTCATGGGATTCCTGGAAGCACGCTGCCGGCCTTTCCCGATTCGCCCCTGAGCTTGCCAAAGATCAAATAAGGGCAATGTTTGATTATCAGGCGGACGACGGATTTATTTTGGATTGCATCTATAGGGATACAACCATTGAAAATCACAATTATAGGGATACCAAGCCTCCTTTGGCTTCATGGGCTGTAGTCCAAATTCTGCAGAAGGACAGAGATATTAATTTTGCTGAAGAAATGTACCCTCAACTGATAAAGTACCATAATTGGTGGTATGCCAAACGGGACCATGACCAGGATGGTTTATGTGAATATGGATCTACGGACGGTACCGTGTTGGCTGCCAAATGGGAAAGTGGAATGGACAATGCCATACGTTTTGATTCCTCTGAAATATTAAAAAACTCCTATAGGGCATATTCCCTAAATCAAGAAAGTGTAGACTTAAATGCTTATTTATATGCTGAAAAATTGTATTTGGCCCAATTGGCTGAGGCCTTAGGTAAAAAATTGGAGTCAGATGAACTTAAGTCCAATGCTGAAAAGTTGAAACGGTTGATTCAGGACCAATTTTATGACAAGCAGGATGGGTGGTTTTATGACACTAATTTAGAAGGTACACAGTTTATAAAGGGCGCTGGAAGTGAAGGTTGGACTGCTTTATGGGCTAAGGCTGCTTCCCCTGAACAAGCGGAAGCTGTAAAAACCAAAATGATGGATGAACAAAAGTTTTATACCAAAGTCCCCTTCCAGACCATGTCCAAGGACCACCCTAAATTTGACCCTCTAAATGGGTATTGGCGTGGACCAAACTGGCTAGATCAGGCCTATTTCGCAATAAAGGGACTTCGGAATTACGGATATGATCTGGAAGCGGACAAGGCTACAATCCAAATAATGGAAGGTGCTGATGGACTTTTGGAAAAAGGAAAATCCATTAGGGAAAATTATCATCCGATCACAGGGGAGGGTAGGGAGGCCCATAACTTTAGTTGGAGTGCGGCACATATTATATTGATGTTGACTGAGGACTAAAAAAAATATCAATGGAATATAGCAAGATTATAATAACTGCAGATCAGGCCACAAATATTGCCCTTGAAAATTTTGACATTCAAGGTTCGGCCAAACCACTGCCCGGGGAAATCGATTTTAATTTTAAGATCGATGCATCGGATGGACAGCAGTATATTTTGAAAGTCTCCCGACCTGACGAGAACGAGGATTATTTGGACTTTCAACAGAAATTGCTGCTCTACGCCAGCGAACACGCCAAGGATCTAACGTCTCCCCAGGTCGTTCCGGATAGGCAGGGGAATCTGATTTCTGAGATCAGGGACGATTATGGGCAGATCAGGAAGGTACGCCTTCTGTCCTGGATATCAGGCAGGGTCTGGAGCGGGGTGAACCCGCAATTGGATGGGCTGCGCCATAGTCTGGGGGAACAATGTGGGAGACTAACCCGGGCCCTGCAAGGTTTTGACCATCCCGAGGCCCACAGGGAATTTGTCTGGGATGTGGCACAGGGCGGTTGGACCACAGAATATCTTGACCTTTTTAAGAATGGGGACAAAGAAGTCATCTCCTATTTTCAGAATCAATTTAAAGAGGCGCAGCCCGGTTATTCCAAGTTACGCAAGGCAGTGGTACACAATGACGCCAACGACAACAATGTTATAGTTTCCGGGGACCTGATCGATCCCCATGTGATCTCCGCCATAGATTTCGGGGATTCGGTCCATACGCAGATCATCAACGATCTGGCCGTTGCCTGTGCATATGCCATCATGGGGCACAATGATCCGTTGGAGGCCGCATTGCCTATTGTACGGGGCTATCACCATGCCTTTCCTTTGGAAGAAACGGAACTGGAACATTTGTTCATGGCCATCGCCATGCGCTTGGTGATTTCCGTAACCAAATCGGCCATCAATAAAAAGGAGGAACCGGACAATAGCTATCTGTTGATCAGCGAAGAACCGGCCTGGGAACTGCTCCGGAAATGGAGGAACATCAATGCGGATTTTGCCTATTTTAGTTTTAGGGGGGCATGTGGATATACCGCCCATCCCAATGAAGAAAAATTCTCGGCCTGGGCCAAAAAGCAATCCCTTTCAATTGATAAACTATTTCCCACTGTAGGTCCCAACACGGTGTACCCCTTGGATCTTAGTGTGTCCAGTAAATGGATAGGGCATGAAAAGGACTTTAACGATCTGGACTATTTTCAGTATAGACTTAATAAACTACAGGAAGAACATCCTTCCAAAATATTGGCTGGCGGCTATCTTGAGCCCCGCCCGATCTACACCACTTCGTCCTATGATAAAAAAGGGAACAAAGGGAGGGAAAGTAGAAGCATTCACTTGGGAATCGATTTTTGGTTGCCAGAGGCTTCACCGGTACATGCCCTTTTTGACGGGGAAGTGGTCACAGCTGTAAATGATGCAGGGGACAAGGAATACGGCGGACTGGTAATTTTAAGGCACCGGGAGGAAGACTTGGAATTTTATACCCTATACGGACATTTATCGGTGGGCAGTGCTACCCGGCATAAGGTTGGCGTACAATTAAGGGCAGGCGATGAAATTGGTGTCCTGGGCAGTTGCACAGAGAACGGCAATTGGTCCCCACATCTGCATTTTCAGATCATGCTTTCCATGCTCGATTTTAAAATTGATTTCCCCGGAGTAGGTTATTACGGTCAGCTCGACCTATGGAAAAGCCTGTGTCCGGATCCAAATATGTTGTTTAAGCTAAAGGGCTTATCAGGGAAGCACACAGCGGGCAATGATGAAATCATCGCCTATAGAAAACAACATTTGGGAAAAAGTCTGAGCCTGCAGTACAAGGTGCCCATTAAAATGGTGAGGGGTGCGGGGCAGTACCTAATGGACCAATATGGTAGAAAGTACCTGGATACCGTTAATAATGTGGCCCATGTGGGGCATGAACATCCAGCCGTGGTAAGGGCAGGACAGGAACAAATGGCGTTGATCAATACCAATAGTCGGTATTTGCACGAAAATATAAATGAGCTGGCCAAAGAGCTGTTGGAGACTTTACCACCAGAATTAAGTGTGCTCCATTTTGTGAATTCAGGTAGTGAGGCCAATGAGCTGGCTATCCGGATGGTAAAGTCCGCTACCGGGCAGCGCGACATAATTGCCTCCGAGGTGGGATATCATGGCAATACCAATATGTGTATCGATATCAGTTCGTATAAGTTTGATGGCAAAGGTGGCCAGGGCGCTCCGGAACACACCCATATTTTTCCCCTTCCCGATGCCTTTAGAGGGAAGTACAGAGGAAAGGATACAGGCGAGCAATATGCCATGGAGGTTAGGCATCAAATAGATAATATACAGGCCAAGGGAAGGGGAGTTGGAGCCTTTATCATCGAGCCGATCATTAGTTGTGGGGGACAGATAGAATTACCGAAGGATTTCTTGGCAAAGGCATATCAATACGTTGGGGAAGCGGGCGGACTCTGTATTTCAGATGAGGTGCAAGTGGGTTGTGGCCGTATGGGCACTACATTTTGGGGCTTCCAATTGCACGGGGTGGTACCCGATATCGTGACCATAGGGAAACCCCTTGGCAACGGACATCCCCTGGCTGCCGTGGCCTGTACCCAAGAAGTAGCGGAAAGATTTGCCAATGGAATGGAGTATTTCAACACCTTTGGGGGCAATCCGGTTTCCTGTGCCATAGGCGCCGAGGTTCTGAGGGTGGTGAAACGGGAGAAGCTCCAGTCACATGCCTTGGCGGTTGGAAACTATCTTAAAAAGGAACTAATAGATCTGGCGAAGAAGTTTCCCATTATTGGTGATGTTAGGGGCCAGGGACTTTTCTTGGGAATCGAGTTGGTGGATGAAAAAATGGAGCCTTTGGCTGCCCAGACCGATTATTTGGCCAACCGTATGAAAGATCACGGTATCCTTATGAGTACGGATGGCCCGGACCATAACATATTAAAAATCAAACCTCCTATGGTCTTTACCCAAGAAAATGCCGAGGAACTTATTTTTTATCTCAAGGGAATCCTTGCCGAAGATTTTATGATAAACTATTAATTTTTTGATACAATATTATTGATGAGATTACAACTTTTAATATTTCCTTTTGTTCTTACTTTTTTGAGCTGCAAACAAAAAGAATTGACCTCCGTTCCAGAACAAGTAAACCATTACAATCATCAGATTTTTGAGGAAAACAAATTACTCCCGAGAGCTACTTTTTTTGGTTTTGAAACTAAGGTGAAACCGGATAAGGAAAACTCGAGGCGCTTTTTGAATTTAAATGGAGACTGGAAATTCAATTTTGTAAAAGACCCCAAACAGAGACCCACAACTTTTCAAAATATAAATTTTGATGATAGTGATTGGGACACAATCCAAGTTCCTGCCAATTGGGAAGTAGAAGGCTATGACCATCCCATATATTTGGACGAACGTTATCCGTTTGACACCAAATGGCCCAATGTACCCACAGATTACAACCCTGTTGGTACATATCGCAAAGAAATTTGGCTTACAGATGAATTTCTGGACGAAGATATTATTCTACATTTTGCAGCTGCAAAATCTGCCATGTACGTATATGTCAATGGCCAATATGTGGGCTATTCCCAAGGTAGCAAGACACCAGCGGAGTTCAACATTACAAAAAACCTAACTGTAGGGAAAAACCTGATTGCCCTTCAGCTATTTAGGTGGAGCGATGCCAGTTATTTGGAAAGTCAGGATATGTTACGTCTTAGCGGTATTGAAAGGGATGTTTATCTGTATAGCAGGCCAAAAGTTCATATTATGGATTATTATGCCTATACCAATTTAGATGACACTTATAAGCATGGCATATTTAGGGATACCGTGTTTCTTCAAAACAATTCTGGAGAATCTGTAAATAGGACATTACACTTGGAGGTTTTGGATGGTAAGTCGATTGTCTACAAAACTGAGGAATCAATCCAAATTCCAGCCTCTTCGAAAATCAATTTTCATTCAGAAACAGTTATTGAAAATGTAAAAACATGGTCGGCGGAACTTCCTAATTTGTACCAACTAACAATTTCATTGGAAGACCCTAAGAATCTAAAAAACAATCAGTACATAAGACGAAATATTGGTTTTAAAAGGGTGGAAATCAAGAACAGTCAAGTTCTATTAAACGGAAAGGCCATTTACATTAAAGGTGTGGACAGGCATGAAACCGACCCCTTGACAGGGCATGTTGTATCCAGGCCGTCTATGGAAAAGGATATTATGCTCATGAAACAAAATAATATTAATGCCGTGCGCAGTTCGCATTACCCAAACGATTCCTATTGGTTAGATCTTTGCGACACTTACGGATTATATGTGGTTGACGAAGCCAACATTGAAAGCCATCCACTAGCCATAAGCGAGAAAACCCAGATAGGAAATGAAATGAGTTGGTTACCTGCACATATGATGCGTACCCAAAGGATGTATTATCGCGATAGGAACCACCCCTCCATATATTCTTGGTCCTTGGGTAACGAAGCTGGGGAAGGTGAAATTTTTAGATCTACTTACAAATGGTTGAAAAGTCACGACGACAACCGGATCGTACAATATGAGCCTGCTGGAAAGGAGGATTATACAGACCTGTACTGCCCAATGTATCCTAAACCCGAATATCTTATCGAACATGGAAATTCGGATTCGGACAAGCCATCAATAATGATAGAATATGCACACGCCATGGGCAATTCTGTGGGAAATTTACAGGATTATTGGGATATTATTGAAAAACACCCCAACCTACAAGGAGGGTTCATTTGGGATTGGGTAGATCAGAGTCTGGAACTTAAAGATAAGGATGGCAAACCCTTTTTTGCATATGGTCATGATTATCACCCTGATTTACCAACGGATGGAAATTTTTTAAACAATGGACTGGTGGATCCTTTCCGCAATCCACATCCACATCTTTCTGAAGTGAAAAAGGTATATGAACCGGTTCAGTTTAGATATTTGGGAAATGGAACTATTGGAATTGAGAATAAAAACTTCTTTGCAGATTTTTCAGATAAGGAACTAAATATTAAGGTATTAAAAGATGGGGTAGAGGTATTCCAAAGTTCAGAAAAAATGTTGGAAGTAGGCCCCCAGGAATATAGTAAAATTCAAATTAAAAATTTTCCTGATTTCAATGATTTCAATGATTTAAATAGGGAATACATACTCGAAGTAAGCCTTGTTCAAAAAAATAATTCGGCCTTAATACCACAAGGATATGAGTTGGCCTGGGATCAATTTGTGCTTCATAAAGGAGCATATGTTTCAATGCCAATTACAAAGGCCCCTATTTTAAACATGAAATTTACTGGGCAAACCATCGAAATAGCAAACGATATTATTAATCTTATGATTAACGGGAACAGTGGAGAAATTACTTCATGGACATTTATGGGAAAGAAAATTACGGACCAACCTATTCGTCCTAATTTCTGGAGACCTCCAACCGATAATGATTTAGGGAACAGAATGGATAAATGGGCAGAAATATGGCAGGATGTCAGCTATAACTATTCTGCCGAGTTGGTAGGGCGACCGTCACAATCACATATAGGGGTTGTATATAGGGTTGCCTATTCTCTTCCAAACAAGGTAGCCGAGGTAGTAGTTGATTATGAAATTTCCAATGGAGGAATTTTGACAATTGATTATCACTTTGAGCCCAATCAAAAAAATCTTCCCAATATTCCAAGGTTAGGAATGTATCTGACGCTACCTAAGGATTTTAGTGATGTTTCTTGGTACGGCAAGGGTCCTACTGAGAGTTACTGGGATAGGAAGACCGGAGTTAAAATAGGGATTTATAAAGGAAAGGTGATAGATCAGTTTCATAGATATATGAGACCGCAAGAAACTGGAAATAAAACGGATGTTCGTTGGATGAACGTTTCTTCAAATGATTTGACGCTAAATTTAAAAAGTAATGTGCTGTTGAATTCCAGTGTTTGGCCCTTTACGATGAAGGAAATTGACTTCAATAAGGATCAGGCCGGGATTTCGGCTTCTGGCCTAGTTCCAGTTACAAAAAGGCATGGAGCCGATATTAGAATCGGAGAGACGGTACAGTGGAATGTGGATTTATTGCAAATGGGAGTCGGAGGTGATAATTCATGGGGAAGGAACGTGCACGTGGAATATACTATTCAACCAAAGTCATATAGCTATTCTTATTCGATAGAGCCATTTTTGAGATAGCTTAATATTAACCACAACAGTACCTAATGTTTATCATTGTATAATTGAATGTTAATCTATGAAAGAGCCAGCTGACGAATTAAAAAGAAATATAGGAACTTGGGGCCTAAGTGCCAATTTGATCAATATAATGATTGGTGCCGGAATATTCGTTTTGCCTGCCGTTGTGGCTGCAGGCCTTGGTTCAGCAAGTGTATTGGCTTATCTTTTTTGTGGATTATTGATTTCTTTAGTCATGCTGTGTTTTGCCGAAATTGGCAGTAAGATAACCGATACAGGTGGGGCATATGCCTATATTGAAGGAGTCTTTGGCAAGTATTTTGGTTTTATTGCGGCTGTTCTTTTTCTAGTGGCAACTATATCCGCAGATGCAGCAGTTGCCAATACAATTGTTGATATTATGGGTTCTATCAACCCCTTTTTTAAGGGAGGAATTATTAAAACATTTTTCTTTCTTTGTCTTTTTTCAGGCCTAGGATACATTAATGTAATTGGGGTCAAGGAAGGAATAAGATTGGTGAAACTAATTACCATTACTAAAATTGCTCCTTTAATGGTGTTGATTTTTTTGGCATGGTCGAAAGTAGACATTGTAAATCTGGTATGGGATTTTACCCCAACGGTTATGGATGTTGGAGAAGTATCCTTGATACTATTCTTTGCTTTCCAAGGTGCGGAATCTGGTCTTTCGGTAAGTGGAGAGGTAAGGAATCCCAATAAAACTATACCAAGGGCCATACTGATAAGTATTACGGTGGTATTGCTAATTTATATAATGATCCAAACTGCTGCCCAGGGAGTATTGGGGGAAACATTGGCCAGTTTCCAAGAAAATCCATTGGGCGAGGTGGCAAGCAAGATTTTTGGACCAATAGGGTTTACTTTGATAACCATTGGAGCTGTAGTATCCATGTTCGGAAATTTGAGTAGTGAAATATTGAGTATGCCAAGGATGCTATATCGGGCCGCAAAGGATAAAGTAATTCCAATTGAAATTGCATCTCGAGTTCACAAGAAGTTTTCTACGCCATATGTGTCAATTATAATTTATGTTGGACTGTGCTTTTTATTTGCTTCATTAGGTGGATTCAAGCAATTGGCAATTCTATCTAGTGCCTCTATTCTACTTATTTATTTGGGAGTGGCAATTGCTGTGATAAAATTGAGAAAAAAAGAAAATAAGGAAGATTCTGAATTGTCCAAAGACTCATTTAGAATCCCAGGAGGATATCTTGTCCCAATTTTGGCTGTTTTGGTTATTTTATTCTTTTTATCCAATCTGTCATTTAATGAATTGGCGGGTATAGTCGCATTTATAGTCTTCTTATCGATTATCTATTATTTTGGATACAATGTCTTAAAAAAGTAATTAACTGTTGTGATGTCATTTTATATGAACTCTATGGACGACTACTTTATATATTTCCTCACAAATAAAAAGTACATAACAATGTAAATGATAAGCCTTCTAATAAAAGAAGCTTATTCCCCAATAAAAAAATAGTCATAAGCCCCATCCATTACTTTAGCCCTCCCATTAAATTGGCACTGAATAGGTATTTTTTATTTCGCCCATGACAAAAGTACTGTGTGCACTACCAATGTTTTTTATTTCCCCAAGATGATTTAAGACAAAATCCTGATAGTGCTTCATATCCTTTACCATTACTTTTAGCAAGAAGTCATAATCTCCAGATACATTATAGCATTCAGTAACCTCTTTAATTGCTATAATATCCTTAACGAATTTATGGCCAATTTCCCGGGTGTGCTGTTTAAGGGTAATATTACAAAATACGGTGAGCCCTTTGTCCAGTTTTTCCGCATCAAGAACAGCCACAAACTTTTTTATATAACCATTTTTCTCCAAACGTTTCACCCGCTCAAAAACAGGAGTAGTGGATAAATTTACCTTATTCGCCAATTCTTTGGTCGTTAAGTTGGAATTGGTCTGCAACAAATTTAAAATCTGATAATCAATTCTATCCAAATCATTCATAGAATATTATTCTTTTAATTCATTAATATTTCATCTAAAAAGATTAAACAGCTATTATACCTATAATTCATAGTGTTTTCTTCTAAATAATGGAACAAATTTAGAATTTACAATCTAAAATACAAGCTTTGTAAGGAATTATACAAACAATAAATTATGAAAACAAACCTTTTAGGTTACCCTAGAATTGGGGCGAACAGGGCTTTAAAAAAAGCCTCTGAAAAATATTGGCAAGGGGCTATTTCTGCCGAAGAATTGAATCAAGTAGGTGAAGGAATTCGTAAAGAAAACTGGTTATTGCAGCAAGAAGTTGGAATAGATATGATTCCATCCAATGATTTTTCCTTTTACGATCAAGTATTGGATGCTACCATGACCTATGGTAGTATTCCCAAAAGAATTGCTGGAATAAAAAAAAACAAATCGGATTTAGATCTATACTTTGCCATGGCAAGGGGACTGCAACAAGACGGTTATGATGTAACCGCATTGGAAATGACGAAATGGTTTGACACCAATTATCATTTCCTGGTCCCTGAATTTACAAAAGACCAATCCTTTGAACTGTATTCCACTAAGGCCGTTGATGAATTTAAGGAAGCCCTTTCTTTGGAAATATTAACCAAGCCAGTGTTGATTTCTCCTGTTACATATCTTTTTCTTGGTAAAGAAAAGGAGGGTGGTTTCCATAGAATGGACCTGTTAGATAAGCTAATGCCCATTTTTTTCGAATTACTGGAACAATTGATTTCCGCTGGTGCAAAATACGTTCAATTGGACGAACCTTGTTTGGCACTAGACCTTGGTGATAGAGAAAAGAACGCTGTAAAAAAACTATACTCCAATATTGCCGAAAAGTACCCTCAATTAAACATAATACTAACCAATTACTTTGACTGTTACGGGGACAATTTAGAAATGGTATTACAACTTCCCGTTTCTGGGCTTCACCTTGATCTGGTCAGATGTCACTTACAGTTGGATGATATTTTGAAGTCACCTTATTTTGATGGCAAAAAGATATTATCCTTAGGGTTGGTGGATGGAAGAAACGTTTGGATGAATAATTTCGAAGATTCTTTAGTTATAGTAAAAAATGCATTGGAAAAAGTAAATACCGATAACCTTTGGATTTCAGGTTCTTGTTCATTTTTACATTCCCCTTGTGATTTAGATTTGGAAAAGAATGAGGAAAATCTTCCCGGAAATATAAAGCAATGGTTGGCCTTCGCAAAACAAAAAGTTAAAGAACTGGTTGTCTTGAAAGAATTGGTATTATATCCAAAGTCAGAATGGGCAATTAGAAATCTTGAAGAAAATAAACGAATTTTCGAAGCAAGAAAATACTCAAAGTCCATACATCACCCTTTAACTAAAAACCGAGTAAATAAATTATCCTCCAAAGACAGTAAGCGCCACAATGTTTTTCAAATTCGCAGGGCCAAACAGGTTAAAAAGTTAAATCTCCCGTTGTACCCGACTACTACCATTGGTTCCTTTCCGCAGACCCAAGAAGTTAGAAGTTGGCGAGGTAGACTCAAAAAAAAAGAGATAAGCTTGAAGGAATATAATGAATTCATTAAGAAAGAAACGGAAAGTACCATTAGTTTCCAGGAGGATATCGGTCTGGATGTCCTAGTGCATGGTGAGTTTGAGCGAAATGACATGGTCGAGTACTTTGGTGAAAGGCTAAATGGATTTGCCTTTTCCAGTTATGGATGGGTCCAAAGTTACGGTAGTCGATGTGTAAAGCCACCAATAATTTTTGGCGATGTTTATAGATCTAAGCCCATGACCGTTAAATGGACCTCCTTTGCCCAATCCCTGACAAAAAAACCTGTTAAAGGAATGCTTACAGGTCCAGTGACCATATTGCAGTGGTCATTTGTCAGGAATGATCAGCCTCGGGCCACCACTTGTAAGCAAATAGCTTTAGCTATAAGGGATGAAGTCAAAGATTTGGAACAATCAGGGGTTAATATCATTCAAATAGACGAACCCGCTATAAGAGAGGGACTTCCCTTACGCCAAGAGCATTGGGATTCATATTTGAATTGGGCAGTGGAATCCTTCAGGATTTCTTCAAGCGGGGTAGAGGACAGTACACAAATACACACCCACATGTGCTATTCCGAGTTCAATGATATAATAAAGAACATAGCGGATATGGATGCTGATGTTATTACTATTGAGACCTCCAGATCAGAAATGGAATTACTGGATGCTTTCGTCAAGTTCAAGTATCCCAATGAAATAGGTCCAGGAGTTTATGATATACACTCAGCAAGGATACCCACTGAAAAAGAAATGGAATTGTTGTTGTTAAAAGCAACTGAACTTTTGCCTCAAGAAAATATTTGGGTGAATCCTGATTGCGGACTTAAAACTAGGGATTGGCCTGAAACAGAATCCGCTTTGATCAATTTAGTAAATGTAGCCAAAAAAATGCGCACCTTATCATTAGCAACTTCTGCTGAATAGTACTATTTAAAAAAATATGTTTTCTAAAAAAAAATGATCAGCATTAAACCAACGTGTTATTCCCCTAAATATAATTTAGGGGATAGTACTTTTGGTGGCTTATACAAACCAATTAAATTAAAGAACTCTATTTGTATCCACCAAATGATAAATTTCTTAATTGTACTCGGGATGTGTTTGACCAACGCCGCTTTATTCCATTGCTTCTGTTATAGGTTAAATTTAAATCTTGGCCTAAAAAACGATCTTCTAGTCAGTTGTTCCTTAACCTACTAGTTCATTTTAAGAAAACTAACGGCATTATTATACAGGATGTCTCTTTTTTGTTCGTCCGTTAAGAAATCAGCTTCTTTGATAGCATCGATTCCCTTCCCAATCATTTCAGGCCAGCGCATCTGATCTGACCCGAACATCAATCGTTTTCCGAGACCAGCTTTAATGAGCCGTTTCAAATAATCATAAAATGCGCTTTGAGGAATAATCCAAGTGATTGTAGATAAATCTCCATATAATTGTGGATACTGGTACATCATGGCAATCATTTCATCCAGAAAAGGATAGCCGGAATTTTCCACAAAAATCCTAAGTTTCGGGTGGTTGACCAACACCTCCTCAAGTAAGAGTGGGCTACCCGCAACGGTCCGAAAACTGGGCAGTGGCGGACCAATTCCTTCAGTGTGAATGAGTACGGGAACATCAAATTCCTCAGCCAATGCAAAATATGGATCAAGCCTGGGATCGTTGGGAGGCATACCAATAAGTTGGGATCCAATCTCACCAACTCCCCCCATTCGTTTGGCTTTTAGCTCCATTCTAAGTTCATCCAAGGAAGTCTTTGCCGGATCGAGAATAAACGAGGATATAATGAAGCGACCGGGTGCTGCTTTTGACCACTCCTGTAGCAGATTCAGATCAATATCACTTAGAAACCCTTTAACAATGTTATAGCGATCCATTGCTTCGAGCGTCTTTTCAAGGTTATCAGATGGACCATCCGTAGCCTGTCCCTTTCTATCGCAGGGCTGAGGCAGACAAGGAGCTGGAGCACCGGCCGGCAAATCCAATGGGGCACCAGTGTGCATATGCATATCGATAATGGGAAGCCGGTCTTGACCAAATAAGTTGATCGATAACAATCCAAAAAACAAGGAGATCGAAAGGACATGTAATGTTTTCATTGGTATTGATTTTGTTTGTGAAATCGATAATGTTGAATTTCAACTTTTATCAAGGTATATACCCAAATACATGATAGCTCAAAAAATGGGTTTCTGATCAATCCGAGGGAGGAGGGGGGGGGGTAAATAAACGTCTGTTTTATTATCGTTTATTTTTTGTGGCGAAATACTTTTTATTATTATACCCGACAATTATCGAAGAATGAAGTTACGAAATTCTAAGGATTTTTTACCCTTTTTCATGTTAGAACCTAATATTAGCTTTTCTAAACATCTTGCATCTCCATTTACTCCGGTGATAGCGTTGAAGTCATTGGGTAAAGGAAACTTAGGCCAATAAAGAAAAGTTCTGGTTTCTAATTTAGTATGCCCTATACATAGTAGGCTCATGTCTTTTCCAAGGTCCTTTAACAGACAGTTCTATAAGGTTAGCTATCTGCATGATCTTATTGGGACATTCTATATTACCGACTTCATTGTTAAGATATTAGGACAAAGGCTTGATCTAAAAAAGGAACGTTGAGCATTTTCAAAAAATTCTTGAATTGCAAAAACTGATGGTTTGATGGTAGATACAAGCTGTTTTGTTTTTAACAAACGTTAATTATATTTACGATTCTTTAATCCCCGAAACTATGTCTGAATTCTCTTTAAGAAGAGTGCAACTTGTCTTTACCCTTTCATTATTGACCACAGTAATCTCCCTAATTTGGTTTTTTGTAACAAGAAGCTTGGATATGCAGGAATTGAGCGTTTACCTTATGGCAGCTGTTCCTTTTTTTATCCTTTCTGCTATTATCTCAAAAATGGGAAATCTTACCTTGGCTAGGTGTATCTATTTAATCATTTTTAATTTAGGAGTTGCACTGACGGCCTCCTTTGTTGGTAAGGCTGGTAGTGCAGAATTTATATTGCTGTTTTCCGTGGGTCTTCCATTTGTATGGTTTTCCTTTAGAAGGGAAAGATTCCTCATAGGTTTCTTCTCTGGGATGTCCTTAATATTTTGGTTCCTTTTGTACTTTACGAATTTTGACCTCTTTACCACTGTACATATGGATGCGGAAAAGTCGGGGATGTATATATATCCCATTTCCATTTTAACCACCATTGTCTTGGTAACCTTTCAATTGATATATTTCTCATATATAAACAATGGATTTTATTCCAAAATACATGATCAAAGGGAAGAGGCCATTGAGGAATCAAATGCCAAGTCCAAGTTTTTGAGTATGATGAGCCATGAGATTAGGACTCCCCTTAACGCAATTACCGGCCTATCACATATATTGGGAGATTCCAATCCACGGGAGGATCAAAAAGAGAATATAGATGCCTTGAACTATTCGGGAAAAATATTGTTGAACCTGCTCAATAATGTTTTGGACTTTAGTAAAATGGAATCCACTAAAATTGAGCTTGACCCCATTCCAACCAATATTATGGCCGCAGTTAGGCAGATAAAAAAAATTCACGAGCCCAGTTGTCTGCGTAAAGGAATTACCATGGAATTGGAAATTGATGAAGAACTTCCCAATGTTTGGCTGGATATTGTCCGCTTTAATCAGGTAATCAATAATCTTATTTCCAACGCCATTAAGTTTACCGACAAAGGGAGTGTTACCTTAAAAATTGTCAAGCAAGAAGAATCCAATGGTACCGTTCTTATGCGTACGGAAATTTTGGATACTGGAATTGGTATATATAAAGAGCAACAGGAAAAAATATGGCAAGCATTTACCCAGGCCTCCAGTAGTACAAATCGCTTATATGGTGGCACCGGACTTGGCTTGCCGATTGTTAAGAGTATAGTTCAGGCCATGGGTTCCATGGTAAAAGTTGAAAGTGATCCAGGAAAAGGAAGTCGCTTTTATTTCGATTTGGAATTAAAATTGGCCTCGAGCGGAGAGTTGGATCAAATTATCCATAAAAAAGTACACGATTTAAAGGGAAAAAAAATATTGTTGGTTGAGGACAATCTCATTAACGTTATGGTGGCCAAGCAGATATTGGAAAAGGCTAATCTAGTAGTAGATGTGGCCTATAATGGTCAAAATGCAGTAGATATGGTTCAGGAAAATAACTTCGATACTGTACTAATGGATATTCAGATGCCTGTAATGGACGGTTATACCGCTTCCAGGGAAATTAGAAAATTCAATAGCACTTTGCCTATCTTGGCGTTATCGGCCTCAGTATTCCTGGAAGTGAAAAACAAAATATTACAAAGCGGTATGAACGGCTTCATTTTTAAACCTTTTGATCCTGAAAACCTGCTCAATAGAATAGAGGAAGTTTTGGATAACTAATCTTTGATATTCCGCCTGGTAATTATCTCATTATTATTTTTATAATCAGGAAGTATTCAAACTAAAAGTATATTGGGAATCATTGCTGTAAAATCTTTAGAAGTGAAATACATTACGAGCAAAAAACTGACTTACAATTCGAGGTAGTATCGATTCTTGTAACCCCTTAAACACATTGAGAATTTTATAATAAACATAGGTCCACGACTATACCAGGCAATGACCAATTACCCTTAAAATTTTTATTTTTAAGGTTTTTGATTTGCAATTACAGCCTGGGATTTATGGACAATTTCCTGGATTATGGTATCCAATTCCACCGCAGAGGAGTATACATGGTCAAGTAATAGATTCTTTTCATTCTCATCTACAGAATTTTCATTGAGCAAATCTATGATCCCCATTAATCGGGCCAATGGGGCCCGTACCACATGGGATTGTGTCCATGCGATTTCCCTTAATTTTTCATTTTGCTGTTCAACGGCAATTTGGCTCTGAAGCTTTTCGGTTATATCCCTTACATATAGTGAATAAGCGTTTTCCGAATGATAAACACTAATTTCCAGCCATTTGTTCCATTCTGAAAAATATTCTTGAAAGTAGGCCGCTTCTTCTTTTTTAAGGTCCATGTAATGTTTTACAAAGACTTTGGGGTCCACAATATTCTCAAAGGCCTTCCAAATATTATTTCCGATTATGTTTGCTTTTTGAACACCAAATAATTCCTCCGCCATTTTATTCCAATAGGTTACCACCCAACCATCGTCAACTGAAATAAAGGCATCCCCAATACTCTCTAGAATACTGTTCTTTTCATTGTTGGCCGATTCAACTTCTATTTGAGAAGTTTTTAGGTCATTGATATCTTGAAAACTTCCAAAAATTCTTACACACTCGTCATTGATAAAATCTGGTTTTCCAATCATTCTAACCCAGCGTTGGTTCCCATTTGCCGTAACTATTTCAAGTTCCATATCCCAAGATTTTCCTCTTTTTAAGGCATTTTCTATATGTAATAGAACTATTTCCCGAGTTTCAGGATTTTGGCAGTATCCCAGTACACTTTCAATGGTCGGAGAAAAACTTACATCCACTTCATGGATTTTTTTTGTCATTTCGGACCAATAGATATGGCCTCTCTTTAAATTCAGTTCCCATGCCCCTATAAGGGCTAAGTCCGTTACTTCATTAAGAATATTTTTAAGCTCCCTGTTTTCAGTAATATCCTTGGCCACCGCGTATATGGCATCTTCCTCTGGAATTGGCCTAGCCGTCCAACTAAGCCAAATTATATCTCCCTTTTTAGTGATATAACGGTTCTCAAAGTATTTATAGGAATTGCCCTCGTATAAGAACATTTGTTGGTTTCTAGTTTTTTCCCGATCCTCGGGATGAACGAACTCAATAATTTGTTTGGAAAGTAATTCCTCCTCGGAATATCCCAAAAGCTTTGAAGTAGCCGGATTTATTTTTTTGAAATACCCATCATATCCAGCCTTGCACAAAATATCAGGAGCAAAACTAAATATATGATCAAGTTCATTTTCAAGCAGTTTTCTTTTTATTTCAGCAGCCAAATGGTTTGAGATCTCCTGGCAGCGTTCACCTTGTAAAATTTGGCGCTTAGATTTAGCGTCCAATCCCAAATTAAGTACACCAAAAAATTTTTCATTGTGAACGAGTGGTATGCCAACAAGGCTTGATACTCCCGAATCCTTAAGAATTCCACTTATTTCTATCCCCTTTAATTCCTCGGTATCCCATATTTCCATTACCTCCCTTTGCCATACGGAGTAGGCCAAGCCTTCTGTACATTCAAAAATGGTATCACTTCGCTCGCCCTTGGATGACAGGTTTTCAGTATTCCTATTAAGATCATTGACAAAGAGTTTTAATTGGGTGTTTTCCGAATTAGGCAGCCATATTTCACCAAATGCATATTCACCGAAGTCAGCTAAATAACTCAAAACGCTTAATAAACATGATTTCAGGTCCTTTTCATAACTGAACAATACACTTATGTCAATTATTAAATTTTTTAAAAGCTCCTGGTTTTTTTGTTCACTTACGTCCCGCTCAATGGATATCCAGTGTGTGAACCAGCCTTTTTCATCTGCAACAGGAGTTAAGGACATGTTTACCCAAAATTCCTCACCATTCTTTTTGTAATTTACTACAGTAATTTCACATGGTTCCCATCGTCGCATTGCCCTACCCAATCGTTTTAGTTCCGCCTTATCCGATCTCGGTCCCTGTAAAATTCTAGGTGTTTTACCGATTACATCTTCAGGAGTATATCCTGTCATTTCAGTAAAGGCATCATTAACGTACAAAATTCTAGGTCCTGGCCGATCAAAAGGTTCCGCTTCAGTAATCAATACCGCATCCTTGGTGTTTGTTACCACGGATTCCAACAATCTCAAATGTTGTTCTTCCTTTTTTCGTTGGGTAATATCTTGTAAAGTGCCCTCAAACTTCTTAGTACCATGATCGTTACCTTGAACAGGCTGTCCCAACTGATGTATCCATTTTACAGAGTTATTGGGCAATACAATTCTGTACACAAAGTCATAGTTTTCATTCTGTGCAATTGATCTTTTGTTTTGATCAATAAAAGCTTCACGGTCATCGGGATGAATGGTGTCCAAAAAGGAATCATAATTAAATTCATTGGAATCCTGATTCCTTTCCCAAATTTTATATACTTCCTCGGAGAACGATAAGGTTAAGTCATCAAAATTCCAATAGCCAAGTTTGGCAATAACCGAGGCCCTTTTTAATTTTTGTTCCGATTGTCTTAGTTCTTCTAAATATTGTTCCTTATCGGTTACATCGGTGCAATTGACCAGGATGCATTTTACTCCATTAATGGTTACATGTTGCCCAACAATCTCCATTTTCACCAATTCACCATTCTCCTTTTTGTGTACATATATTCCAGAGTTAAGGGTTTTATCCTGCAATTGGAACTCCCTTATACCTTCCAATAATTTATTCACTTCCTCCTGTGGCCTTAGGTCCAGGGCGGTCATAGTAGTATACTCCTCCCGAGAGTAACCATAAAATTTCAACATGGCCTCATTCACATCCAAGATTCGTAAACTCCCTGTCTCCAAAATATATTTAGGGTATGGACTGGAATTAAAAAGCAAACGGTGCTTTTCCTCGGAAGCTTTTATTTTCTTATTTGTCAGTACCCTTTCGGTAATGTCCCTGGCATTGACTACCACACCCTGAATCATGGGGTCATCCTTTAAATTGATGAGTAAAATTTCTAGCCATTTCCACGTACCACTTTTGTGTCGATATCTAAAAGGTTTGGATACAAAAGGTTCATTTATCAAAAATTTTGAAAAATAATTGGCTACTTTCTCCCTTTCCCCATCATGGACAAAACTAAAAAAGCTTTTGTCCATTAATTCCTCGGTCGTATAGCCCACGGCCGATTTTAAGGTTGAATTGGCGTATGAATAATTTCCATTTAAGTCAACGACTGCCATCCAGTTATATCCGGCCTGGATTACGGAGGTAAACTTTGGATTTATAAGTTCAATTTGTTGCCAAACCTTCTTTTGGGTAGTTATATCCTGTATGTCACCTTCAAAGAAAATAAGTTCGTTATCATCATTGATCTTAGAATTATTGACCTCAATATTAATAAAAACAAGGTCACCGGATTTGTGAACTACCCGGCATTCAAATTCATTTTGTGTAAAATCATTATTACTCCACTTTTGCCAAATATTTCTCAATTTATCTTGATCTAAAAAGAAGACCAGATCGACCCAATTATCAATCGACTCCAGCTTGAGCTCATCAGGTTTATAGCCAAGCATATCAAAGAACAAGGGACTTAACCACAGGTTATTGGTTGCAATATCGAACTCCCAACTAGCGGTCCCATTAACTTCGGAGTAATTACTTAGGTTAATGTTAATGTTGTCAAAGAAAGCATTGGGAGATAGGGTTTTTATCTTTTCCTTCTGAAGTGTAATAAAGGGAACCGTTTGATTGGCCAATGCCTTGATCAGTTCTGTTTGTTGTTTACTGAGGGTTAAGGTTTCCTGAGTATGGAAACAAACAATGCCCAAGGTAGTTTTATCAGAATCAACTAAAGTGGCTATGATCAAATTCACGGGAGGAGCTTTGTCCAGGTTTGCGGAACTATCAATTAATTCATCAAATTTGATCTCCTTTAAGTCAAGTAATTCGTTAGGTGACATGTCCAGATGGTCCAAAACTTGTTTTTCTATTTGGGATAGGGAATGTTCACCATTAAATTCACTTTCCAATCCGATAGGCAACTTTAAAAATTCAATCTTGATCGAAGGGGAATCGATGACAAAAGAGGCCAATTGACATATTTCATTATAGTTCCTTAGTGGAACCTCCAATTTTGGAAACGTGGGGAACAATTCAATTCTTTTTCTAAACACTACAAACTGTTGTTTAATTTAAAGAAACCATTTTGATACATGTCATTGACAAGGGTGTATAATAATTTCGTAATGACCATTATATTATAATACTGGAATATACCTTTACTTATTTCGTAATTCCGATAGATAAGTTGAACTACATAACCAACTTTAAATAATTGTCTATCGGAATTTAAGAACTACGATCAATTTACAAGACTTAACCAATAATATTTCACTTCTTTAATTACTCTTAAAAACTCTTTTATTTCCAAGGGTTTATTGAGGTAACAATAACTATGTTTATTAAAGTGTGGATGCAATTCGGAACCCGAAGAAGTCAATATTATCACGGGGATATAAATATTAGTTAAATCGCTAATTTTGGATAAGAGGTTAACTCCGTTAATTATAATCTGATCCTCATTTGCAATAATTAGATCCGGAATTTCATTTTTTTTATTCTGTAGTATACTTCCAATATGCAAAATGGCTTCAAATCCATCTTCGAATAAATTTATATTGCAAAAATCTCCATTTTGCTGGAGGCAATCCTTGATCAGTATGGCATCTAGCATACTGTTTTCAATTAATAATACATTCTTTGGATACATTTCGGGGGAATAGTTAAATTATCACTAGATTTAGGTATGATACTTTAACTCCAAATATTGTTATTTATTCTGTTTAATCGACAATAAATCCGTGTTTTTTCGTTGAAATGGTGGACTTTCCAACTACAGCTTATCCTGAACTCCAGTTTATTTATCA
>NZ_JACLHY010000026.1 GCF_014397245.1 Arenibacter arenosicollis | reverse complement strand
AAAATGGGTTGTTAATACTTCTGGCAGTATAAACTTTAATAGGTCCAATGATAATTCCAATGCGATCGTTTTTCCGCAAAGATCTTATTCTATTTTCAATTCACACACAACTTTTGGGATTGATCCCATATTGCGCTCCGATATACGCCAACTATAGTATAGAAAATAATTCATTTCCATGCCCCTAGGGCCTGTCTTGGGGCACCCAAATAAGAAGGAAAAAGCCACACCTCCAAAATGTAATTATAGCGATGGCGCAAAAATTATATTTTTTAGCGTTAACACCCTACTTAACAACATATTAACTTCGCCCTAGTTGATGTTATTCAGGAGGCATCCTAAAAAAAACTCCATGATAACTATAAAACGCAAAATAAAATGAGTACATACACTGAAACGATAGGTGAAAAGTTAAATGATCTTTTGGAAAAAAATTACGATGCCGAAAACGGATATAAAAAGGCTTCCGACCATACGGACAATCCCTATCTAAAATCGTTCTTTGATAAAAAAAGCGCGGAAAGGCATACTTTTGGACAAGAGCTCAAAAGTGAAATTACCAATTTTGGACAAAAATGGGAAAATGATGGAAGTGTAAAAGGGGCCTTGCACCGAACATGGATGGATGTTAAGTCGCTCTTTTCTGCGGACGATGACGAAGCAATGCTGGAAGAGGCCATTAGAGGTGAAAAAGCATCCGTGGAAGAATATAGGGAGGTACTTTCAGATACAAGTTTACCCCCGAGCACAGCTACCATTTTGACCCAACAAATGAACCAAATTCAAGCAGACTTGAATCAGGTAAAGCGGTTGGAAGACCTAAGTTAATTTACATTAATAATTATACACTTGAAGAGGATGCCAAGCATCCTCTTTTAGTGTTGATCTCAATAATATAATAGGATTTTAATTAAATTGTTGATTAATTATTTTTGTAAAACAAAAGCTCCCTAGAATTATAGATTTCACTAAATTCATATTATGTACCATAAACTATCCAATACAGCTAGTAAGACAACATTGGAAAAGGAATTCAATAGGCCCTTTAAACACCCTAATCTATTTCAAAAACAAGTGTTGATCAACGGTATAGATGAAGTTACAATACCCATAATATCTATGGAGGAAGCAGATCTAATGGTTCCGGCCATTTGGGGACTGTTACCGGAAGGCTTCAAAGATGACTGGGGTGTATTCCAGGATATCTTCAATTCACTAAACCTTAATATCCACTCCCTGAGTAACCCCTCCTGGTATTCCGATGCCCTATTACAAAGAAGGTGTCTTATACCTGTCACCGGATTTTTTACATCATACCTAATCGATGGAATCCTTTACCCTTATTATTTTCACAGAAGGTCGGGTTTACCATTTTGCTTAACAGGTATTTACAACAAACTGGACGATGGTTTCCTAACCTGCTCCATAATCACTACACACACCAATCAAAATCTAAAGGCCATTCAGAATATAGATGGTACCGTTCCAATGATGCTTCCTAAAGATTTGTACGATACATGGTTAAGGCAAGATTTAAATGAAAACGACATCCAAAATCTTTTACATGCCACCCCTGACTTCAAGCTAATAGCGCATCCCATTTCAAAGGAATTCTTTAAAAACAATATTTCATACACCTCTATGTTAGAGCCCGTATATTATGAGGCAGCTCCAACTGGGATGATTCTTAAACATGGCGTAGAATTACTTTCCTTATAACCAGGTGTACCAAGCACCTGCCCATAAAACAACTCCAAGGACTAAAATATCCTACCCCAATAGAAGGTAAACAACCATAACTAAAATAAATTCTAAGTAACATAGGGAATTACATTATCCAAAACCGATAAGCCCAACCAACTACTCTAATCTGAACCAGCAACTACCTAAGTATTAAAACATTACAAATTACACAATTATATCTATCTGAGTTAAACATTAACTGGATACCGCAAACTAATCCGGGAAAATACTTGGACATTTGTATAAAGGGCAACGAATATTGGCCCATAATATTAACTTAAAAACACACACTATGTTACGTTGGACAGTCACATTTGTAATATTGGCAATAATAGCCGCAATTTTCGGATTCGGTGGAATAGCAGCAGGAGCTGCCAGCATTGCTAAAATCTTATTTTTTATTTTCTTGATTCTTTTTGTAATCTCTTTGTTTACGGGAAGGAGCAAAATTTAAATACAGACCTTTAAACCATAATTAAATTTATGGTAATTAACCTAGTACATTTAAACTAATCTAAAATTTAAATAGTTATGAAAAAATCGTTATTATATTTTGTATTTACACTATTATTTACTGTTTCTCTTTCAGCTTTAAATGGCTGTAGGGAAGACAAATCTGCCGGAGAAAAAATTGAAGATGGGGTGGAAAACGTAGGTGATGGCATTGAGGAAGGCGTAGAAGAAATTGGGGATGAAATAGATGATGCCACGGACGATAATTAGAACTTTTTTATTGACTGGTTTATATTTATACTCAACGGACATTTTCCTATCTGGACCTTGTCCGTTTTTTTTAATTTAAAAATAATAATCACTAGCATCACAACTCTAAAAAATACTGGAGCACATAAAAATCAGATATCGGTAAAACCTTGTATAGTAAATTACTACAAGTGTAAATATCAAGGATTATACATATAACTTAAATCTAAGGACATGAAAAATGAGTTCGCAAAACATGAAAGGGAAATAATTGACAAATATCAAGCGCAAGGTTACACTGGAAATTATAAGGTTGACCAAAATAAGTTAGTGGATTTGGATACCAAAATCAACTATCAACCACAAAATGTAAATATTGTGGCCGAACACCGGTTCGAGGGAATGAGCAATCCTTCCGATATGTCCATATTATACGTACTGGAGACCAGGGATGGCAGCAAGGGAACTGTTTTGGCAAATTACAGCCCATCCAGTAATCTTGAAACTGCAGAATTTTTTAAACAAATTCCCAAAGAGAATTATTTACAGAATAATACCAAGTCGCATTAAGCCAACAGATTTTACCTACATCTTTTTTTCAAGGTCCGTTAATACGTATGCACAGAACATACGCCTATAGCGAGCATAAAATAGTAATTGATTAAAGGGTTGGAACATGGAACCTATGGGACAAAAAAATGTTCTAGGAATTATCTTTCAAATCAAAAAATCATCATCTTTGTTTATACGGCCAATTCTTCATATTTTAAATGAATTAAAAGAGCCTGTTAAACCATAATAGTAAACAATTGATGAGAGTCTATTTAAAGTTCGATTTTAATACCATCTGTAAAACTGTTTTACGGGAACAATTGGATATATTGGGAATTGATTATACGATTCATGGTGTTGGTGAAATTGAATTTAACAGGCAGCCCACAGGTATTGAAGAACAGAAAATGGCCAATATGTTGGGTAATTATGGCATAGAAATTATGGATAATCAGCAAGTAGCTTTGGTGCAGCGCATTAAAGATACAGTCACGGAATGGATAATGGATGAAGAGAATCCAAAACGCTTTAACTTCTCCACTTATCTTTCAGAAAAACTGGATTATACCTATACATATCTGTCATCAATCTTTTCCGAAACTACCTATTCCTCTATAGAGAATTTTGTTATTTTAAAAAAAATTGATGTTGCCAAAAATCTCATAAGTCAAAATGATTCAACGCTAACGGAAATAGCATACAAACTTAATTATAGTAGTGTAGCCCATTTATCCGCCCAATTCAAAAAAACTACAGGTCTTACCCCCTCTACATTTTTGAAGATAATTCAAAAACGAAAAGAAAGAGCTTTAACCCAAGAATAACCAAACAAGATTATGCCTTTACATACCATGAATATTGCCTTGGCAGATGATGATGAGGACGACAGAATGTTGTTTAAAGAGGCTATAGAAGAAATTAAGATTAAGACCAATCTATTATTATTTAAGAATGGTCAAGAATTGATGGATTACTTGATCTTGCCGAAGGCGGTATTACCGCAAATTATTTTTTTGGATTTGAACATGCCTATAAAAAATGGAATGCAATGTCTCAATGAAATTAGAAACAACCCTTGCCTAAAGGATTTAATGGTTGCCATATATTCCACGTCTTCCTCAGAATCGGATATTGAAGAGACCTTTATAAGCGGGGCCAATATCTATATTAATAAACCAAACAGTTTTGGAGGTCTTAAAAATGCCATAGACAAAGTGTTACATTTAAATTGGCAATACCACACCTCCGCTTTAAACCGGGATAATTTTTTATTCCGTATTTAATGGTCTAAAAGTATGACATTTAAAAAGTTAGTTTCTTCATCAAAATTTTTTGCGGTCCTGCTAATCTTGGCCATTGCCCTCTTAATGTTTATTGGGAGCGTAAGTTACAAACAGGTTGTACGGCTAGGTGAATCGGCAGATTGGGTTTCCCATACATTGAAGATAAATAAGGAAATAAACCAACTCTTTTCCTACTATGACCAAATGCAATCTACGGAGTTTAAAAACGTATTGCTACGGGACACCTTAGGCATATCCTCATTTAAAGTTTACCAGCCGGAGGTTTTGGCGTCTTTTAAAAAATTAAAGGAACTCACGGGCCATAAACCCGCTCAACAAAAAACTCTTCTTAAGGTAAGCCAATGGCAGGATAGTCTTTACCATGCCCTAGGTGTCATATCACAAATTCCTTATCAAAAATCAAATTATTCTGAAGGTGATCAAAATAAAATAGCCGATGTTGGTAGCGCTGTTACCCAATTAAATCTACTTGAAAACCAAATGCAGCGTGAAATGCACTTTCAACTTGCCAAACGAACCGAAGAATATAAATCCCAGATTTTTTTTACCCCTATAATGACTCTGCTGTTGGGAACGTTTGCCTTGTTCATATTCGTAATTTCCTATTTGCAGATCAATGCCCAACGTAGAAAAACTGTAACTGCAGAGAAATTCTTGCAAAACATTCTTGCCAGTACGGACAACATTATCAGCTATTTTTTACCTATATATGATGATTCTGGAGAAATAAAGGATTTCAACCTAGAGTTTACCAACGAACAAATTGAGGGTATATTGGGAGAAAAAACCGAGAATATTATCAATAGAAAAATGTCGGAGCTTATCCCCATAAATTTTCAGAATGGCATTTTTGAAGAATTGGCAACTGTCATAAAAGAAGGGACCCCCCGAAAATTTGAAAAATTCTTTGATTACAACGGCAATTCCTTTTGGTTTAAGACCACTGCCGTAAAAATGGAGAATGGGGTACTAACCACTTCTACCGATTCCACCGCTGAGCGGCAGCACACCCAGAACCTGAAGATTTTGAACGAGAAGTTGGAAATACAAAACAAACAACTTGAGGAAACCAAGGCATTCCTGAACAATATCCTTGAAAGTACAAGTAACACCATCAGCCATTTAAGTACGGAAAGGGATGAAGATGGGAAGGTTACCGATTTTAAATATTTGTTTACCAACAAGGAAAGCGTAAGGCTTACAGGAAAACAGACAAGTGAGGTCATAGGAAATTCCATCTCTAAAATCTATCCATTTGTACATGAGACGGGATTGTTTGATTTAATGGTCAAATGCGCTGACAAAGGGGTTATGGTAACCCATGAAGCCCAATATACCTTGAAAGGAGTTCCTCTTTGGATACATACTACCCTAAACAAGTTGGACAACGGCATTACCCTTACTTCATATGACATAACCCAAATTGTAACTTCAAAACAGCGCCTTTTAGAGCTAAATGAACAATTGACGATTCAGAATTCCATTTTGAACGATGCCGAAGCGGAAGCCAACATTGGTAGTTACCGATTAAAAATTACAGATATGGAGTCGCACATGTCCGATAATTTTTACCGGATATTGGAATGTGAACCCAATGAATTTAAACTTAGCCCTGAAAGCTATAGGCCATTTGTGCATCCAAAAGATCTCAAAATTTATGACGAGAAAGTAAAATTGGCGCTAGAGGATAAGATTATCAGCAATTTTAGATATCGTATTATAACTAAAACCGGAAAGGTCAAATATTTACAGAATACAGGGCACTACCTTCAAAATGAATTTATTGGGGTAGTAAGGGATATTACCAAAGAGTTACAAAACGAACAAAAGTTAAAGGAAAAAAACCTAGAGTTAAAACGTTCCAACAGTGAATTGGAATCCTTTAACCGCGTTGCCAGTCATGACCTACAGGAACCGCTCAGGAAAATACAGTTATTTATATCTCGAATAAACGATACAGGGTCGAATAAGCTTTCCGAAAAGCAAGAGGAATATTTTAAAAAAATAGCATCGTCAGCCAATAGGATGCAGACCCTTATAAAGTATCTTCTATCCTATTCACGGCTAAATATTAATAAAAAGGATTATTTAATGGTTGATTTGAACCTAGTTATGGAAAAGGTTCAAGAAGATTTAGAAGCACCTATCAAAGAAACTGGCATTAAAATCCTAATTGGGGATCTTCCCGAAGTAAAAGGGGTACCCTTCCAGTTAGAACAACTCTTTAATAACCTAATTTCAAATTCGGTTAAATATCACAGTACCCAACAGAGACCAAAGATTAAAATAGACAGTAGAAAATTGGAGCGCAACGAAATTCAACACGACTTCCGAAAAAAAGCCAAATATTATTATTGTATTTCAATTGAAGACAACGGTATTGGTTTTGAGCAGAAGGACTCCGAGAAAATATTTGAACTCTTCCAACGTCTGCACTATAACAGTGAATATTCTGGATCAGGAATTGGCTTGGCTATCTGCAAGAAAATAGTAGAAAAGCATAAAGGACATATTGTGGCCCAAAGTGAACCTAATAAAGGAGCTACCTTTTACATTTACTTACCTGCCTAAATTACTTCATATTACGCTCTTAAGCGACCCAAAGTTTTTGCACTATCTACTCGTGGAATCCCCTGGTGGAATAGTGTAACTACCCTCCCATTATAATATTTACTATCCAAAAACAATGGCTCAAGCCATTAAATTACTGCCGTTTTTGCTTAAAACACCCCTTTTTCGTGGAATTATATAACAGAATTTAAAAATTGTATAACACAAAAGGTTCCCTCTATATCGAAATTTGTACCAGACAGAAATTAACATATAAAGACAACAACCATGAAAAAGACAGTAAATCAAATTCAATTGAATTCGAAAGTCGGAAGAAGTTGGACTTTGGATTCCATCTCAAATCAAATTACTGGTCTGCCTGAGAATTTTATTATGGGGATGACCAATCAAAAAATTGAATCCGATTAGGATTTAGATTTAAACGTAATGACTTGGTAAGTCATTTATTTGCCAAACGGAAGTAATGTCCAAAATGTTGATTATTGCAGCCATAATTATGCTCATTATTTGGGCCACTGGACTTTTTATGTTCGACGTGGGCATTAAAATACATTTATTCCTATTGGTGGCCGTAGGACTTTTTATTACAAAGGTGATAAGAGAGAAATAAAGCAATTAACTTAAAACAAGGAACCATGAAAATAGTATATCTGAAATCAAATAACATAGAAAACATATTTAATCAGTTACAGCAAGATTTAGGGGGTAGTTTAGTAACTAGACCACAAGAATATAACCTGCAACTGGACAACAATTACGTTCGTGGCGAAATTAGGGGAATCTCATTTAAGAACAATATTGCTTTTATGGAATTTGACCTTATTTTTAGTGAAGATACCCTTATCATCAACAATATGCCGGTTTCCAACCCCATACATTTTATGTACTGTGCTCAAGGAAAAGTCGCCCATAGTTTTGGAATAAAGGGGGAGAAAAGACTCCTTAATCAGTTTCAAACCGGAATTTTTTCTTGCGATCCCAGCAAGGATACCACTTTATTTTTTGAAGGAAATGAAAACATTAAGCTTTCCAACATTATGGTGGACACCCACAAGGTAACTTCCGGTGATGAAGGCAGTGATCTATTACAAAAACAATTATTAAAGACCTTTATGCCCAAAAACAATAATGAAACTTTTGCCTACACCGGGTCCTATAACTTACAAATAGCTGAAAAAATGCAACAACTGGAAGCTATTACCCAAAAAGGATTGGTAAGAAATTTATTGACCAAAGGTATAGTACACCTAATTCTGGCCATGGAAATACAACAGCATAAGGAAGATAAGAAAAATGCTAAAAACAATTTTGGTTCATTGAGCAGGGAGGAGATAGAGGATATAAAAGAAATGGCCAATTTTATAAAAAATTATCCTGAAATTCAATATAGCCTGAAATACCTAAGTAAAAAAACTGGCCTTTCGCCAGCAAAGCTACAGGAAGGGTTTAAATTGTTATTTGATAGGACAGTAACCGATTATATAAGGAACATAAGGGTTGAAACTGCTGAACATCTTATTAAAACTACAGACCTGAATATTTCGGAAATTGTATATAGTGTGGGATTGACCAGTAGAAGTTATTTCTCCAAGATATTTAAAGAAAAATACAATTGCAGTCCTAAATACTATCAAGATCACCAAAATCCGATAGCTGCAACAGCTTAATATATATTAGTTTGATTCGTTTCTCAATAACCAGTCTTCACGGCTGGTTTTTTTCTTCTTTTAAATAAACCTAAACACGAAAATAATAATCATAAATCTATAAATTATGCCTAATCCTAGAATAAAAAATGAAGATCATTACCAAGCCCTCCTAGAAAAGGGATACAGCAAAGAAAAAGCAGCCCGGATTGCAAATACCCCCGATTCAGGAGTAAAAGGTGGCAAGGCGAAAAAATATGAAGAGTGGACTAAGAAAGAGTTGTATCAACAAGCAAAAAATGTAGGTATTCAAGGGCGCTCAAAAATGAAGAAAAAGGAATTGATTGATTCTTTGCGCAATAATTGATACTCAGAAATTAAAACTTCCGTAAACTACCTGGTGCGGGTTTGGTTGGTCAGAAATTGGATCTACCCAACAATTAAAATATTACTGGAAGGTTTGTGATGTTTGTTATTCTTTAAAAGAAATCAACCTCCCCAAATTCAATTTTGCACTTTGTCCAATTTCTCCAAGCTTTTTTCCATATTAAAAGATGTCTTTAGTACGGGCAAAAACAAATCTCCCTTTTGGGCCAATCGCCCCGAAAGATTCTTTATCATAAAATCATTGGGAGTAGCGCCATTCTTGAGTTCATCCCATTGCAATGGGGTAGAAACTTGTGCGTCCTTTACTGGTCGAACGGAATAAGGAGAAGCAACGGTTTGACCTTTACGGTTTTGTAGGTAATCCAAATAAATTTTTCCATCCCGTTTGTTTAGTCTACGTTCCATTGTGGTGATCGTGGGGAGCCGTTGCTCCACATAATAACAAATGAGCTTAATAAAATTACGGACTTCTTCATAAGTATATTTGCCCCCCATTGGAAAATACACGTGTAGACCTTTGGCACCTGAGGTTTTGCAATAAGCTTTTAAATTGGCTTCAGTCAATATATCGTGTATTATCAATGCCACATGGGCAACATCACGAAATTCCCTTCCTTTTGGAGGGTCAAGGTCCAAGACACCGTAATCAGGCTTGTCCAAAAAGCCAATTCTAGAATTCCATGGATGCATTTCGATACAACCTAGGTTGGCCATATATATTAGTGAAGCAGGGTTTTGGCAGAGTAAATACCGAATTTCCCTCTTTGAAGACTTAGTTGGAATTGTTATAGTCTGCATCCACTCTGGCACTACATCATTATCTTTTTGGTAAAAGCTCTCTTCTAAAATACCATTGGGATAACGATGAAGACTCTGTGGCCTATCCTTCAAATAAGGAAGGATTGTACCAGAGATTTGGAGATAATAATCGATCAAATCGTATTTTGTATATCCTGACTCGGGCCAATAAACTTTTTCTAAATTACTAATAGAAACAGCAAGACCATCTATCTCCACAATTTCTTTGGAACTAGAGGTAGAAGCTCTTTGATAGTTAGTTTGATCTTTTATCTTTTTTTCTGGAACTTTTGGATCATTAAGCATCCTTTTAAATACCGGGTGACGAAGCAATCCGTTTTTTGTGCGTTCGGAATAAGTGACCTCGCATTCCAAAGTGGGAACCATCCAATTAGGATTTCTTCCCTTTAATGGCAATTTTCTGCCGAATGGATTTCTACTTGTACGATACTCTTCAAAAAGACTTAATAGTTCCTCCCGATACGCATCAGTAAACCCCGTACCACAGTTGCCGATATATTCCAGTTCATCTCCCTCCCATTTCCCCAAAATCAATGAGCCAAAGACAACACCACCTCCAACAGAATCGGTATATCCACAAATCAGCACATTCTCGCTTTGAATTGATTTTATTTTTAGCCATTTGTTGCTACGCGTCCCTGGCGAATAGTTAGAATTGATCCACTTGGCCATAATGCCCTCCATACCTTCCTCGGTTGCCTTGTTAAAAAGACTTACGCCCATGCCTTCAATATGATCACAATATTGCGTGATGCCCATACCCTCAATTAGCTCGGGAATAAGACTTTTTCTATCTAAAATATTAAGATTCAACATACTATGCCCGTTAAGGTATAACATATCAAAAACGTAATAGCGCAAATTGCACCTCGTATCAGGATAATTTTGTAATTCTCCGAATTGCGAAACTCCATTTTCATCAATTACGGTCAGCTCGCCGTCCAGTATTGTTTGATGCTCCACATTTTCAAGTTCTTTGACTAATTCTGGGAATTTATCATTCATTTTAATTCCATTTCTGGATTGCAAAAAAACCCCATTTTCGGAAATATGTGTCAGTATTCGGTACCCGTCCCATTTAAGTTCAAAAATCCATTCGGGATCATTAAAAATTTCCTTTTGAGATTCGGCCAACATTGGTTGTAATATCTTTCCCGGAGTAATTTTCAAAGGGTTCTCTTTAAAATGTTTATGGCCAGGATCGATCAAGGACTCAGCATCATAAAATAGGCTGGTCGAAAATTTATCCTTTTTTTTCATGAGCAACCAATTTTCCTTTTCACCATCTTTACCAGTCCTTACCAAAGCGAAACGACCTTTTATTTTTTGACCATGAAAAATTAGTTTCAAATTACCATCTAGCAATTGTTGATGAATCTCCGAAGTTTTATCGGTTTCATCAATATCGAAAACTCCGGAATCCCAAATAATCATTTCTCCCGCCCCGTAATTACCTTTCGGTATGACGCCATGAAAATTTAGATATTCGATAGGATGGTCTTCGGTACGTACCGCTAACCTTTTGTCGGAAGGATTCATGGAAGGACCTTTTGGTACCGCCCAACTTTTTAAGGTACCGTCAATTTGTAACCGCAGGTCATAATGGAGTTTTCGAGCAACATGGCGCTGTATTACAAATCGCTGTAACCTGGAACTAGAATCAATTCCCCCTTCAGGTTCAGGTGTTTTGGCGAAATTACGTTTTCTGTTGTATTCACTTAGGTCCACAGATTATGACGCTTTATTTTTTCGTTTCTCCAAGCTGGCTTTTAATTGTGCCATTAAATCTTTAGCAGGGGTGGGTTTTAATTCAATTTTTTTGCTACTCGTAGTTTTTCCAGAGGCCTTGGATTCAATAATTTTCAACAATTGAGCATTATATATGTCCTTAAACTTGGTGAAATTGAACTTCTCTGTATATTGCTCTATCAAGGAGAGCGCCATATCCATTTCTTTTTTCCCGCTTTTTTCTTTGGGTAGATCCAATTCTGCGGTATCTCTAATTTCGTCTTCAAAACGAATTATATGTAGGACCAAGGCATTTTTATAGACACCGATCAATGATAGGTGTTCCTTCTGCCTCATTACAAAAGTTGCCACACCCAGCTTTTTTGATTTTTGAAGGGCATCGCGTAGAAGGGAATACGATTTTTCTCCGCCTTTCTGAGGTTTAATGAAGTACGGTTTTTTGAAAAGTACATCAGAGACCTCAGTGTCCTTGATAAATTGTTCAATATCTATGGTCTTGCTCTTTTTAATATTGGCGTTCTCAAAATCGGCATCTTCCAATATAATATACTTGTCGTCCTTTTTATATCCTTTTACAATATCCTTCCATTCAACTTCGGCACCTGTGCTCTCATTGATTCTTTTATAGCGTATGCGCGAACCATCATGGCTATCCAACATATCCAAATCCAAGGTGCGTTCCTCAGAACCGGGAAATAGTTTTATAGGTATCGTTACCAGACCGAAGTTAATACTGCCATTCCAAATCGAGCGCATCGTGAGTAATATTTGTTCTAATCAGTAATTATTAAACGAGAATGAAACAATTCCACTAATATAATAACTTGGGTGACCCGCTTACTCTGTTTAGAAATAAGAAACAATCCCAATTATAAAAATATATCCATTGTCCAATTTAAAGTTATCCAAAAGTCGTTTAAGAAAATAGCTATAATCAACAGATTTTTAGCTCTATGCAAATAAATATTCAAAAAAAAGATTCAATATTGAAAGATATTTGAAGCTGGGAAATTATTAGATGGTATAAAACCAACTCTTAAGCATTAAGGTCAGTCCTTCGTTTAATAAAGTATTGTAATAAAATTGATAATTCTTAATTTAGTCAATAATATTAAAATTTAATTAATAGCGATTAACCTTACTAACTTCATAAATAATGCACGTTACAGTTCAACGAAAAGATGTTAAATTTTTACCTGATAATAGCCGAGTAGTAGCTCGTTTTTTTAACAATGGTGAAAAACGTACAAGTGAGCTAATAAAAAGAGTGATTTCTTTGGATGAGGCGGGCGTTGATCGCGAATTGGACCATACCCTTCGTGAATTTGCAGGTCGGCACCGCAATATTTCCAAAATTTTTCTCCGGCACTTCGAAAATCACAGAAGTCTTATAGAAGAAATGAATTTGGACGTTGGAAGCATTTCGCAAGAAGAAAAACTACTTATTGGCTCCTATGCCACTATGGAATACTCCATAGAATCTGCGGCCATGTTCAATCCTTCGATTATTGAGGATTTTGACCAGTCGTTCCTGGCCAAAGGTGAGAAAAGGGTCATTATATCTTTCCGTGCTACCGGTGAGGGACATTTGTCCTCAATCGTATTTAGGCGTGGAATTCTTGATGCAAACAACGATTTTCATCCCAACAAAATTAGGAACCATATAGATATGGCCACCATAGTTCAGAAAAAGTCTTATGATAAAGGACGCTTTGTCCAAAAAATGCATGAGATGGAAATATCCCATCAATACTCTTCTGCCATAATGAGTGATTTGCCCGATCATTTTGATTATAATGACTTAAAATCCTCGGTTAACCGCGTTCTTGCAAATGGGATAAGCACGGATAAACGTTTAGCCCTGGAAGAAATGACATGGTTAGTAGATTCTTATTACGACGTAAAATTTAGTTTGGACTCAGATATTTCGGAACGTGTCATTTTTCCTATTTCACCATCCGAAAGCAGGGGAATAGAGGATGCTCGATTTGTAAGGTTTACGGAAGATGATGGCTCCATAAAAGTCTATGCTACCTATACGGCTTATGATGGCCATACCATACTCCCTAAACTATTATCAACCGAGGATTTTAATACTTTCAGGATAATGCCCATGCACGGAAAAGCAGCACAGAATAAGAATTTCGCTTTATTCCCTAAAAAGATAAACGGCAAATATGCGGTATTGGCTAGGGTAGATGGGGTCAATAATTATTTAATGTATTCAGATAGGAATACTTTATGGAATGATCCGATTAAAATTCAAGAACCAAAATACCCATGGGAATTTACACAAATAGGAAATTGTGGTGCCCCTTTATGGACCGAGGAGGGATGGCTCGTTATTACACATGGGGTAGGTCAGATGCGGCGTTATTGTATTGGGGCATCTTTGTTCGATCTGGACGACCCCACCAAAGAAATAGGTAGATTGTCACAGCCTTTGCTTTCGCCGTTGGAAGAAGAGCGTGAAGGTTATGTCCCCAACGTGGTATATTCCTGTGGCTCCTTAATTAATAATGGAAGTTTGGTACTACCTTATGCAGTTTCCGACTATTCTTCATCCTATGCTACCGTAGCAATGGATGAGTTGTTGCATGCCCTTCGAAAATGATTTATTTTAAATTCCTTATTGTACCTCCATATCTTCCTTTAACATACTCACCTGCTCAATATAGCCACTATATAGTCTTCCGTGTATCAATCATCTTTTACTGGTCTCTAAAATTATAAATCCCAAATATTGCCATTTTGCTCAAACACCGCAAAATTGATATCGGATTTCTGATAAATGCTATCTAGATATAATCTTACATCATCAACAGGTCGGAACTATTGAATCCAATCCCTGCAAGTAAAAAAGGGACCACCTCCCAAAGACAATAACATTGTCCTTGGCAAGCGTCCCTACATTTGGGAAAATATTGGAAAATTTATTCATCAATATTTTCAAAGGCCAATCTAGATAAAAGGTAACTAATGGTGGATTCGGCACCTTGGTTTAGATTTACATTCTCTAATTCTAGGCCGTCATAACATCCGCCCGTACAGGGATTATAAACAATAACATCTAATGCATTTTTTCCCATAAACCAATCAAAGGCCGTCTCCATCAAGGAATAATAACCGCCCAACGGAAATACCTTGTGGAAATAGCGCAAAGCTAGAATAGTGTAGGCCACGTCAATGGGTTGTTGCCCTCCTTTATATTGGCAATCGAAATTATCGCCTTTTTGATGCCAATTTTTGTTGGAAATAACTGAAATCTTACCATCGATAAAAATTTTGGACAATAAAAAATCAAAAGATGCCTTTGCAATTTTTCTGTATTCTGGTTTCAAAGTCAAGGAATATGCCATTAACATCGCCTGAGGAAGTACACTGTTACCATAGGTCAAATAACTTTCGAACCAATGCCAATTTTCATCGGATTCATCTCTATATTTTAACACCAAGCGATCGGCAAATTCGACAACCGCGGCATTTAAACAATCCCGTTCCTCGAAACGATTGTAAAAGTAAAGTCCCTTGATAATAAAGGCCATTGCACGGGGGGACTGGAAAGTCTCCATTGCTTTGGCTGAATGTTCAAAAACAAATTTGGCCTTATCTGTTAGTTTTGCGAATTCTTCTGGAAATTGTCCTGACATTGAGAGGAAATATCCCAAAGCCCATAAAGCTCTACCACAGGCATCCTCCAAATTAACCATATCGTTCTGTTCCGTAAATTGGTACTCCTTATTTACGTAATTCAAAAATTTGCAATCATGTCTAAAGCAACAGAAGATAAAATTAAAATAAGTCTTAATATATTTCAAATCGGAAGTATCCCCAGTTATCTCGTAATGCTGACAAAGCGCAATTAAAGCCCGTGCATTGTCATCCAAGGTATATCCACTTTCAATATCCGGTTGATTAATAAGTGAAAATTGAATGACCCCCACATTTGTAGTCATATTTTTAAGATGCTTCAAATTTATTGGAGGTTTTCCGTATTTTAATTCCATAGAGCCATTCAATGCCTTTTCAAATACTTTTGCATGGGCAATTGCAGCATTCTCCCATGCCGTTGCGACGGAAGTATGTAACCCATTGAGGCTCATCTTAAATCTCTCCTCTTCATTATCCAATAAATCAATTATCGCTTGCTGCAATTGACTTGAATTCTCGAAATCAAATAATTTTCCTGCTCCATTTTTCAAAACCTCCAGCGCATGTGGTATAGGTGTAGAAATGATTGGACATCCACAACTTAATGCGTAAGCAAAGGTTCCACTAACGGCTTGGTTGGGGTCTTTGGAGGTAAAAAGATATATGTCTGTTAGTTGCAAATATTCCAATAAATGATTGAGTGGCACAAATTCGTCGATAAATCTAACGTGATTTTGAAGGCCAAGCTCATCAATCTTTTTTTTCAACAAATTCCGATACACTTCTCCATTTTCCTTTACCACGTTTGGGTGTGTTCTACCAATAATTAAAAAAATCACATCCGGACGTTCCTCCACAATCTTAGGCAGGGCCTTCAATGTAGTTTCAATACTTTTACCTGGCCCCAATAATCCAAAGGTTGACAATACAGTTCTATCCTCCAGGTCGTATTTTGATTTTAAGGCTCTTTTGTCGTCATAGGCAATAAGATGTGTTCCATGTGGTATTACTGTAATCTTATTTGGTGGCACACCGTAATCATTTGTCAATATTCTTGCAGAATTATGGGTCATTACAATAATTTCAGCACAATGGGAGGAAATAGTTGCCACATTTTGCTTTAATTCTCGTGTTGGGTTGGGCAAGACCGTATGAAAGGTAATAACGACAGGTTTGTCCAAATACTCCAAAAATTCATAAAAATATTTCTCATTCTGACTAAAAAGTCCAAATTCATGTTGTACCATGACCAGGCTTATTAGAGGATTCGAATTGATATTATAAGCAGTCTGTAGGAAATCCAACGGCGAATCGGTGTTTAAAACACCATCTATTGATTCAGAATATTTATGTGTGGACGAACTTGTCTCCAAGGGTCGGATATTCAATTTAAAAGTATCCCCAAATTTATCAGTAAGTACCCGATCCAAATCTTTAGAGTATGTGGCAATACCACATGCGCGTGGAGGATAAGATGTTAAACAAACAATTTCAGTCAATTGTTTTGCCTTGGGCACTGAGATTGACCTATTAATTTGAGGTTTTATATTGACCTGGCTTATATTTCTGAGGGATGTTATTCTTTTATCGGACCTTGTGTCTATAGTAGTCCCGTCTTCTGTTGTATTCATAGTGTACTTTTTTTTGCGATTGATAATGAGAGTAAAAAAGCTGGATCAAAATCTCTTGTCCATAAGGCAGGACCATTTAGACCTTACCGAAATTTAAAAATAGTTTTAACCCTCTCATGTAATTATTGTAATCGAACTTAATAGTACCCCAATTGAATTTTCCTACAAGAATTCTTTAATTATTGCCAAAGAATTTTTTCTTTAATCTTTCTGGAGATATACCAAAATATTGTTACCAAACCAAACGGAGGTAAATTATATATTTAATGTAATACACTGATAAATAAACGAGTTAGGCAAAGTAGACTTCTAAAATGAAAGTGCAAGTCAATTGGGTTAATCACACCCATGTTTAGACCCAAACAGTAAGATCTGCCCGAAATCTATTTTATAACTGTTAATAATGAGTGACCAATTAGCCCGAAATTAATATTCTTACAATGGGTCGTAAACTATTTACAAATCAATTAACTGTAAACTTCCTTACCACTTACATAATCAATAATAGGGAAGAAAAAAAATTAGTTAATCCCAGTAAAAAATATACAACAACGTAAATTTATGGGTTGGTAGTGGTCGATTCAAAAAATGCCCCAGAAAGTGTAATGCCCAGGATTATTAGAATTAAGACCATTACAATAATTATAAATCCGGTTCTAGTAATACCGTTCTTTTGAAAGATATAGTTGGTCTTCGGATCATTTTTTTCTTTGACCAATTCCGTATTTTCTTCCGATTGCTTCTTGTCCAATATTTTTTTTTCCATGATTATTATTTTTTCTAATGAAACTAGGATTACATGGAAACTAATTTAAATGAACCAATGATCAACTCTGATCTCTAAAGATTATATTATTGTCCATAATGACCACATCTTAAAAATAAAAATGAGAATTAAATAACCCGAACAAGGGTTTTTCTTAGCGCCGGTATAATGGTATGTTCTTAGATTCAATCACACGATTATTGGATTTTTAAAGGAGCAACTTGAATAAGTATAATAGCATAACCTCAACAGGAAGATAGGAAAATTTCAACCCTTACAGGATATAAAATCCTGATATTACATAATGTATTCCGAATCTACAACTACTACGGACTTTTTTAATAATTGCCCTTCTTTTATTTTCCATTGCCAGCACTAATATTCAAAACTTATCATACTATTCTCCGGTATATACAACGTAATGTTTTAGGTTAAAATCCTATTCGTTAAAGTAAATAAATTCTCAAACCCTATTGTATTTTTAACCGCAAACTAAGATACGATTACCCTTGATTGGTTATAAGGTTCATTAGGTTTTCAGAAACTAAAAATTTATAACTTTATGTTAGAAATAAGTACAAACCAGTCTGTTATAGAATTCAGCGTCAAAATTGGTGCAGCATTATTTTCAGGGTTGCTAATTGGGCTGGAACGAGAATACAAAGGCAAGCATGCGGGGTTAAAGACAAATTCCCTAGTAGCCTTAGGGGCTGCTGTTTTTGTCCTCATATCATTAAAATACCAAGGAGAGGCAAATGTGGATATTACAAGAGTACTGAGCCAAGTAATTATAGGTATTGGTTTTTTGGGGGGTGGTGTGATACTTCAGAAGGAGGATAAGATCAAAGGTCTTACAACGGCTGCAACCGTTTGGTGCAGCGCAGCCGCCGGATGTCTTGCCGCCACAGGTTTGTTCGTAGAGTTAGCTATTTTTACGATGGTAGTAGTTTTATTCAATTTAATATTTGGTTATATCGACTCTAAAATTGAACCTATCAACAAGGAATAATATTTTAAAAAATATTATTCTCGTTCCAAGTTCCAAACCGCCTGTACAAAGTACTTATAGATGTCAACAAATTTAACATGATAAGAAAATCATTAAGAAACAGAAAAAAAGAAGTAGTGTCAAAAAATAGAGGTTTAGAAAAGTTAATTAAATAGGCCCTTTATTCTGAGCCTTAAAATTCATTTAATTTTAGATTATGTTTAAAACAAAAGAAATACGTTGGTTTTTTTCCCAAGAAAATAGAAACATACAAAAATGGTTCAACAATATAGGGTTAGACGTTACGGAGAAGCGTGAGGATTTTTACCTCAACCTAGAAACAGTTGATGTAGGAGTAAAATTAAGACAAGGCAAAACTGAAATTAAACATCGTATAGGTCAGCGTGCCAATGATAAATTGAACCCTAATGCGTGGGGCTCTTTTGAAACTTGGATAAAGTGGAGCTTTGATACATTCGACGATAAACTCTATTCCGAAATCAGGAACGATAATTACCCCATGTGGATTCCCGTTTCAAAGGAACGATACGCCATCCAAGTCATTGAATCGGAAGGAAATATACAAACCCATCCTCTATCTAAATCGGTCGATTATGGCTGCCAAATAGAATATGCCAAAATTAATTTATACGACAAACAATGTTATACTTTTGGGATGGAATGGTTCGGAGATACCTGTTTAAAAATTGAACCTGGTTTTGTGGATGAAATTTTAGGAGATACTAAGTTCACAATAAATCAATCCTATGGTTACCCTCAATTTTTAGCCAACGTGCGGGAATAATAAATTTGGCCTTACTACCACTCTAAAATTTCGGAGCGAATTTCCTCGATAGATGCACCCCTGATTTCGCTGATTTTTTCCAAAACGCGTTCAAAACCACCGCCTTCGAAATATATATCCTCTACCTCCAGTTCGGGGTATTTCTGAAGGTATTCTTCTTGTATGGCGTTCCATTTATCATGCACCGTGTCAAATTGGTTCAGATCCGAACTTTTATCGTTCTTTGGGCCATTACCCATACTATCCAAATCGTCGGCAAACTTTTTACTATCACCCATAAACATAAACTTTAATTTTAAAAATCTTAATTGACCATTTCTATATCTACCATTCAAACTTGGGATTAAACAGTTTTTCCGTATTCTCCCCATACTTCCCTCTTCTCTTCAACCAGAAAAATATGTATTAACGTTGAAATGTACCAGGTACGCTTAGTTTGTGTAGCATTGTAGAATCACTTCGAAAATTATTAAACTTCTTAACTTATAAAAAAGTTTTAAAAATTATCGCGGCTGTACATCCGAAAATACAATGCGCAATCATGAGCTGTAATATAAATTCTTTGACCTCCGTTTGAGGTGGGTTCCAATGAAAAGCAAAGAGACCCATCCATCCCATAGCTCCTATAAACCCAGCAATAAGGCCTATTAACCCCCCATTAAGAATCGTTATATTCATATTAAAATAGCAATAAATGAAATACATACACGCTGCAAGTACAATCCCTATAAGATAATGTATACTCCAACCTAAAATGAGATTTAATTTAGGTGCATTGGGGAAATATTTAGTATGGTTTATAAACTTAGCCAGTAAGTCCGCTTCATTAAATTCAATACCTCGATACTTTGACACCAATTGGCTGAAAAGAGTCATCAAAGTCGTGGCCGAAATTCCCGCGATGAGAATGGCCGGAAATATGGATAATACCATTGATATTTTTTAAGTCCTTTTCTGACGGAATTTACTATCATTAAATTCACTACGTCGGTAAAAGTTGGATTCATCCCTGATTTCTTCTGTATCATCTAAACTTTTGGCACTTTCATTTTCCGCATCGAACCAATCAAATTTATCATCGTCGGTTTTTATAGTCTCTTCATCCTGATTACGGTACTCGCCAATATTATCTCTTCGTTTTATTTTTTCCAAGCGTTCCCTGTCCAAATCAACAGCCATAGCCGTTTGTCTGGGCCTCCTAGCGTAGGAATCCAATACTGCCGTTTCATAATCACGCTCAATAGGGGTATTTGGTTTAATTCGTTTAGTTTCCGCAAATGTTGTGTGATCAATACTTTCAGTAAATACGTATTGTTCATCTCTATTAATGTCCACAAGACCAATAGGCAAAATAACATGATTTTGGCCATCCTCATTTATAAATTCCCGAATAGGGCTGTTGGCAGGTCCCCCATAGGGATCATGTTTCGCGTCAATTATGGAACTGTCTACCTCCACATCAAGGTAGACCACCCTCTCGGTTTGTTTGTTAACCAAAAGGTTTTTTACAATTCCTATATTCCGAAGCGCGGAATCTTTTACGCTCCAGTTTCGCACATCGGCGTAGCTACTATCTACCTTATAGTCCTTAAGATCGCTTAAATAATACAATTGCTTTTCTTGAGTGCCCATATCTAAATTTTTTAAATCAACCTATTAACATTCCATTATTGTGGTAACTAGCTCCGGCCAAAGCGCTTTCGTGCCATCTAACCTAAGATGATTATGTCCAGTTTCATTTTCAATCTGTTCGTCATGGCCAATATGCGGTCTATTATCATTCATATCAACCCTGGTAGATGTAATAAAATAATAGGCAATCGCTGCCAGAACAATAAGAGCCAATATAATCCAAGGCCAAACCGAACTTTTCTTTTTAATCTTTATTTCTGCCATATTTTTTAATTTAAATTTTATTAATTTTCAAGGATATTAACCAATTATAAACCAGTAAATATCTGTAATTTTAGCACTATTGATACTATGTTAATTTAATTCTTGACCCTGAGGATGCTTCCTTCCTACCCCAACTTTATTCAGTCCCTCATCAACTATTTTTAAATATTACATTTCATTTACTGCCAACATTTGAAGAAGAATTATTCACCCTCAAACAGCGATTTATAATTATCGGCCCATTATTATTCTTGAATGTAATTTCTACTTAAAACTATTCAAGTCTTCATCAAAAAATTAACTATATCCACTTAAAAAATATCGCTAAAAACTTCGACCACCGTCAAATAGTTCAACTCACAGCACTGAAAGTATGATTGCACTATCCACAACTTTATTTTTTCAGTTTATATTCTTATTTACTCCTCAATTAATTCCCATTTTTTGACCGAATTCCATTAAGATGACAACATAATTTCCATCAAGCATCTTAATTATAATCAAATTGGCTTTTGTACTCTCCTTCTATCATAAAATAGCTCCAATCGCCAATTAACTTGGTATAAACGGCGTTACCCTTTTAAACATCTTTATTCCTCCATCAAATAGAGTAAGGCAAATTATAAAATCTTACATCCAACAAGTCCACCTAATATTTATAATTCTCTACGCCCAAAATCAGAATCATTGTTCTACAGTGGAAGCATACTCCCACCCATGGCAGCGACGGCCGAGAGTATCGCAGTCAAGACCAACCACCATGCTGCTGAGGCAGCAGTAGCGCGTGCATGTTCTGCTTGAATTACCGCTTTCCGTTTCAAAGTTTCAATTTGCTGGTTTGCTTTGGATTCAATTTGAGCTATTTTATCAAGGACCTCCTTTTGACTATCAGTGAGTGCTTTTATAACTCCATCTATATGTTCATCTTTGAGATATTTATTATTAGTTGCTACGGCTCGAAGGGTATCAGTATCAAAAGTGGAAAACCTATTTTTAATGACATCCAAACTGTCTTTTGGATTATCGAATATTCTCTTAACATCATTTTTTAAAAGGCCGTAATTCAATTCTTGCCGGCCCGTGGAATTAAAGAAATTTTCAACCTGCCCCTCAATTCGTTTTACCAATCGATTTTCATTTTCGATATCGAACTCATAGCTCACATTTTTTAGTGTATCAGAAATTTGATCTGCATACATTTCATAGTCGTTCTCCTTCAGGTTGGTATTGCTAGCCAACACCTTAATAATATTTTCTCGGTTTAATCCACTTAATTGGTTCGAAAGAATAGAAGCAGTCATCTGTGGATGGTTTACTATTCCTTTAAAAGCTTGTTTTAATTTTACCAACGAAAAACCGTCCAGGGCAGAAGTAGACAAATATTCTTTAAGCCTTTGGGTTTTCATGTCAATTTCCTCTTTGTCCATTGATGAAATTTCAGATACCACATTTTTTATTCCCTCTTCACTATTATCGCCAGCTTTATATTTTTCGAGAAGTTCATTGAGGGTTTCCTGTAATTTTTTTGCTTTTCCTTGTTTTTCGGGGTCTGTACTATTGTTATTTTCGGCAATAAACTTAGTCAGAATTTGTTGTATGGCCATCCATTTTGCCGAAGTGTTCTTATTTTGGGATTTTTTGGCAATACCTTCCAAGTCATTTCTTAATGTTTCATAATCAGGAATCTTATTATCTACTCTGGTTAAAAAATTATCAAGAACTTCGGATAATTTATCGGTATTAAAGCCCGAATCGAATTCCGCCCGTATCCTGTCAACTGTATTACCTATAATATTATCAACTTTTGCCTCCGGACTAGTAGTAAAAAGGCTGGAAACTGTGCTGGCAGAGGCTTTCAAACCTGATGTAGCTGTAGAAATCAGACTACCGATAAGAGTACTCGCAATCTTCGTTTCAAGGTAAAATAGAATTAAAAAAAATAATGCCCAAATAACCAAAGCTACGGTAGTGTTGATGGCCGTGGATTCAATGGCAGACAGGTTCAAAGCTAAAGCAGTCGCACCAAATAGAGCCACACAGGTTGTGACAACACTCCAAATACCAAAGGCTGTCGTTATCTTAACGCCCATCGAAACATCTGGCGAATTATTTTGGTCAAATGTATCGTCTTCACTCTCTTTGTTATCCCCCGAATTGACTTTTGATTTTACGTAACTTTTTCGGATATCCCCTACGGCGGTGATACCTCCGGCTATGGATATCACTGTAAGCATAAACTGAAAGGTAAGTGCCAGTATTACACCTGCCAGAATTGCCATAAAAAAATTAGGAGTAAGTATTACATCATTGTCCACTATCGGAGCCTGCGCCTGAAGCGCCGTGGTGAAACACAAAGCGATTAAAATATGATATTTTTTCATTTTATTGTTTTTAAGGTTATTTTATCAAAAAATCTTATCCCGATTTTACCGAATGAGGATAAGTAAAATTATATATTGTACAGGCCGCAGAATGCCCCAATTCACCAAAAGTTTAGCTATATCGCTTTGAACTTGTACGTATTAGATGAGATTTATTTATTTTATTCTCAAAGTATGCACAAGATCATATGAAACTTCCAAAACTGACATGGATATCAACATAAGGAATACATAAAATGAGTTAAATGAATTAATCTTCTATCCACTTTCTTGTGAAACCAGGACACTCTTTTTCAAGGCACAATTGGTTGGATTGAATTCACCTCAATATTACTCTAAACTGTAAAAACAAGTTAATCGTGATTCCTTCTGTTGATAATGTGAATGTTTACAGAACAGAAGTATATGGTTTAAAATGAACAAGTTTTATAATAAAAGTATAACTACCTTCTAAATCTGTAGTATTTTAACAACGGATGCCTTCTATTTTTAAGTAACTTAGAAATTATGTCCATACCAATTGTCGAAAAAGTAATTCCATTTCCACCAAAACCAAGAACAAAATAGGTGCTCTTAAAATTAGGATGCTTGCCTATATATGGTAGTCCATCTTTGGTTTCCCCAAAGGTTCCTGCCCATGCAAAATCCGGCACAAAATCATATTCCGGTAATATTCTTTTTAGGTACTTTTCCAATTTCCCCACTTTCCCCGGAATAAGTAAATCCCGTTTTTTCGCGTCAATGAAATCTTCGTCCGCACCACCGATAAGTAATCGATTATCATCTGTTGTCCGCATATAGTTATAAGGATCTGCAGTATTCCAGAATAAAGTATTATTCAGCTTTTTAGAACCCGATTTTTGCTGTTCTCCTATCAAGGCATAAGTAGACAATAAATTGACGAACTTGTCTTTTATTAATTCCACACTTTCAAATCCCGTACAGTAGATTAACTTTTTAGTATTTATGGAATGTCCACTTCCTGTTTTAAGTAAAACATTCGCCCTATTGTAAATTGCAGATTGTATATCTGTTTTATCAAAGACCCTTAGACCTTTCTTTGAATTATAGGCTAGTAGGTCGTGTGCCATGCGAAAGGCATCAATACTCCCCCCTTGGTCCGATAATATTCCACCAAAACTATTTTGTATTCCAAACCTATTTTCAATCTCCTCAGCAGAAAGCCATTTTACAAAAAAATCATTTTCTTTTCGTGCATTAAACTCTTTTCTTAAATTGGGTACATCTTTTTTAAACGCTGCATAATACAAGGATTCTTTTTTTTCAAACCCGCAAGTAGAACCAATGTTTTTTGAGATTTTACCTAAACGGTCGATGGCATCAGAACAGGCCTTATAATTCTCAACCGCTCCTTCCTTTCCTATCAAGTCAATAAGTTTATAGAGTGGAATATCAATTTCGTACTGGAGCATAGATGTTGTGGCAGAAGTACTGCCGTTGCCAATTTCCCTTCGGTCTAACAAAACAGTATCATAACCATCGGCCATGCATTGGTAGGCCAATAAGCTACCCGTAATTCCGCCCCCTACTATAAGGATCTCAGTATTTATATCATTTCTCAAAGAGGAATAGGAATTTATTAATCCATTTTTAACTAGCCAAAAAGGCTCGCTCGTTCTCAGTTTCATATCTTATAACAATATTTCAATTGCCGATTATAGTTTTGTATTAAAAGATTAATATTCTATTAAAAAAAAGTAATATTGTATACAATATAAGTACTCCTCGACCCGTAAATTTGGTTACAATGATCGCCAAATGTTTAAAATTTAAACCCTTATGGAAGGTTTAAACATTCTTCTGATAATTACGATCTATTACATCCAATGCCAGTTGTTCGCTTGCCGAAAGTTTAAAGGCACTTCTTGGTTCCTTGAAAGGATTGGGGTGCGCAAGCGTCTGCTTGTCAATTTCGTTAAATATTGCTGGGTGAACATAATAATTCTTGCAAACGCTGGGCGTGTTGCCCAATTCAGAAGCAACCATCTTAATAACGATATTGCTAAATTTCTTACGTTGTGTTTTTTTCTGTTGTTCCAATGCTTCCGGATAAAATTCTATAGCCAACCGACTGGCTGCCCAGGTACGGAAGTCTTTACTTGAAAAATTTTCGCCCATATGCCTTGTTATATATTCGTTAACCTCATCACTGTCCACATCGTGAAAATCCCCATTGGAATCTTGGTACCTAAATATTTCATAACCGGGCAGACTAGCTGCTTCCTTAATAAAAGGAATAAGTTCGGGATCGTCGATATGAACTTCTCGCAGTTGCTTGCTTTTTCCTTTAAAGTGAAAAATTAGTTCGTCATCTTCAATTTCCATATGCTTTCTTCTTAAGGTAGTCAAGCCATAAGTGTCATTACTGTCTCTATATTGCTTGTTGCCGATACGAATTCCATATTCATCAAGGATTAATATGATAAGTCCAAGAAGTTTCTCTCGGGTCCAATCTTTAGTTTTCAATTCCTGATAGGCCTTTTTTCGTATCCTTGGTAAAACATTGGCAAAATTGCACATCTTACGAAATTTATCCTCTTGGCGCTTCTTTTCATATATAGAATGATAGATATATTGTTTTCGACCCTTTTGATCTCGGCCGATAGCCTGAATGTGACCATCGTCAAAGCGGCAAATCATAACATCGTTCCACATGGGCGGTATAACCATACCCTTTAATCGTCTTAAGGTTTTCTTTTCCTTAATTGGCGATCCATTCTCATCAAAGTAACGATAACCTCTACCACATTTTCTACGGGAGATACAAAGTGCCGAATCATCAATTTCTTTTATAGTTTTCATAATATCCCCTTTCCAACAAATTGATTTTGATGTATGAACTAGCTATTGTTAAATTAAATTATTACCGTTCCTATGGATAACCCAATTAAAAATATGTTTGTCACAAAAGATTATTCCAACAACCCTATTGGAGAAATTAAAATTCATTGATAATGTCTAACACAACTCCATATCCAGCGACTTTAATACTTGTCAACAACCAAAGAAAAACCTCAACGACTTTAAGGACCTTGCCCCATAAATCCAATAAAATCATTATATAAAAAGGAATCCATGGAGTAGTTATTTTCGGTATTTTATAATGAGGGCCAACATAATAGAATTCAGAATTGTTGAAATACCATTTGTAATAATAATCGGATAATCCTCTTTAATTATTCCATATACCGTCCACAAAAAAACACCTAAGATTAATATGCAGAACATACCCCATGAAACATCGTCAACTTTTTTAGACTTCCATACTTTTATAATCTGGGGCATAGCGGCAATGGTCGTAAAGATGCCGGCCAATATCCCAATCCATTCAGCTACTTTCATCGGTGTTTAGGCTTAAAATTATCAGAAAGAATTTCACCTCCACTTCTTATCCCTCCTTTACAATCACAGAACAATTATAAAAAAGATTAAAAAGTTTACAGTGGTTATATTGTCCATATTAGTATTCTCTTTTTATTTAGGCGAAAAAATTGGACTGCCAGCCTTGTATTAAAGAAACAATAGTCAAGGCTACAAAATCCAAAAGTGCCAATAATTGAACCTTCTGTCATTTAGAATGTTATTAAATTTTATGGTGAAGGTTCAATAATTTGAACTTCGGAATAATGGGCAAATATATGGGTCGTTTTCACCAAAAAAATTAACCCAATAATATTTCTTTAATATTACCAATGTCTCATGGTGCAAGTTTCCAATCCACATAGATCAATACAGCTAATTTTATAATTGATTGGCACTGTATTCTGCTAGGCTCTGCACTACTTTTAGCGAAATTTATTAATCTATAAAACACTATATATCATGAAAAATTTAAAAGAATTATTTGAACATCAAATAAAGGATTTGTACAGCGCTGAAACCCAACTCTTGAAAGCACTTCCCAAAATGGTCAAGAATGCTTCGGATTCAGAGCTTAAAAAAGCTTTCGAAAGCCATTTGGACGAAACAAAAGAGCAAAAGACAAGATTGGAAAAAATTGGACAACAATTGGATATAGAACTTGGGGATGAAAAATGTAAGGCTATGGAAGGACTGATTAAAGAAGCCGAAAGTTTTATGGATGAGGCAGAAGACGATGATGTAATGGATGCAGGCCTAATTGCTGAAGCTCAACGGGTAGAACATTACGAAATCTCCGGTTATGGTACGGCAGTGCGCTATGCAAAGGAATTAGGGCATAAGAAAATTGCCGAAGAACTTCAAAAAACCTTGGATGAGGAATACAATGCAGACAACAAATTGGACAAGCTTGCGGAAGGTAGACTTAACAAGGAATCAATCTCCTAAATTACAAGGGAGATTAGTAGCTTAACCACATTTAAGCACCCTTAATATGGGTGCTTTTTTATTTCAAAAACTTCTAAGAAGTAAATAATTTTACGAAGTTATAGATGTATAAATATCAAGTTACACCCAAATGTCTCCAATCTTTTTGAATATAACACCTGGCAAGTAACGTCATGTAGCCCGATGCTTCATCTTTTGAACTAATTTTTTTAATGACAATATGCGATGGAATAAAATAAAATGGATATTGGATTGACTTAAAGACCCATGTTAACAGACCTTTAGGCTAACCAAGTATACAATACAGCTTCAGGCGTTATAAATTTGAGAAGAATTTGTGCGACAAGCAATTACCTTTTACGCTAATAGAGTAAATTTCTCCGGGGCAAGCCCACGGAGCATTTTAAAGGAACACGTTTTCAAACTTTAGCCACTTACTAACGAGACAAGTCTCGGGGTATTCACCCCTCTAGAATAAAAAACGGCAAGAAACTTGTTCTTGCCGTTCGCGATAGTTGAGTATAGTATATCTGCTATTTAAAGGTTTTTAGGGATGCCCTGAGCATCCAGGACATCTGCTCATGTAATTGCATAATCCCAGTTATAAAATCGGCCGTACCCTCATCGTTATGTTCCTCTGCATTTTCGCCAATACTCTCTCGTATAAACTGAATAATGGTTGTGTGATCTTTTAATAAGGCCTCCATAAAACTATAACTATCGTTCTTTTTTGGACTTTCATCCTTGAGATGTGAAAGATCTAAAAATTCATTTAAGGTTCCAGGGGAATAAAATCCCAACATTCGAATTCTCTCGGCGACCTCATCTACAATTTTTTCAATTTTATTATATTCTTCCTCAAAAAACACATGCTTGGTATGGAAGTCAATTCCCTCCACATTCCAGTGTGCGTTTCTGAGTTTGGTATATAGCAAATATTCGTCCGCCAATAATTTACCGAGCATTTCTACCACGGCCTTTCTATTATCTTTCTTTATTCCGATATCGGTTTGTGTTGTTTTCATAGTACTTCTATAATTTTTATTAATTAACACAATTTAATGCTCTTGGCTCAATAATATTGATTGAAACCATTCTTTGCTTATCTCTATTAATTTTAATTCCTTAGAAAATCTGAAACCCTTAAATCGCTCAATTGTCAATCAATATTTTCGGTCCCAGCACTATCAGATTCCAACAATCGCACAAAATCGGAAGGAGATGGTAGCTTAATAAACTTATGATCCATAACTACAATTGGACAAACCAACAAATGTGGGTTATTTTTCAGTACGTTGATCCAACCCTCTGTCTCCAAATTTACATTTGGACCTCCGTACTCCTTAATAAAATCCGGGTGGTTCTTGTTTACAAGATTAGCTATTTCTATGCCTAAACCCTCCGCTATTTCTGTCCATTGAGTACCAGTAACCTCGGTTTTTGCAATATCAATGGCCAGAACATGCTTCCTTGAAGTTTCCACATAAGCATAGGTTTGCTTCCCCAAAGAGGTTTCAGAGTGGTAATACAGTGTAATTTTTCTTTTATCTTTTGAAATGATGCCCATTTTACTTTTTAACTGAAATTAAGCGAATACAATAAATTGGAATGTCGCATTCAATTTATAGATTGATGCTATTACACTTCCAAAAAAAACTATTCTTTTTTACCGTCTCCGGTGAGTGTATCCAAAATACCATCCATAACATTGAGCCATAAATAATTAAAGAAAGATTTGGTGGTATCCCTCTCAGCATATATCTCTCCATATCTATAGCCCATATCATCGGTTTTAGAACCGTCATTGGTGATGATATTACCTATAAATGTTAAAAACTTATTTACACCCATCCTATCCTTTTTCAGGACCATAAAACGAAAATCCTGATACTTCATTTTCATATCCCCCCTAGAACTTATGGCATCTCCACTTATAGTGAAATAAAGCTCATTTATATCACCTTCTGCCTGCGTCCTAAGATTGGATTTAAGAAATTGGTTGATACTTTCAGATTCAAAATCCTTAACTTTTCCAGATACGTAAAATGCATCATTCTCCTTGCTAGAGTCAAAATTCCATTGGAGCTGAATTGGGGCATTCGCCATAAGAAGGGCCTTAGCCTCTATCTCGGTCTCCTTTCCATTTTCATAGGTATTTGAAATGTTGTTCAATGTTGCCTCCAAATCCGAAAACACCAGCTTTCCTGGCACCGTCTCCCCATTCACCAATTCAGCGTATGATAAATGGCCATTTTTAATGCTGATCTCTGAAATATCCAAATCCATGGGCATTTCCCGTAATTTCTTGCTGTATAATTTTTTTTGCACCCAATCATCCTGAATCAGTTTATCGCGATATATTTCCAAATTCGGGTTTTGGATATAAACTGAATTGGTCTTTAGAAAAAATCGGTCCGAATTATATCCAAATTCCATTTTGGACGATTTCACCACTGGCATATCCAATGCAATATAGTCACGTTCTTTTTCCAATATCTTAGAAAGAGTTACTTTGGTATACTTGGACTTCACGGATACATTATTTAGTTCCACCTCCTTATTTTTTATGCTTGCATCCCTTACGGTTAAAGCTTCAAAAGGGCCCAAATCAACAAATATATTCCCTGTACTCAAGGTGTAAGCTCCATAAGAAAATGGTATTTTATTTTCAATGAGAATTTTATCCGTTTTTAAATTTTCAACGGACAAATTCAATTTTTCTACCATTAGCTTTATAGTGTCTGTTTCTTTTTGAATATCCACAAGTTCACCGTCCACAATTTCCAAACGGTCCAATGTGAAAACTTTCCCTGTTTCCGACTGCGTTGGTAAATCGGAATTAATTTTCCCGGAATTATTGCCACTATAATATCTAACCTTAGGGTTAAGCAACTTTATTTTGTCAGCACCAATATTGTTCCCAAAAAAATAGTTGAAATATCCAAAGCCTTCCAAGCTAATTGCCTCCATCTGCATATCGGTAAGTTTAACACCGGAATCCCTGTCGCTTAAGCCCAAGGTAATATCCTGTAATTGAACAAAGCCCGTTAAAAGGTTCACTTCTACTTGGTCATATACCAAGTGAATGTGATCAGGTATTTTTTTATCAAGGAAATTGATAATATATTTTTTGGCTCCGAATTGCAGAATTAGGACTATCGTAAAAATTATAGCTACCGCAATAGCGATGGTTCTGAATAATGTATTTTTTAAAATTTGGATTGCCATATTTTGGAGTAAAAACCATCAAACACAAAAATCGGATTTAAAACCCTATTTATTGGTCCAACAAAATTTAAAATTAACTGAATTGAACAATAAAACCACCGATTAGTAATTGCGTTATAAATTGTTTTGATGCGACCCTTTTTGAAGCTAAATTTTCACTAATCTTGCCAAAAATAAACAGATAATCATGAAAAAAATTTTTAGTGTATTAGCAGTTGTTGCAATAACAATGGTAGCGGCCAATGCCCAATCCATTTCCAAAAATGCCCTAGGGTTAAGATTAGGTGACAATGACGGTTTTGGCGGTGAAATTTCCTATCAAGCACGCTTAAGCACTTCCCATAGATTAGAATTGGACTTAGGTTGGAGAGATGGTAAAAATTATGATGGATTTAAACTTGCCGGCTTGCACCAATGGGTTTGGAATATTGAAAATGGCTTTAATTGGTATGTTGGTCTTGGCGGTGGCATTGGATCCTATAGTTTTAATGACAAAAAGAACTTTAATGACGGTAATGATTATACCGATACTTTTGTGTTTGGCGCAGGTGATATAGGTATTGAATACAATTTTGATATCCCCTTGTTAATTTCGTTGGACTTTAGGCCAGAAATAGCTTTTGGTGATGAACGTTATAATAATAACGATTTAGGTTTGGATATTGCACTAGGATTAAGATATCAATTTTAAATCACATGAATCCTGGGGTCAAATAATTTAATCCCAGGATTTTTTAAACTCACTGCTTTACCGTAAAATTTAAAATTAGAATAATCCCTGTTAAAAATTACATAGCTGGCTGCTGCTATAATTCATTTTATTCTTCATTTCCATTAATAAGTACTCTCTCGTTAGACCTTCCTAGGTTTTACAAACCCAGACAATACCCCCACAGTAATATTTCAATCTTTATTTATATAGATTGTCGGGTATTGGAAATTCCCCAATAGTATTAAAAGGCAATAGCTGATTCCTTTATTAATAATACTTGTTTGATCATTAGAGTTTGTCTTTAAAGTTTTTTAAATTACTGAAGTAAAATCAGTCAAACTTTTATAAAAATGAAAAAACTGGAAGGACAGCTCGTAATCGTTACTGGTGGGGCAAGGGGAATTGGGGAAGGAATCTGTAAGGTCTTCTGTAATGAGGGCGCCACTGTAGCCTTATGGGATGTTTTGGAGGATGGCCAACAAACAGCCACCAAAATTACCAAGAATGGAGGCAAAATATTCTTTCAAAAGGTAGACGTTACTAACCAAGAATCCGTTGATAATGCCGTTGCCGAGATTATATCCAACCACGGAAAAATAGATGTGCTGATCAACAACGCAGGAATTATTCGTGACCGCTCTATCCTAAAAATGAGCCGTGAGGAATGGGACCAGGTAATGCGGGTGAATGTAGATTCCTTATACATCACCGCCAAGGCGGTAGTACCACATATGAAGGCAGCCAATTATGGACGGATTATTTCGGCATCTTCCATTAATGCCTTCCATGGAGCCTTCGGGCAAACCAACTACAGCGCCAGTAAAGCGGCCATAGTGGGCTTTACCCATTCCCTATGCAGGGAAGTTGGCAAATACAATATCACCGTAAATGCAATTGCCCCTGGATTTATAAAAACCGAAATGACGGATTCCATGCCAGAGGATGTAATTAAGTCGGGGATTTCTATGATACCTGTGGGCCGTATAGGCACTCCTGAAGATATGGGGCACGCCTATCTATTCCTAGCCTCCAAAGAAGCCGGATTTATAAGTGGACATACCTTACACGCCAACGGTGGTGCCATGCCAGTGTAATACAAATAATTAATATTCTGTAAAATCGAAATTTAAGACGCCAAAACAAATTCATACTCGTATGGCCTTCCAATAAAAACCATCATGAAAACTAGAATAAAACAAAAATTCGATTTAAAGGATAAAGTGGCCATAGTTACCGGAGCAAGTAAGGGCATTGGAGAATCAATTGCCAGAGGTCTGGCCGAATATGGTGCCAAAGTCGTTATTAGTTCGCGAAATCAAGAAGCTGTTGACGAAGTGGCCAACAATATAAAATTAGATGGACTGGAAGCTATAGGGGTAGCCTGCCATGTTGGAGATGAAAATCAAATCCACAATTTGTTGGAACAAACTCTCAATATCTACGGAGGTGTGGACATCTTGGTTAACAACGCCGCTACCAATCCATTTTATGGCTCATTGGATACTATGGATCATGCCCTATTTGATAAAATAATGGATATAAATGTCAAGGCTCCCTTCCTATTGGCCAATAAATGTTATCCTATTATGAAAGAAAGAGGAGGCGGAAGTATAATCAATATTTCCTCGGTAGAGGGAATGAAACCTACCGCAGGATTGGCATTATACAGCATGAGCAAGGCAGCGGTAATTATGTTGACCAAATCGCAAGCAGTGGAATGGGGCAAATTCGGTATCCGTTCCAATACAATTTGTCCAGGTCTAATCAAGACTAAATTTAGCTCGGCACTATGGCAAAACGAAAAAATAATGGATCAGGTAACCCGTCATCTGCCTTCAGGTAGAATGGCTGTTCCCGATGAAATGGCTGGACTAGCCTGCTTTTTGGCGTCGGACGCTTCTAGTTACTGTACCGGATCGGTATTCACGGCCGATGGAGGTCATATGATTGCTGGCGGATTCAGTTAAAACACACATAAAACTTTGGACATCCCAGCTTATAAAAAAGAATATAGCGATATACATAAAACGAAGAAAATGGCAGAAGAAAAAGTAACCAATACGGCTTATTCCACAGAAATTCCAAATCTATCAGATTTGACTCATTACATAGGAAGAGAGTTGGGATTATCCAATTGGATGACCATAACCCAAGAAATGATCGACAGTTTCGCCAGAACCACAGACGACAACCAATGGATTCATGTAAATCCAGAAAAGTCAGCCAAATATTCGCCCTACAAAAAAACGGTGGCACATGGTTTTTTAATCTTATCCTTGGCCTCTAAGTTCTGCTTTGAAACTCTCAAAATCATGGATATTGCAATGGGGGTAAATTATGGATTGGACAAAGTGAGGTTCATGAATGCCACACGAGTGGGATCCCTACTAAGGGCCCGTGTTTCCCTAATGGAATTTGATGCTTTTGAAGGTGGTGGAAAATACAAATTGAAGATTGTATTTGAGCTAAAAGGGGAAGAGAAACCAGCATGTGTTGCAGAATTTATTGCGCAGGCATATAGCGACCCCCATAAAAAGCAAGAAGATGCTGTTACCAATAATAAAACTGACCATAGCCACCAAAAAAACGAAAACAATACCGTTCTATTTGAAAAGGAGGGTGATATCGGAATTATAACCCTCAATAGACCCGAAAGATACAATGCAGTTACAGACGATGTGGTAAACGGAATTACCAGTGCCATCAACAAAATCCGCAAGGATGATGACATACGCGCAGTTGTAATTACAGGTGCTGGAAAAGGGTTTTGTGCCGGTGCGGATATGGCTGTCTTCGGTCAAATTACACCTGAAGAAGGCCGTGCTTACATTACCAAAACCTACCTACCCTTAATGCGTACTCTTTTTACACTTCGCAAGCCCATTATCGGGGCAATAAACGGAACTGCTGCCGGTGTAGGAGCTTCCATTGCATTAGCCTGTGATTTTAGGGTAATGTCTGGGAACAGTGCCTTATTATATGCTTTTGTAAATATTGGCTTGGGGCCGGACGGTGGAGGTAGCTGGCTTTTGGCCAGACAAGTGGGATATAGTAAAGCCCTGCAAATAGCGGTAGAGGGTAAAAAAGTAGGGGGCCAGGAATGTTTAAGTCTTGGCCTCACGAATAAGTTGGTTAAGGATGATGCTGATTTGCTTTCAACAACCAAAGCTTGGGCCCACGAATTGGCCAAACGCCCAACCATGGCGGTAGGCATCACCAAAGAAGATATGTTCTATGCTATGGGCCATGATTTATATGAAACCATAGCTTTTGAGGCCGACAAACAAGTTGCCACTTTTGGAAGTTATGATTTTGCAGAAGGTGTAAGTGCCTTTTTAGAAAAACGCCCAGCTAAATTTATTGGCAAATAGTAGTATCGCCATATGGACCAATAATTACCAATAAAATATCTTAGGCCTGTGTTACCTGTAGATTGAAGCTTCTAAATAATAAAACATGAATTTCGAAGAAATAAAAAGCAACGTAAGAGCCTTTGTTCAGGAAGAATTATTTTCCTTGGAACCTTGGATTTTAAATTGCAGTTGGGAGGAAAAACTACCAAAGCTTAATGAACTTCGTAAAAAAGTAAAAGCTCAGGGACTATGGTTACCCCAGATTCCAAAAGAATATGGAGGTTTAGGGCTCACCAATTCCGAGCATGGTGAAATTAGTGAAATTTTAGGGGCCAGTCCGTATGGACATTACACCTTTAATTGCCAGGCTCCTGACGCGGGAAATATGGAAATACTCATCGAGTTTGGAACCAAGGAACAAAAAGAAAAATACCTGTACCCTCTTTTAGCCGGAGATATAAGGAGTTGTTTTGCAATGACGGAGCCAGATTATGCCGGCTCCAATCCTGTGGATATGGGTACAATGGCCCATAAAAAAGAAGGCAATTACGTTTTAAATGGCCATAAATGGTTTACCACTGGCTTTGATGGCGCTGCTTTTGCCATTGTGATGTTGGTAACAAATCCCGATGCCCCAAATGCGCATAAAAAAGCTAGTCAGGTCATAGTGCCAACAGATGGCGCAGGCGTAGAATTGGTTAGAAATATACCCGTAATGGGCCATTCCGGTAGTGGCTGGGAGAGTCATTCCGAAATAAGATTCCGAGATGTAATAGTACCACAATCCAATCTACTCGGCGCTGAAGGTGGGGGATTTACAATTGCCCAAAACCGATTGGGGCCAGGACGTATTCACCATTGCATGCGATGGATGGGTATTTGCGAGCGATCTTTTGATCTAATGTGTAAACGTGCCGTTTCTAGGGAATTGGCCCATGGCAAAACATTGGCAGATAAACAGACCGTTCAAAACTGGATTGCCGAATCCCGGGCTGAAATTAATGCTGCCCGATTATTGATTCAGGATGCCGCTAAAAAAATTGATGCACAGGGAGCCTACAAAACCAGAAAGGAGATATCAATAATAAAATTTTATTGCGCCAACGTGCTTCAAAGAGTAGTTGACCGGGCCATTCAGGTCCATGGTGCCTTGGGCCTTACGGACGATACCATTTTGGCTTTCTATTACAGGCATGAGCGGGCCGCCAGAATTTATGACGGTGCGGACGAGGTACACAAAAGCAGTTTGGCCAGACAGATTTTGAAAGATTATAGAACATAAGAGCCAATAGGTTTTAATAACCTACTTGGTCTGGAAAAAGGAATAAGGATGTTGAACACTTGGAACGATAAATCAGCCACGGTACGTAAAGGGGAGGAATTACCAATGGATAATTTGAAATCCTATTTAAACCAATTCTTATCCCTAGAGGGTGACATAAAGATATCCCAATTTCCAAGTGGCTATTCCAACCTAACATATCTGTTACAAATAGGAAAGACCGAATATGTACTTAGAAGACCTCCTATTGGTGCCAATGTAAAATCTGGGCACGATATGAAGCGGGAGTACGACATCTTAACTGCTTTAAAACCAAATTACGGCAAAGTACCAGGTCCTATTCTGTATTGTGATAATGAAACTATTTTGGGTTGTCCCTTCTACCTGATGGAGCGAATGAAAGGTGTAATATTGAGGGCAAATATGCCTATTGATATGATTCCCGACCCAGCCCTAATGCTAGGCATCTCAAAAAGTTTTGTGGATACCTTGGTAGACCTGCACAAGCTGGACGTTAGGGAAATTGGATTGGAAGATTTTGGTAAACCGGAAGGGTATATGCAACGTCAGATTGAAGGTTGGACCGGACGTTATTACAAATCGAAAACAGACCCAATACCAAAAATTGAGGCTGCTGCAAATTGGTTAAGCGTGAATATGCCAAAGGAGTCTAAAAGCTATACGCTGATCCATAACGATTTTAAATACGATAATTTAGTGTTGGACACCCAGGATTGGACCAAAATCAATGCTGTGCTGGATTGGGAAATGGCCACAATAGGAGATCCGTTAATGGATTTGGGAACCTCTCTTGGTTATTGGGTAAACCCCAATGACCCCGACTTTATGAAGGCCTTGAACCTTACACCTACAAATCTGCCTGGAAACCTATCTCGGGAAGAATTGGTTCAGCAATACACTCTTAAAAGTGGACGGGAAGTAAACAATATTGTCTTTTACTACGTCTATGGAATATTCAAAATAGCGGTGATTATTCAACAAATATACTACCGCTACAAAAAAGGATTTACACAGGATCCCCGATTTGAAAAACTGATTGACGGGGTAAAACTACTTGGTGAAATAGCAAATCAGGCCATAGTAAAAAAAAGATTGGACAATCTATTTTAAACTAAAATAAGTTTCATAAATACCTAGAATCTTTTTTATTATCTTCCAACCCATTTAAATTATAAACCCTTCCATGATTAAATCCAAACCCGCTGCAGTTCAAATTTTTAGAATTCTAATGACCCTTTTGTTCGTTGCCTCATTCTACTGCAATGGCTATAGTCAGGAAAATTTAGGTAAAACCCCCAATTTCATTATCATTTTTGCGGACGATTTAGGATATGGCGATTTAGGTATTTATGGTCACCCCACCATTAAAACACCGCATTTGGATCAAATGGCGTCCGAGGGCCAAAAATGGACCAATTTTTACGTAGGGGCCAGTGTCTGTACCCCGAGTAGGGCTGCCTTATTAACAGGACGGTTACCCGTAAGAAGCGGAATGGCAAGTGATACAAAAAGGGTGTTGTTTCCAAACTCTAAATATGGTTTACCAAGCTCCGAGATTACCTTGGCAGAGCAACTGAAGAAAGTTGGATATAATTCCGCATGTATAGGCAAGTGGCATTTAGGCCATAAGGAAGAATACCTGCCCACCAACAATGGTTTTGATTATTATTTTGGCATCCCCTACTCCAACGACATGGATTTTGTGGGCGACCGAACAAAATTTAAGGAGGCCAGAGGAAATTTACCCACCGAAAATTTTAATGTTCCCTTGATGAGGAATACGGAAATAATAGAAAGGCCTGCCAATCAAAATACCATTACCAAAAGATATGCGGAGGAAACTATTTCTTTCATCAAAAAAAATAAGAACAATCCTTTCTTTGTTTACTTGGCGCACAATCTGCCCCACATACCCCTATTTGCATCAGAGGACTTTTTGGGCAAAAGTAAAAGGGGTATTTATGGAGATGTACTGGAGGAAATTGATCATGGCATAGGACAAATTATTGCTACCCTAAAAGAAGAAGGATTGGACAAGAATACCATTGTGGTATTTACTTCCGATAATGGCCCTTGGCTTTCCTATGGGGTTAATGGCGGTAGTGCAGGATTGCTGAAAGCCGGAAAAGGTATGACCTGGGAAGGTGGCATGCGGGAACCCTGCATATTTTGGTCACCTACCAACATTAAGCCAGCCGTGATATCCGAGTTGGGTACCACCATGGACCTTTTCTCTACCTTTAGTGCCTTGGCCGGTGTACCCATGCCCAAGGACAGGATTATGGATGGCTTTGACATTAGTGGCACCTTATTAAAAAACGAACCAACTCAAAGAAAAGGTGTTTTCTACTACAGGGGAACACAGTTGTATGCGGCCCGACTTGGAGATTACAAGGCGCATTATATTACCGAGGGTTCCTACGGCCAGTTTGGCAAAAAGGAGGTACATAATCCACCTATCTTATATAATTTAAGTGTGGACCCATCTGAAAACTTTGATTTGGGGGCAAGTCACCAAGAAATTCTTGCCGAAATTAATCTTATGGTCAAGGAGCACCAATCCAAATTGGTAAAGGGTAAAGACCAACTGGTGGATATAGAATAAATTATTGTGAGGCAACAGCCCTAAAGTTCAATAAAAGCTTAGTCTATTGTGTTTTTAGGCTATGCTTCTGCGATAGGCTCCTACTCCTCTGATCTGCTGGCACGTTTACTGGCAATTATGCTTAAAATCAGAATCTGTGTAGCATGGAATATCATAAGCGGCAGCAAAATAATGCCTATGGAAGCCATATTTCCAAACAAAATTTTGGAGAAAACGGTACCGTGCACTAAGGATTTTTTTGTGCCACAAAATTGGGCAGTAATCTGATCTTCAGTGTTGAATTTCATTTTGTTGGCTACAAAGCCTGTTAAATAAAACACTGTATAAAACAATACCAGCACAGCAAAAAAGAGAAACAATAGATTCATTAAGGATATTGAACTAAATATATTTCCCTCGAAAGATCCTGCAAAACTTTTATAAATGATAAGCAGGATAATGGATTTATCAAACAGGGTTAACCGCTTATTATTTCTTTGTGCAAATTCGCCAAAGTAACGCTGAAGAATAATTCCCAATACTACCGGTAAAATTATTTGCACAATTAGTTTTGTATAGATTTCTGTAAAATCAAAATCTGCTTGGGCCGCCTGTACAAAGAGTCCCATCCAAAGTGGGGTAATGGCGATACCTATTATACCGGAAATACTGGCATTGAAAATTGCGGCCGGGATATTACCCTTGGCCATGGAGACCATAACCACTGAGGAAGAGACGGTAGACGGCAAAGCTGCTAAAAAAAAGAAGACCAACCAAAGCATCTCCTGCTCTTCATTTTGCAAAATTGGATGAAAAGCCAATACAATAAGGGGAAAAACTATAAAGGTTGTGGCCTGTACCAACAGATGCAGTTTCCAATTTTTAAGACCCGATTTTATCTTGGAAGGACTCAATTTAAGTCCGTAAAAAAAGAAAATCAAGAAAATGCCCATAGCACTAATCGTATCGATCGGGATGCTACTTTCCGACGTTCCCCATTGCGGAAAAAAATAAGCTATCCCAATGACAGCTATAATGGACAGGACAAACCCATCGATCTTAATTTTCATATTTGTTTTCTATGTTACGACAGGTCTGGTAAAATATTTGAAGTAATTCCATGTTGGATAAATTTATACAACCAGAAACTAAGGTCAATACAAATTATAATCCTTACTATTTTGCCTTCAAACAAGCTGACATTACGGCATCAAAATTAAAATATTATTTTGTAAGGTGGAAACTGTTTCACCTCCTTATTCATCTTTCCACCTACTATCTATAATTTTTAATCGGTGACATTATAATCTATATCCATAACCCTGAATTTCCCATAAACAAATTCCCCTTCTGGATAATGCCATATGGCCTCTCCATAGGTGGGCAATTGATAGCCATTTACATCTCTATAACTACTAGCAGGAGTGGAAAAGGGAAAGACTTTTAATTCTGAAACGGAATAACGGTCGTTGGAAACAAAATTTACCAGCTGCCCCTTTTCATTAAAGTACAAAATAGCTGATATGGAAGTTCCATTATTTGTAAAGATGGCCTTTGTGCTCAGTAAATCTATAGGTTCCCAGGTAATTCGATCATCAATTAGGGCAGCAGGGGCAAATAAGCAGAGGTCATTAAAAAAAGTGACGGTTTCAGTAGGGTATAATTGGGGTTTATCAATGTCCACCACTGGGAATAAGGATAAGAGTTTAATACGCATACTCGCTCCGTCCTTATTGTATTTGTGGTAACCACTTGTTGGAATTCCATTTACCTTGGCCTTCATGAAGAACAATCGAGTTGGCGAACCAAAGAAATTATATTGTTCCGATCTAAAGTGGAACCAATCCTTTCCCCTTTCCCGCATTTCGCCTTCGAAAACAATTCTCACATTAATTACTTTGGGTTTTCCCACCACACCTACATATTTCAAATACTTTTGTACGCAAATTGGCAAAGGCCCCAAGTCCTTTTCCGTTAAAACTTCATTAACCGGTGATTTGTCCGTCATGACAGATATTACGTCCTCTTTATAACTATTTTCAAATATTAGGTTGCCAAGGCCCGCGATTGCTACGCAAAAAATAATGACATTGGGAATAGTACCATATTTTGCATCTGCCCAAACGGTGAAAATCAAGTATTGGGAAAGGAACACTACTGAAATACCAAGAATTGGCCACCAATCTTTTTTTAAAAGTATTGGAATGGCAGTCACCAGAAACAACAATGCCGTTAAGAGCCAAAGCAACCCGATAGGCCTTGAAATTTCTTTGGTAAATTGCGCCATATCTCCTAAATGAAAAGCCTTGGCAAAACCCACAAAATGTATGAGGCCATGAATGACCAAGATAATTATCACTGCAATACGCATATTCTACACCTTTGAATTATATAAGAGTTAAGTAATTTCATAATTCATTTTACATATCTATATAAAGTAATTATCCAGTAGATGATGTAATAAACGAAGATTGCCACCATAACACTCCAAGTCCAATTTCCTGTGCTCAAGCGTCACATATAGTTAAGCCCAGGGTCTATCCTTCGCAAATTGATCTTCGTTGTTGATTACTAAATAAATTTTAAGATTTAATAAATTAAATATAGTCCAGTTAAGGCATTATGAAAATGACATATATCATCAGGTTAATAGGCTTTTCATGACAATGGTCATTTTGCAAATGCCATTAATGACATAGTTTAGGAAATGAAATTCAAATCATTAAAAGATGAAAACCTTTCTCTACGCAACAGACTATTCCCTACAGGCAGTCGCCGCTTTAAGGTTGGCCCATTTAATGGCAAAAAAATTCAATTGCAAATTAATTGTAATGCACGTTTTTGATATTCCTCTAACCCTTAGCACGGTCTCTGTTAGCCACATTCAAAAAGAAAAAAGGCTATTGTCCGAAAACCACTTGAAGTTAAGAGAGTTTTATACCCAGCACCTGGGGGATACTTGGGAAGACAGCAATATTGATTTCATAGTCGAGGAAAACGTTTCGGTGGTGGACGCAATTATGGAGAAAGCTACAGAATTTGATGTTGAACTTATTGTTCTGGGGACTAAGGGAGCTAGTGCTATTAAGGAATTTCTTTTGGGTAGTACAACAACGGGCCTAATCAAAAAAGCACCTTGCTCAGTTTTGTCGGTTCCTGAAATGTCCAAACTAGAAACTTTTAAAACCATGGTCTATGCTACCGATTTTGAACAGGCCGATATTTTTGCCATCAATAAACTTGTAAAAATCGCCAATATATTCAACGCTGAGATCAGGATAGTACATATTTCATCTAAAGAGGAATATGCAGGAGATCAACAGATGGAATGGTTTAAAGACATGCTACTGCAAAAAGTACAGTATGGGAAAATAACTTTCGATTTAATATTCTCCGATCAAATTTTTGAGGAATTAAATAGATACTTGGATAAATCCGAAGCCAACTTATTTGCTATGCTGGAAAGAAAGGACAACTCCTTTGTTCAAAGATACCTACAAAAAGATTTGGTAAAAAAAATGGTGTCGAGTATTACCATACCCCTCTTAAGTTTTAATACTGCCGGTTTATAAAATCTAATGTAAACCCCTTTGCTCCACGACATGGTCAAGCCCAGAAGTTTCATTATCCCTACAAGGTCTTGAGGCCTGATTTTTGATTCCTTTTTGTTATTTTCCAAGACCATTTAGGCGGTCTTTCTAATGGTATCCCATTATAATTTCACTTCAAAAATCATCCTAAATACTTATATCTGTAGGTTTTTTTGGACCCCTTATCTGCTGTAATCACCCATTAAATAAAGCCCCATCAACTTCCATACCTCCTTATTTAAAATAATTCTAAATAATTTTGGTCAATATAATTATCCATTCTATTTTAGCGCTTTATTTATAACCAGTCTAAATTAAAATAGAATGAAAAAAATACTCTTATTTGTCAATTTATTAGTCACAACCGTCATTTGCGCACAGAATTTCGGCACTGTCAGCGGTACTATAGTTGATAGTGAAAACAATCCTGTTTCTTTTGCCAATGTATTCATAGAGAACTTGAAAAAAGGTGGTATGGCCGATGAGTTTGGCCATTATACCTTAACCGACATACCCTATGGCGAATGGCAGATTAAAGTTAGTTCGGTTGGATTTAGAACTATAAAATTTCCTTTAAACCTGTCCTCATCCCAAATCAGCAATCTGGTTATTAAACTGAATATGGACAATGCCCTGAGCGAAGTAGAGGTATTCGGAAGACGACTGTCGCACCCAGACAAGATTGAAGCCCTTACTCGCCTCCCCTTAGAACCTTACGAACAGATACAGAGCATTTCCGTAATTTCTGAAAAATTGATCAGTAACCAGGGCGCCCTCACCATTTCGGAAGCTACCAAAAACGTCCCTGGCGTATATACATTCGCCACCTATGGCAACAAGCGTGAGAGCATGTCGTCACGAGGTTTTAGAGGAATACCTATCTTAAAAAACGGCGTAAGGGTACATTCCGATTTTAGGGGTGTGGGAATATTAACAGATATGCAAGGGGTAGATAATATTCAGGTATTGAAAGGGGCAGCTTCGATTACACAAGGTGTTGCCACGGACTTGGGGAGTCCAGGAGGGGTAATCAATATAGTGACCAAAACTCCTATCTACCAATTTGGTGGCTCAGTTTCACAACGTTTCGGAAGTTTTGGACAGGTTAGACCCACATTCGATATTTATGGGCCTTTAGATGACAATCAGTCGATGGCCTTCCGTATCAACGGTGCCTTGGAACGTGCAGATAGCTTCCGTGACGGAGTCAGTTCAGAGCGTATCTATATAAACCCCTCATTACAATGGAAAATAGACGATAAGACCAAAATTACCATGGAGTTCGACCATTTTGATGACAGTAGAACCCCAGATGTAGGTACCGTAAATCTAGCCACCAACGAGGTCAATGCCATTTACGATCTTCCCAGAGATCAATTTCTAGGATATGAAAACGACCGCTCCCTTACCAAAAACACCACTTATTCCCTGCGTTTTGATAGACAACTAAACGATAAACTAACCCTAAAGACTGCTTTTTACAAATCCCAATTAAAATTGAACGACAAAGGAGCCAGCCTTGGTAATGTAGTTTCAATAGACGATGTGGAGCAATACAATCTGCGAACCAGAGGATACTCTACCTCTACCCGATCTGATGATAACGGCGTTTTACAAGTGGATCTTATAGGCGATGATTTTAAAACCGGAAGCATTACACACACTTTTCAGGTGGGATTCGACTATCGTACTTCCAAATATAACACCACTAGTCAGTCTTTAAGCGCCATAGACACCATCAATGTTTTTGAGAACAATTCAAGTACTTTGCCCAATGTAACTCTTAACAGTGGAAACCCAGGGGGAGCAGAAAGCAAATCTTTGGGACTTGTAGCCCAGGACGTGGTTTCTTGGAACCAATGGTTTAAATCATTTTTAGGAATTAGATATAGTACTACAGAAACCATCACCGATCTAGAAAATAATAAAAGTGATGCCTTTAGTCCACTTGGCGGTATTATTGTTAGCCCCTATAAGAACATTAACGTTTTTGCCTCCTATACCAATAGTGCCTACCCAAGAACTGCCGCTCGCTTGGGTGTCAATGGCGAAGCTTTGGGGAATGAACGTTTTGACCAATTGGAAGCAGGTGTAAAAACCAGTTGGTTCACAGACCGCCTAAGGTTTAACCTTACCCTTTTTAAAATCAATAACAAGAACATTAATTTACCGGTGTATGACGAAAACTGGGTAGCCACAGGTTTTTACCAAAAGGGTGGTAACGATCAGAGGCAGGGACTGGAAGTGGAACTCACAGGACGTATCTTGGAAAACTTGACTGCGGTTGCAGGCTATTCCTATATAGATGCACAATACAAGGAACACACCTCTTACGTATACGGTTCTGCCCCATTGAATACCCCTAAACACACCGCAAATGTATATTTGGACTATAAATTTGAAGGTATGCTCGAAGGACTTTCCTTGGGTGGTGGGGTATACTATACAGGAGAAAGACCTATAAACGATTGGTCGTCAGGGCCGGTTACTCACGAAGGAATAGTTCCAAATGAAAAGCCATTCAACGTGGAAGCTTATACCTTGACCAACCTTCAGGCAGGTTATAGGTTCAATAATCATTGGGAAGTTCGGCTTATGATGAACAACGTTTTTAATGAAATAGGATACAATGCATATCGTACCAGCTATATCAATCAAACAGACCCTAGATCCTTCGCTGGTATACTGCGATACACACTTTAACAATTTACAATTCTTGAATTATGTCCAAAAAAGTTAAAAAATATACTTTTAGAAAGTTTATCAATGATGCGCATCTCTGGCTGGGGATAGGCAGTGGAATTATTTTATTCCTTGTCTGTTTAAGTGGTACTGTATTGACTTTTGAAGAGGAAATCAAGGACCTTTTTGTCAAAGATTTTGTTGTTGCCGATGCCACAGGCAATACGCTTTCTATGGAGCAATTATCAGAATCTTTAGCTGCGGAAGGCATCGTAAGCACTATCACCATTCCCGAATCAACAAAAGAAGCGCTAAAATTCAGTGTAAAAACTTCCTCTAAGGAGAGGCGGGGCACTACCTATTTTGTAAATCCATTTTCAGGGGAATACCAAAAAGAACAAAAATCTTCATTGGAGGGATTTTTTTTAACCATGTTCAAAATGCATAGATGGTTATTGATGGATACCGAAATAGGTAGACCCATCGTAGGTGTAGCCACCATAATATTTATCTTGCTAGCTATCAGTGGTATAGTATTATGGTTTCCTAAAAAATTGAAATGGAAGAATTTTAAACCAGGCTTTAAAATTAAGTTTAAGGCGAATTGGAAACGGATCAACCACGACCTACATAACACACTTGGATTTTACGCTTGTATTTTTTTGGTTATCATGTCCCTTACCGGACTCTTTTGGTCCTTTGAGTGGTACAGGGACGCTGGCAGTGCCGTTTTAGGGACTAAAGTTTTTGGCAATCGCGGTGGCGGACCTAAATTTGAGTCGGCCGTAAAGCCCAATGCTTCCATAAAATCTTTTGAAGAGATACTGTACATTGCTTCTGCTGAACTAGCTTACAAGGGCGAGACCAATGTTGCTGTTCCTGTCCAAGAAAATGATGTTTATACGATTACAAAAACCAATACTTCCAGATTTTCACCTGTGATAACCGATAAGCTTGTATTGGACAGGGACGGAACAATAATCCATAAGGAACTTTTTTCCAGCAAACCATTGAACGTTCAGATAGCCTCCTTGATCAGACCCATACATATGGGTACTATATACGGCTCATTTTCAAAGATCATTTACTTTTTAGCTTGCTTGGTCGCTACTAGTTTACCCATTACGGGAACCATTATATGGATCAAAAAACTGAAAATAAAAAAGTCGAAAAAGAAACAACCGGTACTGGCTTAAAGCAATTTTAATATAATTTCACAAAAATATAGTGAACATAAGGGCCATTATTGGCCCTTTTCCTTTCTACCGCTAAATCTTAGTACCAGATATCCCACCAAACCGGAAAAAACAGAGCCTATCAAAATACCCACCTTAGCAGAGTCTATGAGCATTACATTATCTGAAAATGCCAGATTGGCAATAAAAATGGACATGGTAAAGCCTACCCCCGCCAAAATAGCTATTCCCGCAACCTGAATAAAGTTCATATCATCGGGCAATAATGCTAACCTGAGTTTAACACCCAACCAAGACATCAAAGTGATCCCAATCAATTTACCTAGAAACAAAGCTATAGCGATATTTATCATCAACGAGGTATCAAAATCTACTGTGGCACTGAAAACCACTCCTGCATTGGCCAAGGCAAAAACCGGCATAATAAAATAAGCTACCCAACCATGAAGTCGATGTTCCAACCTTTGAAGTGGCGAGGTAAATTTATCTGTCAAATCTTCCAGGTCGTCCATATGTTCTATTTGTTCTTTGGACAGGATAGGAACCTTCTCGTTATTAGATCGGGAAATACCTTCAATTATTTTGGATAGGTTCTCCTTGAAATAATTCATATCCACCTTTTGCCGTATGGGCACGGTAAAGGCCACTAATACACCAGCAATTGTAGGATGTATGCCCGATTTTAAAAATAACAACCAAATAATAAAGCCAAGAATTACCGTCAGATATTTGGAATAAATACCTTTAAAACCGAGATACGAAAGCACCAGTAAGGGAATTAAAGAATATAAAATTAAAAGCCAATCAACCCCACCGCTATAAAAAATAGCAATTACCAAGACAGCACCCAAATCATCCACTATGGCAAAGGCAGTTAGGAATATTTTTAAACTTAAGGGAACCCTATTCCCTAGGAGCTGAAGAATTGCTAATGAAAAGGCAATATCCGTTGCCATCGGAATTCCCCAACCTGGAGCCGTTTGAGGCTGATTATTTAAAAAAAGAAATAAGGCCAACGGAAATAGCATTCCCCCGAGTGCCGCAAACAAGGGAAATATAGCTTTGCGCAGTTCGTTAAGTTCTCCTATAAGCAGCTCTCTTTTTATCTCCAATCCGATCAAAAAGAAAAATAAGGCCATCAGCCCATCGTTTATCCAAAGAGAAAGTGGTTTTGTAAGCTGAAAGGCGTCGGAGCCGATGCCAATTTTATATTGCCATAGAGAATTGTAAGATTCACTAAACCCAGAATTGGCCCAGATCAGGGCTACGAGCGTGGCACCAAACAAGAGGATACCACTTAAACTCTCTATTTTAACAAATTTTTGAAACGGTGTAAGAATAATTCTTTTAATCATATAATTTAAAAGTGAGTGAACGGAAATGCCATAAATGTAAAAATACATAAATGCCACAAATACCAAAGTACAAGCTTTAATTCCTAAGTGCGGTTTCTCTTCCAAGCCATATTGACACCAATCAAAAAGGCATTAGGGCCTGGTTTAGATCAAAAAATCCCATTACAACGTTCAAGCATTAGGCCTGCCATGGCTTCCCTACTTTTCCTATTGGCAATTTAATATATGTCTGGACGGATTTTAATCAAACTCGATTTTTGATATCAACTTAAGCATTTTCCCGCTTAAGGAAAATAGCCATTGCAATTGCTCCGTAACAAGGTGGGCTTCTTGAAGATCCCGATCCAATTGAATATCCAACATTGGGGAAAGCCCTATGTTCTGGGGTAAAAATGTCGGAAGCTGCTCCTTGGAAAATTCTTCCAATTGAAGCTCCGTAGGTGCCTCGTATGATTCTGAATCTTTCAAAGCGAGTAGTACTTGCCCCAGGTTTTGATCAATTTTAGAAATAAAGTTTTTGAACTTTACAGAGGCTTCTGTGGTAGGATTGTTCTGGATATAGGTACTGAACGATGCCAATGATGATAGAAAGGTATGGTTCAGCACTACCAGTTCATAAATTTTATCCAAATATTTTTGTTTGGACACGGGTTCTTGTGCCATTCGTTGAAAAGCAGAACTAAGGTTGGAAGTTTCAACAAAAGCTTCCTTGCGCGACACCTTGTAGGTAGTGGTCACTTTTCCCTTGCGTTCATAATAATTGGCTATTTGGGAAAGAAACTCCCTATTGGCTTTAACGCTATTTTCCAATTGATGTCTTATTTCCATGAATCCCCAAGCCGGCCAAATCCACAACATGGCCACAAGGGAAAGTCCTGCTCCGATCAAAGTATCCAATACTCGGTATTGAATTACGGTTAGGACATCTGGACGCATAATGGCGTAAATAAATACAACACTCAAGGTTATAAAGGTTGCCCCGGCCCTATAGTTCCTTTGAACCATTGAAAAGGCAATAACCAACGACACCACTCCCAGAACTCCAAATACATAGGGATTTTGAGTTAGAAAAACAAAGCCGGTTGCAATGGCACCGCCTATGAGAGTTCCGATAATTCTATCCTTTGATCGAGATTTGGTAAGCCCATAACTTGGGCGCATAATTACGATTATGGTTAAGAGAATCCAATAAGGATTCTGAAAATCGAAGTACGAACCAAGAGCGTACCCAATCATGACAGTAACCGCTAACCTCAACGAATGTTTAAATATGGTCGACTTAAAACTAAAGTTCCTTAACAATAATTTGGGATCATAATCTTGGGACACTATAAAACGTTTGGAAGCATTCCGGTCCACTAAATCGACAGAACCCATATCCGGATTCCCTAAGAGCCATTTTATCTTTTTAAGTTTTTCAAATTGCTTTTCCTGATATTCCAAAAGGTTTTGAAGCATTAGGAATCCCTCGTAATCGGAAGCCTCCCTTTCCTTCCTAAAAAAATCAATTTCCTGTTTCACCTTGGTAAAACAATCGGCCAATTTAGAATTATTCGGAAACTTACTTTGGTCGGTTCCCACCTCGGCCATTACCCTTAATTGACGGGACATTTCGAATATTAGGTTCTGAAAGCTCTTTATATATTCCGGATGGTGGTTGAAAAGCGCATCCATTTTATCATAATTCACGGGATTGGCAATTGCCGTTTCAAGCATATCTACCAATTGAACAAATACCAATAATCGTTTGGCCTGATAATTAGATCGGCCTGAGGTTCTCCGTGACAGAAGCAAAATTTCCCTTAGGGTTTCGTGATGCTCAATTAATTTACTTTGTATTTCATATAATTTGGTCTGCAATTCCTTTCGATCGGTTTGCGGTCCAACCAAATTACCACGAGTTTCAAGAAATTCAGCAGTAAGAACAAAAGTTTCCCCAAAAAGTTCCTCAGTCTGAGCTTTTGGGTTTATGCGGTACCAAAGGACTGCCAACGACAAATACCAAAGTCCACCAACACCTACCAAAAAGGCATATTCATAGATCTCCAATTCCTGGGAATCATGGGCGAAACTCAACACCAAGGCCAACAAGCCCGAAAAACTAATTAATGATGCCCTAAACCCATAAACCGAGATAAACGCAATGGCAAATGTCAAAATCCCTAAAATTGGCAGTAGCAACCAAGCCTCAAACTTCAAATATCCTCCAATAAAACTCACTACCATGACCAATACCGCAGAAAACAGGATTCCAAATTTTTTGTGGCGGTAACTTCCACTGACATCACTTGGTGAACTCCAAAAGGCCCCTAAGCAAAGAGCCAGTCCAATTTCTAAATGTCCAGATAAAATACCCCCTAAAATGGGCAAGGTAACCGCAATGGCGATGAGTATTGCCTTGGAGAAACTAGTACTTTTCAAGAACTGCAACAGTTCCCTACTATTAGAGGAAATGGATTGGGAAATTGATATCAAAATGTAATTGTTCAGCCCTAAAGATACGATTTGGCCAATTGCACAACAAATATTAAAATTTAGTATTTGTTGGGTTTCCGGATTTTAAGATAACACTACAGTCCAGTAAAATAAGAAAGGACTGAGCTCCGTTGAGCTTAGCTTTTACCCCAACTTTGAAATGAGCCATAAAAATTATACTTTTGTTTAACTTTTTTTCCAAAATAATGAACAACGTTAAAAGTAACTTTAGCATCAAGGACCTTGAAAATCTTTCTGGCATAAAGGCTCATACTATCAGAATATGGGAAAAACGTTACAATCTTTTTCAACCAAACAGAACGGATACCAACATAAGATGCTACAATATAGAGAACCTACAGAAACTACTGAACGTTACGTTTCTCTATAATAACGGTTATAAGATTTCAAAGATATCGCAACTTGGAGAGGATAAAATTCCAAACGTTGTGAGAGATTTGGTTTCGGAGCAAAGTAACAACGGACATGTTTTAAATTCTTTTAAAATGTCGATGATGAATTTTGACCAAGGTCTGTTCTTCAAAACTTATAACGAGCTATTAAAAGCAAAATCTTTTCGGAATATCTTCTATGAAGATTTTATTCCCTTTTTACATGAATTGGGACTACTTTGGCAGACTAATACCATTACACCCTCCCACGAACATTTTATTTGCGCCTTGATCAAGCAAAAGGTTTTGGTGAATACTGAAAAGTTACAATTTAACACACCCACCAAAACTTCCAAAACCTTTGTGCTATATCTTCCTGATAATGAAATACATGAGTTGGGGCTAATGTTTCTTAATTATGAAATCCTGTCTAAAGGCTACCATGCCATTTTTCTTGGACAAAGTATCCCAATATTTAGTTTAAAGGATTTAAAGCCCTTATATGACAATATTGTATTCATTTCCTATTTTACCGTTCAACCGGGCAAAGACAATATTATGGCATATTTCAAAAATTTTCATGATTTGCTATTAACAGACAATACCTCAGAGCTGTGGGTATTGGGCAATATGCTTCGGGAAATAAATCAAAAAGACTTGCCCAAAGCCATCGTTCCTTTTTCCCGAATAGATCAATTGGTCCAAAAGCTCTAATCTACATATTGCTTCATTAAAATAGGAGAACCTCCAAAAATTTGCTGCGCCCAATTGTTAATGTTATCTCCAGTTTGCTAAGAAATCCGTACTCCATGGATATAAATCAAGGGATTTAACCTGGACTACCTATTTTACTTGATACTTTATCCACTATAAAAGGAAGCAATTCAGGACTTCAAAGCTCATAGTAAACCACCATATTCTAAAATCAAGTTAAAGTTTGTTTAATATTTAAATAAAAAGGTTAAACATTTTGTACCTTGTGCCATACAATCCTAAGTCATGGCAAAAAAGAAAACACTTTCAGAAAACGACATTATTTCATCCTATATGGATTTTGTCCTTGAACATAACGAAAACCCAAAATCGGTCTACGCTTTTGCTAAAGCCAACAACTTTGAAGAATCAAAATTTTATCAATTTTTTGGTTCTTTTGAGGCTATTGATAAACGCGTTTTCAAAGCCTTTTTCGACAATACTCTTTCTGTTTTGGAAAAAAGTGAAGACTATAAATCTTTCGATGCCCGTAATAAACTATTGAGTTTCTACTTCACTTTTTTTGAAAATTTGACTGCCAATAGAAGTTATGTGGTTCATGCACTGGATCGCCATAAGAACGGTCTTAAAAGTCTAACCTTACTATCGGAGCTAAAACAGAGCTTTACCTCATACATTGAGGGTCTTAACATAGAGACTCTTGATATTAAACAGGAACAAATAGATAAAATTCAGCGACGCGCGCTAAGGGAATCGGCCTGGTTGCAATTACTGCTGACCATGAAATTCTGGATGGACGACACCTCTGCCTCTTTTGAAAAGACCGACATTTTTATAGAAAAATCGGTCAACGCTAGTTTTGATGTTTTAAATATTGCGCCTCTTAAAAGTGTGATCGATTTTGGAAAATTCATTTTCAAGGAAAGAATGCACACGAACTAAATTCCGTTGATGAAAACAATAGACAATATACCTGTTTCAAAAATACATCGTGCCTCAAAATTGGTTTCCACGGGTGCCCGCGTTGGGGTTAATTATCTCAAGTACTACGGCGATGAACTTACCAAAACGGAAATTGAGGCCAGGACGCGACTCAACGAAAACAACGCCGAGGATATCTATGACAGCCTTAAACAACTCAAAGGAAGTGCACTTAAAGTAGCACAAATGCTAAGCATGGAAAAAAGTATAATGCCGCAGGCTTATGTAGAAAAATTTTCCTTGGCCCAATTTTCCGTACCACCTTTGTCTCCCCCTCTGGTACTTAAAACCTTTAAAAATTATTTTGGCAAATTGCCAAGTGAATTATATGATTCCTTCAACACAACTTCAGTCAACGCCGCCAGCATTGGGCAAGTCCATGAGGCAGTTAAGGATGGGAAAAAACTTGCTGTGAAAATCCAATATCCTGGAGTTGCAGAGAGTATAGCGTCCGATTTAGCCTTGGTTAAACCCATTGCTATAAAAATGTTCAACATAAAAGGTAAAGACTCGGACAAGTACTTTAAAGAAGTTGAAGGAAAACTGGTTGAGGAAACAAATTATGTGTTGGAAATGCAACAGAGCAAGGAAATTGCTAAAGCCTGCTCATTTATTCCCAACCTTTTATTCCCTGAATATTATGAAGAATTATCCTCTGATCGCATTATTACTATGGACTATATGAAAGGCGAACACCTTTCCGAGTTTGCTGCCTACAATACCGATCAAGCTAAAGCCAATAAATTAGGCCAAGCGCTATGGGATTTTTATATGTTTCAAATTCATAAACTCAGAAAAGTGCATGCCGACCCACATCCAGGTAATTTCTTGGTGTCCAAGGAAGGTGAATTGATTGCTTTGGATTTTGGTTGTATGAAAATTATTCCCAATGAATTCTATATCCCTTATTTTGAACTCGCCAAACCGGAAAATATTAGGGATTATAATTTTTTTGTTTCCAAACTATACGAATTGGAAATTTTACGTGAAGACGATTCAAAGGAAGAAACGAAATTCTTCACGGATATGTTCCATGAATTATTATCTCTTTTCACCCAACCGTTTCATGAAGAAACCTTTGACTTTTCAGATGGTGAATTCTTTGGAAAAATCACCGAATTGGGACAACGTTATTCTAAGAGTACCGAATTACGAAAAATGAATGGAAATAGAGGTTCCAAACATTTTATTTATATCAACAGGACCTTTTTTGGCTTATATAACCTCATGTTCGATTTAAAAGCCAACGATATTAAGATCAATAATTTTATTGGCTTGTAATGCAGTATTACCATTTAATGATTTATCCAATTAAGGTAACAGATGAAAATTCTCGTAACAGGATCCACAGGTTATATCGGAAAACGATTGATCCCCATTTTGATCAACGAAGGTCATCATGTGGTCTGTGCGGTAAGGGATAAATTGAGAGCCGACAAAAATTATCTTAAGGATGAACACATCACCATAGTTGAGGCAGATTTTTTAAAACCTGAAACACTCAAAAATATCCCTAAAGATATTGATGTGGCTTATTATTTAATCCACTCCATGTCTAACTCATCCAACAATTTTGAACGCTTGGAGGCCGCTTGTGCGTCACATTTTAAAACCTATTTTCAATCTACCCAATTAACACAGGTCATTTATTTAAGTGGAATAACCAACGATGAGCAACTTTCCAAACATTTACAATCCAGAAAAAATGTAGAGGACATTTTGGCTTCGGATTCATACGCTCTTACCGTCTTAAAGGCTGGTATCATTGTAGGATCAGGAAGTTCATCCTTTGAGATTATTAGGGACCTGGTAGAAAAATTACCGGTCATGGTGGCGCCGAAATGGCTCAATACCAAAACACAACCATTGGCAGTGAGGGATGTGTTGGCGTTTTTATCAAGGGCAAAAGGAAAAAAAGAGCTATTCAACACTTCCTATGATATTTTTGGACCCGAAATTTTGACCTATAAACAAATGCTCCTGGAGTTTGCAGAGATAAGGGGACTAAAGCGTTATATCCTAACAGTGCCGGTAATGACCCCAAAACTTTCTTCGTATTGGCTGTACTTTGTTACCTCAACCTCCTACAAATTGGCAACAGCACTAGTAGATAGTATGGGCGTCCAAATTGTTGGGAAACCCAGCAATATAAATCAACTTCTGGAGGTAAATCCCATAACCTACAAAGAAGCTGTAGAATTGGCTTTTGAAAAAATTGAACAGAACAGCATTGTATCCAGTTGGAAAGATTCCATGGTAAGCAGTGGTCGCTTAAGGAATAGCCTGCACAAATATATTAATGTTCCCAGATATGGCTGTTTTAAAGACTATAAAGAACGTGAAGTCCAAAATGAGGAAGATACCATTAATAAAATCTGGTCTATTGGCGGAACAACGGGTTGGTACTATGGAAACTTCCTTTGGAAAATAAGAGGTTATATAGACAAGCTGGTAGGTGGTATTGGATTACGCCGTGGTAGAACCCATATCTCCGAATTGAATGCGGGGGATGCCCTAGATTTTTGGCGTGTAATTTTCAGTGATAAAAAAGAAAAAAAACTATTGCTCTATGCTGAAATGAAGCTACCGGGAGAGGCTTGGTTGGAATTCAAAATTGAAGATGGCCTTTTAAAACAAACAGCGACCTTTAGGCCACGTGGACTTGCTGGCCGTTTGTATTGGTATAGCGTCTATCCGTTCCACGGTTTAATCTTCAGTGGGTTGATCAATAAACTGGTTTCCAATTAAAACTTTACGTGCATAGTAATAGCCTATACCGTCATAAGCAAATAGAATCCCTTTTTGTTTAACTAATTTTCAAAACTATTAAACATTTTGTAGCTTTGATAACAGGATTAAATCAAGATGATTTTAGAAACTTCACATAAAAACAAAGACATTTCCCTACTTATCAATGATGTTGTAGGGAAGCCTTTCAGTTTTATAAAAACCATAAAAATGAAAGGGTGCACTTCTAAAAAAATGATTATCGAAGATTCTAGTCCAAATTTGAAAGCCTACCAAAATCGGGCCATTGACGCTACCTTTGCAAATATAGAATTACGCCCCTTGGGAATACTTATAAGAATTATAAAAGGCCTGAGCAATTTTACTTGGGTAATTCCCTATTATCAATTGGTTATTTACAAAAGTAACAGCAACCATATATATTCCCAAGGACGTTTTATACGGTTTGGAGTAGACAAGAACTTCAAAGAAAACAAAGACTTCTTTGACAAACTTTTTATTCAAAAGGCAAATTATAAGGCCAAATATGATTTTCTAAATTTTAAATGATCAAAAGCGAAAGGGATATAGATCGAATTATTGAAATGGCTTGGGAAGACAGAACACCTTTTGAAGCTATCGAATATCAGTTTTCAATTTCTGAAACGGAAGTAATAAAACTGATGCGTAGGGAAATTTAATACTCCGGCAAAAATAGCAGAATTACAAAACTATCTTAAAAATTAATATTATGGATCTCATTAACGAAGCATTAGAATTTGAACAAAGAAAACTAAAATCGCTTTCAACAAGTGACAGGATTGAAATTTCACGAAAAGCAAAGGCTTTAATTTTGGGCTTGAACGAAATTTATAAGCACCAAAAGGATGAAAAGATCATGGACATCATGAAGCGCTTAACAGCAATAAAACGAAAAGTAGAAAAAAGATTAAAGGGTAGGCAGTTGGTCTCCAACATATAGACATCCATAAAATGAAAACAGTAGTTATAATTGGAGGTAGCAAAGGGATAGGTAATGCTATTCTTGAAACTTTGGTTGATTCCCATAAAGTAATCAACATTAGTAGGTCTGTCCCAGAACTAACCCACTCCAATTTAACACATTTTAATTGTGATATACTTAAGGACGAATTACCAGAAATTACAGCTATGGATGCCTTGGTATACTGTCCAGGAAGCATCAATTTAAAACCTATTGCAAGGTTAAGCTTGGAAGACTTTAGGGAAGACTTTGAAATAAATGTTATTGGCGCCGTAAAGGCTATTCAAAAGTATTTGAACATATTAAAAAAAAGCGAACGACCCTCGGTTTTACTCTTTAGCACGGTGGCTTCCAAATTAGGCATGCCTTACCACGCAAGTATTGCCACTGCCAAATCCGGTGTAGAAGGATTGGTGAAATCCTTGGGTGCGGAATTAGCACCCACCTTACGCATAAATGCCATTGCACCCACGGTTACAGATACGCAATTGGCTTCAAAGCTTCTGCGCAACGATAAGATGATCGAAAACATTAAAGAACGACACCCTTTAAAGAAATTTCTAAACCCCAAAGAAGTGGCAGATATGGCAGAATTTTTATTATCGGACAAAGCCTCCTCTATCTCCGGTCAAATTTTTGAAATGGACTGCGGAATTGTAACTTTTAAAATTTAATGTATGAATCCGTTTAAAATATTTGCGGCAACTCTATTCTCGGGTTCAAAACCTGATGAAAAGATTGATTTGCAAACCCTATATGAGATAAATATAAATGACTTAAGCGGTAAGCCGATACACCTCAAAGCCTTTGAAGGAAAGCATATTTTATTTGTAAATGTGGCTTCAAAATGCGGCTTTACTCCCCAATACAAAGAACTACAAGAACTTCATGAAGCCTATAAAAATAAATTGGCGGTCATTGGGTTCCCATGCAATCAATTTGGGGGCCAGGAACCTGGCAAGGCCAAGGACATTGAAACATTTTGTGAAGTAAATTATGGGGTAAAATTCCTAATAACCGAAAAGATTGAGGTAAAAGGCAAAAACCAGCATCCCCTGTATAGATGGCTTACAAACAAATCTATAAACGGCCTTAAAAATTCTACGGTAAAATGGAATTTTCAAAAATATCTTGTGGACGACAAAGGAAATTTAGTCGATTATTTCTTTTCAAATACCAGCCCCATGAGTTCCAAAATCACAAAACACTTAAAATAATAGTCATGTTCGGAATTTTCAAAAATAAATCAAAAGAAGAAAAGCTTCAAGAAAAATACAACGGCCTAATGAAGGAATGGCACACACTTTCCAGTATCAATAGATCGGAAAGCGATAAAAAATATGCTGAGGCGCAGGAAGTTTTGGAAGAACTGGTGGCCCTTCAAAAGAATTGAACACAACATTCAAATGCACTTATTCCAATTACTTCTATAGCATCACATAATCCTTTGGCCATGTACTTGCAATAACCACCCTCTATATCTGTTATTGACCTAAAGTTCTTAACTTGCCATTATTACTCCTTCCACTTCACTTTCTTTATTATTTTCTCTAGGTTCTGAAGCTATTTCGTTTTAACATTCAAGACCACTTTTTATTTTATTGTGTACTTTAAACACACAATTACCTGCCCTTAATTTTCATTTTCATTATTCCTTAAATTAAATCTACAAGAAAAATGGAGTGTGACAACACTGGAAAAAATAAGCATAAATACCCTATCTTTAGTACGGTTAGTCTGACAATGAGTTAAATAATTAGGAATAGATGAAGTTATCAATACTTTTGGCCACACTTTTTTTATACTTAATTGGAAATGCCCAAAACCTTCCTGGAACCAAATTAAAAATCAAAAAATTCTCTGGTGAAATTGTGTTGGATGGTATCTTGGATGAAGTTGCCTGGAAGGAGGCCGATGTTGCCGATAATTGGTATCAGAACTTTCCCGTGGATAGTTTGCCTTCCCCTTTTCAAACGGAGGCACGCCTGACTTATAACGATGAATTTTTATATGTCTCATTTGTTTGTTACGACGATGATACCCCAGATGTGGTAAGTACACTTCGAAGGGATTTCAATTATGCCATAAACGATAATGTTTCCTTTATTTTTGGGCCTTACAATGACCGTTTGAACGGATACTTTTTTAACGTTACAGCCATCGGGGCACAAAGGGAAGGTACCGTATCCAGTGGTGGTAATGGCGAAAATGCCTTCAATATTTACTGGGATAATAAGTGGTATTCCAAAGTGGTTAGATACAAGGATAAATGGATTGCCGAATTGGCGATCCCATTTAAGAGTTTTAAGTATAAAAGTGATGTAAAAGAATGGAATGTTACTTTTGATAGGCTGGATAAAAAGAGAAATATTAAGTCGGCCTGGGTCCGTACTCCACGACAATTCTACACAGGCACCTTTGCCTATGCGGGCCAGCTGGTATGGGAAGATCCTATTCCCGAGGCTAGTTCCAATATTTCACTAATACCCTATATTTCTGGAGGGGCATTTCAGGATCGGGAGCTAGAACCCATTGAATCCTCTACCGAACTTCAGACCGGTTTCGATGCCAAAATAGGCATAACGCCCTCTATGAATTTGGACCTCACCGTTAACCCGGATTTCTCCCAGATAGAAGTGGACGAGCAAATTCTTAATTTGTCGCGATTCGAATTTCGATTTCCCGAACGAAGGCAATTCTTCTTGGAAAATAGTGATCTTTTTGACAATGCCGGTTTTGATTCTGCCCGACCGTTTTTCTCAAGACGTATTGGCATAATACAGGATACATCAGGAATTGCTCAGAAAGTACCCATAATGTATGGGGCCAGACTTAGTGGAACCATAAATGAAAAATGGCGCTTAGGGGTCATGAATATGCAAACAAAGAAAATGCTGGAATTGGGACTACCTGCCCAAAACTACACTGTAGCAACCGTTCAAAGAATGTTTCATGAACAATCCAGTTTTTCCATGACCTTTGTGAACAAACAAAGTTTAGGGGTTTCTGAAAGCGATTCACTGAAATATTACCATCCCAGTATTTTTGGCCGGCCTACTATGGATGAGCGTGTTCGACCAAACACGTACAATAGAGTCATTGATGCTGATCTGGTGCTGAGAAGTAAAGACAACAGATGGTACCATAGTTCTTTTTTAGCCCAATCCTTTGACGACAAAAACAAGGCAAAGACCATGTCCGGCTCAGCTTTTTTCCAGTATTCCGACCGTAGTCTCTTGGCAAATTTGGGAACCTTTTTCGTTAATAAAAATTTTAATGCTGAAGTTGGCTATGTGCCTGGAAGTATGGTATATCCTGGACAAATGGGCTATTATTCGGAAGTAGCTTATAAAATTTACCCAGAGAACAATAGTTTGCTTTACGCTGGACCCCAGGCTAGAATAAATGACACCTATTTACCCAACGGTACCTTGGTGGATAGGGAATATGCCATAGGATATGCATTTGAATTTAAAAACTCTTCTAACCTAAGTTTGGATGTAGAACATGTTTTTCAACAACTGACCTTTGATTTCAATCCTGTGAACGATGCCGAGTCCAGAAAATTTTTGGAAGGAGAGGAATATCGCTGGAATACTATTTCAGCCACTTATCAGAGTAACACTACAAAAAAAATGAATTTCTTGTTAAACTCCACTTATGGCGGGTTTTACAACGGTACCAATCTAAATATAGCCGGGCAGCTGGATATGCGATTTCAACCCTATGTAAATATTGCTATGCGTTTTGATTATAATAATCTAAAATTGGAGGAAGACTACGGAAGAGCAGAGTTAATTCTTTTAGGACCAAAGTTGGATGTCACCTTTACAGATAAACTTTTCTTTACAGGTTATTACCAGTACAATAATTTAACGGACAATATGAATTTGAACGCAAGGTTTCAATGGAGATATAAGCCCGCTTCGGATTTCTACATAGTTTATACGGAAAATTATTTTCCCTCTAATTTCACAAGCAAGAATAGGGCATTGGTTTTTAAACTTACCTATTGGATCAATCTCTAATCAACCTTTTATATCAAAAGGGCTACAAAACAATCCTACCATTTGTGTTGCCCCAGCTAAAGTCCTGTTCAATCATCAAGTAAGATGTATTTCATAATGTACTCCTACAGCAATTTTGCTTATTCTTTTGTAAAAATATGATGCTGTGTCGCTGTAAAATAATCGGAGAAAATTTGGTTTAACGGATGGTTCTTTCTACTTGCTTTTACACCCAAATGAGGGAAAATTTCTATGATATTCCTAGAAATACTTTTCACCGAATTTGTAGCTTCATTATGTATCAGCTCAATGTAATCGGTTTTAAAAACCATTCCCTCATCTATTCTTTTCTCTATTTCCGCCGCGTAATTAGTTATCTTTTGTTCGGAAACTACAACCACACCTTCCAAATCTGTCATTTTCGCACTTGACACAAAACAGGCAGCTTCCTCCAATAAATGTTCGGCCATTCCAATATAGTTTACCCACAGTGTTAGATCGGCAAAAAGGCTGAATGGAATTTTAAAAATGGGTTGAGGCAAGTAATTTTGGTTATACAGAAAACTACAGGATTTATGAACCAATTGATCCTTTACTTCAAAAGAATGGGTAGCCGAAGCTTTCAATCCCATCGTATTCCAGTCTTCAATAATCTGAACCTTATCTTTTGAGATAACAAATGATCGCACTTTTGGTGATCCATCATCATTTATTAATTTAATTCCTTTTTTAAGAATTTCGGCATTTAGGGTAAAATGTGTAAGATAAGGGGCTCCAGTGGCATAGCGCCATTTACCCGATATTTTATAATGATCGTCACATATCACGGCGGTTCCAGAAACACCTCCACTTCCTCCCAAACAAACAGGAGCCTTGGAACTTAGAAAAATATCCCGGGCTGCACACTCCTCCAAGTTTCCAATAAAATAGTTGGCACCACTGCAAAGTGTAACCGTCCAGCCAAGGCTTGCATCGATCCGAGCCAATTCCTTCAATTTATTAAGTCCGTCTGTTAGGGACAGCTCCAATCCTCCAAAAGTTTTAGGGACCCATATACTCCAAAGGTTTTCCTCCCCTATCCAATCCAAAACTTCATTAGGAAAAATTTCTACTCCCGAACAAAGTTTCCTAAGCTCTTGCAGTTTGTCTACCTGTATCATATGTAATTATTTTTCTCCATTTAAAATAACCTGAGGTTCCCACGATAAATAAGAAAATGGTAAGTCCGGCGTATATGTAAAGTTCCTTATAGAAGAGAAGGGGGATAGCAACAATATTGCTAATATTGAGATAGATCCAATTTTCCATCTTTCTTTTGGCCATGAGCCACATTCCGGCCCATGCAAATGCGCTTACGGCGGCATCCCAGATGGGAACATCTGAATTGGTGTAAAATACCAGCCAGAAACACATAAGTGCGAAACAAAGCAGTACAATGCCCATTGCTGTTATACGTTCCGTGGTGTTGGCATAAGAAATTGGAGTTTCTTCTTTTTGTATACCGAATTTCCAATAAAACCAACCGTAGATACTCATAACCAGATAATATAGATGGAGTATAATATCTGCATACAGTTTTGATTGATAAAGCACCCAGATACCGATTAGAATTGAAGTAATCCCAAATAAATAATTGTGAATATTGTTATTCCGTGCCAGGAGCACCTGTGTTACGCCAAAAGCTGTTCCCAAGGATTGCAACACGGTAATATGCGTGAAAAAATTGTCCATCGATTTCCTTACTTAAATTAGTGAAATGGAAAGATGAAGATCGTATCGATAGGCAAGATTGCTACATCGAATCAAAATCCCTACGCCGGCATTATCCGGATCAGGTTCAGAGCAAAAACTCCTGGGTATCATCTCAGCCTGCGGTTTATGGCAAGCACCCCATTTCAAAAACAAAGCTAAAACTAATTTATGATTTGTTATTCATTTTTGTACAATTATTAAAAAAAGAATGCCCCTTTCGGGAAAATCAACAACTAAAAAACAATTTTAGAATTTGATATGTGCAGGACCTAACAAAGTAAAGATGCTTCGGTTCCAATCTTTCTAATCTTTTTTCACCAAAGTATTCAATACCAAAGCAGAGATAATCATAAATAATCCTATGAAGCTATAAATAGAGTAGGCTTCATTGAACCAAAAAACGCCAATGGAAATAGTGAAAATTACCTCAATGTATTTTAAAGGAGCTACAAGATTTGTTTTTGCAATTTGAAACGCCTTGGTCATATATAATTGCCCCATAAAACCAAAAACACCCAAGAGAAGCAAAAACGCCCATTCGTAACCAATGGGTTGTATCCATACGGAAATAGCTAGAAGTCCGCCAATAACAGTACCTACGAACATAAAATAATTTACTACAACTGCTGGATGGTCAGACACCCCTATTTTTCTAATAACCACATATACCATTCCACTAAAAACGGATGCAGTTAGGATTAAAGTTAATCCTGTGGTATTAATATTGCCATCAAATCCTTTTAAAACCAGAACCCCTGCAAAAGCAGTTAGGAAGAAAAGCCATTGAACATTTTTTAATTTTTCCTTTAACACGAAAACAGCAAAAATAGCCGCAAAAATAGGGGCCACATAGCGCAATGAAACTGCTGTCCCTACATGTAAGTGTTTTAAGGAAAGAAAAAACAAACTCATAGCCGTTAAGCCCAGAATGGCTCTTAACAACATTAATCTTCGTTTATTACCGAATATTGGAATCCCCTTACTCAGAATAAAAGTAGTTGCCAACACAAAGGAGCCAAAACATCTAAAAAATACAATTTGGAATGTTGGGATACGAGCTAAATATTTTACTGAAACATTCATCAAGGCAAATGAAAAGGTGCTGATAACCATAAAAAGCACAGCTTTTTTAAAATCCAATCCGGAAGGTTTACTCCATTTAATATTTAACAAAATAGCGCTGTTGTTTCGCCAAAGCCAAAGACCATTGACATAAAAATGCTAAGGTATGAATACCTCACCTTTACTTACGCTTATAGCCGTATAAATTCTAGGATTCAATATTTTTTAGGTTTTTACACAGTCTGTATTTTTCAAGCTTATTGAAGGTGGTGATACTACCTTAAGGCGTTAGGAGAAGTTGGTTTCGGATTTGGTTATTCAATATCTAACTAACTTCTGTAAAAACAAAATTAATGTTGTCCGTTTTTGACATATTGTTGTCCGTATCATGCCTAAAATCTGGGATATATTTGTATTATAAAACATTAATTATGGAAAAGAATATAGCTATTCTAATGGCAGATTTATCGGGGTATACCGCACTTACGGAAACACACGGCGCCACTTCTGCTGCCGATTTAATTGATAAATATATTAGAATCGCAGAAAATTGCCTAGTGGGTGACAGCAAACTTCATCAACGAACAGGGGATGAAATAATGTTTATATCAGATTATCCCGACTTTTTACTTGCTACAGCACTTAATTTAGAAACCAGTACAACCAACGAAGAAAATTTTCTTCAGATACATGGGAGCTTACATTTTGGCAATGTTTTGACCCGGGGCGATAGTTATTTTGGATCTACAGTAAATCTCGCAGCCAGAATTGCCGCTAAGGCCGCAGCTGGCACCTTCTGGTGTTCTGATGACTTTGTAGCGTCATTAACAAATAACTCTATCTGCGCATTTAAATCCTTAGGCCGTCATCTATTTAAAAATATTAATGGACAAAAAGAATTATTTGAAGTGGGTATAGAAAAAGCAAGGACCACCTATATCGATCCCATTTGCCGAATGTTGATCGTCAACCCTCAAAATGCAATCCATCATCCAAATGAAAACGAACTTTATTTTTGCTCCACACAATGTCGCGAAGAATATAATAAAACCCACTGTATAGTTCAAGGTTTAGAAATGCAAAAGCAATCTTAAAATCAGTTAATTTCTAATTAAGTCTAGCTAAAAAATAAAATACTATGATACCAATCACTATCGGAATATCCTCTGGACTACTGATTATATTAGTGTTTAGCATATTAAAACAATTGAATAAAATGATAATCTATGGACTTATTCTATCCGGAATCGGATTCCTCTATGTAGGTTTTGTATGGACAGATTTACAAACATTGGTGGTAAATACCATCCAAGCAGTTTTGTTCCTATTTTTAGCCTATTACGGCATAAGAAAAGGAGTTCATATACTAGCTCTTGGCTATTTTTTGCATGGATGTTGGGATGTTGCCTATAATTTTTTTTCGGACCCAGGACTGATTCCTCCAAGCTACGATATGTTTTGCTCATCACTTGATTTTACTGTAGGTGCCTATATTTTAGTCTTCAATAACCAGTTCAAAGTGAATAGCATTGACCAATAAAAGTGAATAGCATTGACCAATAATTAGGTATTATGATTACAACTACCCTACTCGTCAAAAATATGGTATGTCATCGCTGTATACTTGCAGTCGAAAATATTTTAAAAAATAATTTAATCCCTTTTCGAAAAGTCAATATTGGGGAAATTAGGTTAATGGTAGCGCCTTCAAGAAATGAAAAAGAACGGCTTAATAAAGAACTCAATACAATTGGATTCGAAATTATTGATAATAATACCGGGCAACTTATTGAGAAAATTAAAACCCTAGTAATAAAAATGGCACGCAATGAAGTGGATGAAGAAGTAAACAGGATAAATATGTCCACTTACCTCTCTGCCAACATTCATCATGAGTATACTTACTTAAGCGGTTTATTCTCATTTATTGAAGGAAGAACAATTGAGAATTATTTTATAGAACAGCGCATTGAAAAAGCGAAAGAGTTGCTGACCTATGGCCAGATGACATTATCTCAAATTGCCTGTGAACTAAATTATTGTGGTGTATCACACCTATCAAAACAGTTTAAGATTATTACTGGATTAACACCCTCTTTATTTAAGAACCAGGGTATTGCCCACCGTTTCCCAATTGACAAGATTTAACCCAAAACTATACAATCAATTCCCAAAGAAGTATAACAAATACATCCAGGCATAGGCTAATTTTACTTTATTAAGAAACAATAAAAAACGTATTATGAAAACAACAATAATGAGCAATAGTACTCAAAAAACAGACAATGTAAAATGCGGAAATCCAAATTGTAAATGTGTCAATTGCAATTGCGGTTCAACTTGTACCTGTGCAAATTGCATTTAAACAACACTTTTTTAAATTTTTATGGCCGTTCATTTGTGGACGGCTTTTTTTGTCTATTTAGATCCACTAATCCTTTGGAATTATCAAATTCCAGTCAACGATTAGGGATTGGCTGAAATTGACGCCTTAATGTCTGATATTAAAATTGACTTGGCTTATATTTATTAAACCGATCAAAAACAAAAATATGCAAAAATTCGCTTTTATTATTCCACCAACTTTAGAATTACTTGACCTTGCAGGTCCAGTACAGGTTTTTACCGAAGCCAAATTCTATGGTCTTCAAATGGATATTGAATTTTTTCAATTTAAGGATAACCCCATTAGTACGGCTGGATTAGGCTTTGAAAAAATCAATAACTATAATGATGCAAAACTAAATGAAGGGGATTTTGTCTTTGTTCCAGGAATGAATTTCGATTATGTTAGTAGTATCGCTTTTAAGGCAGAAAAAGAATTTTTCATATGGCTCAAGGATTGTTCTGAGAAAGGGATAACGGTGTGTTCCATTTGTAACGGAGCTTTTGCTTTGGGGTATGCAGGGTTGTTAAAGGATACTGAATGTACTACACACTGGCGCAGAATAAATGAGCTGCAACTCCAATTTCCACAGGCTAAGGTTATAGCCGATATTTTATATCTCAAGAGTAATAATGTGTACACCAGTGCCGGCATAAGTGCAGGGATTGATCTTGCCTTGGCCATTCTTGAAGATTTAAAGGGGCCTCTATTTACGCATAAAGTAGCAAGAGGCTTGGTTATTTATCACAGAAGGAGCGGAAAACACAGACAGCAAAGTATTTACCTCGATTACAGAAACCATATCAATCCACATGTGCATCAGGTCCAGGACTTCCTAATTGAGAATCTTTCGAAAGAGAATGACATAGAGTCCCTAGCGTCACTCGTAGGAATGAGTTCACGAAATCTTAGCAGGGTATTTAAGGACAGGACAGGGTTAACCATATTGGAATACCTTACACTATTGCGTAAGGAATATGCCAATACCATGCTTAATAATCCCGACTATACTATCGAATATATAGCCTCTAAATGTGGATTTAAAAGTGCTAGGCAATTGCAAAGAATTTTGGAACAGTAAGCCAAGGTGAAACTAAAAATATTTAACACAGCCCTGAGGTGTAATTCCCTAATGGATTTTAGAGACAACTACATCCTTGGAAAAGTTTAAAATGATTTTAGAAACACTCTGTGATACGACACTAAAAATGAATTTGGATTAGAACTATTCCAATAACATTATTTGTGAATTAATCTTTTATGCCCCAGTTAGTATGCTCAGCATACCACAGGGTATCTGAATTCACCACATTTCCAGTGAGTATGGCACCCTCGATAGGGTAAAATATAGAATATGAAACTCTTTTATTCTCACAGTCTATATCCGAAAAACGTATTCTGTGTGTTGTTCCTTCAAGTATGTTCAACGAGTCCTTGAATACAATTGCATAACCATTGGATTCGATTTTTAAATCAGGAGTAATGAATTCATTTTCCAACAGTTTAATGGGAAGTCTTCCTTCCACGCTGGGATGTAAAAACATCTAAAAATCAGGAGTTTCAAGTATAGATTTAATAATTTTTTCCCTTTCACCACTGGTGAAGCATATGTCTTTATTTACTTCATTCCCGTCCAATTGAACCCTGAACTTTTCCTTACAGCTTATAGTTACAATAAAAAATATACTAAATACGATTATGGCCTTTTTGTTCATAATTGTTGGCGATTAAAAAACAAAGTTACAACACAATCCAGGATTACCTCACTGCGCTCGGTGAACCTGTTTATGGGGCTGTACTCAAGTAAATCCAGCATGAGCTAGCATCTGTTCGCCATTTTTGTTCTAATTATAGTCAAGATTAAATTGAGCTTTTTGGCTACCTACCCATGAGCTGATTCTGCATTAGGCCAGATTGGTAATAATTAAAAATTATAAAACTGGAGCACTCTTCAGGTTTTGCATTAAAATTGACGTTTTTAGAATTAATCCTTTTCTTGATTTCCTCCTAATTTTAAAAAATCTTGAATGATAATAGTTATCTCTCTAAAAATTAAAAATAATGAATATGCAAATAATTTTTGAATATCACAATGTATCCCAAAGCGACCGCTTGGAACAACTTGCAAAGGAAAAACTAGAAAAACTGGGAGCCAAATATGATATGGTCATCCGGGCCGATGTATTTTTTAAGGAAGAAAATACCACTTCGGAGGAAACTGGAAAAATCTGTAACATACGACTAAGTTTGCCGGGCCCTCGACTATTTGCCGAGGCAAGTCATAAAGATTTTGTTAGTTCTATTTCAGAATCGATCAACGACCTTGAACGGCAACTTCGAAAACGCAAAGAGAAAATGAAAGAATATTAAACTAATATATCTTCTACTTGAAAATATAAAGTGCCGATGAGCTTTCATCGGCACTTTATAAACTAAAGCTACTATAATTTTATTTAGAGTAAATAACATGGGCATCTCGCACTTTGGTATCCAAGTCGTTCATAGAATTTACATAACGGTATTGGTTGTTCAATACATTGTCGGCATGCTCTCCAACAATAATATGCACGACGTCCAAATCTGGCGCGTTGATTTCTATTTGATCCTGCACACGCATCTTTTTATCGCCCAAATTGGTTTCCAATTTGTCAAGTTCTGAAATCACATATAACCTACGATCGGAGGCCCTGACTTCTTGAATCTCCAGATTGTGCTCATTACCTGTCACTTCCGCTTCAACTACTATAGTGCGTTCCATTTTATCTTCGCCCGGCATGTCTACATCAATCACAGGAACCTCAACTTCCTCTTCCTCCATAACCACAATAACTTTTGGAATTTCTACGGTTTTGGTAGTGGTGCCAATATTTACATCTGCCCAATTGACCTCATATTCAGGCAATTCCCCGGCATCCGCGCTTACATCCACGTCCAAATTAGGTAATTCGCCCTTCTCATCTTTTTTTACATTGCAACTACTAATCAGCGCAACTATTAATAATGGTAATACTATTTTTTTCATGTTCTTAAATTTTAAGTGTTTATATTATTTATTAACAATAAATGCATGGATTACTCCAGGTAACCACCCCACTAGAGTTAAAAGAATACTTATAAGCAAGGTGGTTCCGACTCCATGCTTTAGAAAAACCGCTAAAGGCGGTAACAAAATGTTTAAAATTATAGTTAGTAAAGACATCGTTATTTATTTTTTGATTCAATACAAAAGTCGGGGATTTATAGGGAATAGATTGACGCAATTCCGAAAAAAACGAACGACATTACTATACCATCTCCTATGAATTTATTGAGGTGCTGGCAAGTCGAACAAGAATTCAATCCAAAAAATTTCGTTCTCAAAAGATATTAAAAGGTAGATTAAATGGCCCCGTTGGGATGCTCATGATAAACGTGGAAATCAAAGGAATTGGCGACTAGTGAAAATTTAAAACAAGGCACACCCAACCTAACAAGGAAAAAAATAAAACCTTGGAAGATTTGAGGTAATTTTATCCTTACCTCACTGCGTTCGATGAACCTGTTTAGAGGCCGGTGCTCAAGATAATCCGATACAGGCTAACGCCTGTAAGTCTTTTTTGTTTTCACAGCTTAAACACCTAGTGGTGCCAACTATGAATAATTATGGAGTTCGTTCCAGGATTTCCTCACTGCGTTCGGTGAACATGTTTGGGGGGCGGTGCTCAAGATAATCCGACACAGGCTAACGCCTGTACGTCCTTTTTGTTTCCACAGCTTATACACCTAGCGGTGCCAACTATAAATCATTATGGAGTTCGTTCCAGGATTACCTCACTGCGTTCGGTGAACCTGTTTGGGGGGCGGTGCTCAAGATTATCCGACACAGGCTAACGCCTGTAAGTCTTTTTTGTTTCCACAGCTTATACACCTAGCGGTGCCAACTATAAATCATTATGGAGTTCGTTCCAGGATTACCTCACTGCGTTCGATGAACCTGTTTAGAGGCCGGTGCTCAAGATTATCCGACACAGGCTAACGCCTGTAAGTCTTTTTTGTTTCCACAGCTTATACACCTAGCGGTGCCAACTATAAATCATTATGGAGTTCGTTCCAGGATTACCTCACTGCGTTCGGTGAACCTGTTTGGGGGTCGGTGCTCAAGATAATCCGATACAGGCTAACGCCTGTAAGTCTTTTTTGGGATCAATCTCAAAAGTTGGGTCTAAAGAGAAAAATAATTTTCTTTGTGCTTTAAATTACATTGATGAATAAAGGCACTGAGTTATCCTTGTTAAGTTTAATATTACCAGAAGGAATATTAGAGTA
>NZ_JACLHY010000025.1 GCF_014397245.1 Arenibacter arenosicollis | reverse complement strand
TTATTCTATGTCTTCTGTCCATATTCCCAAGGTTCGGGCTTTCAGAACCCTCCGTCTTCGCTTATGGCGAAGCCACCTCCCTTCGTCTGAAGGGAGGAGCTTTTGTTTTTCGTCATTGCGAGTTTACATGCAGGGAGGCAGGTGATTTTGCATAACGAAGTGGAGCAAAATAGTATCGAGAAGCACTCGAACTGACGATGGAGTCTAGTGTCAAGGCTCTTGCCTCTTAATATCCACGCCTGTCCGGTCGAGCCCATCCCTATAACCCGCAGTCGAGACCTCATAATTAATAAAGAACATTCAGCAATGCTTTATTCTACTTTCCACATTTTCATATTAACCAATTGATTCATTAACCCATTGGTACATTTTTACATTAACCTCTTTCCAAATTTTCAAATTACCATATCTTCAAATTAACCTTTGCTCAACGTCACTTCTGGTAGTCCTACAAAGGAAGACAGTATCTACAAGTAACAGCGGAAACTTCCAAGAAAAAATGCTATCTTTCTTATAACAATTTTAGGTGCCAAATTATGTCGTACAACATGGTTATTGCAGGTGCAGGGGGTATTGCCCAGGCCGTTGGACTGATACTTTCCGAATGGGGCAACGTACCCTTAAAGATCTTTATTGGAAATCGTACGCTGCAAAAGGCAGAAAAAGTAGCCCATTGGATCGGGGAGGGGACTACAAATCCATCGGTGGCCAAGGCATTTTGTCTTTCCGAAAGTGGCATGACGAAAGAAATGGAGGAAATTTTTACCCAGGGCGATGTGTTGCTCGATTGCCTTCCGGGAAGTCTGGCGCCAAAAATGGCGAGCTATGCCAAAAAGTTCGGACTTCATTACGTTAACCTCACCGAATATGTGGCTGAGACCAATGAAATAATAGAATTGGCCAAAAATGCGGAGACCGGTTTTGTACTGCAATCAGGTCTGGCACCTGGGTATATAGATATATTGGCCCACTACCTCTATCAGGAATTCTGTAGAAAGTATAATGTAGACAAAGTAGATAAGCTGCAATTTAAGGTAGGGGCCTTAACGGACCATGCCGTGGCACCCCATTACTACGGTTTTACCTGGAGCCCCGTTGGCGTTGCTACCGAATATATTAAGGATGCCGAAGCCCTGCGGGATTATAAAAAGGTTTACCTGAAGTCGCTCTCGGAAAGGGCAAAAATTATTATAGATGGCCGCACCTATGAGGAGGACCTAACTTCCGGTGGGGCCGCCGATCTGCCCGATGCCCTGTCGGCCAAGGTGCGCAATTTGGATTACAAGACCCTGAGGTATCCGGGGCATTACGCCTGGATAGAACAACAATTGGCAGCTTTAAAAAAAGGGGATGCAGCCATAAAGATGTTGCAGGAGAAAATGGAAACGGAAATTCCACACATAGAACAAGATCAAATAGTGTTGTATGCGGTGGTAGAGGGCAAGGACAGTCACGGTATTCTAAGAAGGAGCGAGGCTTCCAACCTTATACTACCGCAAAAAGTAGGGAAACATAGGTTAAGGGCCATACAGACTACTACCGCAGCACCCATGGTACAGGCTGCTTTTATGCTGTTGGAGTCCAACCACAAGGGGCTTATCCTGCAAAGTAAGATAGATCCGAAGCCATTTTTAAACGGAAATTTTGTAGTGCCAGTCTATGGCAATATTAAGTAAATGACCCTTCTTTTTAGTTAGTAGAATAGGGTTTTCGCATTTATACTTCAATTAAATTATTTTAAATGATTGCTATGCGCTTTAACCTTTCAGCAAAAATGCGTAATATTATTTTTTATTTAAAAAACATCCATCCACCAATTAATTTCAACCCAATGAATCGGTTATTTGTAGTCCTTCTAGTTTTAGTATTTATTTCTTGTAATTCACGCCAAAAAAGTATTTCCATTTTACAAGTGCCGGGTAAAGACCAGTACAGTATTATTGATGAAAATGGGATATCTATTCTGGCCAGTGGGCGGTATGTAACTCCTGTAGGCGATAAATTGCGGATAACACATGATCCCTTCGGGATGGCAGTATCTCCAGACGGTAGCAAGGCGGTTACCCTGCACGATGGCGTTTTTACGGTAATTGATGTAGCTAGCTTGAAGTCGACCAGAATCCCCAGTTATGATGGCACTATTCCTTCACCCTTGGCAAAGGGGTCCTTTTTGGGGGTCGAATTTGCGCAAGATTCCAAAACGGTTTATTTGAGCGGGGGAGATACAGGAGCTGTCATCCAATACGATGTGGAGAACCTTACTAAATTGGATTCAATTTCTTTAAATGGTATTGTTGATGGAAAGGATTATCAAGATAGTTTTACTTCGGATCTGCGGATAAATGAAGCCCAGAACGAATTATTGGTGCTAGATCGTGCTAACTTTAGAATGGTGCGTATCGATTTGGATACCAAAAAAATAAAAGGGTCTGTTAATGTAGGCCGACAACCTTTTGGCTTGGCGATAAGTCCCGATAACAAACAGGCATTTGTGGCCAATGTTGGAGTGTATTCCTATCCCTTGATCGAGGGTGCCACTCCGGCCAATTACGATTCCCTAATGATTTCCCATCACCCTTATGGTGACAATACCAAAGAGTCCATTGAAGGTACCGTAGTGGAAGGGCGTAAAATCCCTGGCGTGGGGAGTCCGTTGCATCCTGATGCCATGAGCGTTTTTACCATAGACCTCGATAATAATAAGGTAATCAAAAAATTTAAGACAGGGCACCAGATAGGGCAAACGGTGGAAGATGCCGAAGTGGTCGGGGGAGCAAGTCCAAACTCCATTGCCGTTGGAAAGCAATTTGCCTATGTAACGAATGCCACTAATGACAATATCACGATCATTGATCACCAGAGCCAGGAAATTGTTGGTCATATTCCCATTAAGGTCGATGCCCGTATAGACAAATACCGTGGTCTATTGCCTTTCGGAATTACCATGAGCAAGGATGAAAAGACATTGTATGTGGCCCTATTGGGATTCAATGCGGTGGCCGTTATAGATATTCCTTCCCAAACCACCAAGGGACTTATTCCTAGTGGATGGGGACCTACAAGGGTGGATTTGTCCAAAGATGAAAAGAACATTTATATCATTACCTGTAGAGGCCTTGGAGCTGGACCCAATGGTGGGAGAGATTTTGTGGAACCACCACAGGGGGATTATATAGGCGATATCCAATTGGGCAGTTTCCAAAGGGTACCTATGCCTACGGAGGAGAAGCTTGCCGAGTATACCAAAATATCCATAGACAATACCTTTAGGGAAAGCACCGTAACCGATGACGGTTCCAACCCTTTACCTCCCTTGCCAAAACTACGTCAGAGTCCAATAAAACATGTAGTGTATATTACCAAAGAGAACAGGACCTATGATGAGGTTTTTGGGCAACTTAAAACAGGAAAGGGAGATAGTACCTTGGCCCGTTATGGTGTTAACAATACCTATACCTTGCCAGATTCGTTACAAGCACAATTCCCTAACCTGAGAATTTCGCCCAACCATCACAAGGCGGCAAAACAATTTGCCTATTCGGACAATTACTATTGTGATAGTGATGCCTCCGTACATGGCCACCACTGGCTAGTGGGTGTAATTCCCAACGAATGGGTAGAGGCCAATGCAAGTGTAAGTAAAACGGCCAAGATTTTTTCCGATGCTCCAGGGCGTCGTCATCCCGGAACCATAGGAAGTGTTGACCCCGAGGATTATGCGGAGATAGGCGGATTGTGGGAAGCCCTTGATAGGGAAAAGGTTTCTTTTTACAATTTTGGACAGGCCAATGAAACGGCACACGTTCGTGAGGATTGGTACGATACCAATACAGGGGCGGCCCATGGGGTGATGGTGCCAATGCAAAAAGCACTTTTTACACGGACCAGCCACGACTATGCCGGTTATAATATGAATATCCCCGATCAATACCGTATGGATCAGTTTGAAAGGGAGTTTACAGAGAAATGGATCGAAGGTGAGGAAGACATGCCACAATTGGTGACCATGATGCTGCCCAACGATCACGGGTCTAGAGTCCGTCCTGAAGATGGATATCCTTATCCGCAATCTTTTATGGTAGATAATGACCTGGCGGTTGGTAGGGTTTTACATTTTCTTTCGAGGACCAAATATTGGAAAAACATGTTGGTGATCATTACCGAGGACGACCCTCAAGGTGGTGTAGATCATGTGGATGCCCATAGGTCTATTTTAATGATGGCAGGCCCTTATGTAAAAAAGGGATATGTTTCCAATTCCCATGCGAATTTTGGGGCTATTTTAAAGACCATGTACAACATATTGAATGTTCCCTATGTAAATCAGTTTGATGTTACGGCAACATTGCTTCAGGATTTTTTCACTTCGGAGCCCGACTTCACACCTTATACCCTGGAGCGCCATGATGACCGTATCTATAATGCCGAACTTTCCATGAAGAAGTACAATAAAACCATCGATTGGCGCAAAATAGAACAAGGCCCTCCTATGGATAACGAGGACGATGCAAGGGTAAATCACTATGAGAACAAGGCGGATGAGGAGTAGGGGATAACAGTAATTAGTGAACAATAAACCGTTTTAAAGTTCAAAAGTTCAAAAGTTTAATGTTAATGGTCGAATGCCCGTCACTTCGTAGAGAAAGACAGAACCTAGAATCCAGATGTAGACTCATTGGCGACAAACAAATTCCCTTCTTAAGAGAGCCTGTCCCGCTTTTTAGCGGGAGGTGAGGGTGTGTTTTTGAAGAGGGAGACTAACCCAATACCTTGTACATTATCCCATTCATGTGACCTAGGCCTTCAATTCCTTCCGTCTCCTCCGCTGCTGGCGGAGAATTCACCTTGTCCTCCCGCGGAAAACGCGGGACAGGCTTAACCAAGGGAAGGAGCTTTTTTGTTCGTCATTGGGTGCGTAGCGCGGTAATCTGCTTCTTGACAGTTAACAATTAGCACTAAACAATGTTAATGTTCAATATTCTAGGTTTTTGAAACTACGAAAAAAAGTTCCTTCCCCTAGGCAGGGGAAGGTGGCTTCGACTGAGGAGAAGGCGGAAGGGGTTCGAAGCGCGGCAATCTGCTTCTTGGCAATAAACAATTAACAATTAGCAATAAACACTTAATAGTAATCGGTAAACAGTAATCAGTAGGTAGTTTTCTTCAGCCAAAAACCATTAGGCAAAAGGCAAAAGTTTGTTTGTTCAGCCTTATAGACTGTTCGTCATTGCGAGCCAGCTTTAATTACCAGCTTATCTCTTAAGGGTTATAACTTATGCCTATTCCGTCATTGATAGAACTAACATTTTTACAAAATGCACAAATTGGGGTGGCGTTGAAATAATTAGGTTATCGGGGTAGAACTCCTTTTGAGCACAATAGCTAACGGCTCCCCTCTTGGAACGAAGAGGGGAAAGAATTGCACCGCCCAAAGGCGGGGAAAGAAAGGGGAGTTTGAAGTACTAACTTTCACTTATTCTCCGTCTTCTGTCTATTTCCCCAAGGATTGGGATTTCAGAACCCTCCGTCTTCGCTTATGGCGAAGCCACCTCCCTTCGTCTGAAGGGAGGAGCTTTTCTTATTCCGTTCTTGATTTAAAACTCAAAAATCACCATTACAAGCTCGCAGAAACAGATAACACTCCAGACCTCCCATAACCATTAACGCCAGAGCCATGGTATCTATAATCTTCATTGAAAATATTCTGCAGGCCAAGATCTATCGTGATATAACGCATAGTGTAACTAGTGTGTAAATTAAGGACGTTCCAACCTGGGGTGCCCCCTAAAGGAATCCTATTATCGTCTATATCCCCGGAAGCCAAACGGTCTTGCCTGCCAGCGATGAGCCAATCCGCATTAAAAGTCCAGTTCTTAACACCATATTCAGTGGCAAGTCGGCCAAAAAGGGGTGGAATGCGGCGTGCAGGTTCGTCACTGGTTTTGTTCTGACCATAGGTATAGGTCAGGTTCCCAGAAAATTTCCAGCTAGGATTCAATGTTAGATCCCAAGCCATTTCCGCACCTTGGACAAAGCCGCGCTCCACATTTTTCTTCTGATAAACGGGGTAACCTTCAATGCTATCTCCCTCAATTCTATTGCGCACTATTAAATCGTATAATTCATTGCGATAAAGAAATACCTCGGCTTTTAGCTGGCGATTGCGAAATTTATATCCCACTTGATATTGCAGGGAATGCTCTGGTTTGAGGTCGAAATTTGGTGTCTCATATCTGAAATCGACAATGCCCAAGGAACCAAGGTCATTTATGTTAGGGGCCCTAAATCCTGTATTGATGGAGCCAAAGACATTTGAGGATTGGTTTAAACTGCGTTGAACGGCCAAATTACCTACTAGGGCAGAGGGTGTCAATTTGGTGGTGCCCAAATCCGAATCGGTAACTTTGTTGATGAAAGAATTAAATCGAGCTCCGGCAGTAATATCCCATTTCTGTAGACTTAGATTATGCATACTGAAGGCTGCAATACTGGTCATGGTAGCCCCATCCGGATATAATCCTCGTTTGGACGTTTCGGTATTGTTGGATAGGTCTTTATCGGTGCGACTGCTTTTTACCTTATCGTTATAGATCTCAACTCCGCTATTGGCCGACCATATTTCTCCGGAGCTAGTCCTAGTTTCTGCTGAAAACCCAAAAGTACGGACCTTATCGTTTTCGGTACGTTCCAGGGAAGATCCATTTTTTTGTAATATCCTGCCTTCCTCATTCTGCTGAAAGGAGGCGGTAACCACTGCCGATTTAAAGATGCTATTATCAAGGTCTTGATGGAGTCGGGCATAGGCCAATTGCCGTTTTTGGGGATCCATCTTGTTAATGGCATAATCTTCCAAAGCCACCTTGTGGTACACTGGCACATCCCTTTGATGCACTTGTTGGTAGACGGTGGTAAGATTGGAACGGTCCGCAAGTAGTATTTTGCCCTTGAGGTCAAAATCGAGTTCACGATATCCGGTAGGGCTTTGTTGTTCTGTAGTATCCCCACCGATAAGGTCCCCGAAATTTCGCCAGGTGGCATTTGCTCTAAAGGCCACGCGTTTAGCACTGTACTTTAATGCCGTATTGGCGGTCTGTTCCATGCCCTGGGTCACAAATCGGGTAGCAAGGTCTGTACCCCACAATGGCTTTTGGGACAACTCCAACGCTGGACTCAAGGCTTGGATCGTTCCCCCAATAGCATCGGAGCCATATTGTACAGAACCACTTCCCCGTAAAACCTCTATTTTTCCAATGCTAAAAACATCTATGGTATTAAAATACTGGTTGGGTCCCGATCTTACCGTGGCATTATTGAGTCGGATACCATCATATAATAGTAAGGTCTGATTTCCGGTTAACCCTCGTACAAACGGTGATCCCCCACCGTGGTTGGTCTTTTGAACAAATACTCCAGGAGATAGGAGAAGGGCTTCGGGTGCCGTACGCAATTGATATCTTTGAATGGTGTTGTTATGTACCACTTCTATGGCTTCAGGGGTCTTATTCTGAAATGTTCCAAACCTATTCGCTGTAATCACCACTTCATTCAAACTATGTGGAGCTAAGGAATCTCCTGCAAATAAAGAATTGTCCTGGCCAAATGAAAATGATGTTGTAAAGCAAAAGAATAAGACGAAAAGGAAATTTAAAGGTCGATTAATGGAAAATGTCATCATTATGGATATTCAGTAATTAAGGTATAGGAATCGTATGCTTAAAGATATTATGATCGATGGATTGAAATTAAATCGGTATTAATTAAAATTTCAATGCAATAATAATAGTTCTTCCAATAATAAAAAAGTCAATATTTTAGATTGATGTCGGGTGGGTATGTTTAGTATTGCTTGGAGCAATCCAAGTGTTGAAAAATTTGAAAAGGGTAATATTGGATTTATAATTGATAAATTTTATGTATTGTGATTCTATATCTTTGGAATGTTGCTGTAGCCCGAAAAAACCAATGCATTCTTGAAGCTTTTATTGGTGTTTTAAATTGAAAAAAGGATTACAGTAAATCTAAGAATACACCATAATCTATTAAAAAAATTATTGACCATTTATGAAACCAATTGTACAAATTTCCCTGGACCTTACCAATATTGATGAAGCATTAGAAACCGCCGCCATGGCGTTACGCGCAGGTGTGGATTGGCTGGAAGCTGGGACGCCTCTTATATTGGCTGAGGGTTTGCACGGAGTTCGCAAATTAAGGGAAGCTTTTCCCAATATACCTATAGTAGCTGATCTTAAAACCATGGACGGAGGATATCTGGAGGCGGAAATGATGGCTAAGGCAGGTGCTACCCACGTGGTAGTAATGGCCAGGGCCCATGCCGAAACCATAAAGGTAGTGGTACAAGCTGGGAAAGATTACGGAGTGAAGGTAATGGGCGATAATTTAGGGTGTCCGGATATGGTGGAAGGGGCCAAATGGTTGGAAGACCTGGGATGTGATTATATTATTCACCACATTGGCTATGACGAACGTCGAGGAATTGCAGCGCAAGGCTTAAAGATGCCAAGTCCTATGGATCAATTGCGTGAGGTTGTCAATGCTGTAAAAGTACCTGTACAAGCTGTTGGCGGACTTACCTTGGAACAGGCAATACGTTGTCCTGAGTATGGGGCGCCCATGGTTGTTCTTGGAGCTCCTTTAACGATAGATGCCGATTCCTTTAAAACAGCCGATGGCGACCTGGAAAGTTCGTTGCGACTTATTTGTGAAAAGATCCATGCTTACGGGGAGGTAACACGATAATAAATACTAATTACAAAATATAAACGAGTTAAATAGATGAAGTCAATAGGAGTAGTAAATTTTTCTTCCAAGCCAGGGAGTGTAGAAATCAGGGAAATAGAAAAACCAACCATAGGGGAGGACGATGTGCTTTTGGAAGTGGCCAATGTTGGGGTATGTGGGAGTGATCTACATCAATGGACGGCTGACCATAGTTGGCATGTAAATTATCCAGTAGTGCTTGGACACGAGTTTGGGGGTCATATTGTAGCATTGGGAAATAGGGTAAGCGGATGGAAAGAAGGAGATAGGGTAGTAAGTGAAACCGCTGCCGTAATAGACCCCAATAGTCCACTTACCAGACAGGGCCTTTATAACCTAGACCCTACAAGGAAAGGTTTTGGCTATGGAGTAAATGGTGCCATGACACGTTTTGTTAAGGTACCTGCCAGATGTCTGCATACAGTACCTGAAAACCTGCCTTTTGAACAAGCCTGTTTAACGGAGCCCTGTTCGGTGGCCTATAGTGCCGTTGTAGTAAACTCTAAAATAAAACCAGGAGATCGGGTCATAGTTTTAGGGCCTGGAACCATTGGTATCCTTTGTGCCGCCATGGCGCGTTTATGTGGTGCCGATGTGGCCATTGTTGGATTGGAAGCGGATAGGGAAAGGTTGAACATTGCCAAGCAATATGGTTGCGAAGGCATTGTAGGAGACGCAAGCGCTTGGGCCAATAAACAAGATGGTTTAGGAGCAGATTGTGTTATAGATGCAGCAGGGGCCAGTGCTACCTTAAAAATAGCCTTGGAACTTGTGCGTCCCAATGGACATATTACCAAAGTAGGGTGGGGCCCACAACCTCTAAACTTCTCCTTGGACCCATTGGTACAAAAGAATGTTACCCTTCAAGGTAGCTTTAGCCACAATTATCCGATTTGGGAAAAAGTGCTTTCACTTTTGGCTTCCGGAACCTTAGATGTAAAACCGATTATTGGTGGGGTATGGGAATTAAAGGATTGGCATGAGGCCTTTGATCAAATGCACTCCGGTAAGGTGGTGAAAAGTGTTTTAAAACCAAATTAAAACCTATGCGTTTAAAGGATAAAGTAGTATTAATAACAGGTGGATATACCGGCATTGGTAAAGCCATAGCCAAGTGTTGTGTACAGGAAGGGGCGAAGGTAGTCGTCAACGGATTGGATGAAGAATTTGGCTTGGCACTGGTGAAGGAATTGGGGGCTGATAACTCAGCTTACATTACCATGGATATTACGGAGGAAAGTGCTCCACAGTTACTGGTGAAAAAGGCCATATCTAAATTCGGGCAGTTAAATGCGGTGGTTAATAACGCCGCGTATATAGCTTCTTCCAATATAGTGAGTACCGAAGTACCTTTTATAAAAAGAATGCTGGCCGTTAATTCCATTGCTCCCTTAATGATTATTCAGGCAGCATTGCCTCATTTATCCTCGGTTCGTGGTTGTGTCCTTAATATTGGATCGATCAACGCCTGGGGAGGGGAACCGGATTTGCTGGCCTATAGTATGTCCAAAGGCGCCTTAATGACCTTGACAAGAAATCTGGGCGACAGTCTGTTTCGAGAAAATGGGGTACGCGTAAATCAGATCAATCCAGGTTGGGTACTTACGGAAAAAGAAATTTTGAATAAGAAAGAACAGGGGATGAAGGCGGACTGGTACAAGGATATACCAGATATTTTTGCGCCCGCCCAAAGGATTTTTACCCCCGAAGAAATAGCAGTAGCCTGCCTATATTGGCTTTCCGATGAATGCGGGCCTGTTAGTTCCCAAGTGATGGACTTGGAACAGTTTCCTATAATAGGACGGAACCTCCCCAAGAACTGGGAAGGATCCCACAAAAAGAAATAATTTAATAACATTAAAAGAATAAAGATTTGCCACAATTAGCAGTATTTCCCAAAGCATTTATGCATGAACTTTGTAAGGATGGAACCATGAAGGTTTCCGAATGGATCGACCTGGCCGTTGAGCTAGAGGTAGACGGATTGGAATGGTATGCCGGATTTTTAGAGATGAGCGATAAGGCCAACTGGCCCGTTTTTAGGGAGCAGGTAGAACGTCATGGAAAAACAATACCCATGCTTTGCTGTTCCCCGGATTTTACGCATCCTGATGCCGCTTTTCGGGAAAAAGAAATTAAAAAACAAATAGGGTGGATAGAGATGACCCACGCCTTGGGCGGTTCCTATTGTAGGGTACTGTCAGGACAGCGACGACCTGAATTGACTATGGAGGAGGGTATTAGCTTTGCAGCGGATTGTATAAAACAATGTCTTCCCCATGCAGAAAAATTGGGAGTTACCTTAATTTTGGAAAACCACTATAAGGACGATTTTTGGGAGTATCCAGAGTTTGCCCAACAAATGGACATTTTTTGCAAATTGGTAGATAGGATCCACCATCCTAATTTTGGAGTAAATTACGATCCCAGCAATACCTTTTTGGCCGGGGAAGATCCCTTGGAGCTCCTCTACCGTGTGTCCGATCGTGTTGTGACCATGCATGCCAGCGATCGCTACCTGAAAGAAGGAACTATTGAAGATTTGAGAAAGGAAGAAGGCGGTGCTATGGGGTATGCCAAAAGGCTTAGCCATGGAGAGATAGGTAAGGGCCTAAACGATTATGATGCCATTTTCAAGGAACTGAAAAGAGTTGGTTTTGACGGATGGATCAGTATTGAAGACGGCGTGGACGGTATGGACCAATTGGAGCGCAGTGTAGCCTTCTTAAGAAAGAAAGTGAAGGAATATTGGCCCGATTTTAAATAGGAGGTACCCAAGGCCTTAAAAGCTAAAGGTCACCAATAAGATTTGCAAAGGTCTGTTGGTGACTTTTTGGTTTGGGGAAAAAGGACCTAAAAGAGGTAAACTTGCAATGACGGAATAGCCAAAAGGCAAAAGGCAGAGCCTATAGAAAAAAGAGTAAAGAATAAAGAGACCGACCAGAGTCGAAAACTTTTGAATTTCTATGTTCTTGATTCTGTCGTCAGTTCGAGTGAAATGCCGATAGGCATTTAGTATCGAGAACTGCTTTGGTGTTGTTCGTCTACTTCTCGATACAATTTTATTGCGTTTCGCTTCATAAAAATCACCTGCCTGCCGTCGAGGCAGGCCTCCCTATCGGAAGGTAAACTCGAAGTGGGGAAACATGAAAAGCTCCTTCCCTTAACCAAGGGAAGGTGGATTCTTCGCTGACAGCGGAGAAGACGGAAGGGATGGAAAGCCCAAGCCGAGGGGTATGGATAAGTTGCGAGGTTTGAAACACACCCCCTGCCTGAGGCAGGCAGGCTAACCTCCCGCGGAAAAGGCGGGACAGGCTCTCAGAAGAGGGGAATTTGTTGGTTGCCAAAAACCTAGCATCTAGGTTCTAGATTCTCAATACTAATCACTCAATACTATTTTACTTCTTACGTTAAAATTGCTTATTGTTCACTGTGGTAATCCACTATTGACTATTGCCTAATGGCTTATAACTGAAGAGTACTGTTTACTGAAAACTGTTTACTGAAAACTGTTTACTGAAAACTGCATCACTTATACCCCCTTACATCCCCCAAATCCAAGGTTATAGGACCAATGCTATGTTGGCTGGGCAGAAAGGCACCACTTTCCGTTACTTGCCAGTCGTCCCAACTGGCTTCAATGCCACCAATAGGGATAATACTCACCCACATCTTAAAACTGATAGGGAAGCCATTGGGCTGTAATTTCCATAAATAGGAATCCCCTGGAGTGCTCCCGCCCGAAGTATAGGTTACCAACAGGCCTTGGGTACCGTCTTCCAGGAGTACAATACTCCTTTCTGTGCCGGGGTCAAAAATTTTAAATGGGGCAACCAGCCAAAAGGAATCATTGTTGAAAAAAGAAATGGCTTTTTTAATGAGCCTCTGTTTTTCAGCACCGCTAATACTAATTTTATCTTTCGAAACTGAACTTTTTGTGGATTCGTTTAAATCGAGATGTACTTGATAATTACTCCAAGTTACATATACGGTATTGGCTTCCTTATCCCAACGATATTGGTGTTTTCCATTGGCAAAAGACCATTCCAGGAAACGGGTTTCCTTATAGGCGTCATCATTGAGGGCATCCAACATTTTTAGGGCCAAAATGTGCGCCTTATCGCTATTTACGCCTAGGGGCCTAGCTTCATTATAAATAGCAAAGAGAATACCACCAAAGATGAACAAGAGCACTAATGTTCCAAGTAATATTTTACCTAATTTTTTCAGCACTTTTTATCTTTATTTTGGATGGATAGTCTACGTCGTGATTATAATCTTTAAATAACCCTAGTCCATTTTACACTAAAATCCAACAGCGGTATCATCCCCGCGTTTATCGGCGCCCCCCTCCAGTTTTCCGTTGGGCAAAACCTTAATGGCATCTACTTTACCTATAACCGGGGTATTTTCTTCATTGATAATATACCCTTTGTTCTTAAGGTCGGTCACTAAACTGGCAGGGAATCCGTCCGGTTCAAAAATGATGGCATCGGGTAGCCATTGATGGTGAAAGCGGGGAGTGTTAACCGCATCCTGCATACTCATATTAAATTCGTAGCAATTGAGAATCGTCTGTGCCACAGCCGTGATAATGGTGGAACCGCCTGGGGAGCCAACCACCATCCATAGTTTTCCATCCTTTTCTACAATGGTAGGTGTCATACTACTCAACATGCGCTTTTCTGCAGCTATGCTATTAGCTTCGGCACCCACAAGTCCAAACATATTGGGAACCCCAGGTTTTGCGCTAAAATCGTCCATTTCATTGTTAAGAAAGAAACCGAGTTCATCAGAGTACAGTTTGGAACCAAAGCCACCATTGATAGTAGTTGTGGCCGCAATGGCGTTCCCAAATGAATCTACAATGGAGTAGTGGGTGGTTTGATCGCTTTCTACAATCTGAACGGCTCCATGGGATACCGCCGAGGATTTGGTAGCCTTATCAAAAGAGAAATTTTGCATTCTTTCTTTAAGATATTGTTCTGACAAAAGTTCATTCAGAGGAATTTCTACATAATCCGGGTCGCCGAGAAAATAATTTCTATCAGCATATGCCCTACGCGCCGCCTCGATAAACAATTGAATGGATTTAACAGAGTTATGCCCAAAGGACGATACGTCATATGGTTCCATCATCTTAAAAATTTGATTGATCGTAAACCCGCCGCTGCTGGGGGGACTCATGGATATAATTTTAAGGTCCCTATAGTTAAAGCTAATGGGAGACCTCCATTTGGCCTCATATTTTTCAAGGTCTTCCATAGTGACATAACCTCCCTTGGCCTGGATGAAATTCGCTAATTTTTCCGCAACATCCCCTTTGTAAAATCCATCTTTACCCTGTTCTGAAATTTTTTGAAGCGTTTTGGCCAATGCTGGGTATTTTATGGAATCCCCTTGTTTATATACTGTTGCAAAAAAAGTAGTGTCGCTATTCACTTTAATAAAAATGTCACGATAGTCGTCCAATCGCTTGGCTTGTTTTTCGGTTACAATAACTCCCTTTTCGGCTAGTCGTATCACTGGTGCCAGTATTTCTTTAAGGGGTAGGGAACCAAATTTTTCGTGGACTGCCATAACCCCTGCCACCGTGCCAGGAACTCCTACGGCGGTTGCTCCTAAAGTACTTTTGTCTGGGATTACATTTCCTAAGGAATCCAGATACATATCCTTATGTGCGGCCAAAGGCGCTTTTTCACGATAGTCCAAGCCTCCTATTTCCCCATTGGCCATTCGGTATACCATAAATCCCCCTCCACCAATATTACCGGCATAGGGATAAGCTACGGCAAGGGCCAATTCCGTGGCGACCATGGCATCGAAGACATTACCCCCCTTTTGAATGATATCCGAGCCAATTTTGGAAGCTTCTACGCGGGCAGAAACTACCATGGCCTTTTCGGTAACCAATCCCGTGGCAGTGGGAGGGGCTGTATTCTTGCAATTGATGAATAGGATTATTCCAAATAGGAAACCAATGATGCGGATCATAGACTATTATTTTTTCAAAAAGATAGGCATATTCCAATAAAATATAAATTATATGATATAATTGAAAAGATAATTATCGATAATGATTAATCCATTGGAAAATTCGGACAATAATATAATTAATTTACTAAGGGATTGCTAAAATAAGAATAAGTTAAAGGCGGCCAGAGAAATGACCGCCTTGTGGATTAATCGGCATCACGAGGTTCAAAATTACTCAAAGAAATATAGTGCCTGCCATGTTTGGAATCGGCAAATATATTATAGGTGGTGGGATAATAGGAGGTATGCTCATATTTGTCAGGTAAAGGAAAATCACTACTAAAGGAAGCCATGCTATTTAAAAACTCCAGAGTGTCCATTGGTTCTATAAATAATACCTTCCCGTTATAAGAACCATACAAAAGGATATTTTGAAATATATAGTTGGGATCTATGACCCCTGGGCCGGAAAAAATGGACATGGGCAACCAATGTTTCCCCATCATTGGTTCCGCTGTTCCAGCTCCTGGCGGGGTAATATATTCCTCGGGTAAATAACCGGCAGGTGGATAGGTGTTAAACAATTGATCTGTTTCTGGTGACCAGGAGGGGATCGCTTCCCTTTCTGCTACTGAAACCATGACAAAATGAACATCAAAATGTGGAACATCAAAAGCGCCAGGTGGTTCATGGCCATCTGGATTCCAATTAAAAAAGATATGATCAAAAGGAGTGTTTTCTTTTGCTTTCTTGTGAAGTGGCAGCACTAAAGAGGTATGGTCCGGGCCGGAAGGCAAACCTGATAACGCTTTGGTACTCATTTCAACGCCCAATTCTTCTGGAGTGCCATCTTTTGCAATCCTTATCCATGACCGTACATGACCTTTCCCCAAGGATATTTGGGGACCATAGAAAGTGTTCGATTTTAAAAGGGCCTTGCCAGTGACAGGTTCCAGATTATCGTCGATTGTTGACTCCGGACTACAGCCCAGAAGCATTAGGAGAAAGATCAATCCCACTCCAATGTAGTTCACATGTTTAAATCTCATAGTTATTGTTTTTTAAATAAAGTTTTAAATTAAAACACACCATTGTTTGCACAATGTTAAGAGGACTAACTGTGAGGGGAAATGTATTTAAAGGGAACTTATAAATATATGGGGAGAATTCCCAAATATGGGAATGGTGATTAAAGGTACTTATTTACTGTAATTTAATATCATTTTTAGATGAAAAAAATCATGGTTGTCCCTTGACAATGAAGGGATTGGAATTCTCAATTTCAATGTTTTTGACATAAGTGATCAAATCATCGAAGAATAAACTGAATTCTTCTTCAAATACCGAATAATGTTCCTCCAGGTCCAATATGGCAAAATTCATTTTGGATTTATTTTTGGTCCTTCTGTTTATGCCATGCAAAACCCTCGAAATCCCTTCCATTTTGGAATAATTATAAATCCAATTATCCGATATCATATAAGGCATCATACGTTTAACACCCAGGGGGAGTATTTCGTAGTTTTTATCCAATAATTGGTAAAAATCATTCACATAATGTTTCAAGGGCACCTCAGAATAATCTTTCCAATTTTTGGCCAGAAAATGATCGTAAAAAATATCTACGATCACCCCACTGTAATGACTATAATTCTCGTGTAATCGTTTGGTGCTCTGCCTTACCGTAGGATGCGAATCCGTATACGTGTCTATGGCCCGGTGCAAAAGTATTCCAGTTTGAACCCTTTCCGGGAGGTAATGATATTTATTGCCCCGAATACTGTCCGCTATAAAATTCCCGATAGTGAGTTCATTATCCCCAAAGGAGAGGTAAATATGTGCTAAAAAATTCATTGACCTCGGTTGAAGTTTATTAAGTTCGAATTTACAACTTAGCAGCGTAGGATTTAAACCTAACCTTTTATATTTGTAAAAATTTATAAATAAATTATGACTTTAATAAAATCTATTTCGGGAATACGAGGTACCATTGGAGGTAAGCCAGGAGACAATCTAACTCCTATTGATGCAGTGAAATTTGCGGCCGCCTATGGTGTTTGGTTAAAAGAATATTCTAAAAAGGAAAAATTAACCGTAGTCATTGGCCGTGATGCGCGCATTTCCGGGGAAATGATCCAAAATTTGGTTGTATCCACCCTTGTAGGATTGGGAATAGACGTAATTGATTTAAACCTGTCTACCACACCCACCGTGGAAATTGCGGTTCCTTTGGAAAAGGCAGATGGAGGTATTATACTAACGGCAAGTCATAACCCAAAACAATGGAACGCCCTAAAGCTTTTAAATGAAAAAGGGGAGTTCCTGGATGCTGCCCAGGGAGCAAAAATATTGGAAATAGCAGAAAAAGAGGCGTTTAATTTCTCTGAAGTGGACCACTTGGGAACCATAATTAAAAATGATTCTTATATAGATATCCATATAGATGAGGTTTTGGATCTATCCTTGGTAGATGCCGATGTTATTAGAGCTGCCAAGTTTAAGGTAGTGGTAGACGGTGTTAACTCTACAGGTGGTATCGCGATCCCAAAACTTTTAAAAGAATTGGGTGTAGAAGTAGTTGAGTTGTACTGTGACCCAACAGGACATTTTCCTCATAACCCGGAACCTCTAAAGGAGCACTTGGGTGATATCTGTGAGTTGGTTGTAAAGGAAAAGGCGGACTTCGGAATTGTAGTAGATCCGGATGTAGATCGTTTGGCATTTATTACCAATGAAGGTGAAATGTTCGGGGAGGAATATACATTGGTGGCCTGTGCCGATTATGTGTTGGGAAAAACAAAGGGAAACACTGTTTCCAACCTATCATCATCCAGAGCCTTAAGGGATATTTCTGAAAAACATGGGGGTACCTATGAAGCTTCAGCCGTAGGTGAGGTAAATGTAGTGACCAAAATGAAGGCTAATAAGGCCATTATTGGTGGCGAGGGCAATGGAGGTATTATTTACCCTGAAAGCCATTATGGCAGGGATTCCTTGGTGGGAACGGCCTTGTTTTTAATGTTGATGGCAGAAAGGGGAGGAACCGTAAGTGAGTTGAGAGCCAGTTACCCTAGTTATTTTATGAGTAAAAAGAAGATAGAACTTACACCCGGTTTGGATGTGGACGGTATTCTGGTAACTATGGCAGAGAAATATAAAAATGAGGAAATATCTACCATTGATGGTGTAAAGATCGATTTTCCGGAGAATTGGGTGCACTTACGTAAATCCAATACGGAACCTATCATCAGAATTTATACAGAGGCCAAAAGTCAGGACGAAGCGGATGGTTTGGCGGATCGAATTATTGGCGAGATAAAGGCGGTAGCCGGAATCTAAGATCATAGTTGAATAAGGGTCGGGGTACTTAAATCCGGCCCTAATTTTTTATTGGATATATGAAATCAATGACCTTAAAATTATTTCTGTTTGCCCTGTTGGCAGGTACTTCTTTTTCTAGTCTTGCGCAGGCCGATACCCTGAGAGTGATGAGTTTTAACATTCTCCATGGGGCTACTACCAAGAACGATTTCAATCTGGATACCCTGGCAGGAGTTATAAATCATTACCAACCCGATCTGGTGGCCTTGCAGGAGGTCGATTTTAAGACGAAAAGGGCAAAAAACTACGATCTGCCCACGGAATTGGGGATTCGGACAAAAATGGCTTCGCTATTTGCCCGCGCCATGTATTATGATGGAGGGGAGTATGGAGAGGCGGTACTATCCAAATACTCTTTTATTGCCAGTGAGAACTTGGCTTTGCCCCATTTGCCGAATTCGGAACCTAGGGCAGCTTTGGTAACCCGTGTCAAAACCAAAAACGGTAATACCATTCAGTTTGTTGGTACTCATTTGGATCACTTGAAGGATGAGACCGATAAAGTAATGCAGGCCAAGGCTATCGTTAAAAGCTTGGGTGATACCGAATATCCCACTCTATTGGTGGGCGATCTGAACGCTGTCCCCAATAGTAAGACTATGGCTATTCTTTCCGAAAAATTTATGAAGCCCAAGCATAGCAATGCTTGGAAAGGCACTTTCCCTGCAACCGGACCTAATATCTGCATTGATCATATTATGTTCAATCAAACTGAAAAATGGCAGGTATTGGATTATGAAGTGTTTTGTGAAAATTACGCCAGCGATCATTGTATCGTAATTGCCACCCTGGTATTTACTCCTTAGCCAGCTGTTCCTTTAGGTAGGCTCCACGTACCAATCTTGAGGTCAGGTGTTCGCCGGTATGGCTCCAACCCGGAGGCATTATAATATAAAAGAGTTTATTTTTTATACCGGGCGCTTTGGCGACATCTTTGAACAAGGCCACAAATTCGCCGAAATAAACATCCAGAAAGTTGCCGCTATCCATTTTACGGGTTATACCATATTCTATTTCAATATCTTGTTGTTCATCCTGGTAGGTTCCAAAGACCTTGTCCCAAATATTCAGCAAATTACAGAAATTGGTATCCATATATAACGGATTTCTGGCATGATGGACCCTATGGTGCGATGGTGTTAAAATAATTTTATTCAAAAAGCCCATTCTGCCATCTTTCATCATATTTTCACCCACATGAATAAAGGCACCGTAGGTACCGTCTATAAACATGATTAAAAATAACAATACAGGTTCCACACCCAGTAAAATACAGACCGTGGTTCTAATGGCATCCGCATAAGGGGCCTCTAGAAAAAAATGGGCATGGGTTACGGATAGGTTCATTTGTTCGGGAGCATGGTGGGTAGAGTGTAAACACCAAAAAAGTCGGACCTTATGACCCCAATAGTGGTATAAAAAATGCCCAAATTCCCAAACGATGTACCCGTAAATAAACCAATACCAGGTCATTTTGGTCTGGAATAGGGCATGGGGCTGTAGCCATCCAATGATAAAAGTAACCATGGCTATGGCAATAAATCTGCCAATAAACCTATTGAAGATATAGATAAGGAAATTTACCTTATATACTTTGGTATTAGGTTTTTTATATACAAGCCCAAGAATAAATTCCAGTATTAACAACAGGGGAATTAAAGGGTATATTAAAGAAACCACGCCGTCATAAGTGGAGAAAACGTTGTAATCACCAGCTTGCAATAATTCCAATGCCTGATTTATGCCTAAAAATCCAACGACCTCATCATATAGGGTACCTATAATGTCCATAGTAAAGCTGACTTTATATCAATAAGGTATTAATATAAAAATAAATGGTCAATTTTACCACTAATTTAGACCAACGCCCTTGTTGGACAGGAGTTTGGTTACAATAAGGACAATGGGTAACACTAATACACTAACACTTTTTGTCTGTTATTTACCAATAATTATAAAATCGCAACGTCTATTGGCCAAATGATCTTCATTGCTACAGGGAACTCCGTTAGCACAATTATTGATCAAGCGGGACTCACCATAGCCAATGGCACTTTCAATTCGTGAGGGGTCTATGCCCATATAAACAAGATAATCCAGGGTAGATTTTGCCCTATTATCGGAAAGTTGCAAATTAAATTCATCCGAGGCCCTAGAATCTGTATGCGCCTCTATCTTAATTTTTACCGATGGAAAGTCGTTCATAAAGCTCACTATCTTATCCAACTCTGCCGCCGCTTTATAGGTAATATTAAATCGGTTCAGATTAAAAAATATAGGGTTTACCCTAACTTTTTCTACTCCACCTTCGTTGACCACGAAACTTGAAAATGGAATTAAGGTAGTGTTGTTAAGGTCTTTAAAAAGGTCTGGGGAATCTGCATTGTCCACCGTCTTTATTTCTTGTTTGTATTCCAGCTTTAAAAAGGCGAATATGTGATTGGTGCTAGGGGACAGCTCCACTTCAAAATTACCTTGCTCATCAGTGCTGGCTTCTGTAACCAGCTGTTTGTTTTCGTCGTATACTTTTACAGTCACCCCCGGAATGGGAGCTTTGGACAAATCATCCAATATATTGCCCTTATATATCATCATTTCGGCCGATTTACTAAAAGAATAAATATCGTCGTCCCCTTTGCCATTGGCCCTGTTGGATGAAAAGTAGCCGGTGTTTTCCGAATCATTTATGATAAAGGCAAAATCATCCATATTGCTATTGATGGGCATTCCCATGTTTTTTGGGATTCCATATGCATTGGTCGATTCCATTTCAGATTTAAAAATATCCAATCCGCCCAGGCCAAAATGACTGTCCGAAGCAAAATACAAGTATTCTCCTGCAACATAGGGAAACATTTCCCTTCCCGAAGTATTAACGGTAGGTCCAAGGTTGGTGGCAGGGCCCAAGTCTCCGTCTTCATCAATATCCACATAGTAGATATCTGTTTCTCCAAAACCTCCGTACATGTTTGCAACAAAGAATAGTCGCTTCCCATCTTCGGTTAAAAACGGATGCCCGAAAGAGTATTTGGGATTGTTGAATTTCAAGGAAACTGCATTAACAATGGAATCTCCTTCCACCTCACCCCGTAAGATCTGCATATTGGAGAACCCTTTTGGATTTACCTGTAAGTCGTTGCCCTTTAAATAATTTTGGGTGAAATAAACGGTTTTATAATCCGAAGAATAGGTCAAGGTCCCTTCGTGAAAGGAAGATTGAATATTCTGATGGAATTTTTGTACATCGCTAAGCTCCCCGGTTGTTTTGTTCCTATCGGCCACTAAAATGGAAAGATACGGTTGGTTGTTCCAAGAATACTCGGCATCTTCGGAAAACTCCGGAGCACGACTGGAGGAAAATACAATGGCATCTTTGTAGTACATGGGGGCGAAGTCCGAAAGGGGCGAGTTTATTTCTGAATTGGCAATGTTGTATTTGGGTTCTTCGGCCATTAGGCTATCCAAATATTTTTCTTGCTCAAGGATGGTACCTAGTTTTTGCTTATCATAGTTGTAATATTCCTTTATTAGACTGTTGGCCACTGAATATTCCTCACAGGCTTTTAGGCTTTGTATGTATCTGATAAAGGTTACTTCATCTACTCTTTTCTCCTTAAGGGTATAATATTTTTCGTACCAAATTTTAGCATTGGTATAATCATTAATACTGAAATAGCTTTCCGCCAAGCGCTCTACGAACAGAGGTTTGGATTTTTTCTTTTTCGCTTCCAGTTGCTGGTAAAGATTTATGGCCTCGGTAAAATTTAAATTTTGAAAATACTCGTTCGCATCCGCTCTGGAATTTTGTGCCAGATGGATATTACATATTAATAATGCGAATATGGATAGGATAATTTTCATAGGTCTTTGCTTAGAAAAATCTGGGTGAACGGGCATTTGGCCCCCATCTTGGCATTAAATACTTGAGAATTATTTCGTGCGACCCCTGATTGTAATTGCCAAGATCGGATATACTGTAGTCATAGGAATAGCCCAGGAAAAAGTTCTTGGAAATCTGGAATCCCGCCAAGGCACTATAACTGTCCTTAAGTCTATGTGACGCCCCCAAGGTAAATTTTTGAAGGAAAAGTACATTAAGGGAGGCATCTATTGTTGGAGGCGCATTATCTATGGTCTTGACCAAAATAGACGGTTTTAACTTTAGAGAGGCAGAAAGGTCCATAACATACCCACCAATAAAATAAAAATGGTTATCCCGATGGATCAAATTTTTATCACTTTCTACGTTGGATTGGTTAATGAGCATGTTGGGAACTGAAAATCCAACATACCAGTTGTCACTAAAAATATAAATTCCAGCTCCTACTGCTGGGAGTGCATTGTAATAATTGTCATAATTGAAAAGAATATCATCCTGATCGTAATAGCTGCCTTTTGAATAATCTACCTCGAAAAAATCGATACCCGCATTTAGGCCCAAGGACATTTTTATTTTCTTGCTTAGGTTTAGATAGTAGGAGAAAACCGCGTTGGAATTAAACTCGGTCGAAGGTCCAATGTTATCCTTAAATATATTAATGCCCAAACCAATTCTGTTATTGATGATTCCGGAAACGGTCAGTGCTTTTGTTTCGGGGGCACCATCGATTCCTATCCATTGCGCCCGGTAGCTCAATGTGGCATCCATACGGTTGTTATCATTGACGTATGCGGGATTTATTGTAGAAGTATTGTACATATACTGGGTATACTGTGGCAATTGCTGCGCCACCAGTCTGCCTCCACTTAACAGGAGACATAGTAAAATTAGCTTTAAACAATATTTTAAGGGGGTTTTCATCTATTGGTTTAAAAGGTAGGGCTCATTATTCTTTTCTTAAAAATAACCAGCCGGTTTTGTTTTCGCTCAAAGCATCTGTTTTTAGGATATAGAAGTAGGTTCCTGTTGGCAATATTTCTCCTTTGCCAACACCATTAACATTGGCTAAACCTCGCCACTCATTTTGATAAGCTTTTTTCTGATAGACCAAGGCACCATATCTGTTGAATACTTGTAGGTCCGACTCCGGAAAGGTCTCAATGCAATCTATTCTGAAATAGTCGTTGTCCCCATCGTCATTAGGAGTAAATTCATTGTAGATCTTTATGCAAGAGGGTTCCAAAGTAATTTCCGCACTGTTGTTCTGTGAATTATTATCTTGGGGCATAGACGCCTTAAGGGCTGAAATACTGCTGTAACTTCCGTCCGCCGTTGTTTCAACTTCGAGGTTCAATACTGCGGTCGCTTTGGCCGGTAAGGAGTTAAGTGTCCAAACCTGGTTGGAAGGATCGTAGCTACCATTCAAAGTTTTTGCATTTACGTACTTGTAGCCTCTATCTAGATGCTCTGTGACCACAATATTGTTAAAGTTGGAAATACCATCGTTTTCTACCGTGATGGTCAAAACTACTTTTTCACCTATCATAGGGTGTTTGTTGTTGACCGTTTTGCTGACCTTTATGTCCGATGGTTCGTTGACTTCAACCTTCACCATTAGTCTAGTAGTACTTTCGCAAATGGAGGTGACTTGGGCGGCGTAATAGCTCTTTCCATTTTGTAATGGCGTATCCAAATCAAGTAGATTGCCTGCCTGTGGGGCATCGTACCAGACAATGTATGTTTCCTCAACTTCCAATTCTGCAACAGTAGCATTATCGGTTGATGAAAAAACCTGGACTGTGTTTTTCGTAGTTGGAGTGGAAGGTGAGATCAAGGAAATGAATACTGCCAAACGCTGGGTGCTTTCCTCGTTTCCAATTAATTGAGCCGCATAATACGTTGCATTGTTTTCTATGGGGCTATTTGGTGCCAAGGGCGTGCCATTGGACGCTTTATCGTACCAAATAATATTGGCTTCGTTTATTTGAACGGAGGCTAAGGTAGGTAGGTCCCCTGCGCAAAACTCCTGATGGTTGTTTTTGGTAGTTGGAGGTGATACTTCCATTATGCCTGGGTGGTCATAAAAAAATAGATTATCCACCATGCCCAGCTCGGAAATGGCCTTGGGAGTAGCGTAGCAATTACTTTGTCCCCCTACGTAAAATAGAAGGCAAAAAAGTAAAATAAACCTACTCACTTTGTTGTTTTTCCAAAGACAAAATCCCATTTATTCCAAATAAATTTGATTCTATAACGCAGAAAAAAATAAAATATTTAGTTTTTATGGTATAATCGCCCATGGCACAAGCCTGATCGAGTGGCTTTAGCAGGATTTGGATGGCGAACAAATGCAGGAAATGTGAGGCTGAAAAAAGGGTTACTGAAATTGGCTGGGAACTTTATTCCTATGTTTCCAACGCTTATGGGTCCAGAGATAATACTCCGGTCGTTCCAAAATCTGCTGTTCCGTTAACCTTAGGAACCGGTCCGTAATCTCGTTCTTTTTGGTTTGCTTACCAGCTGTTGTAATTGGAATGAATTCTGCCTGATAATATCCCCTTTTTACTTTTGATACCTTTAAGAAAACCACTGCAAGATCTAATTTTCTGGCCATACTTTCGGGGCCGTTAAAAATTGGCACCTTGACCCCCATAAATTCGCTCCAATATTGAGCCCTCTTTACCTGTGGGGATTGATCGCTTACCATGCCGTAAGCGGAAATTATCCCGTCTTGGGCATTCCTGTATACGGTTTTAACGGTTTCTTGCTGGGTGATTAGGGTGGTATTCCATTTAGCCCTTATTTTTTTTATAAGATTGTCGAAATAGGAATTCCCAATCTTTTGGTAAACGGCATATCCTTTGGCATTCACATAATTATTGATGCTCACGTTCCACTCCCAATTGGCATAATGAGAGCATACAATGAGTACACTTTTATCTTTTACGATTTCTTGCAGCACTTCAATGTTGACAACCTTATAACGTTCCTTGAGTTCCTCTTTGGACAGGTTCAAGGTCTTGACCATTTCCAGGAACATATCGCACATATGGTGGTAGAAATCTTTTCTAATTTTTAGTATTTCTTCCTTGGTTTTATTGGGAAAAGCGCGCGTAAGATTTTCTTTCACCACTTTTTTGCGGTAACCAACAACATGGAAAAGAATTATAAAAACAAAATCTGAAAAAAAGTAAAAAAGTCTAAATGGTAGTATGGAAATAAGCCATAGTAAGGGGTAAACAAGAATATAGACCAGAAACTGCATGCAAATATAATTAGGGCAAATATAGCTATATTTGAACCCAAAAATAATAGTTTTCTTCATGAATAACATTCATATTGCAACCATTGCCATTATGGCCGCCAACGTCTTGGCTTCTTTAAAAGGTTTTAACGATAATACATTCTTTGAACGTTATAAGTTTGGTGTTAGTGCCATACAGGCAGGGCAAAAGGATAGGATGCTTACATCCGGATTTTTACATGTAGACCTCTCCCATCTTTTTTTTAATATGTTTACGCTTTACTTTTTTGCCGATGTGGTCATTGATTGGTTTGGTCCTGGTAAATTTGTTATCCTTTATTTTATAAGTCTCGTTGCCGGTAGCCTATTGGCATTGTATTTTCATAAAAGCGAACCTTATTACAGCGCCGTGGGTGCCAGTGGTGCCGTTACCGGCATACTGTATTCGGCGATCCTATTGGAACCTGGAATGCGCTTGGGTATTATGTTCATCCCCATTCCGTTGCCTGCCTACGTTTTGGGAATTCTATATTTATTTTATTCCATTTATGGTATGAAAACAAGATTGGGGAACATTGGTCATACCGCCCACTTTGGCGGCGCTATTGGTGGATATGTTGTTACCCTGTTTTTTAAACCAGATCTACTTTATACGGATACCTTAATGGTGCTGTTGTTGGCATTGCCCATTTTACTTCTTTTTATTCTCGGTAAAATGGGTAAGATTTAGTTCGGTATCAATAACGTTAATGTGGGTACCATTGTGCTGCTGGGTCGCGGATTGTTCAAAATTGAACACTGATCAAAATTAATGTAGGGACGGGACGTGCATAAAATAATAAAGGCCCGTAAAATATACGGGCCTTTATTATTTTATGCAGTGTATTTTACTGTAAAAGTTCTGAGATTTTTGCCTCCAATTCTGGGCCTCTAAGATTTTTTGCAACAATAACTCCATCTTTGTCAAGAATAAAAGTAGCTGGAATTGCTTCTACGTTATAAAGCTTTGCAACAGCATCATTAAAGTAGTCCAAACTGGAAATATGGTTCCAGGTAAGGTTGTCGTCCGCAATAGCTTTTTTCCAATCTTCTTCCTTACGATCCAAGGAAACGCCAATAATATTAAGACCTTTGGAATGATACTTATTGTAAACGTTTACTACGTTAGGGTTTTCAACTCTACATGGCTTGCACCATGCGGCCCAAAAATCGATTATAGTCACTTTTCCCATAGCCTCTTTTAAGGACAATTCCTTTCCCTCTGGTGTAGGTCCTGAAAAATCGGGAGCCTTAGCGCCTATAGTAGTACTCTTGCCTTTTTCTTCCCTTTCCCTAGCTGCATCCAAACTTTTAAGGACGTTCTTGGCCGGTAGTGTTTCCTTTATTTCTGGAGTTAGGGCATCATACATTTTCTGAGCCTCTTCGCTCTCTACCATCCTTGAATTAAGTCCCTTTTCTATCAATAAAGCCGAAATAAGACCATTTGGATTGTTCTTAATGAAATCCAATTCAAAATTCTTATATTCTTCCTGAAGTTCGGTAAATTCATCACGCAAAGAATTTACCGTGGCCTCGTTGCCGCTTGCATTGGCATTTTGCATATCCCTTTGGATAGAAACTGCCTGATCGGATAAAGTCCTGGATTCTTTCAGGTACTTGAAAAATATATCGTTCTGCACGGTTCCTTTGACCTTTGCAAAATTTAAACTGTCTTTTTGGGCGGTAAGTTCTATTTCACCTTTTTCTGCAACAACCGGTGTGTAACCTTGTATTTTGTCAATAAAAACATAGATTAATTCCGGAGAATCGGCAGGGCCACTTATAGTAAACTTTCCATTTTCAACCGTAGTGGTATCAATATCATAGGGCTGATTGCTTTCATTGATCTTTCTAATAAATATTTGAGTACCGTTTTCAACATCACCCGTTAAAGTTCCGTTTAAAACGTAACCCTCCGGTTTGCTGTTACAAGCTAATACTCCTAAAATCACAGTAAGGGACAATACTATTTTCTTCATTTTTTTTCTTTTTATTGCCGCAAATGTACTTATATATAGGTAATAAAAAAAGCCATAAATGCTACAAGAGCATTCATGGCCTAATAAAATAGTAATAAGCTGTTTATGTTAAAACTGATAGCGTATCCCCAGGGCGATATCAAAATCAAAATTATCCGAAAAATTTTTATAGCCTACAATGCCAATTTCCGGTCTAAAATCAAGTGAAAGCAATAAAGGAATATCAAAGTTATATTCTACTCCTATATCACCGGCAGCCAAAACAAATAAGCCGCCATCAGGGGTGTAGTATTCATTTTGATTATTGGGTCGGGAAGCGAAATCTACACTTCCAAGTCCACCACCTACACCGTAATACCAATTAAAGTTCCCATCCAAGGGCCTAACCCATTGGTAAAGAGCCGTTAATTTAAAAGCATCAAAATACCTACTGTCCCGCCATCCGAGGTTGGCTTCCAACCTGTTATCGCGATCCAAGGATTTTTGATAGGAAATTTCTGCACCAAAGCCATCACTGTCTCCCAAGCGAAGCCCAATGGTATTGTCGGATATGTCCTGGGCGCTCATAGAGTACCAGGAGCAGAACATAAATAGAGTAAACAATTTTAAAATTTTCATAAGTGTTCTAAAGTTAATTAATGTAAAAATTATTAATTCATTATTAATCTGAAACAATAAAACTTAATTTTGTGCCCAAAATTGTTTCGAGTTGGATAAAAATATACTAAATAAATTAAAGGACGATTTAGAGGGAGATTTGTTTGTAGACAAACTAATGACGACCCTATATGCCACGGATGCTTCCGTATATAGAAAAATGCCAATGGCAGTGGCCTACCCGAAATCTGAGGAGGATATTAAAAAACTAATTCTTTTTGCAGGAGAACACAAAATTGGCCTAATTCCTAGAACCGCCGGTACCTCCCTTGCCGGTCAGTGTGTTGGTGATGGAATTGTTGTGGATGTATCTAAAAACTTTACCAAGATACTTTCTGTTGATGTCGACAAAAAACAGGTCACAGTGCAGCCAGGGGTAATTCGGGACGAGTTGAACCTTTACTTGCAGTCCTATGGGCTATTTTTTGGTCCAAACACTTCCACCTCCAACCGCTGTATGATCGGGGGGATGGTCGGTAATAATTCTTCAGGTACTACTTCTATACAATACGGGGTTACCCGTGATCAGGTGGTGTCCCTAAAGACATTTTTATCCGATGGTAATAAGGTGGAATTTAGAACTTTGTCCATGAACGAATTTCTGGGGAAAATGTCCTTGGACAGTTTTGAAGGAGAAATTTACAACAACATTCATAAAGAGCTAAGCAATAAGGAGATACAGGCAGAAATTATAAAGGAATTTCCAAAACCCCAGATCCACAGACGTAATACAGGCTATGCTGTGGACGAGTTATTGCATAATAATATTTTTGGTGACGGGGACGAGGGAATAAACCTTTGTAAATTGTTGAGTGGGAGTGAGGGAACTTTGGCCTTTACCACAGAAATAGTGCTTCAATTAACAGAGATGCCTCCCAAACTTTCAGCAATGGTGGTTACCCATTACAAAACACTGGAGGACTGTTTAATGGATGTTGCTCCTGTGATGGGACACAATTTGCATCTTTGTGAAATGATGGATAAGGTAATTTTGGATTGTACCAAAAATAACCGTACCCAATTGGAGAATAGATTTTTTGTTGAAGGGGATCCTGCAGCATTACTGATGTTGGAGGTTAAGGCCTTTACCGAAGAGGATTTAGATCTTCAAATTCAAAAATTATTGGAGACCGTTAAGAAGTCTGGATTGAGCTATGCCAACCCTATTCTCAAACTTGGGGATGTAAATAAGGCCATTGAACTTAGAAAGGCAGGACTGGGACTGTTGGGTAACATTGTTGGTGACCGTAAAGCGGTTGCCTGTATAGAGGATACAGCCGTGGCTTTGGAAGACTTAAAGGATTTTATAGGCGAGTTCTCCCAAATAATGAAGGATTATAAACAAGATGCCGTTTATTATGCACATGCTGGTGCAGGAGAATTGCATTTAAGGCCAATACTGAATTTAAAGAAATCTACAGATGTGGCTTTGTTCAGGGCCATTACTACAGACGTTGCCAAACTTACCAAAAAGTACAACGGGTCTTTTAGTGGGGAACATGGAGATGGAATAGTAAGGGCGGAATTTATTCCGTTGATGATAGGAGAAAAGAACTATGAGCTACTTAAGCGCATAAAAAGCTATTTTGATCCCTATAATATTTTCAATCCAGGGAAAATTGTGGATGCCTACCCTATGGATGAATCCCTGCGCTATGAAATTGATAGGGAAGAGCCACAGATCAATACATTGATGGATTTCTCCGATAGTGAAGGTATTTTAAAAGCGGCAGAAAAATGTAACGGGAGTGGGGATTGTAGAAAAACCCATTTGGTTTCTGGAGCCATGTGCCCCAGTTACCATGCAACCAGAAACGAAAAGGATACAACTCGCGGTCGTGCCAACACTCTAAGGGAATTTTTAACGTCCTCTGAAAAGACCAATAAGTTCGATAACAAGGAGTTAAAAGAAGTTTTTGACCTGTGTTTGAGTTGTAAGGCATGCTCCAGTGAATGTCCCAGTAACGTGGATGTGGCTACTTTAAAAGCAGAATTTCTTTATCAATACCAAGAGGAGAATGGTTACCCGCTCAGAGCTAAGCTTTTCGCCTATAATACCAAACTGAATAAATTAGGAAGTAAAATGGCAGGTATTACCAATGCCATGTTCGATTCCAAAATATTTGGAGGATTGCTTAAAAAGTCGGTCGGAGTTGCAGAGCAACGAAGTTTACCAAAAGTGTACAATATAGACTTTGATAAGGAACTTATAAATGCTAAAGGTAAATCCAAGACCACTAAGTCTACCGTAGTATTGTATATAGATGAATTCACCAACTACTTGGATGTTGAACTTGGAAAAGATGCCATTGAAGTGTTGACGCGACTGGGTTATGCAGTGGAACTTTTTTACGCTGAGAGTGGGCGTACCTATATTTCCAAAGGATTTTTAAAACAAGCTAAAAAATTGGCCATTAAAAATCTTGATAAACTTTCTGAAATAACAGATAAGAGACTTCCCATTTTAGGTTTGGAACCTTCCGCTATATTAACGTTTAGGGATGAATACAAGCGTTTCGGGTTCGATAAGAAAAAGATTGAGGCCATTGGGTCCAATTCTTATTTAATTGAAGAGTTTTTAGCCAAGGAAATTCAGGCCGGGGTTTTGACATCGGATCTCTTTACCAAGGAAGCCAAGACTGTTAAGATCCATACGCATTGCCATCAAAAGTCGATTTCCAACCAAAAGGTAACCTTTGATGTATTGAACCTTCCACAAAACTACAGTGTTTCGATCATTAGCTCTGGATGTTGCGGAATGGCAGGGTCCTTTGGTTATGAAAAGGAACATTATGAGGTAAGTATGCAGGTAGGGGAGTTAAAGTTGTTTCCGGCGGTGAGAAAGGCTGCCGATGAAGTAATCATTGCTGCCAATGGTACCAGTTGCAGGCATCAGATTTATGACGGCACCAAAAGAAAGGCATTACATCCGATTACCGTTTTAAAGGAGGCTCTTATTGCCTAACAAGGGGGCTGCTTATTGGTAAGCGCTTATGCATTTTCACTTTAGAATAAAGAAATTTTAGCCCAGTCCTATATTAGTTAAGTAATATTGGACGGGGCTTTTTCTTATAACTTATTTGTTAGCTGCCAGCTAAGGGAAAAAGATTTGTTGCAATTAAACCACATCCAATGGTACTCTTAGGTTTTAGTTTTTTTTGGTGACTTTGTATTTATGGTTGTGGCAGCCAATAATTCGTGAATATCCATACCCTTAATTTCTTCATCAGCAAAAAAGGGGGAAAGCTTATCCGAACTGTATCTATATAATTTCCAACGTTTAAAAGTGTATTCGAGGGCGGTAAGATTTTCTACCCAATCCCCCGAATTTAAATAGGTGCATTTGCCGTGTTCATTTTCGTGAATCTCTTTTTTGGGTTGATGAATGTGTCCACAGATAACATAGTCATAACCTTTGTTAATAGCCAGTTCCTTGACCGAATGTTCAAAATTCTGGATAAACCTAACGGCACCTTTGACATTGCTCTTTATTTTTTTTGATAAGGAATATTTCTCCCGGCCTAATTTGATCAATATCCAATTAATGGTTCTGTTTAGAAGAACTAGAAGATCATACCCATATCTCCCTAGTTTGGCCACCCATTTGGCATTCTGAATGGAAATGTCAAAAACATCACCGTGAAAGAACCATGCTCGTTTACCATCCAATTCAAGAATTAATTTATCTACAAAATGAATATTTCCCAAAGAGGTACCACTGAATTTACGCAGCCTTTCATCATGGTTTCCAATAATATAATGCACTTCCGTCCCTTTGGTGGCCATGCCCATTATTTTTCTCAATACTTTTAGGTGGGTAGGAGGAAAATATTTTTTGGTAAATTGCCAGGTGTCCACCATATCTCCATTTAAAATAAGCCTTTTGGGATTTATACTGTTTAAATAGGCAAGTAGTTCATCGGCATGGCAAGCGAACGTTCCTAAATGTACATCGGAAATAACTACTAAATCTATTTGTCGCTTTTTCACGGAAGATGAATTTCATCAAATTAAAGCTTTGAGTTTAAACTTAAGGTGAAGGTAAAATCAAATTAGAATAAGGAAATAGTTAAGTTTTTATTAAGTTGGGCCAATTCTATTTTTATTCGTAAGACCCGTATTTTAAAAGATACAGGCTTATTGAAATAGGATTATGGAACGAACCCCACCTTTTTGGTGTGGTTTCTTATTAAATACCATTTATTTTGCAATAACCAAGGGTTCAATTTTCGTATCTCTGTTTTAAGATTTACCTTTGGATCTTTAAGTTGGTATCACCTTTAAAACCATTTCATAACCACAACCTTTAACTACGATTATGGCAGGAAATACTTTTGGAACCCTTTTTAAATTATCCACCTTTGGTGAATCTCATGGTGTAGCTATTGGGGGTGTATTGGATGGTTGTCCAGCGGGCATAGAATTGAATCTGGAAGCCATTCAGGAGGATTTGGACAGACGTAAACCAGGTCAGTCAGCCATTGTTACACAACGCAAGGAGCCTGATACAGTTGAATTTTATTCCGGACTTTTTGAAGGGAAGACCACTGGAACACCAATTGGTTTTGCTATACATAACACCAATCAGAAATCCCATGATTACTCACATATAAAGGACTCTTACAGGCCATCCCATGCTGATTACGTCTATGATCAAAAATATGGTTTCAGGGATTATCGCGGGGGAGGTAGAAGTTCAGCAAGGGAAACCGCCAGTAGGGTAGTTGCCGGTGCCATTGCCAAGCAATTTTTGGGTGATATGAAAATAAATGCATACGTTTCCCAAGTAGGGGAGCTATCATTGAACAAAAGCTACCAAGAACTTGATTTTTCACTTATAGAATCCAATCCAGTACGATGTCCGGATACCGCCATGGCAGCGAAAATGGAAGACTACATCAAAAAAATAAAAAAAGAAGGCGATACCATTGGTGGGATTATAACCTGTGTTATCCAAAATGTTCCGATAGGCTTAGGGGAACCTGTTTTTGACAAGCTGCATGCCGAATTGGGTAAAGCTATGCTTTCCATCAATGCCGTAAAAGGCTTTGAGTACGGTAGTGGATTTGAAGGGGTGAAGATGAAAGGTAGTGCCCATAACGACCAATTTAATACGGATGGTACCACAAAAACCAATCATAGTGGAGGTATTCAAGGAGGTATAAGCAACGGAATGGATATTTACTTCAATATAGCCTTTAAGCCCGTAGCCACAGTAATTCAGGCCTATGACACTATAGACAGGGAAGGCAATAAAGTAACCACTCAGGGTAAGGGCCGGCACGACCCATGCGTAGTTCCCAGAGCGGTACCAATAGTAGAGGCTATGGCAGCTTTGGTAATGGCAGATTTTACATTGCTTAATAGGACCATTAAATTATAGCCCTATATTTTTTGGTGCTTTGTACCACAAAATACTATCTTTCCAATCTAAATCATTGTTTTTATGAGGAAGTTGGAATTGCACTGGCAAATTATATTAGGAATGGTGGGCGGAGTTCTTTTTGCCTTGGCCATGGTTCAGTTTGATTGGGGTCCCAAAATAGTTTCCGATTGGATCAAACCGTTCGGGAATATTTTTATTAATTCCTTAAAACTCATAGCAGTTCCATTAATTTTAGCTTCCTTGATCAAGGGGGTTTCTGACCTAAAAGATATTTCCAAACTTTCCAAAATGGGAGGGAGGACTATTGGAATTTATATTGTAACTACTGTAATTGCCGTTTCCATTGGTCTTACTATAGTGAATGTAATAAAGCCGGGATCTTCAATTAGCGAAGAGACACGGAACGAGTTGGTGGACAATTACAAAGGTGATGCCGATTCTAAAATAGCCCAGGCCAATGAACAAAGGGAATCCGGACCTCTACGAGCCTTGGAAGACTTGGTGCCCAGTAATATTTTTGCAGCGGCCAGTGATAACGGAAATATGTTACAGGTCATCTTTTTTGCAATTTTCTTCGGGATAGGACTTATTTTGATTCCAGAAGAGCAAGCTGCCCCGGTTAAGAAATTTTTTGACGGATTTAATGAGGTAATTCTAAAGTTGATAGATTTGATTATGTTGGCGGCTCCCTATGGAGTTTTTGCCTTGTTGGCCGCTTTGGTGGTTGAATCTCCTAGTTTAGACCTTTTTAAAGCTTTGGGATGGTACTCGGTTAGCGTACTATTAGGGTTAATATTAATGATCGGCGTTTACATTTCGTTGGTATGGATCTTTACCAAACGCAGTCCGTCGTTTTTTATCAACGGAATTTCCCCAGCTCAATTGTTGGCATTTTCTACCAGCTCCAGTGCCGCTACATTACCAGTGACCATGGAGCGTGTAGAGGAACATTTGGGGGTAGAGGAGGAAGTTACCAGTTTTGTATTGCCCATTGGCGCCACCATTAATATGGATGGCACCAGTCTTTATCAGGCTGTGGCAGCGGTATTTATAGCCCAAGCATTTGGAATGGATCTAAGCTTTGGCGCCCAACTGGGGATTATTGTTACGGCCACCTTGGCTTCTATAGGTAGTGCGGCCGTACCAGGTGCCGGTATGGTTATGCTGGTCATTGTTTTGGCCCAGGCAGGAATACCTGAGGCTGGACTGGCATTGATCTTTGCGGTAGATAGGCCTTTGGATATGTGTAGAACGGTAGTTAATGTTACGGGAGATGCTGCGGTGTCCATGATGGTTGCAAAGTCTGTTGATAAATTAGGAGAGCCTAAAGTGAAAGAATGGAGCGATCATTATAAACAGCCCAAATAATCTACTGTCTATTAATTCTTGGTGTACTAGTAGCTGAATGGATTTAATGATTTATAGTGCTTTATATTTTAGATAGAGAGTTTCTAGGTTCTTGTAATTCGTAGATATGGTTATATGATTAAAGAAAATGTGCCACAGGAGGTAGTACGGCAGTTTCCGAATGTATTCGAAATAGATGCCAACCTAGACCGACTGGTGAAGAAAATTGAATTACTTACCTATTTAAACCCGCTAAATATTGAAAAGGAAAAACATCGGTTTTTTTCTTCCAAGTATGTAGAGGAGCCTGTATTTAAGTATAAAAAACTTCAATTTGACCCTTATAAATTACACAGACTGTTCTTCTCACAACGATTGGAGCGCATCAAGGATGAACAGATAAGGAAATTTTATCAGGAGGTGGTATATTACTATGCCAATATGATACAGTGCATAGAGACCATTGGTCATGGTAAAAAGTTCTATTATAATTCTCTCAGGGTTTATGGCTCTCCCACTGAAAAGGATGTACAGAATGCCAGATTTATTCTTCATGCCGGCGATGAACCCGATACAAGGGATATGGAAAAAACATATACTCCTGAGGATGCAAAGTCTTATTTTGAGGAGTTTGCACAGCAATATAAATTTCCCTTGAATATTGCATTCTCCAATAGTATTGCAGCAGATGCCATGGTGAGCAACAATACCCAATCCCTTTTAATTAAAAAAAATGCCACTTTTAGCAGGAACCAATTACTTACTCTGGCCAATCATGAGATAGGTGTCCATTTGGTGACTACTTATAACGGCACATTGCAGCCTCTTAAGGTTTTTTCGAATGGATTTCCCAAAAATGTTGAAACCCAAGAAGGTTTGGCTGTTTTTAGCGAGTATATGAGTGGCGCCCTTACCTTGAAAAGATTAAAGGAGTTAGCCTACAGGGTCTTGGCCTCCGATAGTTTAATAAAAGGATATAGTTTTTCTGATACCTTCGACATGCTCCATGGGCAGTACAAGTTGGATAGAAATAAAGCTTTTACCATTACTATGCGAGTCCATAGAGGCGGTGGATTTACCAAAGACCGCTTGTATTTAAGTGGATTGAAAAAGATCTACAAACGGCACAAGAATGGATTATCTATGGATACTCTGTTGACAGGTAAGGTAACCATGGAATCCGAAGCTACCATAAATCGTTTAAAAGACTTGGGCCTAGCAAATGATTTGACCCATACCAATCTGGCCTTTAGAGAAAATTGCAATAAGAATAGGACCCTGGATTTTATACTGGACAACTTAAAATAAAAAGACACATTGGTATTGATTCTTTGGTTTGGGATTTGTTCGGTTTCTAAGATATGGTCTATAGTGAGGATAAGCAGGGAAAAATTTATGCCTTAATTGTACAAATTATTTTTAATAGCCCTTGGAATAATAACATAGATTTTGATATCTTTGTACCACAATTAAAAAAAACATACCAATCATGTTCGATTTTGACCAATATCTAGGGTTTTTAGCATTTTTGACCATCTTAACCATCGGTTTTTGGTTGATGATTTTTCTGTTGACATTTGTTATACCCTATTGGATAGGTGGTGCTCTACTTGAAATCTTTAAGGAGAAACGCGCTGCTAAAAAAGCAAAGCGCAACGAATAGGATTACGATATATAAGACAAAAAGGGAACCCATCGGTTCCCTTTTTTTATGGGCTTTTAGCTTTTGTCGGGTCAATTTCAAAAGATGTGGGTCAGCCTGAAAAAGTTAGAATATACTATTTTGCAGTTCGTGTTTTGTTCATTTTAGCAGCGTCCAAATGTTCAGCAATCATGAATACCTTTAAAAAGCAATGTACCGGAGGATGAATAAAAAATGATCGAGGAGCAAGCCGTTGTAATGGCCACCTTGCTATATAGCCCTGCCGCCCAAAGTCTAAACCACTTGATTTGAAATTAAATTGAAAACCCAAGAAGAAAGTTTGTCGATGGTTCCCCTTATCCGCAGAATAGGTTTGAAAAGCTCCGAGATCCAGCTTTTTTCTTTAAAAAGCGCGGAGTTTTGAAACGGGTTTTTAGATTAGATCTAAAAAATTCCTTGGATAAGGTGTCTTTTCTTTTGTTTCGTTTTCTTTGGGCAAGCAAAGAAAATGAAAGAGTGCTTAAATGATAGGGTATGTTGTTTCTTGAACCTGTCTATTGCACATTTTGCATCCCACTGAATTTATGAAACATTAAATACCACTATTGATTATAATCCGATTAGCTTTTATTTATTAAACCATCCATAACATTTAGCCATAATCCGCATAAAGGCTATAATGTCCCAGTTTAAAGTAGTCAATAATGTAGAGTTCTTCCTTTATAGATTACCTATAACTTATGCATAAGCACAAAAATTGGTCTAGATTCCTTTTATCCTTCAAAATCCATGTCTTCTCCACCGCCATTACGACCTCCGCCATTTCTTCCTTTTTGATTCTGCGGTTGGTTGAATCTGTATTGAAAGGTTAGAGTTATTTGTCTTTCCCTCCATTGAAATTCACTATAGGTAGCTACATTCTCTGTTCTGGTATCGCTTCTACGTTTTCTGGTATTGAATATGTCCCCTACGTTCAATGTCAGGGAGCCTTTATCCTTTAGAATATCCTTACTTAAGCCAAGATCAGAACTCAACATACCCTTGCTGGTATTTTGGGCATCTTCTGAAGGACCCATATAAAAGAAGTTGGTCTGAAAATCGATTTTTCCTGGCACAGGTATTTTTGCACTAAAGCGCGTAAACCATGAGAAGTTGTTGGCATCAAAATTTTGGACTATTTCTTCATTTTGACTGTTGATATAGGTGAAATCTCCTTGAAGATCCCTTTGAAAAGCATTGACATTCCAAGTTAATCTCCAATTTCTTTTTGGGGTATAGGTGGTAGTAAACTCCATTCCATACCGATCTTCGGTAGCCAAATTTATAGGGCTACGTACCTGTACAGGTACAACAATGGGGTTTTGTGGGTCGTCAGGATTTTCAATGGTAACAAAATCACCGGTCTCCCTGGAAACAAATTGAAACACTCCAGTAGACCTATTAAAGTATCCGGATGTGGTAAAAGTGAATTTATCCCATCTTTTTAAATATCCCAAGTCATAGGCATCTGTAAAAGTGGGGTCCAAATCCGCGTTTCCTTGAAAAAGATTGGTGTTACTGGACCTGGAAGGAAATGGGTTGATAAATCTAGATCGCGGTCTTCTAAGTCTTTTGCTATAGCTTAAAGTAACTTGTTCTTTTTCGGAAAATTCATATCCCAAAAATACCGATGGAAACCAATTTACATAATCCTTGTTGGTAAGTTCATTGGAGTTTAACAGTTCAATACCAATATCGGAAGCCTCCATTCTCAAACCCCCAAGAATACTGAATTTATTAAATTTAGATCCCAACTGGGTATATGCTGCATTTACGTATTCCTTATAGTTTAATTCATTGCTAAAATTTGGGTCGCTGTTAAAGCTCCCATCTTGTTGTTCTATACCAAAATCAAAATCCGTGTTGTTATTATTGAAAGTTCCGCGATAGCCAATTTCAAATTGTGACTGATTATCCTTTCCAAAGGGAAGTACATAATCCATTTGCACCAATTGCGATCTTTGTGTTTGGTCATCGATTGTCCGTTCTGTATCCAGATCAATATTATCACCTAGGATAACCTCTTTTATAATAGAATTTTCGTCATCTATTCCTTTAGAATATTGATAGTCGAAGGTAAGTATATGTCCTTCTTTTTCAAATTTCTTCTGATAGTTTAAAGAGTATTGTACCTCCTCCTCAAACTCGTCCTCAAGAGTAAATCGGTTTCTTTGGATAGTGGGAGTTCTATTCTCGTCAAAATTGGAAAAATCTACATTAACCGAGTTGTCCCCGTTGGATTTACTAAAAACAAGGGAATTGGTAATGCTGCTGCTCTCATCCAAAAACAGTTCAAAACCAACATTGGTGTTAAAGCTTTTGTCCTTTCTTTGGTACTCCCTTATTTCGTTCTGAAAACTTAAGGTATTGCCATTACTGTCAAAATTTTCTTGATCGAACAAGGCGTTCCCTGGTCCACTGCGGTAACGATAGGTGGTATTGGTAAAAATATTAAAGTTATCGCGTCTTAGATTTAGACTTACCGAACCACCATAAGTCTCGGGATGTCCCGTATAAACAGTGACCGAACCATTAAGCCCTGCAGTCTTACTTTGCTTTAATATAATATTTAAGATACCTGCCGTTCCTTCTGCATCATATCTTGCAGATGGGTTGGTGATTACCTCTACCTTCTCTATGGCATCTGCAGGCAATTGTTGAAGCGCCTCTGGACTCAAGCCGGACAGGGCAGATGGCTTGCCATTGATCAGGATCCTAACACTTTCATTTCCCCTTAGGCTTATATTTCCTTCCACATCTACAGAAACAGAAGGAACGTTGCTAAGGACATCGGTTACGGAGCCCCCTTTTACGGTAAGGTCGGAACCTACATTATATACTTTTTTGTCCAGTCTTAATTCTACCGTAGTCCGCTCGCCCACTACTTCAACTTCGGCCAACTGGGAAACGTCCAGTGCAAGACGTATAACCCCAAGATCGGTGGCAGTTCTTAAGCTTTGATTGTTTAATTTATACGATTTATAGGAGATATACTCAACACTGATGTTGTAGTTGCCAGGTGCAGCCTCAACCTCAAATTTTCCACTGGCATCCGTGATACCCCCAGTTACTTTTTCTGGATTTCTTACACTTTGTAGTACCAGAGTGGAGTATTCCAAAGGCTCATCTGTCCCTTGTTCCAAAACGGTCCCAGTTATTTTTATTGGTTCTTGAGGGCCCTGGCCTCCTTGAGCGTAACTTACTAATGTGAATAATAATAATGTAACTGGGAGTAGTTTTTTCATTTGCTATGTTTTGGATTTATTCTTTCTCTTCTTCTTTTTTTCTTTAACTTTTTTAAAGCCGTTTTTCTGAAGTTCTACAAATGCTTCATACTTATCTGCTGGTAATCCTGCCTTAAGTTCTTCATCTTGCTTAAGGGTGATTTTTTCATAACTTTCCCTCATTTTATCGGCAGGTAGCTCCAGTATCTGCAATTCTATACGTTCCTGCAGGTATTTTTTTAAAGTGGTGCTCAAAACAGCTTCTTCAAAGGGGTTTAAGCCTAATTTCTCCGTAATACTTGGCATTTCCTGATCCACAATTTGAGCAGCTGTTAATTTTTCCGGCTCCTTAGGTGTTTCCTGTGCTTGCGGAATACTATTGCGCTGTCTACCATATCCTCCGTATCCATATCCATTTCCATACCCATTTCCGTACCCATATTGGGCACTTAAAAATGGAAATGATAATACGATCAATAAAACACTTAAAAATAATTTCTTGTTCGTTTTCATAATGTCAACTGCTTAGTGGGATTCCAAAATTAATAGATGGTTTAACCGTGAAGGGTTAAATGTTTGTTAAATTGAATATTTCAAGAATTGTGCCGTTATGGGGCTACAATTGCTTTGATTCTTTGGGAAGTACTTAATATAATGATAAATGTTCCTTTTCCAAATGATTTTAACTTAGATCCTAATTCAAAAGATCTTTTATTTTTTCGGGCGGTCGTCCAATTACTCCTTGCGTGTTTTGGATTACAATGGGACGTTCAATTAATTTAGGGTTTTCTATCATGGCAACCACTATCTCATCATCCGTCAATGATTTACCTTTGTATTTTTCCTTCCAAACGGCTTCGTTGGTACGAACCAAATCCATAGGCGATATGCCTAATATTTTTAATATGGATTCAAGTTCCTTTTTGGTAGGTACGTTTTCCAAATATTTTATAATTTCAAATTCCTTTCCAGAATTTTCCAAAATGGCCAAACCTTCCCTAGACTTTCCACATCTGGGATTGTGATATATTTTAATCATAATTTTTGGTATTAAGTATTGTCGTTAAAAGTTACAGGGTCTCGGTTTTATTCCAAACACAACATTTTGAACAAGATACCTGAATAGTCCAATAACATTCTCATAATGTTTCAAACAGTATCCTTCAATTAGATTTCTTCCTTTTGCCCCATCATCATTAGGTAGGCTTTTAAGAATTGATAAATATTGCCGTCCATTACCGCGTCAACGTTTCCTGTTTCTTCACCCGTACGCACGTCCTTCACCAATTTGTATGGGTGCATTACATAATTCCTGATCTGTGAACCCCATTCTATTTTCATTTTGGACGACTCAATTTCCTGTCGGGCTTCCATTTTCTTACGCAATTCAATCTCGTACAATTGGGACTTAAGCATTTTTAAAGCCGTAGCCCTATTGTCGTGTTGCGATCTGGAATCTGAACAAGAAATCTGTATTCCGGAAGGTTTGTGTGTCAGCTGTACTTTGGTTTCCACCTTATTTACATTCTGTCCTCCGGCACCACTCGATCTAGCCGTGGTAATCTCTACGTCGGCCGGATTTATATCTATTTCTATACTGTCGTCCACCAAAGGATAAACATAAACGGAAGCAAAAGAAGTATGGCGCTTTGCATTACTGTCGAAAGGTGATATGCGTACCAGCCTGTGTACTCCGTTCTCGCCCTTTAACCAGCCAAAACTAAAGTCGCCCTCAATTTCCAAGGTCACCGTTTTTATTCCGGCCACATCACCTTCCTGATAATTGAGTTCCTTTATCTTATACCCATTCTTTTCACTCCACATCATATACATCCGCATCAACATGGATGCCCAATCACAACTTTCCGTGCCTCCGGCACCTGCAGTAATTTGAATTATGGCCGTAAGTTCATCTCCCTCGGCAGAGAGCATATTTTTGAATTCCAATTTCTCCAGGGCTTCAATGGTCTTGTCGTAATGGCTTTCTACATCGGCCTCTGACATTTCACCTTCTTTCTGAAATTCCAAGAAAATCTCCAAATCTGCCGCTAAACTTTGAGCACTATTAAAATCATCAACCCATTGTTTCTTGGATTGAATTAATTTCATCTGCTCCTGGGCTTCCTGGGGATGGTTCCAAAAGTCTGGAGCCAGAGTTTTTTCCTCTTCGTTTTCTATTTCTACAAGCTTGGCATCAATGTCAAAGATACCTCCTTAACGCACCAAGGCGATCAATGAGACTCTTATAATGGTCCGTAGTTATCATATACTAATTATTTTCAGCCAAAAATAGGATTCTTTTTTCTGATTATGTACCAAATATGAAATGATATTTATTGTTCGGCCTGTACTTCCACGGAATGGGAGGTTTTATTAGCGCCTTGGGAATATACTACGCCTTTTAAAGGGGAGCAATCATTATAGTCTTTGCCGTGGGCTACTTTAATATGGTTGTCATTGACCAATAAATTGTTGGTAGGGTCAAAGCCTATCCAGCCAACTTGGGGGATAAATGCTTCTGCCCAAGCATGCATTTGCGAGTCGCCAAAGTAACCATTACCCTGGTGCAGGTAACCCGAGACATAGCGGGTGGGAATATTATTTGCTTTTGACAAAGCACAGAATAAATGTGTGAAATCCTGGCATACCCCCTCAGGATTATTTATGATTTCTTCCAATAAGGTATTCACATGGGTAACGCCAGTATTGAAATGAATAAAAAGATAAATCCATTTATTTAGTTTTTGAAGATTCTCGAAAATACTTATGGAGGTATCAAAAACAAACAAGTTTTCTGAACTGGCTGGCAAGGCAGTATATTTGGTCTCACGCAGATAAGGCTCTTGATCTACCTTGAAATTCAAACTTTTAACAAGTTCATAGTTGCTTGGTATATCAAAGATTGGAATTTGTCCAAAAGGGTTGAAGCTTATTTTTTTAAGTTTAAAAGTGGCACTGAAGTTAATTTTCTGGAATCGTTCCGAGGTATTTATCCTAATGGTCTGAAATCCAAAACCATTTTGGGAAAAACCACTTTTGGCTTCCAATGAATTTTTTATTTCCACGCTGATCAATTCTTGGGTATCGTTATTCTCAGGCACAATCAAAAATTGCCAAGATGCATTTTCTACCGGATTTTCGTAGTTATTCTCGGCACAATAAGTAACTGAATATTCAAATGACATTATTATAAGTAGTTGTTAAGGCAAAGGTAATCCAATGGATTATAAATCAATAGTTAAAAAATTCATTTTCCATTTTAAGACTAATCTGCACCAGACTATTGAGTATTTTTTCAATAAAGCCCTGAATGTCTTCTTCAATTTCTTCGGCAAATTTAAATTCATACTCTCCCTTAACCTTACTTATTAAAAAAGCGGTGGAATTTTTATCGGGAATTTTGGATTCATCCAAAACCTTAATATGCTTATATACTTGATTTATACTGTTGATGACAGATCTTGGACAATCTGGATTTAATATTAAGAATTCCAAAGTGGAAATACTGGTAGGGGTCTTTTTATAATATCTGCGCATCATATCATAAGATTCCACACATTTAAGAAGTGTGGTCCACTCAAAGCTATGGCTAATTTTGTCGCCATAACTCCCTTTTGCCTTTACGGCATCATTGTATTTAGCATTAATGATTCTGATTACCTGCGTGGCCCTCTCCAGATTTATACCAAGCATAATAATTGCATATACCTCATCATGCAAAAGCGTACCTCTTATTTTTCCTCTTAAAATGGCGGTCATTTCAGTGATGTTGACGGTAAAATCGTATAGCCCCTTTTTTGTGAAATCCTCTATCGAATACCTGATTACAAAATGATAAAATTTATTGATGGATTCGTACAGTTCCGTAGAAATAAGGTCTCTGGCACTATTGGCATTCTCTCGGGCATATTTTACATTGTTGATAATGGAATAAGGTAAATTGGCATTTAGTCCTATGTTAAATAAAATATCTTCTTCTTTAAGAATTATGGAATCATCATCCAATGGCTCCCCTACCAAGAACATCATGGATTGAAGAACAAATTGTCTGGATTGTGACAGCTCGTTCGGTGCGTCCAATGATGAGAAATAATTTACATTTAAGTATCTGGCAACATGTTCGGAACGTTCAATATAACGCCCCATCCAAAAAAGGTTATTGGCAACTCTAGCTAACATATGATTTTTTTATTTTTTTAATACCCAGGTATCTTTGGAACCACCTCCTTGAGAGGAATTGACAATTAAGTTTCCTTTTTTTAGTGCCACTCGAGACAATCCACCTTTGAGTACAAATTCCTTTTTATTGCCCAATAGGGTAAATGTCCTAAGGTCTACATGACGTTGTTCAAAAGATTCACTGTCATCTATATAGGTTGGGTGTACCGATAAGGACATAATAGGCTGGGCAATGTATTTTCTAGGATTTTGTTTTATTTCTTCTTGAACTACCTTAATTTCAGACTTAGAGAGTCTGTTGCCAATTGATATACCATAACCACCTGCTTCATCCACAGGCTTCACCACTAGTTCATGTATGTGTTCCAATACATATTTAAGTTCATTGGGCCTGCTACAATGGTAGGTGTGTACGTTGTTGAGAATGGGAGTCTCATCCAAATAATATTTAATGATTTTCGGCATGTAGGTGTAGATGGCTTTATCATCTGCTACTCCTGTTCCCGGAGCATTTGCCAAACAAACATTGCCTTTTATATAGGCAGCGAAAAGACCTGGTACCCCTAATGACGAATCGGCCCTAAATTCCAGGGGATCTATAAATTGGTCATCCACTCTTCGGTAAATCACATCAACTTTAATGGGGCCACGAATGGTTTTCATGTAGACAAAATCATTCTCAACAAATAGATCTCTACCTTCCACCAATTCCACACCCATAGCTTTTGCCAGATATGAATGTTCGTAAAAGGCAGAATTGTACATACCTGGTGTAATAACCACACAATTTGGGACATCGACCCCTTTTGGTTTTACACTTTCCAGTATATCCAATAAGTTTTCGGCGTAGTTGGTTACGGAATGCGTTTTATAATGATTGAAAACCCCGAAGAGCGCTCTTTTTAAGGCAGTACGATTACAAATAACATAACTTACCCCGGAAGGACATCTAATGTTGTCCTCAAGTACATAATAGTTGCCATCGGAGTGTTTAATGATATCAGTGCCAGATATATGATTGTAAATGCCCCCAGGAGGGTCAACTCCTATCATTTGATGGAAATAGTTTGCGGAGGAGCTGATCAAGTCCAGCGGAACTATACCATCTTTGATGATTTTTTTATCATGATAAATATCCCATAAAAAAAGGTTCAATGCCTTACTTCGCTGTATAGCACCCCTTTCAATGATTTCCCATTCATCTTCAGCTATGATCCCTGGAAAAAGATCAAATGGAAATATTTTTTCCTGCGTTTCTTTATTGTCGTATACCTGAAAAGTGATTCCTTGGTTAAAAAATGAGGATTTAGCCTTATTGTTCAACTGCACATAGTCTTGAATGGAGTGATTCCCGTACAGCTCGAACAATTTTTGATAAACATTTTTAGCAGCTCCATTGGTGTTGAAAACTTCATCAAAAAGAGACGTATTGTTGATGTACGAAGAAAATATGGGTTTTTTTACGTCCGGGTTCATAGGCATATTTTTCTTCAAGTTACTTTATTTTAGTTACTTACATGCGATTTATGTTTTTTTAGCCAGAGAATTATCCAAACTTAAAAAATGGAATGGTATTATTGTCAAATCACATTAAATGAGAGGAAAAAAATAGCTACTTGAAAAATGTTTAATACGTTTACATAAATTTAGGAACCCACGTTCAATAAGTATGTTCATCTTGATTCATTTGTTCTATATAATTTTCAACCTTTATGTTTATAAATCTTATCAGTGATACCGTCACAAAACCTACCCCTGGTATGTTGCAGGCCATGATGACCGCAGAGGTGGGGGATGATGTTTTTAAAAATGATCCTTCGGTCAATAGACTTGAAGAGAAGATGGCCAAATTGTTTGGCATGGAAGCGGCTTTATTTTTCCCCAGTGGTACCATGGCCAACCAAACGGCCATAAAATTGCACACTCAACCAGGGGAGCAATTAATTTGCGATAAATACGCCCATGTTTATAATTACGAAGGGGGAGGGGTGAGTTTTAATAGTGGAGTCTCCTGCAGATTGGTGGATGGCCATAGGGGAATGATGACAGCTAGTCAGGTAGAGGAAGCCATAAATCCTCCGGACTTTTATCACAGTCCATTAACTTCTCTTGTTTGCATAGAAAACACGACCAATAAGGGAGGGGGAGCTTGTTGGGATTTGGAAGAGTTAAAAGCTATTAGAAAGGTGTGCGACAAGCATCATTTAAAATATCATTTGGATGGGGCCCGTCTTTGGAATGCTCTAATTGCCAAAAATGAATCACCCTTGGAATATGGGAAGTTGTTCCATACCATCAGTGTTTGTTTAAGTAAAGGGCTAGGATGTCCTGTGGGTTCTGTTTTGATAGGGGACAAGGAAAATATAGACAAAGCGCTAAGGGTGAGGAAGGTGCTTGGAGGAGGAATGAGACAGGCAGGATATCTTGCCGCAGCCGGAATATATGCCCTGGACAATCACTTGGAAAGATTGGTGGAAGACCACAAAAAGGCTGCAGAAATTAGTAGGGTACTTACGGGCTTGCCCTATATTAAAAAAGTAGAACCTACGGAAACGAATATTATTATTTTCGAAATAGACGAAAGGCAGATTACTACTGATAGTTTTCTAGAAAAGCTGAAAAAAAAGAATATTCAAATCATTGGAATGGGTCAAGGTAAGTTGCGTATGGTTACGCATATGGACTATACCGATGAAATGCACGGGTTTTTATTGAATATACTGCCGAAGTTATAGTCCAATGGCATCCGGCAATAAGGAAATACTGGTTTTAAGATTTTTGATGCCATTTTCCATTCCGGCCTCAGAACTATAAAGCATGGACTTTCCAATTATTTTGCCTTCAGTGTTTTTCATAATGAAAAGAAATTTCCCGTTGTAGTCCGTCTTACGTTCAAATACAGAAGATTGACCAACAAGAATCTTAAGTTTAGCAATGGTATCATCAATTTCTGCCCTACTGTTAAATGGGACGCTGGTAAGAAGCGCTTGTCCACTTTCCGATTGCAGACTAAAGGTATATGTGGTATCCGATTCCTTTTTTATTTCTAGCATAGCCTAGGCAACTTTTTTTAAAGTTACACAAAAATTTCAATCAATAATTCGTAAAATTATTATCTATGGTGTTGTCCTGATGTTTAATTTCAATTAAACTATGTTGTTTGAGGTGATTTGGGTTAATCATTTTATGGATAGAAAGCACTATTAGTGGTATTTCAGGTACCTTTAAGGATAGGAAATGACATATGGAAACTCCCTTATTGATATTCAATGAAAATGGTATTTATTGTAAAGAAGCCAATGTATATTTAGATCCTTGGCATCCTGTAGATCGTGCTATAATTACACACGGGCATGCCGATCACAGTCGTTGGGGCAACAAAGAATATATAACCCATACTACCAATGTCCCCATTATCAAGCACCGTTTGGGGGAAATAGTAGTTCATGGTAAGGAATACAATGAAAAATTTGTAGTGAACAATGTTACCTTTTCACTGCACCCTGCCGGTCATATTATTGGCAGTTCACAAGTTAGGGTAGAACACAAGGGGGAAGTCTGGGTTTTTACGGGGGATTATAAAATTGAGAATGATGGGGTTGCAACGCCTTATGAACCGGTGAAATGCCATACTTTTATCACTGAATGCACCTTTGGTATACCTCCATTTAAATGGGTGCCTCAAGAGCAGGTTTTTAAAAATATTAACCAGTGGTGGGCCAATAATAGGGAAGAAGGTAAAACTTCAGTTTTGTTTGGTTATTCCTTGGGGAAGGCCCAGCGTCTGCTCAAATATTTGGATACCTCCATTGGTAAGATATATACCCATGGGGCAATTGAAAATATGACGGAGGTCTTGAGGCCACAGGTACTTTTTCCTCCTACGACCTTAATTACCCGTGACACAAAAAAGAAAGAATTAATAGGTAATATAGTGCTGGCGCCCCCTAGCGCACATGGAAGTACCTGGATCCGGAAAATGGTTCCTTTTGTAACTGCTTCGGCAAGTGGCTGGATGGCATTTAGGGGGGCTCGTCGTAGAAGAGCCATAGATAAAGGGTTTGTGCTCTCCGATCATTGTGATTGGGAAGGATTGTTGAAGGCGATAGAAAGTACGGGAGCTGAAAAAATTATCGCCACGCATGGTTATACGGAGATTTTCTCACGATATTTAAGAGATCAAGGTTATGACGCAAGAACGGAACAGACACAGTTTGAAGGTGAGATGAATGAATTGAATACCGAACCTGAGGAGAAGCCAGCGCCATGAAATTATTTGCAAATTTAATACGGGATTTGGACAGCACCAATAAAACGACGGCCAAGGTAGCTGCCTTGGTTGATTATTTTAATAAGGCCCCGGATGCGGACAAAGTCTGGGCTATTGCCATACTATCCCACAGGCGTCCTCCTAGACCTGTAAATACAACCATTGTTAGAAGTTGGGCGGCGGAATCAGCGAATATACCCTTATGGTTATTTGAAGAGTCTTATCATATTGTTGGCGACTTGGCTGAAACCATAGCATTGGTCGTTCCCTCCTCCCAAAATAGTTGCGATAAAAGTTTATCACATTTTATTAAGGAAATCATTGAACTTAAATCGTTGGATGATAAGGAAAAAAAAACCTATTTGGTTAAGAATTGGAAGGCACTGGCGTATTACGAAAGTTTTGTTTTTAATAAATTGATAACGGGGAGTTTACGGATCGGAATAAGTCAAAAATTAATGACTCGATCCCTGTCTATTTCTACTGGCTTAGAGGAGGATGTCCTTGCCTATAGATTAATGGGGAATTGGGATCCAGGCACCACTACTTTTCACAACCTTATAATTGAACAGAGAAAATCTGATTATGTTTCCAAACCTTACCCCTTTTATCTAGCCTATGGCTTGGAAGGTAAGATAGACGAACTAGGCAATGTAACGGACTGGAATATAGAACATAAGTGGGATGGAATCCGTGCCCAAATAATTGTTAGGAATCAGGAAGTTTTTATTTGGAGCAGGGGAGAGGAATTGGTTACCGACAAATATCCTGAATTTCATGGGATGCCAGGTAATATTCCTGATGGTACCGTATTGGACGGTGAAATTTTGGCATTTCCAAATGGGGTTATTGGATCGTTCAATGATTTGCAGACACGTATCGGAAGAAAAAATATTTCAAAAAATTTATTAAAGAAATCTCCAGTAATATTAAAGGTATATGATTTATTGGAATGGGAGGGAATAGATATACGGAACTTATCGCTGTTGAAACGTCGGGAACAATTGGAGCTTTTGTTAAAGAATCCAAACGTCGGGAAATTACCTCTCTATCTATCTGAAAATAAATTATTAAATAGTTGGGAGGAGGTGGCCAAGGAACGGTCAAAGTCACGTGAACATAGAAGCGAGGGGCTTATGTTAAAGAGGAAGGATTCTCCATATAGAGTAGGTCGTAAAAAGGGGGATTGGTGGAAATGGAAAGTAGACCCATTGAGTATAGATGCCGTATTAACATATGCCATGAGGGGTCACGGCAGGAGAACAAATTTATTTACGGATTATACCTTTGCCCTTTGGGATAAAGATAGAAGCGAGTTGGTCACCTTTGCCAAAGCCTATTCGGGACTTACAGATGCGGAATTCCGAAAAGTCGATTCTTGGATAAAAAAAAATACATTGGAACGATTTGGACCGGTACGCAGTGTTACCCCTAAGTTGGTTTTTGAAATAGCATTTGAAGGAGTAGCCCTTTCCAAACGACACAAAAGTGGGATCGCCACACGGTTTCCAAGGATACTAAAATGGCGTCAGGACAAGAAAATTGAAGAGGCTAATTCATTGGAAGATTTAAAAATGATGATCCCATTTCTTGACTCGGTATGAATAAGAAAGATTTGTTTCATATTGCAGATGCCTGGTTTCACCAGCAATCATGGAAACCTTTTCCATTTCAAAAACAGGTCTGGAATTCCTTTTTGCAAGGAAGGAATGGCTTATTAAATGCACCTACCGGCAGTGGGAAGACATATGCACTTTGGATACCTATCGTTTTGGACTATATTAGAAATAATCCAGACTATAAGACTAAGCCGAAAAAGGGTGTTCTTGCCATATGGGTAACACCACTGAAGGCCTTGTCAGTAGAAATTAAGTACGCCGCAGAGCGCTTTGTGGAAGAACTTGGGGTTCCGTTGACCATTGGTATTAGAACGGGAGATACCTCTCAAAAGGAACGTGCCTCCCAAAAAAAATCCCTGCCCAATTTATTAATAACTACACCGGAGAGCCTTCAACTCCTGTTAGCTTCCAAGGGATACGATAAAAAACTACATTCTTTGGCAGCAATGGTCACGGATGAATGGCATGAACTTTTGGGAAGTAAACGGGGGGTTCAAATGGAACTGGCATTAACACGGATCAAAACCCTGGCCCCCAATCTGCGAATTTGGGGTATTTCGGCCACCATTGGAAATTTGGAACAGGCAAGGGAGGTTTTATTGGGACCAGATTCCGAAGCCCATAAAAATTCCGTATTAATCAAGGCCAATATAAATAAGAAAATTACTGTAAAATCCATTATCCCAAAAAAAATGGAAATCTTTCCATGGCGAGGTCATTTGGGACTACATTTATTAGAGGATGTGATTCCCATTATAAAAAACAGTAAGACTACTTTAATATTCACAAATACGCGTTCACAATGTGAAATATGGTTTCAGAAAATATTGGATAAACATCCCGAACTAGCCGGTGATATGGCCATGCACCATGGAAGCATAAATAAAGAAACCAGATTGTGGGTGGAAAACGCTATTCGAAATGCCACTTTAAAAGCTGTGGTCTGTACCTCTAGTCTAGACCTGGGTGTTGATTTTGCGCCTGTAGAGACCATAGTTCAAATTGGGGGCCCCAAAGGGGTAGCAAGATTTCTTCAGCGGGCTGGACGTAGCGGACATCAACCGGGGAAGGAAAGTGTCATTTATTTTTTACCTACCCACGCTATGGAGTTGATTGAGGCCTCTGCTTTACAAAAAGCCGTTAAATTGCAGAAGGTTGAGGATAGGATGCCTTATCTTAACAGTTATGATGTCTTGGTTCAATATTTGACCACATTGGCAGTATCTGACGGATTTTATCCAGATGAAATTTATCAAGAGGTTGTGGGAACATTTTGTTATCAAGCCCTGAGTCTGGACCAATTTGGATGGATTTTGAATTTCCTTACATTAGGGAGTCAAAGTTTGCAGGCCTATGATGAGTATCAAAAAGTGGAAATTGAAGCAGATGGTAGGTTTAAAATAAATAATAGGGCCACCGCTATGAGACATCGCCTTCAAATTGGAACCATTGTAAGTGATGCGGTATTGGCCGTAAAATATTTAAAAGGAGGTTTTATTGGCACTGTAGAAGAAGGGTTTATATCAAAGCTTAAACAGGGAGATGTTTTTACTTTTGCTGGGCGAAACCTAGAGCTGTTCCGAATTAGGAACATGCAGGTACTCGTAAAGAAATCTAATCAACGTTCCTCTATTGTTCCCAGTTGGATGGGAGGCAGAATGAGCCTTTCTTCTGAGATGAGCCAGTTGCTCAGGCAAGAATTATATGGGGTTGGAGCAATGCTAAATTCAAATGACAAACCATTGTCCATGGAAGCGAAAGGGGAGAATGTTATAAAGGAAGTGGATATTAAAATAAAGGTTTCAAGGGAGCTTAGGGCCCTAATGCCAATTTTTAAAAGACAGGTAAAAGAAAGTATAGTACCAGATGCGAAACAACTTTTAATTGAAACATTTAAGACTAGGGAAGGGTATCACAATATTTTTTACCCCTTTGAAGGGAGGTCTGTGCATGAAGCAATGGGAAGCTTATTGGCTTACCGTATCAGTCTTTTGGTTCCCATTACTTTTTCAATCGCTTTTAATGATTATGGGTTTGAGCTCCTATCGGACCAAGAACTGGATATGCAACAAGTATTGGACAACGATTTGCTATCAACCAATTTTTTAAAGAGCGACCTGGAAAAAAGTCTAAATGCCACAGAAATGGCCAGACGTAAATTTAGGGATATTGCGGTCATAGCAGGATTGGTTTTTACAGGATATCCTAACAAGTTGATAAAGAGCAAACATTTGCAGTCGAGTTCCCAATTGCTTTTTAGCGTTTTTAAAGATTATGAACCGGATAATTTATTATTGCAACAAGCCTATACTGAAACTTTTGAACATCAATTGGAGGAAGGTCGATTACAACTGGCATTGGAACGTATTTCCAATCAAACCATTGTCTGGAAAGCCTGTATCAAGCCAACCCCATTTTCATTTCCAATAATTACCGATAGGCTTCGCGAAAAGCTTTCTTCCGAAAAATTGGCGGATAGAATAAAGCGTATGCTGGAAAATTTGGAAAAAAAGTAATTTAATATGATTAATCCATCCTCAACAATGGAAATTAGCATTTGTAATCAGCTATTCACGCTTCATCCCAGCGGGGCCATTTATTGGCAAAATCAAAATATGGTCATGATCGCCGATGTCCATTTGGGTAAAGTAACCCATTTTAGAAAATATGGTAGCGCAATTCCCCAATCGGCAATCAATGCAAATTTTGAAAGGTTAAATGAGGTGCTTTCATGTTTTAATCCCGCAAAAATTGGTTTTTTAGGAGACCTTTTTCATAGTTCATTAAACAAAGAATGGAATTATTTTGAATCATGGGTCAAATCTCAAACTGCGAAGATTATACTCATTAAAGGTAATCATGATATTATTTCACCTACAAAATTTCTAGACTTGGACATTGAATTGGTAGAGGAATTGATTATGGATAAATTTCTTCTTACCCACCATCCAGAAAATCGAAGTGGATTATTTAATATATCAGGCCATATTCATCCTGGTATTAATATACGGGGTTCCGGACGTCAATCCTTAAAAGTGCCATGTTTTCATAGGCAAGTCGATCAAATCATTCTTCCTGCGTTTGGTGCGTTTACAGGAAAATTTCTTGTAAAGCCGAGAAGTGGAGATAAAATATATGCAACAACCAAAGACGAGGTAATAATGATTTAATATTAGGTTCTGGGGTAATAGTAAAACTTCCTACTTCAACATTGAAATAATACATCAACTATAAATATACCGTGAATCATAACTATCGACAGAACTATTATTAAAATTAATTCAATTCCTCGAATACCTATGTAAAAGCTGGGTTGTGGGTAAAAAAAGGAGTCTTAAAGCTACAGATTATAGCATTTAGACTCCCTTTCTTTTAGTTTTTTGGATATTATTTTTCAATTTCAGGTAGACCGAAAGTATCTACAACATAATCAATATCCTTATCGCCCCTACCACTTAGGTTGACCAAAATGGAGGACTGCGGATTTTGTTGCGCCAATTTTATGGCGTAGGCCACAGCGTGTGCGCTTTCCAAGGCAGGGATAATACCTTCCAAGCGACTTAATTCGTAAAAGGCATCTATAGTTTCCTGGTCAGAAACTACTTCATAGTTTACTTTTTTAAGATCTTTCAACATACTGTGTTCCGGACCCACACCTGGGTAATCCAGACCGCTGGCTACAGAATGTACGGCTCCCGGTTCACCCTTATCATCTTTTAGCATATAACATTTAAACCCATGTATTACTCCTGGTGTGCCCAGAGTCATAGTGGCGGCATGTTCGCCGTATTCCATGGATCGGCCACCGGGTTCCACTCCGTACAAGGTACATTCAGGTTCATCGAGAAAGGAGGAGAATATTCCCATGGCATTACTGCCGCCTCCAACACAGGCTACCACCTTGTCAGGTAATTCTCCGGTCATTTCAAAAAATTGTTCCTTAGCTTCAATACCCACGACACGCTGAAAATCGCGGACCATCATGGGAAATGGATGTGGACCTACCACAGAGCCTATGCAATAAATTGTTGTAACGGGGTCTTTTAAATAGGCTTCAAATGCTGAATCTACAGCCTCTTTCAAGGTTTTTAGGCCATGGGAAACCGGGACTACTTTTGCGCCAAGGATTTTCATCCTAACCACATTGGGATGTTCTTTGGCAATATCCACTTCTCCCATATGGATTTCGCATTCCAATCCAAAATAGGCCGCTGCGGTGGCCAAGGCAACACCGTGCTGACCGGCTCCCGTTTCCGCAATTAGTTTCTTTTTACCCAAGTGTTTTGCCAAAAGGGCCTCTCCCATACAATGGTTTAGTTTATGGGCACCGGTATGATTAAGATCTTCTCGTTTAAGATATATTCTTCCTCCGTATTTTTCGGACAGCCTATTGCAATTATAAACAGGCGTTGGGCGACCTTGATAGTGCTTGCGAATGCTACGCAGTTCCGAAATAAAATTATGCGATTTGCTGATGGAATAATAGGCGTCTGTAATTTTTTTCATTTCCGCTTCAAGAACGGGAGGAATAAAAGCACCACCGTACTCTTTAAAAAAACCATTTTTATCTGGATAGGTTTTAAAATAATTTTCCGTCATAATAAATGTGAAGTTTGTAATGTATAAATAAGTTAGAAGGCAAAAAACAAATGCCCTTACAATTATAATGAATTCTAAAATAAATATAGACTTTTCCTGAAGGGAATAAAGGCTTGTGCCAGCTTCTTTTTAGCCTGTAGTAAGCGTTAATTAAATAAGGCCGGCTAAATAGAAAAGGATTTAATTTTTGTAAAAATACGATCTGAAGTAATAATAAAAAAAAGAATTGGTTGGGGTCTAAATCACATTTTTCTATTCCGTCTAAGAAAGTCCATGTACTTTTCCACATCCCCTTTAGTGCCATATCCCGAAAGTGTGGCCACTTCTTTTTCTTCGGTACTTACCAAACTTATGAGCGGAAAAATGCCCCTTTTGTTCCATTGTGATAACAATTCCTTGTTTTGTTTCATTTCATCAGGAGTAAGGCGGTCTTTTTTTCGGGGCAGATCTACATATAGGAGTACATAGTCCTTGGCCACTTCCTTAAATTGATCGGTCTCGAACAAATCTTTTTTTAAAGCTTTACATGGAGAGCACCAATCACTTCCGGTAAAATACATCAGGATGTTGGAATTGGTTTTTTTGGCCATTATTTGAGCACTGTTATAATCGGTTAACCAATCGGTTTCTTGGGTATCTACACTGTTGTTTTGTGCATTAACAAGAAATGGAAACAAGAGTAATATGAAAAAATTCTTCATTAATAAGAGTTTTGATTAAATGGCTGTGCTAAACTTACTTAAATTTATTTCAAAAACGAATCCATTCCCGGAATATTCGGCATACCCTCCTTGGCAACAGCAGCCAATTCGTTTTCATTTATAGTAGTGGCTTTTTCAATTGCCTTGTTCAGGGTAAGGATCAGATAATCCTCCAATTGTTCCTTGTCACCTAAAAGGCTATCATCTATGGTAATCGATTTAATGGTTCTATTGGCAGTAATACTTACTTTTAGCAAATCGTCCGGAGATTGCTCATCGAGTATTACCGTATTCATTCTTTCTTTAGTGGCTTTTACTTTTTCTTGGGTTTCTTTCAATTTCCCCAACATGCCCATCATATCTCCAAACATAATTATAGATTTAAAAAGTTCTTCCCCCAAAATTACTAAAATGGTTGGGATTAATAAAAATAATAGGTGATCCTTATAAATATAGTTGTTTTTAGAGGCATGCAATTTAATTATGGATAAAGCTCATATTTAATCAGGTAGGTGGCATTTAAATATTATTTTTGCGCATTCTTATTAAAAACATCTATACTCATGCAGCGGGAATTGAAAGCACCAAGTGCAAAAAAAATTGAGAAGCAATTAATAAAGCACGATGATGTTAGGATAGACAATTACTATTGGTTGAACGAAAGGGAAAATCCAGAGGTAATTGCTTTTTTGGAACAGGAAAATGCATACTACGAGGCGTTGACGGCCCATACCAATGAATTAAAGGACAGTTTGTTCCAGGAGATGAAATCCAGGATCAAGGAAGATGATTCTTCCGTACCCTACAAGTTTAATGGGTATTGGTATGCCACGCGCTATGAAGTGGGAAAGGAATATCCAATTTTTGCGAGAAGGTTTGAAAAAGAGGATGCTGCGGAGGAAATAATGTTCAATTGCAATATTTTGGCAGAAGGGTTCGACTATTTTAACTTGGGAGGCCTGTCTATTAGTCCTAACAACGAACTTGCGGCATTTGGGGTAGATACGGTTTCACGAAGACAATATACACTACGGATAAAGAATTTACGCACCCAGGAAGTATATAAGGATACAATAGAGAACACAACAGGAAGTGCGGTTTGGGCAAATGACAATAAGACTTTGTTCTATACCAAAAAGGACCCTAAGACCTTAAGGTCCAATAATATCTATAAGCACATTTTAGGGACATCTCCCGAGGAGGATGAACTGGTTTTTCATGAGGAGGACGAAACCTTCACCACCTTTGTCTATAAAACAAAATCCAAGGAATTTATTGTTATTGGTTCTTCAAGTACACTAACATCGGAATTTCAAATACTGAGGGCGGATGATCCCAACGGAAAATTTCATGTTTTTTCAAAAAGGGTAAGAGGGCAGGAGTATTCATTATCCCATTACGAAGACAATTTTTATATTCTGACCAATATGGACGGGGCAACCAATTTTAAATTGATGACAACCCCTGAAGATAAAACAGAATCCGATAACTGGGTAGACTTTATTCCACATAGGGAGGAAGTGTTGCTTGAGGATATTGAGATGTTTAATGATTATTATGTGTTGTCCGAGCGTGAAAATGGCTTAAATCAGTTGAAAATTGTCCGATGGGATACTGGAGAAAGCTATTATTTGCCCTTTGACAATGAAACCTATACAGCCTACGTGGGTACCAATCCGGATTTTGATACGGAAATTCTCAGGTATGGATATAACTCCATGACCACCCCTAGTTCTATCATTGATTTTAATATGAGGACAAAGGAGAAGGTTGTTAAAAAGGAACAGGAGGTATTGGGTGGAAAATTTAAAAAGGAGAACTATATTTCCGAAAGGATATGGGCAACTGCCCAAGATGGTAAAAAAGTTCCGATCTCTTTGGTCTATCACAAAAACACTAAGTTGGACGGTACCAGTCCATTATTGCAATACGCCTACGGGTCTTATGGTCACACCATAGATCCATACTTTTCCACTGTACGCTTAAGCCTGTTGGACCGAGGTTTTATATATGCCATTGCCCATGTAAGGGGCGGGGAATATCTGGGACGCACTTGGTATGAAGAAGGGAGATTGCTAAACAAAATAAATACGTTTACCGATTTTATAGATTGTTCCAAATTTCTAATTGAAAGGAAGTATACAAGTCCCGAACACCTTTACGCTTCCGGGGGTTCCGCAGGGGGACTTTTAATGGGGGCTATAGTTAACCTATGCCCAGAAATATATAACGGCGTAATTGCTGCCGTTCCCTTTGTTGATGTACTGACCACTATGTTAGACGATACTATTCCCTTGACCACAGGAGAATATGACGAATGGGGCAATCCTAACGTAAAGGAATATTATGATTATATGAAATCCTATTCGCCCTATGACAATGTATCACGACAAATACAGCCCAATATTTTGGTTATAACGGGATTGCATGATTCCCAAGTGCAATACTTTGAACCTGCAAAATGGGTAGCCAAACTTAGAGAGTATAAAACGGACAATAATTTGTTGATGTTCAATATTAACATGGATGCAGGTCATGGCGGTGCTTCAGGGCGTTTTGAGTCCCTAAAAGAGGTGGCCAAGGAATATGCATTTTTGTTAGATTTGGAGCATAAAATTCGTTAATCCAAAAAAAAGACTAATTTTGTCCTATCAATATTGGCATAAATCAATAATGTCGATAAGTTCTAAACCTAGAAATTGTTTATGGAACAAAAGATAAACGCTTGTAACAACCTCCTAGAACTTGTAGGAAACACCCCATTAATCAAACTAAATAAAATAGCTGCCAACCTTGAAGGTAATTTTTACGCTAAGGTAGAAGGCTTTAATCCAGGACATTCTTCCAAAGACCGTATAGCCCTTTATATTATTGAAGAGGCGGAGCGCAGGGGATTGTTGAAGAAGGGGAGTACCATTATAGAAACCACTTCGGGGAATACGGGTTTTAGCATTGCCATGATCAGTATTATTAAAGGTTACGATTGCATATTGGCAGTAAGTTCAAAATCTTCCAAAGATAAAATAGACATGTTAAGGTCTATGGGGGCAAAAGTCTATGTTTGTCCTGCTCACGTAAGTGCCGATGACCCCAGGTCCTATTATGAAGTAGCCAAAAGATTGCACGAGGAAACTGAGGGATCTATATATATCAATCAATATTTTAATGCTTTAAATTCCGAAGCCCACTACAAAAGTACTGGACCGGAAATATGGCAACAGACCAATGGACATATCACCCATTTGGTTGCCTGTAGCGGTACAGGAGGTACTATTTCGGGTACGGCCAAGTATCTGAAAGAGCAAAATCCGAATATTCGTGTCATAGGAGTGGATGCTTTTGGTTCCGTTCTTAAAAAGTACCATGAAACCGGAGAATTTGATACTAAGGAGATTTATCCATATAGAATTGAAGGCTTGGGTAAAAATTTGATACCTACTGCCACCAACTTCGAGGTAATAGATGAGTTTATTAAGGTTACCGATGAAGAAAGCGCTCATACGGCTAGGGAGATATCCAGAACCGAGGGACTTTTTGTTGGTTATACTAGCGGTGCAGTTATGCAAGCGGTGAGGCAATTGGAAGAAATGGGAGAGTTTAATGAAGATAGCAATGTGGTAGTTATTTTTCCCGATCACGGTTCCAGGTATATGAGTAAGATATACAGTGACCAATGGATGTCCGATCAAGGTTTCTTTGATAGTAAGAATGTTGAAGAGCCACAAAAAATAGAATTCTTAAAGTAAGGAGTATGTAAAACTTATGATATTAAAAGCAGCGGTTCATAAGTCGTTGCTTTTTATGTATTAAATAAGTTGCATATGCATATTAAAAATATATACTTTTGCAGTAATAATCAATGTAGGCTAGATGAGAGATTTATTTGACAGAATTATCGAAAATAAAGGTCCTTTAGGGAAATGGGCTTCCCAAGCAGAGGGGTATTTTGTATTTCCAAAATTAGAGGGCCCTATATCCAATAGGATGAAGTTTCAAGGAAAGGAAGTAATTACTTGGAGTATTAATGATTACTTGGGATTGGCCAATTTGCCGGAAGTTAAAAAGGTAGATGGCGAAGCGGCATTGGAGTACGGTGCGGCTTTTCCTATGGGAGCTAGAATGATGAGTGGTCATACGGATTTCCACGAACAATTGGAGCAGGAATTGGCCGAATTTGTTAAAAAAGAGTCTGCTTATTTATTGAACTTTGGCTACCAAGGAATGGTTTCTGCCATTGATGCTTTGGTTTCCAAAGATGATATTATTGTATACGATGTTGATGCACATGCCTGTATTATAGATGGAGTACGTTTGCATATGGGTAAGCGTTTTACCTTTAAGCACAACGATATTGAAAGTCTTGAGAAAAACTTGGATCGCGCCGTTAAAATGGCCGATCAGACCGGAGGAGGTATATTGGTTATATCCGAAGGTGTTTTTGGTATGCGTGGAGAACAGGGCAAGCTTAAGGAAATTGTAGCCCTTAAGAAGAAATATAATTTTAGATTGTTTGTAGATGATGCACATGGTTTTGGAACTTTGGGTAAAACTGGAGCCGGGGCAGGTGAGGAGCAAGGAATACAAGATGATATAGATGTTTATTTTGCAACTTTTGCAAAATCTATGGCGGGTATCGGTGCCTTTTTGGCAGCGGATAAAGAGATTATAGATTATCTTAAATATAACTTGCGTTCCCAAATGTTTGCAAAATCATTACCGATGATTTATGTAAAAGGAGCTTTAAAGAGGTTGGATATGTTACGCACCCAACCAGAGCTTAAAGCTAAACTATGGGAAAACGTTGACGCGTTGCAAAATGGACTTAAAGAAAGAGGCTTTGATATAGGAACCACAACTAGTTGTGTTACGCCTGTTTATCTTAATGGAAGTATTCCGGAAGCCATGGCATTGGTAAAAGATTTAAGGGAGAATTTTGGAATATTCTGTTCTATTGTAGTATATCCTGTAATCCCTAAAGGCTTGATTCTATTAAGGATGATTCCTACGGCTACCCATACCCTACAAGACGTTTCCGAAACCTTGGAGGCCTTCTCTGTAATTCGTGAGCGCTTGCAGAATGGTACCTATAAAAGGTTGTCTGCAGCAGTTGCAGCAGCAATGGGAGAATAAAACTTTTTCAACAATAATAGAAAAAGCCAACTTATTAATTTAAGTTGGCTTTTGCTTTTTATATCATAAGGTAGAAGTGGCTGAGGAGTCTTTTGAGACTGTTTCCCAATAATATTATGCTCTAGGTTTAATTACCCAAAGAACAGGAATTTAAAGCCTTAGAGGTGGTTAAGTAGATAGAGGTTGTAAACAGCCTATTCTTAATTTGGTCTGCTAAATGCTACCTCGGGATTGGCATTCTTTTGCTCCTTAAACAATCGTTGTTGCTGTTTCACAGTAAGTGTGCTGCCATCCGGACTCCATCCAGGAGGGCCGAAAATATACATAAGGGCGTGTGAAAGTTTTTTCGACTTCTTTACATCTTGATATATATCCTTGAATTCATGCGTTAGGATAACTACCGGATTGTGTGAATTAGGTGCGTGAATAACACCGTACTTAACGTCAACATCGTCATCCAACTCTTTCCATGTTCCAAAAATTTTGTCAAAAATATTTAAAAAACCACCATGATTCTTGTCCAAATATTCCACATTTTGTGCGTGGTGTACTTGATGCATGGTGTGCGTGTTGAATATTTTTTCTATGAATCCCATTTTAGGGACATAAACGGAATGTAATTGAAATTGCCATAGAGCTTCGATTCCCAAGCACACGACCACCATTTCCGGGGGGAAACCAATTGCTGGCATCCACATGTAAAATAAAGGTTTATATAGTATGGTAAACCATCCGTTGCGCACCGCTGTACCCAGGTTAAAGTTGTCCGAGGAATGATGTACTATATGGGCAGCCCATAGGATTCGGACTTCATGATTGGCCCTGTGAAACCAGTAGTAGGTAAAATCGTCCGCTAACTGGCACAGTAGCCAGATGTACCAGGCGTATCCGAATGATGTATATCCAAGAATGTTGGTTCTAATCCCGTCTGTAACCGGATTGAATAATTCATAGGTGAATTCAAATATTACAATCGCGGATACAACCTTGATCAGTGGGGCAATAATGGCAGATCCAACGCCCATAAAACCACTGGCTGCCAAATCTTTCCAATCATACAAATGATCATCTCCATGGGTCTTGCTATAGGTAAGTTCCAAGAGAATGAAAGCAATAAAACAGGGCACGCCATATACCAGGGGGTTGGTAAAATCCATATAAAAATCAGTTTTCGCAAATATAATGTATTATTGTACGAATCCTGAAGTAATTATGCCAATTAACCTTTAAATTGTGAGAATAAAAAGATAAACAAAGTGTTGGCAAATCGAATAATTACCCAGGAACGTCTTAAAATAGTGTTGTTTGTGTTTCGTCGTCTTCTTGGGACGAATTTTTTGGTTTTTTGTGTTCTTCTTCAGTTGTCTTTGATGTATCGGATTTAGGTTTATTGGTCGATGTTACATTTTCTTCATCCACCACCTCTATTTCACTTGTTTCACTCTCCTTAGGTTCCTCGTAAGGTAGGGGTTCCAGTGCGTTTATATTTTTAACCTTATCCGAAGTCAGCTGATTGCCTAAAGCTTTTATTCCTTTTATGGATATAAACTCTTCTAAATCAACTATCTGATTCGGTTTTGCATCTTTCCCTCGTGGTTTGGTGAATTCAATCTCTACAACAGGCCGCCAGTCTGTGGAAACGAGCTCTAGGAACGATTTTGAATGTTCTGAAATAAACAATTCTTCTTTGTTTTCGTTCTCAATCAAGAAACGCTTCACATAGTAGCGGTCCTTTTCCCCTTCATAGTAGATTGCCGATAGGGGTTTGTTTGGGTTCCATTTTTCCAAAACCACCATATCTTCATCAAAATGGGTGGATAGGTTGGGGATGAATGTTTTGGCCACTCCTTTTTGAGTGACTACCAATAACATATCGTCGCCCTTAAATTCTCCTAACAATTCTCCTCTACCGTCTACATTCAATCTGCGGACAATTTCATCGAACCATATTTTTCTAGGTTTCAGGGTGGAAACTCCTTTTTCCTTTAATTCAATTCGCTTCACAGAGTATTTGGTAACAATGTTGCCTTTAGAGGCTCTGCCTTTGATCAATACATCTGCGAAATCAATATCCCACTTTAATTTCTTAATACTTCCTACCTGTCTTAATAGAACGGTAATAACTTCGGCCTCTCCGTTGGGATTGGCAGAAAAATATAGTACTTCGGATTGTGGCTTTCCGGTAGTAAGGTCGTAAGGTTTGTCTCTGGTAACCCCGGTAACATTAAACCTTTTGATGTAACTGGGTCCGCCCTTACCATCTTTATATATCATATTGTAGATGGTTCGTTTGTCCTTTTTCTTGAAGACCGCTACATGAATAATGTTTTTACCTACAAATATCTTTGAATCTACTTTGGCAATCATCATTTTGCCATCCCGGGTAAAAACAATGATATCATCTATATCGCTGCAATCGGTTACATATTCATCCCGCTTCAAAGAGGTGCCAACAAAGCCTTCCTCCCGATTTACATATAACTTAGTATTTCTAATAACTACCTTGGTAGCTTCAATATCGTCAAAAATTCGGATTTCAGATTTACGCTCCCGACCCTTGCCGTATTTCTCCTTTAGCGATTTAAAGTAGTTGATGGCAAATTCGATTAGGTTGGCTAAATGATGTTTTACTTCAGCAATTTTTTCCTCCAGACTGTCCAAAAACTGTTGGGCCTTGTCCAAATCGAACTTAGAGATTCTTTTGATCCTTATTTCTGTAAGCCTAACAATATCATCTTCGGTAACTTTTCTTTTTAAGTGTTTGGTGAATGGCGCAAGACCCTTGTCTATGGCTGCAATAACGCCCTCCCAGGTTTCTTCTTCTTCAATGTCCCTATAGATTCTATTTTCAATGAAAATACGCTCAAGGGAGGCAAAATGCCATTGCTCTTCCAGTTCTCCAAGTTGTATTTCCAATTCCGCCTTTAGCAATTCCACGGTATAATCTGTAGAGCGCTGCAGCATTTCGGTAACCCCTATAAATAGGGGTTTATTGTCCTCGATAATACAACCTAATGGGGATATGGAGGACTCACAGGAAGTAAAGGCGTATAGGGCGTCTATAGTCTTGTCCGGCGAGAGGCCGGATGGCAGGTGAACCAAAATTTCTACTTCCGCGGCCGTGTTATCCTCAATTTTCTTGATTTTTATCTTCCCCTTTTCATTTGCTTTTAGGATGGAGTCTATTAAAGAAGATGTATTGGTGCCGTAAGGTATCTCTTTGATTACCAAGGTGTTTTTGTCCAACTGCTGTATCTTGGCCCGTACTCTTATTTTTCCACCCCTCAATCCATCATTGTAATTGCTTACATCTATAATACCTGAAGTTGGAAAGTCGGGATAAATCGTAAATCGCTGCCCTTTCAGATGTTTTATAGAGGCGTCTATAAGCTCTATGAAATTATGTGGAAGCACTTTAGTGGAGAGTCCCACAGCAATACCCTCCGCACCCTGTGCCAACAAGAGCGGGAATTTAACAGGAAGATTTACAGGCTCCTTTTTTCTGCCATCATAAGATTGCTGCCATTCAGTAATTTTTGGACTAAAGACCACTTCCAGGGCAAACTTGGTCAACCTGGCTTCAATGTAACGGGAGGCTGCTGCACTATCCCCGGTTAAAATGTTTCCCCAGTTACCTTGGGTGTCTATTAAAAGGTCTTTTTGACCTATTTGAACCATCGCATCAGCGATACTTGCGTCACCATGAGGGTGGTATTGCATGGTGTGGCCCACAACATTGGCTACCTTGTTGTATCTACCATCGTCCAACTCCTTTAGCGCATGCATGATCCTTCGCTGAACAGGTTTAAATCCGTCCTCGATTGCGGGAACTGCACGTTCTAAAATTACATAGGAAGCATAATCTAAAAACCAGTCTTTGTACATTCCCGTTACTTTCGTAAGGGCGTCATTGGATTCTTCTTGATTTTCTTGTGGTACTTCGTTCAGTTCTTCATTCTCTTCCATAAAGAAAGATTCGTATTAGTTTGGCCTGCTTGTCGGCAGACAGGTTTATAATTGGTTTTCTTCAACTAAGTCAACCTCTACTTTGAGATTTTTAATAATAAATTCTTGCCGGTCAGGGGTGTTTTTTCCCATATAAAACTCCAACATGGTTTCTATAGGCATGGCTTTGTCCAACATCACAGGTTCCAATCTTATGTCTTCCCCAATAAAATGCTGAAATTCATCGGGAGAGATTTCGCCCAGTCCTTTGAATCTCGTCAATTCGGGCTTTCCTGATAACTTTTCAATGGCCTGTAGTTTTTCCTCATGACTGTAGCAGTAATAGGTGTCCTTTTTATTACGGACCCTAAACAATGGTGTCTGTAGTATATATAGGTGGTTTTCTTTGATAAGTTCCGGGAAAAATTGAAGAAAAAAAGTAATCAGCAATAGCCTAATGTGCATTCCGTCAACATCGGCATCCGTTGCTATTACAATTTTGTTATATCTTAAATCCTCCATGGATTCCTCAATGTTCAATGCGGCCTGCAGCAGGTTGAACTCCTCGTTTTCGTAAACAATTTTTTTGGACATGCCGTAAGAGTTCAAGGGCTTCCCCCTTAAACTAAATACGGCTTGGGTGTTTACGTCCCGCGATTTTGTGATAGATCCCGAAGCTGAATCTCCCTCCGTGATAAACAAAGTGCTTTCCAAGCAGCGGTCATTTTTGGAATCTGCCAAATGCACTCTACAATCCCTTAATTTTTTATTGTGAAGACTGGCTTTTTTTGCCCTGTCTTTCGCTAGTTTTCGAATACCGGACAGTTCTTTTCGCTCCCGCTCTGCCTGCATTATTTTGCGCTGAAGCTTTTCGGCAGTGTCAGGATTCTTATGAAGATAGTTGTTGAGTTGGGTACCCACAAAATCGTTGATATAGGTTCGTACCGTGGGTAAATCGCCTCCCATATCCGTAGACCCCAATTTGGTTTTGGTCTGACTCTCAAAAACGGGCTCCATAACCTTTATTGCTATAGCGGAAATAATGGACTTTCTTATATCCGATGGGTCATAGTTCTTGCCGTAAAAATCCCTTATCGTCTTTACTATGGCCTCTCTAAATGCCGTTTGATGCGTTCCACCTTGTGTAGTATTCTGTCCGTTTACGAATGAATGATATTCCTCGCTGTATTGTGTTTTACTATGCGTAATGGCAATTTCAATATCATTGCCCTTTAGGTGGATTATGGGGTAAGTCATATCCTCCAAACTGTTATTGTCCTCTAATAAATCTTTAAGTCCATTTTCAGAGAAAAATTTCTCGCCATTGAAGATAATCGTCAATCCGGGATTGAGGTATACATAGTTCTTGAGCATGCGTTCCACATACTCGTTTCTGTACTTGTATTTTTTAAATATAATTTCGTCCGGGGTGAAGGATACTTTGGTTCCTTTTCGCTTTGAGGTATCTTCAGGGCCCAATTCGGCAACAAGGTTTCCCTGTTGGAATTCAGCGGTTTTTAACATATTATCCCTTGAGGACTCTACTTTAAAAAAGCTGGATAAGGCGTTTACAGCTTTTGTACCAACCCCATTAAGACCTACCGATTTTTTAAAGGCTCTTGAATCGTATTTACCACCCGTGTTCATTTTGGATACGACATCCACTACCTTTCCCAAAGGTATTCCACGGCCATAATCCCGTACATTCACCACATTATCTTTGATAGCGATTTCTATGGTCTTGCCTGCTCCCATTACAAATTCATCTATACAGTTATCTATAACCTCTTTTAGGAGGATATAAATGCCATCATCTGCGGAGGATCCATCACCCAATTTGCCAATGTACATCCCCGGACGCATCCGGATATGTTCTTTCCAGTCTAATGAGCGAATGTTATCTTCTGTATATTGGGCGTTATCTGACATGATCTAGGGCTTTTTCCAAAGTGTTGCTAATATAGCAAGTGTTATAAAAAGATGAAACCCCTAAGCATTAAAGTAATTAACAAAGGAAACTATTGTTTTGTTGATAGTATTACGATTTTAATCAAAATAAATATACTTGACCTTGACCATAGAACCATATTTTTAATTGTGAAGTTAGTTGTAACTACACAATGGAGTTATTGTTCATAAAGAATAACATTAATTCAATCCTGGATCTAGACCATTGGAAATGATAGTTATGCCGCATTATCCTCTCTTAATCAAGAACATATTCCTGCTAAAGTGGTGGTGGCATTACTAGAATTTAAGCAAATACTTGGGTAACATCCCTTAAATTTAATGATAAAAGAAAAGTAACCCAAGTATAAAGCAATAATTTAGGAAACAATAGAATGTTGGATCGTAGTCAAAATGTATATTCCGATCGGAATTATAACAATGTGATTTGACCAAAAAAATAAATAGGGTTCATTTCCCTAATTTCAAATCTACTTATCTATTCCATTCCTCCTTTAATATCCCATAGCAACAGGTGTTTCTTTTATATCCATCCAATAGGTAAACATTTTTGTGTAGAATGCCTTCCAATTTTGCACCTAATTTTTCAACTGCCTTACGGGAGCGAACATTGCGTTCGTCAATTCTAAATTCGACCTTTTCGAAAAGCAATTCATGAAATACATAATTGAGCATTAGTAATTTCATTTGCCCATTTAGGCCGGTACCATGAAATTCGCGGCCTATCCATGTTGACCCTATTTCAAGAACTTTGTTTTTGTGGTCGATGTTCATGAATCGGGTACTCCCGGCGTATTTTGAGCATTTTTTATCATAGATGATAAAAGGCATGGCAGAAAAATCGCGTTCCTTTTCCAAGGCTTGTTCCACGTACTTTCTCAGAGCTTCGGCAGACTCTATATCCGAAGGGGAATATTGCACAAGTTTTTCTTGACTGGCAATGGGTAACAGCAGATGATAATTTCTTAAAGTTAAGGGGGCCAGTTTAACAAAATCGTTTTCCAGAGTAGGGGTAGTGGTTCTCATTTGACCAGATTATTAAGAACTTCCTTTTTTATTTCGTGTCCACCCTCAAATGTAATCAATTGGGCTCTTCCACTAAACAGGGTGTCAACTTTTCCCTGTTCCTTATTTAGTCGGGCTTCGGTGATAAATTCGTCATTATTTCCGATCACCAATTTTATCTTGGCATTTTTGGATACTGGATATTCAAAATCTTCAGGAGTAAGTTCTTCGGGGATTCCACCGGCATATAATATCAGCTGGTCAAAACTGATTTTACTTTTGGCAACCCATCGCGTGGCGATGGATACCCCTTGGGAAAATCCCAGAATAATGAGTTGGCAATGGTCCGGAATTTTTTCCATAGCATACAGATTATCCATATAGCTTAGAACATTTTCCGTTTCCATTATTCTATTTTCTTTGGTAAGCCAACTGGCGCCAACATGTTTAAAATCTTTATTCAAATAGTATTTTGAAGGTGCCTGAGGAGCTATAATGTAGTTGTCCTCCTTGGGCAATCCTTTAAAATACTTAAGAAAGTATCTGCTTAAAAATCCTATACCATGAAAAACTATCCAGACATTTTTGGTGTTTTTACTTAGCTTATTCAAGGTGCTATAAGTATTGGTGGCCGTATATGAAATTTGCTTTTCTTTGGGTTCCATAATTTTGGATAAGGGATAAAGTAACACAATAGTTGAATTTCTAATGCTTAATTTTACAAAAAATTAATTCATGAACGAATACAAAGAAAAAATACTCCGAATTTGTAATGAGTCCAGCAAAGGAACTTTGATGGAAACCTTGGAGATCGAGTATATAGATGTGGGTGAAAATTTTTTATTGGCCAAAATGCCTGTTACCCCTAAAGTTCATCAACCGGACGGTATTTTACACGGGGGTGCAACTGTGGCATTGGCGGAAAGCGTAGCAAGTGCTGGTTGTTTTATTTTTCTGAATACCAAGGAATTTTTCGTTCGTGGATTGGAAATTTCTGCCAATCATGTCAAGAGTATTCGTGAAGGTGATGTTTTTGCAAAGGCCGTAATTTTGCATAAGGGGCGTACCACACAAATTTGGGATATTAAGGTAACGGATGCGGATGGGAATCTAATTTCAATTTGTAAATTAACTACGGTTTCATTACCTAGAAAATAGTATGTCTTTAAGTTTTTTGGATCAAATTAGTAAACAGTTCCATAATGGTCTTCCTTTTGTTGCTTATAGGAAACCCAATGAGGTTGATGTAAAGGTGATTTTTCAAAAGGACCAAGAATTGTATTATGTGAACGATTATACAGAAAGTGGTTTTGTTTTTGCCCCGTTCAATGCGCATAGCCCTGCCGTTTTAATTAAGAACGAAGAGACTTTTGTTGAAACCTTTGAGTCGGGACCAGGGTATTCCGACAGCACTATAACCTTCCCGCTAGATAAGGATTCTGATAAAGATTTTTATCTCAAATTAATTAATAAGGCGATTGATAAAATTGAATCTGGCACAATTAACAAAGTAGTTCTTTCCAGAAGTATTGATTTGGAAATTTCCAAGTCACCTTTTGCTTTGTTCAAGGAATTGGTGCATCAATATACAACAGCTTTTTGCTATATCTGGTTTCATCCTAAAGTTGGTTTGTGGCTTGGGGCCACCCCTGAAATATTTCTTGAAACCCGCAACGATCAATTCAAAACTATGTCCTTGGCGGGAACTCAATTATATAGTGGAGAAAAAGTTCCCAATTGGGGAGATAAAGAGCTGGTGGAGCAAGAAATGGTAACCCAGTTCATCCGTGAATCTTTGAAGGATAAGGTCTCTTCCTTGTTGGTATCCAAAGCAATATCCGCTAGGGCAGGAAATCTTTGGCATATTAAAACTTCTGTATCGGGTAAGATGAATACATCAGGTCTTAAAGAAATAATAAATGTATTACATCCAACCCCAGCCGTTTGCGGGGTACCAAAAATGGTGGCCAAGGAGTTTATTCTAAAAAACGAGAATCATGACCGACAGTATTATACCGGATTTTTGGGTGAATTAAATTTTAAGGAAGATATTAGTAGGCGATTATCTAGGAAAAATCAGGAAAATAGGGCTTATAGGACCATAAAGAACAAAACTTCATTATACGTGAATTTGAGATGTATGCAAGTTATTGGGAATATGGTAAAGGTGTATGTGGGGGGTGGCATAACCAAAGGATCTGTCCCAGAAAAGGAATGGCAGGAGACACAGGATAAAAGTAGCACCATGTTGAATATAGTTTTAAAGTAATCTTAAAAGAGAAATTCAGCTGGTTTTAGAATTGGCTGCGTTGTATTTTTGCAGTAATGAAATATTCCAGTATTCCCTCCGCACAGTCAGTTGTCTATCATTGCAAGGCAAGGGGCATAAGAAATATAATTATTTCTCCGGGGTCGAGAAATGCGCCCTTGACCATAAGTTTTTCGGAAGACCCTTTTTTTAAGTGCTTCAGTATCGTAGACGAGCGTTGTGCAGCATTTTTTGCCTTGGGTATTGCCCAACAGCTCAGGGAACCTACAGTGATTTTGTGCACCTCCGGTAGCGCATTGTTAAACTATTATCCTGCTGTTGCGGAAGCTTTTTATAGTGATATTCCCATAATTGTTATTTCTGCGGATAGACCCCCTTATAAAGTGGATATAGGGGACGGACAAACCATTAGGCAGGAGAATGTTTTTCAGAACCACATTGGTTATTCCGCAAATCTTAAACAGGATGTAAGTCATGCCACCGATAAAATACGGAAATATGATCCAGATCAATTAACACATATTAGTTCAGATCAATCCCAAGCTAGCGTACAAAAGTATAATGATGCAGAACTGGACAAGGCTATGGATGTGGCCTTTTCCAATTCTACGCCGGTACATATAAACATTCCTTTTGAAGAGCCTTTATATGTAACTGTTGACTCGCCTGGTCCTTTACCGGAAGTTAATTTTATGCAAGTCCAGGAACAAGGTGGCGGAGAGGAATGGCAAGATTACCTTGAAACCTGGCAAAACGCCTCCCGAAAAATGATTCTTGTTGGCGTAAATCCACCAAACACGGTAGAGCAGCGGTATTTGGAAATTCTGGCAAAAGACCCGTCGGTTATAGTATTGACCGAAAGTACATCCAATCTATTTCATCCCAACTTTTTCCCCAATATTGATAGTATTATAGCTCCTATAGAGAAATCAGGGGACAGGGATGAATTATTTAAAATGTTGCAACCTGAAATTGTTCTAACTTTTGGGGGGCTAATTGTCTCAAAAAAAATAAAAGCCTTTTTAAGGGAGTATTCCCCTTTACAGCATTGGCATGTTGGTGCCAAAAAGGCGAACGACACATTTTTTTGTCTAAAAAAACATTTTAAGATCAGTCCCAATGATTTTTTTACATACTTTTTAGCAAATAGTCCCTCTATAGAAAGTGGTTATTATGCCTACTGGGCCAGTAAAAAGGTTCATTACAGGTTGAAAAGAAAAGAGTACCTGAATGAAATAGCATTTTCGGATATGTGGGTCTTCCATAATGTGCTGAACAGCGTCCCCAAGAATTATCAATTGCAATTGTCCAACAGTTCTACTGTTAGGTATGCACAATTGTTCGATCTGGACCCCTCTATAAGTGTTTTCTGTAATCGTGGCACTAGTGGTATAGATGGAAGTACTTCGACTGCTGTAGGGGCTTCTGTTTATGACAGTGATCCCACATTGTTGGTAACGGGCGACTTGAGTTTTCTCTATGATAGTAATGCATTGTGGAATAATTATATTAAACCTAATTTCAGGATAATAGTCATCAATAATGACGGAGGAGGCATTTTTAGAATCTTACCGGGAAAAGAGGATAGCAATAATTTTAATACCTTCTTCGAGACAACGCATAATATAGATATCCGGTCCATTGCTGAAATGTATAGGTTTGGATTTGAATCTGTTTCAAATAAATTGGACTTAAAAAATGCTTTGGATGATTTTTATAAAGAGTCCGAAAAACCACAAATATTGGAAATTAAAACCCCTAGATTATTAAATGACAAAATTTTGCTTAGTTATTTTGATTTTATATCTTAGAAGGATATAAACCTAATCCTTAAGAATATTCACAATTATGAGCAAAAGAGACGAATTAATCGAAAAATATGCCGCAGACATCAAAGATAAGTTTGGTGAAACGCCAAATATGGATTTATTGACCAAAGTCACCATAGGATTGGGACCATCTATTTACAACATGGATGCCTCAAAAGTTTCCGGTTCGGATGACAAAGAATTGCAAACAGTTAAAAATAACTTTTTGATTAAAAAACTTGGCTTGAAGGATAGTCCTCAATTAATGGATGCCATAAAGAGCGTAACGGATAAATACGGTAGTTCAGTTAAGAGCAAACACCGAGCTGTTGTCTATTATATGTTGGCAAAACACTTCAAAAAAGAATCTGTTTATAAGAAATAGAATCTATACATAATTATATCTTCAAGCCGTCCTTTTAAAAAGAGCGGCTTTTTTTTTTAGAGATTCTTTTTAAACGTATTTTTGCGCTATGATAGCACTTGGGAAATATAATAATTTGGAAATATTAAGGGATACGACTGTAGGTCTCTTTTTGGGTGATGATGAAGATAATGATGTATTGCTGCCCAATAAATATGTGCCGGAAGAATTTGAGATTGGTGACCGTATAGATGTTTTTTGCTATTTGGATCATGAAGAGAGAATTGTGGCAACCACACTAATACCATTTGTCACCGTTGATCAGTTTCAATTACTTCAGGTAGCCGAAGTGAATGAGTACGGAGCCTTTATGGATTGGGGATTGGAAAAGCATTTACTGGTTCCTTTTAGGGAACAGCGGAATAAAATGCAAGAAGGTCAATGGTATGTTGTGTACTGTTATTTGGACGAAAAAACGGATAGGTTGGTAGCCTCCAATAAATTGGATAGGTTTTTATCCAATGATGACTTAACGGTGAGTGCATTGGACGAGGTTGATTTAGTGGTTACCAGACTCACCGATCTGGGGTGGGAGGTAATTATAAACCATAAACACAAAGGTTTGGTCTACGCCAACGAAGTTTTTAAAAAAGTAGCCATAGGCGATAAATTAAAAGGGTACATCAAAAATATTAGACCGGATAATAAGATAGATGTTAGCTTGCAGCCCATAGGATATGAAAGTTTGGAGCCCGCTGCAAATCTAATTTATGAAAAACTTGTTTCCAATGGCGGGGTCTTAAATTTACACGACAAATCTGATCCTGAGGATATTAAGAAAATGTTGCAGATGAGCAAGAAGACATTTAAAAAGGGTGTTGGTGCTTTGTACAAGGAGCGTAAAATTGAAATTAAGCCCGATAGCATTCGCTTAATATAAAAATGGCTTAGTTTAAATAAAGGACTTTAAATAAATGAAGTTCAATATTTTAAGGATTTTTGGCTTTAATTATTTGTCGTTTTGCAACAAAAACTATTACTTTTACAACAAGCAAGTTTAAAAAGCTAATTAGTCGATTTATTTTTATTACTTTTAGAACTCACCCCCTAAACAATTAAGACTATGCCATTCATAGAGGAAAGTGATTTATTGGAATTGCATAAGGACATAGACAAGGCCCAAATTATAAATGAGCGTCTATTGGATCAAATAAAATATAAGAACAAGGAATTAAAACGAAGTAAGATTCAGCGCAATCTATTTGGCAGTGTTACCATACTTTTTTTAATTGGTACCCTGGCCGTTTTCTCCTACAATGCTGGATTTATTAGGTCGTCGAATTTTGAAAATAGAAATAACCTCAGAAATAATCTCTTGGTATCCATAGATAGTTTGGATGTTATTAAATCGAGAATTGACAATCTCAAGGAACAGAATGAAGAACTTAGCCTAGTAAAGGAGTTTTATCTGGCCAAAAAGTTTTTGGATAAAGAAAAGATCTATTCGGTACAGGTTAAATCCTTTGTAGACAACAATATAACCCTTGCGTCCGAGTCACTTAGCAATACAATTTTCGCAAAAACCAATCCTTTCTATTCCTATTCTTTAGGTAATTTTGAAACTTTGGAGGAAGCCAGATCATTTAGGTTTCAATTGGTGAAAATGGGCTTTGAAGATGCTTTCGTTGCTTCATACAAAGAAGGAAAGCGGGTAGAAATAGAAGATCCATATTAAATTGCCTAAAATAAAAGCTTGGATTAGTGCGGCCCGTTTGAGGACACTTCCCCTTTCCTTGTCCGGAATAGTTGTTGGTTCGGCTCTGGGAAGTTTGTATGGCCAATTCCATTGGGACATTTTTGTATTCGCACTTTTAACTACGGTGGCATTTCAAATTACTTCAAATTTTGCCAATGACTATGGCGATGGCATTAAAGGCACCGATAATGAAAATAGGGTAGGACCTAAGCGCGCACTTCAAAGCGGACAACTTTCCCGAACGGAACTTAAAAAGGGTATAATATTTTCGATTGCTGTTTGTGCAATATTGGTTATTTCCCTTTTATACCTCTCTTTTGGTACTAAAAACCTTTTGTTTAGTTTAATTTTTGGCGCTTTGGGAATTCTGAGTATATGGGCGGCCATAAAATATACTATTGGATCCTCGGCCTACGGATATAAAGGCTTGGGTGATTTGTTTGTATTCCTGTTTTTTGGATTGCTAGGGGTACTGGGGTCAATGTTTCTTTATACTAAAGCACTATATGTAATGCCCGTTTTTCCGGCTATAGCCATTGGATTATTAAGTACCGGGGTACTTAATCTTAATAATTTGAGGGATTATGAATCGGATAAGCTTTCCAATAAAAATACCTTGATCGTTAAAATGGGGATACAAAACGGAAAAAAATATCATGTGCTGCTTATATTATTAAGTTTTATTAGCATGTTGGCCTTTACCATCGTAAATTTCCATAATTGGAAAAATACAATTCATTTGTTGGCATTTGTACCTATATTTATACATCTGAATAAAATGTGGAAGCTGAAGAATACAGTTCTACTAGACCCTGAATTGAAGAAGTTGGCACTAAGTACTTTTTTATTGGCAATTCTCTTTTATTTTAGTTTTAATAATTTTTCGTAATTTTGAGTTAATAACCAATCAAATAAATACACTTTGGAACAACCAATTAGAATTCTTATTGTAGAGGACAACGTGATTATTGCAGATGACATGCAATCGATGTTGGAGGAGATTGGATACGAAATCGTGGACAATGTTATTGTTTACGAACAGGCAGTAGAGGTTTTAAAAAATAAGGAAGTTGATCTAGTGCTGATTGACATAATTTTAGCCTCGGATAAAACTGGTATCGACCTGGGCAAGCACATCCGGGAAAACTATAACATCCCATTTATTTTTGTAACATCAAATTCAGATCGGGCCACCGTTGAAAATGCCAAGACCGTAAAGCCTAATGGTTATTTGGTTAAACCATTTGAACAACAGGATTTGTATACTTCCATTGAAATTGCACTATCTAACTTTATTTCCGTTAAAAATAACGGGGCAGGGGAAAGTCAGGAACAGGAAGATGATAGGTTAATGTCCAACAAAGTATTGAAGGATTCAATTTTTGTTAAAAAGCAACATTTGTATTATCGAATTCAGTTTGGTGATATACAGTTCATAAAGGCGGACAACGTTTATTTGGAAGTAAATACAGTAGATAAGAAGTTTTTGGTACGTTCTCCTCTCAAGGATTATCTAGAGAAATTACCACAACAAAAATTTTATAGGGCACATAAATCCTATATCGTTAATGTGGATCATATTGATGCCATTAACTCCAAGGATATTCTGATTAACAATACTTTGATTCCTATTTCGAAAGAATTTAAGGAATTCATTATTTCGGCTATGAATTCTTAATGAATACATACCGTAAGGGATATTAAGGTGCTTTAGAGCACCTTTTTTCGTTTATATGTATGATGGTTTCATTTCAGCTAATGTTGGATCAAGAACAATTGTTGTGTTTATGCAAATATTGTGGTCAATCTATAAAGGAAGAATTCTACGTTTTTGACTCCTCTGAATTGCGCTCTAAAAGCTTTTATTTTTGCATTGAATGATTCCGCC
>NZ_JACLHY010000024.1 GCF_014397245.1 Arenibacter arenosicollis | reverse complement strand
AAGACTATGGGGTCGATGCTCTTCTGGCCACTCGATCCGTAGTACACTTTGGTCATGGGGTAGAGAAAATCCAGATCTAGGGCCTCCTTCAACCGTCTATAAAAATTGGTTTCCGGAACCCGTTCACTGAGCTGGAAACGGTTGAAGAGTTTTTCCTGATAATACTTTTTTCCTTGCATAACTAAAGTTACGATCGATCCGCCGATCCACAATGATCATGACCGACTTTTTTGCTAACTTGTGCAACAGGCACAACACCTATGCACAATACGGACGTAGGTATTAGATGCTAGGGTTTGCGTATATTTATAAGGACGCAAAATCTTTCCGATTCTGCTCTGAGAATAAAAAATAAATTAAAACGTAAAGCTTTTGCTATGTACATGGCTGAAAGCAAAGGATAGCTTGCTCACCTACTGTTCATAGCTCATCAGTTGTAGCACATTCTTAAAATCCTCAAACGTTTAGAATTTTATGAAAACTAACTATACAAAAAGTGGTGATTTTAATATTGCGTATCAAGTGATAGGTGAAGAACCCATAAACATTTTATACATTCCAGGTTGGGTATCAAACATTGATATGATGTGGACTGAACCAAGACTTGCCGCTTTTTTGACTCGACTTTCAATATTCGCCAGACTCATCATTTTCGATAAAAGAGGTACAGGACTTTCAGATCGTTCTGACGAATATTCCACTATGGACGAACGAATGGCCGATATCAATGCTGTATTAGATGCTACAAAGTCTGAAAAGGCATTTTTATTTTGTCATTCTGAAGGTGGATCCGTTAGTCTATTATTTTCGTTGCATTTTCCTGAAAGAACTTTAGGTGTTATTGGTTTTGAAATATTTGCTAAACGTCGTTACTCAAAAGATTACCCTTGGGCGCCTACAGATGAAGAACGTGAAATGTCCTATCGAATGATAGAAGATAATTGGGCACATGGCGATCTTGATGGGCTTAAATCCCTAGTGCCCTCACTTGCCCACGATAGTGGGTTTATGGACTGGTTGGCAAGTTACTTGCGTTCTGGAGCAAGTCCGAAGGCCGCTTTAAATCTTCAAAAACAGAATACGCATATTGATGTAACGAATTGTCTCAAATTAATTAAAACACCTGTATTGCTACTGTTCAGAACAAACAATATAGAAATTAAAATTGAAGAAGGCTATTACATCGCAGAGCGTGTACCAAATTCCAAACTAGTGGAATTTAAGGGTAAAGATCATCTTTTCTGGACAGGCGATACCTATCCTATTTTAGCAGAAATAGAAGAGTTTGTTACCGGTAGTCGTCCAAACAAATCAGCGTTTCAAAGCACAAAGAAAAAAAGTAGTAAAACAGGCGTACCTATAGAAGTTGTAATGTCTGAAAACTTTTTATATAATTTGAAAGTTGAAGAATTCGCCAAATTATGCGGCAGAAGCCTTTCAGCATTTAAAAGAGATTTCAAAAGCACCTTTCATACAACACCTTCTAGATGGATCATGTCTAAACGTCTGGAATACGCAAAAACACTGTTAATTGAAAGCGATTTAAATGTCAAGCAAATATGTTATGAGAGTGGGTTTAAAAACAATTCTCATTTTATTCAATCCTTTAAAGAAAAGTATAAGCTCACACCTAATCAATACAAATCGAACTATATTTCATAGGTTTATTCATCAGCCATTTGAACCTTAAAACACATTAATTGGATTTTTAAGGACATCAAAATCAAATATTTCGGCAGAATTTTGTGTCATAACCAAAAACACAAATCATGAAAAAGTCAATCATCTTTATCTATGGAATCGTAGCTTATTGTATTTTCCTCGTTGCATTTTTATATGCCATAGGCTTTGTAGGTAATTTATTGGTTCCAAAAACAATAGACTCTGGTGTTGAGCCAACCTTGCTGAAAGCTGTTCTAACCAATATCATTCTTTTAAGTGTGTTTGCGTTGCAACATAGTATTATGGCGAGACCAAAATTTAAAGCATGGTTCACCTCCATATTTAGTAAGGCCATGGAACGTAGTACTTATGTTTTACTCTCAAGTTTGGCATTATTATTAGTGTATTGGCAATGGCAACCTATCACCACGCTCGTTTGGCAAACGGAAAACACCGTTCCTTCTAGTATTCTAACAGGCCTATTTTTTCTTGGTTGGCTTATCGTATTGCTTTCTACGTTTATGATCAATCATTTCGAGCTTTTCGGTCTTGCCCAAATCTATAATAATCTAAAAAACAGGCAGACTGCTAATCCGAAATTTCAAACAAATTATTTTTATAAATTGGTTAGACATCCTATCATGTTAGGGTTTTTAATTGCTTTTTGGGCGACACCAGTTATGACCTTGGGACATTTATTGTTTAGTATTGTTACCACGCTTTATATTTTTGTAGCTGTAAAGTTTTTAGAAGAAAGAGATCTTCGCAAAATCATTGGAGAAGAATATGAAACATACCAAAAAGAAGTTCCTATGATAATTCCCTTTGCAAAAAAATAATTCAACATAGTAATCGGGACATTAAATGAGTAGTTGCAACAACCAACAACTATTTTTGTTAAAGAAAACGTGCCACAACACGGTTTCCTATGAAAAGCACTAGTCCAGTTCCTAAAAGTTAATATTTATTTTTTATCAGTCCATAAGGTTGATTTTGGGGTGTTAAATTGATGGCAATCCTATTCGGACGTCGGCTTGGTTGTCAATACTTCAACACCATATATAACTTGCTCCGCATCCTATGTGTGATCGACCCTAGATTTAGAACGTCACCGGCATCTGTATGATTATAAGTTACAATAAGCCGGGCTGTAGGCCACCCCTTTTTGTAGGCTTCCCTAAAAATAGGACAATGTATAATTCAATATCACTATCTTTATATAAGTTCAAAAAAGGATGCGACAGGATACTTTGTCGCCAAACCAAATCACAATTGAAAGTTCAAATAAACAATAGATTAAAAGCAGAGTTGCTGTTATCAGCGCATTTAAGAAACTAATAGATACCGTTTATGATAATCGCCGTAATTTCCGATATCCACGACAACATCTGGAACCTTCAAAAAGCCTTAGCCATGCCAGAGCTACAGGCTACAGAAGCAATGCTGTTTTGTGGTGACCTTTGTGCGCCATTCGTCATACACTTATTGGGGCGGGCGTATTCCAGACCAATCCATATGGTATTTGGCAATAACGATGGGGATGTTGCAACAATCATCAGGAACTCAAAGAAATATTCGAATATCCACATTCATGGAGAATATTTTAGAAGTCTATTAGGTGGGCGTGAATTGGCCATGAATCACTACCCGGATAAGGCTAGGGAAATTGCAGAAAATGGAGGGTTCGACATCGTTTGCTACGGACATAATCACATTGCAGTAAATGATGAAATGGTCGGTGACACCCTACTAATCAATCCAGGGGCAATCATGGGCTATAATGGAGGAGAGCTAAAGGACATCCCCGCAACTTATTTGATATTGGATACCGCCCTCCTCAAAGCGGAAGTTTATCAGATCTAAACGGAGCAGCCATTATTAATGAATTTTTGAAATAAAAATTTTAAAATTAGCACATAGTGAGAATAGGCCTATAAAAAAGCTGAGGAATTGGACCCTTTAAAGCAATCTAAAAATAAATCCTCAAGTTAAACCATAATAATTCACCACACCATCATCGTAGGGTGCCGCGTAAAACGCCATGGATAACCCCGAAATAACACCATAGGGTGTACCATAATACACCACAGGGTGAAATAAAACACCATAGTTAACCCTGCAAAAACACCCATGGGAGAATAAAAACACCATTATTAACCATACATCATGCACCATAGGGTGAACCGTAAAACACCACAGGGTGAAATACTATTTACTTAAGATGATCTTTTAAATTAATGAGTTAGTTATATTATCATTTGAGCAACTATCAATTCACTTATTTTGTAACTTTATTTCGCTGCGATTTGATTTTGAAAAATCTCAATACATCGGGGAGGTAGCTTGTTAGAGAATTTATTGTAATAATATTCAATATGAAATGGAAAGGTAGGCGTCAAAGTTCAAATGTAGAAGATAAAAGAGGTGCATCTGGTTCAAGCAGAGGAATAGGTGGCTTTAATCCTATGTTACTAGGGCCATTAATTAAACTTCTATTTTCAAAAACCGGCTTAATTATAGTTGGAGTATTAATTGTATTTTCTTTTATAACCGGTAATAACCCAATAAGTTTCCTTGGTAATATCTTTCTAGGGGGGAACAGTCAGCCGGCGACTACAGAATCCTATCAAGGTACTGAAGAGGAAAATCTGCAGGCGGAATTCAGTGCTACTATTTTGGCCAGCACCGAAGATGTATGGAATAAAATTTTAGATAATTACCAAGAACCAACATTAGTGCTTTTTTCTGGTTACGTTACATCTGCTTGCGGTTCTGCGTCAAGTGCCACTGGTCCTTTCTATTGCCCTGGTGATCAAAAATTATATCTGGATCTAAGTTTTTTTAAGGATATGGAACGCCAAATGAATGCTCCGGGTGACTTTGCACAAGCCTATGTCATAGCCCATGAGGTAGGTCATCATGTTCAAAAACTAATGGGTACAATGGACAAGGTTAATCGTCGGAGGGGTCAATTAAGCGAGACCGAATTCAATAAGGTTTCGGTGCGATTAGAATTACAAGCAGATTTTTTAGCTGGTGTTTGGGCCAACCGTTCTCAACGAATGACACAAATGATGGAGGAAGGTGATCTAGAGGAGGCCCTTAATGCCGCCAATGCAATCGGCGATGATAGGTTACAGCGTCAATCAACGGGAAAGGTAGTACCTGACTCATTTACGCACGGCACATCGGAACAGCGAATTAGATGGTTTAAAAAGGGGTTTGAGACAGGGGATATTTCGCAAGGAGACACTTTTAATGCAAAATCACTTTGATTATAGCAGTAAGTCACTAGATAACTCAATAAATCTGGATTTGGAGAATAGTATATGGGTCTATTAAATAAAATATTAGGAAACGCGAGTGAGGTATCATCAGAAAAACTTAATCAAAAGTATGCTAGATTACTTATAGACAATGAACAAATCGAACTAGGATTTACCTTGTTCAGGGATGTATTTATGTTCACTAATAAAAGGTTGATTTTAGTGGATATCCAAGGCCTTACGGGAAGCAAAATAGAGTACAAATCTTTGCCATATAAAAACATCTCCCGCTTCTCCCTGGAAACATCAGGAACCTTTGATTTGGACGCAGAGCTAAAGATTTGGATTTCCAGTGAGGACACACCCAGTGTAAGTAAGAAATTCAACAAAAGCATAGACGTATACGAAGTCCAAAAATATTTGGCCAAAAAGGTAATGTAACCTTTTTCTTTACAAGTTTAAATACAATATCTGGTTAGTGGTTTATCATCGATGATTTTAATCTGCCCTTGATTAGAACTGTTTTTTTCTAGAATCTTCATTAAAGTGACCTCCTCCCCCTGATAATGGCCGTGACCGAATTTTTTACTAACTTATGCAATAGTCACACAAGTTGGGAATGATCAAACTAAGGCACTATGTACTTTTAGGAGATATACCCACAAAGGCTCAATCATTATGATTCTTTCGGACATGAAAGGAAAATGGATTCATAATGAAAATAAGGACGGACATTATAGATAAAATAAATGTGATGCAAAACACATGAATTTCCAGAATCATTTTACGAAAATACTTATAAAGGCCATTTATCAGATACCGGTATACCTTATACCTGTTCTAGGATTTGGTCAGGACATGGATAATAATAATGATGTCAAAGAAATAATTGGGTATTCACTTAATGGCATAGAGCTTCGTATGGACGGGATTGTGGATGAAGAATTTTGGACTACTATTCCGGGCAATGGCAATTTCTTAATGCAAGAACCAAAAGAAGGGGCTGAACCAACAGAGCAAACTGAAGTACGAATTGCCTTCGATAGCCAAAATATTTATATCGCAGTGGTTTGTTATGATAGTAGTCCGTCAGATATAAAGACTTTTCAAAAGAAAAGGGACGCACCCCTAGAGACAGATGACCGTTTTAGATGGATTTTTGATACATTTATGGACAATCGAAGTGCTTATTTTTTCGAAATAAATCCCCTGGGATTACGGGGAGATGGTCTCATTTCTTCAGGCCAAGGTCAAACGTTGAACAAAGACTGGGATGGTATTTGGAATGCATGGACCTATATAGGCGATTTTGGTTGGTCTGCCGAAATCAAAATCCCCTTTCGCAGCATAAACTTTGATCCAAAAAGCGATGTTTGGGGAATTAATTTTCAAAGGACCATACGCCGTAAAAACGAAGAACAATTATGGACAGGTCATCGCCGAAATCAGGGATTGTTACGACCGCAGAATGCCGGTATTCTTACGGGGCTTATTGGTCATTCGCAGGGATTAGGTTTAGAAATTGTCCCTTATGGCATTACCCAGTACAGCAAAGAATATGATGGCGAGAAGGACGAGTACAGCAGTACTTCTTCTGCCGACCTTGGGTTTGATATTAATTACAATATTACATCCCAATTGAAAGCTTCTATTACCTACAATACTGATTTTGCCCAGACCGAGGTGGACAATCGACAAATAAATCTTACTCGTTTTCCGTTGCGTTTCCCAGAGAAAAGAGATTTTTTCCTAGAGGGGTCGTCAATTTTGCAATTTGCACCGTCAAGTAATGTAGACCCTTATTTTAGTCGCAGAATCGGACTGGTGAACGGGATACCTATCCCTATTAAGTATGGAGGTCGTCTTATAGGAAATATAGGTAAGAGCAACATTGCGCTATTACACGTACGTACAGGAAGCGAAGGAGAGCTGAATCCAGAAAATTTTTCAGTGGCCAGATATACAAGAAATTTCTGGAAGGAGAGTTCTATCGGCCTAATATATACCCATAGAAGCACCGAAGACGATATATTATTTGGTAACCCAATTCAAGATAGAAAAACATGGGGTACCGATCTAAACATAAGTACTTCAGAATTTCTAGGAGATAATACCCTACAATTCTCAGCTTTTTTTGTTGCGCACAACCCCGCTTCACCCTTTGATAATTCTACCTCCATTTCTGATAGATCAGTCCGCGGGTTTCGTTTTAATTTCCCCAATCAACCCTGGTCTGCTTGGGTTTCGTACAGGGAATTTGGAGATGAATATGATCCAGCGATCGGGTTTAACCAACGTAACGGTTTTAAAAGGTTGCAACCGGCAATTAATTATGCTCCGCTATTTGCAAAAAGCTCCTTTATAAGAGAAATAGAATGGGGCATTTACTATGAGTATCTCACTTCATTGGAAAATAAACTTCTTACCGAAAATCTTCGGTTTAACTTGGGAACCATCCGTTTTGAATCTGGTGATAATTTAGGTGTTGAAGTCTCTAGGAACTTTGAATTTCTTAATGAAGAATTTGATATACTTGGGGACAGTACAGTTATTGTAGCTCCAGGGAAATATGTGAATTGGGGTTACGAATTGCAGGCATCTTCTGCCTCCTTTCGTAAGGTATCTGGATCGATTGGTTATGAAGCCGGAGGATTTTGGACCGGAAATATTACAAGTCTGGTTATGGGTCTAACCATTCGCCCAGCACTTGGTATTAATCTAAGCAGTGGGTACACGCATACCCAAGTAAATGCTGAAAACAGTGGATTTAGTACTAATTTATTCCAGATAGATCTTGGCCTTGATTTTACGCCCGATATTTCACTTTCGTCTAACATTCAATTTGATGATATAAGCGATGTTCTAGGGACCAACACCCGTTTTAGATGGATAATTACCCCTGGTACCGACATTTTTTTTGTGTATAACCACAATTGGCTAAACGACCCAACATTGAATAGAAGACTTTTTACAACACAACAGGGAGCCGCGATGAAGGCGGTTTACACCTATCGTTTTTAGGTAGGTAATAGTCGTCAAGACCGTGGGGAATCAATTAACTAAGGCCTTCACCATTCTCAGGTAAAAACTTGGAAAAAATACAAAATGTTATTGTTTATTATTTTTGGTTCAGAAACTAATGGCGGGGTTTAAAGATAATCCAGTCGCAATTGCATTTTTACAGCCAATTGCCAATATACTTTCGGCATCTATTTTTATCTCCATTTACACCTAAGTGGAGGTTAATAATCTGTATACAATTTTCCATTGGTTATTCTTTGGCTATCCTAGGGTTAATATAATAATTTAGACATGGTTAGCCTGTGGTTAACCTATGGTTAAAAATGGTGGGTGTGGGTGGTTATTTTACGATGTCGATGCAAGCAAAACTTACTAAATAGCTGATTATAAATACATTAACTTTTATTAAATTATGCTTCTAATGTGGTTGCAATGTGGTTGCCTGTGGTTGACATTTCAAAGTTATACTCCAACTTTCGAGAACAAAAAAGAACAATGGTTTCCCATTGTTCCTTTTGCAACTAAACTAACAACTCAAATTATTGTATTACTAGCAAAACCGAATAATAAAATTAGTTACTGCTTCATTTCTGTACGAACCGATTTTAACCAAGAATTGTGCAACTGTAAAAGTTCGTTCATTTTTTTTGGATTGGATTTCGCCAAATTGTTTTTTTCGCTGATATCATTATCCAAATTGACCAGGAACAATTTCTCCAATTCATTTTTTTCTCCTTGTCCAGAGGGTTCATTTACATTGCCAATAAGCTTCCATGGACCCTTTCGGACTGCCCATTGTGCATTGGTATCATCATAATTGCCCAACTGCCAATATACCACCTCATGAGGGGATTCCTTTGTGTCATCCAAAATAACGGGCATAAGGCTTTTTCCATCTAGATTATCGGCCACTTCTGAATTGGTCAATTCCCCAATAGTACTAAACCAATCCATCTCCATAACAACTTGATCACGAACCTGATTGGCAGGAATTACCCTAGGATAACGAATAATGGCCGGTACACGGATTCCACCTTCGAATAAACTGAATTTACTACCTCGATACGGTCCAGCATTTCCACCACCCCAAAAAGCACGTTCCTCCAAAGAATGTCCATGGTCCGATTGAAAAATAACTATGGTGTTCTCTGCTAGTCCCGTCTCGTCCAGATAGTCAAGAACTTTTCCGATTTTTTCATCCGTATTGGATACAAAAGCGGCATATTCCTTTCTGGGTGTTGGAAGGTCCTTGTAATAGTCCAACCACTTGGTAGTTCCTTGATAGGGATAATGTGGAGCATTGAACGCCCAATAAATAAAAAATGGCTCGTTCCTTCTGTGATTGATCACCTGCTTTACCTCTTCTGCCATTAAATCCGTAAAATGTTCCCCATCATAATAAACTTCCTCTGAATTTCTATACAGATCGTGCTTATTTGGACCATCCCAATAAAAGGTATGTGAATAATTATCAATGCAACCGCGCTGATGCCCAAAAAAATAATCGAACCCCTGTCCGTTGGGCAAATTCTGCTCTCGATGACCCAAATGCCATTTACCGATCAAGGCGGTATAATAGCCATTGGGCTTAAGCATCTCCGCCATGGTAATCTGATCGGTTGGAAGTCCGTGTTCCCCGCTCTTTTCGGCGCGTTCAGGTATTGGGACATTTCCTGCCAAACCAGCCCGCAAATTGGTCTTTCCCGTCATAAGTGCTGCACGGGACGGGGAACAAACGGGAGCTCCTGCATAGAACTGTGTAAACTTTACCCCCTCTTTTGCCAACCTATCCATATTAGGCGTATATAGGTCAGTTGCCCCGTAAGAATTAAGATCTATGGAACCTTGGTCATCTGTCATAATTACAATGACATTAGGTTTGCCCTTATCAGTGGTCTGGGCTAAGACGGTTAAGGATAGAGAAAAGAATAAAATTCCCAAACCAACATGCAATAATTTTTTAAATATTCTCATTCGATTTTTTTTTTGATTAATTCAATATCCTGGATTTTGTTCCAAGTTTGAGTTTAACAAAATATCCCTATCCGGCAATGGCCACAAGTAATCTCTTGTTGCATTGAAACTTCGTTTCTCGATAACGTTGCCATCTTTATCCAAACCGTCTGCATTCATAACGGTTTCAGCTGTCCTCCACCTGATAATATCTTTATAATATAGACCTTCACCCGCAAATTCAATCCTTCTTTCCAAGCGGAGAACATTTCGAAATTCTTCCTTGCTTAGACCTGGGGTAACATCTGGCATATCTACTGATATCCGGTTCCTAACCATGTTAATAGCCTCATAAGCTCTTTCAGTAGGTCCATTTAATTCGTTTTCTGCTTCTGAAATGGTTAGTAATATTTCGGCATATCGAATAACAATAGGATTTATTTCAGATTGATTGGGCTGCGGTGGAGTCCTTTTTACATCATCAACAAAATAAGTGTACTTTTTAAAAGCAAACCCGGTGAGGTCAGCAAATAATTCATCCCCAGTCACTAATTCGCCATTGAACATTGAACCTATTGTGATCAATGTCTGTGATAGACGCGGGTCTCTATTGGCATTTGGATTTCCCGGATCAAACAAGGTTGAAGTGGTAATTGGCTCTCCATCGGTCATCAAATAAGCATCGTATAAATCCTTGAACACATTTCCTTGTTGGAACAATTCATGGTAGTTATTCGTTACTTCCGGAAATTGGAACTGAATATCGAAAATTACTTCAGAATTACCCTCATTTTCTAGAAGAAATAGTCCACGATAATCAGGGAAAAGAGCGTAGATATCCAAATCTATTGTGGCCTGGGCGGCCAAGAGTGCTTCAGTCCAGTTCTCATTATATAGTGCGGTTCTAGCCTTTAAGGCTAAAGCTGCACCTTTAGTGATACGACCTTTATCAGTACTAGAATAAGAAATAGGTAGATCAGCAGCAGCTGCATCCAGGTCAGTATAGATTACTTCCAAAACCTCTGCCTTTGTATTACGGGGTAGTTGCCCTTGAGTGTTATTGTTGGGAGGGTCCAATATCAAAGGTACTCCGCCGTAGTATTCTATTAAATTATGGTAATAAAAAGCCCTTAAGAATCGAGCCTCAGCTTTAAAACGCTTTTTCAATGCCTCGTCCATTGGCACTAAATCTATATTAGCCAATAAAGTATTTGTTCTTCCAATACCCTCATAAGTAATACTATAACGAGAGTTTATTAAAGGAAGTGTAGGATTATTATCGCCCCTAGCAATTGAGGAGGCCCCACTACCGTCATCAATCTCAAATGAATTAGGAGTTATGTCCTCAAGTTTCAACAACCATGAACCTTCTCCCCTATAAGGACCCAGCAAAGGTTCATAACAGCCTGTAAGAGCTGACGCGGCATTTACTTCTGAACTCCAAAAAGTTTCTACATTACTCTGGTCTGCTGGTTCCAAGTTCAGTTGATCTTTAGAGCAACTAGATGATACTATGAGCCCACAAAATATAATGGATATATATATGATTTTTTTCATGATTTTTATATTTAAAATGATAAGTTGAAACCAAGGGTGTAAATCTTCGTAGATGGATAATTGAAGAAATCATTGCCTAACAACTCAGTTTCAGGATCAAAATCTTTTAACGATGTAAACGTAAGAAGGTTCTGTGCATTACAGAAAATTGATAACCTGTTTAGTCCAATTTTATTTAGTAATTCTGGCTTAAAATCATATGTCAATTGAATATTTTTTAGCCGGAGGTAAGAAGCATCAAGAAGCCAATAATCACTATCCCTATAAAGTGTGTTTTGGGTGTCTTGATATCTTGTAATAATTGGAAAACTTGCATCCCGATTGTCTGGTGTCCAAGAATCGTTGGCATATCCCTCAGGCAACGATGTCCCGAACCAAAAAGGTACTCCCGACACATGCTTATTATATGTTTGCACATCCCCAACTCCCTGCCAAAATGTATTCAGAGAAAGGTTTTTATAAGCCAATTTGATATTAAATGAATAGGTGTATTTTGGTATGGTATTACCATCCGCCATTCTGTCGTTCTGGTCTATAACGCCATTATTGTCCAAATCCTTAAAACGGATATATCCTGGTTGAGTATCGGCACCCTGGGAAGCATGGGAATCAATTTCTTCCTGTGATTGAAACAAGCCATCGGCCTGATAAAGGTAAAATTGATTAATTGGCTTTCCTTCCTCGGTGATATTAAATGGACCTCTGCCATCTGATGAAAAATCATCGAGTATTATCTCTCCATTTAAATTCACAACCTTGTTGGTTATATAGGTAATATTACCAGAAACATCATAACTAAAATCACCTAGAACGTTACGATGCCCCAATGCAAATTCCACACCTTTGTTTTCGATGGTACCAATATTTCTAATTGGGCCTCCAAGGGAACCTACTTGTGAAGGAATACCTACAGGTCTCAATACATCCTCTGTTGTTTTATCGAAGTACTCAATACTCGTTGATAGTTTTCCACCTAAAAAAGTGGCATCGAGACCGAAATTGGAAATTGTTGTAGTCTCCCATGAAATTTCATCATCATTATCCACAAGAACTGCCGTGCCGGGATTTATACTGCCCCCAAAAATATAATCTTGCCCTGGTGCTATTAAATCCAAATAACGAAATAAACCTATTCTTTCATTCCCTAATTGCCCCCATGAAGTCCTCACTTTCAACTGGCCCAGCCATTCAACATCTTTAAGAAAATCTTCTTCGTTCAATCGCCATCCTGCTGAAACTGATGGAAAGAATCCCCATTTGTTACCTTCGGCGAACCTAGATGAACCATCATAGCGAAAATTCGCCTCGAATAAGTACTTATTACCCCATACATAATTGGCACGTCCAAAGTAAGATATCAAACTAGATTCCGTTGATGTACCCGACACAACTGGATTGGTGCTGCCTGCGTTCAGCTCGTATAAATTATTGCTAAGGTACCCTTCATTACTGGCGGTAAAATAACTTCGATCGAATTTCTCATAACTATTGCCCAACAAAATGGATAAATCAGTTTCATTATTGAAAGATTTGTTCCAATTTAAGGTATTAAATATGGTCCAGTTATGTGATTCATCGTCCCGCTGATCAACTCCTCTTTCTTGCCCCTGGAAGGTTACAAAAGGATTTCCTCCAGCCTGAATTTGCGTAGGCTGTTTTGTTTTTGCATCGTACAATACGATTTGTGGGGTAAAAATTTTTCTTCTCTGTGCGTCACTAGTGAAACCCATATTAATTTTATAAACTATATCAAGAGGCAGTTTAATTTCTGCAAACGTATTTAGAAACAATTTTAGACCCCTTATATCGCTATCACCTTCGTCCGTTAATGCTAATGGATTTCTAAATCTTCTATGGCCTGGAATATCAAAGAAATTCATTCCATAATTTCCATCCTCCAATTTGGTTGGGTGGTAGGATTGCGCCTTAAAAATCATTTGCATTGCTTCTGATATCCCGACTACAGGTTCGTTCATATTTTTATATGAAAAATTGAAAGTACCCCCAATTGTAACATTTTTGTTCATAATCGAATTAATGTTCAAATTAGCTGTATACCTTTCCGAATCTGTACTCCTTAGTACCCCATTTTGATCAAGTAGACCCAACGAAAGAGAAAAGGAAGTTTTATCACTCCCGCCAGTAAATCTCAAATTATGTTCTTGTATAAATGCTGGATCAAACATTATATCATACCAATCATTATTGGGATATGTGTATGGGTCTGTCTGCATACCAGTCCTATATTCATCTATTAAGCTTTGAGGGAAAACCAATGCGCTTTCACTGGTGCCAAAATTTAATTGAGCTTGGGAATACAATTCCATCCATTTAATAGGATCTTTTATAACTCTTGGCAGCGAAATAACCTCCTGGATGCCTACTGAAGTACTATAGGATATTTCCGATTTTTGGGACCCTTTTTTTGTAGTAACCAATACCACTCCATTGGCAGCCCGTGAACCATATATCGCAGCAGAAGCCGCATCTTTTAAAACGGTTATACTTTCTATATCATTTGGATTTAAATCATTGATGGAGAATTCTATACCATTTACCAAAATCAATGGATTATTGTCGTTTAATGTGCCAACACCTCTAACTCTTATTGTTGCAGCATCGTTTCCTGGTTGACCTCCAACTTGATTTATATAAACACCCTGCATTCCCTGAAGTGCCTGACTAGCACTAGTAATAGGTCTATTCTCCAAATCCTCACTGTCAATACTTGAAACTGCTCCTGTTAGGTTCAATTTCTTTTGGGTTCCAAAACCTACTACCACTACCTCATCAAGTCCTGCTGAGCTTTCCTCCAAAATTATACTTAGATTGGTCTGTCCATTTACCTCCACCTCCTTGGTTGCAAAGCCAATATAGGATACAACTAATACAGCATTCTTTTCTGCTAAATCAATGGCGAAATTGCCATCAAAATCTGCAGTAACACCATTAGTCGTTCCTTTTTCCACCACATTGGCACCTGGGAGAGGAGTTCCGTTGCTATCTACTATGTTTCCCTTTACAGTTGTCTGCTGTATAAGGTTTCCAATGGGAACGCTCTCATCGGATTTAATTATTTCCTGAAATTGCTTAGTAAGCACGATTTGTCTATTGTCCAGCACTTCATATTTAACAGGTAAATCTTTGAAAATTCTATTCAGAATATCATAAATATTTCCCTTAGAGACATGGATGGAAACCTTGGAATTAATATCAACTTCTCTGTTCTTGTATAAGAATCTAAATTCACTTTTATGCTCTATTTCCTTGAATACATCACCAATACTTATTTGATCGTGATTAAGTGAAATCTTGGTATTTTGGGAATAGGAATTTGCTTGAATTTTAAAAAGTGAAACTATAAGTAATATGGTCGTCAGTTTCATTTTGAGGGTCATTTTGAAAGGAATAGCCATGGGCCATCCCTTAAAACGGATATTTTTCATATTTTTGTTTGGTTAATCGGTTTAACAATTGTAGACGTTAAATCACATTATCTCAATTCGGGGGATGGTCGGACATTCCCCGTTTTATGTGATAAATCAATATTCATTTTAGTATTATTGGTTACTTCATAGGCGATTGTTTTTAGTTTATAGTGATGACTCTGTTTTTGCTTATGGTATAGTTATAAGGGGTGTTTTTGGAGATATAGCTCATTACCTGTTTTATATTTTCAATCTCCATATTAAAAGTTGCCGTGAAAACTTCATTATTCAGCATCTCATTATTATTTATGATAGTACAGTTGTAGCTTCTTTCCAATTTTTTAATAATATCCTTAAAAGCGATTTCCCGAAATACCAATTGACCGTTCATCCAAGCCATTGTGGATGAAACATCGGCTTTTTGAACCACCATTTGCTTTTCAACCTTGTTCCAAATGGCTTCGTGTTCAGGTTTTAGAAGAACTGAAGTTCCATTTTCAGGACCACTACCTAGAACGTGAACTGATCCTTCCACCAATACTGTATTCATGGACGGGTCTTCTGGATAGGCCGATACATTAAACTGGGTTCCCAATACCCTCACCTCAATATTATCGGCATTCACAATAAATGGGTCCCTATTCTTTGTCACATCAAAAAAAGCCTCACCAGATAGAAAAACAGTCCTGTCCATATCTGGAATAAATTTGACTGGGAACTTAATACTCGAACCAGCGTTTAAAAACACTTTAGTTCCGTCAGATAAGGTCACTTGAAACTTTCTACCATAAGGAACTTTTAATGTATTGTACACCAATTCGGAAAGTTCAGTATCTTCATATTGTATACCCTGTTCATTTTGTTTCCCTATTATTTCGCCTTTATCTGAAACAATATCTTGAGTAACTTCTTCCTTTAATATTACAGATCGGCCATTCTCCAATTCCAATGTAATTGTTTGATCATTCTGGGAAGGCAAAGCACTAGCAGGAATTGAATTTTCTTTTTGGTATATCAATATAACTCCTACTGCTATTACCAATATAGCAGCGTATTTAGCAAACCTAAAAACGCGTTTACGATTATATCGTCTTTTATCCTTTTGGATTTTATCCAGTAAACTATTTTTTACTTCTTCCGTATTATAAATGCTCAATTTGTAATCTATTGAATAATTAATTTTTGAATATTCTTTAAAAACATCCCTATTCCCAGGCTGTTCCAACCAAGAGATCAATTCATCCAATTCATCATTATTAATAGAATGATTCAGATATTTCACTATTAGGCTATCACTACGATTTGACTTCATACCTTGCTAAATCTATAATCAATACGGAACCATTTTATCATTCCCCTACTTTTTTACAAAAAAAATTCACATATTTGAATAAATCTTTATAAAATGCCGAAAAATGATGTGGGATTTTAGTATCAATTCGATTCTGATTGATCAACTAGAAAAAGGCAATGAAAAGGCCTTTTCCTTTTTAGTAGAAACCTATAATCACAGGTTATGTGTTTATGCCAATAGTTTGGTGAACGATTCGGTAAAGTCACAGGATATTGTCCAAAATGTATTTATAAAAACTTGGGAAAAAAGGGAAACGTTGAGAAACAATCTTTCTTTAAAGGGATTTATGTACCGTGCTGTCCACAATGAGTTCATAGATCAATATAGAAGTACTAAATCTTTAATCGCCCTGGAAAAATTATACATGGACACCCTTTTGCAATTTGAAATGGAACCAGAATCGGAAGGCATGGAGAAAATAATGGCAATCGTGATGGGCGCTATAAATGAACTACCCCCAAAATGCCAACAAATTTTTCTTTTGAGCAAAAAAGAAGGATTGGACAACATTGAAATCGCTGAATACTTGGAAATATCGCGTAAGACTGTTGAGAATCAAATAACTAAAGCCTTTGCCATCTTAAGGGAAAAGTTAGGAAAGAAATATGAGATGATAATGTTTCTTGTCTTCGGCAGCGAAATTAAAGGATTGGCAAAATAACCAACTATCACAATTTTTTACTTATACATCGGCAAGTAAACCTCTTTTCAAAATATTAAATTCAAATCATAATGTACACCCCGTCCAGCACCTACAGGATGTAAGCATTGTTTTTCAACCATATCCTGCAAATCTCTGGTGGCCGTAGCTTTGGAACTTTTGGCGATAGACCTATATTTTTTTTGCCAAAATGACTGGACATGCTTTAATTTTTATTTTAAATGGCTCATATATTATTAAAAAATGAGCCGATTAGATCTAGTAATCGGCTCATTGCATTATTTTCTATTGCTTTCAAAGGAAAATTATATATTAGTGGGGAAATTACAGGAGGGCTTTAAGTACGCCCTGGTGCAAATGCACTTTTTTAACCCAATGCTAATTTCCGTGTACTTTCCGCGACTTTTTGTACCTCAATTTACGACCAACCCAATAAACATAGGCTTTTCATATTTCTGTATCGGGGAATAACAAAAAAAAGGAACAACAGTTTCCCATTGTTCCCCTTTCAACTTAACTAGCTTATTTTTTTGAGAGGAAATAATCTTGCAATTAATCCAGCCTTTAATGCTATGTATCCATCAGGTTTTATCTGGCCAAGATTGATTATTGCCAACCTTCCTTAAATAATCATTAAGTGTGTATTTAGAATGTCAGTTTTGTATAGGCGATTTATTAATTCCTAATAACGTCAGATTTTCAGATATTGGTTATAATCCAAAAAAAGGGCTTTCGCCCCTCTTTGATCAAGAATCCATTCCGAAAGCATAATAATATTTGCCAGGTCTGTCCTCATAAGTGCCCTCTAACATAACGCCACCATCTTTGTCTTCAAGAATATCCGCAACATCTTCTATATCCTTGACTTTTTTACCGTCTATATGGGTTATGATAAAGCCTTCACGCATTTGGGTCTCTTTTCTGATTTTACCGGGATATAGACGCACAACCTTTACGCCACCGTCGATATCCAGCTTCTCCGCAATATCCACTTCCAGTGTCTCAAAATCGGCTCCTAGCAAGTTTAAAACCTCTTTCTTTTCTTTCTTTATGATATCGGTAGTACCCTTGGAATTTTCAAGAATAACGCGGAAGGTCTTCTCTTTTCCATCACGTTTTACCGTAACCGTTACTTCATCCCCCGGTCTTTTACTGGCAATGATCTCCTGCAACCTTGGTGATGTATTCACCAAAACATCGTTGACTTTAGTGATGATGTCACCCTTCTCGATACCGGCCTTCTCAGCAGCACTGTTCTCTCCGACATTCTCGACCCAAACACCTTTTGAAAAATCCACCTCTTTTTCCTTGGCGAGCGTACCGTCCATTGTACGAATGGTCACGCCTAACATTCCGCGCTGTACGCTTCCATATTTCAGAATATCCTCGACTACTTTGGTTACAATGTTACTGGGTACTGCGAAGCCATAACCGCTATAACTTCCGGTTTGACTAGCGATGGCCGTATTGATCCCTACAAGATTTCCTTCCAAATTGACCAATGCACCACCACTATTTCCAGGGTTGATAGCCGCATCTGTCTGAATAAAGCTCTCTACGGCGAATTTCTCCTTATTGATATTGATGTTACGTGCCTTTGCACTTACAATCCCTGCAGTAACGGTGGAATTGAGACCCATAGGATTCCCAACGGCCAATACCCATTCCCCGACCTTTACATCATCGGAATTGACCATGGCCATTGTTTTCAAATTGTCGGCTTTGATCTGGAGCAATGCCAAATCTGTAGATGGATCTGTACCCATAACTGTTGCCTTGTAGGTCTTATTATCGTACAAGGTTACCTCTACCTCATCGGCATTGTCAATTACGTGATTGTTCGTGATGATATATCCTTTTTCGTTGATAATCACACCCGAACCCGAACCGTACATGGGCCGTGGTTGCAACCTGCCATCCGGCATTTGAGGTGAATCGTTAAATCTATCTCCGAAAAACTCCCTGAAAGGGTCGGGCAACCGGCGATATTCGAACCGGCCCATGTTTTCATTGCCCATTGTACGCATCGATTTAATATGTACGACGGCATCCAGGACTTTCTCAGTGGTATTGGTGAAATCCAATGGTTTTATATTGCCCTCGTCATCGGCTGTATAAAGAACATGTTGACCATTTACACCGCTCACCTTTTGAATGGTCACAGGTTCATTCTGCAACCATTGGTTTCCTTTTATTACTCCGAAACTTACCACTAGCGCGATAAGTGCTGAAACAAGATACATCTTCCATCCCTTTTGTGTTTTTATGTTGTTTTTCATAGTAACTAATTTTATGTTAAACTTCAAATTAATTCATTAATATAAGGTCTCCTCAGAGGAAATCTGAAAAATTGATATTGCCTATTGACATAAAATGTCAATGCTATTATTATTAGAATTTATTTGGTCTATTTTTATCCTTGGATTTCTTCTTGGTAGCAGAAAAAGAATCTTTGTACAAGGTGTCCTTTAGTAGCGTTTTTGCCGTGAGATATAAAAATATGATATAAAGGACGGTCAAAAAAGATAGACCATACGCTAATTTTTCCATATCAAAAAAACTTTTAAGAACTTAATAACTAAACGTTTACGGACAAATCTTGTGCCAAAAAAAGCGATGAAAATGCTAATTTTTTCTAAAAGTTTAAAAGTATAAGCTCGGTAATCCAACTCTTTGTACTAGCCACGAAAACTCAAAAAAGGCGAACCTTTTGCCAGGTATGCCCCATATAAATATAGTTTACGATAAGGTCGACAGAAGTACCCATACCTGTGCTGCTACAACCCAAAATACTGATGAAAGAGATGGGCAGCCGCAACTTGCTTTTTTAATCTGAAAATGGATTAAAAAATTCTATATTTCTAAATATGGATTGATTGGATTTAATCCATTATTTTTTTTCCATTGTTCCCTGGAATTTCTTCTTCCCACGATACTTCATATGCTAATCCGTCCTGTTCCATTCCGCCTTAATTTTAGGTTCAACGGTAAATCTTTTTTACAAACTTACCCGAATGCTTCTTCTCGCTTGTTTCAAATATTGTTCGACCTGATAGACCGAGATTTGCTTGATCTTAGCGATTTCATAGGGCTCGAAACGTTGGTTTACAACTAAGTCATAAATCGAGCGCATGGGAGTGGGCAAGTGGTGCAATACCATATCGATATAGGCGTGAATCTGCCCATCGCCAAGTTCGGAATTCAGTTTTTCCAACCATTCATTTTCAGGGCTTTCTTCTACGAAAACATCTTTTAATGTATATTCATAATCGGGGTAAGAGGGATCATCGAACTCTTCGAGCAGTATCAGGTCGCCATCGCCATCGGTGCTAAAATCAGCTTGCATCTGTTTCCATTCACTCTGGGAGTAGTTGTCGATATTCTCAAAAAAGGTTTCGTTAAACTCCTCATCGACAATGATATTCTGTAAAAGCTCATCGGCTTTTTTGAACAACCAAGGGAGCAAATCTCTTTCATCCTCCACTTCCTTGATTTGGTCATACGCCTTGAGATAGAGTTCGTCGGTAAAATCTTCGACCTTATATTTCCCAGAGGGTAGATGACCGTTTCTGACTGCGGCGCTTAGTCGACGGGCGATATAGCTGTTTACATCGGGCAATAACTGTTGTACTGCCTTGTTGAACTCTATTTGATCATTATCTTCCTTTAGGCGAATCAACCCCTGGAAGGAGAGGGCCGCAAGTCCATGAAGACCTCGTGGGTTATACGCTGTGTTTTCTTTTTCGCTTTTTTTCATGGCTAACTAAATTTTGTAATTTAAATCCGTTTTACATGAGTTATTAAAGAACAAACGATTCATTATAGTACCGTACAATGATATCATTTAATATGTATTATGAAATTTTCAAATGCCATGCCAAATTCCATGAAAAAATAACTTAATTTGAAATTTTCATATTTAGTAATCCCATATTATTTTGGGTATTACTTCTTTATAATAATATTTATAAGAACATGACATACAGGTAGTTGATTCTGAAAAATTGTCATTATTACTCAATCCCACAATGTCAAATCGACATTTATTTTAAAACTTTTTTAATAATTTTTTTCTAAATTTCTTAAAGGATTTTTAAAAAATTCTCCATAGAACAGTGTCTCCAATTTTGGCATTTTATTTGTCCATTTTTTTACAGATTATTTGAATTAATGTTTAACCTAAAAATTTTTGTAGTTATGAGCAATCTAGTAACAACAAGAAAAAACGGGAGTATGGCAAACACAAATTCGAATGGCCTTAACTACCCAACCTGGTCCTCTTGGATAGATGAAGTGTTCAATAGGGAGATACCTTCGGTTTTTACTTCAAACTTTAATACGGGCATGACCCTGCCCAAAGTAAATATCAGGGAGACCAAGGATGCCTATTTTGTAGATATGGCGGTACCAGGGTTGAAAAAATCCGATTTCCAGATCGACTTGGATAATCAGGTGCTTTCCATTAGCACACAGATGGAAGAAAGCAACGAACAGAAAGAAGACAATTTTACCCGCAGGGAGTTTGGCTATTCTTCTTTCAAGCGTTCGTTCTCGCTACCGGAAACGGTGAACGAGGATGATATCAATGCGGAGTATACCGATGGGGTACTGAGCATTCACCTTCCCAAAAAAGAAGAGGCGATCCAAAAACCCGCCAGAACTATCAAGATTTCATAAGGATTGAGTTTTAAAAGGCCGGTACTGCCGGCCTTTTTATAAATTCAATCGTGTATACGTCTTTATCGAATAGGAACTTTAAATTATATTGAAAATGAAAGTATTTGGAAAAGAAATAGGAAAGGATATTAAAATCCCACCCTTTATAGACAACTTTTTCGGGAAGCTGTTACCGAACAAAAATACTGATAACGAGGAACTGGTAACAATTCCCTCCACCAATATCAGTGATGAAGAGAAGGTATTTGAACTCTCGCTCGCACTGCCTGGATTGGACAAGAACGATGTCAACATAGAAATACAGGACGATTATATTATCGTAAGTGCCCAAAAAGAACAGAGCCACGAGGAAAAGCATAAAAACTGGGTACGCACGGAGTTTGTAAGCAATTCGTTCTACAGAGCCTTCGGTTTGCCCTCCAATGCCGATCCTGAAAAAATACAGGCCAAAATGAAGAACGGCAGATTGGATATTAGAGTGGGTAAGGCTAATAGACCTGAAAAGAAAAACAGAATTATCGAAGTCAAATGAATCATAAACTATAATACGCAATGACAAAGTGCGAATTAAAATTTGTTCAACCCTAAATGTTTACATAGTTGAATCTAAAACAAATGTTATGAAAAAATATGCAATTCTCATATTATCGGTGCTATTAAGTACTGGCTGTAACAGTAATGATAATAAAGATAAGGAAGTAGATATCGGTAAGAGCGACGAAATGGCCCAAGCACCCAAGGGCAGTTGGAAGGTAAACAAGGAATTCGATGAAGCTGGGAACATGATACGTTACGATTCGATCTACACCTGGTCTTCGGGTAGTGATCTAGAGAATCTGGCGACCCTTGATCGCGATAGTACCCTGAAATCGTTGCAATCCAAGTTTTACAGAAACTTCTCCCAATTCGACTTTGACAAGGAAGGAATAGGCGATTTGTTTGCCGAGGACTCACTTTTTACCAAACGGTTCTTCAATAATGATTTTTTTGAGAACGATTTCGGAAAAGACTTTATGGATATAGAAAAGATGCACGAACGTATGGTGGCCATGCAAAAACAATTTTTGGATAGGTACCAACCGCTTATCGAGGCAGAAAAAGATACGGTAAGTCAAGATTAGTTGGTCGTTATATAAAAAATTCCAAAATGAAATGCCATGGGGTTCAAAATAAATCGATTTTTCAAGAAAAGACTGGTCGCCGTATTCGCTGGCTTGTTTGGTATTATTTGGCTGCTGGTCTTTTCCTTATTATACATGGCATCCATATTTTTTTGGCGGTTCTTTTTTGGTAATTATTAGTAGGTACTCGCCCGTATCCTAAACTATAAAACGAATTCGTAGCAAACTGACTAAAATCCGTAAAAAATAAAAATATATAATTATGATAAAAAACGTTTCAATTTCCCAATTCAAGTACTTAGTATTGGCAATGATCATATGTGTCTTTTCCAACTTAAGGGGACAAACCTTGTACGCCTTGAAAATAGACCGAAACATCCGTCTTGAGGCCAAGGAAATTACAGCCCAATATCAGCCACGCCTCGTAATGGGTGTCGACCAAGCCTTGGAGTTCCAATCAACAGTGGCTAAGTATTTGGTAAAAAAGCGGGCCGTAGAGCAGGATTCCAATTTATCGCCCAAAGCGAAGTATGATTTACTAAAACGCCTATCAAGTCTGGAGACTTCAGACATGGTCGATGTTCTTGAATCGTATCGTTGGCAGGAGTATATACGAATTAAGGCACAGATTCAACCTATACCTGAAACATTCGAGTACGAAGAAAATCTAATTGCTCGGGAGTAAGTTAGAATAGATTGATCGCAGGATAGCATCACAAGTTTTACATTTTGTGATATTTTAGTTCTAATTAGGTCAATATGAATTAGTCTCCCAATTCCGAATATTTTGGATGGTGAAAAAAAGGAGTCTTTTATAAGGACCGTTTTTAGGAACTGAACTATTAAAAAATCTTTTAATGATTACTGAACTACCCCCAAAATGCCAACAGCTCTTTATTTTAAGTAGATAAGAAGGCCATACCAACGTTGAAATATCGGAACAACCAAACGTTACTATAAAAACAGTTGAAGCTCAAATCTCAAAGGCATTTGGAATCCTGAAAGTGAGAGAAAAGCTCGGTAAGAAATATGATAATGTTTATTTTCTTCGGTAGTGAAATTAAAGGATGGGGTTAATGACTTTTTACCACAATTATCTATTTACTGAGTTTGGTTAATTTCCGTGTACTTTCCTGGACTTTTTGTACCTCAATTTTCACCCAATGAACATAGGTATATCATATTTCTGCATTTGTAAATAGTAAACCATCTCCTATTTCTGCTTAGTAGTGATATTGGAACCGAATAGATGCCCTAAATATAGGCTTGTATAAGAACTGTCAGGTGTTCCTTGGCTCGATTACACCCTACAAATAGCAATTTTCTTATTTTGTATAAGTCTTGGGAATTCCCCAGCTGGCGATTACCTGTGACGTATGCCACGCAATAGTAGGTCAAACAAAATGAAGTTGTAAATTTCGCAGCGCAACATAATTTTTATCCGTGTATTGTTTCATTTTTTCCGTAGTTTTTTATCACTTCAGCTTCAAATTCAACAAGCTCTTGCCAGCGTTTGTCTACATTTATATTTTGACCGTATTTGCGAGCAAAGCCAATAAAAGTGGTATAATGGCCTGCTTCACTAATCATTAGATCGTGGTAGAATTTAGAAAGTTCCGGGTCCTTTATTTCTTTTGAAAGTAGTTTAAAACGTTCACAGCTTCTCGCTTCAATCATAGCGGAAAATAAGAGTCTATCCACCATCGATTCAAGTCTACTACCACCTTTGTTCATAAACTTATAAAGCTCGTTGACATAGCTGTCTTTGCGCTCTCTGCCCAAGGTGTAACCGCGCTTTTTAATGATATCATGTACCATTTGAAAATGTTCTAACTCTTCTTGCGCCAAAAGGAGTAAATCGGTAACCAGATCGGGGTATTCAGAATTAAGTGTAATAATAGTAATCGCATTAGTAGCGGCCTTTTGTTCACACCAAGCATGGTCTGTTAGAATTTCTTCTATGTTTTTTTCAACAATATTAACCCAACGTGGGTCTGTTGCTAATTTTAAATGCAGCATGGCCTAATGTTTTTGTAAAAGTAGGAATTAGCAGTAAAAGAAATCAATAAAGTATTACTAACTTCGCTAGATAAGTGGTTTATCATCCATGATGATATTCAATAGTTAACAATATATGATATGGAAAAAACAGAATTTCTTGAAAAAAATATCTTTCTAAACTTAAAAAACCTTAATAACGAAATTGACACTGATTCAACACTCTATTTTTCCGAATCAGATTTTGAGATAATCCTAGAGCGAATAGAGAAGTTAGGAATTGGAATCCATGGTATTACACCTCGTCTGGAAGGGGAATCCTTAGATGTAAAACTAAATGAAGACTATAGGAAAAAAGCGACTGATCCCAAATGGTATAAAAAGGCCTTTTCTGAATTCAAAAAACAACAACCTAACCTTCAATATTCAGCCACTTACAAGGTTTCGGATAAGTTACTGAATAGGCAGAATATTATTGGTAATAAAGAACTTAGCTAAAACCAGAGTTCAAACAAAGGATTATATGATTAGCTTTCCTTTGCCGCCAATCATCATAAAAAAGCAACATGTTTAACATTGTAATTTCGCTATGGTTATGCTCTGTGGTTAGCTTGTGGGTAGGCTGTAGTTAATATTGTTATCTTCCCCCTAATTCCCATGTATTTAATTTTAATTAATTTATTGATTTACAATTAGATAATGTGTTATCACTTTATAACTTTTGTGTGGATAAGGTGTGGTTAGCCTGTGGTTGACATTTCAGAATCAGACTCCAACGTGCTAGAACAAAAAAAGGAACAATAGTTTCTCCATTGTTCCTTTTGCAACTTATTGAACTCAAATTATTGAATTATTAGCTAAAACCAAATATTAAAATTAGTTACTGCTTCATTTCTGTACGAACCGTTTTTAACCAAGAATTGTGCAACTGTAAAAGTTCGTTCATTTTTTTTGGATTGGATTTCGCCAAATTGTTTTTTTCGCCGATATCATTATCCAAATTGACCAGGAACAATTTCTCCAAATCCTTCTTTTCTCCTTGTCCAGAGGGTTCATTTACATTGCCAATAAGCTTCCATGGACCCTTTCGGACTGCCCATTGTGCATTGGTATCATCATAATTGCCCAACTGCCAATATACCACCTCATGAGGGGATTCCTTTGTGTCATCCAAAATAACGGGCATAAGGCTTTTTCCATCTAGATTATCGGCCACTTCTGAATTGGTCAATTCCCCAATAGTACTAAACCAATCCATCTCCATAACAACTTGATCACGAACCTGATTGGCAGGAATTACCCTAGGATAACGAATAATGGCCGGTACACGGATTCCACCTTCGAATAAACTGAATTTACTACCTCGATACGGACCTGCATTTCCACCACCCCAAAAAGCACGTTCTTCCAAAGAATGTCCATGGTCCGATTGAAAAATAACTATGGTGTTCTCCGCTAGTCCCGTCTCGTCCAAATAGTCAAGAACTTTTCCTATTTTTTCATCCGTATTGGATACAAAAGCGGCATATTCCTTTCTGGGTGTTGGAAGGTCCTTGTAATAGTCCAACCACTTGGTAGTTCCTTGATAGGGATAATGTGGAGCATTGAACGCCCAATAAATAAAAAATGGCTCGTTCCTTCTGTGATTGATCACCTGCTTTACCTCTTCGGCCATTAAATCCGTAAAATGTTCCCCATCATAATAAACTTCCTCTGAATTTCTATACAGATCGTGCTTATTTGGACCATCCCAATAAAAGGTATGTGAATAATTATCAATGCAACCGCGCTGATGCCCAAAAAAATAATCGAACCCCTGCCCGTTGGGCAAATTCTGCTCTCGATGACCCAAATGCCATTTACCGATCAAGGCGGTATAATAGCCATTGGGTTTAAGCATCTCCGCCATGGTAATCTGATCGGTTGGAAGTCCGTGTTCCCCGCTCTTTTCGGCGCGTTCAGGTATTGGGACATTTCCTGCCAATCCTGCACGTAAATTGGTCTTTCCCGTCATAAGTGCTGCACGGGACGGGGAACAAACGGGAGCTCCTGCATAGAACTGTGTAAACCTTACCCCCTCTTTTGCCAACCTATCCATATTAGGCGTATATAGGTCAGTTGCCCCGTAAGAATTAAGATCTATGGAACCTTGGTCATCTGTCATAATTACAATGACGTTAGGTTTGCCCTTAACCGATACCTGGGGAAAAACTGCTGGGGAAAAAAATAAAAAAAGCAGTCCTAAATTAATGCCTGTTGGTTTCTTAAATACTCTCATTTGGTTTAATTAATTATTTAAAATATAGTCTTTGGATAAAGGTTATAAAAAATATATAAATTTCCACAAGAAATGATGATTAGTTAAAGTACTTATTAGAGTTATAAATACTTCTTGAAAACTAGCACAAATAAAAAAGGAACAACAGTTTCCCATTGTTCCTTTACCAACTAAACAAACTCAACTAACCTTATTGCTTGGAGAGATAGGTTTCGGAAGAAAATGTAAAAACATCCGAATCCGTGCGTGCAGTCTCAAAAATTGATTGCATTTCCTTCACTACCTCTGGGTAGGATTCGGCCAAATTGTTTTCTTCCCCTATATCCTCCGATAAATTGTAAAGTTCCATAGGGGAATCAGGATTTTTTAAAACGTCGTATTTAACTGCCTTCCAATCTCCTTTTCTTAGCGCCTGACGACCTCCTTTTTCATGAAATTCCCAATATAGATAATCATGTTCCAATTGATTTCCGCTCTGTATAAGTGTTGGAAGAAATGAAATCCCGTCCAAATTTTCTGGAACAGGTACTCCAACAATTTCAGATAAGGTGGGGAATATATCCCAAAATGCTGATACGTGGTCCGTTTTGCTTTTGGGTGTTATCTTTCCAGGCCAGCTAACGATCATTGGCACCCTAATACCACCTTCATAAAGATCCCGTTTAACTCCTTTTAAGGGTCCGTTGCTATTAAAATATTCTGGATCTGCCCCACCTTCTTCATGTGGCCCATTATCGGATGCAAATACGATTATGGTCTTACTAGCTAGACCCAATTCCTCAACCTTATCCATAATTTCCCCCACCTGAGCGTCCAGTAAATCAACCATTGCTGCGAAAGCGGCATGGGAATCCTTTTGAGATCTATAAGGACCTAGGTTAAATTCAGGTCCATCATCAGTACCATTATAAGTTTTTTCAGGTGGATATTTCCCTCTATGTTTTTCCATATAGCCTTCGGGAGCTGCCAGTTCCGCATGCGGAATAATTGAGGGCACATATAGAAAAAATGGTTTCTCCTTGTTATCCTCCAAAAATTTTAGGGTTTGGGTATGTATAAGTTCTGGGGCATATATGGCATCGCCTTTACCAGAATTTTCTGTTAGAACAATTGAGTCCCTATTGGACCATAGACGAAAAGGATAATAGTTATGCCCTAAACGCTGGCAATTGTATCCAAAAAAAGTATCAAATCCCTGATTTACCGGATCTCCTTCTGAACCTGGAAAACCTAGTCCCCATTTCCCGAAAGCCCCTGTAGTGTAACCAGCTTTTTTTAAGGCCTCCGCTAGGGTATAAGTATTATCTGGTATAGGATATTGTCCTTCTGGTTGTATTTCCTTGTTTCCTCTTACCACTGTATGCCCTGTATGCATCCCGGTCATTAAGGCCGATCGTGAAGGAGCACATACCGTACTTCCAGAATAATGTTGGGTAAACATCATACCCTGTGATGCCAAACGATCAATATTGGGAGTAGAAAACTTTTCCTGCCCGTATACACTAAGGTCTCCATAACCAAGATCATCGGCCAAAATATAAATTATATTGGGCTTCTTTTCTTCAGTATTTTGGAAATCTTTGGTTTTTACTTCTTCCTTGCATGCCATGAACAACATTACAATACCAAGCGTAACAAAAAAATTGGATTTTAGTTTAGTAATAATCATTATTTAGCTTTTTATGATTGATATAATTTCTTTCGGAAACATAATCCGGATTTAATACTTTGGGTATTGGCGCCCCCGTCTCTTCTACCCAGTCTTTTAGAAGGTTCAACAGCTCAGATGTTTTAGCTGGTTTGGTGGCTGTTAAATTATTGCGTTCACCAATATCCTCCCTTAGATTGTACAATTCCATTCCCTGATCTTCATAATAGTAATGTAGTTTCCAATCCCCTAGCATTACTACCGATCCTGGGCGAGTTCTAAACAATGGATCACGGCCATCATCCAACATAGAGTCATAGGCTTCCAAATATATGGGGAAATGCCAAAATAAAGGTCTCTCCCCTATTGCCCCTCCCTTTAGTACAGGTATCAAACTGTTCCCATCTGACTTATAATCGGGAAGGTCTACCTTTAAAATCTCCATGAAAGTCGGAAAAAAATCTAGATTGGTGATGGGCTCTTCTATCTTTTTTTCGGCAATAGTAGTTCCTGGCCATTTTATTAGACAAGGCACCCTAATTCCTCCCTCATAGTAAGACCCTTTACCTGCCCTTAATGGATCTTGAGTTGAAATGCTTCTTATTCCACCGTTATCCGATGTAAATATTAGAATAGTATTTTCTTCCAAACCGAGGTCAGTTAAACTTTTCATTATCTTTCCTACATTTTGATCTACGGTTTCCACCATGGCTGCATAGACTGGCGATATTTTTCTAGAGTTGAATTTGTTGTCATATTTTAATACAAGCCCTTGTTTTGCTTGCAAAGGAGTGTGTACCGCATAAAAAGGAAGATATAGAAAAAAGGGTCGATCCTTATTACCTTTAATAAATTGTATCCCCTCCCGGGTGAGTCGGTCCGTAAGGTTCTCTCCCTCGGGTCCGTCTTCCAAATGGGGTAAATTATTATAAGGGCTGAAATAGCCATCTAGTCCAGGATTGCCCCTAAGGTCTCCACCCTTGTTAACATCAAACCCTTGTTCAACAGGGTTTATTCCTAAATGCCATTTACCAAAAACGCCCGTGGTATATCCTGCCATTTTAAAGAGCTCTGCCATAGTTACATCTTTCAATAACAGGGAATCGGTATTTTTAATGGGAATTAATTTTCGGGATTCTTTGTTCCCTCGGGCCGATGGACTAACGGTATAAACCCCATGCCTGGGAGTATTTAAGCCTGTCATTAAAGACGCCCTACTAGGTGCACAATTGGCGGCGGCCGAATAGCTTCTTGTGAAAACCATACTTTCCGAAGCAAGTTGATCTATATTAGGGGTTTCAAAAAATTCATCTCCCATGAAACCAATATCTTTCCATCCCAAATCGTCAACATTAATAAAAATGACATTGGGCTTTACTAAATCTATCTCGTTTACCTTGGATTTCGTTTCTTCCTGACAAGAAATAAGAATCGTACAAAATGTCAAAATAAGCAGCCTTGGAACCGTAGAATTTTGCTTCATACTGTATGTATAAAAACTGAAATAGTTGTAATTATCCGATTTTTTTAGATTCAATAATTATAAGCTGGCTCGGTTTCCCGAACCAGCTTATAAAAAAATTTTTATCTATATCCGTTGTTCGTTGGGTCCGATTCCAATAGAGCTGGATTCAAAGAAAACTCTTCTGGGGGGATAGGAAGCAATATATGATGTGGCTGTATATTAGCTGCAGGGTTATAAATACGATACTCCGTAGTTTTCACCACGTCCAAAAGTATACCCCATCTAATCAAGTCCATTCGCCTATGTCCTTCGCCCCCGAGCTCCCATCGTCTTTCGTCATAAATAGCCTGACGGAAAGTTTCCTGGGTAAGACCTGCCAATGGCTGATCTGGCTCATAGGCCCTTTCCCGAACCTTATTAATATACTGGTAGGCGCTTGCAGGACCGTTAAGTTCATTTTCCGCTTCCGCTACCATAAGGTACACGTCAGCTAACCTAAATATAATCTTATTGTCCCCATGGTTACCCCTAGGCGAATTTACCTGGTCTAGATTCCACATTTTGGGCATATATGGAAAATTAAGTTCAAACCCAAGATATTCGGTAACAATATTTTGTGACCTTCTAAGGTCGTCCAATGGAAAATCATTGACATAACCCGGTAACGGTATCGATAGGCCATAACCGGTAAAACCTTCACTTCTTTCTCCCAAAGCCGCACTTAAGGCATTTTGCTGAGTAGGGTCCTTAGGTTCGTCCCTTATCCGTGGGGTAAAATGATCCACCCAATCATTACTTCTTACATCTCTGACAAAATCTATTTCCCAAATATTTTCATCATTGTATTCGTTATTGGGATCGAATACCGCAGCGTAATCATCCAATAAATCGTGAGGGGAGCTATTGATTATGTCCAATGCTTTGTCCCGTGCCTGTTCCCATTTTTTCTGAGTAAGTAATATTTTTACCATAACTGTGGCAGCAGCCCATTTGGTGGCTTTTCCCTGGTCTGTTTCAGATAGCGAATTAGGCATTAAGTCTTGCGCCCTTCGAAGGTCAACAAGTATTTCGTCCCTAATCAAGGTTTTGTCCGTTCTTGGTAACACCTGTATTTCACTTATGGGGAGATTGTCCCTGTAATATGGCACGTTACCCCAAAGATTAGTTAAATGGTAATAGGCATAGGACCTTAGGAACAAAGTTTGGCCTTCAAAAAGGCTCCTTTCGTCCTGCGTCAATGTTTGATTTATATCCAATTGTTCTAAAATTGTATTTGCATTAAGAATAATGGCATATAAATTTTGCCAAGTTAAAGGTGCGCCTGCACCTTGATCGATTGCACCAATATTGCTTTCACTCAAGGTGTAAGCCTGAGTAGGTTCTACCTGACCAAAAATTCTATTTGGTCCAATAATATCGGCCCCGTTCTCATAATATCTGTCCAACCCAATTTTTCCATGCAGGGAATTGCCTTTGTAAATATTGTACAATCCCACTATGGCCAAATCAAATTCCGTAGGTGTATTAAAAAAATTGGAAGGCGAGGCAAGATCCCTAGGTTCCTCCTCCAAAAATTTATCACAGCCAAAAAGCAAAGTAATGACGGTTATTAGTAGTAAAATATTAATATATTGTTTCATTTTCTTAATCTTATATGTTGTTTCTAAATAATGCATAGCTTGTTGTTTTAGAAATTAACTTTGACCCCTGCGGAAATTGTTCTGGAGGTAGGATATTGTCCTCTTGAGAATCCCATGGAAAGATTTTCCTGATCCCTATCAAACTGGCTGGTTTCTGGATCTTTTAATCTAAAATCAGAAATAATAAAAAGATTGGTGCCAGTAACATATACATTGATTGCTTTAAACTCTTTCAAACCTAATTTATCCACAGGGATATTATAGCCCAATCTCAAGCTTTTAAGACGAATATGTGAACCATCTTCGATCATGGCCGAGTTGTTGTATATTTCCGAAAGTGCTGCTACAGCACCTGCTCTAGGAATATCCGATGTTGGATTGTCAGGTGTCCACCTGTTGAGTGTTTCGGCATATTTTGTTGTTTCCGAACGGCCAAAAAATGCGGTTTGGGTAAGACTATTAAAAACTTCATTGCCATAGGTACCCTGAAAGAAAAAATCCAAGTCAAGGTTTTTATATGACAATGTATTGCCAAGACCAAAATAGAAATCGGGTTGAGGACTGCCTAATACCACAAAGTCTTCTTCATTAACCTCTCCATCACCATTGGTATCATCAAAGTGGGGACCACCTACATCTTGACTACCTCCCAATCCAGCAGCATCGATCTCTTCTTGCGACTTCCATGTTCCCAAATAACGAACCCCTGTAAATACAGGAGCACTTTCGCCAACTATAAGACGTGCTCCGGTTCCTCCCTGTTGTGCAGGCGTAGCAAGATTAATGAAATCGACACCCCCCAAGTCTACAACCTTGTTATTATTACTAGATAGAGACAGAGATGAAGTCCACTTAAAACTGTCATTTGTAACGTTTACACTATTGACCATAAACTCCACACCTTTATTTTCCACCTTGCCAATATTTTGCAATTTGCTTACAAAGCCCGTTTGCCTAGGCAATCGGGCATCGAGCAAGAGATCTTCTGTGTTTTTTTTGTAATAATCAAACTCAACGGATAGTCTATTATTAAAAAATCCCATCTCTAGACCTATATCCAACTGCTTGGTAGTCTCCCATTTTAATTCTGGATTTTCAGGTCTCCCCAAAACAACACCTGGTTGTTCTATCCCATTAAATGTGGTATTGGCTCCATTTAAAATAGCCAATGTCCTATAAGAAGGTATTGCCTGGCTTCCCGATCTCCCATAACTGGTACGAAACTTAAGTTCACTGAAAACATTGAGATTTTGAATAAATTCCTCCTCACTTAACTTCCAGGCAAAAGCTCCAGAAGGAAAAAATGCATACTTGTTGCCAGGGGCAAAACGAGAGGAACCATCTACCCTCCCCACTATAGTGAAAAGGTATTTATCCTTCAAGGAATAATTTACCCTCCCTAGCCATGAAGCCAGTTGAAAAGAATCATAACCCGAAACTACTTCGTTACGTGTAGGATTAGATCCAAAACCAAGATTATTATATCCAGTAACATCGTTTGATATTTGATAAGCCCGGGCCACGCTTTCCTCAAGTTCCGTTTTTTGGATGGTAAACCCTGCCAAAACAGTTAAATAATCGTCTTGACCAATGGTCCTATTATACGTTAAGGTGTTCTCATTGATATATCCCGTTCTCACTGAATTGCGCACCTCGGCATTCCCTCCATTTTGTACAATTAAATTGTTAGGTAGTGCACCGGGATTAAAAATATTCCTTTTAAAGTTGTTCAATTCGGGGCTAAAAGTCGATTTGAATACCAAATTTAAAATGGGTCTGAACTCCATATACAGATTACCCAATATATTGGTTTCCAAATTATGGTTCTGTTTTAGTTGGATATCGGCTTCATAATTTGATGCTATTCCGTCCGTAATTGGATCTAAAGCGGTATAATTCCCATTTTCGTCATAAATTGCTCTTGTAGGAGTAGTGAATAGAAAAAGATCATCTAAGCTAAATTTGTTATTTTCCTTTTTCAGTTTGGAAATATTCACCCTGAAACCTACTTTGAACATTTCAGAAAGTTTAATATCCAAATTGGTCCTGAAAATATATTTATTGATTCCTGTAGCCCTAACAAGACCATCCTGTTCAAAATAATTTCCGGATACATAATAATTGACATTTCTACTCTCGGAAACACCTGATACCGAAACATCTATATTTTGAACCGGGGCCGTATGCGTTACCTGATCAATCCAATCTACATTGGGAACACTGGAAAGATCGGGAAAAGGCAAAGCAGCATTTCTAAATGTGGCATCCTCATTGGCATAGGCCGCATGTTGGGGACCATCAAGGAAATCTACCTGGGTAACCATGGACTGAAGCCCGGTGTATGCATTAATCGACACATTCGGTTTTCCAGGCGTGGCACCGGCTCCACTTTTTGTTGTGACCAATATAACTCCATTGGCACCTCTAGTACCATATATAGAAACGGCAACGGCATCTTTCAGAATATCTATGGATTGAATATCGTTTGTATTCAGGTTGCTCAAATTATAATCGGTTCCTACGATAATTCCATCTATTACCCAAAGTGGTTCATTGTTTCCTTGGATAGAATTACCGCCACGTATCCTTATAGTCGTAGCCGTACCGGGCTCACCGCTAATTTGTGAAACTTGAACACCGGAAGCCCTTCCCTGCAAAGATTGGTCTATCCTAGCTACCGGAAGGTTTTCCAAATCCGCCCCACCAACTTTACTCACGGAACCAGTCAAATCCTTTCTGCGAACTTCACCGTAACCTATTAATACTACCTCGTCCAAGCCAGCCGCACTTTCCACTAAAACTACACTAAGACTGGTCTGTCCGTTTACCTGTACCTCCTTGGTGGCAAACCCGATATAGGATACAACCAAAACGGCATTTTCACCAGTAACTTCTATAGTGAAATTTCCGTCAAAATCGGCTGTAACACCGTTGGTTGTTCCTTTTTCAACGATGTTTGCACCGGATAAAGGGGCGCCATTGTCATCTACAATTTGTCCAGAAACCGTGGATTGAAATTTATAGAAACTGGACAAGAACTTTGAATTGTCAGTACTCCCTGAAACACCACGTTCTTTTAGAAATATTTGCTTATCCACAACATTGTGCGTGGTTCTTGTATTCCCAAATATCCTTTTCAGAATACTGGTAACAAGCTCCTTATTGGCTTTTACACTTACTAAACGATTTAGATCAACTTCCTTTATTTGGTATACAAAATGAAAATCGGTTTGACTTTCAATTTCATCAATAAGCCTTTCTACCGTTACGTTGTTAAGGTCCAATGTTATCTTTGTACGCTGTGCATAGGATGAATTGGCCTGCATGGTAAACAGTACCAAAAACATGAATAACATACTGATCTTCATCTTTAAACTGAGTTTAAGCAATGGGTACGACCTTCTCTTTTGGTCAAGAATTTTTTTCATACTTTTATAATGTTTGATTGTGGTTATACATTGTGGTTAATCACTTCTACTGATCGGGAAATGGTGAGACATTTTCCGATTTTTTTATTCCCTTCTTGGGGAGAAACAAAGTGAGTTTTTTATTGTTTTTAGTTTTTCATTGGCAGTTTTTATTTGAGTTTTAGTTATTTAGTTTACAATTATTTCGTTGTCATTAATTACCGAGTAATCAATATTGTATTCCCCTTTAAAGTATTCCAAAATTTTATCGATAGGCATATCATCAAAACTGGCGTTGAATTTAGCCGAAGCCAGTTTCGAATTTTTATTGACGATCTTGACATTGTAATGCCGTTCCAATTTTTTAAGAATATTTTCGAACGTCATATTTCTAAATACCAATACACCCTGAACCCACGAAGTGTATATACTGGTAACAACTGGTTCGGTAGTAATATTTCCCTTTGTATTGTCATAGCTGCCCTTGAGGCCAGGTGTAAGAACTGTTCCTTCATTGCCTATGCTCATATCGGTTCCTGAATACAACCCAACAGATCCCTCTACCAACACAACGTCTTTAACTATATCCTCCGGATACGCCGATACATTGAACTTTGTTCCGAAAACCCTAATATCCAAATTAGCTGCCTTTACAATAAATGGATGTTCTTTATCTTCCGCCACTTCCAAAAATGCCTCCCCTGTTAAGAATACAGTACGATCTTTACCTTTTATAAACTCTACTGGATACTTAATGGAAGAACCCGCGTTCAAGTAAGCTAAGGAGCCATCTGATAATTTCAATTTAAAATGTTTCCCGTAAGGCACATGAAGTGTATTGTAGACAGGTTCTTCCGAAATGGAAATGCTGCCATTGGCATATACAAGTTGATTTCCCACTTGGGAGCCAACTACATTGCCTTCCGAGTCAATTACTTCCGAAGTGCCATCTTCTGAAATAACTTGGATATTTCCATCTTCACGTTCCAGGGTAATAAAATTCTCTTTAGGTGCGAATTCTTCAGTAGTGGCCTCATTGGAAAGTTTGTCATTGACAAAGTACCCCAAAGTCATGGAAAAAATAATAATGGCAGCATACTTGAGGACATTTCTATATTTGAGCTTTTCAAGATTCCCCTTGTCCTTCTTAATTTTATCCAGTAAAAGTTGTTTTGATTTCTCGGTATCGTAGCTTTTCATTTTACGGTCAATTCTATAATTTAATCTTGTATAATCGTTAAAAATTTGATCGTTTGAAGGCTTTTTCAGTTCAATTTCCAATTGATCCAACTCCGCACCTGAAATTGAAGACGTAATATATTTTACTATTAATCTATGTACCTTTTTTGGTTTCATTCGTTATACAATTCACATTTATACGAAGCCATTTTAAGAAACCCTTACTTTTTTCACATTTTTTTTTCATATTTACCAGAATTATAAATAAAAAAAATCCAAATCGTAAAATGAGGTGGAATTTTGAGAACCAATCCGCTCTAATCGAAGGTTTAAAAAAAGGCAATGAAGGTGCCTATGGATATTTGGTGGAACACTATCACAATCGACTATGTGTTTATGCCAACAGTCTTATTAGGGATGATCTTATGGCCGAAGATATTGTACAAAATGTCTTTGTTCAGATCTGGGAAAAGCGAAACAAACTGAAACATGACTTTTCCTTGGAAAATTATTTGTACAAATCCGTACATAATAAATTTATTGACCAGTACCGTAAAGGCAAGGCCGTAATGGCTTTGGAGAAAAAATATATAGCAGCTTTGGAATTAGCCATTGAAGAAAAGGATGAAATTCAAGAGCAAAAAATATTAAACATACTTTTCGATGCTATTCAGGAATTACCTCCCAAATGCAAGCAGATTTTTCTAATGAGTAAAAAAGAAGGCCTAACCAATATCGAAATATCGGAATACCTTAACGTTTCCAAGAAGACAGTTGAGGGGCAAATTACCAAAGCCTTTGGAATCCTTAGAGAAAAATTGGGCAAGAAATATGAGATGATATTGATGCTTATTTTTAGCACCCATACAAAAAAACATTTGAGGTAATAATCTAGAATATTGAGTTTCAATCTATGCTAAATCCCGTGGAATTTTGTGCCTTATCGTTCCTCAATTTTTTAAGAAAAACCATTAGGAAGGTGCCAAAAATTTACCCAAAAATTGCTTTTTTGTTCTTTCATTACTTTAAGTACAGAGGCAAAAATTCTTGTATGTTGGTCTCTAGATACATTTACTGAAAATTTACGATCAGCCACTTCACTGTATTCATTAAACGTTGTGGCTGTATGAGCGAATTTCATTCATCCTCATAACTGTAGAACCATTCTAATTTGGTGTTTTCACTTTGTGTAGTAAAGGTTTTGGTAACGTTCTCTATCTCTGGGTATGTAGAAGTAAGCACAATATCATCATCACTTTTATAGACCACAATATTAATGGTCATTGAGTACGAACCGATATCTTGCTTTGGAATATTGCTATATGAAACGTAAAAGGTGTGTTTATGATCTCCAAATAGCAAAAATTTCTCTTGACTACCTAAATCTTCATTATAATATCCCTCCAAATGCGTATTGCTAAAACCAAATTCACTTTCAGGATCTTGTGCTTCAGAAATTGCAACTGGGGAGGAATTCAGGCCTGCCCCATAATTTCCTTGAAAGTCAGTACCTCTTACTTCCAATGTTTGTTGGAATGCATGTAAATCTCCGGTCATAGTAACTTTTACTTTGTATCTGGTGGCATAAGCTCCACTATGCATATCTTCCTTTGAGCAAGCTGAAAGAATAAAGATGAGCGCTATATAGAGTACATGCTTAAAATTATTTTTAACTCTTGTTTTCATTGTCATATGTTTAATATTTTGTAATTAAAGGTTGTACCATTTATGCTTAGGACATACTTTAAAACCTAAAACCAAGGTTCAGTCCACCCCTAAAATCAATCCAACTATCAGGATACATTTCCACATGTGCTCCTGTTCTACTTGTCACTATCATACCTATTTCGGAGACCAAATCCGTTTCTCCCCGAAAAACTTCCTCAAGATTAGACGCCAAAGAATTTTGCTCATCATTTGATATTAGGTTTGGCGCCAATGCTGTTAAATGACCCGTTGCCGATGCGAGCTGCGGACCAAGAAAGACATCTATAACAAAGTGTTTGCCTATGTTGAATTGCACGCCTAACATAAGACCATAGTTATCCCTATAAATAGCTCCCTTTCCATCCTGCAGTTGGTCGGTTGTACCACTATCGGATTCATATTTAAAAGGGAAATCCTTAAGATTGTATTTTGAAGTTTGATAAAATGGCGCGAAATAAAACCCTTTTGCATTCCCCTTGCCCAAATAAACCCTGATTTCTGCAGTAAACGCATTATATTCCACTTCGGATTCTTCAACCAAATCGGCCAGTGCATCAATGCCTAATACGTATTTGGTTGAATAGATAGAAGGGCCTTTGCCCATGGGAACGGTACTATACCATACGGCCACGGAAATAGGTTTGAACAAAACCCGTTCCGCTCCAATTTGATAATTCCTGGAAGTTACGCCCGCCAAGTTGAACTTTACCATATTCTTGCCCAAGGCTGTTTCATTTTGGGAAAATACCTGATAGCCTATTAAAAAAACGAAAATGAAAGAAAATTTTAGTTTGTGCATTGGTTGGTTAAATATTGGTTGGTTTAAAAAAATATTTAAAACTAAAACCTTTAAGAACAACTAAAATTACCTTTAGGGTTTATTTTTTTAGACTAACTGTGTCATTTTATCGACAAAATAAATGTTTTGCCTCTTTAAAATAAGTCATATATCAATCCAAATATATTTCTTGATCTCTCCCCTATGAATGGTACTTATAATGTTAGAACATAATAATTAGCTCATATATAATTAATAATTGAGCCGATTATACATTTTTATCGGCTCAAAGTATTAATAAATGCTGATTTTTAAAGGAAACTTATATTTTGGCCGCGAAACCAAAAGATTGGTTTAAGGTCTTCCATGGAAATTTAACACATTCATGGATACATTCTTGATAAATAATTTGAGATGCCCCTATTTAACATTCAATTAATTTTGTAACTTATACCAGTTCATTTACTTACACTAGAATCATGGCAAACTTCAATCTAAAAATCAACGGAAAAACTCAGCAATTGGATGTAGATCCCACTACCCCCATTCTTTGGGTCTTAAGGGACCATCTAAAATTGGTGGGCACAAAATACGGTTGTGGTATTTCGCAATGCGGTGCCTGTACCATACACCTTGGCGATAATGCCGTACGTTCCTGCCAATTGCCTGTGTCGGCTGTTGGTAATCAAGAGATTACGACCATCGAAGGACTATCTGAAAACGGAGATCATCCCGTGCAAAAAGCATGGTTGGAGGAAGATGTGTATCAGTGTGGATATTGTCAGGCTGGCCAGATTATGAACGCGAGTGCATTTCTCAAAAAGAATCCCAATCCGACCGATGAAGAAATCGAAGGAGCTATGAACGGCAATATTTGTCGCTGTGGTACTTACATACGAATCAAAAAGGCTATTAAAACCGCTGCAAATTCCAAAACCGTTTAAACATTGATAGGTACATCAAAAAAAGAAACATCATGACAAAGATAGTTACACATTATAATCGTCGTTCATTTATAAAGGTTTCAGCCGCTGCTGGTGGTGGTATGCTAATCGGGTTTAGCTGGCTTAACGGATGTAAGTCAAATACACCTGAACCAGAAGCGGGAGTAGCAGTGCCAAAAGAATGGTTCGAAATCAACGGCTATATCAAAATCGGGGATACGGGTATGGTTACCATATACTCGCCCAATCCGGAAATTGGACAAAACGTTCGTACCTCAATGCCCATGATTGTGGCTGAGGAGCTGGATGTACCTTGGGAAAACGTTGTAGTGGAACAGGCGCCCCTAAATACTGGTTGGTACCAGAACCAATTCGCTGGTGGAAGTCTATCCATTCGTTTAAGCTGGAATGCTTTACGGATGGCCGGTGCAACAGGCAGAAGAATGCTAATGGAAGCGGCCGCGAAGGAATGGGGTTTAAAAGTGACGGATGTGACAGCCAGTGAAGGAGTCATCAAGGAAATTAATGGCGAACGATCAATTACTTATGGAGAGGTAGCCTCAAAGGCAGTAGGCATCGAAGTACCTAAAGAAATTGAACTAAAGGGTGTTAAGGATTTCAAATTAATAGGCACAAGTGTCAAGAATGTAGACGGCGAAAAAATAGTTACCGGTAAACCCTTATTTGGTCTGGATTTCCATAGGGATGGCATGCAACTGGCCATGATTCAGCATCCTCCCGCTTTTGGAATGACAGTAAAGGATTTTAACGAAGCGGAGATAAAAAGTATGCCCGGAGTGAAGGATGCATTTATTGTTGATACTACTGTTGAAGAACCCGGTGGGTTCGACGAAAAAGGTTTTAAACAATTAATTGCCATCGTTGGCGAATCTACTTGGCAATTAATGCAAGCCAAAAAGGCACTAAAAGCTAACTGGGAAACTACCGGGGAATTAGAGAGTTCCGAATTACACGTGAAAAGACTGGAAAAAGCGTTGGTGTCCGGGGAGGTACAGGAAAGTAGAAGGGATGGCAATCCAGAGGCTGCCTTTAAAAAAGCGGCCAAAATCATCGAAAGAACATATAGTGCCCCTTTCATAGCCCATAATACCTTGGAACCTATGAACTTCTTTGCCAATGTCACAGAGGATTCGGCAGAACTTATTGGTCCCACCCAAACTCCTGAGGCATTGGAAGGGTCGGTTGCCAAATTATTAAACCTACCACTGGAAAAAGTAACCGTAAATATGACCCGAATTGGAGGAGGTTTTGGCAGAAGACTCTATGTACATTTTGGTGTTGAAGCGGCCGCCATTTCAAAAAAAATTGGAGGTCCCGTCAAACTTATCTATTCCCGAGAGGATGATATGACCCAAGGAACCTATCGCCCTACCTATCGTTCGGTTTATAAGGCTGGTCTAGATGAAAATAATAATCTGATTTCTTTCAGCGTAAAAGGAGCCGGATTGCCCGAAGGTCCTGTTTTTCCAAATCGATTTCCTGCCGGAGCCGTTGAAAATTATTTAGCTGAAAAAATTAAAGCGCCAACCAATGTTACCACAGGTGCATGGCGTGCACCAAGATCTAATTTCACAGCAGGTGCCGAGCAAGCATTTCTTGACGAGGTTGCAGAAGCAGCGGGAAAAGACCCGATTGATTTCCGTTTGGAATTGTTTGATCGCGCCATAAAAGACCCTGTTGGCGAGAAACATGAATACGAAGCAGAGAGGTATGCCGGAGTATTGAAACTGGTTAAGGAAAAAGCGAATTGGGGAACAACAAAACCCAATGTTCATCGTGGGGTAGCTGCCTATTTTTGTCATTCGACCTATGTTGCTGAAGTGTTCGACATAATTATGGAAAAAGGGCAACCAATTGTCGAAAAGGTCTGGTGTGCCGTTGATTGTGGAATTGTAGTCAATAGGGATGCCGCAGAGAATATGATTCAAGGTGGTGTAATCGATGGTGTTGGTCATTCCATGTATAGCCAGCTAACCTTTGAAAATGGTGCACCCAACCAAATGAATTTTGACAAATATCAGTTGATCCGACATTCACAAGCCCCTAAGGAAATTGAAGTTTTCTTCGTTGAAAATGAAATAGATCCAACCGGATTGGGAGAACCAGGTCTGCCTCCTGCTATTGGAGCCTTGGCCAATGCGCTTTATAAAGCTACTGGACAGCGACATTATCATCAACCCTTTATGACCGAAAAACAGGTGGTGGGATAAGGAAAATTGAACTCGACGGAACTCCCTATTTCCCTCTATCGATTGGTACTATACAAAAAGAATATTCCCGAGGTCTAACCATCGGGGAATTATTTAAATGAATTGAAAAAAGGACCTATTAATTATTCAATTTTCCATTCCTGACTTTTTGCCGTTATTTCAACATCCCATGGTTGGGCTGGATTCGGTACGTATTTCGGGTCATTGTCCTTTTGTGGGAACGAATTAACAACTTTTAGGAGCCTATCAAAATTCTCTCTTTCCTCTGAAGTGTTTAGACTATCCAAAATATTATGCCGTTCGTAGGGATCGTTCTTAAGGTCGAAGAATTTTTCAGGTTCTTTATTAGACCCTATATATAATTTATATTGTTCGTTTCTTATCACCCTATCCCTGTAAATATATTGATTTTCCACACCATTCTCCGTTAGACGGGCATTGTTACCACCACCCATTCCTAATATCCATTCCCTATCCGATTTATCCGAGTTACTATAAAGAACTTTTTTAAAGGATTTCCCATCTATATAATGATCGGCGTTGGCAGAAGTCCATTCACTTTTTTCAGCAACCCCCGCTATATCCAAGAAGGTGGGCAAAATGTCCGTAAAATCGATCAGAGCATTGGATTCCTTATTGGATTTTACATGCCCTGGCCAACTTACTATAAAAGGTGCTGCAATTCCTGGTTCGGTAGTACTGGCTTTGCCACCAACTATACTTTGGCCCCTATATGATCCAGTAATTGCTTTAGTAGTACCATTGTCCGTAGTAAAAACTACGATGGTATTGTCCAATAATCCATTTTGTTTCAATGCTCCCAATAACTCCCCTACAATCTTATCGGTATAACGCACCATAGCCTTATGCTTCCCTAGGTTATCCTCCGCGGATTCATCTGGTGTATTCACAAATGGGGTATGTGTCAATACCATTGGATAGTAAACAAAAAATGGAACCTCTTTTTTGTCCGTTGTAAAATCTATTATAAAGTCACGAAATATGTCTGGCCCAAAACTACCGGTATAGGTCTTGCTCCCCTCCTTGGTATAAATATAGGGATCTTGGTATCTCTCGGCACTAGCTTCAATACCGCCCTCATAACCGGTCCACATACAAAATTCATCGAATCCACTTTTGGCAAGGGCATCGGGTTCTACCCGAAAATCATCAATTTGCCATTTTCCTGCAATACAGGTGGCATAACCAGCTCTTTGAAGTTCCTTGACCAATGAAGGATTCACTGTCTCATCAAAATGGGCTCCACCACCCCACCTGGGAACATCCCAATGATTTACCCAACCGTTCCTAAAAGGATACTGCCCCGTTAAGAGGGCAATCCTTGTAGGGGTACATTGCGGCATGGAATACACGTTGTTGAACTGCATTCCAGATTTGGCCAGTGCGTCTATATTTGGAGTAATGATATCTTCGGCACCATAGCTGCTGATCCATTCCTTTCCCAAATCATCGACTAGAATAAACAATATATTTGGAGAACGTTCACCTTCGACTTTAGTATTGACCGTGCCACCGCAACTTAGTAAAAGCAGGGATATAAATAACAAACAAACTTTGTACATGATATTTATTTAATATCTTTTTATATTTTCTTATAGATATCCTGTAGATCTAGTTTGTCGCCCATAGTTTTCTGAAGTTCCAATAGGTCGGTAAAAAGTGTTTTTACCTTTTCCTTATATTCTGGATTATCAGCCAGGTCACTCATTTCATTCGGATCTTTTTCCAAATCGAACAAAAGCACCTTTTCTATTTTTGGATACACCAAAAGTTTAAATCCGTCTTTGCGTATCATGCGCTGAACATCGATATAGGCCCCATAAATGCCATTGTAATGACTTTCCTGGGTTTCTCCTTTAATTATATCCATAAAACTGTTGAACTGAACATAATTCGGCTTTTCTATGTTTGCCAACTCCAAGCTCGTAGCCATAATATCCTGCAAATACACATCTTGGGATAAACGTTTGCCCTTGGGAATACCTGGTCCCATTACCATCATTGGAATACGAATGCTGTGGTCGAACATACTTTGTTTTCCTATCAGTCCGTGGTGACCAACGGAAAGTCCGTGATCCGCTCCAAAAAAGATATAGGTATTGTCCATTTTGCCGGTGGCCTCCAAAGAGTCCAATATTATACCGATCTGCTCGTCCATATGGCTTAAAAGGGCATAATATTCCTGACGGTGTACTTTAACGGCATATTCCGTTCTTGGATATGGGGCCAGTGCCTCGTCCCTAAGGCTTGGTTGGTTGCCCATATCATCTTTCCATGGGTATTCTGGCAAGAAATTTTCAGGTACTTTAATACTTTCCAGTGGATACATATCCAAAAACCTTTGGGGAGCCTGTCTTGGATCATGGGTGGCGTTAAAGGCTAGGTACATAAAGAACGGATCGTCTTTTTGCTTGGCCGTTTCTATGAAAGACAGGGCATCGTCACGCACCACTTCGCTCCAATGTTTTCCACCCTCCCAAAAGCCACCTTGCAAAGTGTCCGTAGGTGACCATTCGGTATCATCCGGGCCCGTAGGCCGACCATAGCCCAACGGCATATAGTTGTTCCAATCCTTCATATCGCCCGATTCCTCTTTCCACTTCTTTATGGATGCGCCCAATTTATTGGCATGATCTTTTGGCATACCGGGACGAATATGTTGGGCATCATTAAAGATAGTGCCCGCAGGTGCCTGCACATGCCATTTTCCGGTCATATAGGTGTCATAACCCTGCTTTTCCATTAATCTGCTCCAAGTCTGGTTCAATGCGGTTGAGTCTCCCTTGGACCATAATTCACTTTTATCTTGGGCATTCCAAATATAGGAACCGGATATAATCATAGCTCGAGATGCCACGCAGATGGCACCGTTCCAACCTCCCATATTGTAGGCATGGGTAAAAGAAGTACCCTCATTAACCAAGCGATCCAAATTAGGGGTATGGACTTCATCAAAGCCTAGGGCCCTAATACTTTCAAAGGTCTGGTCGTCAGCGAAAAGGAAAACAATATTTGGTTTTTCTGGATTTTGTCCCTGTGCTTCCTTGTCTTTCGGAGCTGGTTTACACGCAGCTGTTAATATTAGCAACAGTGCTATTAAACTTTTGGTCATTCTCATAATAGTTATTTTCAATTTTTATTCTTAATCCGTGATCGGTCAATTATTTATAAAGGGATATTTCCATAATCGTTACCTTCTGCACTGTTCTCCACTGAAGTTTTCCATTTTCGCCATTCGACTACCATTTCTTTTAGTTTTTCCGGTCTTTCAATCGCCAAATTATAACTTTCGGATGCATCGTCCAAAATATTGTACAATTCAAAATTTTCCCCTTTGTCCTTACTATAGATTTTGAATTCATTATCTATCAATGCCCCTTGACCTTGAAACTCAAACGCCAAAGGTTTTAATCTCTCTTTTACACTACCAATTACAAAGGGAAGCAGGTCCATACCATCATAAGGGCGAAGGTTGTTTTTTAGGTCGGTCCCTAAAATATTGGCTATAGTAGGAAAATAATCCGAAGTAAAACAAGGTATTTGCACCTTTGTACCAGGTTTAATTTTTCCCTGCCATTCCATAATGCCGGGGACCCTAATACCTCCTTCATAAAGGCTCCTTTTTCTACCCTTTAATCCCTTGGTAAGTCCTTGTGTTCTACCGGTGACCGATTTTCCTTCTGGGCCATTATCACTGGTGTAGAAAAGTATGGTATTTTCAGCTATGCCCAATTCCTTCAGTTTATCGCGTAATCGTCCCACCTGCTTGTCCAAGGCGGTGATAACGCCATAATAATGCTGTTGATCTTCGGAAAGCTCGGCATAGGCCATTCGGTCATCCTCCCCTGCCAAAACCGGTAAATGGGGAGTATGAAACCAAATAATACTCATAAATGGTTTATCACTTTTTATGGCATTTTCAATAAACGGAATTGCCCTATCCATAATGACACGTGAATCGTCCCCTTCCAAATTTTCGGTTTCTATCTTTCCTGGACCATTCCAGTAATAAGTCCCAAATGGCTGTCCTTCAACCAGAGAACCATTTACATCTCCCGAAGATTTTGGAGGTGTAACCATGGGATTCCAAGTGGGAACTTTGGACTCCGTTACAAAACTTACATCAAAACCATGCTTCAAAGGTGGGGCATAATGTTGGTCATTTTCTTTTTTACCTCCCCTATTGGCATCCAAGGTATCACGTGTGAGGGTGCCCAAATGCCATTTCCCAAAATGGCCAGTAACATACCCTTCGGCCTTTACCATTTCACCTAAGGTTATCTCCTGTTCCTTTATATGTCCACAATTGGCCGTACAAATTCCATAGCGCAGCGGATGTCTGCCGGTCATTACACTTCCACGGGTTGGGGAACATACGGCCGAAGCGGCATAGAAACGTTCGAAAACTGCTCCGTTGGCGGCCATGGCATCCAAATTAGGGGTCTTTAGATGTGGGTGACCGTTGTATCCAGTATCTCCCCAGCCTTGATCATCGGCCATCAACAAGATAATATTGGGATGTTCAACTTCAGTCGTATCAGGTGCCGCTTTATTTGGACTTTCTAAACAACTTACCAAAGAAACCGCTATTAGTAACCAACAGTAATTAAACGTAATATTTTTAATCATATTCAAGACCGATTTACCATTTTTTTTATTAAACCACTGACAATATAAGATCTAAGGCAAGTTTTTCTTTTATAGTTTTTCGATATAGACATAGTAAGCAGGGTGCACCCTGTCATCCTTATCTATGAGCTGTGCTTCCATATCATATCTTCCTGCCGAAATTTTGGCGGTAAAGGACACTTCCTTTTGTCCCTTTTCAATTTTAGCAGTTTCATTTACGTCCGCAACATATAAGTATGCCTTTTCAAAATCATTTTTTACACTTGCAGGCATAGTCCTGTCCAACTCCACAATTTTTTCCTGTGCCGGGAAAGTTGCGTTAATTGCCAATCCGCTTTCCCTTGGAAATCGGCAGAGGCTAATTTTATATTCCCCATCTTCTACGAATTCAACTTTCCATCTTCCGGTAGCCTGGGTAGCACTTACAGCTCCATATTGATGCCACATATCCCCAAATTTACCTGTTAACATATCATGGGCGGAAATACGGCTGGGGTTTTCCTTAGGTGAACCTACTTTAATATAAGCATATCGTTCGTTGACTCCTTCATCCATAAATGACTGCCACCATTTTTCATAACCTTCGGCCAGTTTTTCTACCACCTCTGGATGTTGTGCAATAACATTTTTAGTCTGACTTCGATCACTGTTCATGCTATAAAGTTCAGTCCCGTTTACAAACCGCCAATTGTCATCCATAACCGAGTATTTCCTGTATTTAACCAAATTTTGAAGTCTCTGGGTATCTATATATAGCACCCGATTAGGCCAATCCTGAGCCTGGTCATAAAGCAAAGGTTTCAAGCTTTTACCATCCAAGGGTTTTACCGGATTAAAATCTAGCCCCAAGAGATCCACAAAGGTCGGTAGCAAATCATATGCTGCGGCCAATTTATTAATGTCTTTTCCTCCTGTAAGTTGTCCATCGGGCCAACGAATAAAAAGGGGAACCCTATGTCCACCTTCATACTCACTTCCTTTCTGACCCCTTAATCCCGCATCAAAAACCTTATTTCCTCCAGCGGTACCATTGTCTGTCATAAAAATAAGGATGGTATTGTCCGCTATCTTCAATTCGTCCAATTTCTTTTGCAACAACTTAAAATTATCATCAATGTTAGTGATCATCCCGTAAAAACGTTGCTGGGGCTCCTCTAGGCCTTTAATACCTTTATACATATCCAAATATTCCTTGGGAAGGTTCAAAGGGCCATGGGGTGCATTGGTGGCGATATAACAGAAAAAAGGATCGTCCTTGTTTTCCTCTATAAAGTCCATGGCTTCGGAAAAGAAGACGTCGGTACAGTAACCGTTGTATTTCTTAGGTTCACTATTATGCCAATACGTATCATCAAAATAATCGTTACCCCAATAATCCGGGCCTTGGGTGATTCCTCCCCCACCATGGCGGACAACCTCATGAAACCCCCTATCTTCGGGGCGGTATGGATAATTATCTCCCAAATGCCATTTTCCGAACATCCCATTTGTATATCCGTTTTGAGCCAATATCTGAGGTAAAATAACCTCATCCTCAAAGAGCAAGGACCTACCTGTTATAGTGTGGAATACATTTATCCTATTCGTGTGTCTCCCGGTCATAATAGCACCTCGAGTAGGAGCACATGTGGTGGAAACATGAAAATTATTAAGTCGGACCGACTCTTTATAAAAAGCATCGATGTTGGGAGTTTTAATATAGGGATTACCATAACATCCCAAATCGCCCATCCCTTGGTCGTCAGTAATTACAATGATGACGTTGGGTTTAGCTTTCGTAGGGGTCTGAGAAAAAGCAACTAGATGAAGTAATAAAAAAGGTAATCCGAAAATGATTTTTACTGGTTTTTTAATAATTCTCATTTGGTTTTATTAATTGTTTTAAAAATATAGGCATTGGCTAAAGGTTGCTAAAAATAAATTAATTATCACAAAGAATATTGGTTTCGTCATTTACGTCCATTCTTTATTCAAAAGAAATCTTGTGTATATATGTCCATAAGCCATATTAAACCTTTGCTCAAAATAATTAAGTTAAGCCATATATAGATCGTACCGGAACTATTCTTAAATAGGTAAAAAAATGGACAACAATATTGTTTAACTCTCAATACTTTGTGATGTTAGAGGAAATCCACAACTATTAATGTATGAAACTCAAATTATCACATAAATCTGTATTCCAATTATCCTATGCGACTGGGTTAATTTTAATTGTATTGGGATGAAAATCAACTTATAATTTACATTAATTTTATAAAAAAGATTATTATGAAAGATATTTTGAAAATTAAGTTTTTGGAAGAAAAGGTTCAACAAGGAGATATTATTAAAATAAATGAGAGGGATAGTGAAAATGTCGGAATAACGGTTGATGAAGAAACTTTTATGTGCCGGGTTTTAATAGATATGTATACTACATTGGAAGGAACTAGCCTTTACAGGGTAGAGCAACATATTGCCAATAATAGCGATCATCATTGGATTCATATTCATGATTATGAAAATGCCCATTTTAAATCAATGGAATAATAGTATCTACTTTACTTCTGACATATGAATATTCAGGTGTAACGGTAATTTGCATAACATACATAAATAGTATCCCAATTAACGCATAATTCATTCAAGAGATTTGTCCCAAAGTGAAATCCCAGGTTCGATTTGCTCTAAGGTTTCGCCCTCGAGTCTCCCGTGGTCCTTAAAATATTGATAAATCATTATTTTATCCCCCATGTTAAAGTTTCGATCCTTAAACCAATCATTTATTACGATCTTCTCGTTCTCCTCATGGGCCAATTGCTCTATTTCACCTGAAACAATGTGCCAATACACCCACCTGTTGCTGCCCAGTGCAAAACCAATATCACCATTGATAAGAGACCTTACAGGTTTGTTTCTTAATCTCTCCCCGTTGTCCAAAACAGCCAAAGTTTTGGTAAGTCGAACCACCTCAGAAAAAGAATATAAGTAGGTTCAATAACTTAACCACTATAAGGAGCGAAGTGCCTTCCAAACCCAAAAAATTTTAAAGGTTAAGTTAGCAAAGAGTCCAGTATAACAATGACTAGCTTTAATTTCCTCTGATTCCGAAATAAAAACTTTTTCCCTTCATTATTTGGAGCACCATTAATGGGCAAAATGTAGTATCTTCCTTAGCTAAACTCTAAGTTTTGCAACCTTGATGACTAATTTTTGATATCTTAATTTGAGGTAAATTTTGTGCCTTTACCAACTGGATTTCTGTTATAATAGGCAAAACATTTAGATTAAAACAGTACATGATTTTCAAACAATTACAATCATTCGTAAAAAGCTTAAGGCCAACAAAACTTGAAATTCACGGGGCCACTTATGCATTATATGTATCTACCGCCCTACTCGTGTTACATTCCTCAATAAGTGCCGTTTTCGCCTACAATGACCCCTGGATTCTTTTGAACTATCTGGCACGTATCACGGCCATTTTAATCTTCACTTTTGTTTTGCTCAGATTGACCCATCTAATCTACATCTTTTCAAAAACATACCTTTCCGCAATTCTGATTACCATCCCAATTTTTTTGAAAGTCTTTTATTTCGAATTAAGGTCTACCATTTTCATGGTGGTCGTACTATCCCTTTTGGGAGCAGGGCTTTCCAATTTATGGAAACCAGGGTTGCGATCATTACATTTTATAAAACAAATAATTGTTCTTACAATCGTTACTTTCGGGCTTTCCATATGTATGGCAACTTTGGTACTATATTCCATTCGAGGTTTGGAAATGGATCCTATAGTCAACGCAGCCGCCTCCTCGGCGGAAAATGTAATCCATATTAACACCTCATCTCCAGCTGAGAATGGCCATCATAGAGTTAAACATTTGAGCTATGGCAGTGGAAAGGACAAACACAGACCCGCGTTTGGATTGGAGACAGATATAATTACACCTACTATAGATGGCACTAATTTTATAGAGAAATGGACCGGTTTTGGTGGTTGGTTCAGAGAAAAATATTGGGGGTTCAACACCTCTGCCCTACCCTTAAATGCCCATGTCTGGTACCCTGAAGGAAGTGGACCTTTTCCATTAGTTTTGATAGTTCATGGCGATCACGATATGAAAGATTTTTCCGAAAATGGTTATGCTTATTTAGGAAACCTACTCGCCTCTCGCGGATTCATCCTAGTTTCGGTAGCCCAAAACTTTCTTAATTATTCATGGTCTGATTATAGGGGAAGAATTAAAAATGATAACAACGCCAGAGCATTACTATTATTGGAACATCTAAAAATTTGGCACACTTGGAACGCAAAGGAAAATCACCTATTTTTCAAAAAGGTAGATACAACAAATATTGCGCTAATTGGTCATTCCAAGGGCGGCGAATCGGTGGTGCACGCCGCATTGATGAACCACCTTAAGCAGCACCCAGATGACGAAAACTTAAAACTTGATCACAACTACACTATAAAATCGCTGGTTGGCATAGCCCCAGTGGACGGGAACTATAAACCAGGAGGTAAGAAATCCGCTCTTCAGGACATCAACTACCTAACGATCCATGGATCCCTGGATGGAGAAGTACCTTCATTTTTGGGGGCAAAGCAATTTGAGCGAATCACTTTTTCAGATAGTGCTTATTATTTCAAATCGGGACTTTACATTAAGGGAGCCAATCATGGGCAGTTCAATACAACATGGGGAGAAAATGATGCATTTTCCCCTTTTTATAAAGGTTTTTTAAATTTAGCCGATTTAATTCCCGCCGAAGAACAACGGAATATTACAAAAGTTTACATAAGTGCCTTCCTAGAAACCACACTTAAAGATAACAAAACATTTTTGCCACTATTTGCCGATTATCGAAAAGGTAGGAATTGGTTGCCGAATACTATTTATTTGAATCAATTTGAAGATTCAAGGACAAGCTTTATCTGTACCTTTGATGAAGATGCAGACCGTACTTCCTCAGCTTTAAGCAAAAACGCCATTTCTTCGGAAAATTTGACAATCTGGCAAGAAAGGGAAATTGAGCTAAAAAATGAACTTAAAGGAAGTAGAGGGGTATTCATTGGTTGGGAACACACTTGTTTAAACATTTCATCAAAAGGCAAGGCTGGCGAACAAACCGCACTAGTTGAATTCGGGGATATGGAGGAGCAGCATCCTGTCGGCTGCCCAATTCCACAATACTCCATTCAAATTCCACCAAAAATAATCCGCGTTGACTCCTCCTCAGTACTAGTCTTCTCAATAGCGGAATCAGGGGGCGACTATGTTAAAATATTGAAAAAAAAGTCCAATTCTGACAACTCCGATGTTAATACTTTAATTAATGACAAAGACTGGAAACATACTTACCATAACAAAAAAACAAATACAAAAACGCCTATCGATTTTTCGATCAATATAAAGGATAGTATAGGAACGCAAGTTAGTTTCCATCTAAGCGATTTTGCCGGTTTACAAAGAGAAATTCAAACAAGTCTCAGTAAAATAGACCACTTGGAAGGAAAGTTTCAGTCGGAGAAAGTTTTTCAACTGTTCGCTTTTCCAGTAAAGGAAATGCTTGAGAAAAATCCCAGTTTTGACCCTACACATATTACAAGTATCCATTTCTTATTTGACCGCACTGAAAACGGACTAATTATAATAGATAATATCGGTTTCATGCAAGCTTTGGACGAATAACAAGACATTCTTAACTAAAGATTATAGCGTTTATAAACCTCATCCCAATTCCTATATTTAATTTTTTGAACGTTTCCCTGAACCGAAACTGCGACTATGTAATTATCATTTTGTACGTAAGAAAATATTTTCCAATTTTCCTTTTCACAGGGGTTCCATTTTGTTTCAATAAGTCTAGCCTTAATATCGTCATCAAGCGTAACAGAAAAGGAATCCAAGGGTAAGGAAAGACCATCACCCTTTGCTTTAATAAACGATTCCTTTCGAGTCCAACAGCGAAAAAACGCCCTATTCTGTTCTTCCTTAGGAATTTCTGTTAGCGATTTGATTTCACTTTGGGAAAAAAACTTACCCGCTATATCGAGTACATTAAAATCGCTCTTGATCTTTTCAATATCCGTCCCCATTTCAGTAAACTTGCCAAATCCTATAATAGCCTTGCCTTCTGAATGGGAAACGTTGAAAAGCAAACTATTTTCATCCTGAAAGTATGGTCTGCCATACGCTCCATACTTAAACCGAATATGGATGGGATCTTTTTGTAAATAATGTCCAGATAATATTCTCAAAACCGCCCGGGCTTTAATAAACATATGTTGATCTTGGGTAAACCTATATTTCCCCGCCCTAATTTTTTCATCTTCGCTTAGAAGGTTAAAATAACGACTATCTAAATCGGTCCCTACATCAACATGCCATAGGTGTAGGGTTTCTGGTTCTAAATCGTAATAATTAGTTAGCGCAGCACCCATTCTATTAGTTATTGTTTACAATGTTACTTATGTATTCAAACACAAGCTTCATCAACTGTTTTAGCCAATAAGCGCACATGAGGTTCTTCAAAAAGATTTAAATGGTTCCCGGTATTGTAATATACTTCCACTTTTGAATTGGTCCAGTATTCCCATAATCGTATTTTTTCTTCCCTGTTTTCTGTGGGTTCTTTTTCGGTTAAAACAAGGGTAATTGGACTAGCTATTTTTTTCCATACATACTGTCCATGAACATAATCCAAATGTTTCCGAATTTTAGTAAGGGCAATAGTTGACTTATCCTGGGTCAAAGTGATATAGATAGGCTCCAATAATTGTCTATATCTGTATACTATTGAACTTTTCAAAGTCATTATAGGAGCATGCCGCATTTTCAATAAATAATTTTTAACTCTTAGCCTAAAACTTCGTTGGCTTACTTTGGCTGGAGACTGTGCCGTACTATCCACAATTATAAGGTTTACTTGTTTGCCCAAGCCTTGGAGAAGCAAAGCCATTTCAATAGCAAGGGCACTATAGCAAAAAAACATAATATTGTAAGGACCATCTCCCTGAATCTCTAAAATTTCGGAAAGATAATCCTTGCTCATTGCTTCTATGCTCGCATGCATAGTTCCTTCCCCGTCTATTCCTTTTGGCTGCAACAGATAAATAGGTCTATCTTCCTTCAAATATTTAGGGAGCAATTTATAAAATAATACATGCCCTTCACCCCCGTGTACACAAAAAAGAGGTTTTGCACCTCCGGTTCTCCTAAGCGGAACAATAAAATTCCAATTCCGCAATTCCGATTTGTTATTTTTAGTAAGCAACACCGCTATTTGTTCTATTGTGGGGCTAAAAAGTAGGGTTGTAAGGGGTAATCTTGCTCCTAATTTACTCTCGATCAAAGCAAACATCTGAATTGCCATTATGGATTTACCTCCAAGTTCAAAATAATTGTCCTTTACGCCAACTTTGTCTACTCCTAAAAGCTTTTCCCAAATATCAACCAGCTGGTCTTCAATCTCATTTCTAGGGGCAACGTAATTAGCCGACAAAGCTTCAATTTTAGGAATTTTAATTCCTTTTTGCTCAGAACCATCATAATGATAAATTCCAACACCATCTAAAACTTCATGAACCTGCGTTACCTCATCGGATAATATGAGTTTCAGAACACGTTCCCAATTATCTATAATCCAATTTTTAGTTCTTTCATCTAATTGATCGTTGTTGAATACAAATTTAAATTTCATTTGCGCTTGGGGCACAATAATTAAGGATATCGGATAATTGGATGTAATACCACTCCCATAGTCACTAATTTCCACATCACCGCATTTGAGGTCTTTCCATGGGAAATTTTCAAAAACCAACAGGCTGTCGAACATGGTACCACCCTTATTTTCACTCAATTCGGACCAAATTTCGGTGGCCGTGGTTTCCTCATATTGCAGGCATGCTACCTGCCGTTTTTGAAACGATTGCAACCATACCTTTAAGGAACACTGCTTATCAATTATACTACTTACCGGTAGGATATTCATAAACATTCCAGTAAGTAGGTCCATATTGGGGAAATCATTTGAACGACCGGACACCGACGTTCCAAATACAACATTTCCCGCATTGAAATAAGCACTTAAAAGTAAACTCCATGCTCCTTGAATCAATGTATTGACACTTATTAAATTGGCCCTTGCCTTCTCTGTGATGTTTTTTGATTCAGTTTCTGATAAAGATATACACTCCATAATGCTCCCATTCGCCCTGGTTGAAACATTGGCCCTCTTAAAAAGGTGGGATTTGGAATAACCTTCAAAATAATTGGACCAAAATGAAGCTGCTCCCTTTTGCTCTTTATTTTTAAGCCAAGCATAATAGGTTTTTAACGATGGGAGTGTTTTCAATTCCGTGCTGGTGCCTTTACATAATGCTTCGTAAAATGTGCATACGTCTTTGACAATGTTACTACTAGACCAACCATCTAATAGAAGGTGATGGCATGGCCAAAGAAAAAAAAACTCAACTTGGCCCATTTTGATAAGATGAAAATTAAGCAGAGGATTTTGCTTAAAATCCATACCCAATCCTTTTTGGGTCGATTTCAACGCTTCAAGCCTAATTGATTGTTCAGCTAAATTAATGTCCGTCCAATCCAAAGTTGTCCAATTTGTTTCACTTACCCCACGTATTAACTGTACTGGAGCACGGATATTTTCCCAATGTACCGATGACCTTAGAACCTGATGTCTTTCAATGGCAAGCCCCCATGCCTTCTTAAAAAAATGGGTATTCAATGACCCTTTCAATCTAAAACCTACATGTAAAAATCCTTCATCTTGCAATGGATTGGATAAATGATGGATGAGCATACCTTGCTGCAATTCCGTTAGGGGTAATATAGCTTCAATATTTGATCTTTTTCCGGTGTCCATAACTGGTTATAAATTCTCTAGAAGGTTGTCCAAATCGTCTTGACTAATATCGGCTTCAGGAAAATCTGAGGGCGTATATTCTCGAACCTCCTTGTTTTTGCAGTGCAAAATTATTTGATGCAAAACGGCATTATATTCAGAAACCAATTTTTCAATGGTAGTTGTCTTATATAAGTCAGTACTGTAACTCCAGTTAGAATACAATTGCCCATTTAGGATATATGCGTTAATCTCCAATCCATAACTTCGTTCACTTCTGGAATCACGACTGCCCTCCCACAATAAGTCATACCCTATATTCGACGTGTTTTCGTTAACCATTCGATTACCCAGATAATTAAATATCACCTGGGGTTGTTGATCAAGTTCTTCTATATTTATTTGTTCTTGGTTAAGATATTTGAGTATTCCATACCCTACACCATTATTCGGAACCTTTCTAAGTTGTTCTTTTACAGATTTGATTTGATCGCCTATATCCCTCTGCTTTATTACATTCAACGCAACTGGGAAATACGAGGTAAACCAACCAATGGTGCCCGATACGTCCAAATCCAAAATTTCTGCACTCCGACCGTGTTTTTCCATTCCAAGACAAATCCGATCTAAGTGGCTCCATTCATGAAGGACGGAAAGAAGTGCAGTTACCAACAACTCCTCAATCTTCGTGTTATAAACCCAATTTGCATCTTTCTGAAGCTTAAGAGTATCCTCCGATCCAAGCGAAGCTTGGTTTATTTCTATTGTACTCTCTTTATAATAATTCTTTTCACAAACAAAATCTGAAGGAAACATTTGAATATCGTTCTTCTGAGACTTCCAAAATGAAAGTTCTTCCTTGAGGTGTTTGGATTTGGAAAGTTCTTTTAGATATTCTCCCCATTTTTCAATCGATGCTGTCTTACCCGTAAATAATAATGGTTTATTGTCTTGAATCTGGTTGATGGCAACATTAAGATCATTAAATAGAATATTCCATGAAACTACGTCTATTACCAAGTGATGGGCTATTAGAAACACTTGATTCTCCTGTGTTTCTCCACAATTGAAATATATACATTTAAAAAGTTGACCATCGGACAATTTGGCCGACTCTTGAACAGCTACTAATAGTTCTTGAATTTTTATATCCTGTTCACCGGTATCGCTAATGAAGCTAACATCCTCTAAACGAAAGACTTTTATTTCATCTTTGGAATTTACTATGGCTTTCCAATATTCCGTCTTTACAAACTTGAGTCGAAGAGCATCATGGTAATAAACCAATTCTTCAATTGCCAATTGAATGATACTCCAATCTAGTTTCCCCACATTCAACAATCGGACCATTTGATTCCAATAATGTGGGGCATTTTGGTGCGTATTAAAAAACCAATGTTGAATAGGCGTCAAACTAACGTTACCTTCAACACTTTGCTCTTCAATTATATCAAGTGTTCCAATATTTGAAAAGAGCGCAAGATCTGCTATTGTTTGGTTCTCAAATATTTGATTGGCCTTTAACATTATATTTTTACTTCTCGCCTTGGCAACAATTTGAATACTCAATATAGAATCACCACCTATTTCAAAAAAATTATCGTATACACCGATTGGTGTCATATTCAATACCTCTTGCCAAATTTCGGTTAATGCAATTTCCAATTCATTTCTAGGGCCTTGAAATTTAGATGATAACGTCGTTACATTATTTTTTTCAGGTTTCGGCAAGCTTTTTCTATCAATTTTCCCGTTTGGCAAAAGAGGAAAATTGTCAATAGGGATGATTACAGAAGGGACCATATAATTCGGTAAACTTATTGCCAATTCTTTTTTGAGCTGCTCTATGTCAAGATTTTCTTGGCATTCCACATAAGCAATTAAATAACCTGCATTATCAGCTCCGCTAGCGGCATCAGATTTATTAGATTCGGATACCACAACTAAGGCCTTATCAACCGTTGGATTCTTGCGAATAACCTCCTCAATTTCATTTAACTCCACCCGGAATCCACGAATTTTAACCTGTTGGTCCGCCCTTCCCAAGAATAGCATTTCACCGTCATTACGGTACCTACCCAAATCCCCGGTTTTGTACAATTTATCTCCAACTACCTCCGAAAATGGATTATTAATGTAAGCCAAATCCGTTAAGTCAGGTCTGTTCAAATAAGTATTGGCCAGACCAGGTCCGCCTACATAAATTTCACCGACCGCTCCAAAAGGAACCAAATTTAGATTGGAATCAAGAAGGTATATTTCGGCATTTGCGACCGCACTCCCGATTGGGGTTATGTAACCTAAATTTTCATTTGTTATCCTATAAGCCATACACCAAACAGATGCTTCGGTCGGGCCGTATTCATTGTAAAGGCCTACATTCGGCAACTTACTGAAATGTGTGGTGCACAATGCTGCAGAACAGGCCTCTCCTGCGACCATAACGGTAGTAAGAGACTCTAGCTTAGACAAGTCACTATATTCTAAAAGAACTTTGTAAAGAGAAGGCAGCATCAGCGTATGGCTGATTTTTTTATCATTAATAATATCATTCATTTTGGCCACATCCTGTTCCAATCTCTTCTCGGATATTACCAAAGTGCCCCCGGTGCATAGTGTCCAAAAAATTCCCGCCTTGGAACTATCAAAAGCCACGGATGACATTAATAAAAATGCTGTAGGGTTTTCGGGATAAAACGAAAGCCGGCCTTCTGTAGAATTTATTATATTAGAGTGTGTAATGGGAACACCTTTTGGCTTACCTGTACTTCCAGATGTATAAATCACGTATGCCAAATCGAAACTTTTCACATCTGGAAATGCAATTGAATGGGATTCATTGGAATTGATTATCTCATTTATTAAAAGTTGGGTTCCTTTAAAAGAATTAAATTTAGACGATAAATTCGCCTGGGTAAGAACTATTGGGACTTTGGAATCCTCCAGCATAAATGAAATACGGCCCAAAGGGTAATCTGGATCTAAAGGCAAGTAAGCACACCCAGCTTTTAAAATACCTAACAAACCAGCGATCAAGGTGGTTGATCGTTCCATACACAATCCTATGATCTGTCTATCATTATTGCTATATGCCAGTATATGTTGAGCTATAGTATCTGATAAATCATCAAGTTCGCCGTATGTTAAATGTTCCGGCCCATAGACCAATGCAATGGCATCCTTCTTATCAGATGCTGAATGACGTATAATTTCGTGAATAGATTTATATGAGTCAAAGGGCCCAGGGCAAGTCGCTTTCTCTGGTAAAAGAATTTCTTTCTCCCTTTCTGTCATCATAGGAATAGCGGAAATATCAAACTTCGGATTGTCTGTAACTCCAATTAATACTAACCTAAAGTGATCCTGTAATTGTTCAATGGTAGTTTCATCAAACAAATCCGTTGAATATTCAAACTCTGTTAACAGCTGTCCATTTTCGTTTGCTACATAAAGTGTTAAATCAAATTTCGAGACACCGGTATTATAGAAATCATATGAGAGTTCTAAATCTTCACCAAAAAATGGCATAGGAAGAACATCATGATAAATAAACATTGTCCGTAAAAATGGATTGATTCCGGCTACCCTCTCTGGTTTCACTTCTCTGACCAAGACATCAAAAGAAATATCTTTATTACTAAACGCCTCAAGTACGGTTTGGCGTACGAGCTTTACTAAATCAAGAAATGATATTGGTAGTGAAAAATCCGTTCTTAATACAATGGTTTCATCGAAAAAACCGATTACATTTTCAAGCGTTTTTGAATTGCGAATAGAAATCGGAGAGCCAATAACTATATCATTTTGGCGACTATATCGAAACAATAAAACATAGTAAACGGATAACAATAATATAAAAGGTGTACATTCCGCTTCTTTTGATAGTTCTAAAATTTTGTTGGACAAGGATTTTGATAAAAGCTGTACGTTGGAATCACCTTTAAAGGTAGGATGGGCCGGATGAGGATAATCTATTGGCAGCTCAAGCTTGGGAATTTTTCCTGAAAGTTTATTTTTCCAATATTCTAATTGATTCTTGTCACTATCCCTACTCTGTTGCCAATATGCAAAGTCTGGAAATTGAATTCTGGACTGAATTTCGAAAATTTCAGAATTTGAGGGTAAAGACCTATAATATTTGGCCAATTGTTCCCGCAACAGTCCCATAGACCATTTATCAACGATAATATGGTGCATGGTAATAAACAAAATATGCTCGTTGGAATGTCTCTTAATAAGGGTTGTTCTTATTAGCGGTGGATTATTCAAATCAAAAGGATTTAGCGCATCGGAAGACATAATTTCCTCTATTCGCAAATCTTTTTCTGAGGCCAAAAGATCGCTTATATCATATTGTACCAAATTCACTTTAACCGAATCCTCGACATTTTGAAATGGAACCCCATCCTTAAAATGAAAAGAACACCTAAAAACCTCGTTCAGGTCAAATATGGTCTGTAGACTTTTTTTTAGATTTTCTATGACAAGTCGGCCTCTGAAAGTATAAATTTCAGAAGAATTATAAACCGGATTTTTGGGATATAAAGATTCGAGAAAAAAAAGTCTTTGTTGTCCTCCAGTAAGCGGAATGGTTGCTCCATAGGGCACCTTGCCTATAATGTCATTGGCCAATTTCCCTTTCTCCTTATTCTTCCATCTTCTTAAAATTGACATAGTACCTTTTCCGTTAAATTTACGACATTAAGATTTATAATAGTCTTCCCTGAGCCCAAGAGCCCTTAGTACGTCCCCCCCAAATCTTCTGATTTTCTCATCCAACACCATATCGTAATCAAAGGCGCGCTCCACAAACCAGTATAATGAAATAACAATCAGCAATACAGATAAATAAACAAGAAAACGAGGATAAAACTTTATTTTTCGTATAAAAAATAGAATTGGAAATATGAGGGCAATGATTGCGACTTGTCCAATTTCAACTCCTAAATTAAAACCAAACAAGGTTAAAGTGAGGAACTCGCCTTTTATTCCAAGATCGCCAAGAACACTTGCAAATCCAAAACCGTGAAACAGACCAAAAACAAAAGCAATTATCCAATCCCTACCTTTAAATATTGGGGTGATATTGTGATAAGCGGCAAGGCCTATAGATAAAGCTATAATGGATTCCACGACTCGGGAAGGCAAACTAACGATTTCCAATGAAGCCAATGTTAAAGTTATGGTATGTGCAATGGTGAAAAATGTTATGACCTTGATAATATATATGAAAGCCGGTTTAAATTTCTGAACTGGCTCCCATCCCCATATGTAATATTTAGATTCGGTTATCCCCGGTTCAACCTCAATTAATTTCTTTTTTCTACGGACAACTGATGGAAGGATCAATGCCAGCAAGAATAGAATATGATCCAAACCTATCCAAATATGCCATACCCCTTGTTTAACCATGGCCACAAACCCCTTCCAAATGGAAGAATCAGTAAGGGACAGAATTTTTGTACTCTCTTTCGGGGTAAAATCCAGGGCGATAATTGATTCATTATTAATTAAACCGGCCTTCCAGTTGTATTCGAAGGCCAACATATTTATATGATCGGGGTCTTCATCAAAAAGAACCGTATAGGTAACCTCTATCTCCTCAGGAAGTTCCAGCGAATTCTCCAGGTAAAAATGAAAACGTGCAAAAGAGGTTTTAACTACAGACATTATACTTATTTCATCTGTAAAAACGATTTTATATTCATCATTTCCAGATGAAAATCTCGTGTTTTCAAGTAAATAATCCTTCATTTGATTCAAATAAGGCTGAACATCTTCCGCTTTCGGGTTTTCCTTAAGTTGCAAACCAAAATATTTGTTCAAATCTTTGACATCTATTTCAAATCTACCCTCTACATTTTGGTTTTCATATACCCTCAAATAGATAAAACTATGGTTGGGTTGATGGGCAAAACCACTTACTGTTAAAATAAAAAAGAAAATTAAAGCTAAAGGAAAGTTAATATTTTTCATAATCGGTAGAGCAGTTATTTAATCAGGAAATACTATATCATAAAACACAGTAAATTAACAAATTACTTATAAATATGACATTATTTGTTATAACTTTTTAAGTGAGATGTAATTTTTCGATGAATTTATCAAATAATCAGACAACATACCTTTAGATTATTTGGTAATGCGCTTAGAAATAAATTAACTTTACATTAATAGGAGTATTCAACTATTTAAACCAATGAACACAGTATAAAACAACTTGTTCCCTGAAATTCGGAAAATGAATTACTCCCCTTAACTGACATCTAATAAACCGTTAATTCGTAATCCTAAAAAAGGAAGCGTTTAGTAGTTAGGCAAATATAAATGTATATGCCGAACTCCATTTTAAGGCAATGCAACCAACACATTGAAATTACTATATAGTAAAACCTATACTTTAACTTTTAATTCTTCGAAAATGCTGGCAGTAATGCCTATTATATACATCACCTAAATTTACATTGATAATGAAAGAATCAATAATTGAATTCATAAAAAATGAAATATCCAATAAAAGGCTCGAAACCATTAATGGAGACGATATGTTGTTCGATTTGGGGATACTTGATTCTTTAGGTATTATGCGACTTATAGGTTTTATTGAAGATAGAAGCCAAATAAAAGTTCCCTTTCAAGATTTAACCATAGAAAACTTTAGCACTGTTGATAGAATTGTTGCTTACATGTCCCGTCACCGGGTCTAATTAAAAAGGATAGATCATGCCAATTAAAACCACAAAAAGCCTACCACTCACTAAAAGCCAGCAACTCATTTGGATTGGGCAAAAATTAAATCCTAATGTTCCTTTATATAATGTACCCTACGCTTTTGAAATCTGTGGGAATATTTCAGATAAAGCTTTTGAATTAGCAATTCAAGCACTAATTGATCGAACGGAGATATTACGTACTGTTTTTAATGAGAAAAATACAACCGTTACTCAAAATATATTATCAGAATTTGCCTTCAGTTTGGAAAAATTCGATTTTACCCGGAATGTGGCCTTGCCCTCGGTACAAGACTGGCTACAGAAAAAAAGTGAATTCCCTTTTGATTTTACCAAACCTTTATTTGACACGGCACTTTTAAAAGTAGAAAAGGACAAATACATCTGGTACCTTAATCTACATCACCTAATTACTGACGCCACTACAACTGCACTTCTTTTTTCTTCAATGGCAAATTTATACCAAGGAGTGTTGGATAAAAATCTCTCAGCCATCCCTACTCCCCCTCCGTATAGTGATTTCATAGCATTCGAAGCAAAAAAAAGAATCTCTCCTGAACATATAAAAACTACCAATTATTGGAAAAATAAGGTTAAGGATATCCCTACTACCCCACAACTCTACGGGTCAAGGCAAAAAGTTGAAACCACCCGTACAAAAAGAGTGAACCTAGCTCTGGGCGCAACACGGACACATAAGCTTAAAGAATTGACACGAAATCCAAAGATTGGTTCATTGACAACAGATATGGGTCTATATACTCTTTTTTCCACCCTTCTTTTTATTTTTCTATATCGCATTAGTGGCCAATCAAAATTGTCAATCGGTTCTCCCATAAACAATCGCGTCTCACGGGATTTTAAAATAATACCCGGACTATTTGTTGAACTATTCCCCCTATGCTTGGAGCTCAATGACGACGATAGCTTTGCCTCAGTAATTGGGAAAATGAAGGCCGAGACAAACGAATATCTGCGAAACGCTCAAATCGGCTCTTCTTCGGCAGAGCTTAGTCGAAGTTTTAACACTGTTCTAAATTACATTAATACAACTTTTCCGAGTTTTAATGGTCTCCCTACTAAGTCGGTATGGATACACCCTAATCATTGCGACCCATCACACCAGTTACGATGTCATATTATAGACTTTGATTCCAAGGACAATTTGGAAATAATATTTGACCTGAATCTGGATATCTTCGATGAAAGCGAAATTGAATTTGTGCCGCAACATTTCTTAAATCTACTGGATGCTCTCCTAACGGATTTGGATCAACCTATAATACGCCCAGCCTTGGTTACCAGAAAAGAAATAAAAGAACTAATAGGGGTTTCGAATACCGCTGAAACAAGCCATTTTAAGGGAACCTTTTTGAAGCATTTCGAAAAAACGGTTCTCAATTATCCCAAAAGAATAGCTTTGGAGAATGGTGAAGATTTGATAAGCTATTTGGACCTTAACAATAGAGCAAATCAGTTGGCGAACTTTCTTATCAAAAACGGTATTAAGGAAAATGAAAAAGTAGGCCTACACCTATATAGAAGTCCTGATTACATTATTAGTGCCTTGGCCTTAATGAAAATTGGAGCTACATTTATTCCAATAGCTTCCGATCAGCCTGCAGGTAGAATAGGATTTCTTATCTCAAACTCTGATTGCTCATTGGTAATAACCGAAACAGACTTAAAGAAAAATATCACTGGAGAAACAAAAATATTGGACTTAAGAGAGGAAAGGGTAAGGATAAGTTCTGAACCTAAAATATCTACTGGGCATCAATTAAAAAAGTCCTGTATAGCCTATTACATATACACTTCAGGATCTACCGGCATGCCCAAGGGGGTTATGGTTTCTCACAAGGCCTTAAACAACTATTTACAATGGGCCTCTACCTACTATGAAATAGATGAAAATTCCGTTTTCCCTTTGTTCACTTCTATAGGTTTTGATCTAACAATATCCTCCACTTTTTTGCCTTTAATGAATGGAGGTAAGGTTGTAGTTTACCGAGAAGGAATGTTAGGGCCCGACATATCTTTAATTCAGGTACTGTCCGAAAATAAAGTTAATTCAATTAAACTTACCCCTGCTCATGTTAACCTTATGCACGGAAGCAACATACAAGATTCACTAATAAAGACCATGATTGTTGGAGGAGAGGACTTTAAGGTCAACGTAGCTAAAAATATTTATCACTATTTAGGGAGGGATGTCAATATTTTTAATGAATACGGGCCAACAGAAGCCACCGTAGGCTGTATTGTAAGTAAATTCAAATTAAAAAAGCATCAGCAGGTATCTGTGCCCATTGGTAAGGTAATAGCCAACATGAATGCCTATATACTTGATAACCACAAAAATTTAGTTCCCAAAGGAGTCGTAGGCGAACTTTTCTTGAGCGGAGCCAGCCTGGCAGAAGGATATGCCAATTTGGAAGAACTTACAAAACAAAAATTCATAGATGATACTATCAGGCCTGGAAAGAAAATGTACCGAACTGGAGATCTCGCCAGAATAAATCGTGATGGTGAAATGGAATTTCTAGGTCGTAATGACGAACAGATTAAATTAAACGGATTCAGAATAGAGTTGGCCGACATTGAGGCCAATTTATTGAAACATAAAGAAATTGATAATGCTTCGGTAGTCCTTATTGATGGACAAGAACGGTTACCGGAAAATGAAATACTAAACTGTGCGGAATGTGGACTGCCCAGTAACTATCCTAAATCTGATTTTGACGATGACGGAGTTTGTCATCTTTGTAATGCGTTTAAAAATTATAAAGAAAAAACAGATAAATATTTTAAAACAGAAAAGGATTTGCAACAATTGCTTTTTTCGCGGAAAGGATCAATTGCAAGCTATGATTGTTTATCGCTCCTTAGTGGGGGGAAGGACAGTACCTATGTTTTGGCTAGACTAATCAATATGGGCCTAAGAGTATTGGCATTTACCTTGGATAATGGCTACATATCAGATCAAGCCAAGGCAAACGTAGATAGAATTGTTCAGAAACTTGGTGTAGACCATATTTATGGTAGTACAACCCATATGAACAAAATTTTTGTGGACAGCCTGGATAGACACCATAACGTCTGTAATGGATGCTTTAAGACCATATATACGCTGAGCACCAAGGTTGCACTTGACAAGAAAATTCCATTTGTGATTACAGGACTTTCAAGGGGTCAATTTTTTGAGACACGGTTAACAGAAGAGCTTTTCTGGAATGATGATGCCGATACTACTACAATAGACCGAACCATTTTGGAGGCTCGTAAATTGTACCACCAAGAGAACGATGCTGTAAATCAACTTTTGGATGTATCCATGTTTAAGGATGAGGAGACGTTTAAAAAAGTCCAATTCGTTGACTTTTATAGGTATAGCGATGTTAGTCTGGAGGAAATGCTTGGCTATCTCAAAGAAAAAGTGGGATGGGTGCGACCAACCGATACGGGTAGATCCACCAATTGTTTGATCAATCAATTAGGCATCTATGTTCATAAAAAACAGCGGGGATATAGCAATTATTCCTTTCCCTATAGTTGGGATGTGCGCATGGGACATAAGACTAGAACTGAAACTTTGGAGGAAATAAATGAATATATCGATGAGAATGAAGTTAAGCGCATTATGAAAGAAATTGGATATGTAGAATCTAATTACAATGATATTAAAAGACCACAGCTTGTGGGATATTATACGGCAAAGACGAAAATTCCCCATCAAGAATTAACACAGCACCTCTTGAAAAAGCTTCCAAGCTATATGTTGCCCAACACATTTAAATATATGGAAACATTGCCCTTAACCAGCAATGGAAAAGTAGATAAGAAAGCTTTACGAAGCCTTAACCTTGTTCAACTCCAAATGGACACACCTTACGTTGAACCAAAAAACGAGATCGAGGTTCTATTGGAGGAAATTTGGAGGGAAGTGCTACTATTGGATAAAATAGGGATGCACGATAATTTCATTGACTTGGGAGGACATTCATTGGCTGCAATTCGGGTTACGGCGCGCATAAATGAAGAAGTTGAAATGAATTTTCCTTTGAACAAAATATTTGAATTACCAACCATTTCCGAATACGCTAAATATATTGAAGAAACCTTAATAACACTTATGGAAGAATAATATGCAAAATGGATTCAGAAAAGGCTTTAAGCCGTCTATTGTTAAATTCTTGGCCATTTTAATGGGCATATGCTATTTAATGAATCCATTACACCAACAATTTATTACAGTTTTTCATAAAATTTCACATGGACTTGATTTTCCAAATTTCGTTATACCACACGCAACTCCGTCTGACCATCAACAGTTGCACGGCAATCACTACCACTTTTATGAACAAACTTTTCACGATCATGTACTCCTAGATTTGGTGAGTTCTTTTTTCGAAGCGTCCAATGAGGATAACCGCTCCGACAATTCATTTTTTTTTACTACTGAACTAGATAAGCACCTGTTCTGTAATTTGCCGTTAAAATATGACATACATATTGTTATAACCGATAATTATTATAATATGGCCGAAAAAAATACCCAAAAGGGTTTCTTCCCAAAATCGGTTAAACCTCCCTTGCATTAAATTGGCCAATGCTAATAGGGCTTCATACTTTTCCCAATTTATTGAATTTGATTTCACAGGCTTTTTTGGTAGCCTATAGAGCATTGTCTTTATTAGAATTAACTACCCATAAATACAGGGTAAAATCATCCATTGAAAATATGGTTTGAATCTAATGTAAACTAAATAAAAAACTATGAAAAATTATATAATCTTTTTTGTGTTCTTTATTCCCTTCATAGGTGTAAAAGCACATGAACTAAACGGCTCTATAGTCTCGGAGGACAATGTACCTTTAGACGGGGTAGGTGTTTATAACAAGACTACTGGGGGATATACCTATTCAAATGTTTCAGGATATTTCGAATTGGACGATATTTCGCTTGGCGACATCATCTTCTTCTACAGTCTTGGATATCAAAACTATCAAATTACAATAAGTGAAAATCAATTGGATGGCACCATTGATGTAATACTTAAAGAATCAGCTGTATCACTAGATCAAGTAATTTTGGTTTCCAAAGTCAATGCGTTAAGTCAATTTGTAAATGTAGATGTTAAAGCAAACCCCGTTAAATCATCACAGGAGATATTGAGAAAAGTACCAGGACTAATCATTGGCCAACACGCCGGTGGTGGCAAAGCGGAGCAAATATTCTTAAGGGGATTTGATATTGATCACGGAACAGATATTAGCATTAATGTAGATGGACTTCCTGTAAATATGGTTTCCCATGCCCATGGTCAGGGCTATGCCGATATGCATTTTATAATTCCAGAAACTATTGATAATATTGATTTTGGAAAAGGGGCATATTACGCAGACCAGGGAAATTTTAATACCGCTGGATATGTTGACATTAAAACAAAAAAAAGAATAGATGACAACCTATTATCACTTGAGACCGGAATGTTCAATACTATCCGAACCCTGGGTATGTTTAAAATTGTGGAAGATGATTTTAGCCATGGGTATGTGGCTTCCGAACTGGTGCTTTCAGATGGTGCATTTGATTCCCCCCAAAATTTCAATCGCATTAATATGATGGCGCGCTATAATTTCAACAATAGGGAGAATCAGGAATTAAGTCTTACATTATCACATTTTCAAAGTAAATGGGATGCTTCTGGCCAAATACCACAGCGTTCAATTGACCAAGGTGTTATCGGGAGATTTGGAGCTATTGACGATACCGAAGGAGGCAATACCAGCAGATCTAACTTTCTAGCCAACCACAAAAAACTGATTAACGAGCATTCCAATGTATTATCAAAAGCATATATATCAAAATATGATTTTGAATTGTTTTCCAACTTCACCTTTTTCTTGGAAGACCCTATTAACGGGGATCAAATACACCAAATGGAAGAAAGAACAATCATTGGTGCAGAAACCAAATATGAGCATTCCATCCATGTAGGCGATCACGACTCCCAATTAAAATATGAAACGGGCATTGGTTTCAGATATGATGACGTAAATGAAGTTCAATTATCCAAAACCAAGAATAGGCAAGAATTATTGCAAAGGTTGGCATACGGAAATATAGATGAATTGAACGGCTACAGTTTTTTCAACTTAACCTATAAAAAAAACAAATGGACTTTTAATCCAGGCCTAAGATTGGATTATTTTAAATTCGATTATGAAAACCTATTATCCGAAACCTATAATAACAAAAGTGAGCATAAACTTTTTTTGGGACCCAAGCTAAATATTATTTATGCTGTATCACAAGGGTTACAAATGTTTGGGAAAACAGGGATAGGATTTCATTCCAATGACACTAGGGTGGTAACAGCAAATAATGGCAAAGAAATTCTTCCTGCCGCCTATTCTGCAGATATTGGGGCCATCATAAAACCTATCGGCAAATTAATGTTGAATGCAGCACTTTGGACACTCTTTTTGGAGCAGGAATTTGTTTATGTTGGAGATGCGGGAATAGTAGAGCCTAGTGGTAAAACTAAACGCTTCGGTATAGATTTTGGTCTGCGGTACCAATTTACAGATTGGTTATACCTCAACGGTGATATCAATTACACTTATGCAAGGAGTACCGAAGAACCCGAAGGTGCAGATTATATACCTTTATCTCCAGATTTAACTTCTTCTGGTGGCATTTCATTTAGGAATATTGGTGATTTTTCAGGTAGTATCAATTATAGATTGATAAAAAATAGACCGGCCAACGAAGATAACTCTATTGTGGCCAAAGGATATACGGTTACAGATATGAATGTCAATTACACTATTAAAAATTGGACTATAGGTCTAATTGTTGAGAATCTATTTGACACGGAATGGAATGAAACACAGTTTGCAACGGAAAGTAGGTTGCAAAATGAGCCATCTTCAGTGGAAGAAATTCACTTCACACCTGGGAGTCCATTTTATCTTAGAGGAAAGGTAACTGTGAATTTTTAGAGATTACTAGATGCCAGTAGTTAGAATGCTCAAAATTGGGTTACTAAAATACTTTAAAAAGTAAATAGACCTAGTTGGTGTGTATAAATGATTTTAAATCAATTTAAATAATACATATCCATCAACATAAGGTCTATAACTTTTTAAATAGCTCTATGGTCTGATCCAAGTTCTTATCAGACCCTTTTAAAATACCCTTTTCCTTAAATAAATTGAAAATCATTTTTTTCTCTGATGCACTAAAAGTACGATCCTTAAACCAATCATTTATTACGATCTTCTCGTTCTCCTCATGGGCCAATTGCTCTATTTCACCTGAAACAATGTGCCAATACACCCACCTGTTGCTGGCCAGTGCAAAACCAATATCACCATTGATAAGAGACCTTACAGGTTTGTTTCTTAATCTCTCCCCGTTGTCCAAAACAGCCAAAGTTTTGGTAAGTCGAACCACCTCAGAAAAAGAATACCTGAAAAAATCGCCAAATCCGTTTTGACTTACATTATATAATTTGTCTCCTACTTTTAATTCTTCCATCTAAAAAAGGAAACAAAAATAAAACTCCATTAAGGTAATATAAACCTTATCGCCCATAACTTATAAACAATACCTAATCATAGTATGAAGCAAAAACAGATTTTTCCTTTAAATTGCCAACCCATTTTTAACATTTCCATGGTTACCATTAATTCAATTCGTTTACATTTGTCCTTATAAAAACTATTATAATGAATATTGAGCGAGAATTGGGAAAAAGGAGTAATCACCAATGTGAGTTATGTGCAAGTCCCGAAAAATTAAGCGTATTGGAAGTTCAACCCCCTAGAAATCGCGATTTAGAAGACAATCTATTAGTTTGTGAAATCTGTAGGGATCAAATAGAAAATCCGGACAATACAGACCCCAATCACTGGCGATGTTTAAATGATAGCATGTGGAGCGAGCATACTCCAGTGAAGGTAATCGCTTGGCGCATGTTGAGCAGACGAAGACAGGAAGGTTGGCCTCAAGATTTATTGGATATGATGTATTTGGAGGAAGATATATTGGAATGGGCCAAGGCAACAGGAGAAGGTGCTCCGTCCGAAAATCAAATTATTCATCGGGACAGTAACGGTGCCGTTATCGAAGCCGGCGATAGCGTTGTTCTTATCAAAGACTTACCAGTAAAGGGATCAAGCATGGTAGCTAAAAGAGGTACTGCTGTAAGGCGTGTTTCCTTAGACCATGAAAATGCGGAATATATTGAAGGCAAGGTAGACGGACAACAAATTGTTATCCTGACGAAATTTGTTAAGAAATTGTAATGCCTTTTTACTTTTACATTCTTAAGCATAGAGAGCAATAATATTAATTAATGTCGACCACTAAAATATTTTTTATGGTCAAGGTTAATATCAAATAGTTCATGGCACGAAAAGACCCATATGCTGCGCTTAGATATAAGGAGTTCAACGTTTTTTTACTTGTCCGTTTTGCTATGGTTTTTGCCTGGTCCATGCAATTTGTCGTCATAGAATGGGAAGTATATTCTTTGACCAAAAATCCCCTTTCCCTAGGGCTAATAGGACTTATGGAGGTAATTCCAGCAGTATCCTTGGCTTTGTTCGCCGGTCACATTGTTGATCAAAAAGAAAAAAAAGGTTTACTTGTTAAATGTATTTTAGGCTTTTCCATAATAAGCTTGGGGTTGTTTCTTCTTACCTGGCCCCAAATAGTAAGTGATTGGTCCAAGAACAGTGTTTTGTATTCCATCTATTTTTTGGTATTTCTTGGTGGTATTGTTAGGGCTTTTTTAGGGCCGACCATATTTTCGTTATTTGCATTGATAGTTCCAAAAAAAGTATATCCCAATGCAGCTACTTGGAGTAGTTCTGTTTGGCAAATGGCAGCTGTTCTCGGGCCTGCTTTAGCGGGTTTTAGCATAAATTTAATCGGGGTACATTGGTCCATGTGTCTAATCTTTGCCTTTTCTTTAATGGCTCTTATAATTTTGACCAAAATTGAAAAGAAACCCATTTTAAATCCGAATATTGGCGAACCCGTCATGAAAAGTTTAAAAGAGGGTGTAAAATTTGTATTTGGAACAAAGATTATTTTGGGAGCCATTACCTTGGATATGGTTGCTGTGCTCTTTGGGGGAGCCGTAGCACTTTTGCCCATTTATGCCCAAGATATATTGAAAGTTGGGCCAGAGGGGTTTGGAATTCTAAGAGCTGCCCCGGCAGTGGGTGCATTGGTTATTATGTTTACCTCCGCTTATTTTCCTTTGAATAAACGTGCTGGTCTAAAACTACTGGGATCCATTTTTGGGTTTGGGCTTTGCATAATTGTATTCGGACTTTCCACCTGGTTTTGGATTTCGGTAATCGCGCTCTTTTTCAGTGGAGTTACCGATGGAATTTCCATGATCATAAGACAAACTATTTTACAACTAAGGACACCAGATCATATGCGTGGCAGGGTAGCTTCAGTGAATTCCATGTTCGTAGGGTCCTCGAATGAATTGGGCGCCTTCGAGAGTGGACTTACAGCTAAATTGATGGGAACGGTTACAGCAGTAGTTTTTGGTGGATGTATGACCTTAATTACAGTGTTTTTCACGGGAGCCATCTCCCCTACTTTTAGAAAATTAGATCTGCGGAAGGATATGGAAGAACACGAAAGCAGTTAGTAGTATTGGATTCCATTGGTAAGAAACGATTAGAGGGAGAAGATAATTTCGTATTCCAAACAGCACTTACACATTGCCTATTATGGTTTATAAATAAGTATCCATTCCGGATTGTTGGGATCCTTGCTTTCAGTAACACATTTAAATCCATTTTTCTCGTAGAAAGATCGTAGACCCTCCTCCTCAATAGTGAGCCAATAAGATTGATTTGGAAATTTTACTTTTAACGCCATAAGCCATTTGGAGCCCAAAGCTTGATTTCTGTATTTGGGATCTACGAATAAAAAGCCGATATATTGAAAGCCCAATTCCACGTATTTTTGGCCCTCTTCAATTTCAAAAACCGTCATATTTGGAGGAGCCCCATTAAAGACAATGCCTCCTGCCGCTAATTCCCCATCATTTTTAAAAACATAGATACGGGCACCCCTTTTATAATCTTCCCATATGGGAACAATTATATCCTGCCAATCTTTGGGTAGAATTTTAAAAAAATCCCGACCATCGGATCCAATATTTATCAACTCCATAGAAAATGATTTGCCATCATTTATATCCCCCTCTTATAACAGACCCCATGACCAAAGGCGGTCAAAATCATCGGACCATCTATCCCCAATATCCGTTCTGTAATAAACGTTATTTATAATAATATTGCTTATCCTATTCTGCATCATTTTTTGGGCATCCTTCATAGTTAATCCAGTACCAGTAACCAAAAGGGCAATACCCGTATTACCTGTAATTAACCATTCGTCATTAATTTTCTTAAGGTGCATTGGATGCACGCCTTCTTTCATATCCTTCTTAAATACGATTACAGAATCTTTTGAAAATAGTTCAAAGGTTTTTTTATCCTCAAAGGGAAAAGGGGGTACCACCATATATGCGCCGACCTGAAATCCTTTTCTAACGTTAATCTTAAAATTCTGTCCGGCAGCTAATTTATAAAACATGTTTCCTAGGGGTTCCAAAATTCCGGCCCGTTGTATAAATATCTGTGGATATCCAAATCTGGAGGTAAATTCAAGGGGATAAATACCGTTGCCATTTACTATACAATTAATATCCAATTGACCTATAAAACCTCCCTTGGCCAAATTGCTTTCGAACTTTTTCAAAGTAGCCTCGAAAATAGGGGAATCTTTGGTCCAAAACATACTGGACCCCATTTCCCCTGTAGATACACCCAATTCCTTTGGAAATAGTTTTTTGTGTTCGAATGTAATATTTATGGGATAAATAAACTCCTTGCCATTGAAATAGGCAGAAGCCGATACCTCCACTCCTTTTACCTTCCGCTGCAGTTGAAAATTACCAAAATCATTTCCCCAAGATTTCTCATAAGCCTTTAAAACCCGAATTACATCCAGCCCTTCATCATCACTTCCCACAAAAAGCAATTGTTTGTATTCCTGGGTTTCGCCTGATGGTTTTATCACATAGGCATTTGGATGGGTCTTGACATAATCTATTGCATCCTGAAAATTAAAAAACTCTTTGGATGGTAATATTTTAATTCCCTGCTTTTTCAATTCTGCCTGACCAAAACTTCGGTCTAACTCCAAAAGATCGGAATATTCCGTACCTCCCACTACTAATTTACCTTGTGCCCTTAATTCCGAACATATTTTACCATATCCTGTGTAGTCAAATATCAGAACATCGGCCCAATCGACCTGACTTCTCCAATCTTTTACCTTTTGAACAAATCCATACCCAATTTCCCTGGAGGGTTTATCCTCAATGTACATTTTAACAGCATGGCCTTCGCCCAGTATGGCTACGGCCATATCCAATGTTTCTCCCCAACGGGAGACAATCAAGAAATTTCGACTAATCTCTATTTGATTTTTTAATTTCTCTTTTTTCAATTTATTATGATATTTTTTTTAGTGTTAATTAGAAAATAAATCGAATTTATACAAGTTAATAGTAAAAAAACAGCCTGATTACCAGCGATTTCCCCTCTAAAACAAAACAATTTTGATAAATCTTCGTTAATGTAATTCGGCGTCCAATATTTTGGACCGTTTAGCACAACCAAAGTATGCCCGAATTTAAGTGTAGGTTTCAATTTACTAAGCTAGTGCCCAATAGTATATAATTTTGAAACAAATATATGTGAAAATTAAATATCTAATTAAAATATAAGGTAGAATATTATACACAAAACTAGTCCAATAGCGGACTTGTATAGCCAAATAGTGAGATCTGACCATCCACTTTATTAAACCTATTGATATACTTCATAAATATCAAATTCTTCAAATGTTCCAAATATTGAATAAGAGAAAATTTCTGGTTGACTATCTAGGACACTTCGTAGATATCCATAACCATATTTTACCGGGAATAGATGATGGGGCAGAAAACACTACGGACTCCTTAAACATAATAAAAGGTTTTGATGAAATAGGAATTTCGCATATTATAACTACACCACATGTAAGTCAAAATTACTACCCAAACACCTCCGAATCTATAAATTCTGCACATAAAAAGGTTCAAAACGAATTATTAAATTTAGGCATGAAGCACATTGCATTGGAATCATCTTCAGAATATATGATCGATTCTAATTTTGAGAATTTATTGGACCAAAAAATGTTTATGCCAATTCGCAATAAATTTTTGTTGGTAGAAATACCTTTTCTACAAACACCAATCAACTTTGACCAAGCTATATTCAAAATTGCGGCTAGGGGGTACTTTCCTATATTGGCCCATCCAGAACGCTACTTCTTTCTCCATACCGATTACAGAAAATACCACGACTTTAAATCCAAAGGAATTTTTCTGCAATTAAATTTATTGTCACTCAGTAACTATTATGGAAAGCAAGTGTTCAAAATTGCAGAAAAGCTTCTGTTGGACAATTATATAGACTTTGCTGGTACGGATATACACAATGTACAACAATTGGAATTACTCAAAAATATAAAACTTAGTAATAGTACCTTAAATAGGCTAATTCCCATTCTAAATAGGAACGTGGAAACCTTCTATTAAATTTTCTCTTGACCGCAAATCAAAACATATGGGCATTCATTTAAATTTGTAGTCAAAAACACTAATGCAGTGATGGATATTCATAAAAACTAATTAATTAAATCCTACCTTTGCGGGAAATTACCATTCATGTTACATTTTTTTCAAAAGAAAAAATTCCTAGTTGACTCCCTTGAAAATTTTATAGATATCCATAATCACATTCTTCCTGGAATTGACGATGGTGCCAAAAATGTTGACGATTCTTTGATATTGATAAAGGGATTTTCAGATTTTGGGGTTAACAAATTTATTTTCACTCCACACGTTATACATAACTATTATCCCAATACACCTGAAACCATTGAAAAAGCTTTCTGCTCCTTAAAGGAAGCTTTGACTAAAACCGGTATGGATAAGTTTAATATAAACGCTTCCGCAGAACATATGATAGATGCCAACTTTGAGCATCTCTTGGAAAATGAAGCAATAATGCCTTTAAATAAGAAGTACTTATTAATAGAAATGTCGTATTTACAGCCATCCATAAATTTTAAAGATGCCATATTGAAAATAGCAGAACATCACTATTTTCCAATATTGGCACACCCAGAACGCTATGGTTATCTTCATAATAATTTTTCAAAATATAAGAAATACAAAAAACAAGGCATTTTGTTTCAGTTGAACCTTTTGTCTTTAAGTGATTATTATGGTAAAGAAGTTCAAAAAACAGCTATAAGATTAATGGAGGAAGGATTAATTGACTTTGTAGCATCCGACGTACACAATTTACATCAACTCACATTGCTAAAGAACATTAAGATCACAGATAAATTGCTGACACAGCTATTACCTCTAATTGAAAACACTAATATTAATTTTGATTAATACGATTAAGTTTTAATTTTCCTTAACCCTCATATGAGACTTTACTTCTTCCTTATTATCTAATTAACGCATTTAATACTTGCTTATATTTTCAACCATAGTACCCTATATTAACTACTGACCAATACTTACTCAATTTCAAATTAACCTATTTTGTTTCAATTAGGACCAATTGCGAATGCACACTTTTGTTAATTTTATAGGAGCAATCGTTTGTTATTTAACGTGCCAATTATAGGTTCAAATAAAAATCTCTCGCCAATCACATTTGGCATCTTTCAAATAGATATAAAGCTTTAATCTTTTTGGAATAAAAAGGCTTTGAACACCCATCATATAAAAAAGGGAACAGACATAAAAATGTCCGTTCCCTTTTCATAATTTATTTGATTTTCTTTTAATTCCTTACCACGAGCCTAACAGGCAACAACACATCATTGTCCATTACCAGCGTGATATAATAAACACCATCTGTCAATGAGTAAATGGGAACAACGTAGTGATCGTCCATTAATACTGGATTCAGGATAACCCCTATATATCTTCCAGTAGAATCATGTACGTATATTACCTTTACCGATTGGTCATCAGGAGCATTGATTACGAAGACGTTAGCGCTCTCCTTAGTAGGATTCGGCGCGATAATCGCCTTCAATTCTTCCTCTGACTCAGGTTGCGTAACGGTTATTGTTATAAACTCTGTATCTGTTAAGAAACCATCGGAAACCGTTAGTTCAACTCTGTAAATACCAGGTTCTTCAAAAACGTGAACTGGATCGGTCGTAGAACTCGTAGGTGTACCATCCTTAAAATCCCATAAATATGACGTTATACCTACATCGTCCATAGAATTGCTGCCCGTAAAGGTCACCGTTAAAGGTGCTGAACCTGAATCTATATTAGCAGTAGCAACAGCTACCGGAGCTCCGTTGCTAGGACCCACCGTTACGTTCCAAGTAAAGGAGACCGTGGTAGACTCCGCAGGAGTACCGTCGTCCGTTACCGTTACCTCTACAGCATAAGGACTGTTCGCGGCTGCACCCGTGACTATAGTACCACTGATAAGACCTGTTGCCGTATCTATGGATAGCCCCGTCGGCAATGTAATGGCCGAATAGGTCATACCATCGTCCTCCATATCGGTGGCGACAACCTGTAGGGAAACCGTATTACCCACAAGACTGTTCTGTACACCTGGATTGGTGACCACTGGTGCCTGGTTCACAGGCACATCCGTTACGTTCCAGGTAAAGGAGACCGTGGTTGACTCCGCAGGAGTACCGTCGTCCGTTACCGTTACCTCTACAGCATA
>NZ_JACLHY010000023.1 GCF_014397245.1 Arenibacter arenosicollis | reverse complement strand
TCTATTTGCTTCCTTTTTGGCACTATAAAAATGAGTGGCAACACGTTCGTTTAAAAAACAAAACGGCCCTAAAAGGCCGCTTTTGGCATCGATATTTTATAAATTATAGGGTTGTGCAACGGTTACCATTGTTGGCAATAGTTATTTTAGTTAAAGTGTTTGTTATATATGTTCAGAGGAATTTTAACTTCATTAAACAAACCTTGGTAAGGCTGTTCACTTTCTGGTAACTTTTTAAAGTAACTATCTTCCAACTCTACATTTACAAACTTTTTTATATTCATTTCTTTTAAGCTAGCATCATCTATATCCAAATTGTCGGAATTGAATTTCTCTAATAAATCACTTTCTAAACTGTCAGATTCATCGGCATTGTTTTCTGTACTTTCTTGACTGTCATAATCGTATATGTTTTCTATTGACGTTGAAATATTAAGAGAGAATTTCTTAAATGAAATTTTAATATTATGGATTTCTTTAAATTCATTTATTATTTTAATAAGTTTTTCATGACTCTCTAGGTCATTATCTATAAATTCATCTGTGATTTTTGCAAAGCAATACGGGATCAATAATGATTCTTTGAAATCAGGTTTTTCATAAGCTAACCTGCTTAAGAATTCGATGATAGAATGACTGCTAAAATTTTCTTTACTAAAAACATCAAAAACTAATTTAAAAAAGTAAGCATTTGGATCTGATGATAAAGCAACTGTAATTGCTAATTCATTTGATATGTTTACATTATGTAGAAGTTTAGTGGGGATTTCAGGCATTTTAACAATATGTTCTGCTGCTAAATATTCCTGCATAGATTTATGCACAAACTCGAATGTTTCAAAACTTGACTGAATTAAAATACCTGTATGGGCTTCGACCTCTCTTACAACTTTTAAACATTGGTTTTTAGGCAATCCAAAAGATTCATTTATATTAAGGAATGAGTCTTTTAAATCATCTTCAAAATATACTTTCTTATCAAATCTAATGGTTAAATCATATGCTAAATGGCTTAAAAAATCAAATTTTCTCTCATTATCAAAATCTGAATAATTTGACTCTCTAATTATATCACGTTGTTCATCCCATTCTTCTATTAATATTCTAACTAGCTTTTTATAAATAGATTTAGGTTTGTCATAGAATTTTTTTGTCCTTTCATAAATCGCGCATAAATGTGCCAACGATATTGGTTTTAATGAAAAATCATAAAATTTAGATTTTGATATTTCTGACAAAAACTTTTCAGCATATTTGTCTTTGTCAAACCATTTATGAACGAATTTCTTTATTTGGGATTTGTTTAAATTACAAAGTTCATATTCAATTGAATTTTCAATATCTAGGTCATAAGAAGCACTTCTACTAGTTACAATCACTAAAGAATTGCGCAAGTTTAAAATCAAAGATTTAATCTCTTGACCTAAACTTCTTATTTTTAAAGGATTGACTTCGTCTAATCCGTCTAATATTATGATTGCTTTTAAACTATCCAAATAAGCATTTACGTATTTAATTCTTAATTCTTTATCTTCAATTAATGTTTGAGTCTTGACTCCCTCATTTTTAAGCACAATTTGAATTCCAAGAATGTCTTTTAGTTTTCCGTAAATAGTTTGTTCTGAAGATAAATCTCGAAGATTTATAAGAATAGGAAAACTATAATTTTTTATTTCTTCTTCGTATAGCAGAGACTGACATATTTTTTTTACAGTTGTCGTTTTACCAGCACCGGGTCCACCTAGGATTATTAAGTGGCTTTCGGTTTTGTTTATCAATTTTTCAACCCTTAATTTCTTCTCCCTCTGTTCTTTTTCTTTAAATCTGATTGCTTGTAATTCAAGGTCTAAAGCGATGTAAGTATCATTGAGATTTTTGTTACCTCTTAATTCTTTAAAACTTACCTTACTGGTAAGGTTTTGTATATACTTTGAATGGCTATTTAGAGATTCTGTTAGATCATCTTTTGAAACAACTAGTGAAATCTTATTGGAAGTAAAAATTTTTTTAATGGAATCAAAACCTCTAGATACTAATTCCCCTAAAAGTATTTCTTTAATCATTTGGTTCATTTAATTATTGCCAACGGTTAGTATATGAAAAGTGGGCGATTTCGGAGCACTAAACTTTCTGTTAAGCACAAAGTTCCGCACGAGCCAAAACCCTTGATTTTACTACTGTTTCGCCTATTTTTTATATACATTGTTAGCAGCTGGATTTATTGTTCTCTTTTAATTTCGATTAGCGTATCAAAACTATTTCTTAAAGCTAGTTGCTTGATTGTGTATATGAATCTTTCAATTTCTCTGCTTATTATAGCTTCATAGTCAGAACTCATTGAATTAAAATCATTTGGCAAAAGGTTTGAAATCGCATAGTTTATTCCTGATAACGTGGTTGGAAAATCAATGAAAACTAACTTATTATCTTTAATTTCTGTTTCCATACTTATAAATCTAGGTCGTCCTGCATAATGAAATGAGACATTTTTAGAGTTAAATCCTCTTTTCAGTTGTTCAAATTGAAGATTAACATCAGGATTCAGTCTATTAGGTATAATGACTTGAATTTTACAGTCTTTGTATTTAATACCATCCACTTCAAAACCATCATTTTCTATCAAGAATTTACAAGTTGGTAATAGTAAATTCTCAAAGTAGCCGGAAGCTAGTGTCGAAGATGGAAAGAAATTAATGTCAGAGTCAATTTGATTTCTGAAAAGTTCGCTTACTTGACTAATTGCTGAAACAAAGCTTGGTGTATCAGATTTTTCAAATCGAGCAAGTGAAATACCTGTGATATCAGATAAAACTTTTAATTCCTTATCTATAACAAAAGCACATTTTGATAAACCTAAACGACCAATAAAAAGACCTAATTCAAACAGGACATTATCTCTAGGTTGCATTACGGAATCTCCTCGATATTTGACTTCATCATCAGTTGTTCCTATTAACAAGCCAAAATCAAATTGTAAGGATGCTCTAAGTAAATCATTTAAGAAGTTATTATTTATTTTGAATACAGATGTATCCCAAACACTATCATTCCAAATTGTTACTTCAAAATCTCTTTCGAGGATTGATTTAGCAGCATTTGCTAGACCAAGCTCTTCAGATGATGAACCAATAAAAATTCTCTTTTTTCTCATTATGAATATATTAACTCCCCTTTTTCAAAATACCCCAAATAAAGCTCTTTGTGAACATCTGCAATTAACTCGTCCAAGTCAGCTTTGATCTTTTTCATTCCGTCAACAGTATCGTCTTTCAATGGTTTTTCTGTTCCATTTGGACTCTCAATACTTCTGCGGTATTCACCGTTATTAATTAATTTCTCTAATTGGTTGCTTATAGCTTTAGCTATGTTTATTTCCTTGCCTCGATAATAGTATAGTTCACTATCACTAATTGAATGAACTATTGTTGTCAAATGAAAACTACTTATATCTATATCCGCATCAGCTTTTAGTGTTTTTAAAAGTCTAATTCCTTTTCTTGAACCATCATTGGTATTATCTCCCTTTGTATTAACTTGACTAATATGTGCAAAAGGGTAGTCCAATATTTTTACCTCTTTTGTGAAATCAAACAGGTAAATTCCTCTGTAATATTCGCTAGATGTTTCCTCATATTTTTTTGAGTTATACCAAAAGCAAAAAACAATGTCAACTTTTCTATTTAGAGATTTGTTAAAAATAGAAATGTTCTTTTTCCCTGTTTTATCCACTTCGTCATAGATGTCCTCCATTATTTTTTCAGATTGACTTCTTAGACTTTTAATGTCTGAATTTGGTTTTGAATCTTTGTAAGGATTGTCGTTTGGAACTCCTACTCCTGTAAAATGATATTTATCGATAATTGTCAATAAATCAAAATCACTATGAACTTTGATATTTGTCGAAGTAGTTACTGAACCTTGAGTTCTGTATGCTCTAGAAAAATGTAAATCGTAGCCATTTTCTAAATGTTTTTGAACTCTATTTGCAGCTTCAATAGTTTTGCCATTATATTTTTTGTCAATTCTGACCATTGATTCCATTAAGTATTTAATATTCTTAGGAATACTGGTTGAACTGAAAGATTTTGTCAAAATCGATTCATTTAGTTCGTTATCAAATCTTCTTGCACTAAGATTCTGTAATCGTTTCTCGTAGTCTATTGCCATTCGGTTTATTTTATCTTGCTGCTAACAATTGTATATAGGTATTAACTATATATCACTTATAAAAACTACAAGCCCACCAGCCAGTACCTAGACACCTACTAGTGTCCTATAATTCCTATTAATCCAATAAAATTTTCTGTGTTGGGCAGCGGGGGGAGTACTACAACCTAGAGTTTGTTTCTAACCTTCTAAGTTAACAAATATTGGTTTTGGAATCCGCTTAATCGATAAAATACAGCAATATCCGTTGTATGGTATTTCTTGCTGGTCCTGGGGTTAGAATCGGTACTGCTAACAAAAATCCAATCTTTGGGGGGTATTGTTAGCCCTCCACTTTTTTAAGGAGTCGTTAAAGTTTTCACCGGTTATAAGCATTCAAACGTTCCATGATAGTAGCATCATCTATTTGTAGTCCAATTAAAAAGTCGTAGGCCTTTTTTGAAATATACTTGTTCTCGTTTTTCAGAATTCTTACCACAGATCTACACGTTTCAAGGTCGTTTACGCCGTGTTTTGAATACAGCTTTAATAGATCATCCAATTGCTGTCCATTTAATTGATGCAACAAATCTCTAGACGCATATACAACCTCTAAACTCAGTTCAGGAGCCTGTCCCAACTTTTTCAGCAATTCCTTTTGGATACTGTGATTGACATTTGGATACATTGAAAATAAATGCTCTTGCAAATCGGTAGCTTTTAAATGAACAGGTTCTACAGCTTGAATGGCGCTATATGCCAAATAAAAATCATCGGAAGAAACGATTTCTAAAAGTGACGTCTCCAGATCTGGTGTCAGTTCTGTTGCACTGCCAATTCTATTCAAAGCCCACAGCTTATCACTGTTATCCGGACTTTGTAAAATACGATTTATCAATAGGGGTGTCAACTGTTTTTCTGTGAGTTCTGAAACGATATCCATCGTTGGACCATTTATTACATTCCATAATTTATACGTGGTATAGGCGGCCCCCTTTACTACCATGTCAGCAACACTTTTTGAAGTGGCTCCGGAAACAGCATCAGCAGTTCCTTGCTCCTTATTGGGTTGTTCTACCAGTTTTTCAAAAGATACCACATCTAAGGGCATTGTTGAATCTGCCAATAATTGGTGTAATCGTTGGTATTCACTTTCAGAAAATGGTTCGTGGTCATATTTACTCAAAAACTCCCCTTTTGGCAATTCAAACCCTAAATACCTGCCCGTAATATTCCAGTAAACCACAATGTTCAACAACCTACATTCTTGGTCCATACACACTTCACCTGTTACTTTTTTATAGTAATGCAGCGGTAGGTTATCCTTTGTCTTGCGTAAAAAAATAGTTTCATTGGTTAGCGTGGCCTTATAAGTCTCAACAATTAAAGGTTCGTCAGCAGCACTACTTTCAATTGTAGCCACTTGCCAATATTTTATGGATTCTTTTTCTTGTAAAAAAGAGGTTAACACCATCCCTAATAAACCAATAATTGCCACGGTAAAAAAACGGAACTTGATCATGCTGTAATTCTCTATTTTTGAGCGGGAACAATGGCTCCATGTTTTTTCAACAGTTCCTTAATTTCATTGATATCCACTTGTTCAGGAGAAACACCTTGCTTACTGGCCAATACCGCAGCTACTGCTGCTGCCTGCCCCATACCCATACAAGATGCCTGAACGCGGAGTGCAGAGTTTGCCAAGCGATCACTACTCACACAACGACCCGCAACCAGAAAATTCCGGCTTTGTTTCGGAATTAATGATCGTAACGGAATACACGCTACCACATCAGGTTTTAAAAATTCTTGATAAATAGATTTTCCTTCCCTATGCAGATCGATCGGATAAAAAGAATGTGAAATAGCATCGTCAAACACCTTTCCAGAGGTATAATCATCCTTGTTCATTTTATACAAACCGTCTATTCGATAGGTTTCTCGAACGGCAGTTTCCGTTTTTAAATCCACCAGTTTCAAATTCTCACACCCCGGAAAAGTCTTTAGCGTCCTTACCAATTTCAGCAAGGTATTTCTTCCTTCATTATTGGCCTTGGTATGTACTTCGGAAGTGGTAGAATCTGCACCCGGTACATATACATAACTATAGGGAACATAGGTGTGCTCACGACTTTCCCTTTTTGAATTTTCGAGCATGTTTTGTCTCAATACGCGGTGGTATTTTTCCGGAATCTTGGTTAAATCAAGTGAATCATAGTTATAGCCTCCCAATCTAAAGATCAGGGAGCCAGGTTGTGTATCTTTTTCTCTTAGCACACCATAACCGGCCATCGATGCAATCAAGGCATTTCCAGTACAATCAATTATTTGATTGCAGACGATGGTTGTTTTTGTACCTTTTCCAACGGATTCGACGATCCATTTTCCCTTTTTAAATTCAATTTGTGTTGGGGATTCATAATAGCGAATATCCACACCTGCCTCCAGGCATTTCTCTTCGGCCAATAAAGTATATAATGGCCCATTTATCGTTACCTGATGTTTCCAATGGCTGTCTGGAACCTTAGAGAAATTGGGTAATTTATCTCCATTCAACTCCACACAATCCATCACTAATTCCCAACCAATACCGCCAATAATTTGTTTGCCCCAAGCATGGAATATCCCCGGAAAGGCAACGCCACCTGTAGTGGTAGTTCCTCCCAACTGACTCCCACTTTCAATCAAGATCGTTTCTGCTCCGGCTCTGCCAGCCTGAATAGCGGCAATAGTACCAGCCGTACCACCACCTACTACCAATATCTCTGTAGTTATACTTTCTTCTTTTACTTTATATGGCGCTACGAGCGATTCTCCCTTTGCAAAGGATGGTGTTACCATTCCAAGAGAGACTGCTCCCATGGATTTTAACATTGATCTTCTTTTCATGTAATAATTTTTTGACGATAACACAAATGTAAATAATGACAATCTAATAACTAATCCGCAATTTCATGCAACGGATATTTTTTTCTTTTGAGCATTTGTATGTGCACATGATTCAGGACGGGTTATAATTAACCCTAACTGCCGGCCGGTATGTACGCCCTAAATTGAGTACTTATTTTTATATTTTGTTACCAAGATGTTATTCGCTAATAGATACTATATAGTGTTATTGTCTTATTATAATTCTGTTTCAAATTCTTTCATCATGTTCGTTAATTCCTCAACAATCTCAGGAAATTGATCTACCACATTGTTTTTTTCACCTATGTCCGCATCAAGATTATATAGAGAAACAGGAAAAACACCACTTTCCTCTAAATTCCACCCTCTGGATTTTTCAATATGAAGTTTCCATTTCCCCATTCTAACAGCTTCCATTTCCCCGTTTCTGGCATAAAAATAAAACGGCCGTTCTGGTAATTTGGTAGTTTCAGGATGTAAAAGATAATCGCTAATGTCCAAGCCGTCCAATTTTAAATCATCGGGAATCTTTGAACCAGATATTTTTGCAAGTGTTGGATATAAATCCAAAGTGGTAGTAAAATCACTACTAACCACTCCTTTAGGAATTTTGCCTGGCCAAGCCACTATTGCCGGTACCCGCTGACCTCCGTCCCATGTTTCAGCTTTCTTGCCTCTCAGTGGTTTTGCAGAACCAATTCTAGGTCCATTGTCAGAGGTGAAAATAAAAATAGTATTATCATAGATTTTTTGTTCTTTCAGCGTTTTTACGATCTCTCCTACACTCCAATCCAATTCCATAATAACATCGCCATATAATCCTTTTTCACTTTTACCTATAAAAGCAGGAGAAGCGTGTAGTGGTGTATGTGGCATATTTTGGGCAACATACATGAAAAATGGTTTTTCACTTCTATTTCTTATTTGATCAATGGCCTCTTCAGTATATCTTTTGGTTAGATAGTCTTGGTCAGGACCGCTTTCTATCAATGTTTTGTTTCTATAAAATGGAAGGGGAGGGGATTGAAAATCAATCTCCTTATAATAATAGTTATCCATGTCATTGGAATAGGGCACCCCATAAAACATATCAAAACCCTGATTATTTGGCATAAACTCCTCTTTATGACCCAAATGCCACTTCCCGATAATGGAAGTTGTATAACCATTGTCCCCTAGTAATTCTGCCATCGTATATTCGTCCAATGAAAGCCCACCTTCTGAAAAGGGGAAAAGAACCGCTTCGTGAAGATTGTATCTTTTAGGATAGCGACCTGTTAAAAGACCGGCCCTAGAAGGCGTACAAACTGTTGCTGGAACATAAAAATTGGTAAAACGAATACCTTCAGAAGCTAAACGATCAATGTGAGGAGTCTCAAAACCTTCTGCACCATAGCACCCCACATCTGCGTAACCTTGATCATCGGTAAAGAAAATGATAATATTGGGTCTATTTTTTGAATTGTCATTACTAGGCTGACATGCTGTAATACCAAAAATTATAAGTACTACCAATTTTGATATAAATGGTTTAATCTTAATGTGCATTGAATCTTCTTTTTATTAATTGTTGGCAGCAGTTATTATTTATCCGTTCCAAATTCAAGTTGTCGCTCGTATTCTTTTTCATCAAAATAGCCTTTTGATTCTTGGATTAATCCATCATCATTTAATGTCCATTCTTCAAATCCACTAATTTTAACTTTCTTTCCTGTTCCATTTGGTACGTCATTTGTTCCGGTCAGTGTCCAATAGAATCGTTTTTTGTTAGATTTAGTGACTAGACTATCCATTGAAACAATCATATCAGGAAAAGCGTCCAAAAATCCTTTAGCAACATTTGTAATGGCATTTCTACCAACGGCAGGTTCTCCGTCATTCACTTGTAATGAACCATCTTCAGCATAAAACATAGCAACAAACTCAGGTCGGTTACTACCCCAGACTTGAGCATAGTTGCGTGCACAGAGATTTAAATCGAATTCTTTTTCTTCTTCGGGAATCCGCTGAGCGGTCCATGAAATACTTAACAGTTTCCATTGGTCGCTGTCTTTCATCATTATAGCATGATTGACCTCATTGCTACTGGCAACACCGAATTTTGAAATGACGGTAGGCATTATTACTGAGGCCAATCGATCTTCGGTTATATTTATCTTATACGAATTGGCGGATTCTAAAATAGGCTTTGGATCTTTCATATCTCGGATGTTTTGCAAATACGAGTCAATAGTCATCTCTTTATGCTGCCATTGTCCGTCCTCCGGATACGTATATGCGATAATGGCCTGGTCGAAACTCAGGTCATCCAATTCTTGAGCATCCCGGTTTCCAACTGCAGCCAAGATCCTTTCCAATATAACTTTTATTTCTTTTTCAGATTTACTTGATGTGCTTTCTATTTGGTCTGAAGTAGTGTTTTCTGAAAGTTCTTCTGTGCTTTGTTTAGATTTACAACTCACAATCAGCAAGGCTAGTAGCAAAATTGATAAAATTTGATTTTTTGAATTTTTATTCATAAACAGTTTCTTTTAATTGCTGCCAACGGTCTTTATAAACTCCCGTTTTAATGGCGATTATTGTTTGTTGGTTATTGTTTTGGAATCTACTTATTTTCATTAAAGGATTACTTCAAAGCACTATGAAGCACCTTATAAAACGCTGCAACCTGATAAGAAGCTAGCTGTTTTGGCTGGGTCCAAGCAAGTTTGATTGTTGGGCAAAACCAATGCAAACGCAATTACAGGTACTTCCAAATATTCTATCTTTAGTAAAAGTAAACCAATAAATATTAAATGGTTCAATGAGAAAACAAACTCCATCCGAGCCGTCTAAATGTTTTATTTCGATAACTTATTGGTCATCAACTTGTTCACTATAAATTATTATATTTGGTTGGTAGCAGACTTACAAAGAAATGGCATATACCAAAAAGTTGAACCATAGTTATATCTATTCTGGCCTTAAGCTATCCAGAAAGATTAGGTCTGGAATAACAATGACACACTTAATGGAACATAACCTGAACGATTGAGGAATTTGGCTTTTGAGAGGTTGCGCGTATTTGATATTAATCGTTGGAAAATCGGTTATGTAAAGATCAGGTTGGACCAAGTAAATTTACTATAAAGATGCTGTTTCCGGTGGTTGGAAGCTGTTGGACTATATAGCGGTTGCTAATTTCAATTAAAACAGAGTTTATTGCGGGTCTGTTCCCAAGGACAAAATGAATATCAATGATATAATTACCCAGAATCCGGGCTATGTAAATTAAACATTATGACTAAAAAAGGTATTGTTTCATTAGAAGGCTCTGACCGAAGGTCCTTCATAAAAAAAGCGGGGGCAGCTACACTTTTTAGTGCAGCGACCCTAAACGCTGGTTTTGCAAATCCATTCCTTACAAAGAATAAAGTTTTGAAGGTTGGCTTGATAGGTTGTGGTGGTAGAGGTACAGGTGCGGCCGTACAGGCACTAAGTGCAGACCCTGATACGGTTTTGCATGCTATGGCCGATATTTTTGAGGATAGGCTGAGCAATTCTTTGGAATTGTTGAAGAAAGAACATGGGCAACGAGCAGATGTGAAAAAAGAAATGCAATTTGTTGGTTTTGATGCTTATCAGAAATTAATTGATTCCGGAGTGGATGTAGTGCTTATGGCCGAGCCCCCGGGATTTAGGCCAAAACACTTTAGCGCGGCCATAGACGCTGGTAAACATGTCTTCTATGAAAAACCCGTTGCCGTGGACGCGCCTGGGGTACGTAAAGTCTTGGAGGCTGCAAAAAGAGCCAAAGAAAAGAACCTTTCCATAGTTTCTGGCCTCTGTTTTAGATATGATTTACCGAAACAGGCCCTCTTTGGAAAAGTATTGGGTGGAGATATAGGGGAAATAAAATCCATTTCCTCAGTTAGAAACGGGGGTGAACTTTGGCATAAAGAACGTCAATCGGATTGGAACGATATGCAATATAAAATGCGCAACTGGTATTATTACAATTGGTTGAGCGGGGATTTTATTGTAGAAATGTTCGTCCATAGTACGGACATGATTTCCTGGGCAATGGGAGAACGAATGCCATTGAGTGCAACCGGGGTAGGTGGAAGGCAGTGGCGTACGGATAAAAAGTACGGCAATATTTATGACCACTTTGCAGTGGAATTTGATTACGGGGGTGGTTTAAAAGGAAATGTTTCCACAAGGCAACTTAATGGAGGGTCGTCCAGAAACTCTGTAGAAGTCGCAGGTACATTGGGAAATGCATTTTATCAGGGAAATAGGCACGAGATTTGGGGCAAAAATGAATGGAAATATGAGGGGGAAACAAACGACATGTACCAAAGTGAGCACGACGGATTGTTTAAATCCATTCGTATGGGCAGCGCTATAAACGATGGGGAAATGGCCGCCAATAGTACCTTGATGGCTATAATAGCTAGGGATGCAGCATATTCCGGACAAACGATCAGTTGGGAAGAGGCCATGAACTCCAACGTATCCCTTGGTCCCGAGAACGATGAGTACAGTTGGGATTTAAAATATGATGGTCCAGGAATAGCCGTTCCGGGAATCACCAAAATGATTTAATTATAGATTTAGCAATTTAGAGATGAAGAGTACTCAAAATTGCTATTTTTATGGGAATACTTTATTCTGCTGTAACTAAAACTACGTCGGGGAATTTGAAGAACAGCTATTTTATTTTGATAAATAATTTAACCATAAAAACATGAAGAAAATTTCGATTAAGAGAAAATCTGCCCTTTTATCGGTATTGATAATTGTAATGATTGCTTTCCAGGCCGAGGCCCAGAATGAAGCATTTGAATTTGAATTTGGAGAGGAGGATACCTTGGAGAATTTGATTTCAGGAAAGTCGGGAGAAGCATCTACCATTAAATGGATCAATGTGAATACCGTTAAAGAGGGGTGGACCGTGGGTGCAGATGGGGTACTGGTAAACTTGGGCCATCCAATTGGGGTAGTAAGATCGGAAAAACAATATGAAAACTTTATTCTTCATGTAGAATGGCGACATATGGAAGCAGGGGGCAATTCTGGAATATTTGCATGGAGCGGTGCCGATCCAAAGGGAAATTCTCCACTGCCGGACGGTGTGGAAATCCAGATGTTGGAATTGGACTGGGTAAACATAAATGCAAAAGATGGTGTTCAGCAACCCATAGCCTATGTTCATGGGGAAGTTTGGGGTGTAGGGGGAGTGGTGACCCTACCAGATAATCCACGGGGGGAAAGAAGTAAGTCCGTAGAGAATAGATGTAAGGGAAAGGGTGAATGGAATACCTATGACGTAGTATGTGTAGATGGAGTCATTAAACTTTCTGTTAACGGTAAATTTGTAAATGGTATTTCTAAATCCACTCAGAAGAAAGGTTATTTCTGTCTCGAATCTGAAGGTGCGGAGATTCATTTCAGGAATTTAAAAGTAATAGAATTGCCGCCAGGGGTAACTACTGCTGAGCAGATAGCTCCTTTGCTTAATAAATAGTTGGGAATCCTATGGATAAGTAACAACAAGTCCGATTATAAAAGGTGAGGTTTTCCGTTGTTTCCAAAGCATAATCAGTTTCAACCCTTAGAATTCATTGCATAAAAAAATATAACCAACCAACTCACCTCCATGAAAAATTCAGTAAGATTGCGTTTATCCGTTCTAATGCTATTGGAGTATTTTATATGGGGAGCGTGGTATGTTACCATGGGCACCTATCTGATGTCCTCGTTGGAGGTAAATGCAACACAAGTGGGGGCAGCATATGCAAACCTTTCTATCGCAGCCATTATTTCTCCTTTTTTCGTGGGTCTGGTAGCTGACCGATTTTTCTCCGCACAAAAGGTATTGGGGACATTACATTTAATGGGTGCTGCCACCTTATATTATATTAGTACCGTGGAGCATTTTCAAAAATTTTGGTGGTTAATTTTGCTATACACATTGTTGTATATGCCTACGATGTCCTTGGTTAACTCCATTTCCTTTTCGCAAATGGAGGATCCCGATAAGGAATTTCCACGGATTAGGGTTTTAGGAACCGTGGGCTGGATAGCAGCGGGACTTTTAATAGGGTTTATGGAGTTGGAGACTTCTTTTATGACCTTCCGCATTGCGGCATATTGTTCTTTGGTGCTTGGTATTTTAAGCTTCTTCTTGCCAAGTACCCCGCCTACAGGTAAAAGCGCAAGTATTTCTGCCATATTGGGACTAGATGCCTTGGTTTTATTTAAGAAAAGGTCATTTATTGTTTTTTTTGTCAGCTCTATTCTAGTTTGTATCCCATTGGCTTTTTATTACAACTTTGCCAATCCTTTTCTGAATGACATAGGGATGGAAAATGCTGCAGCTAAAATGACTTTGGGGCAGGTTTCCGAACTTTTATTCATGTTATTGATGCCCCTTGCTTTTAAGAGGCTCGGAATTAAAAAAATGATGCTGATAGGTATTTTTGCTTGGGTAATACGTTATCTTTTATTTGCTTATGGGGATATAGGTCCAGGAATTTGGATGTTGTATTTTGGAATTATATTACATGGTGTATGTTATGATTTCTTTTTTGTTACAGGACAGATCTATATTGATAAGAAGTCCAAACCCTCCTTTCGAAATTCCGCCCAGGGGCTTATCACTTTTGCAACATATGGGGTGGGAATGTTTATTGGCTCTTTTGTTTCAGGAGCAGTAACCGATGATTTTCTTGTCAACATTAATGACATCTTGAGCTACCAATGGGAATCCATTTGGCTGGTTCCAGCAATAATTGCTTTATTGGTGGGTTTGTTATTTATGTTTTTTTTCAGGGAAAAACTTGTAGGCACTTTAGAAGTAGACAACAAGGTGTCGCACATTTTAACTGTAACGGACAATAGGGGTCAAAAGGATTTCGAGGGCGGTTTAGCCGATAGTGCTGATCTAAAAACGGAAAGATAATTCCCTAAAATATGTACTAATAAAATTTAATAATAATATGGTTAATAAAAGCAGTCCGGTGCGTGTTCTGGTAGTGGGCTGTGGAAATATGGGTGCATCCCATGTAACGGCTTATCACAATTTAGAGGAATTTAAAATCTCGGGTTTGATTTCACCTGGCAAGAGTAAAGAGGTTCTAAACAATAAGTTGGGAGGTTCTTATCCGTTGTTCAACAATTTTAAAGCCGCTATGAAAACTACTGATCCCAATGCCAATTAATACCAATATCAGATAAAAACTATAAAAATTAAACAGATGAAAAAATCATGGATTGCCTTATTAATACTATTAACGATTTCTTGTGGGGAAAAGAATGAATATTATACTTTGGACGATTTTGACAAGGTAGAAAAAATTGATACCCACATTCATGTTTTTGCAAATCGGAACAGTTTTGTAAATCAAGCAAAGAAAGACAATTTTCGTTTGCTGAATATTATGGTCGACCTTTCAAAAGGCGAGGAACTTATTAAAGAACAATATGATTATTGTTTTGCTCAAAAGAAAGGGCATCCTGAGGATTATGAGTTCGCTACCTCCTTTTCCATAGAGGATTGGGATAACCCAGACTTTACAAAGAATACTATTTCATGGTTGGACAAGAGTTTTAAAGAAGGGGCCATAGCTGTAAAGGTTTGGAAGAATATTGGCATGGTTTTTCGTGATAAGGATAACGAGCTAATAATGGTCGACAATCCAAAGCTGGATACGATATTCGATTATTTAGCCAGTAAAAAGATACCATTGATAGGTCATTTGGGAGAACCAAAAAACTGTTGGCTTCCGCTAGATGAAATGACAACCAACAACGATCGGAAATATTTTTCTGAACATCCACAGTACCACATGTACCAACATCCGGAACTACCTTCTTATGAAGAACAGGTGGCTGCTCGGGATCGTATGTTGGAAAAACACCCCGATCTTGTGTTTATTGGAGCACACATTGGGAGTCTAGAGTGGAGCGTTGATGAATTGGCGAAACGGTTGGACAAGTTTCCTAATATGTCTATAGACCTCGCTGCCAGAATGGGGCAAGTTTTTTATCAAACTGTAGAAAATAGGGAAAAGGTACGTGCCTTTTTTATTAAGTACCAAGATCGGATCCTATATGCAACCGATTTGGCCGATGATGGCAAGGAAAATATCAAAGAAATGCAGAAGGAGATGCATAAAATGTGGCTTACGGATTGGCGATTTTTCGTTACCGATGAGGTTATGACCAGTGATCTGGTAAATGAAGAGTTTAAGGGATTAAAACTTCCTAAGGAAGTTGTGGATAAAATATTTTATCAAAACGCAAAAAAATGGCTTAAGATGTTTCCAACAAATGATATTTGATATTATGAACAGTTAGGTGATTAACTTAAAAGAAGAAAATTTCTAATATCATCGATTCAATAAAATTTTCTGTGGTGTAAAGTGGGGGAGTGCTACAGCCATGTTTTTGTTACTATTGTTCTAAGATAATTAATATTGGGATTGATATTTGCTTAATCGATAAAATAATGCTTTGTTTGCTGAACGTAACTTTTCATTGACTATCAATTGGTTCTTAATTACAGTTTTTTAAGGTGCTGCCAATTCAATGCGATTATTTAAAAAAAAATATATCCAAGTCATTTTCATTACACATCATAATTTAGATATTTTACCGTAATAGCGAACCAAAAACCCATGAACACAAACAATGGTATTACATCTGCATTCTTTGGTCTTTTTTTATTTTTAGGATTACTATCTGGTAATGCACAGCTGGCTCAAAGCAATGACACGGCAACCTTACCCGAGTTTACTGTAGATGTATCCAAAACCATGGGTGGTTTCAAACCCTTGCACGGGGTGAACGGAGGTCCGAGAATTAGATTGGGAAATGCATTTGACAATAGTGAATATTTCAAAACCTTCGGCCCTCCACATGTACGCCTGCATGATACACGATATTCCGATGAAGAAACGGTTGATATCCATACCATCTTTCCAAACTTTGATGCCGATGAAAATGACCCGGCAAACTATCATTTTCAAAAGACGGACATTTATATAAAGTCGATCTTGGACCTGGGCGCAAAAGTAATATTTAGATTGGGTGAAAGTATAGAGCATGGGGAACCAAAATTTTACATCCATCCTCCGGCAGATTTTGAAAAATGGGCGCGCATTTGTTCCCGGATAGTGCAGCATTATAATATGGGTTGGGCCGATGGCTTTAAGTGGGATATTCAATATTGGGAAGTTTGGAATGAGCCGGACATCGCAGATTGCTGGTCAGGAACTCAAGAACAGTATCTTCAATTATATGAAATAACGGCCAAGACCTTAAAAAAACTCGATGCCAACCTAAAAGTTGGAGGTCCTACAATCGCCTTTAACCTGGACAGTGAGCTTGGCGAGGCTTTCCTTAAACATTGCAAAAATACCAATTCCCCTTTAGACTTTGTTTCCTATCACATCTATAGTAAAAGTACGGATGACTTCATGAAAAGAATTGAAATATCCAACGCCACCATAAGAAAACATGGGTTTAAAGATGTGGAAATCAGTCTATCCGAATGGAATTACATACCATACTGGCCCGATGGCAAAAACAGAGCGGAATCGCGAGATGTATTTACCCAAACCACCGGCGCCCCTGGCTCAGCCTTTACCGTCTCAGTTTTATCTTATATGCAGGATACAGGACTGAATATGGCGCAATACTATTCCGCTTTTGGAACCATTTTTCGTATTGGGCTTTTTGATGAATCAGGAATACCCAAAAAGGCAATTCATGCATTGGAAGCCTATCATAAAATGGTACAATTAGGCACGCGGGTTTCTACTTCAGGAAACAAACAGGAAACGGGTGTTTCTATTATTGCATCTACTGATTTAGGTGAGGGAAAAACAGCAGTTTTGCTAAGCAATTTTGATGATGATGCCTCTCGTTATAAACTGCAGATCAAGAATGTTCCTTTTAAAAACGAACTAAAGTGTAGCGAATATGTATTGGATGATAATCACAATTTGGACTTGGACCGCGAACAAATATTGAGCAGCAAAGATTTCAGCCTCATAGTGGACTTGCCCAAATCGACGGTTAGTTTACTTCTTTTTGAAGCTATGTAAACCATCAAAATTAAGAAACACCTATTTCTCCACATAAATGTGGCCAACGGCTAGCCGAATAGGAGGGGAGGGGTGCGGCATATACTGTAGTTTGATTCTGTATTATGCGTTAGGACTACTAGGTAGGCTCAGGAACCGGTCTATTTTTATTTTACTGTTTTGACCTATCGTTGTTTTTCTATTTTCCTGGAATGCAATAAGATGTTATGTTTTGGATTTGTTCGTTGCCATTAAATTCATATACGTCACAAGCCGAAACAAAAGATACACGTAGGCCGTCTTTTAAAAATTCTGCTGTTCCGCTAATTACAACTTTATTATCGTCAGTAATAATGTTTAAAGTTTTGAAATCAGTAGTTACCGACTTAAAGTACTTACCAACTTGTTCGCAGTTATCTATAATTGCTTGTTTTCCCGTAAAGGTATTTTCCTCTACAACTGTCCAAATAGCGTTGTCAGCGATGAAGTCATATGTTTTTTCAAATTCTCCGTTTGAAAATGATTTTGCAATTTCTACCTTAGTCATTTTGTCAATGGTTGCAGTATGATTAATTAATTTTGTCCTTAAGCATTTTCAAGAGCTTTTATATCAAACTTTTTCATTCCCATAAATACTTCCATCACCTTTTGTGCCCTATTTGGGTCGCTCAAAAGCTTTGGAAGAACTGTAGGTACAATTTGCCATGATATACCAAACTTGCCTTTTAGCCAACCACATTTGCCTTCTTGCCCACCGTCAACGATTAAGGAGCTCCAATAGTAGTCAATTTCTTCTTGCGTTTCACTGTCCACTACAAAAGAAACAGCTTCGTTAAATTTAAAGTTTGGCCCACCATTTAGTCCTATAAACTTTTTGCCGTCCAATTAAAAGGTAACTACCATTTGATTGTCTGAGGTTATTTTTGAGTTCTTGAAAATGGAGCAGTAGAATTTTGCTGCTTCTTGGGCTTGACCGTCAAACCACAAGCAAGGATAAATTTTGCCGGACATTTTAATTGTTTTTTAAGGAATTCAAAAGTTTATCTAGGTCGTTAAGAGTCATAGTGAAACCTTCTTTGAAACCCATTTGAATTATTTGTTCTAAGTCTGCAAGGGAATTATGATGTATCTCAATGCTTACTTTGGTCAATTCATTGGTTTCATCAAAGTTCAAGCTCCATTTTGAACTTGGAAAAGTGGTGTTAATGTTTCCGTTTTCGTCAGCAAAGGCATCTACATATTTGAAATTGGTTTTTGGCGAAATGTCAGTATAGTCTTGGATAGACCAATGTTCTTGACCTTCTGGACTAACCATTGCATAAAACCTGCGGCCTCCTTCTTTAAACTCCATTGACTTTGTTCGCGATTGCCAAGGTTTTGGCGCCCACCATTGGTCAAGGATTTCTTGTTTAGTGAATGCGTCCCAAACCAAAGTTAGTTCAGCCTCAAATTCCCTGTTTACAAATACCGTATTTGTGGTTTTGTCAACGGTAAAGTCGAATAACAAATTGCTTTTCATTTTTTTTGTCTTTTAATTGTTGATAATACATTGTCCAATTGATCGAATTTGGTTTCCCAAATCTTTTTGAATTGTTCCAACCATTTGTCGATTTCTTTCATTTTTTCTATTCTAATTTGATAGAAAATTTCACGTCCTTGTTGGTTTGATTCTATGAGTTCGCACTCATTTAGAATTTGAATGTGTTTGGAGATCGTAGGTCGGGCCGTATCAAAATTAGCTGCAATTTCCCCTGCAGTCATAGTTTGAGTGGAAAGCAATACCAGTATGGCACGTCTTGTTGGGTCCGCTATTGCTTGAAAAATGTCTCTTCTCATTTTCATTATGAAGCTATTTGACTACAAATATATATGAAGTCATTTAACTACGCAAATAGTTTTAGTAGATTTTTCAAAATTTAGAATGGGATATTCGAATGTTTTGGCGTCGTTCATGGTCCACCATTATGACTATATAGGAAGGTAAACCCTGCTACCGCTGGCCCTTTTAAACTAAGGTACGCCATACCTTAGTTTCGGCCCTGATCGTTTTTATTCATCGGCTAGTCTATTGATTTTTAATGGTATTCATGAATGCTACGCATTTGGGCGATCCAAAAAATGTAGAACTAATGGGTTGAACATTATGTTCTGCGTTAGGCCTGCCTGCCAGAGGTAGGGACGGCGGCGGCATCTCCGCAGCACCGCAAGGGATATAGCCAAGGGCCCGCCCGAGGTAGGAGGGAACGCCCAAAGAAATAGGCCAGGTATTTTGCTTTAGGTCTTTGTTATGGTCTGTCCACTAAATAAATTACAAACTCATTAATGCAGCCGGAAAGTAATTAATTAAATCCAGGGTATGTACTTCCTTTATGCCGCATAGATTTAGTCGAATACAAAATCATTGAACTGAAAATAAATCATTGGATTTGATTGAAATATTGTTTCTTTTCTGTTTGAGTAATTATTAATATTTCTATTTTCCTTTATTATTTCCGTTAGATAATGCCCATAGTTGTCAATGCCTTCGAATTTACTAATTTCAGTCTGCTGTAATTCAAACGAATTGGATTCATATAAAGTAAAAAACGGGATGTTTTGTAATTGCTCTGGAATTTTAGGAATAACTACTTCGTTTGTCTTTTCACTGTCGAATAAGATTCTCCAATCATAAATATCTTTTTCCTGGTCCTCTTGTAATGAAATTCTACCTATTGAATGCCCTTCACCAGTTTTGTTGAGTATCACCTTATTATTTTGGATTATAGGATTTAATGTCCAATTTGGTATCGTATATTCCTCCAAAGGAAGTCCCAGTCCTTCTGTGTGGAAATTTTCCATTGAAAGGCGATGACGATATTGGTAAAACGAATCGTTATAGCTATAAATTATGGGTAATGTAAAATTAGTGGTTCCTTGCCCCCATAGGGTGTGGTAAATATTTTTTTGGACATCGTTTTCATTTTCGTAACCATAAATTGTAAGATGGGTTTTTATTTCGGGTTGTTGTTGAAAGTTGGTAAAGGAAATGCTTCCCGAAGTTGAATTGGCGTTTACAAAATTATTTGTCTTCAACTGAAAATCTTCGGCTAAAGGTCTATCAATAAATAGGTAGTGATAATTCGTGAAACTTTGATCTAAAAAATAACTTAGGTAAATTTTATTCGTAGTTAAATCATTCGTTGTTTCAGGAATTAATGTTTGAAATAGCCATTCTTGCCCTGTGTTATTTAAGCTTGTTCTGTAATCAATACCAGACCCAACGGGGTGAATTTTGTCCCCAAAACCAATAGCAGGCACTAATTTATTTTCAAATACGCGAAAGCGTTCTGGGACCTTTAGATTTATTTCGTTGAGATTATCCTTCGTTAAATTCTGAAAAGTTGTGGCATATGAAAAACTGTTTTCATTCCCGGGATTGAAAGTCATAAAAGTAATCATGAATTCTTTGGTTAAATCAAAATCCTCAGGGGCATAAATCTTTATTTGTCTTGTGGAAGCAGTGATAGGTTCTGTTGTTGAATCTAAATAATTTCCGTCCATATCAGAAGCGAAGACATAAACGTTTTCGAGAAATGAATTGAGAAACCCCTCCGGAATATTAATATCCAAAAGATATTCCCTATTAAAAATGACTAAATTTTTTTCTATTGTAGTTTCGTTACCCGCTTTATCATATGCAATTATTTTTAAGATGGCGTTAGAATCAAATTTTTTCAGACTAGAGGTTGATGTATAGGATGATAAGTCAATACTTAAATCGAAGGGTGATGATGTATCTTCTGCAACTTTTTCATTGTTAATATAGACTTCAACCTTACTAATGCCACTTACATCCGTGGCCTCAATCTTAATGTTTATTTTCCCTGACACGCGAATGGGGTCGTTCGAAGAAACTTCAATATCTTCTATGGAAAAACTAAGAGTAGGAGCTGTAGTGTCCACCGTTTCTTTCGATGTTTCTTCTGTATCCGTTGTACATGAAAAACAAACAAAAAATATCAAAAGAAGATATTGAAGACTGGTTCTTTGCATGAATAAGGTTTTAATTTTTTAATAATAAAATTAACGAACTTTATTCTTCAATATTGCTTTATGAAATTGGCAAATTATGAATGGCATAGTAATAATTAGAAATCCATATATATCCGTGTTTGTTTGTACTAATGATGGAACTGGTTTTCTTTGAATGGATAGATCGTAAACCATATTGTGGAGGTTTTAAGGAAGATATTTTTAGAATGTTGTATTTACTTTGTAAGCGGTTAGTTGCTAAGGTCTGTCCACTATATAATTCAGTTCGGTTACTCCGCAATTAAATTGGTGGGTTGTTAATAGTTTAAGTTTTGTCTTGTCTTGGATACTCTTAAACAACGGAATGCCCTGTCCAAGAATAATAGGGTTCACAAATAGCCAGTAGCCGTCTATTAAGTTCTGTTGCATAAGTGAATGTGTTGCAGTTGGGCTTCCGAACACCAAGATGTCCTCACCTCCGCCTTGGCCGGATTGTTTTATTTCCATTATGCGGTCCGTAAGCTTGTCACTAATAACTTTTGTGTTGGTCAGATCTGCGCCTTTCATTGTTTTGGACATAACAACTTTGTGGGCTTTGGCATACCACTTTGAATGTTCTTTGTCGTGCTTAGTGGCTCTTGGCTTGTCTGCCGCGGTAGGCCAGTAATTTTCCATCATCTCATAGGTTACCCGGCCATATAATGCAGTGTCGCCCTTGCTTATCCGTTTCCCTACATGATCAAAAATTTCTTCATCAAGTTTTATCCAGTCCATTTCTCCCTTGGGCCCTGCTACAAAACCGTCCAGGGATATGTGCACAAATGATATTATTTTTCTCATAATAGCTGTGATTTTAATTGTTTTCTTCAAACCATTTCACAATAGAAGGCATATTTCTCTCGAAGCCGCCTGGTATATAAAAGTTAAGAAGTCCAGCTTTTTCGTTGGTCCTGTTAGCAAAGTCGTGGATGGTTTTCGCTGGTATTCTTAAAAAAGTGCCTTTTTCAACATTGATCCATTTGTCGCCGACCAACACTGCTACCGTTCCTTGCAGGCCATAAAACACTTCGTCATTGTCTTCGTGTTGGTGAGCACCAGGTCCGTCCGAATTTGGTTCTAACCACCATTCCGAAATACTGTATTTATTGGCGGTTTCATTTTCATCCGCTTTAAATATTGCTGTCATTGTGCCGCAATTGTAAGTTCTCCCTTCGCCTGATTTGAGAATTATTGTGTCGGTTGCATTGCCTTTATGCTTCATGGTTTTTCGTGATAGTTACTTCTGTTATGGTGTTGTCCTCCTATTTCCGCCGACGTTTTACGATCTTAACACACCAATATATATATATATTTACTTATTGATTTGAAATATATTCTGTAACATTAAAAAAGGTGTCTACCCAATAATCCTGTTCATTTTCTTTAAGATAAATCAATAGTTCCTGTAAAGCCTCATTGGATACGTTTAAGTAACCACCTCCTACACTATGAAACATAAATGTGGCAATAGTTCCTTTACTTCTTGCTTCTTTTACATAATCGATTAGTTCTTTGCCGGTATGACTGTCCACACACCAACTTGGCATAAAATTAATGTCAATTTTTTCCATGGTGCTAGGTATTGGGCCATCACCTCTTGCTGCCGAAAATAGATCCTTCACTATATCCACGTAGGTGGAATCTCCCTGTACTTTAAAGTTTGAGCAGGTGTAACCATATGTTCTATTCGTTTTTCCATCAACAGCTTTTAAGAGTGTGTTGGCAGTATATAATTCCATCCGCATTTGTTCTCTAGTGTAATTGTTTAAGTCATATTCTGGTGTAACCCAATCGAATAATCTACCATCACACGGATGAAATAATGAATGATTGCCAAGTTCATGGCCGTTTTCAACGATCTTTTTCCATTCAGAGGTGCGATTATGTAAAGACTCCTTATTCCCTGGACAATAAAAAGTTGCTTTCATATTATAGGAATCAAGAAGAGGTATGGCATTATCCAGATGTGAATCTTGACCATCATCAAAGGTTAAACAGACCGCGGCTTTTTTATCTTCAGGCCATTTGAAGTTTTTATTTATAGCTTGAGAATATGAAAACTGGGCGGTCATTATTATAACCATTGCATAAATGAATATTCTTTTCATAATTATATTTTTATGGTTCAATATATTTAAATCAATTTATAAGCCTGAATGGCTTACATGGTTTTATGTTCGGTAGATACGATAGTTAAGCAACTAATTTAGCAAAAGGAAACCGAACTTGCTACGCCAAAGTAGTGGGGATTTCCCGAGTACACAAAGATCCAAGCAACCCACCTGAATGCTCAAGTTGGGCAGGTACCGATTCGGAGGGGGCCAGTTAACTATACACCTGTTGGTAGTAGTTTATTCTCCATCAACTTCTTTTATGATCAAATCATCATTGTAAACAGTTCCCTTTCTTAATTGCGGAGAACAATAAAGCCCAAAATGAGCTTGAGACAACTTATTGGTCATGTTCCCAATTTTTGCATGTGACACCAATTGTCCGTTTTGCCAGACTTTTGCATATCCTCCATTGCTTAGGTCCAAATATACTTTCAGCTCAACCCACTCTTTTTGAGGGAAAGTAATGTTTGAAGTTTGAAATTCGTGTTCCTGTTCATTCTGCTTAGGTACATTTTGTAAATGCACGTAACCGTCATGGGATAAATTCACCAATAATGTTCTATCCCAATTGTCAGACTCGTCATCTGTGAATGTTGCAAAGCTAAACCAATCGTCTTCTCCGCCAGTTGTACTTGCCTGCAGGTCCATATCCAACCATACCCAAAAAGTTATATAACAAGGCGATATAAATGAACCGCCTAATGTGTTTTTAAGTTGAATAGTTGGATAGCCTCTATGGTTATTGTTTTCAGTAATTGATGGAGGATTGGCACCATCAATCCAAGCCCTATGGGAAAAAATTCCACTATGAACAATTGAATCCGATAATTCATGGAAAGTTGTTTCCAGGTGTCCTTGAGGTGTTATATAAAATCCTGAAAAATCATCTATAGTTTCAAAAGAACTTTTAAACAATTTTTTCTCATTGCTAGTAGTAGGTACGGCAGAATTCTTATTACAAGAGTTTGAAATTAGTCCAACAAAAAAAATCAACACATTTATTCCAATCATTCTTTTCATATAAATCTTTCTAATTGAGTACAACGTCTCGGCACTTGGCGCAGTGGCGAATTTCAGAGCACATAACTGTCAATACAGCACAAAAATTGATGCGAACAGAATGTTAAATTAACCACGTCACCCGCCATTGAGCCAAACACCTGTTAGCGATAGGCATTTTTTCCATTAGTCTGTTAGATTTAAATCTTGTCTTAATTCGTATTCTACTTCATTGTCGTCCATATCTGCAATTTTTATAAAGTTAAGTTTCTCAATAAGTTTTATTGCTTTTTCGTTTTGTTTAGTTGTTATAGCCCAAATGCGTTTTAGTCCAATATTATTTAGTCCAAATTCAATTGCTAATAACATTGCAAAAGTCATATATCCTTGTCCACGGTATTGAGGCAATAAAACACAACCCAGTTCTCCTTCGCCTTTGTCCAGTCCACGATAATAACCGCAAGTTCCAACAATCTTATTTGTTAATTTGTCTGCAATACCCCAGTGTATTGAATTTCCGTTGTTGTAGTCCACATTTATTTTGGCTTGCATTTCTATTGCTTGTGTCAATGTTGTAGCTTGAATAGAGTCGTAGAATGAAATTTCAATAATGTCATTGATGTCGGAAAATTGAATTTGTCGCAACAATATATTGTCGCCCGAAATACTTGGAAATTTGTCGTATGGTGGAAGTCTCATTTTATTTGTTGTAGTGATTGTTCATGCTTGCCGCTAACGGTGCGTATAACCGTCAGTTACGGGTTTATATGCGTTAATTTTCGGTTTGGCACTGACTTTAGTAATTCCGAGTGGATTCGGACGTAGTCGAATCCGCCGTAATTGCGGTTATACATTGTGTGGGCCCAGCATGGGCATCTTTACTATATCTAAGATATGGTATTAATCTAGAGGGTGCAAGTCCCTTATGGGCAGGGGTAACGCCTTGAACCATTAGTAAGCTGCAAGCTCGCCTATCGTGAGATGGGGAGTGAAGGAAGCAGGACTACAAAACTCGGTACTGACGAACAGGAACCAGATACGAGGCTGTGAGGATGGATGAGCAAGCACATCATTGTGAAGTCCGAAACACTTTTAAGTGAATGCCGAAGCAGTAGATCTGGCAGGAATCGAGGGAAGAAGATGTCATTAACTGGGGAGGTCTCCGTAATTACGTGTTGATATAACGGAGAAGTCAGCAGAGGTCATAGTACCTACGGGAAATGAGTTGCATAAAACTGCACAGGTCTCACAAGTGGGGAAGGACCGAACGCAATCCTTCTGGAAATTACGATGGGAGCATTGATTTTCGCTAATTGGGTGACCGATTCCCAAGAAAATCTGTAGCCTTTTGAAAAAGTACAGAATAGTTTCGATTGGTGTAAAGAGCGATTGAAAAGATGGATTGCGAACCGCTGTATACGAGACCCGTATGTACAGTGGTGTGAGAGGCGCACCGTGGGCTTTACTGCTCACGGCCGTCTACTCGATTAACACTTGTTTTGATCCTTAATAATTTAATTCCAAGTGTTATCAAGACAACTATCAATGCAATAAAAAATATACTTGTTGAAATACTTTTTATAACTGGAAACATATTAGTTGTATAAACTGTAATCTCTGTCAATTCGGGATAGTTTTTAAGCATTGTGATAATTCCCAAATTCTCTAAATAATCTGCAATTCCGGCAATTATCGGTATTAGGCAGAGATAAGTATATGGGAATTTAATTTGTTCAACTTCTTCAAGAAATATCCCAAAAGCAAACAGTAAGAAAGTCCGAATAGTAGTGGGTAAATCATATCCACAGGTATTTGGTTGTTTAGATAAGTCATCCGTCCATTTTCTCCAAGCGAACTAAATAGTTCACTAACATAATTCAAATCATATCCGGCGGGCATCATATCCAATAATTTCATTCCGTTAGAGAATTCCATTGTTTTGGGAATTGTAACAGTCAGCATAAAGGTGTAAACAACATTGGTCAAGATAAAAAGTCCTAAAACCTTTTTTCCTGAAATATTCTTTTTTATGATCTTTGTTAATCGTTTCATTTTTTTTTCTCAAATAAGTGCTAACGTAAGGCTATAGCAACAAGTTACTATATATAACAAACTATAAGCCAACAAGCGCTTACTTTAAGCCACGCACATAGTTGGATTTAATTATCTCCATTACCTCACTCTAAATCGCATTTAATGTAGCCGATGTTGCGGTGTCGGTATGACTTCTTTTTCTTGTTTTGAGAATCAATAAGGTCAATATGTAAATCAATACAATGGTGAAAGGTATTGCTATAAATCTATATTCCGGTAAAAGATACCAAAGCGCAACTATTGATATTGTTCTTGTCATAGTGTGAAAAATACCGACCCAATGTTTAATAATCCAGGAAAATGGCAACCACATTAATCCAGTCAAAATTCCTACGGTCATTGGGAGGGAAGAATAGTCCACCAAGAAAAAGGGTATAGCTATGGAGTATACTAGAATGGCTTGTCCGGCGGTAAAAAGGAAAAGTGTATCGAATTCATTTTTCGGTTTACTTTTGTCCAGGAAATTTTCACCAGTGAATTTTGAGAGAAATAAACCTAGGTATACAATACTTCCTGTGCCAATAAATATGGCCCAAACCGCTATAAAATCCGAAAATAATATCCCCACAAATCCAATAATTGCCCATACAATTAAGCCTGCTATAGGAGTAGCGAGAAATTTCTGATTGGAAAATTCAATTCGCTGTTCTTCAAGAGTTCTTTTCATTGATTAAATCTTATTAAAATGTACAACGGTCAATGTATATGCTGTTGAAACTAGTGAGATCTTTTGAAATAAAAGGCGTGACATTGAAAATAGCGAATGACACAATGTTGGTGGTAGTTAATTATTTGGTAATGCATCAAATTCATCTCGTTTACTTTTCATCCAATTTTTCATTGCCTCGGAATCAGAAGTTTTCATTAACTCCCTCATTTTATTCATTGCTTTAAGATGGGGTTCATCATTCTTTTGAAACATCTCCATTCCATGCTGTTTACTTTTTTCAGATATTTCGTCAAAAGTATTTCCGTGAAACTCCAAGTCGCACGCGCCTCCTAATTGTCTGCAAGTCATTGTTTTCATAATATTCAATTCAGTTTTAATTAGCGCCAAGGTGTTTGTGTATGGTTAGTTGCGGCAAATCAGTTTTGATTTTACCACCTAGTGGCAAGTTAAATAATTCAATTGAATTACCCGCGGTGTAATTCTGAAGCAATTAATTATACGCGTTGTCAGCTACAGTTGTTTTTTATTTTCTCCAGTGCTTTAGGAAATGTCTTTGTCATAAATTCTAGGTGCTCATCCATGATATCTATGTTAACGGTAAGTGTGCAGGAGTTCTTTCCCTCTGTAAGGGAATAAATTTCTGTTGCTCCAGACCACTTTTTTGTTTCATTATCAATGGGTAGCTCTTTTCCGATTAAAACATTTCCAATATGCTTAAATCGTATGCTTTTATTAGGGATGTGTTTTTCGATAACACTGTATATACCGCTTTGATCTGGGGCAAGAAAATGAACTTTGGAGCCTTCTTCCCAATTATCAGTAACCGCAAAGGACCCTTCAAAGAAAACACTGGCCCATTCTCGATAGGAGCTCTGATTCCATAGCGCTTTCCAAATCGTGGTTTTTTCAGCCTTTATTTCAATAGAAAATTCCATTCTTTTAAGCATTTTTTCTTTTTTGGAAATTATATACAACGTACGGCTATAGCAACAAGTTACTATATATTTAGCAAACTATGACTCAGTTGGTACTTGTTTTCCGAAAAACATAGCAGATTTTAGACAGACCTCCCCGCTACATATAAACCTATCTGAATGCTTACCATAGCAATGTTTTAGACCTCATCATGAGCTTTTTTACGGCTCACTATTTTTACAATTCTACTATAAATGATTTCAGCTAAATTCCAGTCGTATCCATCAAAATTCGTGGTATTGTTAAATTGAATAACCACCGTGTCGATGTCTTTGTGGTATTCTGCAATACTCTGATAGCCTACAAGCAGGCCTGTATGCTTGTACACATAAATGGAGGAATAGATTTCCTGTTCTCCTTCATTAAACACGGAGCCATCGTTCAGGGCCCTCAAAAAAATACCCACATCTTCTGCAGTAGCCAGCATTAGGCCTGTGTTTTCTGTCTTTAAATCTTCCTCATAGCCAACATAATAACCACTCATAACATCATCTATGTTCACTTCATTTAACGAACCGTAAGTGTTTTTCAGCCCTATGGGCATTAGAATTTCTTCTTTTATGTATTGTTGATGGCTGTAACCTAGCACCTTATCAATAAGATCGGAAATCAGCATATAATTGGTATTTGAATAGCCATAATCTTCCCCTGGTTCAAAATCGGCCGGTAAATCCAGAGCGTAATCAAGAGTTTCTTGTTTGGTTGTGGGCGGGTTTTTCCAATAATCGGGATGGTCTACAAAATTGGGAATGCCACTTCGGTGCTGCACCATCATTCTCAATGTGATTCTTTCTGCATTTTCAATTCTTCCCACAAGTTCAGGAAAGTAATCCGCGAGCGTTTTATCCAAGGACAAACGCTTGGCCTTGACTAATTTTGCGGTAGCAACTGCCACATAAAGCTTGGTAATACTGGCAATCTTGAATAAGGCGTGGGGGTCGGCAGGTATCTTCTTTTTTCGGTCGTGCCAACCTGAGGCATAAAACTCCGGTGGCTTCCCTGCTTGGTCCACATAAATGATCATTCCATCAAATCCATGATCAATTCCTTCATTAAGCTGTTCTTGAACGGTATCGGGTAGTGGTAAAATCCAAGCCTTTACCAAAATCCATGGTACGAAATACAAAGAGCTTATACTAGCAATAATAAATACTATTCTAAGAATACGTTTTGTTTGTTCTTTCGACATAATATTTTAGGACCGGACAATTAGAGAAAATTAACCCCCTTAATTACCAGCTTCATTTTTTAAAATTATATTTCCGCAGGGAATTGTGCCATAACCATGTGGGTCTATGCCCATTTTTTTTCTTGCTCACAATATACGGATGAACAAGTCAACCTATTCCTATTTTTACAAACTATAAGGCAACTAGCGATTGCTTTCCACCATGCACAAAGGGAAATCTTATAGTGTTTGCCTGAAACACTATTTAGCGTGGTTATGTTTTTAGTAATCTATACGTTGATACAATTAAAATTACTTTTCAGCGTCTGCCAACTTCTTGGTATCCACAAATTGTTGAAAGGCCGTAATTTTTCCTTCATTATTAAGCGTCCAAAGATGCGCAGCTTGTGCATTATAGGCCTTTCCAGTTACCTTTACTTTAGCATCATAACGTAGGGTAGCTAAAACCTTATTGTCATTCATACCGTGGATTTTAACATCCTTCAGCCCAAAGTGCTCGTGGTTGGCTCCAAGTCGTGCAAAAACGCCTTCCAAAATAGCATTTGGACCAACATAGGGATTGCCATCTGCCAGCGAATTACTTTCGGCTTCGTTCCATTCAATAGCAGGATCCATAGACCCGAGAACTGTAGGCATATCTCCCGTTGCGAAAGCGTTGTAAAGATTCTCTATAACCTGAAGGTTTTGTTTGTTTTCCATGATTTTTGATTTAAGTTAAAAAATGTATTTGAAATTCTTTTTTATTCTTTCGAAAATAAATTTCCTCTTTTCACAGGACACAATAAGTCCAGCTGTACTTAATTTACTTTTGGCAATCTCTTAATGAAGCACAACATACTGAAACCGAAAAAAGTTACCATATAACTATTTTAGCATATTCCTAGTCAACGGGACGGTACCCGAATACTGTTTAAGATCCAATAATCAAATAAAATTTTCGCTGGTGTAAAGAGGAGGGAGTACTACAACCAAGAGCTAGATTCGTAGCTTCTAAGGTAATAAATATTGGTTCTGGTATTTGTTTCATCGATTAAATACTGGATTACCCGTTGAATTACATCTTTTTACTGTCTGCCCATAAGTGGTTCACCTGGGAAATACCAAGACTTGAATTGAGTGTTCAGAATTTATGAAAAGTCTAAAGCACTAATTGAAAAAACTTCTTTAACGCACTGGAACGTATAGGTAAATAGGGGGGGAGCGATACACTGGTTTACAGTTATTGATTCAAGTGTGCTGCGTTAGGCCTGACTGACTCAGGCAGGAACCGTGGTGGCATCCTCGCATAAGGTCAGGGATATAGCCAAGACCCTGGCAGAATAAGGAGGTTATGAATATCTTGATTCGTTCATTTTCTTTGCTTGTCCAAAGAAAACGAACCAAAAGAAAAGACCCTTCTTCACTAGGTGGCCCCTAAAATCTTGGGATTTTATGGACCGATGCCATGGCCTAAATTATTTCCAAGGCTTCAATAATTCTTAACGGCCATGCCATCTCCACGACGGAAGAAGATCGACTTTAGGATTTGCTCAATGGTATTCGATAACGGACAATGATTTATCAGAACTAAGAAGGTTGAAAGACCAAAGGAACGGCCTATTTTTATTTTAGTAGTAAATCAAGGGGTTTTCACATGGGGTTTGGGTAGGCGTCCAAAGAGCATTTCACCTTTGTGAAAGCGGTCTGGACGCTGCGGCCGTGAAAAGTCCGTAGATTTCAAAAAAAGAAAAATCAGCCTAGCCTTTTTTGGTTCGTTTTTTGGGCGATGCAAAAAATGAACAGAACACCAACGGAAAATAGTTTGTTCTAATTTATTCCAATGCACTCGGAACTTTTGAAATTCCCAGTTGGAATAAGGTAAATATATTCCCTGCCCGAAGTTAATTGGTAAAAGAATTGTTAATGGTAATAAAGAATACCAATGTTAAATTTGGGGCGCCAGGGGAACAACACAAGCCAGTTACAAAAATGAATAAAAAGACTTTTGTTTAAAGGAACCGGCGTTGAGTTGAATCTAAGCGCTTAAAATGTTTAAAGGTTTCCGGTACTGCACAAGCTATAAAAGAAGGTTAACCATTTAAAGTCACTCACCTTTATAGGGGTAGGTTCGAAGGAATATAAATATCAAAGCAAGCTCCCTTATTAATTTCGCTGCTTGCTGTAATTAAACCATTGTGATTTTCTACGATTTTTTTTACGATTGCAAGCCCGATACCTGTACCGGGTATTTTGTCTTTGTCGTGAAGGCGTTTAAATAATTCGAAGATGTGGTCTTTGAATTTGTGGGCAAATCCAATACCATTGTCTGTTATTGTAATGTGACAATATTCCTCGGCAGATAATGGTTTATCGCTAATTACTTCGCTGCGCTTTACAATTTTGCTCTTTACTATTATAAGAGGCGATAAGTCCGGTTTAGAAAATTTAAGGGCGTTGCCAATGATGTTTTGAATTAGTTGGTGAAACTGAAAGGGAATGACTGGCACATCGCACTCGCCAACTACTTTGATGGTGGCGTTTTTTGCAGTTATGATTTCTATGAAATCTTTTTTTACCAATTCTATTACGGTGTTGAGATTGGTGCTTACAAATTTTCTTTCCGAAGTAGTTGTGCGGGAGTATCCAAGTAAATCGCGAATCAAGGATTGCATACGAGTGGATGCCTCATTCATTCCCAGTACGTAGCTTTTCCCTTTTTCGGATAAGTTTTGTGATTCATCGTCAATTAAGCGGGTTGAGAAAATCTGTATTTTACGCAATGGCTCCTGCAGATCATGGCTGGATATGTAGGTAAAAGATTCTAATTCTTTATTGGCAATAATTAATTCTGTTGCCCGCCTTTCCTTTAAATCGCCTTGAAAGGCGAGTTCCTTATTGGCAATGATCAATTCCGAGGCCCTTTTTTCCTTTTCTTCGTTCTGAAATGCAAGTTCCTTGTTCGCAATTACCAATTCCGCCGCCCGCTTCTCTTTTTCGTCATTTAGAAAAGCTAGTTCCTTGTTGGCAATGATCAACTCCCCAGCCCGTTTCTCCTTCTCCTTGTTTTGTACAACCAGTTCCTTATTGGCAATGACCAATTCCGCCGCCCGCTTTTCTTTCTCTTCATTTTGAAAAGCAAGTTCCTTGTTGGCAATAATTAATTCCGCAGCTTTTTTTTCCTTTTCCCTGTTTTGTACAACCAGTTTCTTGTTGGCAATAAACAATTCCACTGCTCTTTTTTCCTTCTCCTCGTTTTGAAAAACAAGTTCCTTGTTGGCAACTATCAATTCCGCTGCCCGCTTTTTTTTCTCCGTATTTAGAAAAGCAAGCGATCGAAGGGCTTTGGCTAATTGAATTCGTATCATGTTAGGAAATTGATAAAATATAATTTTCTCTTTGGGGTTTTGGTGATGGCCACATTTCAAGTGATAAAACTTTTTCAATAGATTTTACCAAAAGTTTAAATGAAGAAGGTTTTTGAATATAATAATTTGCACCTTGTTCATATGTTTTATCAACATAAATATCACTGGCTGATGTTGAAAATATAACAACTGGAATATCCTTTAGTTTTGGCGTATTTCTTATTTCCTCCAAGCATTGAAAGCCGTCTTTAAAAGGCATGTTCAAATCCAGGAAAATTACGTGAGGTGGAGGATGTTGGATTAAGTTCTCTAGATTTTTCATCAATTCCAAACCATTGTTGGAAAGCGTGATATCAGTAGGGAGGCTTACTTCCTTAAGTGCATCTATAAAAAAATCGCGATCATCAGCATCGTCATCAGCAAGAAAGATATTTTTCATTTGTGTTTATATTTATATAAGCGAAAGAAATTCTTTGGAAGGAATGCCTTTGGATGTTGTAATTAATGGTACAATGCAATAATGGTTAGACGGGGTGTTGCAGCCATTTTTCTGTAGGCGGGGATAAGCCTTGGTGCTGACAGCAACAAAGGTCGGCTTCAGAAATTGATTCAACATACAAATATACTTATTATTAGCTTACAGTGGAATATTTGGTTAATGTCCGTATGCAGCCTATAAGAGATTTGCCGCCACTTTTGGAGTACCATAATCGGCCATTTTGCAAAAACAGTTTGTAGAAGGGGGGCAATGTTAGGAAAACCTTCCTTTTATAGAAGTGATAAATATATTACTGTATTTATAAAGGAAAGAAAAATGTATAAATAAATGTCCCTTAATATGAAAATTGGAGGGTTTTATTTATGCTCATTTACGAGAACATGACTATTGTTGCCAAAGTGGTTCACTTATCCAATTACATTTTATAAAACCGGTTTGAAGTAAGGATTTCCATAAAACTATGGTTTAGATTATGTTTTTTACAGGTAAACTACACTATATAACATAATTATATAGACGGCAAAAAAAATGAAACATTTTCTCATAATACTTTATTTATTATTGTACTGTTATTACTAATATGGGATAAAAGCTCACTGGACTACAGGATATTTTCCTATTAAATTTATTTGTAGTAATGAAAGAGCAAAGTTCTTTAATACCTGCTCTTTCATGTACATTCAAAAAAAATCCTAACTATTTACCAACTACCTAGAATTGTATTGTTTTTTAGGATGGGACAATGTCCTCGTTTTTACTTATTAGTTTAATATTATTGAGTTCCAGCAAAATTGTTTGTAATGCCAAGGCCGATTCCCGCTCCTTAACAGTAACGGAAGTTCCATTATAATATATCGGTCTTAGGAAACTCTTCAATTTTCCAAGAATTCTGTAAAGGAAATTATTCTCTTTCCACGTATCCATAGGTTCTGTTTAAAATACTATTGACAGCAAAGGTGAGAAGTATTGAAGGGATTAATGTTATATAATTATCCTAATAGATTACATAATTCTCCTGTTTTTTTAAAATTCTCAAACATCCCAAGGGAAGACCCAGCAATACATGTGCAACTTACTTTAAATTCGGTTAAGGTTATTTCTTTATCGTAATAGATTGAAATGATGGAACAAAATGAAGTTGAAAACCAATGGCTTAAAACTGATAATTTTACAGCACCGACCAAAAGACTCTTGAAATACACTAGTCAATATTTTTGTGCAATTTTTTATTATATTTATGCGAAATTAAAAACCTAAAATCCGGTCAATGTCCAGGTTAGGACAATAAAGTATCTTGACCTATGGACAAAATCCCCTACATTCTCCTTGCTGATGATGACCCCGACGATTGCATGTTTTTCAGGGAAGCTCTGGAAGCATTATCTTTTTTAACAACTAACATAATCGTTTATGATGGAGAGGAACTCATGCAGTTGCTTTCAAAAAATACAACAAAACTTCCCGATGTTCTCTTTTTGGACTTGAATATACCCCGAAAAACAGGATTCCAATGTCTAAAGGAAATAAAAAACGATGTAGGGCTGTCAAAGATTCCGGTCGTTATAATTTCTACCTCTTATGACCGATCCGTTGCAGACGGACTATATCAAAATGGAGCCACCTATTTTATACAGAAACCAGTCGGGTTTTCTCAGTTACTGAAATTAATTTCACTCGCCATCGAACTCGTAATACAGAAAAACGGTATACGTACTGAAAAGAACAACTTTTTACTGCAATAATGTAGTCATGGAACATCAGGATTTAGAAAAGTTCCAATACACCATTTAGCCGTAAAAGATTCCATATTTATTTTCCATTACCCAAGTATTGTCAGAATTTATACTCGATAAGATCCACGGAATTCCCTGTGTAATTAGTGGTTTCTACTCATAATGTTTACAGATTATACCCAAATAGCCACGCACCTTCCATGAGGTTAACCTAGAGCCTACGAATGTTTAATGGGAATAAGAAATCCACCATATATTATCCTTACCTTTAAAGGAAATGTGATCGATAAAATAAAAGATCAATTTTCTATTAATAATTTTCTGTCGCAATCGAGTATCTATTTATAAAAACGGTACAAAAATATCGATATTCAATAGTATACCATGGATATGAAAACACCCAAAAAGAAGCTCATAATATCAGAGAACTGTTTCCCCGTAGTGGGGATCGGTGCCTCCGCAGGGGGGCTAGACGCCTTTAAAAGACTTTTGAAGGCCATTCCAGAGTCCTCCGGAATGGCCTATGTCTTAGTGCAACATCTGGATCCCACCCACGAAAGCATACTACAGGAACTGCTTCAAAAAGTGACCTCCATACCCGTTCTGGAGGTTACCGATGAAATAATAGTAGTGCCTGATCATGTATACATCATCCCCAGCAATAAGATGATGATCGCAAACGACGGCGTTCTTGAATTGAGGCCCCGACCAGCAAAAGGCGAAAACGAACGTAATATGCCCATTGACCTTTTTTTTAGGTCGCTAGCGGAAGTACACCAATCACATTCGATCGGGGTGGTACTTTCCGGTACCGCCACCGATGGAACTTTGGGACTCAAGGCCATTAAAGACCACGGCGGTATCACGTTTGCGCAGGATGAAGAATCTGCGGCATATAGCAGCATGCCAAATAGTGCTGTACAGGCGGGCGTGGTGGACTTTATACTTCCCCCCGGAGACATACCAAGAAAAATTAAGGAGGTGGCCCATATCATCAACGGAAATGGTGTGGAAAATTCTGGGCAAAAAGAAGAGGATACCATTTACAAACAAATAATCGCGTTGCTACGGGTACGCAAGGGCACTGATTTCACATACTATAAACAGACTACTATACGCAGAAGGATACTCCGTAGGATTGCCATTACCAAAACTATGGAACCATCCGCATATCTAAAATATCTAAGGAGGGACAAACAGGAGCTGGATGTATTGTATATGGACCTGTTGATTCCGGTAACCGAATTTTTTAGGAATCCAGAGATCTTTGATAAACTATATAAAAAAGTTATCCCGAACATCATAGAAAATAAGACTTTTGAGGATACCATTCGTGTCTGGGTAGCGGGCTGCAGTACGGGCCAAGAAGCGTACTCTATTGCTATCGCCCTCTATGAAGTATTGGTCGGCAGAGCCCCTTTGTCCCAATTTCAAAAAGTGCAGGTCTTTGCTACCGATTTGAGCATGCCCGCCATTGAAAAGGCACGATCTGGAATGTATTCCAACAGCGAAGTCAAAGGGGTGTCTCCGGACCAGCTACAACGTTATTTCACCAAGAACAATAACGGTTACCAGGTAAACAAATCCATTAGGAGTTGTTGCGTTTTTGCAGTACATGATTTTTTAAAGGATCCTCCCTTTGGCAAGATGGATCTCATAAGTTGCCGGAATGTACTCATATACCTGGGAGGATACCTACAAAAAAGTGCACTGACCACTTTTCACTACGCATTGAATCCAAACGGTATTTTATGGCTGGGAAAATCGGAAACGACCAGCGGGGTTCCCTCACATTTTAGGGCTTTGGATAAAAAAGATAAGTTGTTTTCCCGCCTAGAGGTGCCAAAACGTTTCATCCCTACTACGGGCCTTCGAAGCGAACAAAGTTTTAATGATCTTGGGGGCCACGGAAAAATCGGAAACCTCCGCACCGATTTTCAGAAGACTGCGGACGATATTCTGCTTAGTAGATTCACACCGGCCGGAGTGGTCATTAACGAGGCTATGGACATTGTCCATTTTAGGGGCAGTACCGGTCGTTATCTGGAACCTGCCCCAGGTAAGGCCAGTCTCAATTTATTTAGAATGGCGAAACATGGCTTGGCCTTCGAGCTGCGTAATATTTTGCACAAGGCAAAAAAAGAAAATACTGCAGTAGTAAAAGAAAACATATCGGTGCAGCTTAATGGAGATGAGACCCGAAACATTAGTATCGAGGCTATTCCCTTGCCCAATATAGTGGAACCCCATTATTTGGTACTTTTTCACGATCGTGTTCTAAGGGAGGGCACACTGTCGGCAATAGGCAAAAAACTACCCAAGAAAGGAGATATTGGTGGAAAATCCAAAAAGAACCAAAAGGATCTGCATATAGAACAGTTGGAACAGGAACTTGCCCAGACCCGGGAGGATATGCGCAGTATTATAGAAGAACAGGAGGCGGCCAACGAGGAACTGCAAAGTGCAAACGAAGAACTGATGAGCGGTAGCGAGGAACTACAGAGCCTTAATGAGGAAATGGAGACCAGTAAGGAGGAGCTTCACAGTACCAATGAAGAACTAATGGTGGTGCACCAGGAGACTATAGGCCTGAACGAACAACTGTTAGCCGCTAGGGACTATGCCGAAGGCATTGTTGATACCATACACGAACCTTTGTTGGTACTCGACAGAAGCTTACGCATAATATCCGCCAACCAAGCTTTTTATAGAACCTTTGAAGTAAACCAGAAAGATACGGAAGGGAAACTGATCTTTCAATTGGGGAACAAGCAATGGGATATTCCGGGCCTCCGAACCCTTCTAGAAGATATTCTGCCCCATAAATCAACCATTGAAAATTTTGAGGTAGCCCGTAATTACCCCAACATCGGGGAGAGGAACATGCTATTGAACGCCCGAGAAATAAGAAGGGACAGCGAGGACGAAAAATTGATTCTTTTGGCCATTGAGGATGTTACTGAAAAAGCAATGCTACGCCAGAAGGAAAAAGAACTTCTGGATAGGTTCGAGAATCTGTTGTTACAGGCCCCAGTAGCTATTATGGTCCTAAAAGGACCGGAATTTTTGGTAGAACTGGCCAACGAAGCCTATTTAGGGATGGTAGAAAAAGAAAAGGATTTTATCGGCAGGCCACTCTTTGAATCCTTGCCCGAACTAAAGCTCCAAGGGGTCAAGGAACGCTTAGAAGGTGTGATGCGAAATGGTGTTCCTTACCATGGTGTCGAACTAAAGATCTTGTTGCTCAGAAAGGAAAAAGGGGAGATGGGTTATTTTAATCTTGTGTATCACCCAATACATAATGAACAAAACAAAGTAACAGGTATCATGGCCGTTGCGAACGAGGTAACGGAGAAGGTGCGCGCCAGACAGCTGGTGGAAGAAAGTGAATACCGTTACCACAACATGATCCATTCCTCACCTTCCCTGATTTCTGTTCTTAAAGGTGAAAACATGACCATCGAAATTGCCAACGATGCCATGTTGGAGTCGTGGGGCAAAGGAAAGGAGATAATTGGGAAATCGCTTTTTGAGGTCCTGCCCGAGGCGGCCGAACAAGGATTTGAAAAACTTTTACTGGGTGTTTACAGAACTGGTAAGTCTGCTAATGCCTACGAAGCCCCGATTACACGGGTTAGGAACGGGCAAGCGGGAATTGAATATTATACTTTTATGTACCAGGCACAACGTAACCTACAGGGCGAAATAGAAGGCGTGGCGATTATAGCCAATGAAGTTACGCCACAGGCCGTATTGCATCAAAAATTACGGGAAAGCGAGTCCCATTTTCGCCAAATGGCAGACCTGATGCCCTCAAAAATCAGCAATGCGGATATAGCCGGAAACGTCACATATTTTAATAAAAACTGGTTGGAATTCACTGGGTTGGATTTCAAGGAATTAAAGGAACTGGGCTACCATAAGATTATGCATCCCGAAGAGGTTGAGGAATTTGGTAAACGTCTTGAAATCGCGTTGGAAACTGGGACCAACCTGGAAATGGAAATGCGTTTTCTGAACAAGAACGGCGACTATATATGGCACCTGAATATCGCATCCCCTATAACGGACGAGAAAGGCGATTTCCAAATGTGGATAGGCGTTTCCACGGATATTACCGAGCAGATATCGACAAGAAACCGTAATCAAGAGACTTACATAATGCACTCCAATGTGCTGGAGGAACAAGTATTACAACGTACTGCGGAGCTGCGGGGTTCCAACGACGCACTTCAGGTTAGTAACTCCGAATTGAAAAGGCTGATCAAGGAACTGGAAGCGTTCACATATGTGGCCAGTCACGACCTGCAAGAACCTTTACGAAAAATACAAACTTTTATAGGACGTATTTCGGATGGGGAGAGCGATGGCCTGACCGATAAGGGCAAAGGTTATTTCCAAAGGGTATATGCGGTTTCCGAACAGATGAGGGGACTTATCAAGGACCTACTTGATTTCTCACGCCTAGGTTCGGCTGAGAGAAAGTTTGTAGAGACCAATCTTGGTGCAATAACCGAGGAGGTAATAAGGGAATTTGAAGGGCTGATTGATGAAAAAAAGGCAACGATAAATTGCGAAGAAATGGACACGGTAAAAGTGATTCCTTACCAATTTCGTCAGCTAATGTACAACCTAATCGCCAATGCCCTAAAATTCTCAAAGCCCGATAATCCTCCGCATATTACCATAAAAAGTAAAATTGCCAAGGGAAACAAGCTCGAAATCAAAGATCTTTTACCGGACAAAAGGTATTGCCAGATCACAGTGGAGGACAATGGGATAGGCTTCAAGCCCGAATACGGTGACCAAATATTCGAGGTATTTAAACGTCTCCACGGGAAGGAGGTCTACTTGGGCTCCGGCATAGGTCTTGCCATCGTAAAACGGATTATAGAAAACCACAATGGGACCATTACGGTAGAAGGTGAATTAGACCGGGGAGCAAGATTTGACATCTATATTCCGGTCTTCTAAGAAACTACTGAACAGCTAGCTGTTCAGTTCATGATACTTTGCATCAATAAAATATGCGATACGGTCAACCCCATTTATTTATTTTCAGCATATTTATTGTAATACTTGTGATAGGAATTAACACGGAGGAATATGGATACAATAAGCACAGGAACCCTTGCAAAACTCAAGGAAATCATGAGAAGGAATAAGGAAGTGGAAAAAGCCTATCATAATGCCGCCAACAGTACAGATAACAAAAAGCGAATTCATTATTTCCGGCGAAAATCCAAGGAATGGAAAAAATTCGGGGAAGCCTTAAAGAATAAGGTAAGGGCCGCTTTACCCGCTAAAGGCGAATTAAAGCCAGAGATGGAGGACATGGAAATGCCCTCATTGGACAATGGTGCTACAACACTCAAAAAATTTTCGCAAAGGGAACGTGCAGAGGTGGACGATTATCGCAAGATTTTGGAGGGGCAAAAGCTTCCTTTTGACATTTACCATTTAATAAGAAAACACAAAATGTGGATTGAAGTGGATCTGTCAAAATCAATGCTATGAGTTGCATAATATGAATTTAATCCACAGACTTCTTGCCAAGGGCAGCGGATAGATTGTTTGAAGAATCAATCCTGTCAAAATTTCAGTGCTTGATGTTTTAATTTATGGTAGGCTGTTCTCATCCCATTTAACAGTTCTACAAAAGAGCGCACGGACATGGCAATAGGCTAGGCCCTTTGGGAATATAATCTAATATTGACAATGCTTCTTGTATATAATCCATAAAAAAAACGGATTGGGTATTGCCAATCCGTTGATTTTTAAAAACTTAAATTTTGTAGCGAGAGGGGCGAGATCCCTTGACCTCCAGTTTATAAATTAATAAGTTTGTTCCATCAATATTAAAGTTAAATCCTGTTCTTCTCCAATTCATAGGCATAGGAGAGATAGTAGTTTCTGGCAGGTGCATTTATTTGTTGTGATGCCAAAGCCCTTAACAACCTTACCTTAGCTTCAATGACTTTCGTCCTTTCATAATCGGTCTGGAGTAGATAATCGGCCAACTGTAATCCCCATTGATAATTACCTTCCTTTGTAGCTCTATTTAGTTCTGCAAAAACCTTACTTTCACCTCCTGCCAATTCAATTATGTTTTTCGCTTCTTGTGAGGATGAAAGGGGGTAAAGATTTGTAGGATTTCCATCAAACCAACCAACATAGTGTAGATATATAGAACGAATCCCCCAAGGTACAGAACCATAAAACTCTTGCAAGTTTGGTTGTTCTGCCAATGAATCCGATAAGCTAACGCTATCAACTGTTTGTTGCAGGGTATAGCCCTTGTTCATGGCTTCTATTGTTTGGGTGTATACACTTAGAATGGCAGATGAGTAATTTGATAAATTTTGATGAACAACTGATTTTCCTGAGAGTGGGCGTGTATGGCCCGGTACAAGGTGCTCCACTGGGTAAGTACTCATTTTTCGAATCGATTCTCCCCAAGATTTAACATCCCTATATTGAGAACCTCGAATGGCATACAAGTTTGGAAAGGATTTGTAGTAGTTATCTCCTGTGAATAATGTTTCCAGGTCAGGAATCCATACAAAGAGCTCGTCATTTGTTTCTCCATCGGCCGCATGTAGCTCAAAATCCAAACCTGCAAGCGTCACCAACATAGAGTCTTTAAATGTAATATTGGGTTCTATATACCCTTTTCCAGCCCTGTCTGTTGAAGTAATACCGGGGGCCACACCTCTATTAATAATATCTTTAGCTGGTAAATCGCGCCCAAACTGTCGTGCGTTTCGTTGTTTTAGGATGGGTTCTATCGGGGAATGTTCCTGCAACTCATTCTTAAAGCCCTCCCTTGCAATAACCTTAACATCTTTACTATTGCCAATAAACGCAGAGGTGCCTCCTGTATGATCTAAATGCCCATGGGTGTAAATAAGGGCCTGTACAGGTTTATTGCTTACTTTACGGAACTCTTCGGCTACCTTTTCCGCAGCTCCCAAAGCGCGAAGTGCATCAATGATCACCACTCCCTGCTCACCTATGACCATAGAGGCATTGGAACCATCATAGCCCACGGCTACATAAACGTTTTCATTCAATTTTATAATCTCAGGTGTAAATTCAGCACTTTGATTTTTTAATTTTTAAGATTCGGATGTTCTTGTCCTTGTCCTTGTTCTTGAGGTATGCTATTTTCTGTGGAATTTTGACATGCATTTAAAAAAATAATCCCCAATAAAAGCAAGGTGAATTTTACTATTTTGTTGGCTGCCATAAATGGAGCAACCATTTTTTGCTTCTTTTCTAGTTTCATTATCTATAAATTTTTTATTGTTTCGATCATTTCAACGGCTGTTTTATGCTGTCTTCCTGCTGCTTTTTCAAAATCGGAACTTACATCGTTGGCACCTATTTTAATCCCTTCGTAGATACCGGCTATTATAGTTCCAATAAAATCGCCTAAGGCTTCTTTTCTTTCTTGTTCATAAGCCTCTACCGAAACAGGATTATAGGTCAGATTTGTACCATATACCTGATTAATAATTCTTGCTAAATCTGCCTGGGTAATGGCCTCGCCCACAAGCTTATAAACTTGCCCGTTATGCTTAGCATTGAGAAGCATTTGCGCATAGGCGTAACCCAATTCTTCCCTACTGGTATAAGCACATCTCCCATCTGCAGCACAATTTCTAATCTCGCCCTCTTCTACATAGTTGTCAATATACTCAAGGTCCGGTTCTATATATATACAATTTCTGCCGATCACCCATTCCAATCCAGAGGCCCGTACATCTTTTTCGCTCTCGCGATTGCTTTGTACCACAGGGCTGAATGCGGTTTTATTTTCGTCCCCTACAATACTGGTGTATACAATTTTTTGCACTCCATTTTGTTTTGCCGCTTCAATGACATTTCTATGTTGTTCGATTCTTTTTTTGGGATCGTCCATACCCGAAACCAAAAGAACGGCATCCACACCTTGTAGGGCCCTATCAAAATCCTGACGATTGTTGTAGTTTCCCTTTCTAATTTCAACACCAAGATGTTTGGCCTTTTCAGGGGTACGGGCTATGCCTATTACATTCTCTTTCCCTATTTCCTTTATAAGCTGTTTTACAACTGCTGCCCCCAATTGTCCGCTTGCCGATGTTACCGCAATTTTCATAATTGCTATTTTTGATTCAATTAATTGCCCAATTCTTTTTCAAATTATTCAGCTGTTTTTAAATGATCAATAATTCCACTTTTGAATACGGTTATTAAGTTCCTTTCAGGCTTGTTTTCATAACCAACTATAATAGAACTGTGCACAAGCATTTTATCAAAATCAAAAACAAGGGTTAAATAGTCTTTTTTATCTATTTCGTGCCAGTTGATCCAATAAAGATTATTGCCAATTTTACGGGAACGATAAAGAATATCCTTGTTTCCATTGCCTTTTGCCGGTCCTGCGACCCACTCATATTTTGCTTTGCCATTGTAAAATTCCATATGTATGGCAGTACCATCCTGATACTGGAAATTCAATGAATAACCATCCAAGAAATGCTCGGGCTGACCGAACTGAAATTTATTTTCTTCCGCGGTTTTGCTTTGAGCCGAGCTAAGTCCAACACTGAATAGAGCAAGACAAATAAATGTAACTAATTTTGTTTCCATTTTCTATGATTTTAAAGTTTGGTACAAAATTGGGCCAATTCAGAATAATGCGGTAGGTAAATCTTCGGATAAGAATGGTAAATGTGGGAATGTAACCTCTATAAGTTGGATTTGAACTGTTTAGGGGTATTGCCAGTATGCTTTTTAAAGAATTTGGTGAAATTAGTAACTTCATCGAAACCCACTGCATATCCAATTTCCTTTAAACTGTAATTGGAACTTGCAATGGCTCTTTTAGTTTCAAGAATCACTAAATTATCTATAAAATGTTTGGCAGAATTTAGTGTAAATTCTTTCACTATTCCATTCAAATGCTTTGTAGAAATTGAGAGCATATCCGCATAATCCTTGACATTTCTGGTGGTAGTATACTTTTCTTCCACTAAATTTTTAAACTCAAGAAATAATGGATAATGCTTTTGGAGTTGTTTTGGTGAATCATCTGCCTGCGTAAGGCGTTCCAACTTTAGTAAATACAATTCTAGAAGTTTAGCCACAATATTTTTTTGAGCATAGGTGTTTTCTGCTTCCAGTTCATCTTTTAACTGCCCAATAAACGATTCATTAAAATTGCTGCCATCTACAGCAGTTTTGGAAATATGATAATTATAGAGATGTGATATAAACTCGATCGATGATTTTGAAAAATATTGGAGCACAAATTCTTCGGTAAACACAATGAGGAATCCGTCGTAACTCGGATTTTCTTCAAAAGCATGTACTTGTCCCTTTGCTATTTTTAATATTGTACCTTTTCTTAATGGATATTCTTTCAAATCAACATGATGGCTTCCCGAACCTTTGGTAACGATCAACAAGGCAAAAAAGCTAAGCCTATGGGGTTTATTGGGATCGTGATCTAAGCCTGTCCTTATTTTGGCAAATAGCTGGGATAGATTAAGGAACTCAAATTCCTTTTCATTTTTTTCGCTTTTAAATGATATGTTGGGTATGTTGTTCAGACTGCTAAGTTTTTTAAGCTTAAGTACACTAATGGGTGATATGATTGGACTAATATACGGCTATAATTAATTATTTAAGTGTACTTGAAAACGGCCGTTTTATGAGACTGTTTGGAAGTATACGCTTAGTACCAAAAAAACCTTGATTTTCTGGAGATTGTAAAAGGTGAGATTTTAAAGCGGGGGAATACTAAACCAATTAATTGGTGATTAAAGAAATATTTTTGGCTTACTTTTTCGTTCCACTATACCGCTCTTTGTTCAATCTTAGGTGGAATTATTTTTAAGCGTGCAAAAGTATTGGTTTTTTTAATAATGGGTAGATCTATTTCTCAGTCTGCGTAATTCAATTCTTATCTTTTTTCTTCTTCCTTTTCCATATAATATATAATACGATGACTAGTACAGGGAGAATAATATAAACAATGACATCAAACGGACTTGTAAGATCAATAGGTTTATTGTCATCCGGGTTTCGTGTGCCTATAGGCAATTGTAGCAATAAAGGATATAGTTTATATAGCATAGTTTTTTTTGTATGGCTCGTATGCAATTTACTAAATTAAATAAACTATTCTTTTTTGTTTCATTGCTTTTTCTGTAAGGGCGCAGATTAGGTAAACTAGTTCTGTTTATTTTCTAAATAGCCTTTACTTCTAAATACTCTTGTTAATCGATTATTGGTGACAATACCTTTATACAACTATTTACAATAGTAAGAATTATCATTAATATTTAAGGTGATCTAGTCTAAAATGGCTACTTTCAGACGCTAAAATAGAATTACCCTAGTTTTCAAAAGATATGAATTACAAAAATCACAATTACCGCTTCCTTATACTTATAATGACCTTATTTTTCATAGGATGCAAAACTGCTCCAGAGGAAGATTCCGGCAAAGAAATTACTTTACGGCTAACTCCAACCTCTGATAATCCTAGGAATAGCGAGGGTGATTTTATCCAGCTTAAAGATGGACGAATATTGTTTGTTTATACCCATTTTACTGGAGGAGCGGGTGATCATGCCAAAGCTTATCTGGCAGGGAGATATTCCAGTGATGGTGGCCAAACCTGGACAGAGGAAGACGTTAGCATATTATCCAACGAAGGTAGAATGAATGTGATGTCAGTTTCTCTTTTGCGGCTAAGTGATGGAAGTTTGGCCCTTTTTTATATTCGAAAAAACTCAGAAACGGACTGTATACCATTTATGCGCTTTTCTACTGATGAGGCAAAAACTTGGAGTGAACCGATCAGGTGTATGGAAGACGAAGGATATCACGTTGTAAATAACGACAGATTGCTTCAGTTGCCCAATGGCAGGATCATTTATCCTACTGCACTACATGGTGAGGTTGAATCCAGGATGACTGCTAATGGAAAGATATATTCGTATTTCTCGGATGATCTAGGGAAAAGTTGGTCAAAATCCATGGAGGTACCCAATCCTGACAACGTCGTGTTGCAAGAGCCAGGAATCGTTGAATTGGATCACGGGAAAATGATGCTTTTTTGTCGGACAGACGCTGGTGTACAATACTTCTCCTATTCGGAAGATGAGGGAGAGACCTGGTCGCCAATCGTAGCGGGAAATATAAAATCACCACTTTCCCCAGCTTCGATAGAGCGCATTCCAAAAACAGGGGACTTATTATTGGTATGGAACAACAACTACCAAAATTCAAGAGACGGTGGATATCGAACTCCCTACAACCTTGCCATATCCAAGGATGAAGGAAAAAGTTGGGAGAAGATAAAGACTATAGAAAGTGACCCTGATGGATGGTATTGCTATACAGCAATAGAATTCATGGATAATCATGTGCTTTTGGGGCATTGTGCAGGCGATAGAAAGGGAGGGCATGGTTTGGCTACTACGCAAATCACCCGCCTTAGCTTAGATTGGATTTATCAGGATGCTACAGAAGATCCCAAAGTGGCATCAGATCAAAATGGCAATATCCAATTGGCATCCAAGGACGCAACATCTAAAATTTATTATACCCTTGATGGCACTCTGCCCAAACCGGAAAATGAATTTCTATACAACGAACCCATTGTCATTACCAAGAAAGCCTCCTTGCGTATGCAGGCATTTTCGGAAGACAACACTCCCAGTCAGATCGTATCTGCGGAAATTGGTAATGACATATTTGAAGAGGCGCAGCAACTAACGGAGAAGCCGATACCCGGAATACATTATAAATATTACAATGAAGAATTAAGCAAGGCGAGAGGGCTTGAAAAAAAGCAGGAAACAGCATCAGGTGTAATCCCTCAATTTACCATAGAAAACAGTCAGCAAACAGAAAATTTCGGTTACGTCTTTGATGGATATATAAATGTCCCAAAAGATGGATTATACACCTTCTTTCTTGAATCCAACGATGGAAGTGTACTATTCCTGAATGATGAAGCGCTCATCGATAATGACGGGGCCCATGGCAATTACGAAAAAAAGGGCTCCATTTCTTTAAAAACAGGAATGCATAAAATCTCGCTCAACTATTTCCAGCAAGGTGGTGGAAGTAAATTGACTTTATCCTGGCAAGGTGAGGATTTCGAGAAGGTAGAAATTCCATCAAATATGCTTTTTCATAGAAATTGATTATTTCAATATACTGTTTATTGAAGTAATCATTTTATTAAAAGAAGGCATAAAAAAACGGATTGGCACTATCCAATCCGTTTGTTTTTAAAAACTTGAGTTTTGTGGCGAGAGTAGGGGACAAGACCCCCAACTTCCGGGTTATGGATTCCTGCTTGAATTTTTAAAACGCCCTAAATACGGGGCTTCCCAGATGCTAGTTTATAAAAATGTGTTCCAAAACGTGTTCAGTTTTGTGTTCACTATTGTTATTAATAATTTTAAAGTAAATTAGTTGAATTCTTGTAGTTAAACTTTTTTTTTGGAAACAAAATGTTTCTAGTGAACATTACTGCCATTTTTATCTTCATGTAATACTACGGATTATGGTATGTTACCGTCTCCGCAAGGTACGGGCAGATTTGTGTCCGTACTTAATGTTATGTGCTTTTTCTTATTTCAAAGCATCAATTCCTGCCTTCACAATCTTCAAAATCCGATCAGCATCCTGTACACATCCATCCCATATACCGCTCTGTGTCGCTGCCCAAATTTTAATATCATTGGGCAATTCTGGATGTGGTCGTAGTTCTGGATGTGGTGATCTGCTTGAAAATAAATGCGCTATTTCGGCTTCACTTAGTTCGGCATTGGGATCGCTTTGCGAGGCTATTAGATTTATACTTCCAGTTAGATTATCGCAATCAATTTTGATTTCAATGATATCTCCATCTTGAACCTTACTGATAGGTCCTCCTACTAGAGCCTCTGGACCAACATGTCCTATACATGCGCCTGTGGAAACGCCAGAAAAACGTCCATCGGTAATCAGGGCTATTTCTTTTCCAAAGGATAATTGTTTCAGAGCACCCGTGATTTGGAAGGTTTCTTCCATTCCTGTGCCACTTGGCCCGGTTCCAATCAATATGATAATATGACCTGGTTTTACCTCTCCATGATTAATTGCCTTAATGGCATTTGCTTCAGAGACAAATACTTTAGCAACTCCTTTTTTATAGTATATGCCGTTGTCATCAATCATCTCTTGAGCGATTGCACCACTTTTGATCAACGCTCCTTCTGGTGCCAAATTTCCGGTGGGAAAAGTCAAGGTGCTTTTCATGTTGGCCTTCTTTGCCGCTTTAGGAGATAGTATCACTTTATCAGGATGTGCATCAGCATTAAATGTCTGGAGGTTAAATCGTACTTGTTGACGTCTATTTCTTTTATTCTCTGCTTCCCAAACGTACATTTTACCACCCTGCTCCCAGACATCCAAATTTTCGCCCAGTGTTTTGCCTGTAACTGTGAGGCAGTCTTCTTTGAGTAGACCTAATTTTCGCAGATGTAACATTACCTCTGGTACTCCTCCGGCAGCATATACGTGTGCTGTGGAGTACTTCCCTGCTGGGAGCACATTGACTAATCGAGGCGTTTTTCGGTTAATATTCTCCCATTCTTCTCGAGTAGGCATCGGTAGACCCGCTGCATGAGCTATAGCAGGGATATGCAGTAAGAGGTTAGTAGATCCACCAAAAGCTGCATGTACTACCATAGCATTGTAAACGGCATCTTGAGTGACGATCTGCCTGGTATATATATTGTTTTTTGCCAGATTTACCAGAGAAATCGCTGAATCTTTAGCAAGGGCGTACCAAATCTTCCCTCCAGAGGGGGCTAGTGCCGAATGTGGCAATGCCATTCCCAATGCTTCTGCTACGACTTGGGAGGTGGCTGCTGTTCCCAAAAAATGACAACCTCCACCTGGTGTCCCACAGGAAGCACATCCATGGGATTGTGCCTCTTGCAATGATATTTCTTTATGGGAAACAAGCGATGGTAAAGACTGTACCGAACCCAAATCTTTTATTCCTTTGGCGATTAATGTCACCCCGCCCGGCATAATAATCGTTGGAAGATCAGATTCATTCGCCAATGCCATCATCATCGCAGGTAGGCCTTTGTCACAAGTAGCGATGCCCATTACGCCTTTGCGATTGGGCAAAGAGCGTCTTAAATCTCCTAAAACTGTGGCGGCATGATTACGATAGGCTAATGAATTCATCATGCCTGTAGTGCCTTGGGTACGTCCATCACAAGGATCGGATACTGATACATAATAGGGTTTGGTAAAGAGGTTTTTGAAAGCACTTGCAGCAACTTTTGCGGCATCCCCCAATTCGAAATGTCCTGAGTGCATGCCCAGTGCCAGCGTCTCTTCCCCGTTCTTCAACCCTCCCGCAGTACTCATTATAAGGAATTCTGATTGATTTACATCTTCTGGATTCCACTTCATCCCGGCATCCTGTATTTTGCCAAAGATGTCACCACTGGGCTTGTTTTCATAGTCTTCGCGTGATATTGGTAGTAGCCCTTTTCTTGGGGTAACTTCTAAAGGGAAATAAAAGGGACTGTTCTCTTGGAAGTGCTCTTTATCGTTATTGCTCATATTTCTTTAAAATCGTGATACGAAGGCATCAAATTAGTCTATCAGTTACAAGGGGAAATATTTTTCTAAAGGATATGTCCTTATCATTTCAAACTACATCACATTTTCCTACACCAAAAGTGAGGGATAGCTTAAGCAACAAGAAAAAAGGAAGCTTAGGAGGTGAGCAATCATCTGTCAAGAACGATTTAATGTATTGTCAATTGCACATAACGGTCTTGTGTATGGTTAGGAGCCTGGTTAAGCACCTAATTTAGCAAATAAAAACCGAATAGATAATTCCCAAGGAGTTACATTTAGGAAATCCTCGCAATGGACTAAAGGTTTTGTTAGTTACGGTATATCAATTTATAATCCCAGGAGTCTTTCTTATATATGTCTGATTATCGAGCTGATTTAACATAAAATCTGCAACACTTGCTCTTGAGATCATTTTGGTCAGGATATAACTTCCAACTGTGAGTCCATGCTTGTAATTAGTCCGTTTTTTTCCATTAGTTAACTGACCAGGTCGAATTATTGTCCAATCCAAGGTACTTTTCATTATTAATTTTTCTTGTTTGGACTTATCTATAAAGTAAAATAAAAGTATTAATGGTATTGTGAAAAGGGTATAATATAATCCAAGCTTAAACTTGCTATCATTAATTCCAAGTGATGTTATGCAGATAAATCGTTTTACTTGATTTTTAGTCATAGCAGATATTATATTTTTAGTTCCTCTTGAAAGTATGGTTGTTTTAATAAAGAATTTTTTATGGCCTAATGCAGATAGAACCGCATCTTGTCCTTGAACGGCCTGTTCAAGACTTTCCGGAATTAAAACATTTCCTTTTAATATGATTAGATTTGGATGACTGTATTTTATTTTTATTGGTTTACGAACAACAGCTGTTATAATATGACCTTTATCTAGGCCTTGTTTAATCAATTCACGTCCTGTTCCTCCAGTTCCACCAATTACTAATAATTTCATGATTCAAGTTTAATCCATGTGAAACTAATTAATTTTAAACTTTAATTGATTTATAAATAACCGAAATGTCGATAAATTAGGACGAAACGTTATTTTAAAATGTTCGTTAAGGCACATTGTTTACACAAGTTAAAGATTATCCTTCACCCTAAATTAGTCTCTAACCTTGTTGCTTGTTCTTTATTTCTTAAATTATTTTCATCCTTTCCAACTTTTGGGTCTCTGGGTTTCGAAAGGTAAAATAGACATACCAACGTTTGGAAAGGTCTCCATTGGCGGTGTTGATTTTTGGTAAGGAAAAATTCTTCTTGTTGGACAAACTGTGTTCTAAAACGTGTTCGCTTTTGTGTTCAAATGCAATGATTTCGTAAAACGTAACCATAAAAAAACGGTTTAGAGTTAACTAAACCGCTTGTTTTGGATGATTTCTATACTGTAGCGAGAGGGGGGGCACGATCCCCCGACCTCCGGGTTATGAATTTGAAAAAATCCTAATCAACCCCTTAATATGTACTTAATTTTATAAAAACGTTTACGAAATCGTTTACTGTATTAATATTAAATTTTAACGAAAATACAATGTAAATAATGACCATCCAAATCATATTGACTTTTACTTAGCGATAGTCCGTCTTGCTTAGTTGCAAATAAAATTCATTTTTTAATATCTGTAGCGCTTCAAAAAAAAGAAACTGACCCTGTTTAAAAAAAATGACACTTCTATTTTTTTTTAATCTTTGATAACGCTGTATTTAGTCTTTATATCTAGTATCCAATCGTGCGAAATAATGCCGAATATTAGCTATAAACAATGAATAATCATCCATGCTTTGTTCAAACCGGGTAATTCTTTGATTCAGTTTTTCAAAAGTTTATGTATTAAATTAGGTTCTTTAATGATCTTGGATAGCTCACCAAATTACACCTCACAAATAAATTTTTGAGAATAGATCAACCCTAATGCTACAATTAGGAATCTTATATTAAAAGGTTTTCCCATTAAAAGTAGGGAACACCATATAGATATAAAAATCAAAACTGCTTTAAAAGGCAGCCTCCTTTATTTCACTATATCAGAAATTATAGGCTAGTCCAAAAGTTACTATTATTAGCCAAAATGTTTTAGTCATTTGTATTAATCACAGGGAATAGCAGGTCCAATGCCACCGTGTCCTAAAAGCTGATTGCAGTTTGTTGTACAGTAACATTTATATCCATCATTATCAGAATTATAATTAACAAGAAATTCTTCATCACCAGTTGATTCATCATAACTTATGTTAAAGTAGTCAATTTCTCTTCCATCTCTTTTGACGATCACGGTAATAGTCATTGAGGCATCAATAGATGTTTCCCCTGTACTTATGAATTTATTTTCATGTGATATTTGCAAACTTTGGGCTTTTCTTGCAGTAACAAATTTATAGGTGCCAGCCTCCAAATCACTATTAAAAAAAATAATAGGCGCTATTTCGCTAGAATCTAGAAATAGAAGGTTTTCACCAATAAACTCCCCCTCGCCGTCATTTCTTGCAGAAGCTATTGCTAGAAATTTATCAAATTCACTGACATCTCCAGTAATATTTATTTCCACCTCGTAATCGTTGAGATAATCATCTGAATTATCACACCCGCTAAATATAAAAAAAAGAAATATGGTTACTATTCTAAGTTTATTGGTTGTCATTGGCTTGTTTTTGTTCATTTTTTAATAATGCTATGCATTTCTACTGTGATTTGTCAACTACCATTTATATATTGTATTTTCTGGATATAGTTATTACTCCACCGCAATTATAATTTGGACTGCAATCTGTATATTCAAAGGTCTCATTAAATGTACCAGAGAAACTACCTGTACTAGCGTTAAGAGCAACAGCTGCTTTCATCCTTACCGCAACTTAAAATAAACAATAACGAGATTAATAGTAAAAGTGGTTTCATAATACGATCGGTTTTCAGTTAGCAAAGCATAACCATAGCTTCGTAAAAAAAAAATATAAAGAGGATTCAGGCCGATTGGCGGATAAATGACTATTATTTATTGAAAATATGTTAAATATGTTAAAATATTAAATTTTTACCGTTTAAATTATTAAAAAAATCGACAATCGGTACGATTAATCTTCGCTATGTTACTTCATGCCTGTAGTTTTGAAATGATTCAGTTCATAAATGAATTGATATCAAATAGCTGTTCTCGTTAAATTAGAATTAGATAAAATATAAATGGAGTAGACCGACAGGGAAGCTAGAAGAGGATTTTAAAAGAGAAATCATCCTTCCTTTTAGGATTAATTGAATGCACATATCACACCAACCCAAACTCCTCCACCAATCTCCAAACCGCAGGATTTATTTCGCTAAGTCGTTGTAAATCCCTCGCCATTGGGGTTAGGGGTTTGTTGGTATGGTCGGAAGTATTTTTGAACTTAAACAACAAGTCCACCAAATCGGCACCTTCTTCTAGGTCATAGGATTCAAGTAAGCGACTACAGCTAATTTTAAAGCCTTTTGCGGTAAGCATGGTTGATTTGTCTGCCCATGCCTTAAGCTGACTATTGGTTCCGATAGGAAAATGGTATTGGTGGAAGTTTTAAGGGGCATTTTTCGTTGAAACGTTAAAATTTTTCTTGCTTTAAAGTTATAATAGAATAAATCTTCACTCAGTTGAGAAATTAATTCATTCTGGAACGTGGCAAACCAATTTCATGCTCCTGTGGATATGGGGCTCGATGAGTAGTGCTCCTATCTTCTTTTAATCTCTCATGTACTTTATAATCTCTATCGCTACCGTTCTCGTATCGAGGGTCCGGAACAAAAGGCATTTTTTCCATCTTGGATATTATTATGGTCGGGAAATGAAAATCCACCTCCACCGTGCCCAGCAGTAGATAGCAGCCCCCACCTTTAAATGGATATTTTGTTAATGTGGTCGCAAAATGGGCGGTATCGAAGTAATCCCCATTATTGTCTATCCATGTCCCAAAATACATGTTACCATTCTTGGTGGGCACTTGTTTTGTAGATACCAGATAGGCCAACATACGTACCGTTTTCTTATAATTATCAAGCAGTTGGTTGTTCATTACATCCCCGCGATACTTTGTTTTTAAGAGCTCAAAAGGAGAGAGCGATACCGAAAATCCGAGTATCTCTATTTCATCGAATGCATCTTCGATAATATTGCGCTCCATAACCGGAAATGTATATTCTTGTATTGGCTCTTCTATGAGCAGCATAGGTGACTTCGAAACCTCACCAGATTCCAACATTTTGGCAATAATTATAAGGTCGCTTTTCGGTTTACCGGTAAACCGAAAAGCACCAACAAATATCAAAGTTTGTAAGGTCTCACCGCCGATGGCTGTTCGCGATAGGAAATTCTCCAAGGATGTAAAATCGCCATTCGCCTTTCTTTCCTCAACCAACTGGACTGCTAATTTTTCATCCATAGATTTTATAAGACCGAATCCAAGATAGATATCCACGCCCTTCACACAAGTCTGCAATTCGCTATTGTTCACACAAGGTACATGCACGGTACCCCCAGAACGCTTTGCTTCATGAACATAAATTTCCGTACGGTAAAATCCACCACCATTATTTATGGCACATACCATAAATTCAATTCCGTAGTAGGTTTTAAGGTAGAGACTCTGATAACTTTCTACCGCATATGAGGCGGAATGTGCCTTGCAAAAGGAGTACCCCGCAAAGCTTTCGATTTGCCTAAAAACTTCCAAACTTAATTGCTCGTCATGGCCACGTATTTTACAGGATTCAAAGAACTTATATTTTAAACTTTCAATCTCTTTTTTAGAGCGCGATTTACCACTTATGGCTCTCCGTAAAATATCCCCATAGGTTGGTTCAAGACCCCCATAGTGAAGGGCAATTTTAATAACATCTTCCTGATATACCATTATACCATAGGTATCTCCTAAAAATTCTTCAAATACTTCATGGAAATATTCAAAACTATTCGGGTTATTGTGGCGATAAATGTACTCTTTCATCATACCACTTTTCGCTACTCCAGGGCGAATAATACTTGAAGCTGCCACCAAGGTCTGATAATCATTACATTTTAATCTTCTGAGAAGACCACGCATGGCAGGGCTCTCTATATAAAAACAACCCAAGGTATTTCCGATTTGTAAGTTGCTATTACATTGGACATCTACCTTATAGGAATTAACCTGTTCAATAGCAATACTGATACCCTTGTTCTCTTTAACCAGTTCTACGGTACTTGCTATTGTTCCCAATCCTCGTTGGCTAAGAATATCGAACTTCTCGAACCCGATATCTTCGGCAATATGCATATCAAATTGAACGATTGGGAAGCCCTTAGGCTTTATCTCTAAGGCAGAGAAATTAGTTATCGGTTCCTCGGATATGATTACACCGCAAGCATGCATACTTCTTTGATTTGGAAATCCCAAAAGCATAGCTCCAAGTTTTGCTACACGGTCAACAACAGAATCCGTTCCGCCAGATTGCAAACCCTTATTGGACAACTGGTCCAACTCCGCCTTTTGCAGACCATAGACTTTGCCCAATTCACGCATTATAGAGCGATGTTTGAATTCCACAATTGTTCCGCAGAAAGCTACGTGACCTGGAGAGAATCTCTTGAAGATATAATCGAGAATTTCGTCACGTTCTTGCCAAGACCAATCTATATCAAAATCGGGAGGGCTTTTTCTATTTTGGTTTAAAAAACGCTCAAAATATAAATCAAGCTCAATAGGACAGATATCCGTAATTCCAAGGGCGTAGCTTACAATACTATTCGCACCGCTTCCGCGACCAACATGCATAAATCCCCTACTTTGACTATATCTTATAATATCCCATGTAATCAAAAAATATCCCGTAAAGTTAAGTTCGCCTATTACTTTAAGCTCTTTTTCCATTCGAACTTTGGCATCCTTGTTCTTTGCACCATAACGCCTTACAATTCCGTCCTCGGCCAACTGCCCCAACAGTAACATATCCCCCGACTTACTCCCCGTGTACAGTTTTTTATTCCTAGGTACCGTAAAGTCGAATGTGAAATTACAGCGATCGGCCAACTTCTCCGCATTGCGGATTATACCAGAATATCTAGAAAACTGTTTCTCTAAAGTCTGCGTAGGATCCATAACCTCCGAGGGATGGCAATGGGCATCCTCCGGCAACTGTGATAACAAGATGTTATGGTCGATACATCTCAGCGTTTTATGAAGCTCATATTCGTCTTCGTTACGAATGGTCACGGATTGAAACGCTATAGTTTTTCTTAGCAATTTTTGATATATCGGTTTGATCAATTTGGTGGTCTCAAATCCATTGACCCCAAGAAATTCATTCTTTTCCAAACTTACTGGAACATTGGATAGCGGATAAATTATAAATGCATTTTTAAATTTCGGGGCTATGGTGGGAAGCTGCTTTTCATTGAGATTATAATTTGTCAAGAATTCACAAAGCTCGCCGATTCCCTTCGTGTTCTTTGCTAGTCCGGTATATTGTTTTTCATCATTATTGCGAAATTCGACACCCACTATGGGTTTAATTTTTTTTGCATCACACATCCGAATAAAGTCGTAAATACCCGTTACCGTATTGATATCGGTCAGCCCCAAGGTAACCACACCCATTTGTGCTGCCAGGTCTACAAGTTCCTCCAATGGGATTGTTCCGTATCTTAGACTATGGTATGAATGGCAGTTAAGAAACATTTTCATTTGGTCCGGTAATTTTGAAAAGCTGAAGATGTTCCTACGGCATTCATTCCGTATTTGTTGCGTATGGAATCCAATGCATTATATAACGATAGTATTTCACTAGTATCCTCGAACAAATTGATCTGATGGGAACCCGATACGATATCGGAGAAACGAACACCGACTTTTACTAGTCGCATTCTTCTATGATAAAGTTTGAAAAATAACAGCTGCACCTCTTTTTTCAGAATGTGGTCCAATGAAGTGTAGCCTATTTTTGACTGTTTGGTTTCTGTATCAAGGTTGTTATATTTTACCTTGACAATTACCTTTGCGGTCACTAGGTTATCCTGTCTTAGCTTAAAAGCTAATTGTTCCACCATGGCCATTAGTTGAGCTTTTATAACCTGGATATCTATACAATCCATGTCAAAATCGTGTTCCCGATAGACCGCTCTCTTTTCTGAATAAGGTTTTACTGGTTCACTATCAATACCGTTTGCATGCTGCCAAATTAAATTGCCCCTTTTTCCCAGCATTTTCTGTAGAACCACCGGTGGCATTTCAGAGACTTTACCTATTTGTCGGATTCCTATTCTTGATAATAATTGGAAAGTAGTATCACCAATATTGGGCAATCTTTGAATCGGTAATGGATTCAAGAAATTCTGCACTTCCTCCTGTTTTAAAATTCTTGGCATTGTGGGAGTGGTACCGACCACTCCAATTTTTGAAACTGTTTTATTGACCGATAATGCCCAGGAAGGGTCAAGGCCGGACATTTTTGAAATCTGTAGCGAGAGTTCCTTTGTCCAATCATAACAGCCAAAAAAACGGTCCATTCCGGTAATATCCAAATAGAAGGAATGAATAGATGATTTCTCGACCACCGGGGCATGTTCCTTTATTATTTCGGTAAGCTCCTTTGATTTATTGGTGTATGAGCCATAATCCCCTTTAAGTATAGTCGCATTGGGACATAACCTTTGCGCATAAGCAGTAGGCATTGAAACCCGAACACCAAACCTTGCCGCTTCTTTAGAGCAGGCGGCAACCGTCCCTCTATTGGTACCACCACCGATGATAAGGGGCACACCCTTCAGGGATGAATTTGCCAAACGTTCGCATGCAATGTAATAATCATGCATATCCATATGTACTATCGCTCTTTCCATAGTCAATTATCCATAATCTTCAATTACATATTTGTTTTCCTTAAGCTCCATTTGACCTATTAACCTTTGTTCTGCTTCGTAATAAAATCCCTCTGTTAGCTTAGCTTCATATTTGGCTAACCGATGTGTTATAGTGGTTTTTGACCCATATAGTTCTATGCGGCACATCACAGTCTTATCCATTGCATAATAAGCCTCTACTATAACCAGCTTATAGTGGTAGTCCGCCAATCTATAGTCAAGTAATACCTTAATTTTGTCTTCTAAACGTATCAGATTTGGATAGTCCATTTGCTCTATTTTGATAATTATTGGAAAATATCCAAAATTATGGATTATTTCCATTGATTGTAGTATTTTTACGGCACGAAATAAAATTTTAACTAAATGGACTATGTAGTCGTCGATATTGAGACAGCTGGAAAGGGAATTCGAAATAACCGTATTACTGAAATTTGCATTGTTCGTATGAACGAGAACACAATATTGGATAAGTTTACATCACTGGTAAATCCCCAAGTTCGGATTCCCAACTTCATAACAGGTCTGACAGGAATAGATGATGATATGGTACGAACTGCCCCACTCTTCGAAGAGATTGCCGCGAAAATCCTAGAAATTACTGAGGATGCCGTGTTCGTTGCGCATAATGTGACCTTCGATTATTCGGTGCTGCGCTCTGAGTTTCGATACCTAGGGTATAACTACAGTCGCCAAAGACTCTGTACAGTGCGACTTGCGAAAAAATTAATGCCAGGAATGTTATCGTATAGCCTGGGACGCCTCTGTTCCACTTTGGGCATTCCCCTCGTCAACCGCCATCGGGCCGAAGGCGATACTGACGCTACCGTTATACTATTTCAGCGTCTAATGAGTCTAGATGACGGGGGTATTGTTTTCGATTCTTATTTAAATTCAAGAAAGACCACCTTGGCTCCGAATATCGACAGGGAGCTCTTAGCGGGCCTTCCACAGAGTCCCGGTGTCTACTATTTCAAGAACAGCCGTGGTAAGATTATATACGTAGGTAAGGCCATTCGAATCAGGGAAAGGGTCCTCAGTCATTTCTATGATAAAAAAAATAAGGAATACGACCTTTGTCAAGCGACCGCCACCGTAGACTTTCTAGAAACTGGAAATGAACTCATCGCATTGTTGTTGGAAGCTGATGAAATACAGAACCACTATCCGATCTTCAACGTTACACAAAAGAAACTAAGGGCACCATATTGTATCATACATTACATCAACAGAAAAGGTATCATCCAATTTGCAATCGATAGAAAATCCGCAGCTGATTTGGGAGCCGTAACATTTTACAGGCGTGAGGAGGCTGTTGCCAGATTAAGGCAAATCTGTGAGGAATTCACCCTGTGTCCGCGATTTACTGCGCTACAAAGTAGTAAGGAGGGCTGCTCGCATTATGAAATAAAAGATTGCCACAAGGTCTGCGAGGGAAAAGAGTCCGTGGCAATTTATAACATCCGAGCCAAACGGGCTATTTCCGAGCTTCATAAGAATAGGGATAATTACGCCGTTATCTGTAAAGGCCGTTCGGAGGAAGAACATGGTTTTGTCTTGGTCAAGAACAGCATATATCAAGGATACGGCTTTTTCGACAGAGATCAGGGCATTGAAGGTCTTGATGATTTGGAGACGTTCTTAACAGCTAGAAAAAACACGTATCATACCATGCGTATCATTAGCAGTTATTTGAATGCCAACCCTAAATCCATTAAATTAGTGGTGCCACAAGAGTTTGTCCACTGATGGTCTTTCTCTTGAATTTAACGTTATACTTATCCTCGCTGCGTTAAAACAATTTTTTATAAGAGCATCTTGTGTAATCAAATAATTTTAAGTTTGAAGAGCTCCCCAGTATTCGATGATTAACGGTAATTTTAATTTAGTACTACTATGAACATTCCAGATACACTTAACGATGGGCAAAGAAAAGCAGTCGAATTTGATGGCGAACATCTCCTGGTATTAGCTGGTGCGGGAACCGGAAAAACAAAGACTATAATCGCAAGGGCAGCATATCTTATACAATCAGGAATAGACCCATCGAAAATACAGATACTCACGTTCACCAAAAAGGCTGCGAACGAAATCGTCGAAAGGGTAAAAGCAACATTACCGCAATCCGATGGCAATTCCTTAAGCGGTGCTACTTTTCATTCTTGGTGCAACCAATTGATCGTGCGTTTTCCGAATTTATTCGGCGCCGCAGCTTATACCGTTATTGACCCAGATGATCAGCTTAGTATTATGAAAATGGTTTGTGGAAACCAGAATCTCGATTTCGGAAAACTACGTATAAAACCGCAACAACTTATCGATATATATTCCTTGGCCCGAAATACCAAAAAAAGCTTAACGGAAAGTTTGCGGATAAAACTCTTTAAGAATAAGAAGGACGCCGACACCGACTATGAAATCTCGACAATAAAACCGCATGTCGAAAATATTTTAAGGGCATATCAACTTAAAAAAGGGGAACAACGATATTTGGATTATGATGACCTGCTTTTGGTCGTTTCCACCCAGTTGCGAACTAACCCTGAAGCACGAAACATTCTTTCACAACATCTGGATTATCTACTAGTGGATGAAATGCAGGATACCAATCCCTTACAATGGGACCTGTTAGACCCGTTTGTCAGTATTTGTAAGTTATTTTGCGTTGGTGATGATGCACAATCTATTTATTCTTTTCGTGGAGCCGATTTTAAGAATGTACATCTCTTCAAGGAAAGGGTCCCGGATTCCGAGGTATACAAATTGGAAAAGAACTATCGTTCTACCCAGGAGATTTTAGATATATCGAATTGGTTATTGGAAAAGTCTCCGATAAACTATAATAAGAAATTACAATCGATTCGTGGTTCTGGAGAGTTGCCACGGCTTGTAAATGTTAGTGACGAATGGCAAGAGGCCAATTGGGTTGCAGACGAGATATTAAATAACTTCACGCACCAGGACCGGACATTCTCCGACCATCTGGTATTGGCACGGTCCCAATATTACTCCAAGTCATTACAGGCAGTTTTCATACGAAGGAAGATTCCATATGTCACCTATGGTGGGCGTAAGTTTATGCAGGCAGCGCATATCAAAGATTTGGTCTCTTTGCTACGTATTGTAAATAATCCATATGACGAAATTGCATGGATACGGTTCTTGACCTTTCAAGAGGGAGTCGGGGAAGTACGGGCATCACGAATACTTCAACAGGTCATAGAAAATGTAGAAAAGGATGATATTCCGAACATTCTCCAAAATGCCATGCCAGGAGAGGATGGTAGCAAAATAGCCAAGCTTTATGAATCTATAAAATCTAAAAGCGATGTGGGTGAAATGGTAGATACCGCATATGAGGCAATGTCGTTAGGTCTGGCATTTCGATACAGGCGTGATTGGAATGAAAAAAGACGAGGCGATTTTCCTGTTCTTAAGTTACTGGCTAAAAGCTATCCTACCCTTGGCGAGTTTATTGGAGAAGGTCTTCTGGATAATTCGGAAAATATGAACGGCATGAATGTTCTTAGTGAGTCTAAGCTGAATACTGCAGAGAATAAGGACCATGTAATTATATCAACTATCCATTCAGCCAAAGGACTGGAGGCCGATGTCTGTATTGTGTTAAATGTATCCCCTAAAGCTTTTCCATCGGCATGGTCATTGGATAATCTTGCCGAAATCGAAGAAGATAGACGCGTTCTATATGTTGCTATGACACGTGCGAAGAACAGATTGATTCTAACCAGAAATACCTCCTCAATTTCTGCGGTTCACCAGCGAGCATTACCAACGAATATGGATTCAAAAACCGACGATGCGGATACATATTTCCTAAATGACCTTCCTGATAACTTAGTGGAACAATTAATTGTTGAACACAAATTTGGAAAGGTCAATGATGCCGCTTCACCAAATAAGATTGACTTGTCCTCTGGTATGGATTTTAGCTAACTTAAACATCGTTATTCGGCTAGAACTTTAATGGTTGTCTATAGGCCGAGATGAAGAATAAAAGAACAGAGCTTTATTGAAGGTTCCTCTTTAATGGAACTTTCTTGTTTCGACGAAAATATGGATCTTTTGAACGTTTACCAGTTAGGATTTCTAATTAAGTGTTAAATCTTACTCATATTTACAACGATTAATTTTTAAAAAAATGGAATTGACAGTTTGTATTATAGATGACGACTTAGTGTCGCAATTCGCGTCAAGATATTGCATTGAACAATCAATTTCTAATTGCAGGACTATTGTTTGTGACACTGCGGAAGAAGTTTTGAACATGTTTGCCCATCCTTTAAATAATGAAGAGGATGTACCGGATGTAATATTCCTTGATTTGGTCATGAACGGCATGGACGGTTGGGAATTTCTTGATACAGTAAAGATTGGTAGCAATGTTTTACAAAAAACGGACATTTACATTCTATCGGCCTTTTCAAATTCGAAAGATAGGACCAGGGCCAAGGAGCACCCTATGATAAAAGGGCATTTTGACAAACCACTTTCCAAAAGCACCGTGGATAAGGTTCTTCATTCAAAAAAGTAGTAAACGAATTGTTTTTTGGAACTGTGCATTTGAGAATTACCAGAGAGTTATGCTTTAGCATAGCTGTGTTTTTTTAATTTAGTTCATCCAAAGTTTATTATAATTACGTAAGCTTCCAAAAAATTCACAAAGTGTAGATATACATTCGTTTAAGTGCCATAATACTAGATGAATATTTTTTTTTTGGCTTTAAACCGTATTTATTAACTCCTTGTAGAAAAAGAAAGTACTTGGTAAAATACTGTGATATCTTTGCATTAAAACCCCTTAAACAATTTTTATGGAAACAATATTACTTTTTAAAGAAATATATCACAATGGATTTAAGCAGCTGGGAAGTTGGCTAGTAAAAAGCTATTTCAAAGCTTTTTCATGGTTCAGTTTTGCTATGTTCATAGTAGTCCTATATGCATTTGGGTACAGATTAATTACTGGATTCTCTTTTTGAATGATTTAATAGAATTAAGAATTAGAAGATTTGATCCTTCTGTCGCTTTTCGGAAGGATTTTTTGCATATGTCCCATATTGAATCTTTTTTTGTATGGTTAATAAAGGTTACTTTTTTTTTGCCTTGTAAGATTACACTTAACTGTTATGGGCTAAAGCACACATAGAACCCATAAATAAAATTATCATAAGGTCTACAAATTAAATTATTAATTAGTTCATATTCATGTGGGTAAAAATCATCTCCAAAGAACACTGATATTAGAAGATCGCATCCCAAATATTCAGATCAGCCTATATGAATGTACCCACTTGATATTTGATTTTTTACCTTGTTCAAAATTTCAGCTTAAAATACTATTTATTGAAAGCCTCTCAAGCAACCATAATTTGAAATAATTTCTGTGAAAGCCATATCGCTAATGATATCCAAAAATCTTGTGCCGTTGAATCAATGTTATTTTATGACCTAATAATTTAATATCTTGCTCAAAATAAATAATGTTGATCAATATGAACAGACGAATTTTATCAGCCATAATATTATTTCTCTCTTTTACCAGCATATATTCACAGGAAGAGGTATATGAGTTGAGAACCTATGAATTAGAGTTCTTCGGACAGGCAAAGGTTTTACACAACTATTTAGAACAGGCGCTATTACCGGCGCTAGACCGTCAGGGTATTGAACATATTGGGGCCTTTGAGGAGTATGGTGAAAGTTTGCCCAAGAAAATTTACTTGCTTATTCCCTATGACAACATACAAACTTTTCAATCAAGTAAAGATGTTTTGGCAAAAGACGCTAAATACTTACAGGACGCAAAAACATATCTCAATGCCACGGAAGAAATAATTCCTTACAAGAGAATATCCACTAATCTTATTAGGTCCTCCGCTGGTTTTCCCAAGCTGGTAAAACCCGTAGATGAGGCTAATCTTTTTGAGTTAAGAATATACGAGAGTCACAATGAAGATGCACTCCGTAGAAAAGTCAAAATGTTCAACGATAGTGAGTTTAAAATCTTTGAAGAAGTCGGGCTACCTATGGTGTTCTTTGGGGAGAATATAGCTGGAGACCAAATGCCATGCCTAACATATATGCTTGCTTTTAAGGATATGGAAGCGCACACTCGGACATGGGCCAAATTTGGTCCGCATCCCGAATGGCAGCGAATCATAAAATTAGAGGAATATGCCAATGCCATGAATGACATTACACGAGTCTTTTTAAAACAATTACCTTATTCGAAACTTTAAATTTTCACCTTCTGAACTGTCGTGCCGATCAACAATGCCTAATTATATATCGATAGTCTTACTTTTAGATACTTATATAAGAGTCAGCTGGCCTACTAAAGATTTCATTTTATTATCGTTGTATGGTGGCCCTAGGGTAATGATGTGGTGCATTAGGTCGTTAAACTGAAAGAATGTAACCTGTACTAATCGTACAACGCTACCACTTTGTTTATTGTGTTTTATGTAAATATGGCCTCTGTAAAACCATATCTTACCAATTCCGTAATTTGTTAAGTTTGATAATGAATTATCTTGAAATTTACGAGGAGGTATTCACTGCAGGATGAATAAAATTATTTAGTATGCAATAATGAGTTGGTTTAACAGGCTTTCCTTGTACTTGTAGCTTAACGGTAGTGATGGTATTAACTGCAATTATAAGTTTGACCAAGATTTTTCTGAATGTCTTTGACCAATAATCTGGCATTGACTTTTAAGTCGAAATAATCCATCACAACCCGTGCAAGCTGTCGTAACATTGACGACTCGGCAACAGTAAAGTTCCTTGACCTTTCATCCATTATACAGAATGAACCTACAGTAGGCCCGTGTGAAGACCTTAGGGGAGCTGCAGCAAAAAACTGTAGGCCCATTGCACCGGATACCACAGGGTTCGAGAGCATACGAGGATCAACTCTCGTCTTGTCCTTAATGTAAACATCATCGGACAGATAAGCAGAATAACATAATTCCGTACTAGATTTCAAATGTTCGTCCTTAAGACCAACAGATGATTTGAGCCACATTCGGTCTGAATCTACCAGTGCTATTATAGCTATTGGTACATCAAAAATTTTAACTGCTAGTAAGGCCAAGTCATCATAACAACCATCAGTGGGAGTCTTAAGAATTTCATGAAAATCGAGATTCAATTTTCTCCCATTCACCTTAGATTTATTCATACGACCCCAATTTAAATCAACTGCACCTGCAATTGTTCTGAATGTACGAAATATATCAGAAAACACATGTTAATAAACACAAATAGATTCGATGTTACATTTAAAAATTACTGAAAACATATCAAGTCTCAACAATGCCTTGATTTCTTGAAAGTGAATCAATACTATCAAGGAACGTTGGAGAACGATTGCATATTAGAGTGGGAGAAAATTATATCTAAAGAAAATGATTGAAATGAAAAATTGAATATCTTGTTTAAAGGGTACTTGGTGGCATATATTAGGTATTTTACAATTTACTCCATAATAATGCAATTTAGGTGCGTACTAAGTCAGTCACATCGGAACGCTTGTATTGAAAGGGACCTGTGCCGAGCGGTAAATGTAATGAACAACTCTATAATTTAGCCTATTCTTTTGCTACCTCCGGTCTGTCGCTTTCCTCTTTTATTCCATCTTCGATCATCTCCTCTACCTCCTTCATTTCTCCCTCCTCCAAGGTTTCCACATCTTCCTCCTGTACATCATCTTTCTTATTTATAAAAAATTCGCAAAAGAGGGGAAGGTGGTCACTTCCAATTTTACGTAAAGTTTTAAAGTCTTCGACAAAAATTTCTGATGAATGGAAAAAAAGGTCAATAGGGAATCTTAGAAATCTATATTTAGCATGAAAAGTGGATACGAATCCTCGTCCGATTCTAGGATCGATCAATTCTGAGGTTTTTCTAAAAAGAATAGAAGATTTCGCCCAAGCAACATTATTAAAATCGCCGACAACAATTACAGGTCCAACCGTCTCCTTGACTCTCCTAGCTAAAGAAAGTAATTCTCCGTCCCGTTCCCTAGAGTTATCCTCCTCCGTAGGACTTGGTGGTGGCGGATGTACTCCAAAAAAGGTAAACTGAATTCCTTCATCGGTTTGAAGGGAGGCCTCGATACTCGGTAGATCATCTGCAATAAAATAATTGACTTTCATTGATAGTGCGGTTAAGGTGGTGTAAAAATGGATTCCGTATGTATTTTCCAATGCCACCTTTTTAAAGTTAGTGTATTCGTTTTCAATGACTGACATAGCGTCTTCCCAAGCCTGGTTGGATTCCATCGTAAGCAAAATATCAGGTTTAACATCCAGGACCAACTTTATTAATTCTTCATATCGTTCATTAAATTGGTAAACATTCACCGATACTATAGAAATTAATTGGGTATGTTTGGGAATATGATCCAGTTTCTTGGTGCTGTATAAGTTGGAGTAGGGAATTAGGATGGTTAGATGATTAATAAGTAGCCCTGCATGTAACAGCATTGTACTCCAAAAAAGTACGCTCTTGTTTTCTATAAGCAAGATACCTATAATTAGTGTCACTAACTGAATAATGGTTACTTGAATCCTTCCGAACTCCCAGACGCGAAACATCCAGTGTTGATGTGTAATAAAGGGCAATATAGAGGCCGATATTACCAATGCAGAAATGATATAATAGGTTATTAGCATATATTGTAGTTTATTAATATTTTTAAAACTCGATATTAACCTTGACTTATAAAATATGATTGAAAAACAAACAACCACATAATTATTTTTAGGAGTCGGAAAGGAAAAGTGTGATTTTTCGCAACTCCTCTATATCCGGTTGAAACCCCATGGCAATCTCTGATCTTTTAAAAGCCTGTATGGATTGGTGTCTGGCCTCTTTTTTAAATTCAGGGTGGTCTATCGCAGCTATTATGGCCAGACATTTTTGCAATCGCGTCATGACTTCGACATTTCCTGCTCCATCTCGGGCAATAGGTCTAAAAGCATCGGTAAATAGGTCGGAAATTTTTAATGCCGGAACACTAACTCTATCGTATTTAATTATCGGTCCATCAGATGGCATTTTATTATAGGCACAAAATAATCGGTTCATACTGCCAATAATGTGAATTGCCGTACCTGGGTCGTTAATTCCAGGAGATAGGGCCCTGCTTGCAATTTCAGACAAGGTGATAATTCCAAACCTCGGGTCGTCATCAAAACTTCTTTCGTTCGCAATAACAATTGCCTCGGCAATTTGTTCCTTAATGTAGCCCGATGTAGTATTGCTAAAAGCAACAGGGGTATTGAAGCTTATAAAACTGCCAGGGACACAGCTTAAATCGATATGCATTTGTTCTTTCTCTGCAAGTTTTTGCAAGATCTCGATGTTTATAGTATGAACATATCCTGTACTATTGGAATAACAGGCTTCTCCATTATATAAAATCGAAGATTCTTGCGGAGTGCCCCCCATCAGAGGGTTGCTTATATTTTTAGACAAAGAATTTAAAGCTGCCTTCTCGACCTGTTGAATGGTATTTGAAAGTCTTCCCAATCGCGAAATTCGGTCTACCCACCTTAAAAAGGTAATTATAACCACTCCGAAAAGTAGAATGGTCAGTACAAATAATATAAATATACCTGCCTCCCCGTAGAACCCGTTTTTAAGCGCTACAGTAGCTACAATACTAAAGATAAAGGCACCAATAAATATGGAAAGTGCATTTTGCGACACATCATCTGTTACTACCAATTTAAAAGACCGGGGAGTAGCGTTGCTACTTGCAGCCGAAAAAGCCGACACCATGGATGCAACTGCAAAGATGGCAATAACCAACATGCTGGCCGATATGGTATTAAGTAGACCCACTAAAGAATCATCACTAATCTTTGGAACCAATTCCTTTAAAAAAGTGTTGTCCGCAAATTGTGCAAGTAAGGCTGCAATTATAGAGAAAATACAAAAAATAAAGGGACGAAACCACAATTTCTCTTTAAGTCTGTTGGTAAAATATATTATTTTATTATTCATATATTATCATTAACTACATCGAAATCAAAATTTTTTGATGGTATACTTTATTCACATTAATTGTACTTTTGAAGTATTGTTAAATTTATATAAAAATATTGATATTAGGAGTTGGATTTAGTAAATCTGGGGATAAATAGATAAAAACTAACAACTATTTTTATCACATTATTAGATATGGATGAGTTGTTATATAAGCGATAAATTTGTGGATTAGGACCCTACACCTTGATTAACTTCTCTATATAGTTTAATCTACAATTTAGAATAGCTGACTGAAAGGCTAAGGACATCACACCAACCCAAACTCCTCCACCAATCTCAGTACCTGTGGATTTATTTCGCTAAGTTATTGTAAATCCTTGGCCTTTGGGGTCAGGGGTTTGTTAGTACGGTTGGAGCTTCCCTCATATTTAGAAAACAAGTCCACCAAGTTGGCCCTTCATCTAGGTCATAGGATTCAAGCAAGCAACTACAGCTTATTTTAAAGCTTTTTGCAGCAAGCATGGCTGTTTTGTCTGCCCATGCACCATATTCTGTCTTATCGGGGAATAAAATCACGTTATGACCCTTAAGGGGTTGTAATACTTTTTCATTAAGGCCAGTTTTATATCCTGTGGCCATCCAAATATAATCTGGCATAAGAATACACATGATAATAGCAGTTTTTTCTGATTCTACAATCGCCACCCTTTTGCTTATGTTTTCCTGTATCAGGTGTAATCCAAAAAGACATTGTTGTAATACAAAAGTTATTTACAAGGAAATAGAAGCCATAAAAAAACGGTTTAGAGTGAACTAAACCGCTTGTTTTGGGTGATTTCTATACTGTAGCGAGAGGGGGGCACGATCCCCCGACCTCCGGGTTATGAATTCCTGCTTGTATTTTTAAAACTCCCTAAATACAGGGCTTCCCAGATGCTAGTTTATAAAAATGTGTTCCAAAACGTGTTCAGTTTTGTGTTCACTATTGTTAGTGATAATTTTAAAGTAAAGTAATCAAATTTATAACAACGAGCGACTTATTGTATAAAATATGGCAAGTTGTTCTTATGAATAATATTGAATATCGTGTAAAAACTAATTAACAATTTGATTCCTACATAAATTGATGATTAATTCGAATAGCGGCCTGCCTTATTATAGCTTACCAATATATATATGCCGACGACGTTCCAATTTTCGGATCGATCACACATAGGATGCGGAGCAATTTATATATTGTGTTGAAGTATTGACAACCAAGCATGATGCTAAAAAGGATGACTAACAATCCAAAACTCCAAAATCAATATTATGGACTGATAAAAAATAAAATATTAACTTTGGGAGTCCCGATAATTATCGGGATGGACTAGTACTTTTCATAGGACACGTTGTTCACTTCAGGCATTTTATTCAAATAGTACATATTGTCCATTTAGTCTAATAGTAACGACAATATCTTCGTTCGTTTCGTTTCTAAAATACCAACCATGTTTTCCTTCAAAAGGAGCGGTTAGTGTTCCAGCCATATTGTTTGAATATGCAAGTGTATAACTTTCATAAAAAACGTTTTTTGGCGGATTTTCTTGTTTTACCTCACCATGAAAATCTATATAAACAATTCCTTTATCTGTTGCCCACTCGTATTTAATGCTTCCATATTTTAAGCTTTTAAATTTATATTCAATACCTTTTTTAGCTGGTACAATAACTTCTATGGAATCCTGTGTGTTAGGATACTGAACTTTTGGAGGTGGATTGTTAGCTTCACTCGGTTTTGGTGTATTCTGTGGCGATCCCAATTTTTCCATTTTTATTTTATTAAAATTTAAAATGGAAGCGGTATCAATAGTTTCTGATTCATTTTTTCCTTGGTATAACTTAGAAAAACCAAGTAATTCACCTGTTCCTAAAGGGTCGATTCCATACTCCGCAGGTAATACAGCAGTTACTAGCACGGCTGCACCAATAAGTAAAGCTATCAGTAGTGATTTTAATATTTGGCCTTTTGTTAAATTAAGTTGCTTATTTGTGGTCATAGTATATTATGCATTAAGAAATAAAGTATCCTGTTAATTGATAACCGAATAATAAAAAGCCAGCTGCCATTAAAAGTAAGTTAGTGAGTTTGGAAAATTTGATGTAACTGCTGTATTGTCGCCAGAATTTAATGATTAAGAGTACAAATCCTAATGCTAAAAACTGTCCAATTTCTACACCCAAGTTAAAGCCAAGTAAGTTTGTGAAAAGCCCGTCTTTATCAAATTCAAATTCTTGTAATTTGGTTGCAAGACCGAAGCCATGAAATAACCCAAAAATTAGAACTGCTGCTTTGGTGTTGGGTTGTTTCCCAAAAATCTTTTTAAATCCTCCCAAATTATCAAAACCTTTATAGACAATAGATAAGGCAATTATGGCATCAATGATATAGGCATTTACATTTATATCTGCCATAACACCAAATAAAAGCGTAAGACTGTGACCAATAGTAAAGAAACTTACATAGGTGATAATTTCTTTCGTTCGATATAAAAAAAAGATAACTCCAATCAAAAAGAGTAAATGGTCGTAACCCGTAATCATATGTTTTGCACCTATGTATAGAAAAGGTCCAAAAGCAACACCTTTATTGGATGTTAAAAATGATTGTGTCTCTTCATCTACACCATGCGCAAAGGCTGATGCCGATATAAAACAACAAAGTAATAGTATAACTGGAGTTGTTATTTTTACTAATTTCATATAGTTTAATTAGTGTGCATGTCCATGTTCTTTTACCTGACGAATACTATCTAACTTTCTTTTTTCTGCTTCATCAACATTGTCTTCAAGGGATGTTCTGTTTTCTTCGGATTTAATTTCTATCTCAGGTTTCTTTTCAGTTTTTTTCTTTTCAGTACAAGCTGTAAATAAACCTATTGTAAGTGTTAAAGCAATAATTAATGTTTTAGTTTTCATAAAATAAAAATTTAATATTTATACTTATTCTTTTTAAAAAAGCTTTATGTTCTACTTGCAGCTTGCATAGAACGTTTCGGCTCGCATGTTTGATAGTTGACTTAAAGATAGCAATTTAGATTAATTCATAATACTAAAAGTAGGGAGTCAGTGGGATTAAAGGAGTTTGGCAATTTTATAGAAAAACTAGGATGGGCAAAAAGGGGCAAAACCATATAAAGGCAACCTTATATACCCCATCCGTGACCTGTGTTAGGTGCTGCCCAACATTAAAACGATTTAATAACAGATTAACAACCCAAAAGCAAAACCATTGGACGCATTTATGGCAGTCTAGGGAAAGAGTTTATAACTAATGTTCACCCTATGGAAGAATGAAAAAATGCACGAAGTAGAGTTTGAAAACAAAAATTGGCAAAAGCATGAAACTCTTTCTGTACAGATTAACAATTTAATGATTATACTTACTAAAATATCAAATAATTTTTTTGTTTTTTTACTCGTCACCTAAGAATCCGGCGTTGAGATTTGATGTAAATTAAATCATCGATTAAATAATTATGGAAAAATCTAGACAGCAACACTATTGAATAATTTATTTGAATTGAGATTATTTTAAATTTGGTAACTGCATTAGCTAGATTGTAGTGGCCAACGCTCTTATTTGTGTTAATTTAAGAATGGTTGTTTCAAATTTTGCGGATTTTACTAAGAGTAATGCAGCTAAACAGAATAGAGTTTTAGGTAATTTTCTAAATCTATTATTTGTTACCATTTAACGAAAGGATTATATAAATAAAAACGAATGTAATACATTGGGCTAAAATTTAAATAGGAATCTATGCCCAGCATACAAAAAGCTTTGGTTAATTCAAGTAATGTTTTGAAGCTTTTACGGCCAAAACATTATGTAAAAAACCTCTTTATTTTTATGCCGTTGTTTTTTGCTGGGGAGTTTTCAAACTTTCAACTGTTATTCAATCTATTTATAGCTTTTTTGTCATTTTCGATGTGTGCCAGTGCAATTTATATCTTCAATGATTACCAAGATATTAAGGAAGATAGATTGCATCCAAAGAAAAAATTTCGCCCACTTGCCGCGGGGACAGTTTCGACCCCAGAAGCAATATTTTTAATGATTCTGCTTTTAGCTGCAGGTTTGCTAATTATGGGCATGCTCTCAATTAATGCATTAGGTATTATGGGATCATATTTGGTTTTAAATTTTTTTTATTGTTACTATTTTAAACATATTTCTATACTTGATATTACTGTTATAGCCGTCGGATTCGTACTACGTATAATTCTAGGGGCGGTAATAACAGATACTCCACTTTCACAATGGATAGTAATTATGACCTTCCTTTTGGCACTTTTTCTTGCATTTGCGAAAAGAAGAGATGGCGTTTTATTGTTCCTTGAGAAAAATCATAAAATGCGCAAAGTAATAACGGATTATAATCTAAAATTTGTCGAAGGGTCTATGATGATTATGTCTTCGGTAACAATAGTAACTTATATTCTATACACAACTTCAGCCGAAGTCGTAGGTAGACTGGAAAGCAAATTTGTCTATCTGACATCAATTTATGTTATCTTGGGTATATTGAGATACATGCAACTAAGTTTTGTTGAAAAAAATAGTGGATCTCCGACCGATCTAGTATTCAAAGATTCATTTTTAATTACGGTTTTATCGGGGTGGATTTTGCATTTCTCTGTTTTAATTTATTTCTGATTTATCCATACAAAAGGAGAATTGTATTAAAAAAAAATCTCTTAAAGAGAATAATTGCCAATGAGTAACACAAAAAGTTGGGGAAATTACCCTAAAGTCAATGCTAAGACGGTAATCATTTCGGAAACTCATAGGTTAAAATCTTTCATAAAAAAGGAAGAAGAGATTATTGCCTATGGCAATGGTAGAAGCTATGGCGATAGTGCAATAAATGATACTATAGTTTGTATAAAACCCAAAAACTACTTTTTAAATTTTGATGATGACCTAGGACTTCTTCATATCCAGGCTGGAGCGTTATTAACTGAAATACTGGAATTTTCGGTACCACGTGGTTGGTTCCTGAAAGTTACACCCGGGACAAAACTTATAACGGTGGGGGGGGCAATAGCCAGTGATGTTCATGGTAAAAACCATCATATAGAAGGTTGTTTCAGTGAATGTGTTGCTATGCTGAATCTATTACTCCCTTCAGGCGAAATTGTAAGTTGTAGTAAAACTGAAAATATCGAATTATTTAGAGCAACTTGCGGTGGTATGGGTCTTACTGGAATAATTTTGGACGCTAAAATATACCTAAAGAAAATTGAATCAAGATTTATAAAGCAAAAAACAATTAAGACTAAAAACCTTAAAGAAACTTTTGAAGCCTTCGAAAAATATAAAAATAAACCTTATTCCGTTGCTTGGATTGATTGTTTGGCAAAAAATGATAAAATGGGAAGGTCCTTGTTAATGGTTGGGGATTTTACTAATGACGGACGATTGGATTTTATACCCAAAAAAAAGGTCAATGTCCCTTTTTTCTTCCCCTCATTTATTCTAAACACGCTTAGTGTTAAAATATTCAATACGTTCTACTATATGAAAGTCAAAGACGGGATTACGGAAAAATTGGTAGACTTTGAAACATTTTTTTATCCCTTGGACAGTATAAACAATTGGAATAGAATTTATGGGAGAAATGGTTTTATCCAGTATCAGTTTATATTGCCAAAAAGGAACAGTTATGAAGGTTTGGAGGAAATATTAAAATCGATTGCCAGCTCTGGAAAAGGATCTTTTTTATCTGTATTAAAACTTTATGGAAAGGAGAACGGAAATTTCTTATCATTTCCAATAGAAGGTTATAGTTTGGCACTGGACTTTAAAATTGAAAAAGGTTTATTTGAGCTATTGAACAAGCTTGATGAAATTGTTGTAAATAGGGGTGGTCGTATCTATTTGGCTAAAGACGCCAGGGTTGCAAAGGATACATTTGAAAAGGGATATCCAAAAATAGAAATATTCCGAAATATCAGAAAAAAATATAAAATGAATGAAAAATTTAACTCAATTCAATCTAAACGACTTGGTATCTAAAAAGGAATATGTACTAATAATTGGCGCCAAAAGCGATGTCGCAATGGCTGTTGCAAGAAAATACGCCAAAGAAGGCTTTAATTTATATCTGGCTTCTAGGAATTCAGATACTCTCGAAGAGTTTGCAAGTGATTTGAAATTAAGATATGAATGTCATGCCCAATGTTTGGAATTGGATATTCTTGATTACAGCTCTCATCAATTCTTCTATGATCAATTAAAAGAAGAAGTTATTGGTGTAATTTCAGCTGTTGGATACTTGGGAGATCAGAAAATATCAGAAAAAGAATTTATGGAAGCTAGTAAGCTAATAGATACAAATTTTACTGGGATTGTTAGTTTATTTAATATAATAGCTTTGGATTTTGAGCAAAGAAAATCAGGTTTTATTTGCGGGATTAGTTCTGTTGCAGGCGATAGGGGCCGTAAAAAAAATTATATATACGGCGCAGCCAAAGCGGCGTTGAGTACTTATCTTTCAGGACTCAGGAATCGTCTTTTTTCATCCGGCGTCCACGTGATAACAGTGAAACCAGGCTTTATAGCAACTAAAATGACAGAAGGTTTAGATTTGCCAAAAAGATTGACAGGTACCCCTGAGCAAGTTGCCAGTGATATTTACAATGCTCAGAAAAAACTTACAAATGTGGTTTATACAATTTGGATATGGCGTTGGATAATGTTGATAATACGAAACATTCCAGAGTGGCAATTTAAAAAAATGAATATTTAAACTTATTTTATAATAATGGGATTAATTTGTAGTAAAATAAGTGCAGAAATATTCCAAAAATGGCTATTCTATTCCATTTTTGGAATACTATTTTTATTGAATTTGGCTTATTCCTATTATAGGTTGATGTACCTGGATGGAGGTGGAGATGCCCAATGGTATGGAGCAAAATTATTATGGGAAGGCATTAATCCATATACTTCCGCAATAACTTCTTCCGAGTGGCTTTTAACTGCTTATCCAAATTATGGACATATACTATATTATGTGCTATTTCCTTTCGTTTTTTTTGATTGGGATCAATTTAAGCTCATATGGTTCATGTTTAACGTTGGTTGTTTCATTTTTACACTTTATGCTTTTATACGTTGGGAGAAGGTAGAAGTATACAAAGTACTTCTTATAGCAAGTATAATGCTGGTAGGGAGCAATTTTGCGAATAGTTTATATCAAGGCCAAATATCCATTTTTATTTTATGTAGTGTTTCGTTAGCATGGATATTTAGAAATAAGAAGTGGGTTGTTTTGGTACTTCTGACCTTAATTTTTTCCAAATATTCGTTTGGTTTCCCAATACTTCTGGGTTTCTTCCTTGCTGGTTTTTATAAAGAGGCTATTGGTGCTTTACTTATCAACCTCTTAATTGCGTTAATTTTTTCATTTCAATTTGATATTGGCTTTCTCGAATCCATTTCGTTGCCGTTTAAGGTAGCTTCAATGTACACTAGTGGGCATGGACATTCAGATTTACTCACTTTATTTAGAATTTATTATAGCAACGAATCTTTTTTTGGTATAAATTTTTTCTCAATTGGCGCTAGCTTGGTATATGGAGCTTTTTCTGCCTATTGTCTATATTATCGTCCTTCCCAACGTCTGATTATAATTTCAACTCTATTGTTATCTTTTCCTGTTTTATTTCACTTACCTTATGATTATGTAGTAATAATGGCTCCAGTACTTATTGCGTTTTCCAATCCTGCCCTTTCAAAGAAAATCAGAACCATATTAATAGGTCTTGCTACATATTTCTGCGTTTATCCAATTGTGCCAAAATTACTAAGGATATTTCTGGATATTGAAATTGGGATTCATCCAACAGAATATTTTGGGCCCGCCTTTGGGATGGTTTTTATCTCTATAAACATGATTTTCTTTATTACGACGGCGTTCTTAATTTTGAGAAGTAGCAGTATAAAATAACTTAATAATTTGTAATTTAATGAGTCTAGAAAAGGAAATTTATTTATTCGATTTTGATGGTACTATAACAAATAAAGATAGTTTTATTCATTTTCTAACTTATTCTAAAAGCTGGTTTCAGTTGTTTTCGGGCTTTTTATACATATTTCCTTTTGTCATACTTATGAAGCTCAACTTATACTCTAATGAAAAGGCAAAAACAAAATTATTTTCATTTCACTTCAAGGGAATGGATGTTTTTCAATTTGATAGGCTTTGTTTGGATTATAGCCAAAATGAACTTCCTGAAATAATTAGGGCAAGCTTTTTGGATTATCTAAAGGAGGTTAAAAAAGAAAATAAGGACCTGACCATAGTGGTAGTATCTGCATCATTTAAATCTTATTTAAAGCATTGGACCAAATTCATGGATTTTGACTTGGTGTGTACGGAATTAGAGCATAAAAATCATGTCTTAACCGGAAATTTTGCCACAAAAAATTGCTATGGAATAGAAAAAGTTAATCGTATAAGAGAGAAATATAGCTTGTCTGAATTTAATAAAATTAGCGTTTTTGGCGATAGTGAAGGTGATAAGGAAATGTTACTTTTAGGAAATAAAAGGTTCTACAAGTATTTTAAGTAAGGTGCTTTCCAATGTTTTGTTTCATATAACAGGGATTTGAAATACTTAAAATTTGAAAAATATTATAAACCTCAAATTAAATTTATGGATCTTTTGTAAAATAGAAGCTTCTTACAGTTTATTTAATTCGGTCTAGAGAATTTTTCGAAAAAGATATATTTATTTCTTCTTTTATTATAGAATTGCTGTGAATTAAGCATTTTTTGTGATAAACATTATTTTAGTTGAAGTACTTAATCGCTAGAATTACTTTTAGACCCCAGCGCAATTTTCAATAATCGCTAGTGACTAATAAATTTGCAGTTACAATGACTCGGTGAAAAACAAATCTTTATCTAGGAAACTTACCGTTGTATCCTTATAAAAAAATGGTCTAATTTTTTTAATTTGAAACCTGATAATACAGCATATATAGCTTGGTTTGTTATTAAAATATGTGCTTAAATACATAACTGGCCAAGGCACGACTTTCATTGAATAATGTGACTATTTGATAACTAAGAATAAAAAAGCAGGCATAAAATAGACCAGGATTTATGCTGGAATACTTCATTATATACCGTGAAAGCCTTTTTGATGGTTCTACTTTTAAAATTAACCACATCATTAAAACCCCAATTACTCCACCAACGAATATATCTGTAAAATAATGGAACCCTAAATATATTCTAGGAAAACAAATAATTAAAAAAACGTAGACGAATGAAAAAACACCCCATTTTTTTGAAATAGAAAAAATTCCTGTGGCTAGAGAAAAAAATAGAATGGCATGATCACTTGGAAAGGAACTTAAAGTGTTGAGCCAAGAAAATTCATCTATTTGATAAGTGAATGCGAATTCTGGATTAAGAATAGGTCTAGCCCTATATGGAAGTACATTAGCTAAACACCGACCAACAATTATGGCGCCAATGGTTCCGTAAAGGGTTGTAATAATTTTCCCACGACCATGTGAGGGTATGATTTTTACATTGAACCAAAGATACCATAGGATTGCTATAATTACTCCTCCTTTCACAAGTTCATTATGTACAATTAAAAACATTATTTCTGTAAAAAAAATTGTTTTGCTGGCAATTGTATTTACCATGCTAATAATTAGATTATCCATTTTTATGGCTTTTTATTTTATAATTCATTTATCCCATTGAACATTTCAAAGGAGTTATACTGATGAATTATCAAGTTTTTAATTATGGTCTTCTTTTCGATAACTTTCTTTAATCTATATGCAAATTCACTCGGATTTATGGTAAGTTATAAACATTAAAAATATATTTATAATTTTTAAAATGTCAGTGAATCTGTCTTATATAAACGATTTTTTTTAAAAATAGTACCTAAGAATTAATAATTGTTTAGCTCGAATATTTCATTGTTCTTATTCTTTTTGGCGTGATACCACAATGAATTATAGCATCTATTTGAATGTAGTAGGTTGAGTATCTTTTATTTATAGCTAAAACCTTTAAGCTATGAATACGCACATTACCGCCGCATCTAACTTATTCATTGGGATGGATATGCACAAGAATAGCTGGGATATTTATTTTTTCCATTGCGTTTTTTCCGGGGTAATCCTTAATTATGCCTCCCAAACCATATCTTTTTTTCAAGTATGTAGACAAACTTTTTTCCGGACACCAGGTCAATGTTGTCTATGAGGCCGGTTGCTGCGGTTACCATGCCCACCGTTGCTTTGAGGGGTATGGATGGCGTTCACAGGTCGTGTACCCTGCTGACGTGCACAGAAAGGGACGGGAACTCCATACAAAGACCGATAAGATCGATGCGCAATTGCTAAGTAGGGAACTTAAGGACGGTCGTTTGGAGAGAATCCATGTATCGGGGAATGAACGGGAACAGCTCAGGAGCCTTTTCCGTTGGCACAACGACCCCGTAAAGGATTATAGACGGATCAAGAGCTACATTAGGATGCAGTATCAAGGAGCCAGTGGAGTTCGACAACGACCATTGGAGCCACAAGTATCGGAAGTGGTTGAACAATATGGTTTTTGCATTTCCTACGGCGAAGGCGCCCTTGGAGAGCAGGATGCGTTTTTTCCGTTTCGTGGATCAAGAACTGCGCTACGTTTCCACCCAACTCAGGAAATATTGTAAAGTGCAGTACAAGAAGATTACATGCTGCTTCGTAGTATTCCCGGAATCGGTGGTATAGTGGCATGCGGCATACTTTGCGAACTAAGGGATCTGGGGTGGTTCAACAGTGTAAAACATCTGGCGGGCTATGTTGGCCTCGCCCCAGATGTACACCAGAGCGGAGGTAATTATAGGACACTGGGAATGACTCCAAGGGCGCACCGTTTGATCGGGTCCTACTTTGTGGAGACTGCCTGGCAGGCTATACGAGCGGATCCAGTTATGCAGGCCTATTACCGCAAGTACCATGGCAAGAACGTGAAGAGCATTATCATAAAGGTAGCCAGGAAACTGCTTAGCAGGACACTGGCGGTTTAAGACGGAGACCCCTTATGTGATAGGGGTATTGGAATAACCTAAAGGATAAACAGCAACCAGATAACAAAGCTCACAACGAAGTATTCAAAGCCAGTACCACAAAACAACGTGGGTGGCCCAAGGAATTGGGATCACATTTTTATAGCAAGTGGCCGGGCTTATTATAACTTATAATCATACAGATGCCGGTGACGTTCATAATCTAGGATCGATCACCTATAGGATGCGGAGCAAGTTATATATGGTGTTGAAGTATTGACAACCAAGTAAAAAGCTGACAAGGGTTGCCAACAATTCAACACCCCAAAATCACCAATATGGACTGATAAAAAATAAAATATTAACTTTAAGGAACTGGACTAGTGCTTTTCATAGGAGCCATTGTTGTGCCTAGTTGTTTTTTAAATCCGTTTGATGTTTTTCCGATAAGCACGGTTCTGAATATTCTAAAATTCCGTCATTTTCATATTCCGTCAGCATTTTTTTAATCTCGAAATAATTAATGTCTTTTAAAATTTCCATTGAAAAATATGAGTCATTAAGTCCTTCCGATTTGCATTTCAATTCCTTAAATCTGTTTCTTATAACTTCTTTGTCAAACCCATTTTGCAATATCATAATTAGAACTATAGAGTTCCCTGAAAACTTAGTTGTCTTTTGATAAGTCAGCATTTGCTCCGATTCCTCAAATTTCGCATAAAACTCATCGTCGGTTGCGATTAATGGTCCGTAAAACGGAATATTATCTAATTTGTAAATTCCATTTTCTTCGTCAATTATTTCAGCCCACATTGTTTCTACAGTCAATTCGTCTAGAACATTACTGTGATATTTGAATAAAATCTTCTCGTATTTCTTTTCAGTTTCTGTCATTCTGGAATTAGGCACAACGGTCATGTGTATGATTAGTTGCGGACTTTTCCAACGGAAAATGTCCGCCAGTACCGAAGATAGTTAATTGCAAGGATTTCCATTTTGGGAAATCCGCCCGCAATTAATTATACACCGTGTTGTGCAACGTATTTTATTTTTTCCTTACTTCTTGCTGTCTTATTAATCCAACGCGTTTTGGTCAACTCCGTAATATTCAACTCCAAATTGGTCGCTCTTTTCCAAGTATTTTTTTACTAAGTCGTTTTCATCTTTTACATAAGTATTTACACCTAAAAAGGAAACATTGTCCTCATATTTATGTACCATAATAACCCTAGGTTGTCCAACCATAGGAATAAATGGGGAATTCTTTTCATGGCCAATGGTTGGGTTATCTTTTTCTAAATCGTAAATGTATGTTACGTCCACTTTTCTGTTTTGATAGGCAAATTCCTTTTCGACTTTTATAATAAGTCCTTGCACTTCAACAAAGTCCTCTTCATTATAATCTTCAAAATTCCTTGTCGATTTTTCTTTACAACCGTGAAATAATATGATAAGTGAAATAATCAGAAACTTTTTCATGGCGATATGTTGCACAACGGTCTCGTATAAGAATAGTTGCGGGTTTACGTGCGAGGATTTTCCGCAGGAAAATCAGACGTAGTAAACTTGCAACGACCTTTGGTTAAGCCCAAAATTGAGCGATTATTTTTATACATTGTGCCTGTTGCACAAGTTAGCAAAAAAGTCGGTCATGATCATTGTGGATCGGCGGATCGATCGTAACTTTAGTTATGCAAGGAAAAAAGTATTATCAGGAAAAACTCTTCAACCGTTTCCAGCTC